>NZ_JAKNCT010000001.1 GCF_022134585.1 Mesosutterella porci
CCTTTTCGTCCCTGACAAAAGCGGTTTACAATCCGAAGACCTTCATCCCGCACGCGGCATTGCTGGATCAGGGTTGCCCCCATTGTCCAAAATTCCCCACTGCTGCCTCCCGTAGGAGTCTGGGCCGTGTCTCAGTCCCAATGTGGCTGGTCGTCCTCTCAGACCAGCTACTGATCGTCGCCTTGGTAAGCTTTTACCCCACCAACCAGCTAATCAGATATCAGCCGCTCCTGTCGCGTGAGGCCTTGCGGTCCCCCACTTTCACCCTCGGGTCTTATGCGGTATTAGCTGATCTTTCGACCAGTTATCCCCCACAACAGGACACGTTCCGATACATTACTCACCCGTTCGCCACTCGCCGGCAGGAGCAAGCTCCCCCGCTGCCGTTCGACTTGCATGTGTAAGGCATGCCGCCAGCGTTCAATCTGAGCCAGGATCAAACTCTTGAGTTCAATCACTGCTGTTACTGCTGCCCTGTTTCCAGGGCGTCGCGCTCAAAATCATCGACTGGTGATGCGAAAGCTTCCTGCGAAGCCTTCTATCTTCCATTCGTTTTTTTTCGAGCACCTGATTTCTTTTGAGCGGAACTCCCGAAGGAATTCCTGAGGCTCTCAAAAACCAGATGCCCACGCTTATCGGTTCGTTGTTCAGTTTTTAAAGATCACTGCGCTTTTGATTTGGAACAGATCCGCGTCAATCGCGACAGGATTGTTATCTTACACGTTCAATTTTAAAAATGCAAATATTTTTTTGATGCCCTGCCTAAAGGCGCTCAGCTCTGCTTTAATTAACCAGGAAACAGTAGATAAACAGGAAACCAACCATGACAACGTTATCCATGATTGTGGCCCGATCCAAAAACGGCGTTATCGGCAACCGCGGAAGCATCCCCTGGCACATTTCAGCCGATTTGAAATTTTTCAAAAAAGTAACCTTAGGACACCCCATCATTATGGGGTGGCGCACCTGGGAGTCCATCGGCAGGCCCCTGCCCGGACGCAAGAATATCGTTTTGTCCCGCACCCATACTGAACAGATAGACGGCATTACGATCGTTAGAACCCTTGAAGACGCTCTCCGGCTCATCCCCGAAGAGGAAAAGGCTTTCGTAATAGGGGGAGCCGAAACCTACAGAGCCGCTCTGCCCAGGCTCTCCGAAGCCTACATCACTGAAATCGACCAGGAGTTCGACGGCGACACATATTTCACAATCACGAACCCTGAAAAATGGACCATTGAAAAGCTGGGGTCCTTCACCGACGGCGGATGCACGGGCACCTTCACCCGTTGGACAAAGAAACCCGACACAAAATGAAATAGTTTTCAACGCTCTTTTTCGACGATCAGCACCATAATCAAAAAAGAAGGAACCGGGAGCACCTTCAACGGTCTCATTGCCCGGTCCCCACCAAGGAGCGGATCATGAAACGCCTACTTATCATTACTGCGGTCACGACTCTTGCGGCTGCATTATCAGCCCCTGCAATAGCCGGGCCCGGACCGCACAGGGGTCCGGGATGGGGGGCGCCGCCGCCCGCGTGGACAGCGCCCGCTCCGGGCCATTGGGACAGAGGCTATCGCCCGTACCATCACCATTACTACCATAACGACTGGGGCTGGGCCTGGCCGCTTGGTGTTGGAGCCGCAGTGCTAGCGACCGCCGCTGTGCTTAACATCGGATCTTCAGCAACAAAGTACGTTGAGATCAACACGCCTCAGCCTGCGGCTGCTCTCCCTCCGCCCCCTCCAGCAGCGGACTATTTTTACTGCCCGGCAAGCCATGGCTATTACCCCACAGTACCGCGTTGTCCGACGGGCTGGCTGAAAATCAGCACTCAGTGAAAAGCGTGTCCTTGGGCAACTTCAGACAGGGCCGGAATAATCCGGCTCTGTTTTTTTGCTCTTCCTTATCTTTTACTGCACTCAATCATTCAGGCAAAGCTTAAGAAAAAGGTTCTTCACGGTATACCGGGAAAGGCTGGTACCCACAGCCCTGATTTCAACACAGCGGCATAGTCTGGAAGGCTTCTCCATGGAGACGGGTTCCTTCCGGGGAAAATTGACTTGATTTTCAGTACAAAATACTCAAAGTCTCTGAAGCCGTATGCCATTCGCCTGAGCACTTTGATCGCGTTGTTCGCTCTTTCAAGGGGGCCGGTACCCCGTTTGAACTTCCCGGCATTGACAATGCCTTCTGCGCGGCGGCCGAGCATTTTGGCAAATCTCCGTGCCGGACTGAAATCATGTTTCTCAGCTGCAGCCTCCAGCAGGTTTTTTGTTTTTTGTAATTCCTCACGAGCCGGAACCTCCGAACGGCAGCACCATATTCTTCGGATTAAATCGGCAATCGGGTAGAGGGAAGCCAGTAGCTCGTTGTCGGCCTTCAGACGGTTCAACTGCTCCTGTCTGTCGACCTGCAGATCGTCCGGCCGCCGCGCAAGCACCCATTCCGCGCTTTTCAAATCGGAGAGCTTCCTGACCAGACCGGCTCTGCTTTCCCTCGTTTCCTCGTTCTCCCGGATTTTGCTGTTTTTACGAAGTTCCTTCCGTATCTGCTCACGGATGACGGTCTTGGCCTCAGTCAGGACCTCCTTGATAAAATTGGCCATGACGTGGAAAAGGTCATAGACCGCGACCGCCCCCTTCAGGTGATCCTTCACCATCCGAGGATATGCGGCGTTCATGTCGCAGGATGCGGACTGGATCTGGCCGGAGGCGTGGTGTTGCCGCAGGAGTTCAAAGAAGGGCTCCACGTCTCTGCGGCTTTTTCCCTTTCCTACCCACAGGATGCGCCTTGTGTCCAGATCCATGACGACCGTTGCGTACCGATGTCCCTTATGGACGGCGAATTCGTCAATGGCCAGGTGTTTCACACCGGTGAAATCAACTTTCTGGAATAAAGACTTGAGGAGAACCTTGTCACAAGCCTTGACCGTGTCCCAGCCCAGGCGGTCGTGGGCGGCTGCATCGTTGATGGACACACGGAGCCGGAGCAGGGATGGGATGTTAGCGATCATCAGATTCGTCAGCCTGGATCGCTGGCTGACCCAGGGCAGGCGTTCCGTCCTATGACAGCCGCAGCTGCATTGAACCCGCCGGGCTTCAAAGTGAACGTACACGCGTTCCCGCGTCATCAGAGGCGCGTCTCTCACAATCCGTCGCGTGCTTTCGTGAATTGAGGAACACCGTTTACCGCAAGCGGGGCAGACTGCTTCGCACACAGGTTCCAAGTAGATGTGAATGCTTCCGTCCGCTCCTCGTTTCATGTCTTTGATGAAAGAACCGGGGCAGCGGAGCTGGGAGAGAAAATCGAGTTTGGGCGGCAGGGATGAATTTGTTAAACTGGACAAAGCAGTGGCGTCGTTACATTGACAGTGTGGTGACTTCAATGATCTTAACGGCGTTCACCGCCTTTTGTTTTGGTCCTTTTTCTAGTCCCGAATTCCCTGATCCAGAAAACGCTTCAAATGGCTCGCTGCAGGCTGCTTGCGAGCGAGAGCGATATTCGGATTTGAGGTAGTTCTTCCCGCTATTCCTTGAAGCACCTATATGTCTGTCAAAACCGTTTTTTTAATAGCCGCTGCAGCGCTTCCCCTTACTCTTACGGGCTGCGGCAGCATGGAGTCGTTGGGTTCCGAGCAGGACATCATCGCCTCGGCGACGCAGAGCTGTCAGAAGCTTGACGCCAAAAGTCAGATCACAACGCGATACGACTCCCGCATGCGCGTGATCCGCCAGGGACTGCCTGAAGTGGTGAACGGGCAGACCCTCAACTATAAGGTCTACCAAACCAAGGACATGAACGCCTTCGCAATGCCAAACGGCTGCGTTAGGGTCTACTCCGCCCTGCTGGACCGGCTCAACAACGATGAGGTGCGTGCAGTTTTGGGACACGAGATCGGACACGTCGCGCTCAGGCACAGCGTGCAGCAGTACCGAACCAACAATGGAGTCGCCCTGGGCATGTCGGCCGCCAACGCCATCGGCTCGGTCTTGGGCCTGGGCGGCACGGGCAGCGAACTTCTCGAACGCGTGACCTACTCCGCAATCAGCGCCCAGTACTCCCAGAGGCTTGAGACTGAAGCGGACAACTACAGCGTCGACCTTCTTCTTCACGAGAAGAACGGAAGGCAGAAGGCCCTTGCCATGGCCTCGGCTCTGAGAAAGATCTCGACCGAGGGCCAGGGCTCGACCATGCTTCAAAAAATGTTCGGCGACCACCCGGACACGGCCGAGCGCATCAAAAACGTAGAGGACCGCGTTAAGGCTTCCGGCGTCCGTTAGGACTGTGCCGGATCCGGCTCCTGATTGCTTCAGCCCCGGACGCTACGATCCGGGGCTGATCCCGCTTAAAAAAGCCTCCTCACTAGATTTCGATTTCGCAAAGAATGGCCGCGAGGAGCCGCGCGCGCTCTAGCAGCGAGCTTTCGAGCGCGTACTCCCGGACCGTGTGATTGAACTCCCCTTTCACTCCCAGGGCGCAAACGACCGGAACGCCGGCTTTTACGAGGTAGGCGGAATCCGATCCCCCGCCCACGGCTTTCGCCAGCATCGCAGGAAATCCGTGACGCTGCGCGATGGCGTTGATCTTTTCAAAAAGCGCTTCAGACCCGGCCGTCCGCTCCATCGCAGCGAGCCGGCATGTCAGGGTAAGCGACCCATGGGTGTCCGGCACCAGGCTGCTGGTGGCAATGTCCCGCAGGGCACTTTCCACCCTTTCGAATTCGGCCTCGGTCCGATAGCGCACGTCAATGACGCACCAGGCCTTCTCCGCGATCGCGTTGGCGGCGGTTCCCCCTCCGACCATCCCGGGATTGAGCGTCGTGCCTTTTCCCCAATCGGTGAGCGCGCTGATTTTAAGAATCTTCGAGGCGAGCTCGACGATGGCACTCCGCCCGTCCTGCGGGTTGTTGCCCGCGTGGGCTCCGATGCCTTTCACCTCAAGTCGGAAAAAGGCGGCCCCCTTCCTCTCTACCACCACGGAGTTGTCAGGGTAGCTCGTCTCCAAGTTGAAGCCGCAAAGCGCTCCCTTCGCCTCTCGCACCAGATCTTCCGCCGCGCCTGAGCTGCCGTGTCCTACCTCTTCATCGCCCGGCAGAAGAACTTTCACGGGCAGGCGGTTCCAGCCCGCCTCGATTAGCTCCTTGAGGGCGTAGAGCATCACCGTAACGCCGCCCTTCATGTCCAGGGCCCCGGGGCCGGCCACCCGCCCGTCACGAACCGTGAAGGGTCGGGCCGCGGCCTCACCGTCCGGGAATACGGTATCGAGGTGACCCAACAGCGCGACGAAGGGCTTTGACGTATCGCCCCGCTCAGCGACAAGGAAGTTCCCCGCCTTTTCATATTCATGGAAACGCACGCGAAAGCCCAGCGACTCGAGGAAGACCTGCACGCGCCTCCCGCAAGCATCCACGCCGGCTTTGTTTCTGGACCCGCAGTCACTGTTCACCAGATCTTGCCAGGTGTCCAGCATCAGCTGCTTTTCTGCGGCAAGTGCAGCGAACACCTGCCCCAGGTTCACCGGGACCGGCACAGCTTTTACCTCTGGCGCTTTCATGAGGCGCTCTCCCTGACGCTTTCCCGGGTGAACTCCCAGGTCCGCACAGTGTGGCGTTCGATGACGTCCCAGGCGGGCTCAAACCCCGTGCCGGGACGCTGCGGAACCTGGATCTTCGCATTCCGGTCGATGAAGGTGGAAGGCGTGACGATGTCCTCTGCGTAATAGCGGTCGGAGGACGGGATGTCATTCGGGTAAACGTAGTTCGGGAGCGTCGCCGCGGCGATGTTGTGCCCGCGGGCGACCCCGGCGTCGACCATGCCTCCGCACCAGCAGCCCACCCCGTGCACCGCAGAAAGCGCCTGCAGGCGGCGGGCTTCGGTGAGGCCCCCGACGCGGGCGACCTTAATGTTGATGATCCGGCAGCTGCCGAGTTCGATGGCCCTGCGCGCCGTCTCCGTAGAATCGATGCTTTCGTCCAGGCATACCGGAGTCCTGATCGCGGCCTGCAGCTGCGCGTGATCCACAATGTCGTCGCAGGCGAGAGGCTGCTCTATCATGAGAAGCCCGAGCTCGTCCATTCTGCGGAAAAGGTCCAGATCCTTCAGCGTATAGGCCGAATTGGCGTCCGCCATCAGAACGATGTCCCCAAACTCACGGCGCACAGCCTCGAGATAGGCGATGTCAAAGCCGGGCTTGATCTTGCACTTGACGCGTCTGTAGCCCTCGGCCCGGTACTTTTCGATTTTCCTGAGGAGCTGCTCGGGCGAAGGCTCAATGCCAAGCGACACGCCGGACTCGATTTCGGTACGGACGCCTCCGAGGGCTTTCCATTCCGGGACCCCCTGTTCACGGCTCCAGAGGTCCCAGAGCGCGCAGTCGACCGCGGAGCGTGCCATGCGGTTGCGGCGAATCCAGGACGAAGCGTCGTAAAACTTCTCCGGACTTTCCACCTCCTCAGCGCGAAGGAGAGCCGGCAGCAGGAACTCTCCAATCACATACCGCGCGCCCACCGTGGTTTCCTCGTTGTACCAGGGACGCATGAAAGCCGAGCATTCGCCCCAGCCCGTCCGGCCCTCAGGGTCCGTGAGCTCTACGAGCAAGAAGTCCTTCACCACGCTGTTGCCGAAGCTCGTCCGAAAGCCTGTCTTGAAAATGAGCTTCATCTGCCGAATGACCGCTTTATCGATTCTCATGCCGCCTCTTGCGAAAATTTTTCTCACACAGGAATGAACAAGAATGGCGGACAGGGCAGGATCTTCGCCCGCCCGGCGCCGCCATCTCAGGGTTTGAGGATAACCGCAGACATCCGGTTACCAGGAAGGCACCAGCGCCCCCTTGAAGGTGTCCTCGATGTACTTCTTCACTTCCGGGGACCGGTAGGCCTCGACCGCCTTCTGGTAGGCCGGCGTGTTCTCCGTCCCCTTCCTCGCCGCGATCACGTTGACGTACGGGCTGGTCTCCGTGGATTCTGCGAAAATCGAGTCCTTCTTGCTGTTTAGACCGGCGGAAATGGCGTAACCCGCATTGATCACGGCCACATCCGAGTCATCGAGCGACCGTGGCAGCTGCGGGGCCTCCAGCTCCACGATCTTGATTTTCTTCGGGTTAGCCACGACGTCCTTCGGCGTGAGCTTCGAGGCCGGAACGCCCTCCTTCACCTTGATCCACCCCAGCCTCGAGAGCTCCACGAGGGCGCGGCCCCCGTTCGTGGGATCGTTAGGAATCGTCACGGTGGCGCCGTCGGGCACATCCTTCACGTTCTTGTACCGTTTCGAATATCCCGCGATCGGCGCGAGATAAGTCTTCGCAATCGGCACGAGATCCGTCTTGTTCTTCGCGTTGAAGTTATCAAGATAAGGCTGGTGCTGGAAAGCGTTGAGATCGATGTCGCCTTGAGCAAGTGCCGTGTCGACGGCCACGTAGTCGCCGAAAGTCTTCACGGTGATCTTGAGCCCGTTCTTTTCAGCCACCTTGGCCACCTGTTCGGCGATCTGTTCGGAAGAGCCGGCGGTGACGCCCAGGATAATCTCCTTCTTGTCCGCGGCGGCAGCAGCGGAGGAAGTTGCGCCCTGCTTTTTGCCGCAGGCGGCGAGGAGGACGGAAGCTGCGGCCGCTGTCGCGGCTCTAATGAAGATACGGCGCTTCATGTTTTATTTCTCCCTGAGAATTCAACTGGCTCGGAAAAAGGCCCGAGCGTTTTCCTTTTAAAATAAGAGCAATTTTTTGCCGGGGCCCGCCCTGCCTGCCTTTTCCCCGGACCCTTGGAAAAGATCCGATAAGGCGCCCGGGGCCCGCGGCTGGAGAAATTATGACCCGAAAGGAGGCAGGACGTCGGCGAAGCCCCCGCCGGTATTACAACATGGGTCAAGCCCAAAGAATTTAAGGATCGAGCGATGAACCGGATTGAAGCATTTACGCTCACGGACTGGATTCCCACGAACTGTTATTTTCTGGAAAACGAAAAGGGCGCGGGACTCCTCATTGATCCGGGCGCTGAACCCGGCCGGCTGCTCACTGAACTCGAAAAACGCGGCCTCCGGCCTCATGCGATTGCCATCACCCACGGCCATTTCGACCATATCGGCGCGGTGCCCGAGCTGCTGGAGACGCTTCAAGTCCCGGTTTTCATCAGCGGCAAAGGGCGCCTGTACCTTGAAAACCCGCTTTGGAACCTCTCGGCCGCGGCCGGCTCTCCGATGACCCTCAAAAGCCCCCTGATCCGATATTTTGACCCCGGAACCGAAATCGTCCTGCCGGGAGTGCCCGAGCTCAGCCTCGAGACGATCCCCGCCCCGGGCCACACCGCTGACGGAACGGTTTTCTATTCCAAAAATGACGGAGCGGCCTTCGTCGGGGACACCATTTTCCGCGGGTCCGTCGGGCGGACTGACCTGCCAGGAGGAAGCTCCGCCGACCTTTTGAAAACGCTGAGGCAGCTGCTGAGAAAGCTGCCTCATGACACGCGCCTTTTCTGCGGGCACGGAGAGCCGACGACGCTTTCGCACGAACAGCCGGCGCTCTCCGAGCTGACTCAGTCTTAAAATGCTTTTTTCCGCTTAAACCTTGAAGTCCGCCGCAGTCTTATGCTCCTAACCTTCGCCCCCATGGAGGGCCTCACCGGCGTTGTTTTCAGACGATGCCACCACCGCTATTTCGGAGGGCCCGACCTGTATTACATGCCCTTCGTGACGCCGACGCACGAGCCAAGGTTTACCGAAAGGCAGTTGCGAGACATCGCACCCGAGAACAACAAGGGTGTTCCTGTGGTGCCACAGCTGCTCACCCAGAGCCCTGAAAACTTCCGCTGGGCCGTGCTCAGCCTCGCCTCCATGGGCTACTGCGAGGTGAACCTGAACCTCGGCTGCCCCATGGGCACGGTCACCGCCAAAGGCAAGGGCAGCGGGATGCTGCGCGACCCCTTCGCTCTCGAATCCTTCTTTGAAAAAGCCTTCAGCGAACCTCTGCCGATCGCGGTGTCGGTCAAGACCCGGCTCGGCTGGAGAAACGAGGACGAATTCGAGGACCTTCTGCGCATCTACAATCGCTTTCCCATCTCGGAGCTCATTGTGCACGCGAGAGTCCGCGAGGATTTCTACAAGGGGGATGCCAGGCGCGGAGCCTTCGCCCGGTTCCTCCCCGGGTTCGCGCACAGGGCCGGCTACAACGGGGACATCGTGATGACCAGGGAGCTCGCGGAGCTGCGCGACGCTTTTCCGAATCTTCACAGCGTTATGGTCGGACGCGCCGCGGTGGCGAATCCCGCCTTCTTCCGAATGGCCCGCGGGGGCCCCGCCTGTTCGAGAAAAGAGCTTTTCGCCTTCCACCGGACTTTGTTCGAAGAGCTGACCGAAGCCTTCGGTAGCGTCGGCAACACGGTGGGCCACATGAAGCAGTACTGGTTCTATCTGAGGACACTTTTCGAGGGCGGGGAACGGATCTTTAAAAAGCTCCTCAAGACCCGCAGGGCCGGGGACTACATGGCGGTGGTCTCCGAGATCGAGGAAACGCTCCCCCTGCAGCCCGAGGCAAAGCCCCTGTGGTGGAAGCCCTCGAGCGGTTCTCGCTCCGAGTCCTGAAAGGAAAAACGGCAGGGGCGCCGTTTGTCAGGGTAATCCACACGCCTGCTTGGAGAAGGGCCGCCGGCTTAGCGTTTAGACTAAAGATCGCCGGACCCGCTCCCGAAGTCAAACAGCTTCCCGCAGGGAGTCCTGTTTTAAACTCTTTCTTCGGAAAGCGAGATAAACATGCTTGAATTCATAACTCTTTTTGTCGTCGGCATCGGCGTTGGCTGCTTTGGCGCGCTGGTCGGGCTAGGCGGCGGCCTCATCATGGTGCCTCTTTTCATGCTCACCATGATGCCTCCCCACGGCTCGACCTTCCAGACCGTGCAGCAGGTGATCGGTACGAGCCTCTTCGGCGTCCTTCTGAACTCCGTGTCGGGCACCTGGGCCTACTGGCGTTCAAAGCTCATCATGTTCCGGGCGGCCGTTCCCTTCGCCATTGCGACCATCCCGGGCGCATTTCTCGGCGGGTACCTCTCCGAGTACTTCTCCGGCCCCGGCTTTTCAATCACCTTCGGTCTCACGCTGATGGCTCTTGCCTGCTTCATGTACTGGAAGAGCCGCGCCAAGAGGCCGACGACGCCTCTGGATGAGTTCGATCCCGCCACGGCGAAGTTCAATCTCTGGCTTGGCGTCTTCCTCTCCTTCTTCGTGGGCTTCATCTCCTCGATTCTCGGCATCGGGGGCGGCATCATCCATGTGCCGATGATGATGTTCGTGCTGGGGTTCCCTGCCATCGTAGCCAC
Source organism: Mesosutterella porci (assembly GCF_022134585.1). GTDB lineage: Bacteria > Pseudomonadota > Gammaproteobacteria > Burkholderiales > Burkholderiaceae_F > Mesosutterella > Mesosutterella porci. Next base: position 10,308 of record NZ_JAKNCT010000001.1, read on the forward strand.
GGCCACCTCAACCTTCGTGCTCATGGTGAGCGCCTTCATCGGCGTGATCAGCCACGCGAGCCTCGGGCACATTCTCTGGGTCCCGGCGATCGCCGTCGGGGTCGGCGCGATCGTGGGCGCACAGCTGGGCGTGAAGATCGCGAAAAAGAGCAAGCCCAAGTTCATCCTGAAGCTGCTCTGCATTGCGATGATTCTGGTGGGCTGCCAGCTGATCTACCGCGGCGTGGCCTGACTCCGGGCTGGCAAATATGACTCCGGTCCCGCCGTGAGTGGATTTTCGACCGCACTGAGCCCATGTTGAGAAGAGCCCTGGCCCTGCTCTGCTGCTTCGTCCTTGGGAGAGCAGCGCCCGGGCCGGACGAACCGGTCCGCCTGGCGGTCGTAAACAGCTTCGGCGAGGCGATCTCGCTGCGCTACTTTTCAGAACCGGTGGACGCCATCGCCCGGGCCGACTCCCCGGTCCGGACCCTTGCGGATCTGCAGGGCAGGAGCCTTGCCATCGTGACCCGCAGGGCCATCGCGGGCTGGCAGGTACCCGCGGGCGAGCTGATGCGCTCGGGCCAGAACCCCGAGGCGATTTTCTCTTCCATCCGCGAAGTCGGCATGCCGATGGACAACGTCCTGCGCGAGGTGAAATCCGGACGCGCCGACGTGGGCTTCGTGATCACGTGCCTGCTCGAAGAGCTGGAGGAATCGGGCCGGATCGCACGGGGCGAATTCCGCGTGATTGCGGAGAAAAAAGACCCTGACTTTTCCTGCCGGCACTCGAACGCGCTCTATCCGGGCTGGTTCCTTTCGGTGAAGCCCACCCTGCCCGCGGCCGACGCCCGCCGGATACTGAAGGAAGTGCTCGCTCTGCCGCCTTCGCCCGCGCTCGGCGTCTACTGAACCGTCTCGAGCGACATAAAGCCCATGCAGGAGCTTTTTACGCTGATGAACCTCGAGCCGAGGAAGCCGAGCGTCTCGAATTTCATCCAGCGCTACAAGGGCTACTTTTTGGGCGGTCTGCTGGTGCTGCTCGCACTTTTTCTCTACTCGGCCGCGCTCACGCGGATCACGTACCGCCGGACCGCGGCGCTCGCCCGGGCCCGGGAGCGGCAGATCAAGGCCGAGCTCTAGCTCAAGCAGAGCGCACAGACGATCTACTCGCTCGAGAAAGTGAAGGCGGTGGGGCTTATCGCGAGCATGCTCGCCCACGAGCTGCGGCAGCCTCTTGTCGTGATCACCAACTACGCCCAGGGGCTTCGCATCAGACTCTCTCGCAGTCCGGTCGACCGCGGGATCCTTTTGTCGAGCCTTGACGAAATCGAAGCTGCGGGCGAGCGGGCGGACGAAATCGTCGAGCACGTACGAAACTTCGTGAAAGGCCGGCGCAGCAGTCCCGTCGAGCTCGATCTGGGGCAGGAGGTTGAAAAAATGATCCAGACCTTCAAGCGCCACTGCAGCTCCGGCATTGCGGTCAGCTTCGAAGCTTCACCGCGGCTTTCCGTCCGGGACGACCCGGTGGAGCTTGGAATCATCTACATGAATCTGCTGAGAAATTTCAAAGAAGCCTGCCGGAAAATGACCGTGGCGCGCCCGGCCGGATCGCGATGCGGATCGGACGACACGGCGAGCGGGCCGTGTTGCGCGTCCAGGACAACGGCCCGAGGCTCACCGACGAGGCTCTGGAGCGTATGCAAAAGCTCGGCCGCCCTTCTTCCGTCGAAGGTCTTGGGCTGGGGCTCGGCATCACCCGGGAGCTCGCCGAAGGCTGCGGGGGTTCGGTGGGAATCGAGCGCTACGAACCCCGGGGCGCGGCGGGAGACCGTGCCCCTGCCGCTCAGCGCTGCTTATCCGCAAGGGAGGAAGAATTGACAGTCGACCACAGTCTTGCCGTGATTCGCGCCGTGGATGACGAAACCGCCGTGCGGCATTCCTGGCAGTTCATCATTGAAAGCGCGGGCTGGAGCGTGCGCCCCTATGCGTGCGCCCCTATGCGAGCGCCGAGGACTTTCTCAATTTCGACGACGAGCGCGTGCCCGACTGCGTCATCTTCGACATCCATATGCCGGGCATGAGCGAGATCGAGCTGCAGAAAGAGCTCGCCGCGCGAAGCTCGCGCATTCCGGTCATCTTCGCCACTGCGCACGGGGACAACGACACCGCGGTCCAGGCCCTGAAGGACGGTGCCGCCGACTTCCTGCCCAAGCCCGTGAAGGCCGAGCGGCTGCTGCTCGCCATCGAGAAGGCGGTGGAGGCGGACCTCCGCGGGCACGAGTCCCAGTCGCGCCTTGAATCCGCGCTCGCACTCTGGGAGGCTCTGACGCCGCGGGAAAAGGAAGTAGCCCGCGGCATTGTCCGCGGCGAGCTTAACAAACAGGTGGCTGATCGGATGGGCATCACCGAAAAACCGTCCAGGCACACAGAAGCTCACTGCTGCTCAAGCTCATGATCCGGGGTGCGGCCGAGCTCGCCTCCTTTCTGATCAAGATCAGCTAGAGCAAAGGGCTGCACCCGCAGCGCCAACCGGGTCGAAGATAAAAAAACAGCGGGAGAAACCCGGCCTGCCCTCCGGCTCCCTACCGCTGCCACTGCAAAAAAGTCTTTTAAGATGCGTCCGGCTACTTCCAGCCGTAGAACTCCTTCGTCACTTTCCAGGCCACCTGCTGGAGGTACTTCGCATCCTCTGCCTTCAGCGGCTTTTCGCAGGCGCCCAGGAACTTAAAGCCCTCGGGCGACTTGTGAAAGAGCGCCGAGTAGATCACCGAACCGTAGAGATAGGAGCCCGCCGCAGTCGGATGGCGCTTGTCGGGCATATGAAGGATGAGATCCGGGCGGGTCTTCAGGCTTTCCGCGAAGGCCGGGCCAACCGGGATTGTGTAGACGCCCAGCTTGTTTGCCTGAGTAATCGTCGCGTCGGCAAGCTTCTGGTACTGCTCGGGCTTATCCTTCAGGGCCCAGGTGATGATCGCAATCGGCTCGCTGCCGGCCTCGCGAATCGTGGCGACGTGCCTAGCGAACCACTCGTTGAAGTTCGCCTGCTCCTTCGGGTTGATCGGCTCGGTCGACTGGGCCTGCAGGAACACGACGTCGAACTTCGGCTTGTGTTTGTCATAGCCGTCGAACGGGTGCGGCGCCAGGTATTCCTTGACGGAGTGGTAGCTCAGACGCCCGCCGGAGATCGTGATCATGCGGGCGATCCAGTCGCGCTTCTCCTCCTTGGTGAAGCCGCGGACATACCCGTTCACGCCGCAGTTGTAGTAGGTGAAGGAGTTGCCGACGTAAAGTCCGGTCTTCGGAGCCCCGTTCTTGAGCTGCGTGACCTTGGGCTGCACCGTGTTCACGAGCGTGGCGGCGCCGGCCGCCGTGACGGCCGCACCCAGAGCGAGCGCGGCAAGCAAACATATGGCTGCTTTCATCTTTTTCTCTCCTTTTCTCCTTCAGCTTTTCCTTACTTCCAGCCGTACCAGGCCTTCACAGTGTCCCAGGCGACGCGGGCCATGTTCTGCCGCATCGCGGGCTCAAGCGGCTTTTCGCATCCGCCCGCAAAGCCCGCCGCCTCGACAGGATCGCGGTGGTAAAGCGCCGCATAGATGGTCGAGGCCATCAGATAGGAGCCCACAGCCGTCGGATGGGTATTGTCGGGCATAATGAACTTCACGTCTGGATAGGCCTTCTGGGCCGCCTCAAAGGCGAGCCCCACGGGAATCACCATCATGTGGTTGTCGTTGGCGATCTTCGTGACGCTGTCGGCCACAAGCGACTGGGCCGGAGCGCCCTTCTTTCTCTGCACCCAGGTCATCAGCATCACGGGGGTGCCGCCGGCGGCCCGGATGGCCTTCACATGGTTGGGAACGTAAAAGGCGTCGCGCTTCTGGTCCTCAACTCCGCGGTTGCTAGCCTGCATGATCACAAGGTCATAGCTCTCGCGCTTCTTCAGCTCCTTTTTCATGAGCCCCGCGCCGAGCTGTCCGAATTTCTTGTCATAGGAGGCGAGCAGGTTGTTGTCCAGATATTCGGCGATCGGGTACTGGCTCAGGTTTCCGCGGCCGATCGCAGCGATGCGGGTCTTGATCTTCGGGTTCGCTTTTTCGCGGATCAGCCCACCCAAGTAGCCGTTGAGCCCGCAGTTGTAGTACATGTAGGAGTTGCCGACTATGAGAATGCTCTTCGGAGTCATTCCGAGGTCTTTCACTTCGGGCTGCACGCCGGCACCCGAAGCGGCGGCGAAGCCAAGGCAGAAAGCCGTCAGAACGGATAACTTAGCCCATCTGCTGTGAAGCATTGCAGTTTCTCCTTTCGTTTGAAAAAAAGATTCCGGCCGCTGGACCGGCTCACCCTTAAGCGCATGCGGAGCCATGCTCACTCTTTATCCAAAATCCATATATAGGGCGCATGCTTATTTGTCAACATTGTAATAAATAACAGTTTTTTTACCGAATACCAAAAATGAATGTATTATCCATTTATGGCATAGAGCAGCATAGTCCAGAGGGTTGACGTGAGAAAGCCGAAAATTCAGCAGCTCGAGTCGCTGGTCACAGTGGCGAAGTTCGGGTCCATCAACGCGGCGGCCAAGGCGAACAACATTCCGCAGCCCTCGCTGTCGCGCACCATCAAGGAGCTCGAGGAGACGGTGGAGCTGCCGCTGGTGATACGGGGCCGCCAGGGCATCACGCTCACGAAGGCCGGGAGGGTCTTCGCCGAGCACGTGAGCTCCGTGCTCTCCGAGATCGACCGGGCGATCGAGGAGGCGCAGGCCCTCACCGGACGCAGCAACACGAAGCTCTCGATCGGCCTCTCCCCGATCACGGGGAACTCGATTTTTCCGAACGCGCTCGAGCGGATGATGAACAGCTTCCTGGACCTCAGCGTCCACGTTGAGGACAACCCCATCGGGCAGAACATCCAGCATCTGAGGAGCGGTTACCTCGACCTAGCGGTGGGCAACGCCGACGCTGATGCGAGCTTCAGCGAGTTCACCTCCGAGCACCTCTTTGACTGTCCCTTCCGGTTCGTCTGCGCGAAAGGCCACCCGCTCGAGCACGCGACCCGGCTTGAGGAACTCTCGGAGGCGCGCTGGTGGGTCACCGGGGAGCTTCAGATCTGCATGAGGAAGAATTCCCGCTTTGCGCACTTTTCCGTGCGCCAAGGGCTCGACACGAGAAGCCACCTCGTGGGCGTGCCGCTGTTCGAAAAAGGATTCGTGTCGCTACTGTCCTCGGTACAGATCCGCAAGTACCGCGACCGGCTTTCCATCATCCCGATCGACTGCGGGCCGATTGTGGGCCACTACAGCCTCCTCTACCGCAGGGGCGTCCCCCTCACGCGGGCCGCGATGCGTATGGCGGCCACGCTGCACCAGGAGGCCGACGCCTACGACTGGCACACCTTCTGAGGAGCCGCTGCGCGGTCTCCTGGCAAAAAAAGGCCGTCCCCAAAAAAACATCGGGACGGAAGATGCACCACGGAGAAAAAAAGAAACTCAGCCGCTGAAACGGCCTATATTTTTGTTACCAGCCGTTGAAGTCGCAAACCGTCTCCCAGGCGGCGCGCTGCAGGCCCGCTCCCGTTTCCGGATCGACGGACATGTCGTCGTACTTGCCGAAAAAGCCAGCCCCTTCCGGGGTCTGCTTGAGAAGGCTCGCAAAGAACACGCAGGCTTCAAGGTAGGTGCCGGCGACCGTCGGGTGGCGGTTGTCGGTGCGGATGAGCTCAAGCTGCGGCATTTCCCGCAGCGCCCTCGCGAAGGCGAGCCCGCAGGGGGCGACCGGCATGCGGTTTTTGTTCGCCTCCTTTGTGATGGCGTCGGCCAGCTGGCGGGTCATCTCCGGGCGTCCCTTGTAGGCCCAGGTCATCATCAGCATGGGCTCGGCGCCGGTTGCCCTCACGTCCGCGCCGTGGCGGGCCACGGACTGTGCGAAAAGCTTGTTGAGCTCGGGGTGGATCGGCCCCTGGGAGGAGTCCTCAAGCACCACGGCGTCGAAGATCTTCCCGTTTGGGTAGTTGATGAACTGCAGGGTGTTCTTGCCGTCGGAAGAGAACGCGTAGCTGCGAAGCCCGTTGGGCCGCAGGTAGCTCTTCACGTCGTGCCAGTACAGGCTCGAACCGCTGATACCCACCAGCGTGAGAACGAGCTTGATGCCCTTGGAGGCGGCGATACCCACCAGCATCGGGTTCACGCCACAGTTGAAGTACATGAAGGAATTGCCGACGAGCAGAATGTTCTTCACCGGATTCTTCAACTCAGTCACAAGGGGCTTGATGGTGTAATCGTTTCCGTAAGCCTGATAATCCATTTCGTTTCCTCTGGCGGGCCGGCCGGGACGGAGCGTCCCGGCTGGCTTTGTAACATACGAAAGATTACATATTGAAGATGAGGTTAGCAGCGAAGATCACGACAAAGCCGATGCACAGCGGCAGCGCCGTGCGGCGGCAGATGCCCATCGGACTCACGCCGGCGGCAGCGGCAGCGGCGATCACGCAGCCGGCCACAGGGCTCATGGAGCGGAAAACCGAGCTCGCGAGATGCATCGGGACCACCATGGCCGGGAGGTTCCCGCCCAGGCTGTTGTGCACGTCGTTGGCGAGCGAGCCGAAGGAGGCGAAGGCGCCCACGCCGGAACCGGTCAGGGCAGTCACCACGCCCACGATGCCGGTGAGCACGCCGGTCATGCCGGTCACGCCGAAGCCTGTCTGGTAGGCGAGGTTGATGATCGCCTGGATGGCGCCGGAAACGCGCAGCGAGGTGGCGAACACTTCAGCGCAGATCACCAGCGCGACGATGCCGCCGAACATCTGGCCCATCTTCTTGAACATGACCACCGCGTCCTTGAAAACGGCGTTCACGTTGCGCAGGCGGATGAGTTCAATCACCATGACGCCGAGCCAGGTGAGGAACAGCGAGGTGATCACGTTCAGCTTGATCGTGGAGATGCCGAATTTGGAGAACACGAACAGCAGGATGATCGGCACGAACGGGAAGATGGCGTACCAGCTCGGGCAGACGCGCTCGGCCTTGCTGGACTTGGAGTCGTCCATCAGGTTGTCGGTCGAATAGACATCGTCGTTCTTCTTGTCGAAGTACTTTTCAACGAAGTAGAGCGAAATGGCGATCGCAATCACGGCCGGAACCGCGCAGATCAGCTGATACTCGACATAGAAGGCTGTCGGGTCCATGCCGACCAGCTTCGCGGCGAGCTGCTGGGTGCCGAAGAGCGGGCCGGCTGCGATGCCGCACGAACAGACCAGCGCCGAGGCTGCCGCTGCTCGGGATACGCCGATGCGGATCAAAATCGGGTAGAAGCTCACCAGCAGCAGCATGGTGAGGCCTGCCGCGGACACGATCACGATGTTGATGATCTGCCCCAGGATGTAGGCCACGGCCAGCAGAATGTAGGGGCTGCTGATTTTCTTCAGCGGCTCAGCCACAAGCTTGACCAGCGCGTTGGAGGCGCCGATCTGCGACATGTAGCCGGCGAAGCCGCCGGAGACCATGATGATGAGACCCACGCTCGTGAGCTGCTTCTTGGAGATCGCCTCCATCAGAGCGAAGGGGTCAAACCCGATGAAGCCGGTGGGCTTCACACCCTTCGGCAGGAACGAGTCCACACCGCAGAATATCGAAACGTAGATGATGACTAGGCCGGCAACGAGCAGGACCATCTGGGTCTGGTAGCGTTTAATCAGCATCCAGCCCGCGATGACTGTCACGATTGCCGCAACAAGTACTGGAATCATGAGGATTCTCCTTTAGACGCTTATAGACAACCGAACAACCACTGATAAGCTGTTTTTATTTTCACCAATTAACCCTCCCCGGAATAGATAATCAAACTGCATGTGTTATTCAAAGAACATATAACCTGTCGTCTTTTGAACGATCGGGCTCTAGGCTTAGAAACGAAATTTTTTAATGCAATTAAACAGGTGATTAAGCAGGAAACACCTCTGGCAGAGGAAGGAGCCTTCCGAGTCGTGGCACTAATTTTGAGTATCCCATCATAGGTTCAGCCCTGCCCCGGCCTCCGTCTTCCGTCTTAAGCTCAAGGATAAGGGTGCGAGCGGGCTGCGCCTAGGACCGTTTGGTCAAAATAATTTTGCAAAACAGGCAAAGCTCGTACCTAGGAGAGCTACGAGCAAGGCTGGGTCCGAGCGGAATTTTCCCCCGGAAAGACGGGGACGCGCCCCGGGAAACATAGCGGCCCGGGCGAGGTGCCCTGAGCGCGTTTACGGCGAAACCTGCCGAAACTGATATCGTACTGTTTTTATTATGGATTTATCCTTTTCCAAAGGCGATGTCCGCCGCTTCTCAAACTCCTGGACTTTTCCCACGGTCCCAACCCCGGCATTTCTCCAGTACCGGGCTAGGATTAAAGTCCTATTTTATTGTTTTTAAACTAAAAATAAAACGTTTCCAAATATTGGGGCGACCCCGGGCCGGGCAGCAGTAACAGCGGAGAAAACAAAAATACGGTCCTGAAAGCCCCCCTGCTTCAACAACGGGAAAGCAAAATGGAGACAAAAGAAAAAAACGGGAACCGCCCCGCGGTTCTCGCGGCGGCGCGTGCTGGCCGGAGGAGCAGCAGAGCTCGGAGCTACGGCGATTTCCTGGAAAGTCATCGCCAGGCAGATTGAGGAGCTCAAGCAACAGGGCTGAGCCCCTGCGCCTGCAGGGTCTGCGGCGGAGGCTGCGGCCTGCTGATCCTGAAAAAGAAAGGCGAAAAGCCATCGCTCACCACCGTGCGGGTGTTTCCCAATCCCGCACATCCTCAGCGCGGCATGTGCGGCCGCGCGGCCCAGACGGTCATGCTCTGGGCGAGTCCCCTCAGGTTTAAAAAGCCGCTCAAGCGCACGGGCGCGCGCGGAGCGTCTTCTGCTCAAGGAGCGCTGGGGCGGACTCGACGGGCGCCTTCCCCGAGCGCGCGGGGCGTCTGGGCTACACCCGGGAATGCCGCACGAACGCGCAGTTTTACGAGTGGAAGAAGACGCTTACGGCAGGAAAGGGCTACGGCGCGTTCATCCGCGAGCTCGAGGCCACAGATCCGGAAAAAGCAGCGGCCGTGAAGGCCGGCCTCGACAAGGAAGGCTGGGCCGTGACGCGCCCGAAGGCCTTCGGCACCTGCCCGTTCAAAAAGCCTTTCGACACCCCGACAGGAAAAATGGAGATCTACAGTTTCTGGACCTTCCTCAAGCACGCCCGCAGGGCGCTGCCGGCGCTGCCCGTCTGGGAGCCCGTCAAAGCCTACAGGCTCCCCCAGGGCAAGGACGAGTTCTACACCGTCTCCGGCAAGAATCTGCAGGGGAACTCAGGGCTTGCCATGTTCGGCCCTGCCTCCCGCGCCTGGTCCGAGCGCCGGGCTGTGGTGAACCCGGAGGACGCAGCAAGACCTGGGCATCAGGGAAAACGACCTGCTGGCGATTCTGGCCCTCAATACCGGCTTCAGGGAGAAAAGCCAGGTGCACCTCTCGCGCAGAATCCGCCGCTGCCTGTACATGGCGGGCTTCTCCGGTGGGACGCGCTCGAAGCTGCTTCGGGCCATTTCGCCCGAAGACGCCGGCTGGATGGAGGAAGGCGCCAACCCCAACTGGTTTGCAACGGGCTGGGTGAGCCCGGTATTCGGTGCTCTGGCCAACAACGGCTCGGTGTCGGTCAGGAAAATCTCAGGCTAAGGAGTGCAGGCAATGACTCAGCAGAAACATCAAAAACAGTATGCGCATCTCTTCAACGCAACGCGCTGCATCGGCTGCACAGCCTGCATGAGCGCCTGCGCAAACACAAACTACGCGGACGTGCTCGCGCGTGGGCGCCCGCTCCACGGCCGGATCATGCCGGAAAACATCCGCTGCGTCGTCCTGGACGGCAGCCGCCGTCCCTTCCAGGTGATGAGCCAGTGCCAGCAGTGCGCCGATGCCCCGTGCATCAGGGCCTGCCCGTTTCGGGGCCAACTACCGTGGCCCCGAAACGGGGCTCGTGGAGATTGACCCGAAGCGCTGCATCGGCTGCAACTACTGTATCGCAGCCAGCCCCTACGACGCGCGCTGGAGCAATCCGGTCACAGGGCTGCCCGGCAAGTGCATGGGCGAAGGCTGCAGGCGGCTCGTGGCCGAGGAAAAGGACCCGGCCTGCGTCTCGGCCTGCCCGACGCATGTGCGCATTTTCGGGGACATCAACGACCCGGAAAGCGAAATCAGCGCCGAACTTCGGACCGGCCGCATCGCGAAGCTCCTTGAGCACAAGGGAACGAAACCCAATTACTTTGTAGAGGTGTCGAAATGACAGACGCGGGCTTTCTTGAACTCACTCCGCAGCTTGCGGCTGCGCGCTGGGGATGGACGATCGCCTTCTTCCTGTGGTTCATCGGCCTGTCGGGCATGCTGATGGCGCTCTTTTACTTTGTGCGCGACAGGCGCTTTGTTCTGATCGCCTTCGCCGCATCGGTCCTGGGCTGCCCTTTTGTGCTCTCGCACCTCGGGCGCCTCACCAACCTGCCCTTTGCGGTGTTCCACGCACTCGCAGACCTCAGCCTTAACTTCGGCTCCTGGATGCTGATCGGGATCTGCCTGCTCGCGCTGCAGGCCCTGCTCACCTTCTTCGCCTGCCTCGTGCTCAACGGCCGCTTCAAGAAAGAGCTCGCTCCTGCGCTGGTGAAAGGACGGGCCGCGCCGCTTGCGCTCGCGGCCGTGGGAGTAGCGGTCACCGTGTATTCGAGCTTCCTTCTCACCCAGGCCTCAGGCATCGCCTTCTGGCACACGGGCTCATTCCCGTGCTCTGGGTGCTCTCGGGGCTGGCCTGCGCGCTTGCGGTGTGGGAATTCCTGGGAAGCCGCGACAAGGCCGCCCTTCTCCGCTCCGCCCGGACCGCCGGGATCGTCATCGAGGCCGCGGAGCTCTTCGCCCTTTTCGCCCTGCTGCACGTCGCCCTCCAGTACTCGAGCGAAGGGGCCCACGCCGGTACGGAAAACCCGATCCGCGGAAAGTGATCGCTGATGTTCTGGGCGGAGGCAGTCGCCGCAGGCATCGTGCTGCCGCTGCTGCTCAGGCTCTTCGGAGAGAAAATGAAGTTCGCGGCACTGCTTTGCGCGGCGCTCGCCCTGGCCGGAGCGCTTTTTATGCGCGCCTCCATCCTGTTCTCAGGCTATTTTCACCCGCTCGTCTGAGAGACGGGAGCTCCCGATGCTTCAGGCGCCGCAGGTTTTTCCTACGGCGCTTTGCCTGTCCGGGCTTGCCTGACCGCCCGAAGAGCTTTATCAGAAGAGCCTGAAGATCTCGTCGATGCGCTTCAGGTCCGGCCCGAACCGGTTCAGGGCGAGTTGCAGGAGAATGCGGGCCTTCTGGGGCAAAAAATCCCGCGAGGGGATGATTCCGGCCTTCTGCCAGCGCTCCATCCCCTCAATCACGCAGCCCGAGCCTGTGCGGCTCGCGCGCACGACCACCATGTCCTTGGCGATCACCCGCAGCAGCTCCGCCTCCATGGCCTTCGAGATCGTGCCGTGCCCGCAGCCCGCGTGCACAAGGCCCTGATAGCCCGCCTGCAGCGCGGCCTGGGGGATGAAGAGGTCGTCTTCAGCATGCGCATAGATCACGGCCACCTTGGGCAATGGGCGCCCTTCAATAAAATCCCCGGAGGAGAAGAGACTCCCGGTGGTGTGGGGCCTGGAGCTTTCCATGGCATAGGAAACCGTTTCTCCGAGCACGAACCCGAGCGGCCCCGCGCTGCGGCTTTGAAAGGTCTCCACCGCCGTGGGATGGGCTTTCGTCACATCGCGGGCCCCGTGGATCGAGCCGTTTAAAACCACCAGCACGCCCCGCCCCGCCGAAAGCGGGCTGGAGGCCACGCGAACGGCGTTGAGGAGGTTGAGCGGTCCGTCAGCAGACAAAGCCGTGGCAGGCCGCATGGCGCCGGTGAGCACCACGGGTTTGTCGGTCTTCAGCACGAGATTCAGGAAGAAAGCAGTCTCCTCCATCGTGTCGGTGCCATGGGTGATGACAACGCCGCTGAGATCCGACCGGCTGCAGGCCTGCTCGATCCGGCGGGCGAGGTCTATCCAGACCCCGGAGGTGATGCTGCTGGAAGAAACCGAACAAAGGGTGAGGACCTCGATGTCCGCCACCTGATCGATCCCGGGAATGGAGCTGAGAACATCCTCCACGCCTAGTCCCTGGATGCTGTAGCCGGTGAGCTGCATCGGACTGGAGCCCGAACTGACGATGGTGCCGCCTGTTGCAATGATGAGAATTTTAGGTTTCATGATTTTTTCATTCTGGTTGATGGGCCGAGGGTGCCCGCTCTCATTTTTACAGAAATCGGGGGCTGTGTCGGCCGCTTTCTGCCTCCCCCGCCGTCTCCTCCGGGCCCGCCTGCGGGACGCAGCGGAGATGACACCAAAAAGCCTACAATGGATCTCGGAAAATCCCGGGGAAAAGCCGGTGAACGGATCTTCCCGGGACAGCCATCCTTCAGATTTTTTTTCAAGGGGGACTATCAATGTTTGATCTGCTTCTCAAGGGAGCCCGGGTCGTCGACCCGGTCAATCATGTGGATCGCGTGACCGACGTCGCCGTCGAAGGCGGGAAGATCGCCGGGGTGGGCGACAACCTGGGGCCGGCCCGCAGCACCAAAGACCTCACCGGCCTCGTTCTGATGCCGGGCGTGATCGACCCGCACCTTCACCTGGGCCCTGAATTCGGTTCGCACTACGGTCAGAGAATGACGGCGCTTTCCGGCGTCACCACGTGCCTCGACATGGCGGGGCCCGTGAAGGAGATCATCGCTGACAGCCATGAGTACGGCTGCGGCATCAATGTGGCCATGCTCGAGGGCTTTTCGCCCAAGGCGCAGTTCGGCACTGAGTCTCCCACGGGCGAGCAGCTCGACGGCTGGATCGAGAGCTGCCTCGAGGCGGGAGCTCTTGGCGTGAAGGTGATGGGCGGGCACTGGCCGGTCGCCCTTGAAACCGAGGTCGAGGTCATCCGCCGCGCGCCGAAACACGGCGCCTACGCCGCCTGGCACGCCGGTTCCTCCACGGCCGGCTCCAACATCAAGGGCATGATGGAGGTGGTCGCCTCCATCGGGGAGCTGCCGCTGCACCTCGCCCACATCAACGCGTACTGCCGCGGCCGGGTGGGCCCCGTGATCGACGAAGTCACCGAAGCGCTCACGCTGCTCAAGGGCGCGCCGAACATCTGGAGCGAGGCCTATGTGAGCCCAATGAACGGAACGGTGCTCGCCTGCGACCCGAAGGACGGCCACTGCACGGACCACGTCACCTGCAACTGCCTGCGCGGCTTCGGCTTTTCCGAGGACGCGGCCGGCATGGAGGCCGCGATCAGGGCGGGCCGCCTATTCGTCATTTACGACGACGGGCAGACTTCGACCCTGATCGGGGGCGACGAGGCGCTTAAATACTGGAAGTCGAAGAACACGAATACCGCGGGCTCCTTCCCGGTGAACCCCGCGGTGTCGCGCTTCCTCATCGCGCAGGCCAAGCGCGACGACGGCTCCTTCGTGGTCGATTCGATTTCGACCGACGGGGGCTGCATCCCGCGCAACGTCATCATCGACACGGGGCTCTCGCTTGTGCGCTTTGGCGCGCTCACGCTCCCTGAGTTCGTGGTGAAGGCCTCGGTGAACGCGGCCCGCCACCTGCGCCTCGTGAACAAGGGGCACCTCTCCGAGGGCGCCGACGCCGACATCACGGTCTTCAACCTCGAAGAGCAGAAGGCGGTCATGACCTGGGTGGCGGGCCGGCAGGTGCTCGACCACGGCAGGCTCCTGCAGAAAGGCACGAACTTCATCTGCCACCCGAAGGGCAAGGCCGCGATTGAGGCCGCGGGCTTCACCTGCACCACGGTGACGCGCGACACTCCGGATCCGAAGCGCTTCGCCATCTGAGAAAAGCGTGCAGCCCCCTTTGCGAGCAGCCCTTCGGAAAAAAGGACAGGCTGGAAAAAAAGGGCGGCTGCGCAGGGCCGGCAGAGGGCAGACTCTCCTTTGCCGGCCTTTTTGAAGTTTCTTCCATCGCTTTTAAACTTTCCTTAGAGAAGTTTTTGCGGCCGGCGCGGCCGGGCAGGTTCAGCAGAAAAGGCAAGGCTTGCGCAGCCCAGGGAGAAAAAAGATGAAAACCACGTTCGTCGCCACAGGCGACAGCTTTATCACCCGCCACATTCCGGAGGAGGGCTACCCGGGCTATCAGGAGCTTTCCGACCTGATCTGGAACCACGACGTCCGGTTCGCCAACCTCGAAATGACCTTCCACAACTCGGAGGGCTCCCCCGCAGCTGAATCGGGCGGCACCTGGGCCATGACCGACCCCGGCATGCTCGACGACATGCTGGGCTTCGGCTTCAACCTCTTCAACACCGCCAACAACCACTCGGGCGACTTCGGCGAAGGAGGCACCATGGCGACGATCCGCCACCTGCGCGAGCGCGGCATGATTTTCGCAGGCACCGGCCCCACGCTGCAGGAAGCAGCGCACGCCGCCTATCTGGAGACCCCGGGGGCCCGCGTCGCCCTCATCGGCCTGAGCAGCACCTGTTCCAAGTCCTCCATCGCCGGCGGCCAGGGCCTCGACATGAGAGGACGCCCGGGGCTCAACCCGCTTCGCTTCCGCACGGTCCACCACCTGAATGCAAAGCACTTCGCGATGGCAAAGGAGCTCGCCGAAGTCACGCTCGTGAACGCGCAGAAGGAATACTCGATCTCCACGGGCTACACCCCGCCTTTTGCCGAGGGAACCATGCCGCTGGGCAGCATGTCACTGGTGCTCAACGCCAAGGCCTCCGACAAGGAATGGAACGAAACGATTCCGAACGCGGCCGATCTCGAGCGGACGGTTTCCGAAATCCGCGAGGCGAAGCGCCAGGCCGACATCGTGCTCGTTTCCATCCACACGCATGAAATGCGGGCTCGCAAGACGAACGAGCCCCCGCTTTTCCTCGAGCGCTTCGCCCACGCCTGCATCGATGCGGGCGCGACGGCCGTGATCGGGCACGGACCGCATGAAATGCGCGGCATCGAGGTCTACAAGGGCGGACTCATCTTCTACAGCGTCGGAAACTTCATTTTTGAAACCGAAACCGTGGCGAGGCAGCCCTGGGACGCCTATGCGAAGCACGGCCTTCCGGTCGACACCGGGGTCGGCGCCTACATGGACCACAGAAGCTGCAACGGGACGAGGGGCTACGTCGTCCTTGAGAACATCTGGCGGGCCATCGTTCCCGAATGGACGGTCGAAGACGGCCGGGTGAAGGACGTGATTCTGCACCCGATCGAGCTCGGGCAGACCGCTCCGAGGTCGCAGCGCGGCGTGCCGGTCCTTTCCACCGGAGACAAGGCAAAGGCCGCCCTCGAATACCTGCGGGATCTGTCCAAGCCTTACGGCACCAAAATCACCATCCGCGGAGGCGTGGGCCGGGTCGCCATGGGCTGAGCCTTCAGGCTCTCCGTCTCAGTGCGGCCCAGAACCCAAGGGCCGGGCCCTGAAGCTCTCTGGCCCGGCCGGGCCAGGGGCCTCAGTTCCTTTTTCGGGCAGAGCAGAAAAAAAACGGGGCCTGATCCTCAGAGGATCAGCCCCGTATCCTGAAGCGGCTGAGCACTTTAGGCTTTTATTTAAATAAATCTTTCAGATCTTTGATTTAGAAAGATTATCTTCTTGATGAGCGGCCCTGGTAGCGCCCCGTGCGGTCGTAAAAATTCCCCTTCTCGTCCTGCCGGCCCACGTAGCGGCCGGTGCGGTCGTAGTAATTTCCTCTGTTGTCCTGCCGGCCCTCATAGCGGCCCGTGCGGTCGTAGTAATTCCCCCTGTTGTCCTGCCGGCCCTCATAGCGGCCCGTGCGGTCGTAGTAATTTCCCCTCTCGTCCCTGCGGCCCTGGTAGCGGCCGGTGCGGTCGTAGAAGTTTCCTCTGTCGTCCTGCCGGCCCTGATAGCGGCCCGTGCGGTCGTAAAAGTTTGTCG
This sequence comes from Mesosutterella porci, assembly GCF_022134585.1. Classification (GTDB taxonomy): domain Bacteria; phylum Pseudomonadota; class Gammaproteobacteria; order Burkholderiales; family Burkholderiaceae_F; genus Mesosutterella; species Mesosutterella porci. The sequence goes on from NZ_JAKNCT010000001.1 coordinate 26,249, forward strand.
CAGCCTGCGCCGCCGTCACGGCAGCTGCAAGGAGCGCCCCGATGAATGCCCTTCTCGTGCTGCAAACCCTCATCTTTTGATCTCCTCTTGCCGATGCCCGGCTCTTCTGCCGGGCATCAGACGATGATCGAAAAGCATAGTGCCGAAAAGCGTCACCGGAGCGGGGTTCGGCTGCTGCCCACATACCGCCCCTCGGGGCTGCAGACCCTACCGTCCGCATCCGCACGGCCCACATAGCGCCCCCTGCTGTCGTAAGTCCGTCCGTCCCTGTCCGTTCTTCCCACGTATTCGCCCCTCGGGCCGTAGGCGCGGCCTTCGGGCTGGGGCCTGCGCGCGGGCGAGGGCCGGGCGGGTCCGCGCTCCGGAGTGCCCGAAGTGCCGGCCACCGGGAGAGCGGCCCGGGCAGAGGCCGCAGCGCCTAGAAGCATCAAAAGCGCCGTGCGGCGCGTGCACGATCTGATGAAAAGCATGACAAGAGCCCCCATTCGCACAGGCGGGCAGGACCGGCCCGCAGAGACGGCGGAAACCGATCGCCGAGCCGGGCCTCACACCGCCCTTTTCTTCAGGATATGATGGCCTCACCCAAAGCTTTCAGACTACTGCTTTATACATCTTTACATTATGCAGATCATTTCCAATGAAACATTCGGCGGCGAGCGCGCCCTCTACAAGCTGCAGGACGCGACCCTCTCGCACGTCACCATCGAGCCGGGCGAATCCCCGCTCAAGCACGGCCGGCATCTTATCCTGAAGGACTGCGAGATCAACGGGAAATATCCCCTCTGGATCACCGACGACGTCCGCGTTCAGAAGTGCTTGTTCAAGGTGGGCGCCCGCTCGGGCCCCTGGTACGTGCACAATTTTCTCCTTGAGGACTCCGTGCTCGAGTCCCCGAAAGCCTTCCGCGACTCCGACAGCGTCAAGATCCGCCGCACGCAGTTCAAGCTCGCTCAGGAAACGCTCTGGAGCTGCCGCAACGTCGACATTGAGGACACGGTGTTCGACCAGGCTGACTACCTGCTCATCCACTCCGAAGAGCTGCGGATGAAAAACGTCACGGTTTCTGGAAACTATCTCTTCCAGTGGGGCCGCAACGCCCAGATCTTTGACAGCACGCTGCACTCGAAGGACGCCTTCTGGAATTCGGAAAACGTCACCTGCTACAACTGCTTCCTCGACGGCGAGTACCTGGGCTGGCACAGCCGGAACCTCCATCTGGTCAACTGCCGCATCAAGGGCACGCAGCCGCTTTGCTACTGCGACAACCTCGTGCTCGAAAACTGCACCTTCGACCCGGACGCAGACCTCGCCTTCGAATACTGCAGCGTGAAGGCCGACATCAAGGGCGCCGTGACAAGCGTGAAGAACCCGACGACGGGGTCGATCTGCGCCGATTCGATCGGAAAAATCATCATCGACGACAACGTTCTGCCGCCGGCGAACTGCCGGATCACCGAGCGCGGCTGAAAGCGCCGTCGGCTTTCCTCAAGGAAGGAGCCTTCCATGTCACCGGATATTTTTGACGAACCCGTCGAGCGGCGCGGCACCCGCTCGCTCAAATGGGACTCGGATGCCGCCGAAGGCGTGATCGAGCTCTGGGTGGCCGACATGGACTTCCGGACGGCGCCGGTCGTGCGCCGCGCGATCGAGCGCAGGGCCGCCGAAGGAGTTTTCGGTTACGGAATCCCTACCGAGGACTTCTACCGGGCGGTCTGCACGTGGCAGGAGAAGCGCCACGGCCTGCGCTGCAGCCCGGAGAGCATCATTCCGGTCACCGGCGTCGTGCCCGGGATTTCCGCCGTGCTGCAGGCGCTGCTGCAGCCCGGTGAGCAGGTCATCATCCAGACGCCGGCCTACAACTGCTTCTTTTCAAGCATCAGGAACTCAGGGCTCGAGCTTTCGGCCAATGCCCTCAGGCTCGAGGGCGGCCGCTGGAAGATCGACTTCGAAGACCTGGAGCGCCGGGCGGCAGAGCCGCGGGCGAAGGCGCTGCTGCTGTGCAGTCCGCACAACCCCACCGGGCGGGTCTGGAGCCGCGGCGAACTCGAGGCGGCTGCGGCCCTGTGCGAACGCCGCGGGCTCTACCTCATCAGCGACGAGATCCACGAGGAATTCGTCCCCAGGAGCCTTCGGTTCACTCCGGCCGCCGCCGTCTCGGACTGGGCCGCAGAGCACTGCATCACGCTGTCGGCCGCCTCGAAGGCCTTCAATATCGCGGGCCTGCAGGCCGGCTACGTGATCGTCCCGGACCCCGAAGACCGCAGGAGAGTCGACCGGCGCATCAACATCAACGAGATCTGCGATGCAAACCCTCTTGGAGTCGATGCTCTGATCGCCGCCTATTCGAGCGAGGGGCAGGAGTGGCTCGACGCGCTCAACGCCTATATCGCACGAAACCGGGAAGTGCTCCGCTCCTTTGTCTCCGAGAAGCTGCCGGAATGCATTTTGCCGGAAATGGAAGGCACCTACCTCGCGTGGCTTGACATGAGCGCATTCGGGCTGCCGTCGGACGAGATCGAGCGCGAGCTGCTTGAAAAGCACCGCGTGCGCATCGCAGCAGGCTCCCACTACGGGGAAACCTCTGCGGGCTGGATCCGCATCAACCTCGCCACGCAGACCCGGAGGCTGCGCGTGGGGCTCGAGCGGATCGCCGCTTGGGCCGCGGAGCACCGCGGCTCTTGAAAACGGCTCCATGAGACCCCATATCTGATAAAAGAGTATATCTATCGTCAGGCAGCAAACTATGGACGAACACGACGACAATCCGATCAAGGGCATCAACTGGCAGCAGGTCGCCGACCGGGCCATGAAGCTCGAATACGACCGCAGACGCATCAGCGTCTGCGGGTGGTTTGCCGCGTTCTTTTTCAACCCGATCCAGCGCAGCCGCGTGGTCGCGAACTGGAAGCTGCTGTGCCAGTGCGTTTCATTTGCAGAGCAGTTCACCCTGGCCCGCCCGCAGCCCGCTCCGGATGAGACGCTGGGGGATCTCTCCGAGGTGGAGGCAGGCCTGGACCGCGTGAAGCGCGCCGGTCCCAAGGTCTTCTCGGAAACGGAGCTTCTCAAGCCGGAAAGCCTCACGCTCGACCTCGATTCCTACAAAAACCGGCTTCTCGACCATTACAGCCAGAGCGGCATCACCGTGGAGCCCGGACTCGAAAGCCTGGTGGACACGCTGCCCGCCGAATTCGCTTTTCTGCAGGCTCTCATCGCCCAGGGCAGCGATGACAAGGAGCAGGCGCGATTCTTTTACGGGCACCTGCGGCCCCTGGGCTTGGCCTCCGTGAAGGCGCTGTGCCGCAACTCGGAGAGCAGGCCTGTTGAGCGCGTGGCCGACATGATGAAGCGTTATCTCATTACCGAGGAGGCGCTCTTTAAAAACGGCTACAGCGGCGATCCCGCCTCCATGCGCACGCTTAATTGAGACCGCAGTCCGCATCTGTTGCCTGCGGCTTCACGATTTGGTTAAACTTGCGGAATTGTTTTTTTGCGCAGCGGGCTATCCGCCCGCTTTCTTCAGATTAAAAAAGGCACGTGGAAATGGAAAACACGAGCGAAGACAAGAAGACCCCGGAAGCTGCCGCAGCGCAGCAAAGCGCGCCTGAGGCTGTAAAAGCCCCGGCAGCCGCCAAGGCCGAACCCGCCGCCAAGCCCGCTGAGGGAAAGAAAGAGGAGCCCGCAGCGGCTCCAGCCGAAAAGACGGGCGAGAAAAAACACGAAAGGACGGAAGGCCGCCACGGACGCGGCAAGCCCTCCCACGGCCGCAGCAAGCCCCTGCCCCAGGGGGCCTTGCAGGCCGCCTTCAAGAAGTCTTCCGATGACTGGAAGGCTTTCCGCGACGCTCAGATAGCCGCCGGACGCTCCCAGAAGGCTTTCTGGCTCACCGATGACGAAGCCGAGCTCGTGCGCGGCTACATTCACCGGATCCGCAGAATGCCGGCCAAGGAAATAGCCCGTCAGGCCGCGGCCCGCAAGGCTAAGGAAGCTGCCCACAGGTCGGAGGCCAAGGCGCGCAAGCAGGCAAACGCCGCTGCCGCCCCTGCAGCGAAGGCCGCCCCTGCCGCCCAGCCCGCGCCAAAGCCCGCGGCGGAGAAAAGCGCCGCTACGGGCACCGCAAGCGAATCCTGACCGAGAGGGGCCGCCTGGCCCCAGAGAGGATTCTCCATCGCCCGCCGGATGATTTCCCTGAAGTCTCCGGCGGATTTCTTTTGCCCGAAGCGCCCCCGGAGCGAAACCGAGGGGCCGGCGCTGAGCTATCCTTAGACGGTTGCCGCCGCCCCCGGGCGCCTTTCGCGCTTTCCGAAATGGATGAAACGATTACCCGAATTCTGACGCTGCTCGCCGACTCGCTCCTGCCGATCACGCTGGGCTACTTCCTGCACCGCTGGAACCTTGTTTCCCCGCGGTTCACTCAGGCGCTCATTACTTTCAACGTCCGGGTCATGTTCACCATCCTCGCCTTCATTTCCTTTTGGAAGCTGAAGCTCAGCGCCGAGCTGCTCTGGATCCCGGTGATCGGCCTCGTGATCACCTTCGCGCCCTACTTCGCGGGACTTGCCATGAGCCGCGGCCTGAAGGACAGACCGAGAGAGCGGTGCGCTTTTGTCATGTCGGCTATGCTCGGCAACACCGGCACCCTGGGCGGCCTCGTCTCCTACCTCGTGATCGGCCCCGTCGCCTACGCCTACGTCCAGGTGGTGGCGGTTCTCCAGAATGTGCTTCTCATTCTTTTCTGCTTCCCGGTGTGCCAGAAATTTCACGATCTCGCCGATTCGAAGGGCGCGGTCATCAAAAAGCGCTCTTTCCGCGAGCTCTTCTTCACCTGGAATCAGATTTCGGTGCTCGGGATGCTGTTGGGCGGCGTGTTTTCTGCGCTCTCCATTCCCCAGCCCGCGGCCTTCGACCAGGCCTTCTCGGCTTTCATCCACCTGTCGTGCTGGATCAACTTCCTGCCCGTCGGACTGCTGCTCAACTTCGAGGCGGCCGCCCGCTTCATGAAAAAAGCGATGCTGATCATTCCGCTCAAGTTCGTGTTCGTGCCGCTGCTGACCTGGGCGGTGAGCAGCCTCCTTTTCTCCGACCCCACGATCATCCGGACGATGGTGATCGTCGCCTCCACCCCCACGGCGATCAACGCCGTGCTCTCGTGCGCCCTCTACGGACTGGAGAACAACCTCACCCTCGCCTCCTTCATCGGCACGACGCTCATTTTTGCGATCGTGCTCTGCCCGCTCTTTTTCCTGCTCTGGGCCTAGGGGCCTGCGCCCTCTCCTTTCGGTGAAGCACTCCTCCGACCGGCCATCCCCTGTTTCCGCAATGCAAGCGTCCCCTGTTTCCGCAATGCCTGCGGAAGCCGGGCCAGTCCTGCGGGTTTAAGCTTTCGGTCCTGTTTTTTCCCATCAACGCATTCTGCTGAAGGCCGGAATAGCCCGACCTGCCTTTGAGAAAATGGACGATTCACAACTTCGGGTGGTGCTCCTGCTTGTCGACCTCATCGGCCCGATCACGCTAGGCTACATCCTTAAAGTCAAAAACCTGGTCCGTCCGGCTTTTACGGACTTCATGATCAAATTCAACGTTCGCGGGCTCTTCACGGTCCTCGCGTTCGTTTCTTTCTGGAAGCTCAAGTTCACCTCCGAGGTGGCGCTCATCCCGGTGCTGGGGCTGCTGATCCTTTTTCTGCCCTACTTCATCGGCATGGCGATCACGCGCAGGGTAGCGGATCCCCTGGAGCGCGGGGCGCTCGTCGTTTCCTCGATGCTCGGCAACACGAGCACGCTGGGCGGCCTCATCTGCTTTCTGATCCTGGGGGCCACCTCTTACGCCTACGTGCAGGTGATCGGCGTGCTGCAGAGCCTTGTGCTGATCCTGTTCTGCTTCCCGATTTGCCAGAAATTCCGCGACATGGCCCAGACGAACAGGGGCCTCACGCACAAGCGTTCGCTCAAGGACCTGCTGTTCACCTGGAACCAGGTCTCGATCCTCGGCATGCTCGCCGGCGCCGCCCTCTCGCTCAAGGGCGTCCCGCAGCCTGCCTTCTTCGACCCGATCTTCGCCGCGCTCGTGCATGTGTCGGCGTGGATCCAGCTGCTGCCCGTGGGGCTCATGCTCAACATCACCGCGGCCCGCCGGGCGATGAACAAAAACGTGTTCATGATCCTTCCGGTGAAGTTCATCGTGCTGCCGGCCATCATCTGGGGGCTGAGCAGACTGCTGTTCAGCGACCACACCATCACCTCGACGCTGGTGATCCAAGCCGCCTGCCCCGTGGCGATCAACACGGTGTTCTGCTGCGCGATCTACGGACTTAAAACCGACATCGCGATGGCGGCCTTCGCCCTCTCAACCCTGGTTTTCATGGTGACGCTCTGCCCGCTTTTCTTCATACTCCTCTAAGCTTCCTTCAGGCCGGAGGCTTCCGGGGCATCCCCTCCGCACAGCCTCCGGCCCCCTTCAAGGGGCTTCAGGAGAAACAGCAGGCTCCACAGAGGGGCTGCGCCAAAGCATCGCCGGCAGATTTTCACCGCGAGAAAAAAATAAGCGCCCGTTTGGGCGCGCGGGCGGCCTGAGAGCCTTTCAGGCGCTCAGGGAGACCCGCCGGCTATCCCGGCGGGCCTCTTTTTTGGGCTTTAGTCGAACTTCTTCATCTGCCGCAGCGTGTGGAAGGCCGCCTTCATGTCGGTCTTCACCAACTGCTTCTTCTTTTCCAGCAGCTTCCGGTAAAGCTTCGTGTTCTCGGGGTTCGGAGCGTACTCGGCGTCCTTCGTGATCGTCTTCTCAAGGGCGGGCCTCACCGCCTTGACGTCCCCAGCGGCGAGGGCTGCGAAAACGCAGTCCGTCACCACGGCGCCGCCCGCGGTGCGGTAGCGCACGACGTCCGAGGCGAGCATGTCGGCCTTGATCTGGTTCCAGAGCGAATCGCGCGAGCCGCCCTCGGTCACGGTGAGGCGGCGAAGCGGCACGCCGGCGGCGCGGTAGGTGTCGGTGATCTCCATATAGTCGTAGCCGATCGCTTCGAGCACGGAGCGCCACATCACGCCCTGGTTGTCGTCGAGCGTGAGATTGAGGAAGCAGCCGCTCGCCTCATCCTCGTCTCCCATTCCTCCGGTGAGATAGGGCAGGAACAGGACCCCGTTGCAGCCCGCAGGCACCTCGGAGGCCATCTCGGAGAGGTGCGTGTAGTACTTCGGATCGTCATTTTTCAGGGCGACGCTGTCCTTGAACCAGCGCAGCGCGAGGCCGCCGGTGCGGATGTAGCCCCAGTAGAAATAGGTGTCCGGCAGGGACCCCGAATTGAAAATCAGCCCGGAGCCGGGGCGGGAGAGCTCGGGGACGATCCCGTCGGTCGCCACGCAGAACATCGCGCAGGTGCCCGCGACATCGACGCCCTGGCCGGGCTCGAAGACTCCGCAGCCGAGCATCGACTGCATCGTGTCGCCGGCGCCGGCGCACACGGGGGTGCCTTCGGCAAAGCCCGTGGCCGCGGCGCACTCGGGCGAGAGGCCGCCCACGATGTCCCAGGGCTTGAGAATGCGGGGCATGTACTTGCGGTCGATGCCGAGGATGCGAAGCTGCTCGTCGCTCCACTGCTTGTCCATCACCCGGTAGCCGAGTCCCCAGCCGGACATCGCGCCCCAGTCGATGAAGGCGTCGCGGCCCTTGAGGCCGGCCAGGTGCATGAGCACGTAGGGCGCGTTGTGCACGAACTTCACGCCGCGGCTGCGGAAGGCCTCGGAATTCTTGAGGAACCAGCGCGCGAAGAGAGCCGGGAACATGCAGTTCGCCTCAGGGTTGCCCGTTTCGCGTCCCCAGATGTCGAGGCCCTTCGCGTTGATCGCCTCCGCGTCCTCGCGGGTGCGCGAGTCGAGATAGTTCACATAGGGAGTGACCGCGTTGCCGTCCTCGTCGATGCCGGTGATTCCGCAGATGACCCCATCGCCCATGATCGCGGCGACATCGGCCGGATCGTAGCCCTTGCTGCGAATCTCGCGGGCGCACTGCTTCATGCACTCGACCGTGTTGTTGAAATACTCGTTCGGGTCCATCTGCACCCAGCCGGGGTTGGGGTATCCGAGGGTGGTCGGCTTGCTGCAGGAGGCAATGCATTTCCAGCCGGCGTCGTACACGGCGACCTTGACGCTCTGCGTGCCCGCATCAAAACCCAGGTAAAGCTTTCCCATTTCTCCATTCCTTTTCCCCCGAGCTCGTGCACGGGAGGCTGAAATCCAAGACGATGGGCTATTTTACCTAGACCGCTGAAGACAAGTGAAAAGCCGCCCCGGGCCCCCGCCATTTTCCGGGAGCCCGGACGGCCGATCGCCGGCCGCGGCTGGGCTAGAATCCCTCCTGATTCTGGCGGTCTTTCTCCCACTGTCGGAGCTTTTTGCCATGACCTTGTCGACGGCTGTCTCGATCTACATCAAGTTTTTCTTCATCTTCACGCCGTTTTTCATCCTAGCGGTTTTCCTGGCCCTCACGGAAAAAGTAGACTCGCGCAAACAGCGGGCGCTCGCAGCCCGGGTGACGCTGGGCATCGTGCTGATCTCCGTGATTCTTTTCCTCTTCGGATCGGAAATCTTCGGGCTGTTCGGCATCACGGTCGACTCCTTCCGAATCGGCGCGGGGGCCCTGCTTTTCCTTTCCGCGGTCTCGCTCACGCAAGGAAAATTTTCCCTGCCTGAAACCGATCGCTCGCTCATGGACCTTGCCATCGTGCCGCTTGCCATCCCGATCACGATCGGCCCGGGCAGCGTGGGCGCGCTCATCATCGCCGCGGCCGAGACCGATTCCTGGCTGCTCAAGATCGAAACGCTGGTGCCGATCATTCTCGCGTGCCTCACGATCGGGGCCATGCTCTATGCGGCCGACCGCGTGAAGCAGGTGATCGGCAGCAACGGCATCGCGATGCTGTCGAAAATCACGGGGCTGGTCCTTGCCGCCCTGTCCTGCCAGCTGATGTTCACCGGCATCGCCGCTTTTCTCAAGTGAACCGCCTGACAATTGACGGCGCTTGAGTACAATTGAATCAAATGTTTCCTTTCTACGGGTGCCCCTCCGCCCCAGCTGCCCGGCAGTGGCGCCTCCCTTTTTCCGTGGTGCCCGAATGCCTGATACCGACGTTAAGACCAAGCCCCAGGTCGTGCTCCTGCCCGAGCTGCTCGAAGCCTTCTGGAAAGCCCCTTCCGTAATCAGGGACGATCTTTATAAATTCATCATGAGGTTCCGGCTCGACCCCTTCGACAAGGCGCTCAAGCCCCGGCGGGAGCCAGGTGCACCGGAGTGTTTCCGGATCTACGAGGTGAACAGCGCCTGGAGCGCGGTGGCCGCCTTTCCGGAGCCTGAGCTCGCGGTGCTGCTTACCGCAAACTGGAGCAAGTCCGCGCTCGAGTGGGCCCGCAACCACAGCCTCAGACCAGAACCTACGGCCTCCGGCTCGCTGCTGTTCCGCCTGGTCGCCGGGGAATCGGAAAAAACCGCCCAGACGCCTCCGCCGCCCAGGCCCCTTTTCGAGGACATTCCGGACGAAGAGCTTCTCGCGATCGGGCTCGGAAAGGAGAATCTGGCGCTCGTGCGCTCCTTCACCTCCCGCACTTCCTTTGAGAACGCCCGCAGCGCAATTCCGCCTGAAGCCTTCGAGTCGCTCGCCTGGTTCATGAACGGAGCGGCATGGACGGCCGTGAAGCGCGAGCATGCAAAGCTGCACCACACCGCGCAGTCCCAGATGGACAAGATGCGGCTTTACCTCAACCCCGAGCAGGAAAAGATCGTGCGCGGCCCCTGGAAAAACGCGGTCCTCGTCCAGGGCGGAGCCGGCACCGGCAAGTCCGTGGTAGCCATGCACCGCGCCAAGTACCTGGTCGAGCTGCCCGACTGGAAGCCGGAGGACCGGCTTCTCTTCGTCACCGCGACCAAAAACCTCGCGGTCGACATCAAGGAGCAGCTCCAGAGGCTCGTGCGCGCCGACCGGATCGGCCAGATCGAGGTGACCAACCTGGACGGCTGGGCCACTTCCTTCCTTCGCAGAAACGGCTACAAGCCCGCTATCCTCTATCCGCGCAACCCCCTCTACGACACGATCTGGAAGAACACGACCGCCACAATGCCCGAAGGCTGCACGGCGGCCGAAGCCCGCGAGGAATTCGAAAAACACGTCCTGCCCAACAACATCCGCCTGCTCAAATCCTATCTCGCCTCCCGCGACAGCTGCCTGCCCGAGGACAAGCGCCGGACGCTCTGGCCCGTCTTCGAAGCTTTCCGCAGGGAGCTCTTCGCCCGAGGCCGCGTGGCGGCCCCCGACGCCTACTACGCCGCGATCGGCCTGCTCGCCACGGGCATCGAGGAGGGAATGAAGCCACCGTACCGCGCGGTGGTCGCCGACGAAATCCAGGACTTCGGACCTGAGGCGCTTAAGCTGCTTCGCGCGCTCGCCCCGGATCACGACAGACACCCGGAGCTGAGCGGTCAGGAAGGAGACCTTTTCCTCGTGGGCGACATCCGGGAGCGCATCTACGGCGGAGACGTTTCTTTCAAGAACTGCGGCATCAACATCAAGGGGGCGCGCTCGCTCAGGCTTACCGTCTGCTACAGAACGACGGCGGAAATCTCCGCAGCCGCAAACTTCACTCTGACGGGCAAGCAGGAGGAAGAGCCGGCTGGAGCGGCCGGAACCTTGCGGCACGGGCCCGAACCCGCGCTGTACGTGGGGCGAGAGTTCGACGACGAGGTCTCCTGGATCGTGCGTCAGATCCACGCGCTCCTCGAGGAGGAAAAGGACATGCCGCTTTCCTCCATAGTCATCGCGGCCCGCACGGACAGCCTCCTGGACGACTACCAGAGAGCGCTGTCCCAGCGCGGCATCAGGACGCTTCAGATCTCCCGCAACGTGCCTGACGACCCGAACGCCGCAGGCGTGAGAAGCGCGACCCTGCACCGCCTGAAGGGGCTCGAGTTCCGAGCGGTCTTCATTGCCGGCGCGGACGACGGGAACATTCCCGACGCGCAGACGCTTAACGAGGCCTCCACCCCCGAGGAGCGCAGCGAGGCGGAGCTTGCCGAGCGCACCCTGTTTCATGTGGCGCTCACCCGCGCTGTCGACCGGCTCTACGTCTCCTGCAGCGACACCCCCGGCGAATACCTCAAGCGGCTGCTCGACTACGAAAAGGGAAAAACCCGGAGGACCTCCGGCAGACATTGAGCCCCACGCTGCAGGACGCGCGCTCGGAATCCCGCAAAGGCGGGATCCGGCGGTCCTGCAGATCCCTATGGTTGATCTTTGTCAAGCAACGCGCCCCCGTGCGGCAGACAAGAGGCGCGTGAGAATGTAAGTTACCAAAAAGCCTTGAGACAGGGGCAGTACCCCGGAAATCGTCTTGCGGCCGTGTCAGCTTTCCGCGGCCAGTCGAAACAGGCATGTCGTTCCAACTCCTCCGCAGGCCACAATTCCCCTGCGGCGGCTTTAATAAGAAGGCAGGAATGAAGCAAGTATTTATCGACGGCAGCGCCGGCACGACCGGCCTGCGCATACAAGAGCGGCTCGCGGGCCGCACCGATCTCGACGTGAGGACGCTTCCGGAAGCGCTCCGAAAAGACCCCGATGCGAGGCGCGAGGCCCTTAACGCAGCGGATGCCGCAATCCTGTGCCTGCCCGACGAAGCGGCGCGAGAATCGGTCTCCCTCATCACCAATCCGAACACTGTCGTGCTCGACGCGAGCACAGCCCACAGAACGGCTACCGGCTGGGCCTACGGCTTTCCGGAGCTTTCCCCGGAATTCGAGCGACGCGTCCGCACGGGCCGCAGGATTGCGGTCCCGGGCTGCCATGCGAGCGGCTTCATCGCGCTCACCGAACCCCTGGTCGCCGCGGGGCTTCTGCCCCGCTCCGCGCGCCTGTCGTGCTATTCGCTCACGGGCTATTCGGGCGGCGGCCGCAAAATGATCGCCCAGTACGAGTCTAGCCCAAGAAGCGGCCTTCTCGACTCGCCGCGCATCTACGCGCTCGGGCAGCACCACAAGCACCTTCCGGAAATGCAGGCTTATTCCGGCCTCGACTCTGCACCGGTGTTTCTGCCGGTCGTGGGCGACTTCTACTCGGGCATGCTCGTCACCGTGCCGCTTACCGCACAGGACCTCGCGCCCGGCCGGAGCCTTGAAGATGTGCGCTCGGCCTACCGGCAGGCCTACCAGGGACCGGTGGTCCGATACGTCGAGCAGCCCGACGAGGCCGGGTTCATGGCCGCGTCCGCGCTCTCTGGATACGATTCCATGCAGGTGAGCGTCTTCGGCTGCGAGGAGCGCTTCGTGCTCGCGGCCCGCTACGACAACCTCGGCAAGGGAGCCTCCGGGGCCGCCATCGAGTGCCTCAACCTCGTGCTGGGCGAGGACCCGGTGCGAGGCCTGAGGCTCGCAGACTAAACAAGAACGCGGAGAGAACAAGGAGGCGCGCGAGGACTGCGCCTCAGCCTCCGCCCCTTTCCGAACAAACACTGAGGCCGCAGAGACAGCTCTCTGCGGCCCGGAGAACAACACCATGAAGATCATCAGCGGCGGCGTATGCGCCCCAAAGGGCTTCCGTGCGAACGGCATTCACTGCGGCATCCGCAGGAACAAGTTGAAGCGCGACCTCTCATTGATCGTGAGCGAGGCGCCCTGCGCGGGCGCCGCGGTCTACACGCGCAACAAGGTGAAGGGCGCCCCTCTTCTCGTCACCCAAAAGCATCTTGAGGACGGCCGGGCTCAGGCTGTCATCGTGAACAGCGGCAACGCCAACACCTGCAACGCGGACGGCGTTGAAGTGGCGGAGAAAATCGCCTCCCTCGCGGGCCAGGCGCTCGGCATCGCCCCTCAGGACGTACTCGTCGCCTCCACGGGCGTGATCGGCCAGAGGCTCGACCCCTCCCCGATCGAGCAGGGCCTGTCCTCGCTCATCGCGGGGCTCGGGTCCGACGAGGAAGCCTCGACGCGCGCGGCCGAAGGCATCATGACGACCGACACGGTGCGAAAGGAAGCGGCGGTCGAGTTCACCGCGGGCGGCCGCACGTGCCGCATCGGCGCGATCGGCAAGGGCTCCGGGATGATCCACCCGGACCTTGCCACAATGCTCGTCTTCATCACGACCGACTGCGCGATTTCCTCCAAGATGCTGCAGAAGGCGCTTTCGCACGACGTGCAGAAGACCTTCAACATGACCTCGGTGGACGGCGACACCTCCACGAACGATAACGTGGTGCTGCTCGCGAACGGCCTGGCCGGCAACCCCGAGATCACGGCCGAAGGCGAGGACTTCACCGCCTTCATGCAGGCCCTCAACACGATCACGGTTTCGATCTGCCGGCGGATAGCGGGCGACGGCGAGGGCGCGACGAAGATGCTTGAATGCCGTGTTTCGCACGCGAAGACCGAGCGCGACGCCCGCATCTGCGCGAAGTCCGTCATCACCTCCTCGCTCGTGAAGACCGCGATGTTCGGGTCCGACGCCAACTGGGGCCGCGTGCTCTGCGCGATCGGCTACAGCGGGGCCGACGTCAACGTGAACAAGGTCGAGCTTTCCTTCCGCTCGAAGGCGGGAGAGGTTCTCGTCTGCCGCGACGGCTCCGGCGTCGACTTCTCCGAGGAGACCGCCAAAAAGGTCCTCCTTGAAAAGGAAATCGACATCCTGATCGACCTGCACGACGGCGAGGCCGGCGCGACCGCCTGGGGCTGCGACCTCACCTACGACTATGTGAAGATCAACGGCGATTACCGCACATGAGCCGCCCAGAAAGAGGACAGACAGCGATGAACGGGATATTTTCAAATACGGACCGGGCCGAGGTCCTCACGCAGGCCCTGCCCTACATCAAGAAGTTCAACGGCAAGACGATCGTCATCAAGTACGGCGGCAACGCCATGCTCACCGAGGAGCTGCAGCACCAGGTGATGCAGGACATCGTGCTGCTGCACTTGGTCGGGATCAAGGTCGTGCTGGTGCACGGCGGCGGCCCGGAGATCACCGGCATGCTCAAGCGCCTCGGCAAGAAGTCGCAGTTCGTGAACGGGCTGAGGGTCACCGACCGGGAGACGGTCGAAATCGCCCAGATGGTGCTCGCCGGAAAGATCAACAAGAACCTCGTGTCCTTCCTGGAGGCGCTCGGGGGCGATGCGATCGGGCTGTCGGGCATGGACGGCCGGATGCTGATGGCAAAGGTGAAGGACGAGTCGCTGGGGTACGTGGGCGAAATCACCAAGGTGAACCCGGGCCCCATCATCGACATCATGCAGAAGGGCTACATTCCGGTCGTTTCCTCGCTCGGATGCGACAAGGAAGGCAACGTCTACAACATCAACGCGGACACGGCCGCAGCCAAGATCGCTTCGGCGCTGCACGCCCAGCGTCTGATCCTGATGACGAACATCCCGGGGCTGCTGCGCGACAAGGACGATCCCTCCTCGCTTATTCCACAGCTTGACCTTGATGAGACCGAAAGCCTCATCAAGACAGGGATTATTTCCGGAGGGATGATCCCGAAGATCGAGTGTTGCATCAGCGCGCTCAAGAACAATGTCTCCAAAGCGATCATTATGGACGGGAGGATTCCCCACTCGGTGCTGATCGAGCTGTTCACAGACTCCGGCGCCGGCACAATGATCACCAAGAAGAAAAAGGCCGCCAAGTCCGCCGCCCTGAAAGGAAACGAAAACCATGACTAAAAAGAACACGAAAAAGCTTGACCAGCAGTACATCGCCCATACCTACTCACGCTATCCCGTTGAGATCATCGACGGGAAGGGCGCCGAGCTTGTGGGCTCGGACGGCCGCCGCTACATCGACCTCGGCGCCGGCATAGGCGTGAATATCTTCGGTCAGAAGGACAAAAAATGGGTGAAGGCCGTGACCGAGCAGCTGGACTGCTTCCAGCACACCTCGAACCTTTACTACAGCGCCCCGGATGCGCGGCTTGCCGAGCTGATCTGCAAAAAAACGGGCCTGAAGCGCGTCTTCTTCTGCAATTCCGGCGCTGAGGCCAACGAGTGCGCGATCAAGGCTGCCCGCGCTTACGCCGCGCAGCGCCGCGGCCGCGACTGCTACACGATCGTGACGCTGAAGGACTCTTTCCACGGCCGCACGCTCACGACGCTTGCCGCGACCGGCCAGGACATGTTCCACAAGGACTTCACGCCGCTCACCCCAGGGTTTGAATACGCCGAGCCCGACAACCTGAAGGACGTCGAGCGGATCTGCCGCGAAAAGAAGGTCGCGGGCATCCTGATCGAATGCGTCCAGGGCGAGGGAGGCGTGCGCGCGCTCTCCAAGGACTTCGTTCAGGGCGTGGCGAAGCTCTGCAAGGAAAAAGACATCGTCTTCATGACCGACGAGGTGCAGTGCGGAAACGGCCGCACCGGGCGCCTTTACGCCTATGAGAACTACGGGGTGTTGCCCGATGTGGTCACCACCGCCAAGGGCCTGGGCGGCGGGCTGCCGATAGGGGCCACCTTCCTCGGCGAGCGCGTGAAGGATGTCTTCACCCCCGGCATGAACGGCTCAACCTTCGGCGGGAACCCGGTGGTGTGCGCCGGCGCGATCAGCATCCTCAACCGGCTCAACGACAAGCTGCTCTCAGAGGTGGCCCGCAAGGGCGAGTACGTCCGCAGCAGGCTGGAAGGACAGCCCGGCATCGAGCACGTGACGGGCCTGGGCCTCATGATCGGCGTGAAGACGAGGAAAAACGAAAATGAGGTCGTCGCCGAGATGATGAAGCACGGCGTGCTGGCCCTCACCGCCCACGGCGGAATGGTGCGGCTACTGCCGCCGCTCACGATCACCAACCGGCAGCTCAAAAAAGCGATGGACGTGCTGCTGAAGGCCGCGGCCTGAAAGCCCAGTCCCCGCTGAAGAAGAGCGCCCGCAGAACTCTGATTTTCTGCGGGCGCGTTTTTTTGGGGGGCACATTTAGCCCCCTAAGTCAATTTGTTTCTTTTCGACAACAAAAATCCATGGCTGTTTTAACCAGCCATTGTGATTCTCAATAACCAGAAGTTCCTAACCTGAATATGGGCTGAAGAACAAAGAAAAGGCAGCCGGCAGGGGCTCAATTGAAAAAAACGTGAGAATTTTTCGCCGGGATGTGATCTGCGTGACAGCGAAGATTGCCATCTCATCCCGCCGGCTGATTCTGACGCTGCCGGTCCATCTGCACGATGAAGCCGCCTTCCGAGTCATGTTTGAAATCCTTATCCCTATGTAGTGTCCTGAAAGTCTCCGGCCTGGTGTTTCACAGCCGGGGGAAAGGGGGAATTGTGCCTGGCGCGGCGTTTTGACTCGCCGTTACGCGGTAAAAAAGAAACAGCTTCCTTTGAGAAACTGAGCGCGAATGTTTTTGCCTGGTTCCCGGGTTCCCAATAAGGAACTTTCAATATTCAGGCCAGGGCCTCAGCAACATGCTGCAGCCCTGGCTCCAACGGGATTTTCCTCTTATAGATGGCACGGCAGCCCAGCTGACCAGATTGGGGATCGATTGTGTTGACCAGGACGCAGACGAAGATATTGTTGGAATGAAGATCGATGCCAATGAAATTGGTGCGGTCGATGGTGGAACAGGAATCTGTGGTAGTCTTAGTCACGACGAAACTCCCTTTTTAAGCTATTGAGAACACTTAAAATTTAACGGAGCTTTTCGTCGCTGACAACGCTTCAGAACTTATCTTCTGAGACGTTGTCTTTTTTGACTTTTCTCCCGTTAGCCCTGCAAGGGGCTATATGAGTATCGGGGCGAGCAGCCGCTTTTTTCCTGAAAGCGGCGCCTGGGAGGCTCTCCCCGCAGGAGCCGGTCAGGGAAGCGGCTCAGGCCGATTTTTTCCCGGCCGGGCTTTTGCTTTTCCTCCTCTTTTTGGGAGCCTTGTCCGCCACGCCGTTTCCTTCCGGGCGATCCTGCAGCACCGCCCGGTCGAACTCCTGCAGCACATCCTCAAGTTCGGCAAACCTCCGGCGGGCCTCCGGCGGCATGGAGTCCCTGCGGGCTGCAGCCGCCGGAGCTTCCGCCGCTCGTTCGGGCCTGGCTTCCGGAATCGGTTTTTCGCCGAAGCCCGAAAGGCTGCCGAAACTCTCAGCTGCTCGGTCTAGGAGCGAGGCCAGCGTTTTGGGTCTGGATCTTCGAGGCATTCTCTGTTGTTCCTGAATGGAAGCCCTCCCCTCTTCGGCTCAAGGGGAAAGCCGCCAAAATGATTGGAGCCTCCGATTGTATCCGCAAAGGAGGCCTCCGAACGGCGCGCGGGACGATCGAACAGGAAAGAGAACCTGCGGCCTCGGAAAGCTGACCTGAGGCCCGGCACCTTTCAAATAAACAGGAAAACGGGGCGAAGCGCTCCAAAGGCAGGGCCCGATCACGCCGGAATCAGGCCCCTGCGCCCGCCCCGCGCGCCTTAAATCAGAAGGCCGGAACCACGGCGCCCTTCAGATTGTCCTCGATGTATTTCTTCACCTCGGGGGACTGCAGCGCCCGCACGAGTTTTTGCAGCTCGGGCCGGTTTTCATCGCCCTGGCGGACGACGACGTCGTTCGCATAGGGCGAATCCTTCTCAATGAACAGCGAGTCCTTGACAGGATTCAGGTTCACCGTGAGGGCGAAGTTCGAATTGATCACGGCAAAATCCACATCCTTCAGGCTGCGGGGCACCTGCGCGGCCTCAAGCTCCTGCAGCTTGATCGAATGCGGATTCTCGACAATGTCGGCTGGAGTCGAGGCGATCGAACCTCCGTTCTTCAGCTTCAGGACGCCCGCGGACTGAAGGAGCAGCAGCGCCCTGCCGCCGTTGGTCGGGTCGTTCGGAATCGCGATCTTCGCTCCCTTCGGAATCGCCTTCAGATCTTTGGACTTGCCGCCGTAAATGCCCATCGGCTCGATGTGGATGGGAGCAAGCGCTGCAAGGTGCGTCTTGTGATTTTTCTGGAAGTCATCCAGGTAGGGCTTGTGCTGGAAGAAATTCGCGTCGAGATCCTTGGACTCGAGAGCCATATTGGGCTGCACGTAGTCGTTGAACTCGACGATCTGAAGCTTGACGCCCTGCTTCTCAAGCAGCGGGGCGGCCACTTTCAGCAGGTCACCGTGCGGCACAGGCGTCGCGCCCACCTTGATCGTCACCGTGCCGGCGGCAGCGGCGGCGCCTGAGGAGGCAGCGGCCGAGCCGTCTTTTTTGCCGCAGGCGGAAAGTACTGCCGTGAACGCCGCTGCGGCGGCCGCGCTGAATAACTGACGTCTTTGCATCTCTAGATCCCCTGAAACAAAGTGGATTGAGGAAATTTGAAGCGTATCAAAGTTTACCCCGCCGATGCGAAGCATCGGTCATATTATGGGTAAAAGATTTATACTTTCAATTTGAAATAACTTTCATTTTATAATTTCATAAGGTCTCGCTATAATATCAATAAGTGCAGTCGCATAACAGCTGCCTGTCTGCAGTTGCTTTTTAAGGAATCAACTGTGACTATGAATGAAAAGCCTTATCAATATGTTCAGGCGCTGCTGAGTGCAGGCAGCTTTTCGAAGGCTGCCAAGCGGCTCAACATCTCCCAGCCCTCCCTCTCGCAGTTCATCATGAGGCTGGAAAAAGACGCTGGCGCGGTGCTCATAGACCGGCTCGCCAGGCCGCTGAAGCTCACGCCCGCCGGCATGTGCTGGTGCGAAGCGGAGAAAAACGTGAGCAAGATCCGCGAGCTCTGCAGAATCCAGATCCGGGACATGGGCGAAGGGATCGTGGGCAAGCTCAGCGTGGGCACGCCCTACTACTTCGAGAGCTACTTCCTTTCAAACGTCCTGCCCTCCTTCCTCGAGTCCTATCCCGAGGTCGAAATCTCCATCGAGGAGAAAGACGACCAGAAGCTCGAGGAGCTCGTGGCAGCCTCGAGGCTCGACCTCGCGATCGTTCCCGCTCCCCGCGAGGATCCCGGGATCGCCTCGGAGCTTCTGTTCTGCGAGCCGTGCCTGGTCGCCGTACGAAAGGACGACCCGGTCTGCGCCGAGGCGAATTCCGACGGTTCGATCGACTTCGAAAAATTCGACCGCAGGCCCTTTGTCGCCGTGAAGCCCACGGTGAGACTCCGCGGCGTGTACAACAGCCTGTGCGCGAGGACCAAAACCCAGCCGCGCATCGCCGTGGAGTGCGGAGACCTCACGACCGCCCTCTCGCATACGATCTCAGGGCTCGGTCCGTCGCTTGTGACGGAAATGATGGCGAGGCAGTTCCGGGACAAGGCGCCCCTCGAGTTCTTCATCCTCAGGCCCATCGTCGACCCGATCCGGATCTGCGCCATTTACAGCGACACCCGGTATCTCTCGAAAGCGGGGCATTCGTTCATCGAGGCCATGAAGCGGGCAGCCGACAAGATGAACGCCCAAGAAGCCAAAGCCTGAGAGCCGCGCCGCCTGCCGTTTCCTTTTTTCAGGAGCGGAATTTCAGCTCCGCAGTGCCGGGGTCGCGCACATAGGGGGCGAGCAGCGGCCGGAAGCGCGCCGGTATCTCCACGGGTTCGAAGCTCCCGTCGCTCCTGGGCCGGCAGAACACGAGCGTCTCCGCAATCCAGACCAGAGGGCGGCCTTCCTTGGTGAGCTCGAAGGCGAAGCGAATTGAAGTGCGGCCGAGCCGCTCGATCCAGAGCCTGAAGACAAGCCTGTCACCCGGGCGCACCGGCGCCGCGAACTCCGCCTTCGCCCCGGCCATGGGCGTAAAAAGTCCGTCGGTCACCCCCGGCCCGAAGACCGGCTCATGCAGCACGCGGCGAAAGAACGCCTCCTCCGTGTCGACCGCCCAGCCGAAAAAATAAGGATGGAAGGCGAGCCCCGTGGAGTCGCTGTGAGAGAAATGCACCTCGAAAGGCACCTCGAAAACACGCCCCATGGCTAGTGCTCCTTTTCCGCCTCGCTCGCCACCCGGGCTGCCAGCCCGGTGATCACGAGGTTGTCGTCGAAAACCGCCCGCGGGAACCTTTCCCTGATCTCAAACTCGAAAAAACGGGCCGCGCCGCCCGTGACCACGAGCTTCACTGAGGCGTCCTCGCCGAGAGAGGCGAGCCCCCCGCGCATGAACCCCTCGATGCAGTCGAAGATGCCGGTGGTCACGGCGTCGTTCGTATTGAGCGGAAAGCGGCTGAGGGTGCCGGGCGCAATCGACTTGAGGCGCGCCGCCCCGCCCATGAGCATCGTGTACATCATGGTGGGCCCGGGAGCGATGCGCCCTCCGAGATACTCGTAGCGGGACTCGCCCAGGCAGTGGATGGAGTCGGCGGTGAGCGCCGTGCCCATCTGGATCACGAGAAGGCCTGTGCCCGGATGCTTAGCCACGGCACCGATCGCCGCATACCAGCGGTCCGCCCCGAGCTTGGAGTAGTCCTCGTAGCGGTTTTCAAGCGTTAAGCGGCCGCGGAAAATCCGCTGGCTGCCCAGCCACTCGACCCGCGTCCGGCGGCACACGGCGTTGAGGGTTTCTGCAACCCTGGCGTCTGCGACGGTGCAGGCGTAGATGAGCTCGGGGCGCTGCTTCTGGTAGAAGTCGCGCACCTGCTCGGCGAGCTCGATGGGGTCGCTGTAGACCATGACCCCGGTGTTCTGGGGCGTTGAAATCGCAGCCCACTTGAGAGCCGAGTTGCCGATGTCTATTAAGAATGTTCCGCTCAAAGTTCCAAGCTCCTGCCTGCGTGGGCCTGTTCGAAGCACTCTATCCTAGCACCCGGCGAAAAAAAAGCCGGACTGCTTGTTAGTCCGGCTTTGAAAAAGGAGAGTTCTCAGCAACTCAACTCATCTGTTATGTATATTGCACCTCGAGCCTTAAAGCGAGCTTAAACAGGGCCGGGCCGCAGGCCCCTTCGGACAGCTTTGCCGGAGCCTTAGCTGATAAAATAAAGAAAACAATCCTATGGACAGCGCTTAATTATGGCTGCTGTCCTATCCATAAGGAGCTGAACGTGCGCAACAATACCAGTATCTTTCTGCTGAAAGCGACCATCGGGATTCTCCTTCTCGTCGTGGTCGGCCTGCTGGCCGGGCCCTTCTTTGTGTCTGACCCCAGCATCCAGAAATCCATCGCCAAGGACCTCACCTTCATAGCCGCGGGCCTCATCGTGCTCGCGGTCATCGCGTTCCTGGTGAACATGATCGAGGTCAAAAGAGAAATCAACAAAGCTGCGAATTCCGGGGCAACGGACCGCCCGTTCTCTGAAAACAGCCTGTTTGACGCCAAGGTGCACGCCATGCACGACCGCGCGAGAAAAGGCATGCACATGTATCCGGAGGGACATGTCTGCAAGGTGAAAATCCACCCGATGGACATGGTGATGAAAGCGGTAGACCCCGACGACATCATCGTCGACTGCTACGGCTCCGACAAGGAGGGGTTCCGCACCCGCTTCTACGGCTCGCTCGACGGCGGGCTCAACTGGTACGAGCTCACGCAGCCCTCCTCGCCCAGCGACCGGAAGGCCATCCTGAAGGTCGCCCTGGGGCTGAGCTCCATCCACGACTATGCCAACCGCATGCGCTCCAACGGCGTGGCAAAAACGCTGGGCAGCAAGGCCGAGATCAGCGGCCAGCCCACCCTCGCCGATGGCGTGCGCAACAGCAGCCTGGAGCAGAAGAACCTGAAGCTTTAAGGAACGGGCTGGGATATACTCCCTGGCCTCTGGCTTCGCCCAACCCCGGAAGGCGGCACGCTTTCCGGGGATTTTCTTTTTCGGGAGAAGAGCCTGCGCGGCCAGGTCTTAGAAATCCGTCACGCGGCGGCGGCTCTGCTTGATCGCGCTGCGCGCGGCCTTGGCGCGGCGGCGGCGCACGCGGCTTGCTTTGGTGGGCCGGGTCGGAATGCGGGGCTCGGGCACGAGAGAGGCTTCCTCGACCAGCGCACTGAGCCTCTCCAGGGCGTCCTCGAGGTTCTGCTCCTGGGTCCGGTGAACCTCGCTTTTGATGGCGATCACGCCCTCGGAGCTGATTCTGCGGTCGCGAAGCGCGAGCAGCCTCTGCTTGATCCGCTCGGGCAGGGAGCTTGCACGGATATCAAACACAAGCCTCACCGCCGTGGCCACCTTGTTCACGTTCTGGCCGCCCGCGCCCTGGCTGCGGACCGCGCTCCAGCTGGCTTCAGATTTCTCGAACCTGTAGGGTATTCTCCTCATGATTGCCTTTCCAAGCCACCGGCCTGCCCCCTTAAAGGGCGCTGTGTGCCACAATGAACAGGTCTTTCTTCCAACTAAGAATTATGACAGCCACGAAAATTTTTGTCGCAGCCATCGCCGCCACGGTTCTTCTCAGCGGATGCGACCGCGCCGTCACCCGGATCTTCTCGCCTTATGAAAACGACAGCCGCAACGTAAAGCGCATCGGAACCGCCGTGGGGTCTCCCATTTACCGCATCACTGACGGAGACCTCACCTGCATTGCTGTTTTCACGCCTCAGGGAGACAGCACCGCTATTTCCTGCGTCCGCTCGGACGGGACTCCTGCTGCGGCCCCCGATGCCGCCAGGAGCCAGAAGGGATCCTTCTGAGGGAGCGCGGAAAAAAACGCACCGGCCCGGGGCTGCGGGCCCGCTCCCCTGCGCTTTTTTCTCCCGGCCTAAGAGCGGCGCCTGTTCCAAAGGGGCCCCATGAAGCCCACCTGAATGGTCGAGGCCCAGCAGACCAGAGAGCCCGCAACCACAACGAGGACTCCGCCCCAGAATCCCGTTGGCAGCGACGCATCGAGCAGGACCGCGCCGAACAGACAGGAGAGCACGGGCGTGAAGTAGGACGCAATCGCAAGAATGGTGATGCTGCCTTTCTGAACGCCCACGGTCCACACTGCGTAGGAGCCTCCCATGACGCAGCCGGCGGCCAGGCAGATGAGCAGCCCCGAGGCCGTGAAAGACGCCGGAGCCGGGACTCCTCCTGCGAGAGCGAGCAGGCCGAAAATGGCGGCGTCGATCGTGAAAATCAGGGCCGTGGGATTCTCTCCGCCGCCCCAGGCCCTGGTGGCCGAGCTGTAGAGCGCCCAGGCAATGGCTCCGCACAGCGCGAGCAGGTAGCTCAGGGGATTGTCCCTCATGTGCCGGAGCATCTCCGCCGGGTGAAAGCCCGCCGAACCCGAAATCACCTCGCCCAGCCCGTAAAGAGCGAGCAGAAAGCCGATTACGACGTACCACCGCGCGCGCTGCCCGTTGAACAGGATCGCAGCGATGATGGTGAGGCTCGGCCAGAGGTAGTTCACCATGCCCACCTCGAGCGTCTGGCGGCCGCCGTCAGAGATCTGGAGAGAAAAGGTAAAGCAGACGGAACAGGCAATCGCGCAGGGAATGCCGCACAGAAGATACCTGAGCGGCATCCGGCCGATCCTCGGCCAGCCGAAAATGACGAGGGCGAAAATCGCCCCGATCAAGTAACAGAGCGCGAGCCCCCGGGCCATGCCCGCCATCTCCTCGACAAGCCGTATCATGCCGACGGAGAGCCCCCACAGCACCGGGGCCAGCAGCCCCACAAGCGTTGCTCGTTTTTTTTCAGAAAACACAGCCCTCCTCCTGAGACAGGCCGCGGGCACTGTCCCTCTGCGGCGAAGTCTAAACCTTCCAGAAAAGCGCGGCTCGGGCGATAATTAGCTGGTTGCGCCCTTAAAAAGGGGCGCCGCAGGCTCCAAAAGCAAACCAACGCTCCCGTTTTCCCTACTGAGGAACAACATGAACTTATCTGCTGTCATGAAACCTCGGGCCATCGCCCTGATCGGGGCCTCCGCCCGTGAACACACGATCGGCCACGACCTGTTCTGCCGTCTTACCGACTATGGCTACAAGGGCGAACTCTATCTTGTCAATCCCAAGGGAGGAGAAATCGGCGGACGCCACGTCTACAAAAGCGTGCCGGAGCTTCCTCAGGGAATAGACCTCGCGATCATTGCTATCAACGCGAAGTTTGTGCTGGATACGGTGGATCAGTGCCATGAGAAGGGCATTCAAGGGCTGGTCGTGATTTCCGCAGGCTTCAAGGAGACGGGGCCCGCTGGCCGCGAGCTCGAGGCGGCCCTCGCCGCAAAGGTGAGGGAATACGGCATGACCCTCGTCGGCCCGAACTGCCTGGGCGTTGTGAACACGCATCCTTCGGTTCGGATGGACGGCTGCTTTGCCGAATCGCTGCCGCGGCGCGGCGACATCGGCTTTGTGTCGCAGTCCGGCGCCCTGGGCGGGGGCATCCTCAACATCCTGAAGGACCTGGGGATCGGCTTCGCCCAGTTCATCTCAATCGGCAACCAGGCCGACGTGAACGCCGCCTCGGCCATCGCCTACTGGGAAAATGAGGACGACGTCCGGCAGATCCTCCTTTATATGGAGTCGATCCTGCAGCCTCAGGAGTTCAGGAGGCTCGCGACTCGCACGAGCCGCCGCAAGCCCATCCTCGCGCTCAAGGCAGGCCGTTCCGCGGCCGGGGCGAGCGCCGCCTCTTCGCACACCGGGTCTCTCGCCGGCGCCGACCGGGCGGCCGACGCCCTCCTGCATCAGTCCGGCGTGATCCGCGAGCGCTCGCTCAAGGACCTCTTCTCCTCTGCGAAGGCGTTCTCCCTGTGCCCGATTCCGAAGGGCGACCGCATCGCCATCGTGACCAACTCCGGCGGCCCCGCCATCATGGCGACCGATGCCGTGGAAGATTACGGGATGCAGATGGCGAAGCTCTCCGAGGAGACCAAGGAGCAGCTGCGCTCGTTTCTTCCGCCGGCCGCGTCCGTCAAGAACCCTGTCGACATGATCGCCTCGGCCCCGCTCGAGCACTACAGGCGCACGCTCGAGACGGTGCTTGCCGACCCCGGCGTGGACATGGTGCTCGTGATCTACCTGCCGTTCCTCGGCCTGAAGGACACGGACGTTGCCCAGGCCGTCATGGACATCCGGGCCAAGCACCCCGAAAAGCCCATTGCCGGGGTGTTCATGACAACGCAGGAGTTCTTCACCTCACTTTCCGGGCGCGACGTCACCGTGCCCTTCTACATGTACTCCGAAGAGGGCATTGCGGCGTTTGACCGCCTCAACCGCCAGAGAAAGTGGCTCGCAAGGCCCGAAGGGAAGATTCCTTCCTATGAAACGGACCGCGGCGCGGCGCGCGCGCTGCTCGATGCCGCGCGCGGAGAATCCCGCGACACCCTCACCACGCGCGAGAGCATCGCGCTGCTCGATGCCTACGGCATACGCACCTGCCGCTCGAAGCTCGCCCGCAGCGAAGACGAGGCGGCTGAGTTCGCAAACCAGATCGGCTACCCGGTCGTGATGAAGATGACTTCGAAGACCACCTCCCACAAGACCGATGTGGGCGGCGTGCGCGTCGGCATCCGCTCCGAAGAGGATCTGCGCGCGCAGTACAGGGACCTTCTTGCGAAGCTCACCGAGCGCGGCCTCGAAAAAGGGCTCGAGGGCGTACTCATCCAGGAGATGGTCAGCGGCAAGCGCGAGATGGTCTGCGGACTCGCCACGGATCCCCAGTACGGGCCGATGATCATGTTCGGCCTCGGCGGCGTGTTCGTGGAAGTGATGAAAGACGTCTGCTTCAGGCTTGCTCCTCTCACCGACCAGGACGCCGCGGAAATGATCCGCTCGGTGAAGGCCTGGAAGCTGCTGGAGGGCGCCCGCGGCCTCAAGCCCGCCCAGACCGGCCGGATCGAAGAGACGCTGCTGAGGATCTCGCAGCTTGTCGCGGACTTCCCGGAGATCTCCGAGCTTGACATCAACCCACTCATCGTCTCAGACCGCGACGGCGAGCCCATCGCCGTCGACGCCCGCGTGAAGCTGAAGGCCTGAGGCCCGCGCGGCTTTAAAAGGAGAGCCCCGGGCGGGGCGCGGCCCAAGCGCTTCGCCCGGGACTGAACAAAAAGCGATGCTTGCCTTCATCATCCGTCATCTGCAGTTCATCACCTGCTTCTTCCTGCTCGGAGCCGGCATAGCCGGCGGGCTCACGGGCGAAGCCTGGGTCTGCCTGGCCATCGCTATTCCCGTGATCCTGATGTACGCCTGGCTGTCCGGCCGCTACAGCTATCTCATCGCGCGGCGCTTCACAGCGGACACTTCAAGGCCTTTTCTAGAGGCCGAGCCCGCGATCGTCGATGCGCCCTACGCCCTTGCGCACGTGAAGCCCGGCGACGAGCTCACGCTGCGGCCCATGGGACGCGAAAAAAAGAGCCGGGGCTCGGTGATTTCGCTCATGCACGGACACTACCACGCCGCGGCGCTCCTGAACGTCGAAGAGGACGGCCAGCTCGCGGCAGCGCTGCGGAAAGCCGCTCTGCGGGCTGAAGTCCTCGTCTGCGAGCCTAAGGACGGCGGCTGCAGGCTCAGGGTTCGAATCCAGGCCGCCTCCCCTTCCGACGACAGGCTACTCGCCTGAGCCATGAAACTTCCGGCGTCCCCCCGGGAGCCCCTCCTTTTCCCCGTTTTTAAATTTTTTTACAAATTAGCCGCCACAAATTCACAATCCAGAGGTGCGGCTGGGTCGTATTTTCCCCTAGAAGCCGTTAAAATAGGCGGGTTATGTCATCCCGAATCCCTTTCGTTCTCCCGGGTTTCCGCCGGGTTCTGCTTCGCGCCGCGCTGCTTTTGGCTGCGGGAGCCGCTGCCTGCTCCCCTGCGGCCTTTGCCGAGCCCGCAGAGCCGGACCCTCTGGCCGCTGTTTTCTCAGGCGGTGATGACAGTCTCGCGGATGCCCCCCAGGAGCCCGCGCTGGAGCTCGGCCCCGTCGGCACCGAACGCCACCGCTTCGGGCTTCGGCTCGCCGACTCCGCCCGATCCCAGATCGGCACGCCCTACCGCGTCGGCCGCAGCAACCCCGGCGAGGGGTTCGACTGCTCGGGCCTTGTCTGGTGGGTGTACCGCCAGTACGGCATCGAGCTGCCCCGCGTCTCCACCCTGCAGGCAAAGGTGGGCGACGAAGTGGATCTATCGCAGGCCCATCCCGGCGACATTGTGGTCTTTAAAACCGGCCGGGGCCCGAACGGTTTCCACAGCGGCATCATCACCACTCCGGGCCACTTCATCCATGCGCCGCGCAGCGGCAAGCTCGTCCAGGAGACCGAAATCAAGGGCTACTGGAGCAACCGCCTCTACACCGTCCGCCATGTGCGCGGGCTGAAGCTGCGCGAGAACCTCCTCAACGCCGATGAGATCAGCCGGACGCTCGAGTCGATGAGCGGAGAGGAAAAGGCGACCTACGGCATAGCATCCTCTTCAGATGGCTACGATCAGACCGACCCGCTTTTTTCAGTGGTTCAGGAAAGCGAAGCCGCGCCTCTCAGGCTTAACGCCATGGAGCCCACGCAGACTGCCCGCAGAAGGGTGACGCTCGGAAGCGAGCGGGCGCTGCCTGCCGCCTCCGGCAAAAAGCTGAAGGACCGTGAAACGGCTTCCGTCCGCAGGGCTCACGACAAGGCAAAGGCGAAAACAGGCGCCGCTGCGAAGTCTGCGCCGCGGGTGAAGACCGCCTCGGTGCGAAGCCGCTCGGCCAAGAGCGTTCGCTCCTCCGCCCGAAAATCCGCTGTCAAGCAGACCGCGGGACACTCCGGCGGCAGAAAGCACAAAGCCGTAGCCTGAAGGCGCCCCCCGCAAGGCGCCTCATTGTCATCTTTCCCTTTAGGAGGAAACGCATGGTCCGCCCCGTTCCTTATGAGCTGTACGAGCGCAAAACGCCCCTTCTGGACCGCTTCATCCGTTACGCCCTCATTCCCACGGCCTCCGATCCCGACAGCAGCGCCTCGCCCAGCACGGCCAAGCAGCTGCGGCTGGCTGAGCTTCTGCGCGGCGAGCTGCTGGAGCTCGGGCTGTCCGACGCAGCCCTCTCGCCCTTCGGTGTCGTCTCGGCCACTCTTCCTGCCTCGCCGGGAGCGCAGTCGGCTCCCGTCCTCGCCCTCATTGCCCACATGGACACCTCCCCCGAGGCATCGGACGAGGGCATCCGCCCCCAGGTTGCGGAGCACTGGAGCGGAGAGCCGATCGAGCTCGACCCGCAGGGCCGCATCGTGCTTTCGTCCGCGCTCTTTCCGGAGCTTGACGCCCACAGGGGCGAGGACATCATCTGCACGGACGGGACGACTCTGCTGGGTGCCGACGACAAGGCCGGCATCGCCGCCATCATGGACGCCCTGGACTGGTTCAGGCGGCACCCGCAGCAGCCCCACGCAGCGGTCCGCGTTTTCTTCACCCCCGATGAGGAAATCGGCCGCGGAACCGAACATCTCTCAGTGCCTGACATCGGCGCGTCCTACGGCTTCACGGTCGACGGCGGCGAAGTGGGAGGACTCGACAGCGAGACCTTCAACGCGGCCGAGGCCGAAATC
Organism: Mesosutterella porci; assembly: GCF_022134585.1. Lineage (GTDB taxonomy): Bacteria > Pseudomonadota > Gammaproteobacteria > Burkholderiales > Burkholderiaceae_F > Mesosutterella > Mesosutterella porci. Next base: position 54,541 of record NZ_JAKNCT010000001.1, read on the forward strand.
TCCTTCACGGGGATCTCCGTCCACCCGGGAAGCGCTTTCGGGAAGATGGTGAACGCCGTGAAGCTCGCCTCGCGCTTCGTGCTCGAGCTGCCCCAGGCCGAGTCGCCCGAGCGCACGAAGGGACGCGAGGGGTTCTTCCACCCCGTTTCGATCTCCGGAACCGTGGAGAAGGCGAAGCTGCGGATCATCATCCGCGACCATGACGACCAGGCCTTTGAAGAGCGAAAGAGCCGCCTCAGGCAGCTCGCCTCAGGGTTTGACTGCGGCCGGGCCCCCCGGCCGGAAGTCACGATCCGGGATCAGTACTACAACATGAAGCGCTACATCGAGGACCGCGGCGATGTCCTCGAGCGGGCCCGGGAAGCCATCCGAAGCACCGGAATCGAACCGGTCGAGCAGCCCGTGAGAGGCGGCACGGACGGTGCGTTTCTCAGCCGCGCGGGACTGCCCTGCCCGAACCTGTTCACCGGCGGTCTCAACTACCACGGCATTTACGAGTGCCTGCCGGTCCCGTCGCTCGAGAAAGCCGCGGCCGCGGTGCGCAGCCTCATCGCCCGCAGCGCCCTCTGAAAGGGCCTGCGCGAAGCGCTGCGGCCCGCAGGGAAGGCAAAATAAATTTAAAATATAAAAGATTTAAATATAAATTTAAAAACAAGCCGCCTTACCTCCCTCGGACGGCACGGCGGCCTTTTCATGGATGTTCGCTATGGATACCGTACTGCAGATTTTCGGGCTGCTGGTCCTTATCCTTCTTTCAGCGTTTTTTTCAATTTCTGAAATTTCACTGGCCGCTTCGAAGAAGATGCGGCTTCAGGCGTTGGCGGAAGAAGGAGATTCCCGGGCCCGCGAGGTCATCGCTCTGAAGGCGAAGCCCGGAGCCATGTTCTCCATTGTCGAGATCGGCGTCAACGCCCTCGCGCTCGCGGGCGGCATCCTGGGCCAGGCGGCCTTCATTCCTCCCTTCACAAGGCTCTACAGCATGGTGGCTTCCCCCGAGGCCACGCACACCCTCGCCTTCTGGAGCGCCTACCTTCTCGCCACGCTCCTGTTCGTGCTCTTTGCAGACCTGATCCCGCGGCGCATGGCCATGGCGATCCCCGAATCCTGCGCGGTTCTCATCGTGCGGCCGATCTCGTGGCTCAACCAGGTGCTGCGTCCCATCGTCTGGTTTCTCAATACCATCACCACCCAGGTGATGAAGCGCACGGGGCTGCCCATCCACGCGAACGACCACGTCACCACCGCCGACGTGATGGCGACAGTCAATGCGGGCGTGCGCGAAGGGCTCATCGATCCCACCGAACGCTCTGTGATTGAAAACATCTTTTCGCTTGAAGACCGGACCGCAGGCACCGTGATGACCGACCGCGAGGACATCGTCTACTTCCTGCGCAGCGACTCCGACGAGAGCATCCGCCGCAAGCTGGCCGAGCATCCCCACCACCAGTTCCTCGTGTGCGACAAGACGCTCGACAACGTCGTGGGATACATCGACAGCAAGCAGCTGCTGCGCTACCTGGTCGAAGACAAGAAGCTCGACCTCGGCGAAAAAGGCATTCTCTCGCCGGTGAAGCTCATCCCGGAAACCCTTTCCATGTCGGAAGTGATCGAGGTGATCCGCAACACCTCCGCAGACTTCGTCGTGGTCATCAACGAGTACGGCGAAGTGGCGGGCCTCATCACGCTGAACGATGTCATGAACACCGTGATGGGTGAAATGGTCGGCATGGACGAGGACTCCCAGATCATCCAGCGCGACGAGTCCTCCTGGCTTGTGGAAGGCTCGACGCCGATCTACGATCTGCAGAACTACTTCGACCTGGACCAGATCGAAGACAACCCGCCCTATGAGACGGCGGGCGGCCTCATCATGTACCTGCTGCGCCGGATCCCGAAGCGGGCCGATAAAGTGCTTTTCAACGGCTACCGCTTCGAGGTGATGGACATCGACAAGAACAGGGTCGATCAGATGCTCGTGACGAAGCTGCCGGTCAGGCCCGCGGTCGAGGCCCAGGCCGCTCCGGCCGATCCGCCGAAAACAAACGGCTGAAACCGCTGACTGCGTTCTCAATAAGAAAAGCAGCGGCTGCGCCCGGCTCGGTTCTGGCGCAGCCTTTTTTTGCCTCGGGCTTTTCTGCCTGGGGCTTTCCGCAGGCCCCCGGGCTCCTCTGCCGCCGCGTCTTGTGGCGGACGATCCTTCGAAAAAGGAATCCTGCTCCCCTGCTCTGACGCTGACGAAGAAGCCCCCAAAAAGAAGAACCACGCCCGGGGTCCTCCGTGCGGTTTCTCCGCCGCGAGGGCTTTGTGCCGCCGGCATTTAACGCGCCATTCCCCTCGAGGGAATTCCCGCCTGGACGCCCGCTTTAAAAACGATCCGGCGGAATGCTCTGACTCAAAGCGCCTGACGGCGCTGCCTGCGCGTTTTTTTCAGCCGCCCGCTTTTAAACAATAAAAAAAGACGCCCTTTTGCAGAGCGTCTTCAACGGATCCCGCTGCGAAAGGGGGGCGCGCGGGCGCCCCCCGTTTAAGTGAACGCGGTCAGGGCATGGCGTCAAAAGGCTTGCCGGCCTTCTTTGCCTTGTCCTTGTCGCCCGCAAGAACGAAAGTCATTTCCGAGGGGACGATCATGCGTTGCACGGCGCGGTTCACGTCCTCAGGCGTGAGCTTTGCGATCGCCTCGTCGAGCTTCTTGCTCTTGCTCCAGTCGGCGCCCTCCTCCAGGTAGGAGACCCAGCCGCCGGCGATCATGTCGTCCTGGGAACGGTTGACGGCGCGGGACTGAAGCAGGCCCTTCTTCGCCTCCTCGACCTCCTTGGCCGTCACTCCCTCGCGCACGATCCGATCCATCTCTTCGCGCATGTCTTTTTCAGCGTGCGAGAGGTTCTGCGGCGCTGTGATCGCAAGAGCGATCCAGGAGGCGCGGTTGCCGAACGGGTGCAGCGACACGGAGCTGTACACGCTGTAGGACAGGCCGTCCTTCTGGCGCAGCCTCGTTGCCAGCCGGTTGGACAGTCCCGAGCCGCCTCCCATGATCCAGTCGGCGGTGATGAGCGCGGCCGCATCCGGATCGTCCATGTTCGCGGCGAAGTCCCGGCGCGCAATGATAAAGGCGTTCTCCTTCTGCGGCGCATCCATCACGATGCGGGCAGCGGCGACCGGCCGGTACTCGGCGTCGATCCTCTTGTACTGCACGGGAGCCTTCCTGGTGAAGGAGCTCTCAATCACGCGCCTGACCTCCTCGGGGTCGAAGTCGCCGACCACGGCGATATCGGCCTGAGCGGTCTGGAAGATCTGCTGATAGAGGGACTCAACATCAGAGCGCGTGAGCTTCGGTATCGCCTCGAGCGTCTCCTTCTTAGTGAGACGGGTGCGCGGGTCACCGAGCGGATAAGTCCTGAAGTGCATCTGCAGGGCATCGACCGCCATGCTGGTGGGATCGTCAAGCTTCGACTGCAGCGACGTGCTGATGACGCGCTTGAGCTTGTCGAACTCGGACTGGGGAATCGCAGCGCCGTTCATCACCCGCGCCACAAACCGGAGCGCCTCGGCGATATGCTCCCGGTCCGTAGTGAAGGACGTGACGTCGCCGTCGATCTTGAGCCGCGCGAACTCATCCGTAATCTGCTCGTAGGTGAGATCGCGGGTCCCGCGGGTCAGCATCGACTCCATGAAAAGCTTGGGCACCTGCCGGCCTTCCAGGGATTTCAGGTCTCCGCAGCGCGGCTTGATTTCAACCGTGACTACGCCGCCGCGAGTTTTTTTCGGCAGAAGCGCCATGCGAAGCGCGCCGGCGCGGACGACCTGGGTCTTCGCGTTGATATTGTCCTGGGAGGAGTCGAAGGCATCGACCGCCTGGCCTTCGGACTTGAAGGTATGCGAGGCGATGAGCTTCGGGATGGAAACCGGGGCGGGCATTTGAGCGCGCTGCGGCTTGTCTTCAGGCAGAAACATCCCGACCACGCGGTTGTCGCGCACGAAATAGCGCTGAACCGCTTCAGCCACGTTCTTCTCGTTGAGCTTCGCGAGCTCGTCGCGGTTCACAAAAAACAGCCGCCAGTCGCCCATGCCGATGTACTCGGACAGCTCAACGCCGAAATTCTCGGGATCGGAGAAGAGCCTGTCGTAGCCCGTGCGCTCATCCTGAACGGCGGTCTGAAGCTCCTGAGTGGTGATCGGCTTTTCGGCAAACGAGGACTCCAGCACTTTCAGCATCACCTGCTTCACCTTCTCCTCGTCGCCGTCCTTTTTCAGCTTGGCGCCGATGAAGACAAAGCCGGGGTCCTTGGCCGCAATGGAAAAGCCGAAGACCTGGCCCGCAAGCCCCGTATCGACGAGCGCCTTGTAGAGGCGTCCCTTGGGGCTGTCGGTCAGGATGGACAGGCCCAGGTCAACCTTGACGAAGTCGGGGCTGCTCGCTGCCGGGACCCGGTAGCCCACGGCGACCAGCTTCGCCTCGCCCGGGCGGCGGACGGTGAAAAAGCGCTCCCCGTCGGCGGTGGGCTCCACGGTCCACTCGTGAGGCAGCTTCCGCGCGGGCTTCGGGATCACACCGAAAATCCTCTCGATCTCGGAGAGGACGGCCTTCGGCTCGAATTTTCCGGACACCGTCAGAACCGCATTGTCCGGCTGGTAGTAGCGGTGATAAAACGCCTGGAGATTCTCTATCTCCACGTTCTCGATGTCGCTTCTCGCACCGATCGTGGGCTTGCCGTAATTGTGCCAGTCGAAAAGCAGGCACTGCATGCGCTTGAGCACCACGGACACGGGGCTGTTCTCGCCCATCTCGTACTCGTTCCGGACCACGGTCATCTCAGAGTCGAGGTCCTTGCGCGAGATGAAGGAGTTCACCATGGCGTCGGCCGTCCAGCGCAGCGCCCAGTCCATGTTGTCGTCGTTAGCCGTGAACGACACGTGGTAGTTGGTGCGGTCAAGCCAGGTCGAACCGTTCATGCGGAAGCCGCGGCGGGAAAACTCCGCCGTGGGCGTGGGGAAATTCTTGGATCCCTTGAACATCAGGTGCTCGAGCAGATGGGCCATGCCCGTCTCACCGTAGGATTCGTTCCGCGACCCGACCTTATAGGTCATATTGACGGTCGCCGTGGGCTTGGACTGATCAGGGAAAAGAAGCACGGAAAGCCCGTTGGAAAGGCGGTATTCCGTAATGCCCTCAACGGTCGCCACCTTGACCGCTGCAGGGGCGGGAGCCGCCCCTGCGGGTGCTGCGGCGAGTCCCGCAGCCACTGTTCCTGTAACCATGATGATTTTTAAAAATGAATTCTTCACTGTTAATCACGCCTCATCGGTGTAAATTCAGCCTGCGGATTCTGTGCAGCCGGGGCCCGTCAGACCGCCTCTGCGGTGCGCAGGCCGGCCGCGGACACAGAAAACTTCTGGAATTTTAAGTGTGAAGACGTGTATCCGGAAGTTGAAAATGTTACCGCAAGTTTTACACCGCCATGAGCGGCTGCAGGGCAGGAAAAGCACCCGGAACGCCTGAAAACAGGATCGGGGGCCCCGGCAGCCCGGCGCATGAGAGGCACAAATGCGGGGTTCCCGAGCCCATGCAGCCCCGCACTGATTGTGCTAACTTTCAAAAATCTCAAATCAGGTCCGGGCGTTTTTTTTCCGCCTGCCAAATGAAAGGACTGTCGTGAAGCTTTTATTTGACCTTTTTCCGGTCGTCCTGTTTTTCCTCACCTTCAAGGTGGCGCAGATTAAGATCGACACCGCCATGTCGGTCACGAACGCGCTGCTCGGAGGCGGCATTGATCCTGCTCAGGCCCCGGTGCTGTGCGCTACAACCATCGCCATCGCGGCCTCCGTCATTCAGGTCGCGACGGTGCTGCTGCGCGGCCGCAGGGTCGAGATGATGCTGTGGCTCTCCCTGGGCATCGTCACCATTTTCGGCGGGCTTACGCTCTGGCTGCACAACCCGCTTTTCATCAAATGGAAGCCCACCATTCTCTACTGGGTCTTTGCCGCCATCCTCACCTTCGGCAGCCTCACGCGCCGCAACTTCATGGAAAAAATCATGGGCCGGCAGATCGAGCTGCCCGGCAATGTCTGGGAAACGCTCCAGAGGGCGTGGATAGGCTTCTTCGCCGTCGTGGGCGTCATCAACCTTCTCGTTGCCTACAGCTTCTCGACTGAAACCTGGGTCAATTTCAAACTGTTCGGACTTCTGGGCCTCACCTTCGGGTTTGCGCTCATCATGGGGATCTATATGGCCAAGCACGCGCCGGAGGAAGCCGCGCAGGGTGCTAAAAAGCCTGTTCAAGACAACAACTGACTGATGGAAAACTCAATCATGCACAAGAAACTGGTAGTTCTCGCCGCGGCAGGCGTCCTGGCCGCACACAGCGCCCTGGCCGCCGTGACCGACGTTACGGTCAACGGCACGAAGATCTCTGCCGCGGCCCAGGAAAAAATCATTCAGGCCGCCATGGCCCAGGGGCAGGAGCGCACGCCCCAGCTCGAAAAGGACGTCCGCGAGCGCCTGATCGGCGAACAGCTTCTGGTGGATGCCGCTCTCAGCCAGAAACTCGACAAGGAGCAGCCTGTGATCGAGCTCCTCGCACAGAGCCGCAGCAACATCCTGGCAGGCGCCGCGCTCAACCGCTACCTGAAGAATCATCCTGTGACGGAAGCGGAAATCCGCGCCGACTACGACCAGAAGAAAGCGCAGTACGGCGCCACCGAATACCATGTCCGCCACATCCTCACGCAGACTCAGAAAGAGGCTGAAGACGCCCTGAAGCGCATCAGGGCGGGCGAAGACTTTGCCAAGGTCGCCCGGGAAGTGTCCATCGACAACGGTACCAAGGACAACGGGGGAGACCTCGACTGGGCCTCGCCCTCCTCGATGGTGAAGCCCTTCGCCGATGCAATGAAGGCGCAGAAGGTGGGAGAAGTCTCGAGCCAGCCAGTGAAGAGCGAGTTCGGGTACCACATCCTGCTGGTCGAGGCGACGCGCCCCGCCGAGCTTTTCCCGGCCTATGAGCACGCTAAGCCGACCCTGCGCCAGGAGCTCGTCCAAAAAAAGGTGTTCGAGTACATCGAGTCGCTTCGCAGCAAGGCGAGCATCCATTAATCCCCGCGCAGGAACGAACCTGCCCCGCGCTCATCCCGCAGCGCCCGATGCTCCCGCCGGAGCGCTCCCGGGGGGCTTGAGAGTTCAGGCGGGAGAGGCGGGGCCGGAAGCGGCGTAAAACACTCCCGCTGCTTTTTTTTGCCCTGGCAGCCGACAGCGAGGCAGGCCGGCCCACAGCCCGGAGCCGGGTTGTCTCAGGTCCCGAACCTCCCGCGCGCCTCTCGCAAAACTAATCGCCGGGGGCCCCGCTGCCTCAGGCTTCTTTCGCTCCCCTCCCCCAGAGCTTTGCACGCCCCTCCTCCGGCACTTCAGCTGCTTGTCTTTCTCTTCTTTCGGCTTTTTAAGCCATCCCTCCCTCTTTCGCGGCTCCTCATCCGTTTTGGCGCATGATCGTTAACACGAATATGATCATTGACGATGGAAATTTACAATCGTAAGAACTGGTTTACAAAGAGGAGAGCCTCTGAGGCCCACTTTCCTCAGTACCTGTTGAGCAAGGAACAAGCGCTCGCCACCTTCTCTTTATAGACCTTTATAGACAGCCTCGGAACTGTCTGACCGAGACTGTGCGGAGCCCCCAAACTCCTGAACAAAGTCCCTTCCAACTATTCCCTTACAAGATAAAAGCTTGATTATGATCAGATTCCACGAAAAAATGACAGCAACCCCAAGCAAGCCCCTGCTTGCGGCGGCGCTTGCTGCGGCGCTTTGCATTCTCTCCGCGCCGGCCTCGGCCGATTTCTCCTATTCGAACACCATCTCCAAGCCCACGGATCTTCCGGGGCATTACTATTTCGGATACCTGCCCGGCAAGGACTACCAGCTCGGAGCGGAGAACGGCACCTACCTGGCTGACCTGAAGATCAAGAACGGCTTCGTCGACAAATATGAAGAAACAACCTATTACCTCGCGAACTTCATTAAAGGCAACCTCCAGCAGGGCGGCGACGGAACCTTTCATTTCTCAGAAATGAACCTGAGCCTCACTGGCGACATTGTGAACGACAAGAAGTGGAAGAACGGCGTTGAGGATGAAAACGGCCGTGTGACGCCGGTGCGCACCGGAGGGCTGTACATCCGCTACTACTGGCGGGAAAGCGACCTGAAGCAGGCAGTCTTCAACATCGACAAATACAGCGCGAACCTTGACGTTTCGCTCAAAGGCTACCACATCAACCCCAACGCGCTCGGCGTTATCAATGACGGAGGCTATGCTCCTGTCACCGTCAATGTCGGCGACCTCAACATCCGCAGCATCGTCCGCGTCGACAGCGACTGGCAGGACAAGGCCGAGGTGGCCAACAACGGCGTTTACGCTTCCGGCACCGGCATTTTCGTCAACCTCAATGGCAACACCTACGTCAACACCAACCTGGTTGACGGCCTGGCGGAAGCCTACAGCTCCGACTACGGCCCCGGCATGAGCAAGAACGACGCCCTGTCGGCCAAATACGGCGGCACCGTCAACGTGAACCAGGAAGGCGGCCATACCGTGCAGCTGCTCGGCAACCTCGACGTGAAGAAAGGCACGATGAACGTGAAGCTCGACAACGCCGAATCCTACTGGCACGGCCACGGCACGAACCTCTCGGATAAGAGCAGCCTCACGGTCTCGCTCTCCAACGGCGCCCAGTGGGTTCCTGACCTGCCGGTTGAAGTGATGCAGAACCTCGAGGTCAAAGACGGAGGCATCGTCAACCTGCACGGCTTCAACCGCCACACGGGCAAGTCCGGCCTCACCCAGCAGCTCTCCATCTCAAGCCTCAAGGGCGAAGGCGGCGTTTTCCTCATGGACCTCACGGCTGCGAACAAGAGCGGCCCGCTCAAGGAGCCGGGCTACGAAGTCTCCGACAGCGACTGGGAGGGGAAGGACGCGAGCCACACAGCAGCGGAAGGCCAAAACGACTTCCTCTACGTGAAGTCCGGCAGCGGCTCCTTCAAGATCCTCCCCGTGGATCGCACGAAGCTTGAAGGGGTGAGCCTTGAGAACCCGATCTGGTTTGCCAACACGCCCTCCAGCGTCGCTTTCAGCGCCTACACCGAAAAAGCCGAGCTCTCCGACGGCTTCGTCTACGACTACACGCCGATCGTGGGCCAGGACGTCAACAGTACGGACGAAAACAAATACGGCACCAACTGGTACATCGTGGGGTTGCAGAAGGATCCCACTCCGGCCACCGAAGTCGTGATCGCCGACGCCTCGCTCAACTACGCCGCGGCCACTTCGTTCCTGGAGCTCGACACGCTCAACAAGCGCCTGGGCGAGATTCGCCGCTACGGCGCCGGCACCGCGGGCGTCTGGGTGAGGACCAAGGCCGGCCGCATGACGTCTAACGCGAACGGCAGCTTCCGCAACAACTACCAGTTCTACCAGCTGGGCGCCGACTACGCGTTCCGCCCGAAGAACGGCAATGGAACCTTCATTCTGGGCGGGGCCGTGCACACGACCGACAACGACCCGAAGTTCAAGAACGGTTCGGGCGACCTCGACTCCGTGGGTGCCTCGCTTTACCTCTCCTGGAGCAACGACGTAGGCTGCTACGCCGATATCATCGGAAAATACACGCACCTCAAGGACGACTACACGATCACGAGCGGCGGGCAGAAGGCCGATGCCTCCTACAGCAACAACGCGTGGTCTTTCTCTCTCGAGGGTGGCAGACGCTTTGACCTCCCCCACGGCTTGATGATCGAGCCCCAGGCCCAGCTCGTCTACACCTATCTCGACAGCGCGAACTACGGGCTGAGCAACGGCATCCGGGTCCACCAGGACTCCACCGGCAGCGTGATCGGAAGGCTGGGCGTGCGCTTCGGCCGCGACTTCCGGTTCTCCGAGTCGCTCGCGCCTTCGAAGGTCTACCTCAAGTTCGACCTCTACCATGAGTTCTCAGGCGACCGCAGCGTGGTGCTCACGGGCCGTGACGCGGTGTACCGCCGCGAGGCTGACGGCGGCGACACGTGGGTGAGCTACGGCATCGGCGCGGACTTCACCCTGCGCCGGAACGTCTTCCTCTACGCGGACCTCGAAAAGAGCTCGGCGGGCGACATCAAGACCAAGTGGCAGATGAACGCGGGCCTGCGCTGCGCCTTCTGATCTGCCCAAGGCCGGGGGCCGCATGGCCTTCCGCCTTAAGACCAACGGCCGGGGCTTCTTAGCAGAAAAAAAGAAGCCCCGGCCCTTTTTATTCGCCCGTCCATGCACCGCCGGCAGGAAAACTCTCTCTGCGGCTTTGCTCAGGCGACCCGCTGAACCATCTCCCAGAGGGCCGAAGTGGCCAGGAGAACAAAAACCAGCGCGGTGCCTCGGTTCATGAACTTCTGCCGGCGGGGATTGTTGAGCTTTGCGGTGAGAGCCCCGGCGAAAAAGGCGATGGCCGAAAACACCGCCAGAGTGCATGCGATGAATGTGACGCCCAGGACCGCCATCTGGCCCCATACGGGCCAGGCCTTTGCTCCCTGATAGAGGAACTGCGGGAAGAAGGCAAGAAAAAAAATCTGGACCTTCGGATTGGTGATGTTCATGATCGTGCCGCGCCGCCAGGCCCCCGCGGGCGTGAGAGAGACCGAGCGGGGCGAAGAGCCGGCGCCCTCGGCCGACACCGGAGCGTGCCAAGCGCCCCAGGCGAGCCAGAGGAGGTAAAGGGCGCCGGCCGCGCAGATCACGCCGAAAAGCCAGGGGCTTGCAGCCACGACCGCGGCAAGGCCGAGCGAAGCGCACAGGGTCTGGAACACGAGCCCCGTGCACAATCCGGTTACGACATAGAAGCCTGCGCGGAAACCGAAGGCCGCGGACTGCGTCATCACAAAAATATTGTCCGGGCCAGGCACGAAACTCAGAAAAAGGCTCGCGGACAGAAAAGCGAGCCATAAAGAGAAATCCATCAGGATCTCCTTAAAAAGGGAGGCCGCTGGATTCACCTCTTAATGACGGCCTTCCCCTTTCCACAAAGGGGAAGGCTGAACCGTCAGCTTCGGTTCTGAAGGGCGGTTATTCTACCCCACCCAGCGCCGGGCGTTCCAGAACATGCGCATCCACGGGCTCCACTCGCCGTCGAGCTCGGAAGAGCCCCAGGACAGCTGCACGGCCCTGTGCGAGCGCTCCGGGTGCGGCATCATCGCCATGAAGCGGCCGTCGGGCGTCGTGACCGCCGTGACGCCGGCCTGGGATCCGTTCGGATTGAAGGGATAAACTTCCGTCGGCTCGCCCTTGGGGTCCACGTAGCGCGCCGCCACCAGAGCCTTCGAGGCGTCCTCTTCGGAGCGCCACAGCACGCGGCCTTCGCCGTGCGCGTTCACGACCGGCATCGAGGAGCCCTCCATTCCCTCAAAGAAAATGGAGGGGCTCTTCTCGACCTTGACCTGAACGAGCCTCGCCTCGAACTGTTCGGAGAGGTTGCGGACGAACCTCGGCCAGTGCTCGGCGCCCGGGATCAGGGAGCGAAGCTCGGAGAACATCTGGCAGCCGTTGCAGATGCCCAGCCCGAAGGTGTCCCTGCGCTCGAAGAAGCGGGCGAACTGCTCGGCCAGCTTTTCGTTGAAGAGAATCGAGCGGGACCAGCCGCCGCCCGCGCCGAGGACGTCGCCGTAGGAGAAGCCGCCCGCCGCAGCGATGCCCTTGAGCCCGTCGAGCTGGACGCGCCCGGTGAGCAGGTCGGTCATGTGCAGGTCGCAGACCTCGAAGCCCGCATGCATGAAGGCCGCGGCCATCTCATGCTGCGAATTGACGCCCTGCTCGCGAAGAACCGCCATCCTGGGCTTCGCGCCGGTATTGATCATCGGGGCGGCGACATTGTTCTGCGGGTCGAAGTGCGTCTCGATGTAAAGGCCGCTGTCAGCAGGATTGTCGATGCGCGCGTACTCGGCGTCAGCGCAGGCAGGGTTGTCGCGGTTGCGGGCAATCTGCCAGGAGACCTCGCTCCAGGCTTTCTGGAGGTCGGCGCGGGTATCCGAGTAAAGTTCCTTGCCGTTGGCCAGAATGCTGAGGCGGTCATCGTTCTTCGGGGCCCCGACAAACACGGCCGCATGGTCGAGCCCGGCGGCGCGGAAGCGCTCCATCGCGATCTCCGCGTCCTCCTCCCGCACCTGCAGCAGCGCGCCCGCCTCTTCATTGAAGAGCGCGCGCAGCACCGACTCCTCGGAGCGGTCTCCGCCGCGCAGCAGCGGGGCGACGTCAAAGGACAGCCCGCAGTGACCCGCGAACATCATTTCGGCGACGGCCGCGGCAAAGCCGCCGTCAGAACGGTCATGGTAGGCGAGGATGCGGCCCTCGGAGGCGAGGGAGCGGATCACGCCGACTAAAGCCCGGAGCTTTTCCGGATCCTCCATGTCGGGGCAGTCGTCTCCGAAGCTCTGAACGACCTGAGCGAGGATGGAACCGCCCAGCCGGTCGCGCCCTTCGGACAGGTCCACTGCGATCAGCTTCGAGGCCGTCTCGGGATGCAGCTGCGGGGTGAGCGTGAGCCGGATATCGCCGACAGGCCCCGAGACCGAGGCGATCATGGAAACCGGAGAGGTCACGGACTTAGCCTCTCCCTTGTCGTCGGTCCAGCCCGTCTTCATCGAGCAGGAATCCTTGCCCACCGGGATGGAAACGCCCAGCGTGCGGCAGAATTCGCTCGTCGCCTTCACCGCGTCATAGAGCTTTGCGTCTTCTCCCTCGCTGCCGCAGGAGGCCATCCAGTTGGCGGAGAACTTCAGCGTGGAGATATCGATGTCAGCCGCCGCGGCATTCGTAATGGCCTCGCTGAAGGCCATGCGGCAGGCCGCCGGCGCGCTGATCACGGCCAGCGGGGTGCGCTCGCCGATCGCCATCGCCTCGCCCCTGTTGCTCAGGAAGGAAAGCGCGGTCACGGCGACATCGGACACCGGGACCTGCCAGGGTCCGACCATTTGGTCGCGGCACGTCAGGCCGCCCACGGCCCTGTCGCCTATCGTGATCAGAAAGGACTTGGAGGCGACGGTCGGATGACGCAGCACATCCTTCATTACCCCTGCCAGGGTGACTCCCTTGAGGGAAACCGGAGCGAGGGTGCGGCTCACGTGCCGAACGTCCCTGTGCATGCGCGGCGGCTTGCCCAGCAGGACGTCCATCGGCATGTTGACCGGGTCCTGGGTCCCGTCGCCGCGCGAAACGATGAGGCGCTGGTCGGAAGAAATGCGGCCGATGACGGCGTAAGGGCAGCGCTCGCGGCGGCAGAACGAATCGAACCGCTCCAGATCCTCCGGCAGGACCGCGATGACATAGCGTTCCTGAGACTCGTTGCACCAGATTTCGAGCGGGCTCATTCCGGACTCTTCGACCGGAATCTTCCTCATGTCAAAGCGCGCGCCGCGGCCTGACATCTCGGCAAGCTCCGGCATTGCGTTGGAGAGGCCGCCCGCGCCGACGTCGTGGATGGCGAGAATCGGGTTGCTCTCCCCGCAGGCCCAGCAGCGGTCGATCACCTCCTGAGCGCGCCGCTCCATTTCGGGGTTGCCGCGCTGCACGGAATCAAAGTCGAGAGCCGCAGAGTTGGAGCCGGTCGTCATCGAGGACGCCGCCCCTCCTCCCAGGCCAATGCGCATGCCCGGACCACCCAGCACGATGAGCAGGGCGCCTTCAGGCACCGGCAGCTTCTTCGTCTCATCGTCGCGGATGTTGCCGATGCCGCCCGCGAGCATGATGGGCTTGTGGTACCCATAGCGGATGCCGCCCACGTTCGCCTCGAAGACGCGGAAATAACCCGCAATGTTCGGGCGCCCGAATTCATTGTTGAAGGCCGCCGCCCCGATCGGCCCCTCGGTCATGATGGAAAGGGGCGAAGCGATGCGCGACGGCGCTCCGTACACGCGGCTCGTCTTCTCGCCGCTCACCACATCGGAGTCGTTCTCCCAGCGCTGGGGCGCATCCTTCAGATGAAGCGCTGAAACCGTGAAGCCGCAGAGCCCCGCCTTCGGGCGGCCTCCGCGTCCCGTGGCGCCCTCGTCCCTGATTTCTCCGCCGGAGCCGGTGGCCGCGCCCGGGAAGGGGGAAATGGCCGTCGGATGGTTGTGGGTCTCCACCTTGAAGACCGTGTGCGTGAGCTCGTTTTTTTCGGTGAAGTACTGGCCGAAAGGCGTGCCCTCGCCCGGCCTCGTGTAAAGGCGCGGAACCTGCGAGCCTTCATAAATGGCGGCGTTGTCGGAGTACGCCGTGATGGTGCCCTGCGGATGGGCCTTGTGGGTCTCGCGGATGTAGCCGAAAAGCGTCTGGTCCATCGGCTTGCCGTCGATCGTCCAGGTCGCGTTGAAAATCTTGTGCCGGCAGTGCTCGGAGTTCGCCTGCGCGAACATCATGAGCTCGGTGTCGGTCGGCCCCCTGCCCTCGGCCGCGAAGGCGCGGGCGAGGTAGTCAATTTCTCCCTCGGAAAGGGCGAGCCCCATTTCCTTGTTTGCACGCCGCAGCTCCCTGTGCACCTCCTCGGGGGTCGAGGCGTCAATCACGCTCATCGGCTTGCCGGGGAGCTCGGTGAAGAGCTTCTCGGGAGAAAAATCGGCGGGTACAACGGATTCAGTCATCCGGTCGTGGAGAACGGCCGTGAGCCGGGTGAGCGCAGCCTCGTCCGGTACAGCTCCCGAAAAGCTGATGCTGTAGCGGACGCCGCGCTCGATGCGCAGCACGCGCTCAAAGCCGCAGTTGTGGGCGATATCCGTCGCTTTCGAGGCCCACGGGCTGATCGTTCCCAGGCGGGGAATCACGAGAAAAGAGGCGTCTGCCCGCACATCGGGAGACTCAAAGCCGTAGGAAAGAAGCTGCGAGAGGCGGCCCCTGTCGGCTTCATCCATGGGCTCGGAGGCGTGAATGAAATGGACGTAGCGACCGCTCACGGCCGTGGCCCCAGGGCAGATGCCCTGAATCGCCGTCAAAAGCCGCTTGGCGCGGAAGTCAGAAAGAGCGCTCGAGGCTTCGAGCTTAAACATGCAGCCGGATGTAGTCATCGACAAAGCCTTATGCCGGCACCTGCGCAGAAAATCAGGCAGCCGGCGTGCAAGTGAGGGAAAATCAGAGGTTCCATTATAGATTGCCGGCCTGCGGTTCTCCTAGTGTCTTTGGGCGATGGCGGCCGGGCGGATCGTGTTTTCCGGCTCCGCACCGCAGCCCGCCCCGGCCGCCCTTTCAGGCGGCGCTCCTCCTGTTTCCTTCGGGCCTTCTTTCCGGCCCCGCCCCGAGTCCAAGCCCGCACCGCCCTCAGCCTTTAGAATGTTTCCTGTTTTTGTCTTTTTATTTGCTTTGGACATTCACCATGCATGCTGCAGTCGTGGGAGCAGGCATTTCCGGCATTGCCGCAAGCGCGGTTCTCGTCTCCAAAGGCTGGAGTGTTACGCTGCTCGAACAGGAAAAGGGCCCGAACCAGAGGCTCTCCTTTGCGCCGGGACTCCTCCAGGGGAGGGCGGTCGCGCTGCTGCGGAGCCTCGCGCCGGAGCCCGGAGTGCCGTTTGAGGCGAGCTTTTCCTCAAGGTTGCAGAACAGGCGTTTTCTGAAGAATTTAAGATATTTTGCAAACAAAGCAAATAAAAACAATAGTATTACAGAGAGTTTCTTCAAGTTTTCCTGCAATATTCTCAAATCGATGCTCGACCGCTTCGGCGTGGAGGACGAACGCATTGACGGACTCTGGGTGCTTCTCGGAGAGGCTGAGGAGCGAAGGCTCTCGGAGCCGCCCGAGGGGGTCGACGTCCTCAGCAGGCTGGAAGCGCTCGAGCGCGAGCCGGCCCTCTCAGAGGAGGTTCCCTTTTCTGCCGCCCTTTTCATGCCGGACGCGGGCTCGAGCAACGGCACCTTTCTGTCGCGGCAGCTGCTCGAGCAGCTTCTGGCCGCAGAGGGCGGGCGCTTCAGCTTCCGCCCCGGCAGCCGCGTAGCCGAAATACTGCAAAAAAGCGGCAGAGTGGCCGGCGTCAGGCTGGAAAAAGGCGGCGAGCTCCCCTGTGACGCTCTGGTGCTCGCCAACGCACGGGGAGCCGCGGAGCTTTTAAAGCCGCTCGGTCTGGAACTGCCCGCCGCGGGCCTCACGGGCGTCACCTTTACGGCAGAGGTTCAAAACGCGGAGTGCCTGCCTGCCAGCAGCATCGCTCTTCCCTCCTCGCCCTTCGTCCTGTGCCGGACCGACTCCCGCATCCGGGCCTGCGGCCGTTTCTTTCTGGGGGCGCAGACCGAAAAAGAGAAGAAGGCTGAATGCAACCGCCTCTACGATTCGGTGCTCGGCAGCCTCCTCAACATCAGGCTCGTTCCTGAATCCATCCGCTTTTGGAGCGGAGAGGTCGACGCGCTGCCCGACGGGCTGCCGGCGGCAGGAACGACCCGGGCCCTTGAAGGCCTCGCCCTTTCCGTCGCGCACGCAGACGGCGGGCTCTCGGGCGCCTGGGGCGCGGCTGCGATCTGCGGTGCAGCCCTCTCGGGAGGCTCTGCAGGATCCCCTGCCGCCGAAGCGCTGCAGAAGGCCTGCAGCCCGGACCGCTTTGCAAACTGAAAATGATCACAAGCAGGGGCGCTTCCCGCGAGGAGCATAGAATCAGGGGCGCACTGCAAGAAAGGAGATAAACATGTCAATCACCCTCCTGCCGCTTGAAGACCTGAGCGAAGTCGAACGCCGCCAGGCCTCGGTACTCGAGTCGAACACGCTGATGGAACGGGCCGGCCGCGACATAGCCGACCGGCTCGCCAGAGAGCTCCCTGAGAAGGGGTCGGTAACGATTCTGTGCGGCACCGGCAACAACGGAGGCGACGGCTTCACCGCCGCACGCTGCCTCAAGGCGCGCGGCTACCGCGTCACCTGCGTCATGGTGGGCGACGAGGCGCCGCACGCGCAGGAGGCAAAGGCCGCCTTCGAGGCCTGGAAGCGGGCCGGCGGCGCTGTCGTGCGCGATCCCGAGACGCTGCCGCGGGCCGACCTTGTGGTCGATGCGCTGCTGGGCGTTGGAGGGACCGGTCCCTTAAGGGGAGAAATGCTCGACGCCACCATCTGGTACAACGTCCAGAACTCGCTCAAGGTCTCCATCGACGTCCCGACGGGCCTCAACGCCGAAACCGGCTGCTGGAACGGCCGCATCCCGGGCTGCTCCTCCGACATGACGATCTGCCTGCTCTCGGTACACGCAGGGCTCCTGATGAACCAGGGGCGCGATGCCGCCGGACACATCTGCCTGTCCGAGCTCGATGTCTCCATCCCGCTCGCCCTGACGGGAATCATCGACGAGGACGACTTCAGCCACATTCTCGAGCCGCGCCGGCACTTCTGCCACAAAGGCACCTGGGGAAGCCTTGCCGTGGTCGGCGGCAGCGACGGGTTCCTCGGGGCCGCCCTGATGGCCGCCAGGGCGGGCCTGAGGCTTGGCGCCGGGCGCGTCACGCTCGAGTTCCTCGCCAAGGACGCGCCGAAAGTGATTCCCATGAGCCCGGAGCTGATGATCGCTCCCGGAAAGCTCGACCTGCCCTCCTTCACAACGATTGTCGCAGGCCCGGGGCTTGGCGGCGATGAAGAGGCGGTCGGCCGGCTCGCGGAGGCCATCGAATGCAAAGAGACGCCGCTTGTCATCGACGCCGGCGGCCTCAGGGCGCTGGCCGAACACCCTGAGCTGCAGGACCGGCTGCTTGGGCGCCGCGCGGGCACGGTGATCACGCCCCATCCGCTTGAGGCCGCGAGAATCCTCAAGGTGAAGGTCGACGAGGTCCAGGCCAACCGCATTTTCTGGGCCCGCGAACTCGCGCTGCAGACCAACGCCGTGGTGGTGCTCAAGGGCACCGGCACCGTGGTCGCCCTTCGCTCGGGGCGCGCCTGGGTGAATCCGACTGGGTCGGCGGCTCTGGCCACCGCAGGAACAGGCGACGTTCTGGCCGGCATGATCGGCGCCTTCCTCGCGCAGGGGTTCGACATCACCAGCGCGACGCTGGGAGCGGTCTGGCTGCACGGGGCCGCGGCCGAGGCGGCTACTATGCCGATCCCGGCCGATGAGCTCTCGGCTCGGGCCGCACGGGCGCTTTCGATGCTGCGCCGGGCGAAGCTGTCATGGGCCGAGGCGAAGGCCGATCCGCTCGATCCCTTCGGGTCCCTTGCCCTGCAGCCGGGGCAGCTTGTCCCCGCACCCGTCGAAATGATCGGGAAAGTCCGCCATTAAGACGTTCTCGTCCGCGCCAAAAGGCTGAGGCCCCGGGGAAGAAATCCCGGGGCCTCTAGTCAAAAGCCTCTTCCAGCCCCCCTGGCTCCCGCTTCCTCCTCGCCCTGAGAATCGGGAAGAGAGTGACCTCACGGTCACTCCCTCCCACACCGCATTGCCGCAGTGAGGGCTGCGGACATGCCGTTTGGCATCCGGCGGTTTTCAAACGTAAGAGGCGGGCTTACTGCATCTCGAGGACGCTGAAAAGCCCCGTCCGCTTGAAGAAGCTGTTGTCGAACGCTTGCCGCATGTGGAGGGCTTTCGAATTCCACCACGCCCCGCGGCCGTTGACCGAGCTCTTCCATGCTCTTTCGGGGGCTATGCCCCTTCTGATCAGATTTCGCTCTCTCGTCCGCGGGTTCTTCCATGCAATCCCTATGAGCTTGCGCAGATGTCGTCTGATGTGAATGTCGAGTTCCTCGAAAACGCCCTTGCGTTCGTCCCGTCTGAAGTACTGTCTCCATCCTCGCAGGACTGGGTTTAGTCGCGCGATGGCTGCGCGCAGGGAAGTTCCTCGCGCACAGTAGAAGATGTCCTTCAGTTTGTCACGGAGCCGTCCGAAGCTTTTCGGGTGCGCGCGGGGCGCACCTGTTGTGCCGACGAAGGTGCAGCCGAGAAATTTCGCTCTGTTAGGGCGAAACACGCCGCTCTTGCCGCGATTGACTCGCAGCTTGAGCGTCCCCTCTATAAAAGCGATTAAGTTCTCGAGCACTCGTTCCCCCGCTCTCCTCGATCTGACGTAAACATTGTTATCGTCAGCATACCGGGTAAATCTCAGGCCCCGCTTTTCGAGGTATTTGTCCAGTTCGTCCAGGACGATCAGGGACAGAATCGGGCTGAGCGGCGACCCCTGCGGAGTTCCTTCATCCCTCGCCTGTACCATGCCTTCCGTCATGATGCCCGTGCGAAGATATCGGCGGATGAGCCTCAGGAGCATCTTGTCTTCGATGTGCTTTTCCAGTTTCGACATCAGGCGATCATGGTTGACGGTATCGAAGAATTTCGCGAGGTCCATTTCCACCACGCAGCTGTACCCTTCGGCTATGTACCTTTGGGCCTGTTCGACGGCCTGACGGACACTCCTCCCGGGGCGGAATCCATAACTGAATTCCGAAAACGTCGGGTCGAAATGCTCAGTCAGCACCTGAGCGATGGCTTGTTGGATCACTCTATCCTGCGCCGTCGGGATGCCGAGCATTCGCGTGCCCCCGTTCGGTTTCGGAATGTCGACGCGCCTGACCGCGGCAGGTATATACCTGCCCTCGCGGATGTGCGCGCAGATGCTTGCTCCATGTCTTTCAAAGTGGGCCGGCAGTTGTCTGACGGTCGTGCCGTCACCCCCCGCGGCGCCCTTGTTTGCCATCACCCTGCGGCATGCTTCGCGCATGTTTTCGGGCGATAGGACTTCTTCCAGCGTTATCACTGGTTACCTCCTGTGTTCGTCCAGTGCACAGGCCCCGTCGCCCTTTCGCCCCATCTGGCCGCTCTCGTTCGGTTCCGGATTCCGTCCATTGCCGCCGGAGGCGATCTGCTTCCTATCGTTCGACTTTTACAGCTGCTGTCGCCGGGTTCGGTAGAGCTGTACGCTCTACTTACAAGTTCAAATTCGGCCCTTCGGCGCTTCCGCCTACTACGGCCTCCGCTGACTTCCTTGGCGATATCCCTTGGCCTCTCGACCGCGGCAGCCCTGCGGCATCGTCAAGGATCTCCCCAGGTCTCACACGTGCGCTTCTCGTCCTGTCTGCTGGATCTACGCCGGCTCTTTCCGTATCGATATGGGGTTAACAGAATCGGGCCTGCTCTCCCGGAATCGCCGCCTCATATCCAGTTCCTGTTCGTCAGGCTGACGTTTTGCTATCGGCTTCCTTCATCAGTTTGTTACCTCCCTGACTCTGCCGAGTCGCTAGTCCTTCCCTCGATCGGGCGGACGGTGGACTTTCACCACTGATCACACGTGCGCTGCTGGGCGCACCCAAAAAAAGGGGAAGGGCCTTTCGGCCTTTCCCCTCGGACTGATCCGGACTCAAGCCCGCCGCTTTACCTCGCGGCTTTGGAAGAAGCCGCCGCTTCAGCTTTCTTCGGGGGCAGATAGTCCTTGTTGTTGATCTTGGTGCCCAGCTTCTGCTCCAGCGCTTCGAGATAAGCCTGGGTTTCGGCCGCGCCGTGGAGCTTCGCAAGCTGCGCGGAAGCGCTCTTGCGCTCATCGTCCGTGAACTCGGGCACCTTGGAGGCGTTGATGCGCGAAACCACATAGCCGCCCGCCACCTGAGTGCCGATGAAAGCAGGCAGCTTGCCCGCCGGGACCCGCAGCTGCGCATTCACGAGCTCAGGCGGCAGCCCCATGGGCTCCTGGCGCGAGACCCAGACGGCGGGGGTGAAGCCAGCGTCCGATGGAGACTTCTTCAGCTCGGCAAGCTTTTTCTCGCCGGCGCTCTTTGCGGCAGCCAGCGCCGCCTCGCTCTTCAGCTTCGAGACGATCTTGTCCTTCACCTGCTCGAAAGGAATCTGAGCGGAAGGCCGGTGTTCGAGCACGCGCGCCGAAACGAGCACATTGGGCGAGACTTCGATCGCCTGGATGTTCTTCTTCTCGTTTACAGCTTCGCTCGAGAACAGCAGGTCGATCACGTGTGCGTTCAGGTACTTGCCCTGCTCGGACTGGGGGCTGAACCCGTTTTTGGTGACGTTGTCCACCTCCACGGGCTTGAGGCCGTAGCGGTCAATCACCGGCTGCAGCGAATCGGGCTGCTCATAGACCGTATTGGTGAAATTGTCGGCCGCCTCAGCGAATTTCTTCTGCGCCATCTGCTGGCCGTACTCCGCCTCAATTCTCGAGCGCACCTTTTCAAGCGGCGGCACCTCCCCGCCCCGGGTGTCGGTGACGCAGATGATGTGGAAGCCGTACTGAGTCTTCACGGGCCCCACGATTTCGCCCTTCTTGGCCGCGAATACAGCTTTTTCAAACTCAGGCACCATGGCGCCGCGTCCGAACCAGCCGAGGTCGCCGCCGTTGGCTGCGCTGCCCTTGTCGGTTGAAAGCGACCTGGCCTCCGCGGCGAACTTATCAGGATGCGCCTTGAGTTCGGCCACAAGGTCCTCAGCCTTCTTCTGGGCCGCTTTTTCGTCAGAGCCGAAGCCGATCAGGATATGGCTCGCCCGGCGCTCCTCCGGAGCGGCGAACTTCTTGGCGTTCTGCTCGTAGTAGGTTTTCAGATCCTGCTCCGAGGGCTTCGCAGTCTTGAACTGATCCGGAGTGAGAACGACGTACTGGACTTTTTCCGACTCCGGGCTCACGAATTCCTTCTTGTGACCGTCGTAATAGGACTGGGCTTCGGCATCCGACACCTTCACCTGCGAAAGGAACTGCGCGGCCGGGAAGGCGTAAAGCCTCACCTCACGGCGCTCGCGGAAGAGCCGGTTGAGTTGCTCGGCCGTGGCGCGGCCGATGGGCGAGGTGGCCTGCAGGTTGTCGACCATGATCTCGTTGGCGAGACTGCGCTGCAGCTCGGCCACAAAGCCCTCGTCGGTCTTGCCCTGGCTCGCAAGGAACCGCTTGTAGAGCTCAGGGTCGAACTTCCCGTTGATCTGGAACGCTCCGGCGTTCTTGATGACGCTGATCGCCGTGTCGCGGGACACCACGATGCCCTCCTTGGCCACTTCAACGCCGAGCGCGCGCTCGGCAATCAGACGGCCGAGGATCGCGGCACGAGCTTCCTGGTTGTCAAGGATGTCAGACTTGAAGGAGTCGCCCATCTGCTGGCGCAGCCGCTCGAGCTGCTCGCGCTTGGCCTGGTCAAACTGTTCGGGCAGGATCTTTGAGCCGTCCACCACAGCGAGCGCATTGTCCTCTGCATTGCTGCGGGAGTAGCTGTAGACGCCGGTCGCCACGAAGGCTATGGAAATCGGGCCGATGATGATCGCCATCATCCAGCGCTTATGATTGCGGAAACCCTGAAGCATTCGTCCCTCGATACTTGGCAGGAAAGCCGGATGAGAACCCGGCCTCCCGGGAATAAAAAAAGGCGAACATATTATATGTTCGCCTTTTCAGGAATAGTGGCGGAGTTGAAGGGGCTCGAACCCTCGACCTACGGCGTGACAGGCCGTCGCTCTAACCAAACTGAGCTACAACTCCCTGACAGAAATTATATCGTTGAGTCCTTCCCTGTCCAGAAGAACAATGAATGGCGGAGTTGAAGGGGCTCGAACCCTCGACCTACGGCGTGACAGGCCGTCGCTCTAACCAAACTGAGCTACAACTCCTCACTCACAACGAGTTATGAATTATACAAATATTTGGCGCTTTGTCCAGTTTTCGGGGATCTTCAGCCGCTTGAGCCCCGCAAACACGGTATTCCCGGCCAGGCACCCGAAGTCCGGATCCTCCCCTCAGTATCCGAAATACTCTCGGGCGAACTGCGCGAGCCTGTCGTGGTAGAGGACGGTCAGCTCGCGGTCGTCTGAGAGCAGGTGCCCGGAGTGCGGCAGCATGATGAGATCCGCCCGGACGCCGGCCTTCCTGAGCCTGGAGGCCAGGATCCGGCCGTTTTCAGGATTCTGGATTGAATCCTTTTCGCCGTAGGCAAGCAGCGTGGGCGGCGCCGAGGGCGTCACCGCATAAAGGGGGGAGAGGGAGCGGATCGCCGACTCGGCCGCTCCGGATCTGAATTCCTTTTCAGAAAAGCTGCTTCCAGTGCCCGCGTTCACAATCATCAGGGACACCCGGGGGCTGAAATGCGCACCCGGGAAGTCCCAGGCGCTCCAGTGGAAATCGATCGGGGCCACGTTGGCGGCGGCGAACTTCACCGGCAGGCTGTGGGGCCGCCCGTAGGCATAAAGAAGCGCGAGCTGGCCGCCGGCGGAGGTTCCCGCCACCGCCATCTGCGTGACATTCCAGCCCCGCTCATCAGACAGCCGCCGCACCTCCCGCACCGCCTCATCGATGTCGTCGAGCATGCGGCCCATGGTGACCGGAGCCGACGGGGTGTGCAGCGTGTAGTCCAGGTCCACTGCGATGTAGCCGCGCTTTGCATAACGATAGCAGTTGTGACGCTCAAAGGCGCGGGTTCCGCGCATCCAGCTGCCGCCGTGCAGGAAGAAAATAACGCCGTTGCCGCGGCCCGGATCGAGCTTTTCCGGCAGGCAGACGTCCATGCGGCCGCCGGCTCCGGGCTTGAAGGGCAGATCGGCCAGCAGCCTACCGTCCACGCCCTCGTTCCAGGTCTCGTCCATTCCCCGGTTGTGCTTGATCGTCCCAATGGTCGAGCACCCCGCGCTCAGAACTACGGCACCGGCTGCAAGCGCCAGGACCGCGGCCCGCAACAGCCGCGGGCCCCGGAAAGAACTGGAAAAACGGAAAAGCATCACTAACGCCCCCAAAAAAACATTCGCCGCTCCGGCGGGCCGGAGCGGCTGAGATTTTCTTGCCTGCGAAGGACAGAGCCGGTCTTTTTTACCAGGCGGGAACGATCGTGCCTTTGTACTTGTCGGCTATGAACTTCTTCACGGCCTCTGAATGATAGGCCTTTACGAATTTCTTCACCGCCTCGCTGTCCTTGTTGTCGGGGCGGGCCGCGATCACCATGACGGCGAGCGGCGCATCCTTGCCCTCAAGGAAGATGCCCTGCTTTGAGGGATCCAGCCCAGCCGACATCACGTAGTTCATCGTGATCGCGGCCGCGTCAAGGTCATCGAGAGAACGGGGCAGCTGCGCCGCCTCGAGCTCCTTCAAAACGAGCTTCTTCGGATTGTCCACCACATCTGCGACCGTCGCCTTGAACCCCGCGCCTTCTCTGAGCTTGATCAGGCCGGCCGCCTCAAGCAGCTGCAGGCCGCGGCCGCCGTTGGTCGGATCGTTCGGAATGCCGATGAGGGCTCCGTTCCTGAGCTCGGCGGGAGACTTCACCTTATTGGAGTAAATACCCATCCTCATCAGGATAGCCGGCCCGACCGACACCAGGTCCGTCTTCTGGTTCGCGTTGAAATTCTTGAGGAAAGGCTCATGCTGATAGACGTTCAGATCCAACGACTTCTCCGCAAGCGCCTTGTCCGGACCGAGATAATCGGAGAACTCGACCACCTGCACCTTGAGCCCGTCCTTGGCGGCCTCCTTGGCCGCAGCTTCGACCACCTCGGCGTGCGGACCGGCTGTAGCCCCGACTTTCACGACCGTTTCCTTCTTGCTGCAGCCTGAAAGCGCAAGAGCCGAAAGAAGCGGGACGGCGACAAAGGCCTTGAGTAGCTGACGTTTCTGCATGTTCTTTATTCCTTTTTGTCCACTGCCCCGGCAGGAGGGCCGAGGACGCCTCCTTCCCTGCCGGGAACTGATGTCCTTACTTTAACGCCTGAGGCCGGGCCGGGCGCAGGTAATACCGCACAGATAGTGAAAATAATCCGGCCGTCGAAAACGGCGGCCGGTCCGGGGCGGAAGCCCGTCAGAGGTAGCGCGACAGGAAAGTACGGAAGCGCTCGGTCTTCGGGTTGACCATCACGTCGGAGGGCTTACCCTCCTCCACCACGACTCCGCCGGTCATGAACACGACCCGGTCGGCCACCTCGCGGGTAAACGGAATTTCGTGGGTCACGATGATCATCGTGTAGCCCTGCCCTGCGAGGTCCTTCATCGTGTTGAGCACTTCGCCCACGAGCTCAGGGTCCAGCGCCGAGGTCGGCTCGTCAAACAGCAGGAGCTCGGGCTCGATCGCAAGCGCCCTCGCGATCGAAACACGCTGCTGCTGCCCGCCGGAGAGCCTTCTCGGGTACTGGTAGGCCTTGTCCGCCAGCCCCACCCGGTCGAGAATCTCCAGCGCTTTTTTCTGGGCCACGTCTTTGGGCACTCCGTGAACATGGACCGGAAACTCCATCACGTTCTGAAGCACCGTGAGGTGGGGGAAAAGGTTGAAGGCCTGGAAGACCATTCCGATTTTGCGGCGCTGCTTTGCCACAGTCGCGTAGGGCGCCTCCCAGAGTTCGCCGTTCCTCCACTCGTAGCCTATCGCCTCGCCGCCGACCGTGATGAGCCCTGAGTCCATGTTCTCGAGATGGTTGATGCAGCGCAGCAGGGTGGATTTCCCGGAGCCCGAGGGGCCCAGAATCACCAGCACCTCGCCCTTCTTCACCTCGAGGTTGATGCCCTTGAGGACCTCGTTCGATCCGAAGCTCTTCCTCACGTTGAGGCAGCGCACGAAAGCCTCGTCTTTCTTTTCTTCTTCACTCATGACTGGACCCCCTGCTCGGCGAGCGTTTCTTCAACAATATCGGCCTGACGGCTGCGTCCTTTGGAGAAGTGGCGCTCGATCAGCCACTGGAAGACCGACAGGACAGAGGTGATGATGAGGTACCAGATCACGGCCACGATCAGCAGCGGGATGATCTGGAAGGTGACGTTGTAGATCGTCTGCACCGAATAAAGCAGGTCATCCATGGCGATGATGGAGACCATGGCGGTCGCCTTCACCATGGAAATCACTTGGTTCCCGGTGGGCGGGATGATGGCCGTCATCGCCTGCGGGATCAGGATCCGGAACATGATCTGCACCCGGCTCATGCCGAAGGCCTGCGCAGTTTCCTTCTGGTTGGGGTCCACGGAAAGGAGCCCGGCGCGGATGATCTCGCCCATGAAGGCCCCTTCGTTCAGCGACAGACCCACGATGGCGGCCGTGAGCGGAGTGATGACTTCGTTGGTGTTCACGCTGCCCAGGCCCGGGAAGGACAGGGTCGGAAACAGGGCGGCCAGGTTGTACCAGAACAGCAGCTGCACGAGCAGCGGCGTCGAGCGGAAAAACCAGAGATAGACGTTGGCGAGGGCGTTGTAGTACGGGCTGTTGGAAAGCTTTCCGATCGCGCAGACCAGGCCGATCAGAATGCCCAGAGTCATCGAGATCACCGTGAGGCCCAGCGTCATCTTGATGCCGTGGAGAATGGACTCATCGGTGAAATACTTGGCGACGACATCCCACTCGAAATTGGGATTCTGCGAGCAGATCCAGAGGAAGTAGCCGATGACAACCGTGAGGATCGCGTAGATGATCCAGCGGACCAGGGGGACTCTGCGGCGCGCCCTGGAAACATCAGCCTGCTGGTTTTTGTTATCCGTCATGTTCTTCAACCATTTTGCTTGGCACTGCTGAAAGCGGCCCGGGGACGAAGCACCTCATGCCCCGGGCCGCTTCCAAATCATGGACGGCTCGCGCGAAGCCGTCCGCTTTGTCACTTCACATCGACGCCGAGATTCTTGCCGGGCTTGGGCGTCATGTTGTTCTTCAGGTCGTACTTCATCATGATCGCCTTGTAGGTACCGTTCTTGAAAAGCTCCTGGAAGGCGGCGAGTACGACCGGCGCGAGAGGCGAGTTCTTGGCGAACACCGCGCCCTGGTAAATATCGTTAAAGCCGTTCTTCTTGCCCACAGCGGCAAGCTCCAGATACTGGCGGTTCTTGGAGACGAAATACGTGAGCGGGGCCTGCGAGGAGAAGAAGGCGTCGGCGCGCCCGGAGCGCACCGCCAGAGCCGAAGTGGTCTGAGTGTCGAAGGACAGCACCGTGACCGGCGGCTTCTTCGCCTTGACGCAGACTTCCGAGGCCTTGCGGATCACGCGCTCGGCCGAGCCGCCCGCCATCACCGAAATGCGGTGGCCGCAGGTGTCCTCAAGTCCGTTGATCTTGAGCGGATTGCCCTTCTTCACGGCAAAGACCACGTACTCCTGGACATAGTCGACGAAGTCGTTCTTCGCCTGGCGATTCGGATAGTCGCCGATCGGCGCAAGCGCCATGTCGTAGCGTCCGGACTGCAGTCCGATCAGGGTGGAGGAAAGCGAGGACACGTTCGTGTGCTCAATCTTCACGCCGAGAATCTCAGAGAGCGCCTTGGAGAAATCCTGCACGGCACCGGTCACCTTCTTGTCAGGGGAAACGACGCTGTAGGGAGGGAAGGAGCCGTTCACAACGTCGCGGATCACGCCCGATTTCTGGATCGAGGCGGGCAGCCGATCGTGAAGGGCCTTGTTGAATTTCTGGGCAGGAATCCCGGCGGCAAGCGCACAGGCTGCAAAGCCGGCCAGGGCCAGAGCGGCGGCTATTTTCTGGAATTTCATGTTTTTTCTCCCATTATTTCAGCCCCGGCGGTGCCCGGGGCTTTTGTCAGTCAGTTAAAGCGATGCGGTTACTGCGCCTTGAGTTCGGGCCGTCCGAAGCGCATGTTTTCGAGAACCGGAAGGGCCCTGCGGGCGCGGTCGATCACGCCGCGGCTCATCTCTGCGAAAACCAGAGCCTCCTCGGCTCCGGCCCGGGCCACCGGCACCCCCAGGGGGTCGACCACCATCGAGCAGCCGATGTTCTTCGCGGAAATTTCCGAGAGCGCCGCGACATAGACCGTGTTCTCCAGCGCGCGGGCGCGGGCCATGATCTCCCAGTGCGACTCCTTCAGGGAACCGCGGACCCAGGCCGCCGGCAGCAGGAGCGCATCGGCCCCGTCGAGGGCGAGCCGCCGGGCGAGCTCCGGAAAGCGCACGTCGTAGCAGGTCATGAGGCCGAGCTTCCAGCCGTCAACCTCGACCAGCGGCGGCACTTCGGAGCCCGGGCAGACGTTGTCGCTCTCAAGGCCGGAAAAGGCGTCGTAGAGGTGCAGCTTGCGGTAGCAGCCGAGAAGCCTGCCCTGGTCGGCCACGATGTGGATGTTCCAGACCCGGCCGTCGGAAGAGCCCGAGGGCACGTGCACGGTGCAGGACACGGCAATCGGAAGCCTGCGGGTCGCTTCAAGGATCCCGCTCACGAAGGGCCCGTCGAGCGGCTCGGCATGCTTGCGGCTCCAGGACGAGTCGGCCGGGTTCCTCGCGATCACGCCTTCGGGGAAGACGATCATGCGGGCTCCGGAGCCGCTGGCGCGCTCCATCCAGCCGGTGCACTTCCTGAGGTTCTCCTCCGAGCTTTTCTCGACGGTGATCTGCCCCAGGGCGATTTTGAAGGTATCGGACATGACTGCTCCTTCGGCCTGGCGCTCTCAGAGCGTCTTGTAGGGGAAAAGAAAATCAGCGTCGCGCAGCTCTCCGGTGAGCTTCTGCAGGTACTGCTGGCGCGCGAACTCATTGAGCATCTCGCGGTTGGGCTCGAGCCCGATCGGGTCCCAGTCCTTGGGCAGCGCCCGGGCCATCTCGAGAAGGCTCGCGATCAGCCAGGGAGTCGACTCGAAGTACTTGCGGCGCTTGGCAAGCCACATGTCCTGGGAGCTGCGCAGCAGCTCGGCGAGCTGCCCGGGGGCCTCGGGATGGGCGTCGACGAAATCCTTCTTCATCGCGAGGATGTGGATGCCGGGCACGAAGCCCCAGCGGCCGTACCAGGCTTTTTCCTGCTCCACGAAATCGGGCTGGAGCTGGCGCAGGCCGTAGCCCTTTTCATAGAAGCCGGCGGGCATGAAGGCCTGGAAGATAGCGTCGATTTTCCCCGCCTTGAGCAACTCCACGAGCGGAGTCTCCTCGGGATCGTGGAACACGACCCGGTTGTCCCAGAACTCGCGGCCGCGGTTCATGTCGATCTTGTCGGCCGAGGTCATGCGCGAGAGCGTCCAGCGGATCGAGTCGACCGGCACGCCCTGCTCGATGAGCAGTGCGCGCGTCCAGGTGTTGCCGCTGTCCTGCCAGCCTGAAAGTCCTATTCTCTTTCCTTCGAGCTGCTTCAGCGTGGTGAGCGGAGAGTCCTCAAGCGTGAGAATGCAGCGGTTGCGGAACCCGCGCATGATGAAAAAGGGAATGCCGATCAGATTGCGGTCATTGCCGGTATTCCTGCGCATGGCATAGCGCGACAGACTCATCTCGGCCGCCTCGCAGTCAGGGTCTTCGGCGACGTTGTCGATCAGAGACATCACGCGCGTGAGCTCCAGGTCGATCTGATCGGACTTTACGTCCTTCAGAAGAATCGGAGTCCAGAAATCCCAGTCGCGGGTTTTCATGCGAATCTTTAATGCCATTGCCAATCTCCAGTGATTAATCCGTCTAAGCATGCATAAAGCATGCCAAAAGGCCTTCCAGCCGCACACGCCTCCAGACAAGCCTGCGGCGGCTCCCACAGCGCAGAAAGCGGGCAGCCGGCCTCGGATTCACAGTATTTTTACGATGCAAGTTACCGCTTTAAATTGTCCTTTTAAGGCATTATGCACCCTGTGCAGCGCATGGATCGCCCCAAGCCGGGTCTTCTAGGCTGTTTGCCCATTCCCTTTTCTTGTTATGCCACGCAGTCCTGCGCCCGGCGGCACCCCTTGATGCACCATTTCAAGGCAGAAAGAGCAGGATCTGCACCACTCTGGTGCGCGAGCCCTTCTCCTGTGCGCCCCGGCGAAACGGCCCCCTGAAGAGGCCGCCCCTTGAAAAAGCGGTTCCCCGCCCCCATGTAAACACTTATCTCAAGAAGACGCGCGCGCGTCTTCCGCTTCAAAGAAAGGACATCGATTCATGACTGCACAGGTTCACGGTTTTCAGACTGAAGTCACCAAGCTGCTGAAGCTGCTCGCCAATTCGCTTTACTCCAACAAGGAAGTCTTCCTGCGGGAGCTGATCTCGAACGCCTCGGACGCCGTCGACAAGCTGCGCTTTCTTTCCATCACGAGCCCCGAGCTCACAAAGGACGACCCCAATTTCTGGATCCGGGTCCGGGCCGATGAAAAGGCGGGCACTCTCACGATCTCCGACAACGGCATCGGCATGACGCTCAATGAAGCGAACGAGCATCTCGGGACGATCGCAAAGTCGGGCACCGAGGAATTCTTCAAGAATCTTTCGAAGGACCAGGCCAAGGCCTCGCAGCTCATAGGCCAGTTCGGCGTGGGCTTCTACAGCGCCTTCATCGTGGCCGACCGCGTCACGGTGCTCTCGCGTGCGGCTGGCTCGAAGCCCGAAGAGGGCGTGCGCTGGAGCTCGGACGGCAGCGGCACCTATGAGTCCGAGAACATCACGCGCAACGAGCGCGGAACCGACGTCGTGCTGCACCTGAAAGACTCGGAAAAGGAGTTCCTGAACGAATGGACGCTGCGCGAGACAATCACGCGCTACTCCGACCACATCTCCACGCCGGTGCTGCTCTGGTGCGAAAAGCACGAGCCGGCCTCGGAAAAAGACGGGGAGAAGAAGGAAGACAAGCCCGTCTGGGGCTGGGAGCAGGTGAACGACGCGAAGGCGCTCTGGACCCTCGCCCCCAAGGACGTGAAGGACGAGCAGTACATCGCCTTCTACAAGCATCTCACGCATGACTACGGCGACCCCCTCACCTGGGCGCACAACCGGGTCGAGGGTGACCTCGAGTACATTTCTCTGCTCTACATTCCGAAGGAAGCGCCCTGGGACCTGTATTCGCGCGATGA
The DNA here is from genome assembly GCF_022134585.1 of Mesosutterella porci. Taxonomy (GTDB): domain Bacteria; phylum Pseudomonadota; class Gammaproteobacteria; order Burkholderiales; family Burkholderiaceae_F; genus Mesosutterella; species Mesosutterella porci. The sequence continues at coordinate 85,141 of NZ_JAKNCT010000001.1, forward strand.
GAAGCACGGCCTCAAGCTCTACGTCCAGCGCGTGTTCATCATGGACAACAGCGAGGAGTTCCTGCCGAACTACCTGCGCTTCGTGAAGGGCCTGGTGGACACCACCGCGCTCGACCTCAACGTCTCGCGCGAGCTGCTGCAGAAGAGCCCCGTCACGAGGAAGCTGAAGCGCGCCCTCACGAAGCGGGCTCTGTCGATGATTGAGAAGCTTGCCGCCGACAAAGACAAGTATCAGATCTTCTGGAGCCAGTACGGCCGCGTCATGAAGGAGGGGCCGATCGAGGATCCCTCGGATCGCGAGCAGGTGATGAAGCTGCTGCGCTTCGCCTCCACGAAGTCCGGAACTGCGGCCCAGACGGTGAGCCTCGAGGACTACATCGCCCGGATGCCCGAAAAGCAGAAGAACATCTATTACCTCACCGCGGGCAGCTACGAGGCGGCGGCCAACTCCCCGTACCTCGAGACGCTGAGGAAGAAGGGAATCGAGGTGCTTCTGCTCACCGACCGCGTCGACGAATGGCTGATGGGCAACGTGCGCGATTTCGAAGGCCACAGCTTCGTGCCCGCCACGGCCTCCGACCTGCAGCTGGGAGACCTGGCCGACAAGGACGATCAGAAGAAGAAGGATGAGGCCGAAAAGGACAACAAGGGCGTCGTGGAGCGCCTGAAGAAGGCCCTCGAGGGGAAAGTGACTAACGTGCGGATCTCAACCCGGCTCGTGGACTCCCCCTCCTGCATTGTGGGCGAGCAGGACCAGATGCTCACGCCTCAGATGCGCCGCATGCTCGAGGCCGCGGGCCAGAGCGTCCCGGAGGAGAAGTTCACCCTCGAAATCAACCCCGAGCACCCGCTGATCCGCCAGGCCGCGGACGAAACCGACGAGGCTCGCTTCGGCAAATGGGCTGACTTCATTTACGGGCAGGCGCTGCTGGCCGACCAGGGGTCCCTGAAGGACCCGAGCTCGTTCGTGAAGATCATGAATGAGCTGATTCTGAAGAAGTAACCGCCCGCCCTGAAGGGGGCGGAGCAGGAGCTGTTTCCGCAGGCGCAAGCCTCCGGAAGCGGCCCCCGCCTGAGACCGGAGCCCGGGGATTCAAGTCCCCGGGCTCCGTTTTTTGTCCCTCGGTTCCGGCCTGCCGCTATTCGATCATCGGAGGAATATGGGTTTCGGTGCGGATCAGCAGGATCGGGACGTTGCCCTGGGCGGCCACGTGCGTGGCCACGGATCCCATGACCGCCGACTTGAAGTTGCCGTAGCCGTGAGAGCCCATGACGATGAGGTCGAGCCGGTTCTCCTCGGCATAGTCCGCGATCTGGTCGGCGGGATCTCCCGTGAGGCACACCTCCTTCACCTTGAGGCCGGCGGCCTTGAAGATCGGGCGGACCGTCTTCATCGCGTCGACAAAGTCCTCGTACTGGATGAGCTTCATGTCCTTTTTCGTAAGCTTCTCGTTTGAAACCGCGGCGACGACCGAGTAGTACTCCTTGTCGAGCGTGGTGACGACATTGATCGCGTGGAACTTCGCACCCTGTCCGAAAAGCTCGAGATGACCGACCACGTAGCGGGCCGCGGCCTGGCCGTACTCCGAACCGTCCACGGCGATCGCGACGCGGAGCGCGTCCTTGCGCGGTTCCTCCTTGCCCCTCACGATGAGAACGGGGGTGCGTGTGCGCGCGAGGACTTCCGTGGTCACCGAGCCGAGGATCAGGCCGGCGAAAGCCGAAAGGCCGCGCGAGCCCATCAGGATGAGGTCCGGCTTCTCGCGGGCAACGACCTCGGCGATCTGCTCGGCGGGGTCCCCCACAGCCTTCTGCTCGGTGAAGTCGACGCCCTCGGCCCGCAGCACCCGGCGCGCCGGGGCAAGCGCGCGCTCGGCCTCGGCGTCGTAGTAGGCCTGCTCGTCGCCCCTCACCAGAAGCCTGCGAATGGCCGACAGGGGCTGCTGAACAGTAAGGAGGACAAGCTGCGGGTGGGCCCCGCGCAGAGAGGTGCGCGATACAAAGAACTCAACGGCGTTGGTGCTGCAGGCGCTGCCGTCGGTGGGAAGGAGAATTTTCATATCAGCTTCTTAAGGGAAACTCAAAGCCGCCGGCGCTTTCCCGCTTCTGGAAAATCGCCGGCGGGGCGGCTCTATTTTATCTTTTTCAGAGGGCTGACTCCGGGGCCCCTCGCCGCCTGCGCCGCACGGCTCCCCAAAGCGCATAAAAAACCGCCGCTGTCCCCTGAAGGACAAACGGCGGTCTGAAGAAACCTCTGACTTAAGCAGAGATTACTTGGCAGCGGCGGCAGAAGCAGCCGGAGAGGCTTCCTCAGCCATCTTGGCAGCCTTCTTAGCAGCCTTCTTCGGGGCCTTCTTGGCAGCCTTGGCCTTCGGGGCAGCCTTCTTGGCGGCCTTCTTCACAGCCTTCTTGGCAGCGGGAGCAGGAGCAGCAGCGGCCGGAGAAGCGGCAGCGTCAGCAGCAGCGGAAGCAGCGGCAGAGGGGGCCGGAGCGGCGAAAGCAGCGCCAGCGGCGAGAATGGAAGCAAGAACGAGAACCTTCTTGAACATTTTGAATCACTCCAAATATTTTGTAATCTGTGTGGTCTCCAGCCTCTTCTTATTTTCGGGCTGTCCACGGAGCGAATATTAGGCTTGCGGCCTGACCTCAGCTTGAGAACAAACACTAAGCCCCATACCGCAAACAGGCGAGCTCCAGCTGCCGAAGCCGCCCCGCTCCCCGCCCTGGCAGAGCTTTCCCGCAGAAAAAAAATTTCCGGGGCGCCTCCTCCTTCCACCGGCAGGCCGCCTGACCGCCCGGAAGAAACCGGCGCCGATTCCGCCCTCCCTCGGAGCGCTTTGCGCCGGCCGCGCGTCCTCGCGGCTGCGCCTTGCGCAGGAGCTGCCCCCGTGATAGAAAGGCTCTTCAGCACCGGGAGAAACCAGAGTCATGAGTTCCAAAAAAGAAAAGCTCAGCTGGGCCGATTTCAAGAAAGCGTGGTCTGAAAAAGCAATCGTCGTCTCGGTCGACCCCTACAAGGCCATGAAGGCCTGGAAAGACGGCCTCATCCACACCTGGGCCCAGGCCGTCTGGAGCCTGGGTGCACTGTGCGTTCCTGCGGGCTGCCTCCTCGCCTTTTTCTACGGCTGGTGGTGGGTCCTCACGGGACTGGCGGCCTTCCTCGCGCTGCACCTGTGGTCCCAGCACCTGCGCTCCAGTGCGCTCACCCGCGCGATTCTCGAAGACGAGCGGCTCTACAGGATCGCGGTGGACAGCGGCTGGGTGCGGATCAGCCGCCTTCGTTCCTGAGGCCGGGGGCCATGGGGGCAGGAGCCTTCAGGAAAGCCGCCGCAGCGGCGCTGTGGGCGCTCGCGCTGGCGTGCGCCCAGGCTTCGGGCGCGCCGGGCGGGGCTCCGGACGCACCCGCGAGGACGATTACGATCGGGCTTGTGGACACCTTTTCGCCTGACTTCTATGTCCACACCTACTCGCCCACGCTCGACTACCTGGCGCAGGCCCTTCCGCGCTACCGCTTCAGATACACCGAGATCGACTACCGGGATGTCCCCGGCGAGATCGCGCGCAAGAAGCCCGACTTCATCGTCTCGACAGCCTCCACCTACGTCACGCTGCTCGACAGCCCCGGCGCCCACCAGATCGCCACGCGCCGGCCCGCGGGGTCCGTCGACGCAACCCACACCCTGGCCTCGGCCTTCGTCGTGCCTTCCGGCAGCCCCATCAAGTCCTTGGCCGGCCTGCGCGGCCACTCGGTCGCGATTGCCGACTCCAAAAGCTTTGACGGCTGGCTCATCGCCCAGGGCGAAATCGCCCGCCTCAACTACGACCCGAACCGTTTTTTCTCCTCGGTGACGGAGACGCACTACGGCATTCCGGGGGTGGCGGAGCTCGTGACGCTCGGCGCGGCCGACGCCGGAGTGCTTTCGACCTGCGAGTACGAAAAGCTCATCGAGAGCGGGCAGCTGCGCGAGGGAGAGCTCAAAATACTCGACGAGCGAGGGAAAGAACAGGGGGAAAGCTGCGTGAGAAGCACGGACCGGTACCCCGACGCCGTCATCTCTTCCCTGCCGTGGTGCCCCGCGGAAACGGTGAGCGACTTCACGATCGCGCTGCTGTCGATGCCGGCCAGGGGCCGGAACTTCCGCTGGGTGGTCGAAAGCAACTTCCAGCCGACCTGGGAGCTCATCAAGACGCTCGGGCTCGGCCCCTTCAGCCACATGAAGGACATGAGCCCGCGGGCGCTGTGGCGCCGCTACCAAACGGAAATACTCCTGGGGGCCGCGCTGCTGCTGGCCGTGATCTTCCACCTGGTGTCGGTTAACCTGCTTGTGCGCCGCCGCACGCGGCAGCTCTCGCTTGCGGTGAAGGCAACCGAAAAACTGCACGACGAGGCGCAGAAGACCCACATGAAGCTCGCGAGGCTCGAGCGCGAGAGCATCGTCTCGCAACTCTCCTCGATGTTCGCCCACGAGATCAAGCAGCCGATCATGAACATTTCGCTCTATGCCGGGGCGCTGAGGCTATACCTGAAGAAAAAGGGAGAGCTCTCGGAGAAGGCCCTCGACCTGCTCGAATCTCTTGAAAGCGAAGTGGAGCGCTCCTCCGAAATCGTCGAGCACGTCCGCTCCTATGCTAAAAAGCGCGAGGCCAGGCCCCAGGCTTCAGACCTGAAGACGATCACCGAGGCGGCGCTGCACACGTTCTCAAGTCTTCCGGACTTCGTGCGGTGCGACGACCTGCCTTCGGCCCCCGTCTGGGTGGACCCGTTTGAGATCCAGTTCATCGTCGCTAATTTCGTCAAAAACGCACTGAGCGCCGTCCAGACGGTGAAAAAACCCGAGGTGCGGATCAGCATCCGCCCTGAAGGAAGGAGCTGGCGGCTCACCGTGAGCGACAACGGGCCGGCCATTTCCGACGAGGTCTTTGAAAACCTCGGGACGGCCGGAACGAGCTCGAAAAAGGACGGGCTGGGGTTTGGGCTCGCGATCGCCGTGGCGATCGCCGAGCGCAACCGCGGGCACCTGGAGTTCAGGAAACGCCCGGAAGGCGGGCTGCTGGCCGCCCTGATCCTGAAGAGAAACGACAAAGAGGAAATACCGTGACCGCAGAAAACACCAAAATCTCCCCGGAGGCCAAAGGCCGCTGCACCATCAGGCTGGTGGACGACGATCCCTCGGTGCTGCGGGCGCTGCGGGCCTTCCTCACGATGGATGACTGGCAGGTTGAGTGCTACGCGTCGGGAAAGGACTTCCTCGCCTCCAGCCTGGAGGCCCCGGGCTGCCTCGTGCTCGATGTGCGCATGCCCGGTATGACGGGCATTGAGGTGCAGGAGGAGATGATCCGCCGGGGCGACCGGCTGCCGATCATCTTCCTGTCGGCCCACGGCGACATCGAGCTCGCCGTGGACGCCGTCAAGCGCGGAGCCCGCACCTTTCTCGTAAAGCCCCCGAAGCCCGGGAAGCTGCTCAGCGAGATCGAGAGCGCGTGCTACGCTGACATCGAGCGGCGGAAAATTGAGGCCTACAGCGAGAGCCTCGAGCGGCTCTGGAATACGCTCACCGCCTCGGAGCAGGAGGTGGCGCGGCTGGTGGCCAAGGGGCTGTCCAACAGCACGATCGGCTCCATCCTCAACATTTCCGAGCGCACCGTGCGCTCCCACAAGGAGGAGATCTATAGCAAGCTTGACGTCGCCAACGCCGTGGAGACCGCCGACTTCATCCGGGACATGGAGGCGAGCGCGGAGAAGCGGCCATGAAGCGGCGCACGATCCTTCTGGCAGGAGCGGCCGTTGCAGCGGCGGGCGCAGGCCTGTCGGCCTGGCGGGCCTCGCGTCCCCCCACCGGCTGGGATGAAGACTTCGACGTGATCGCCGTGGGAGGAGGCGCGGCGGGGCTGTCGGCCGCGGCGACCTCCGCGGCGGCCGGCGCCTCGGTCCTGCTGCTCGAAAAGGAGCCGCAGCTCGGAGGCGACACCCTGATTTCCGGCGGCAACTTCAATGCGGTCGTCCCCTCCTCGGCTCAAAACGGCCTGCCGCCCGATTCCGAAGCGCTCTTTCTCTCCCAGATCCTCGACTCCGGGGCGGGCCTCAACTCGCCTGACGTTGCCGCGGCTCTTGCCACCGGCGCCTCCGGGGCCCTCGCCTGGCTCAAAAGCCTCGGCATGCGGTTCCTGCCCGGGGTGAGGGAAATCTACGGAGGGCGCTTCCCGAGAGCCCACAAGCCGGTGCTGCCGCGCGGAGAAGGCTATATCAGAGCACTGCTTGCCGAGTGCGAGCGGCGCAAAGTGCAGATCCGGCTCTCCTCGCCCGTGCGCTCGCTCATCCGCGCGCAGGACGGACGGGTCCTGGGAGTCGCTGTGACCGACAACGGCGCCCCGAAGCTCATCCGGGCCCGCCGCGGCGTCATCATCGCCTCGGGCGGCTACGGGTCGAGCCGGGACATGCTGAAGACCTATGCCCCTGACTTCGCCGACCTGCCTCATGACAACGCCCCGGGAGTGACCGGCGAAATGATTCTCGCGGGCCGACAGGCCGGGGCCACGGTGATGAACATGAATCTCGTCGAGTGCATCCCGGGCAGCGGCCAGGACAGCGACGGACAGATCCGGCTCGACATCGCCCCCACGCGGATGATTATGGTCAACAGCCGCGGACGGCGCTTTGTGGACGAAACCGACTACCGGGCGCGAATCACCCAGGCCATTTTGAAGCTCACGCCGCGGCGCTGCTGGTCCATCGCAGACTCTGACACCGTCGCCTCCTACGACCTCGCCACCCAGAAGAGCCTGCACCGGGGGCTGCATGCCGGCACGATCTTCCGGGCCCGCACGCCCGGGGAGCTGGCCGCGCAGATCGGGGTCCCGCCCCGGGCTCTCGCCCAGACCATGAGCGAGATGAGGCTTCGGCGCGGCCTGCGCACCCCGCCCTTCTGGGCCGCTCCCGTGAACCTGCGCGTCCACGCAACCCTGGGGGGCCTCAAGATAGACAGCCGCGGCCGGTGCCTCGACCCCTCCGGCCTGCCCATCCCGGGGCTCTGGGCCGCAGGCGCCGCCACCGGCAACGTGCACGGCGCCAACCGCCTGGGAGGCAACGGCATCAACACCGCCGTGGTGTTCGGCCGGGCCGCCGGAGAGGACGCGGCTCGGGCGTAGCGCCCCAGGGTTCGAGCTCAGCCCCTGACGACCGGGTAGCCTACGGCATTATCACAAATTCATTTTTTTGTCAACGGCCTAACCGCCGGCGTGAAGATCGGGCATCTTACCTAAACTTAAGATGTATGCAAAAGGTGGAATCAAAGATCCTTCAGCATACCGATTCGAACCGACGGCAGAGAGGTTCAGATGCCGCCAGGTTACTTGATTAGGAGAGAATTATGCAGGCTTCACGTCGTAGTTTTCTGAAAGGCGCCCTCGGCACTGCTGCTCTTGCTGCAGGCACAATGGCTTCCATTCCGGCCGAAGCGGCCCGTGCTCCCAAGAAGTGGGACATCACCGCTGACGTCGTCGTTGTAGGCTTCGGAGGCGCCGGCGCCACGACTGCCATTTCCGCCGCCCAGAACGGCGCCCAGGTGGTCGTCCTCGAAAAGAATCCGGAAAACCACCACATCTCCAACACCCGCATGTCCGGCGGCATCTTCCACTGCCCGTTCAAGGACGGCGACAAGAAGGCGCTGCAGGATTACGCGCAGGCCATGTTCTCCGGCGAGAACATTCCCTGGAAGGAAGAAGGCGAAATTCCGGAAAGCTCGGTGGGACTCGCCAAGCTCTGGGCTGATCTCTCCCCGACGAACCTCGACTTCCTGCAGAGCCTGGACCCGGCCTTCATCGGCGGCTCGCAGCCTGGATTCAACAAGGCCTCCTTCCCCAACTTCCCGGGCGCGAAGGAGTGCAAGTACAACGCCTACCGCGCCACTTACCTGAAGCGCATGAAGTCCTTCAATGACGTCTCCTACGGGCTTCCGAAGGAGCAGACTAGTTCGGGCGAAGCCTTCTGGCAGTGCCTTGCGACCGGCGTGAAGAAGCAGGGCAAAAAGATCCGCGTGCTCTGGGAGACCCCGGGCAACCAGCTCGTTAAGAACGACCGCGGGGAGGTGATCGGCGTGATCGGCCTGCACAAGGGCAGGAAGGTCGCCGTGCGCGCCCGCAAGGCCGTGGTGCTCTGCGCCGGCGGCTACGAGTACAACAAGGCGATGCGCCAGGCCTTCCTCGAAGGCCCGGGCGTCTCCGGCTGGGCCTTCTACGGCACAACCTCCAATACGGGCGACGGCATCTCGATGGGCATGGCGGCCGGCGCAGGCCTGTGCAAGGTCGGCAAGGCGGCGGCCCGCGTGATTGTGCCGACGCTAGACACCTGCAACGGCATGCGCATCGGTTCCATCACTCCGTCGGTGGGCTCGCCGCACTCCATGGTGGTCGACAACTTCGGCAAGCGCTACGAGGCTGAAACGAAGGTGACCGACAACCCGAGCCGCTACTTCTTCTACAAGGCGGCCGTGCAGTTCGACATCAACACGCTCGCCTATCCGCGCACTCCTTCGTGGATGATTTTCGATGAGACGCTGCGCACCTCCAAGCCTCTGGTCGCCCTGGGCATCTCGGTTGTGGGCTTCGGCCTCACGAAGTGGAGCAAGGACAACATGTCCGCAATCAACTCCGGGCTGGTCCTCAAGGCTGACACGATCGAAGAACTGGCCGAGAAGATCAAGAACCATCCGGACAACAAGAAGCGCATGGTCCCGGCCAACCTCGTCGCGGAAGTTAAGAAGTTCAACAAGTTCTGCGACGAGAAGAAGGACGAGGAATTCAGTCGCCGCCCGGTCACGCTGGGCAAGATCGAAAAAGGCCCGTTCTACGCCATGCCGCTCGTGGCCGGCGGCCCGAACACCAAGGGCGGCCTGCTGATCGACGACCGTCACCGCGTCCTCACCTGGGAGCGCAAGCCGATTCCGCGCCTCTACACGGTGGGCGAAATGGCCTCTGTCCTGAAGTTCGTGTACCAGGGCGGCGGCAACCTCACGGAGTGCCTGGTCTACGGACGCAGCGTCGGCAAGGAAGTGGCCGGACTGCCGAACCTGAAGGCCTGAGGCGTCTGCGTCTGAGCGGGGGTTGCGGAGTTTCTTAAGCCCCGCCCCCGCCCGTCAAACGGCCGGAAACGGGGGACAGCCCGTTTTCGGCTGTCTGCTGTTTCAATAAGGAGAAAGACCCCATGTCACGTTTCCCAACTGTGCGGCGCCTGGCTGCCGCGGCCGCTGTGGCCCTGTTTCTCGCCTCTGCACCCTGCGTCCAGGCCTTTGCCGCCGACGCCCCGGCATCGGGGAAATTTCTGGCCGACCGCCATGTCGCACGGGGCATGAAGTGCGACGCCTGCCACGTATCAGCTCAGGGAGGAAAGCTCAAGGCCGAAAAATCGGACTACGGCGTGTGCGCGACCTGCCACGGCGATTATCAGAAAGTGGCGGCCCGGACCGAAGCCAAGTACAAGGACTCGGGCCAGCCCAACCCGCACAACCAGCACGACGGCGCCCTGCCCTGCACGGAGTGCCACAAGGGGCACAAGGCCGGCGTGAACTACTGCGCTCAGTGCCACAGCTACGTCTACAAGGTGCCGTGAGGAGCCGCCCGGGCGCGGTCCGGCCAAAGCGAAAGCCCGGCCGCCTGGCATGGAAAGGTCCTTTCGGAGCTAAGCTCTGAAAGGGCTTTTTCTTTTGCCCCTGAGCCCCAAAGCGCCTGCCGCTGAAGCAGTCCTCCGGTGCGCAGAATCCTTCAGCGAGCCGGGAGCCTCACATCGGCCAGCGGGATGCCGAAATGCCGGTACCAATGCTGCCACAGGCTCGTTTCGGTCTCGTCGCAGACCTGCCGCAGAAGCCGGGAGAGCTCCCCGAACAAGGGATCGGCGGCGTCTGCGGCCCGGAACGCGATGCAGTTTCTCCACGGCTCCCGGTGCCAGCCGGGAAGCACCGGCACCACCTCGCCCCGGGAGAGCTCCTCCTCGACCATGCCAAGCGCCACATCCACCGCGATCCCGCGGCCGGCCAGCAGCGCCTCCCTGCAGAAGACGGCGTCCCCCTGACGGCAGTCCTGGCCGGGGGCAAGGTAGTAAGTCCTCAGTCCTTTTTCGAGCCGCATCGAGAAGGACGGGTTGGAAGAGCTGCGCAACAGCACGGTTCTGCCCGAGAGCTCCTCGATCCGAGCCGGGGCGCCGTGCCCGGCGACATAACCGCGAGAGGCGAGCAGCATCGTCACGCTCGGAGCCGCGGGCAGCGTGCCAATCGAGGGATCCTCCGGCATATAGCCGAGAAAGGCGATGTCAGCCCGGCCTTCGAGCAGGCCCCTGCTGCCCACGTCGGCGCAGATCTCAAGCCTCAGCCCCGGGTGCGTGTTCTCAAAGCGCATGAGAAAGCTGTAGAAAACCGTCCGCCCCGCATTGGTCGGAATGCTGATGCGAAGCCTCCGGGAACACTCGGCGCCGGAACGCCCTTCGCTGCGCGCGGCCTGAAGGAGCTGCTCCCCGGCGCGAAGGAACTCGCGGGCGTAAGGCACCAGAAGCCTCGCACGGGCGGAGAGCACCGCGGGCTTTCTGGTGCGGTCGAGCAGCTCAAAGCCCAGCTCCTTTTCCATCTGACGGATCAGCCTGGAGAGAGCGGTGGTATCGAGCCCCAGCCGCCCGGCAGCGGCGCCGACCGACCCCTGGCGCCCGATTTCAAGGAGCGCCCTCCAGCTGTCTGTGTTTCGCAGGACCTTCATTGGAGACAACCCCGCAGAAGCGGGCGTACAGGCGGAGCCTCAGAGCTCATTCTGGTTGAAATTGAGAGAGAAGCTGTAGCGGTCGCCCGGATGCCAGGAAACGGAAATCTCCAGGGGCCTGCCCATTTCATCGAGATAGAGGCGGCGGATCCTCAACGCGGGGCAGCCCGCGGGGCAGCGCAGCCACATCGCCTGCTCGGCCGGCATCTCGACGGCGGAAATGTCCTGCTTCACCTCCTTGCAGACGACCCCGTGCAGGCGATTGATCAGGGCCGCCACCAGGGTGTTGGGCTCGCGCTGCGCCACGGCGAGGATGTCCTCCCACTTCTCCGGGATGTAGACCTGTGTGCAGACAATCGGCGGCTCGTCGGTCTTTGCGCCGTGGCGGATGTTGGTGAGCCTGATCCAGCGCGAGCCGATCTCCGCCCCCGTATGAGCGGCGAGCTCTCTGTTTACGATGATGCGCCGGGCCTGGCAGATTTCGCGGCTGTGGGTGTTGCTCAGCTTGTCGATGTCCCTGAAGGAGGACAGGTGGTAGGCAAAGCCCCGGCTCGCCCCCTGGGAGATTACCCTGGTACCCACGTGCGGCGTGCGCTCGATGATGCCGGAGCGCTGAAGCTGATCGAGGGCGGCGCGCACCGTATGGCGCGAGAGCCCCCGCTGCCTGCAGATGTCAAGCTCTTTCGGAAGGAAGCTGCCCACCGGATAGCGACCGACGGCAATGCTGTGAGCAATGTCCCGCGCAAGTTGAACCCAAAGCAGTTCCTTTTTCGCCATTTTGAGAACCTGAAACTCAGTCAGAGCGTGCATCACGGGCGCTGTCCACCGCCCGCACGGAGGCCGGCTTCCGGCGCCGAACCGGGCGGGCCGACCGGCCCGCCCGGGTTCATTTTAAAACACTGAAGGCCTGACGCCGAAGGCTCTGCGAAGCCGCGCTCTTCTTAGTACAGGCCGATCGCCTTCCACCATCCCAGGCCCGTGACGAAGACGATCAGAACATTGAGCGTCACGATGAGGAAATTGATCCTGTAGAAGCGGGGGCGCTCGAAATAGCCCTGGCCGAAGTAGATCGGTCCGGGGCCGCCCGCGTACTCCGTGATGCCCCACATGAAGTTCGAGAAAATCCCGAAGCAGACCGCGACCATGAGCGCGGGAGCCCCGCAGCCGATCGCAACGGCGCAGAACGGCACGTACATGGCGGCCACATGGCCCGAGGCCGTGGCGAAGATATAGTGGAGATAGATATAGGCGAAGCCCAGGATGACGAAAGCTGCGAGCCAGTCCGCGCCGACCAGCTGCGCGGCCACCGAAGCCGACATCCACTTGATGAAGCCGAGCTTCGTGAGGCCGCCGGCGAGCGAGATGATCACGCCGAACCAGATCACGGTGTCCCAGGCCGCCTTCTCGGCGAGGACATCCTTCCAGGCGATGGCGCCCACGATGAGGAGATAGGCCACCACGCCAAGCCCGATCGCATTGGCGTTGTAGCCGGTCACCATCGTGGTCGCCCAGCCGATCAGCGCGATGACAAAGCCGATCCCTACCAGCTTCTCCTGCCTGCTCATTGGCCCGAGCTCGGCGAGCTTGTCGCGCCCGAGCTGCTTCGCCTCGGGAGTCTTGTTGAGCGTAGGGCGCAGCAGCAGCCGCGTGACGTGGGGGAGGATCGCAAAGCAGACGAGCGCGGGCAGCAGCGCGGCCCACAGCCACACGCCCCAGCTGATGTCGATGCCCAGCGCGTCGTGGGCGAGCTTGGCGCAAAGCGGGTTGGCCGCCATGCCGGTGAGAAAGAGCGCGCCGGTAATTGGAGTGAACTGAAAGCAGGTCATGATGAGATAGTCGCCGATCCGACGCCCCGTGGGCCCGGGCCCCGAACCCATGACCGAGAGGATCGACTTCGCCACCGGCAGGATGATGCCGCCCGAGCGGGCCGTGACCGAGGGCATCGCAGGGGCCATCAGGAGATCAGCGATTCCCAGCGAGTAGGCGATGCCGGTGGACGAGTTGCCGAACTTCGAGAGCATCAGGTAGGCGATGCGCCGCCCGAGCCCGGACTGCACGAAGCCCAGCGAGAGCACGTAGGCCGAGAAGATCATCCATACCGTGCCGGAGGACAGTCCCGAGAGCGCCTGCCCCAGGGTAAGCGTGCCGGAGAAATACGACAGGGCCAGCGCGATCATCATGACCGCTCCCGAGGGCAGCGGGGCGCACAGGATGCCCACGATCGTGCCCACGAAAAGGCCCAGCATGTGGATGGCCTTCGGGTCAAGCCCCGCGGGCGCGGGCAGGAACCAGATCGCGAGGCCGACCGCGACGGGCACGATCCAGCGCCAGTATTCTGGCTTTTTTGCGGGAGAGGGAGCTGCAGTTGTCATTTTGTCTTCTCTCTGAAAGGACTGCGGGAGGCCCCTCACCCGGAACCGGCGCGCGGGGCCCTGAAGGCAATCTGCCCCGCTTTTAATGTCCGTACAAAAACTCTCTTCTTTTGTCCTGACCCAACCCGGCTGAGGCGAGGAGCCCGTGCGCCCCTACCCTCTGTTTTTAAGCGGAAAAATTTCAGCCTCCCCTTATGTCCGGCCCCTAAAAGACCGGACATAAGACGGAAAAGCCCGCAGGGCGGGGCTCCGCTCCCCGAGGCCATCCCGCCCGCAGCCGGACATATTCGGAAAAAAGAATGAGGCCGCCCCTGCGCCAAAAGGCTTACTCCCCCGGCTCAGCCCGGGGTAATATTCGAGGGTGCTTCAAAAGGAGACCCGGCCCCCTAAAAAACTGCGGCGGGCCGCCCTCCCCTGTTACGAAAAGGAGAAAAGATGCCTATTACCGAGATTGACAAGCTGCCGGCGCTGCCGGAGGAGTTTGTCGCCGCCCGTGACAAGCTGAAGTCGGACGCGGGCGTGCAGGCGCTTCTTGAGGCGATACGCGCCGATGACGAGCGCACCATGGAAGAGCAGATCAAGATCTGCGAGATTCCCGCCCCGCCCTTCAAGGAGAAGAAGCGCGGCGAATACCTGCTCGGGCTTTTCCGGCAGTACGGGCTGAAGGACGCCTACATGGACGAAGAGGGCAACGTCGTAGGCCGCAGGAAGGGCAGCGGCCGCGGACCCGTGGTGCAGATCGCCGCACATCAGGACACGGTTTTCCCGGAGGGCACCGACGTCACCGTCAAGCGCGAGGGCAACATCCTGCGCGCGCCTGGCATTTCGGACGACACCCGGGGCCTCGCCTCGATGCTGAGCCTGCTGCGCTGCCTCGAGGCAAGCGGCATCGAGACCGAAGGCGACCTGCTCTTCACCGCGAGCGTCGGCGAAGAAGGCAACGGGGACCTGCGCGGCCAGAAATACATGCACTACGTGAAGAAAGTCCACGTCGACGGCTTCATCGGGCTTGACGCCGCGAACGTCGGCCGCATTCTCGCCGGCGCGACCGGATCCCACCGCTGGCTCATCTCCTACGACGGCCCCGGCGGACACTCCTTCCACAAGTTCGGGATCGCGCCCTCGGCGATCCACGCGATGGGCCGCGCGATTGCGAAGTTCGCCGACCTCAACCCGCCCGAGGACCCGAAGACCACCTTCAATCTCGGCGTGATCAAAGGCGGTTCGACAGTGAACTCGATCGCCGCGCACTGCGAAGCGCAGCTCGACCTGCGCTCGGGCGACAACGGCCACCTGCTCGAGCTTGAGAAGACGATTCTCACCGCCTTCGACGAAGCGCTCGAAGAGGAAAACCGCCGCGTGAACGCCTCGGGCGACATGGTGCTCAAGCTCTCGAAGAAGCAGATCGGCGACCGTCCGGCCGGCCCCGGCGACGACATGAGCCCGGTGATCCTTGCGGCCCGCGCGGGCCAGCAGGCTCTCGGCATCAAGCTGGAGAAGTACACCTCGGCCTCAACCGACCACAACATCCCGCTCTCGCTGGGCATTCCGGCCACCACGCTCGGCGTGGGCGGCAAGGAAGGCAACAACCACGCGCTCAATGAGTGGTGGGAGCACGACAGGCCGTGGCTGTCCCCGCAGCTCGCGGGCTTCACCGCACTGCTGCTGACTGGCGTGAAGGGCCTCACGAAGCCGCTGCTGCCTGTGCGCGGCTGATTCCGGTCCGTTTAAGCTGAAGTCTGAAAGACGCGGGCCGCTTCCCTTTTGCGGGGAAGCGGCCCGTTTTTCGTTCCGGCAGCGGCTCCTGCCGGCGGCAGCCGAGCTCAGCCCAGGTGCTTCAGAACGAAGGCGGCGAACACCGCGGCCCCCACGGGCAGCAGCGTGTCGTCAAAATGCATGTCGCGGTTGTGCAGCCCCGGGGTGACGCCCACGCCCACTCCGAAAAAGCCCGTGCGGAGCTTCGGCATCGCGGTCTTGTAGAAATTGAAGTCCTCGCCACCACCGCCGCAGTTCGGCGCGAGGCGCCCGGGGGCGACCTCGTTGATGCAGTCGGCGAGCTCCTTGGTAATCTCGGGATCGTAATCCGGGGCTGGCCCCACCTTCCCCATCTCGATGTCGGCGGTGCAGCCCACGGCCTCTGCGCCGCCCTTCACGGCCTGCTTGAACTTGTCGAGCAGCCCGGTCATCACCTGGTTGCTCTTCGCGCGGATGTCAAAGCGCATCGTGCACACGGGCGGAATGATGTTCATCGCGCCGTCGGCCTTGATCTGGGTGGGCTTGATCGTCCAGTGCACGTCCGGGGTCATGTGGATCGAGTTCACCGCGGTGATGATGGCGTTCGCCCCATCGATCGCGTTCACGCCGAGCTGGGGGCGGGAGCCGTGTGCGGGCTTGCCGTGGACGGTGACGATCGGGAAGGCAAAGCCGCTGTACATGACGGCCGCGCAGAGCGTACCGGGCTTGAGATCCTGCATCGGGCGAACATGGGCGCCCACCGCAATGTCGACGTCGTCAAGCACGCCTTTCTCCACCATGAGGAGAGCGCCCTGCATGGTTTCTTCTGCGGGCTGGAAGAGGATCTTCAGCGTCCCGCGGCGGATTTTCCCGACCAGCCTCGAGGCGGCCTCAAGCAACATCCCCATGTGCGCGTCATGCCCGCAGGCGTGGACGGCGGTCACGCTGCCGTCGGGGTTCTTGAAAGGAAGCGCGTCCATGTCGGAGCGGATCAGCACGACCTCGCCGGGCTCGCTGCCGCGGATCACGCCGAGCACTCCGTAGCTCCCCGGCACGTAATCGGCTTCAATGCCCAGGGCGCGCAGCTTCTGCAGCACGAAAGCCGCGGTGTTCTTCACATCAAGCCCGAGTTCGGCCAGGCCGTGAAGCTCGCGGCGAAGCTGAGTGGAATTGTAAATTTCTGGCATCTTTTTCCTCTGTCTGAATCGCGCCGCGGGGCCGGACCTACCGGGCCCGGGGCGCAGGAGCGAGGTAATGCTAAGCACTTCCCCGGGCCGTGTAAAATCGCGCACCTCCCGCCTTTTCCCCTCAAGGCCCTACGGGAGGGGAAGCAGGCGTCTAGCCGCATGCTCTTATCAGCATGCTGATATACACAGCCGCAACTGACCGCTCCGGCCCCATGGCCGCGGCGGGGCGGTTTAAACTCTGCAGCCTGGATAATTGGAAAAGGAACCCCGATGAACAGCCGATCCTGCGTTGTCGTTCTCTCGGGCGGCCAGGACTCAACGACCTGCCTCGCCCTCGCCCTCAAAAGCTACAGCGCCGTCTACACCATTGGCTTCCAGTACGGCCAGAGGCACGAGGTGGAGCTGCAGTGCCGCAGCCGCATCCTGCGCTCGATCGAGTCCGTCGTAGGCACCCGTTCGCTCGGCCCCGACCTGCTCGTGGACATGAAGAGCTTCGGGGCGATCGCCTCCTGCTCCCTCACTGAACCGGGCGTGCCGATCGCCTTTGACGAACGGACGAAGCTGCCCAACACCTTCGTGCCGGGCCGCAACCTCGTCTTCCTCACCTACGCCGCCGCCCTCGCCTGGAAGGCGGGCGCGCGCGACATCATCACCGGCGTGGGCGAGGCCGACTACAGCGGCTACCCGGACTGCAGGGAAAAGACGCTCAGGGCGCTCGAGAAGGCGCTCAACCTCGGCATGCAGGCCGACTTCCGGCTCGTGGCGCCGCTCATGCACCGCACGAAAAAGCAGACCTGGGAGCTTGCAGAGGAAACGGGCGGGAGAGCGCTGGTCGACTTCATCCGAACCGAAACGCACACCTGCTACGAGGGCGACCACACGCACCTGCACGACTGGGGCTACGGCTGCGGGCGCTGCCCGGCCTGCAGGCTGAGGCAGAAAGGCTGGGAAGAGTACGCGGCCCCGCGCGGACTCTGAGGCTCCATGAACAATTTCTTCGCACCGAGACGGCGCTGGGCGAGCATTGCCGCCTCGGGCCTCGACACGCGGCGCTTTTCCGACATGAGCGGGCTGTTCTGCGACTGCAGGCGGCTCAGCACCGTCGACGTGTCGCGCTGGGACACCTCGAACGCGACCGACATGCTGCTCATGTTCCGGGGCTGCCAGAGCCTGCGGCGGCTTGACGTGTCGCGCTGGGACACCTCCCGCGTGAACAACATGGGCGAGATGTTCAAGGGCTGCCGCAGGCTTCAGGCCCTCAACGTCTCGGGCTGGAACACCTCCCGGGTTGAAAACATGATCGGGCTGTTCGAAGGCTGCGCGAGCCTCACGAGCCTCGACTGCTCGGGCTGGGATCTCTCCTCGGTCCCTGAGGGCGGGATCGGGCGGATGTTCCGGGGCTGCCGGTCGCTGCGGCGGCTCAAGCTCTCGGGCGGTTTCCTGCGGCTCTGCCCGGGGTGCGACCTGGGGCTGGGCACCTGCCCCGTGCTCTACGACATCCGGGTTCCGGGCGGCCTGCTGGCCGCCTTCAGGGCGGCGCTGCCGCTTTGCTCGACGCGCCTTCACGCCGCCGGGCGCTGAAAAAAAGATTCAGCGCCTCAGGCGGCCCTGTCAGGCGACGGCAAAGGGGTCGACCTGCGGGTCGGGATTCCTCACGTACTCGATGCGCCGAGCGATCGTGTCGGCCGCCCCGGCTCCCAGCCGGTCGGATACAAAACCCAGGGCCATGTCAATCCCGGCCGCGACCCCCGAGGCCGTGTAGAACTTCCCGTCCACGCACCAGCGGGCCTTCGGCTGCCAGAGCGGCCCCTTGAAGCCGCGCACCCAGTCAAACGAATACTTGTTGGAGGTCGCGCGCCGCCCGTCGAGAAGCCCCGTGCGGGCAAGCAGCACCGCCCCGGTGCATACCGACAGGACCCAGCCGGCCTCCACGCCCAGCGCCCGAAGCTCAGCGAGAAACGCCTCGTCTTCCGAGAGGGGGCGCGTGCCCATGCCCCCCGGAAGGAGCAGAACCCCGCTGCGGCTGATCTTTTGCGTGGAGACCGTCCCGATGCGGCAGCCCTGCGCGCTTGCGACTTCACCGCCCCGCAGGGAGCAGTACCGGAGAACCGCGCCGGGGACCCGGGCGAGGACATCGACGGGCCCGAAGGCATCGAGCGTCTGAAAGCCGTCGAAAAGAAGGATGTTGAAATCCATAAGAAAAAACTCTGAAAAAAAAGTCCCCGAAAAGGCGGGCTGTCCGGACCGAGTTTATCGCATTGAGGGGAGGAGCCGCAGGGAGAAAGATCGGGCGGGCGGCGCCGTCGACCGCCCCGGGCAGCTCGCCGCGCCGCAGCGTCGTCCAGTTCAGGAACCGGCTCGGGAAGGCCGCCCCCCGACGCTTCAAGATCGAGCCGGTCGAGCGGCCGCCGCAGCCGTGGTCCGCGGACATTGACGGCAAAGGTCCGCCCTCCCCTTTTTCAGCTTGTCCTGCTCGCGGGGGAGAATATCGGATATTTTCAAACCCGTAACTTAGGTTACAGATTTTCGGATAACCCGCGGGAATAATTTCACTCGGTAACCGGCGTCCCCCCCCTGTGAGCGGGGGCCGCACGCCCTTCAAAACCCAAAGGAGAAAACAATGAAGAAGTCCCTGATTGCAAGCGCTCTTGCGCTCATGATGGCCGTTCCCGCATTCGCGGAATCGACCGACATCGTTGTAATCGGCTCGGGCGGCGCCGGCCTGTCCTCTGCCATCATGGCCACGGAAGCGGGCGCGAAGGTGATCGTGCTTGAGAAGATGGCCTACTTCGGCGGCAATTCCACCCGCGCGGAAGGCGGCATGAACGCCGCGGGCACCAAGCAGCAGATCGCCGACGGCGTAACCGATGACTCGCCCGAGATCTTCTACAAGGACACGATGAAGGGCGGCCACAACCTCAACAACCCGGCGCTGCTGCGCACGCTCACGGAAAACGCTGCCGGGGCCGAGGAGTGGCTTCTGTCGCTCGGAGCGAAGTTCTGCCACAGGATGGGGCGCGGCGGCGGCCAGTCGAAGGCCCGCAGTCACGGACCGTGCGACGGCTCTCCGGTGGGCATTGAGCTCATGCGCGTGCTGGGCGAGCGCGCCGCCAAGGACAAGATCGACATGCGCAACCTCAACCAGGTCACCGACATCGTCATGAAGGACGGGAAGGTGGCAGGCGTCAAGGTGAAGACGCCCGAGGGCATGAAGACGATCGACGCGAAGGCGGTGATCCTCGCCGCCGGAGGCTTTGGCGCGAACCAGGCCATGGTGACGAAGTACCGCCCCGAACTCAAAGGCTTCTCCACGACGAACCATCCGGGCGCGACCGGCGACGGCATTGTGCTCGCTGAGAAGGTGGGGGCCTCGCTCACCGACATCGAGCAGATCCAGATTCACCCGACCGTGATCAAGAGAAACGGCGCGCTCATCTCCGAGTCGATGCGCGCCCGCGGCGGGTTCCTGCTCAACAAGAACGGCAAGCGCTTCACCAACGAACTGCTCACCCGCGACGTCGTGTCCGCCAATGAGCTGAAGCAGCCCGGCGGCGTTGCCTACCTCATCGTCGACAACTCGATCTACAAGAAGAACAAGATGCTCCGCAGCTACGTCTCCGAGAAGCTCATGACCCGCTGCGACACGATCGATGACGTCGCGAAGCTCATCAAGGCCGACCCGGCCGTGGTGAAGGCGAGCTTCGAGCAGTACTGGAAGGCCTACGACCAGAAGAAGGACGATCTCTTCGGGCGCCCCGAAATGGTGATCCGCATGGACCAGGCCCCCTACTACGTGGCCGAGGTGACCCCGGGCATCCACCACACGATGGGCGGCGTCACGATCGACCCGAAGACCGAGGTGATCTCCAAGGCGACCGGCAAGCCGATTCCCGGGCTCTTTGCAGCCGGTGAGGTGACGGGCGGCGTGCACGGCGGCAACCGCATCGGCGGCAACGCCGTGGCCGACATCGTGACCTTTGGGCGCATCGCCGGCGTGAATGCGGCGAAGTACGTCGGGAAATAACAGCTGCGCGCCCGGCCCCCTTCGGGGCGGGGCGTCCGCTGTTCCCCAAAAGGGAGGCGCTGATCCGCCTCCCTCTTTTTTTGCCTTAACATGGATGCAACCTCCTTTAAAAACGGAGAGCGTCCATGCAGTACGTCTACTCGAGCAGCCCCTGGCTCATCCCGCGTGACCCCGGGCCGGTTGCCGCGCTTTTTGCCCGCGGCGGCCGCCCGTGCACCTTCCGCGCGAGACACGTCTTCAATTTCGGCGAACAGCCCCGGGCCTACCTCATCGAAAGGGGGCTGGTGGGCACCTATGCAAGAAACCCCGAGGGAGAGCCGGTGCTGATCGCGCTTTTCTCTCCGGGTACCATCCTCGGGGCCGAAAAATCCCTGAAGGAGGAACACCTCAGGGTGAAGCCGCTTCAGGCCCGTGTGCTGCTGCCGGTGCGGGCGCTCGCGCTCGACTCGGCGCAGTTCACCCGGGAACTCGCAGAAAGCCCGGGTCTGCTCGAGCTCGCGCTGCGGGCCTTTCTCAGTCACGACGACAGCAAGATCGAGGGACTGCTGATCAACGGCACGCTCGATCTCCCCTCGCGGCTCGCACTCATGATCGCGACGCTCTTCACCGCCCTGGGGCAGCCTCTTGACGGCGAGCCGCGCCCCCTGCCGCGCCAGATCACGGTGACCGAGCTCGCCCGGCTCGTGCACAGCAGCCGCCCGGTGCTGAGCCGGGTGCTCTCGCGCTGGGCACGCGAGAAACTCATCGAGGGCACGCCCGGGGCCTATCTGTACAACCGCCGGCTCCTCGGCAGCGCTTCGGCGCAGCCTCTTCAGGGGAAAGAAGAGCTTTCTGCCTGACATCCGGCGCCCGCCCTCAGGGATTTTCCTAGCGGCTCTTCCTGCCGGCCGCCCCGCCGGAATGTTCTATACTGCGCAGTCTCGGCCGGGGAGAGCCGCCAGCACACTTCTTGCCGCTGCCATCCCTGCCAAGGTGCTTTCATGCTGAACCGAAACTTTAGCCGCGGGCTCGCGCTCGCGGTCTTTGCCGGCATCTGCTGGGGCGCGATGGGCGTGGCCGTCCAGTTCCTGCTGCAGCGAAATGGCATGTCCGCCCTCGATCTCGTGACGCTGCGGCAGCTCGCCGCGGGAATCCTGATGGTGGGGCTTTACATCCTGATCGACGGCAGGAAGGCCTTCGCGCTTTTTTCAAACCGCAGAGACCTCTTCGACGTCGCCTTAAGCGGCCTGCTCGTCTTTCTGTCGCACTACAGCTTCTTTCTTGCGATCAGCTATTCGAACGCGGGCACCGGCGCGATCTTCATCGCAACCGTCCCGCTCATTTGCGCGCTCTGGCTCGCTTTCTCCGAGCGCAGACCCGTGTCGGCGACCGAAGTCGTGTGCTTTCTGCTCGCGGTTACGGGCGTTGCGCTCATCGTGACCGACGGGGACTTCTCAAGACTGCAGTTCTCGCCCCTTGCCATCCTCTGGGGCGTGGTCTGCGCCGTTTTCGGGGCGTTTTACTCGATGCAGCCCCGGGACGTCATCAGGAGAATCGGCGTGAAGCCTGTCGTGAGCTGGGGCATCTTCTTCGGCAGCCTTGCGGCAAGCCTCATCGACCACCCTTGGAACGTGCAGCTGCACTGGGGCGCCACCGAGGCCCTCGCCTTCGCCTTCATCGTGGTGTTCGGCACGATCATCGCCTTCTGGAGTTATCTCACGAGCCTCAAGTACATCTCGCCCGTGCTGCTCGGGCTCATCAACTGCCTGGAGCCCCTGTCAGCCTTCGTCTTCTCCATTCTGCTGCTGGGCCAGGTGCTTGGGCGCTGGGAGGCGGCAGGCATCGCGCTTGTGCTCGCGAACGTGTGCCTGCTCGCACTGAAGAAAAAATAAGCCTGTTCCCTTTCGCGGTGAGTCCAGCGTCCCGGGAAATGCCTGGAGCTCAGAACTTCGCGTAGGCGCTGGGGCCCGGCTCGTCGTCCGCAGCTCCGGACTTCGCGGTGGCCGGAGCAGAACCCTGGTCGGCTGCGCCGGGCGACGGCATCTGAACGGCGGAAGCCTCCCCGCGGCCTTTCGACGAGCGGGCCGAACCGTAGAGCTTGAGCAGGACGTCGAGGAACCCCCTGCGGTCCTGCACTACGGCGCCAAGATAGGGCTCGTTCGCATAGAGGACCGAGAGCGTCTTCGGATCGTTTGCGGCCGAGGCGTGATCCTTCCCCCAGTAGAACTCCGTCTTGAAGGAAGAGAGCGTGAAACGCTTCGGGTCCGAGGAGTCGATGCTGAAATCGACCGTGATGTCGTTGCGGGTCACCTGGGCGGCGGCCGCGATGAACCTCATTTCCGCGTCCGCGTCAGCGGCCTCGCCCCCGTCGCCGAAAAGCGGCTCGAAGGCCTCGGAGAGCGACTGCATCAGCGCGAGCCCCGCCTGCGCGAGCGCGAGGTCACCGCGGTAGGGCGCGTAAAAGTCCTCCGTGCCCTTGAGGGTGCAGGTAAAGCGCACGGTCTTCGCACCGCCTTCGCCCACTTTGCTCCACTTCTTCGTCTTGTCCTCGCAGCCGCTGTAGCCGTCGAGCGCCTGCCCTACTTTCACCGTCTTTGAAAATTCCTCCAGGGTCCCGTCCTTCACGGTCTTCACCGGGTCATCCCCGCAGGCTGACAGTATGGCGGCGGAAATCGCCGCCGCAACGGCGGCAGCTGCCAGTCGACTCCATTTCATACGCGGCTCCTCATCTCGCAGTGGCGGAAAGCTTCAGGGGCGGACAGCCCGCGGCTGCCTCGCCTTCAGGGCTAAGAGTTTAATTCGCCTTCCGGCCTCAAGGGGGAAGATTCCCAGAAGGAAGAAGACTGATTGAAAGTTTAATAAGATTTATCTTATGTAAAGAACAGTTAATTAAAATCTAATTTAAAGTATTGAAAAGAACTCTTTTAAGAGAATCAATCTTTTGTGTTGAAGCTTCCGCGCACGGCTTCCCTGCAGTAATTTTTGCATAAAATAGGTATATTCTTATAAATTAGATTTCAAAACTGCTTCTTGGACCATGAACGCGAGACAGCTTAAATATTTTCTGAACCTCTGCGACACCCTGAGCTTCGTAAAGACCGCAGAAATGAACTTCATTTCCCAGTCGGCCGTATCCCAGCAGATCAAGAACCTCGAGACCGAGATCCAGGCCGAGCTCTTCAACAGGAGCAAGCGCAAGGTCACGCTCACGCCGGCCGGGCGCGTCTTCTGCCGCGAGGCCCGGGAACTGCTCGTCAAGCTGAACGGTTCGATCCGCAGGACCCGCACCGCCGCGCTCAAGTCCCAGATGGACGTCTCGATCGCGAGTCCCCAGGGGCTGCTGCTGCCCGGCTGGGACGTGTTGCTCGACATCAGGCGCGAGAACCCCAGGGTGTGCATCCGGCTCGAGCGCAACCAGGCCCAGAGCCTCTGGGAGAACCTCGCCTCAGGACAGCCCGACCTCGTGTTCGTCTACGCCGATCCCGCGGTGCCGATGCGACTCGGCTTCAAGGTGAAGGTTTTCGGCACTTTCGAGCTCACCGTGGCCGTGCCCGCCTCGCACCCGCTCGCGCAGAAACAGAGCCTCACGCGCTCGGACTTCGCCGAGGGTCCCATACTCTACGAGGACGCCGAGACGAGGCCCGGCGAATTTGAGGACGACCCTCGCCCCAGCTGGGGCACCGAGGCGGACCTCACCTCGGCCCTGATCAACGTCTCACTCGGCAACGGCTTTGCCATCGTGCCCCGCTTCAGCTCCGAGGAGAGGCGGCGGCGTGAGGGCTGGTCGCGCGACATCCGCTTCATCCCGCTCAAGGGCGAGCGCCACGAGGTGCGGCTCTGCGCGGTCTGGCGCCAGGAAAAGGAGAGCGAGCTGCTGCTCCAGGTGATCGGCCAGATCTACAGCGCTGCGCTGCGTCTGATTGAAAAATCAAAGACCTCGGCGCCAGCCCCCTCTAGGAAGCCGCCTTGCAGCCCTCTTCAGGGGCCTTGTCCCCGGGGCGCATGAGGACGCTAAAGCAGGCACCCCGGCCCGGAGCCCCGCCCGCCGTTACGATCCAGCCCTCGCGCTCGCAGATGCGCGAGACAATCGACAGCCCGATGCCCATGCCCGCGCCGCGGCAGCCCCGGCCGCGGTAGTGCGGCTCGAAGATCTTCTTCAGCTCGTCCTCGGCGATCCCGTGGCCGTCGTCGGTCACGCGGAATCCCCGGTCAGTCAGATCGACCGTCACGGCCCCCTCGTCGGTGTAGCGCACAGCGTTGCGCACCAGATTGTCGAGCACGAGCGTGACCATCCCCTCCGGGGCGAGCGGCCCCCCCGAGGTCGTGCCGTCCCGCAGTTCGAGCCTCACGCGCCCGCCGCGCAGGCCGCTGCGGGTCCGCTCGAGCACCTTCCGGGCGGCCCGGGACAGCGGCACCGAATCGGCTTCGGCCGACTGAATGTCCTTCGTACGGACGAGCGACAGCAGGGCGCGGATCACGAGCTGCATGTGAGCGGCCGCACGAGAAATCTTCTGCATCTGCGCGCTCTGGCGCGGCGCGAGACCCCCGGTCCCCTCGAGAAGCTCCGCGGTGGTGGAGACCACCGCGAGGTCCGTTCTCAGCTCATGGGAGAGGTCGGAGGCGAAGAGCCTCTCGCGCTCGAGCGTCTCATGCAGCCTCTTGAGCGATTTCTCGCAGACGCGTGCGAGGTACCCCACCTCGTCGTTGTCGGTGCGTACCGAAAGCGGCCGAAAGTCGGGCGACTCCGCGCAGCGCCTCACCTCCCGCGCGAGCTCGCGCAGCGGACGGGTGACCGTCCGCGCAAGCGCCCAGGCAAGCAGCAGGCTCAGCAGCAGCATGATGCCGGCGAAGACGTAGATCACGACGTTGAGCCTTTGCTCGATCTCCTCAAACTCCGTCTGATCGGTCTCGAGAATGTAGGTGACGCCGCCGCTGTCAATCCGGTAAAGAAAGGAAGCCTTCTGCGGGGTCTCGTATTCTGAGTAACCCTCGGGCACATTCCTGTAAGCCTTGGGGATCGGATCGAGCCGCACGCCGTTCACCTCCGTGCGGCTCGCGTAAAGGCGCTTGATCGGAATGAGCCGCGGATTGCGGCCCTCCGCTATGTCATAGTCGATCATGCCCTTGAGGGTGTAGTACTGGTTTTCCGCAACCAGGTGCTGCTCGGTGAACGGCACGACATAGGAGACCGGAATCAAGCTGGCCGCGATCACGGCGAGGGTGAAGATCCCGAAAGCCGCCATCAGGCGAAACCGCAGCCCGCCCGGCCTCCTCAGCTTCAGCATGGCCCCCTCCCTTCCCCTTTCTCAGGGCTCGATGGACCAGCCGAACCCCGGGTGGGTCTTGATCATCGGCTTTCCGAAAGGCTTGTCCACGACGCTGCGCAGCAGCCAGAGGTTCGTGCGCAGGCTGTCGGAATCGGGCCGGTCGTCACCCCATAGCTCTTCCTCAAGCTCATTGCGCGAGACGATGGCCGGGCTTTTGGACATGAGGATGCGCAGAATCCGGAATCCCACGGGCGAGAGGTGCAGGCTGCGTCCCTCGCGCTCGGCGCTGGCGGTGGACAGGCGCAGCACGAGCTCTCCCACCTTGAGGTCCTTCACTACCTTGCCCTCGGTGCGTCTCAGAATAGCGATGATCCTCGCCTCGAGCTCCTTTAAGGAAAAGGGTTTCACCAGGTAGTCGTCCGCGCCGCTCGAGAGCCCGGTCACGCGATCGTCCAGCTCGTCGCGGGCCGTGAGCATCAGAATCGGGGTCGAAAGCCCCTCCTCGCGGGCGCGGCGGCAGACCTCGTAGCCGTCCATGCCCGGCAGCCCGATGTCGAGTACGACCAGCGAGAAGGCCCCGGTTCGGATCTGCGCGAGCGCCATGGGCCCGGTCGAGGCCTCCTCGGTCGTCCAGTCCCTGGCCTGGAGATATTCCGTCACGTTGAGCCGCAGATCGTCGTTGTCATCCACCACCAGGATCCTATTTCCCATGCGAGCCTCTGTACAAAAGCAACGACCCCCATCATACTGGGTTTGAGCCAGAGGGGATGCCGCCCTGTCCGCAGACGCAGAATCCTTGACAACGTTTTGACGGCTCCCCCGACATAATGCCGGGGCTTTACCGAGGCTTTTGCCTCCTCTGAACGGACCTATGCTTAAGAAACCATCTTTCGCCGCGGCAAAGTCCGCCGTGAGCAAAATACTGGCCATCCCGCTGGTGTGCGCCTTCTGGTGGATCTGTGTCGACAGCTACCCCTTCTGGCGGCTGGCCATCAGCTCCATGGGCACGCCGCGTGGAGCGGACGCCTCCTTCTTTGCCGAGGCACTCGTCATCTTCATCTGCGCCGTGGCGGCCGTAATCGCGCTGCTGCAGGCAATGCTGGGCGTCCGGGCCGTGAAGGCGCTCCTTTCCCTCCTTTCGGTGATCGGGGCCGGGGGCTTCGCCTTCTCGGTTCTCTACAATGCCGTCATGTCGCCCGACATGCTGCGAAACGCGCTTGCGACCGACACCCACGAGGTGATGGGGCTCATGTCCCTGCCTCTCTTCGGCTATTTCGCGCTGGGCGCGGTTCCCGTCTGCGTCTTCCTTTGGTTCTTCCCGCGCGAAGGGCTCTCGGGCGGAGCCTTCCGGCTTAAAAGCCTCGGGCTTTCGCTCGCACTTTTTGCCGCGGCCGGGGCCACGCTTTACGTGAGCATGCAGGACTTGTCCTTCTTCATGCGCGGGCACCGGGAAGCGCGCTACCTGATCGCCCCCTTTAACGTCGTCTACTCCGCAATCCGCACCCAGGCGCACGACAAGAGCCCGGACTCGAATGCGCCGCGCGCCGTGGTGGACGCCTCGCCCGCTCTCGCCAAAACGCCCGGCTCGAAGCCCCTCGTCGTCGTGGTCGCCGTGGGCGAGACCGCGAGGGCCGCAAACTGGGGGCTTGACGGATACGCCAGGGACACGACCCCGGAGCTGCGGGCGCTCGGCGTCACCAACTATGCCCAGGCGAGCGCCTGCGGCACAAGCACCGATGTGTCGGTGCCCTGCATGTTCAGCCGGATCGGCCGGCGCAACTACGACCGCAAGCAGATCCTCGCCGAGGAGCCGCTCGCGCCGCTGCTCAAGCGCGCCGGAGTCTCCGTGAAGTGGATCGAGAACCAGAGCGGGTGCAAGGGTGCCTGCCTGGGCGTCGATCTGGACAGGCCGAAGGACCATCTGTCTGATGCGGACCGCGCGAAGCTCTGCCCCGACGGGCTGTGCTTCGACGAGGTCCTCACCCCCTACGTGAAGGACCCGGCAGTAGGCTCCGCCCCGGTCACGGTGCTGTTCCTGCACATGGCGGGCAGCCACGGACCGGCTTACGCTCTGCGCTATCCGCAGCAGCGCGAAAAGTGGGGCCCGGTCTGCAGCAAGGTGAACCTAAGCGACTGCGACCCCAAGGAGCTGCGCAACGCCTACGACAACTCGATCCTCCATACTGACCATGTGCTCGCGCAGTTCATCGGGGCCTTGAAGGACAAAAAGGACGCGGACACGGTTCTGCTCTACGCCTCCGACCACGGCGAAAGCCTGGGCGAAAAGGGAATGTACCTGCACGGGGCTCCCTGGTCGATCGCGCCTTCCGAGCAGACCCGGATACCGATGGTCCTCTGGATGTCGGACGGGTTTAAGAAGCGCCAGGGCATCGACGAGCGCTGCGTCGCCGAGCGCGCTCAGAAGCCCTCTTCACATGACAACCTCTGGTCCACGATCCTCGGGCTCGCCGGCGTGAGCTCCACGAGCTACAAGAGCGAGGACGACCTGCTCGGGGCCTGCCGCAGGCACTGAGAATTCCTTCACAGGATGGGAGGGGCGGCCGCAGGCCGCCCAATGTCATTAATGAAATTTCAGAAGCTGCCGCCCAAGGCAGTGCGCGAAGCGATCCCGCGCACCGTCTGGGCGTTGGGCGCTGTCTCGCTTTTCATGGACATCTCCTCGGAGATGATCCACGCGGTGCTCCCCCTTTTCATGGCCACAACGCTCGAGGCCTCGGCCCTTGCGATCGGCCTCACCGAAGGGGCGGCCGAAGCCGCGGCCCTCGTGACCAAGGTCTTTTCCGGGATGATTTCGGACCGCTTCGGGCACACGAAGCTGCTTGTCTTCGCAGGCTACGCGCTCGCGGTCTTCACCAAGCCCTTCTTCGCCCTCGCAACGACCGTAGAGCAGGTCTTCCTCTGCCGCTTCACAGACCGGGTGGGCAAGGGCCTGCGCGGCGCCCCGCGCGACGCGCTCATCGCCTCGGTCACACCGAAGCCGATCCTCGGGGCGGCCTTCGGACTGCGCCAGTCTCTCGACTCAGCCGGGGCCTTCATCGGACCCGCACTCGCGAGCCTGCTGCTCGCGGCCTTTTCCGAAAGCTACCGCTTCATCTTCTGGTGCGCGCTCATTCCCGGGATCATCTGCCTCGCGCTCATTGTTTTTGAAGTGAAGGCGCCGGAACCCAAAGCCGGCCGGAAAGTGAATCCGCTCTCGCGGGAGGCCGCGCGGATGCTGCCGATCTCCTTGTGGCTACTGCTCGCGCTTGCGGCGGTCTTCTCGCTCGCGCGCTTCTCCAACGCCTTCATCGTGCTGCGGGCCGCCTCCTGCGGCATCAGGCCCATGTACGTCCCGCTCGTCATGGTTGCGATGAACGCAGTTTTCGCCTTTTCCTCCTACCCCTTCGGGCGGCTCGCCGACCGGGTGCGGCCGACGCTGCTGCTCTCCTTCGGAGTCGCGCTTCTCGCGGCCTCCGAGGCCGTCTTCGCCGCAGCCTCGGGGCCGGTCTGGATTCTCGCGGGCGTCGCGCTCTGGGGGCTGCACCTCGGGACAACCCAGGGCGTCTTCTCGATGCTGGTCGCTAGCCTCGCCCCGGAAGCGCTCCGCGGCACCGCTTTCGGGCTCTACAACCTCGCCTCCGGCGGCGCGGCGCTCGCCGCGGGGCTTCTCGCAGGGCTGCTCTGGGACCGCTTCGGCAGCAGCGCCTCCTTCGCCGCTGGAGCTGCCTTTGCGCTTTTCACGCTCGCGCTGCTTGCCGTGATGAGGCGCAGGAGCCTCAGGGCGCTCTGAGCTATGATGCACTGAAGTTTCCTTTCCCTTAGCTTTACAAGGGGCGGCCCTCTCAAGGGGCGCGCCCTTTGAGCTACGCCATGAACCGCATCTTTGTCGAGGACATCGCCCGGGAGCTGCACGAGGCCGCGGAACGGGCCCGCACCATCGTGCTCGTCTCCCCCTACGTGAAGAAAAGCGCCCTCGCCGCCCTGCTGGACCCCGCGGCGCCCTTTTCACGCCTCACCCTCGTCGCCCGCGCCCTGATCGGGGACTTCGCGAACGGCTTTTCCGACCTGGAGGCGCTCTCCTACGCCGCGGGCCTCGGGGGCCGGGTGCTCACTCACCCGAGCCTGCACGCCAAGTACTACCGGTTCGACGACACGGTCTACATCGGCTCGGCCAACCTCACGGCAAACGGCACGGGGCTGGGCCTGCACGGCAACCTCGAAATGCTCGCGAGAATGGGCCGCAGCGATGAGACGGAGCGCGCTGAGCGGCTGATCCTTCGCGCCTCCGAGCCGCTCTCCGCGGAAGACTGGCGCTTTCTCAGGCGCAAGACGGAGGACGCCTCGCGGGCAGCAGACTACCGGGCCCGCGTCTCGGGCTTCCTCGAAGAGGGCGTGACAAGGCTTCCGACGCGGTGGCTGCCGCTTTGCACGAGGCCCGACCTCCTCTTTGAGATCATCGAGGGGCAGCCTCTGGGACGCTACCTGAGCCCGCAGGAAAACGAGAGGCGGATCGTGATCGAGGCCGAGGAGGATTTGAGAGCGCTCGCGCCGCCCGAATCCGCCCTCGCCTCGCGCCTCGGCTTCAACGCCTGGGCGGGCGCGTGTCTCTCGCAAAGCGAGATCGCGCGCACGATCGACCGGCTCTTCGAGCACTCGGGCTCTCCCGAGCCCGTGCTCGCCTTCGGCTTCATCAAAAGCGTGCTGGAGCAGGATTTCGGCTGCCGGGAGGCCTACTTCCGCGTGCAGTCGCTCACCCGCTGGCTCACGTACTTCCTGCACAGCACCTACTTCATCCCCGACACCGGGGCGCTGCTGCTCGCAAGGCGCTGAAAGGCGGCGCCGGGGCGGCCGGAGGGGAAAAGCGGCCTCAGGCCGGGGCGCCCCGCCGCGGCAGCAGCACCTTCACCGAGTACCAGAGCCCGGCCGCGGTCACCGCGGCGTTCACCCACCCGAGCGGAAGCAGCCAGTCGCCCGGCTCGAAAAGCCGCACGCAGTGCAGCGCGAGGACGATGAAGACGAGGGCGAAAAGCTTGTGAACCCGCGCCCACCACGGGGCCTTCAGGACCGGCAGGAGCGCCAGGGCAACCAGCACGCAGGCAAGCACCGTCGCCGCAACGGAGGACATCACCGCGGCCGGCCGCAGCGCCCCCCAGAGCCCCTGAAGGCCGCCAGAGGCTGCACCGCGGACGATCCTCGGCACGGGCTCGAGCGCCAGGGGCTGGACGAGCGGCGAAAAAAGAGGACGCGTAAAGGCGTGGATGACGGAGAGCGCGACCGCGGCGATGCCGATGCGCCGGTGCCACATCAGCAGATCGGGCGTGCCGGCTGCAAGCCGCATGAACCAGGCGGGCCGCGCAGCAATCAGGATCGGGAGCGCCATGAGGCCCCAGGCGATGACGCCGTTCAGGTAGTAGAGCTCGTGCATGAGCGAGCGCATGTTGCGCGTGGGGGGATCGATCCAGAGACCGGCAGCCCAGGCGAGGGTCGCCGCGAGGAAAAAGAAGACAAGGATTTTTCTCATTTGAGGGACCTTGGGTCGGGCAGAGAACCGCTCTGCCTGAAGTCAATTTAGGACCGGGAAGGCCCTCGCGGGGAAAACCGCAACGGATTGGCGATCTTATTTACTTATCTTTGGCCACTGTCGCATTTGTAACAGAGGCCGGGCGCCCGTCCAGCTTCGCAATGAAAGGCAGGAAAAGCGCGAGGCCTATCGAGCAGGAGATGAGCTCCGAGACGGGTACCGCGGCCGCGATTCCGTAAAAGCCGAAGAGCGAGGAGAAAAGCCACATGAGGGGCGCATCGATCGAGCCCTTGCGGATGAAGGCGAGGAAAAGCGGCCGCCAGCGCGCCCCGCAGGCCTGGAAGCCCGAAACCATCAGGTGCCCGATGATGGACAGGGGGCAGGCGACCGCGATGATCCGCACGCACTTCGAAGCGTGGGCGGCGGTCACGGACTCGTCGATGAAGGCGCGCGTAAGAGGCTCTGAAAAGGCGATGAGAAGCAGCGTGGCTGCGGCCGAGCAGGCGACGCCCCCTAAAAGGGCAGTCTTCACAACGCGCCGCAGCCTCTCGTGGTTGCCGGAAGAAAAGTTGTAGGCGATGAGAGGCAGCGTCCCCTGCGCGAGCCCGATCGAGCAGGAGAAGATCATCTGGTCCACCTGCTTGGCAATCCCCAGGCCCGCCACAGCGGGCGCCCCGTAGCCCGAGGCGAGGAAGTTAAGCACGGCGTTGGAGAAGCTCGCGAGCCCCGTCATCACGAAGGAGGCAAAGCCCACGGAGAAAATCTCGAAGGCCCAGGCGCTGCCCTCGCGCGCGAGCCGCGGCGAGAGGCTCACCACAGTGCCCCGCCCCTTGCGCATCAGCACGAAGCGGCCGATGTAGAGTGCCGAGACCACGTTCGAGATGAATCCCGCGATCGCCGCTCCCCGCACTTCAAGGCCCAGAGTGAAAATGAAAAAGGGGGCGATCAGGATGTTGAGCAGCCCGCCCAGCGCAATTCCCCGGCCCGCCACCCGGGCGTGGCCTTCTGAACGGACCAGATGGGCGAGCACGTTGGAGGCGACGAGCGGCAGAGCCCCGAGCCCGATCATCCAGGAAAAATAGGCGACCGTGGGTTCATAAGTCTCGGCGGTCGCCCCCAGAAGCGGCAGAAGCTCCTCTTTCATGTTCCACAGGAGCAGCGCGTAGACCACGGCCACAGTGACCCCGCACCAGAAGGCGAAGGCCGCGCAGCGCCTCGCCTTTTCCGGATTCCCCGCCCCAAGTGCGCGGCCGATGGCCGAGGAAGCGCCGATTCCAAAGAGATTGGCAAGAGCCGTGAGGAACAGAAAAGGCGGAAACGCGATCCTCACGGCCGCCACCTGCGAGGGATCTCCCAGCTGCCCCACATAGAAAATGTCCACGACCGCATAAATCACGGTGATCAGCTGCGCGGCGATCGTAGGCAGGGCAAGCTCAAGAATCGCTCTGCCCACCGGAGCGCTTCGAAACAGCTCTTCGTTCACCGAACCCGAATTCGGCCGTGATTGCATGGCTTTGCCCCGCCGAAATCTATTTGAAAAAAAGCCGCGGCCGATCTGGCTCCGCGGCAACCGTAAGCCACTCTACTCTTTTTGCCGTTCCGGCCGCGGGTCCCGTCTATAGTTTCTTTTTAGTAACTATGTAATTTTTTAGTATGTTATTGCTTTTTAAAATTATACGAACAAAATAACACCTATCAAAAACAACAGACCGGACGAAAAAGCCCGGAAGGAATCAGAAATGCTGAATGCAATCAACTGACCCGAAGGCTACCAGCCCGGGTTCACCGACAACTTCGCCTCCAACGAAACCATCGTGCGCGGCCTGAGTGCTGCGGAAGTCTTCGCGCTGCTGTGCAACGCAGGACTCTGGCACAGCTACTACACCAACGCCTCGGACGTGAAATTTGAGGGGCCTCCGACGGGCGCCTCGTCCTCGGACCGGGCACCCGCTTCCGCTTCAAGACCTTCGGCTTCCCGATCGCGGCTCAGGTAATCGAATACGAAGCCACGTCCGAGGGCCGTCCCGGCCGCCTCGCCTGGCACGGCCGGGCTGAAGGCGACGCGCAGCACCGCCTGGATGTGGTGCACGCCTGGCTCATCGAGGATCTGCCCCGCGGCCGCGTGCGCATCCTCACCCAGGAATCGCAGTCAAGAACGGCGCCCAGATGCCCTTCCACGTCGAGCAGGCGCTTCAGATCGCCGGCGCGCATATGGACCTCAACGGCATGTACCAGAGCCATGTGGTGCAGGACCGGGAGCTCATCACCGGCCAGAACCCGGCCTCGGACCTTGAGCTGGCACGCGTACTTGACCAGGCTTTGCAGACCAGGAAGCCCTGAAGCTATACTGCCCGAACAACCGCGAGAGGAGACAACCAAGCGATACCCTTGACGGCGAAAACGAGAACCTTTGTCTGCCCGGTGGATGCCGTAGTGCAGCTCATCGGCGGAAAATACAAATCAATGATTCTCTGGCACCTCGCGCAGAAGCCTCAGCGCTACAGCGAGCTCAAGCGCCTCGTACCCGCTTCGACCGCGAAAATGCTGACCCAGCAGCTGCGCGAACTCGAGGCCGACGACCTGGTGCACCGGGAGGTCTTCCCCGTGGTTCCGCCGCATACCGAGTATTCCCTCACGCCCTTCGGGCAGACCCTGGTGCCGGTCCTTCAGGCCATGTGCAGCTGGGGAAACGATTACGTCAAAAAAATCGAGAAGGAGCAGAGCTTCTCACCGCTCAAAGGCGGAGCCTCTTCCGGAGAGGAGGCCGCCTGATCGGGTAAGGCAGGGACCGCAGACAGCGGTCCCTGCCTGTTCCCTTCAGAAAAACGGCGGCCCGGCCGGCACCCGCCCTCTATCCGCACAAACCCCCGCAGTTTTTACTCGCCCCAAGAGACAAATCCGCTACAATCCATGGCCCGCCTCGTGAGGGAAGCGGACTTTTTGTCTCTGAACAGCCGGCCGGATTTTTCGCCATGACGCGTGAAAAAACTCTTTGGGAACTGTACAAATCGGGATTAACGAAGTATTTCGACTTTCGAAGCCGATCCACGCGCAAAGAGTTCTGGGTTTTTGTCCTGGCTACTCAGATGACCGTTGTCATCCTGACTGCCATCGACCCGCTGCTCGGCACCGTCGCGGCGATCCTCGCCTTTGTTCCCACCATTTCCGTCACCGCGCGCCGGCTTCACGACCGGGGCTACAGCGGCTGGTGGATTGCCCTTCCCTACGGCCTGATTTTCGTGGGCACCGCCCTGCTGTCAACCGAAGACGAGCAGACCTACCGCACTGCCAGCACGATTCTGGAAGCCACCGGGCTGCTCGCACTCATCTGGATCTGGGTCCAGTCCTTCATGCGCAGCTTTCCGCACGAGAATCCCTGGGGCCCGGTGCCCGACAATCTCAAGCGAAGCGCAGGCCCCGCACCCGATGACCTGAAAAACCTCCGCGGCGCCCCGCTCGAGGGACACGGCCCGGACTCGAACCTGCGGCCCCCGAAGCCCTGACCTCCCGGCAGAGGCTCCAGGCGTCCCGCCTGAAAAAGAATCAGCGCGCCCGCCTCGCCGCCTGCTCGGAGAGCTCCCTGCGGGCATCCTCCAGCAGCTTCAGGAACGCAGGGTCCGCCGTCAGCTTGGCAAACGCGGCCGAGGCGAGGATCCTTCCCGCCTTCGTGTCGCTCATCCAGTGTGCTCCGCAGATCCAGCGGCTTTCAGTTTCCTGAAGCCCCTCGCGCAGAATCGTCTCGGCCTTCTGCGGAATCAGCGAGGAGAGCACCAGGGCGTAGCCCCAGGCGCGCACGGAATGTCCCGAGGGATAGCTCATGCGCGGATTGAGATGCGGCTTCTGATCAGGGCGGCAGGTCGCATCCCCTTCGTGAACGGCGAAAGGCCTCGGCCGCATGAACTTCTTCTTCGCGCTTTTCATCGACTCGAGGATCGGTCCCATGGCCGCCTGCATCGCGAGCCGTGTCCTCGGCGTTTCGGACTTCGAGAGCCGGTAGCCCGTCACGGCGGAATAGCGCCGGTCAAAGCTGTCGAGCGACACAAGATCCGCGTCCTCCGCGGCCAGCCGGCCGCGGGGCGTATTCCGCAAAGTAAGTCCGTACTGATAAAAGACCTGGTCGGCTGCAAAGGCCGCGGAGCCCTCCGCGGGAGGGTTCTCGAGAAGCGCCGCACCGTCGACGTCCGTCAGATCTGCACTCTGCGCCGGGTTAAAAGCCATCAGAGTGCAGAGAGCCGCTGCTCCGGCCAAGCGTTTCCAATGTGCGAAGACTGTCATCAGCTGGTGTCCTTGAGGAAAATGCCAACACTATACCCTCGGGCCGGCCGTTTCGGCTTGTTCAGGCTGCGAGACCGCGCTCATGAATCCAAAATGCGCGTACCACCGTTTCCAGCGCTCCTCTGCCGTTTTGACAGCATGATCGCGAAGAATCCGGGCAAGCTCCGAAAAGGCAGGACGGCCGGCGTCCACTGCGCGGCAGACCACGGCATTGCGCCAGGGCTCCCGATGCCAGCCATCGAGCACGGGCACCACCCGTCCGTAGGCAAGCTCGTCCTCAACCGCTCCGAGCGCCACGTCAACCGCAATGCCCTCGCCCTGAAGAAGCAGAGCGCTGCAGAACAGGGGATCCCCCTGCCTGCAGGGCTGCGACGGGGATAGATAAACATACTGGCTCCCTCGCTCAAGCCTCGTTGAAAAACCGGCTGAGGCTGCGCTCTGCAGCAGCACGGTGTAGTTCTCCAGCTGCCCGATGC
The DNA here is from genome assembly GCF_022134585.1 of Mesosutterella porci. GTDB lineage: Bacteria > Pseudomonadota > Gammaproteobacteria > Burkholderiales > Burkholderiaceae_F > Mesosutterella > Mesosutterella porci. Next base: position 120,713 of record NZ_JAKNCT010000001.1, read on the forward strand.
TCTCGGGCCTGCCGTGCTGCCTCAGGTATCCGGGGGTGGCCATGAGAAAGGTGTACTCGAGCCCGGCCGGAAAAAACGCGAGCTGTTTCGAGGCGGGATCGCAGGGCATGAGCGCCAGATCCGCCTGCCCGGCAAGCAGCCCCTCGGTCCCGCAGTCCGTCATAATTTCCGCACTGAAGCCCGGATGCCGCGACTCCAGCTCCTGCAGAAGCGCGAAATACGTGCTGCGGCCGGAATTGGCCGGAAGACTGATGCGGAAGTGGCCTCTGAGGGCGCCCGCCGTGCTCCCTGCTCCACTGCCCGAGGCCGAAGCTGCAGCCACGGCCTGCGCAGCGCGGACAAAATTCTCGGCAGCGGGCACGAGGGCCTTCGCCCGGGCCGTGAGCGCTGCGGGCCTGCGCGAGCGCTCCAGAACCAGAAAGCCCAGCTCCCTTTCGAGGCGGGCAAGGGTTCTCGAGGCTGCCGCGAGGCTGCAGCCTTCGCTGCGGGCCGCGGCCGACAGCGATCCGCTGCGGCTCAGCGCGAGGAAAAGCCTCCAGTAACCCACATTTTCAAGCGCATTCATAAGCCTGTCTTTATTAGTTCACATTTTTGATAAGTTAATTTTACAAAATTGTCAATTTTTTAGACGAACGTTTCCAATCCGCCTACATTTACATCACCAACCCGAAGTGCAGGCCTTCAAAACCTGCGCTTCACCCAATTTTTTTGAGTCTGGGGACCCGGGCCTGGAGCAGTGGTATGCCCCGCCCGCCTGGCCCGGTTTTCAGAGGTTGCCATGAAAAGCGCAAAACTCGGTGCGGCTCTCGCTTTTTCAGCGGGGGCCTGCTGGGGCATTATGGGCGTAACGGCCCAGTATCTCTTTGAATTTTTCTCCTTTACGGCCGAAGGGCTGGTTGCACTGCGTCTGATCGCAGGCGGTCTGCTCATTCTTGCGTTCGAGGCTCTCTGGTTCAGGAAAGACATCCTCGGGCCGATGCGCGACCCGCACAATCGCCGCGACATCTTTTTCTACGGCCTGGGCACCGGGCTGATGCAGTACACCTTTTTCCTGGCCATCGCGGCTTCCAACGCCGGAACGGCCGCCGTGCTGTCCGGGGCGATTCCCCTTTTCCTTCTCCTGTGGCAGGTGCGCGCCGAACACCGTCCCCCGCGCGTGATAGAGCTCGTCTGCGTGCTGCTGGCCGCTTTCGGGATCACTCTGCTCGTGACCAAGGGCAGCCTAGATGCCCTGGACTTCTCCGTGACCGGCGTGGCGATGGGGCTCGTCTCTGCTCTGTGCGGCGCCTTCTGCTCGATTGAGCCCCAGCGCGTCCTGAGGCGCGTGAGTCCCGTTCTGGTCACGGGCTGGGGGCTTTTCCTGGGCGGCCTGCTGATTCTGGCCGCGGCCCCCGGCGGACTGGCAAACGGGATCTGGAGTCTGCGCTCCCTCCTGTGTGTGCTCGTCGTGGTGGTCGTGGGCACCGTCACCGCCTTCGTCTGCTACCTCACCAGCCTGAGACTCATCACAGCGCCGACGGCCGGTCTGCTGTCCTGCAGCGAGCCGCTCACTGCCGTGGTGTTTACAGCGCTCGTCCTGGGCACCCGGTTCGAGCCTATGGAGCTCGTCGGGGCGGCCTGCATCGTGGGCTGCGTCCTGTTGGTCGACAAAACGGCCTGCAGTCGAAAGTCCGCTTAGCTTCCTGGGAATCCGACCGGTCCGGCAGACGATCTCCGGATCTGCGCCGGACTGCCCGTGGACAGGTTCCGCGCAGCGGCAGAGCCGGGAGAAGGAAAGGGGGCGGCCCGGGAGTTTTCCCCAGCCATCTTCCCGCGCTATACGCCGCGCGGCGCCTCGCGGGCATCGTCCAGCTCGTTTGCCTGGGCGTGAAGGCCCGGCGGCCCCGGCCGCCGCTCTGGTCCTGAAACCGCCGCGGGCTGCCCGGGACGGGACCCCGGCGCGATCTTTCCGCGGCCTTCTGGCTTCAGCTCTCCAATCCCCAGAGGCCGGCTTTCCTTCCATGCTGCCGCAGTTCTTCGATTCCCGGGTTTCCTATATCGGACAGGTCAGCGTGATGACGGCGGTGTACTCTATCTTTGTGTTTGCAGTGATGTCCGGCTGCAGATGGCTCGCCACAATGGCCGAAGTCTTTTTCTGCTCCGCGCATGCCGCGCGGCTGCTGCGCCGCGCGGGCACAACGCCTTCTCCAGCATCCGCCCTGCTGATCATCGCGGGCATGCTGAGACCGGACTGAGCGCCCGCGGTCCCTTTTTCCGCGCTTTGCGGAAGGCCGGGCCCTGCAGACTCACTCCTCAATTTAGCCACGGAGGTCCGAGCTCATGAACTTTGTCTGCACCCGATGCGGGAAAACCGCGCCGCTGTCCACTCTTTCGCCCTGCTGCAGCTGCGGCGGACTCTTCGAACTGGACTACACCCCTCCGGCCTGGGATCTCAGCCTGATTGACCGCAGCGCCTGGAACATTTTCCGCTACCGGGCCTTCATGGCGATCGAGGGCGACGCGTGGAGAGACGTCACCATGGGTGAGGGCCTCACAGCGGCCGTTCCTTTTGACCGCGATGTGCTCGTCAAGATGGACTATATGACCCCGACTCTGTCCTTCAAGGACCGGGGCGCCGCGGCCCTGGTGGCGCACATGAAGGCGATCGGGGTTCAGAAGTGCGTCCAGGATTCGAGCGGAAACGCCGGCGTTGCCGTCGCGGCCTACTGCGCACGCGTGGGCATCCGCTGCGAAATCTACGTTCCCGAGGGAACGAGCCCGAATAAAATCGCCATGATCGGCGCATACGGCGCGAAAGCCGTCGTCGTTCCCGGAACCCGCGATCACTGCGCCGACGTCTGCCGGGCAAAGGTCCGGGAAGAAGGTGCGTACTACGCCAACCATGTCTACAACCCCTTTTTCTACGAGGGCACCAAGACATACATTTACGAGCTGCTCGAGCAGCTCGGGCGAATTCCGGAGCATATTTTCATCGAAACGGGCAACGGCACGCTGCTCATCGGAGCGGTGAAGGCGCTCGAGCACCTGCTCGCCAGCGGTGCGATCGATCATTTCCCGCAGATCGTGGCTGTCCAGAGCGAGAACTGCGCTCCCTTTGCCGAAACGCTGCGCCAGAACGCCCGGCATCTCGTGCACATCACTCCGAAGCCCACGCTGGCCGAAGGCATTGCGATCGGCGTTCCCGCCCGAGCCGATGAAATCCTCGACATGATCCGCCGCCATTCCATCCGGATCGTCACGGCGCCCGAGGAGGAGATCCTGCCCGCGCGCGCAGCTCTTGCCCGGCGCGGCATTTATGCCGAGCACACGACCGCTGCGGCCCTGGCGGCCTACCGCCGCTACTGCGACCTCTACGGTCCGACGCCGGATTCGGTGCTGTCGATGTGCAGTGCCGGCATCAAGAGCGATCACTGATTGAAAGGAAGGTCCATGACAACACTGAATGATCTGCAGACCCCGGCTCTGATTCTGGACGCCGGACGGCTTGACCGGAACCTAGAGCGCATGGCCGCCAAGGCCCGCAGCCTCGGCGTGGCGCTCCGGCCGCACCTGAAGACCTCCAAAAGCTGGGACGTCGCAAAACGCCAGATGACGACCCCGCAGGGGCCGGCCACAGTCTCGACGCTGAAGGAGGCGGAGTATTTCGCGGCGCACGGCGTCAGAGACATGATCTACGCGGTCGGGATCGCCCCCTCGAAGCTGGCGCGCGTGGCTGCCGTGAACGCCCAGGGCGCGGACGTCAAGGTGATCTTTGACAACGAAGCCGCCGGCCGGGCGATCAGCGACTTCTGTGAAAAACAGGGCGTAACGATCCGCGCGCTGCTTGAAATCGACTGCGACGGGCATCGCTCGGGGCTTCCCCCGGACAGCCCCGAGCTGATCAAGGTCGCCCGCAGCCTCAGGCCCGGTTCCGGAGCCGAGCTCGCGGGAGTTCTCACCCACGCGGGCGGCTCCTACAACGCCACCGGCCCCGCGGACATGCTGCACCGGGCGCATGAAGAACGCGACGGCGTCGTGAGGGCCGCCTCGAGACTGCGCGAGGCGGGCCTGCCCTGCCCCATCGTGTCCGTCGGCTCAACTCCCACCGCGACGTTCGGCGACAATTTGGACGGCGTCACGGAGCTGCGCTGCGGCGTCTACGCCTTCTTCGACCTGTTCATGCTGGGCCTGGGCGTCTGCCGCCAGAGCGACCTCGCGCTGTCGGTGCTCGTCACCGTGATCGGGCACCAGAAGGAAAAGAACTGGGTGATCACCGACGGGGGCTGGATGGCGCTCTCAAGGGACCGCGGCACGGCCTCCCAGAAGCTCGACCAGGGCTACGGGCTCGTGGCTGACATCAACGGAGAGCCTGTGCCCGAAGACCTGATCGTGGTCTCCGCGAACCAGGAGCACGGCATCATCTCCTCGCGCGACGGCAGCGCCTTCGACCTCGGGCGCTATCCGGTGGGGACGATGCTGCGCATCTTCCCGAACCACGCGTGCCCGACCGCGGCTCAGCATCCGCAGTACTACGTGGTCGACGACGGCACCGAGGTCCGGGCCGTCTGGCCGAGGATCTACGGCTGGTAGGAAAAAAGGAGGCTCGGCAGGAGGGGCCGCCTCTTGAAAGGCGCGCCCTCTTCCTCCGGGCCTTTTTTCAGAGCCGGTAGGGCCTTGCCGCCGTGCAGCAGGGCGAACCTTCCGTGAGCCAGAGCGTGCGCTCGCTTAAGTCCATCACGAGAGACCAGAGCGAGCAGTGCCTGTGGTACTCGGGCAGCGGCTCGTCGTCGTGCCGGCAGACGCTGTCGGGACAGCCCGCGTGGTCCGAGAAAATCCGAAAGAGCGCCTTGCAGCGCAGGCTCCCCGCCTCGAGCGCCGAAAGGCGGCGGATCCGGTCAAGCCGCGTGAAGGTCGAGCTATAGCTGTACCAGGCGGCCTCCGGGCCTGCCGCGAGACGCTCCGAGAGCCAGTGGTTCGTGTGGCAGAGAGGACGGCCGCCGCCCGTGAGGACGGCAAGCCCCACAGGGGCCGCCTCCACCATCACCGCGTGCCCGTCGCCCGAAGCGAGTCCGATGCAGGCCGCGCCGGCGCGCTTCGCGCTCGCGATCGCCTCGATCGCCTTCGGACCGTCCTCTGCGAGAGGGCCGCCCGCAGCAGCACCTGCACCGGAACTCCGCCCCTGCCCTTTTTCACCGAGAGAGCGTTCATCGTGGGCCCGAGCCCGAACTCGTTCAACCCCTTGCCGCCCACGAGCCCCGCCTCGGTCACGATGAGGCAGCGCGCGAAGGGCTTCTGCTCGACCTCGAGCAGCACGGTCGTGCCCCGCCCGATCGACCACCAGTCCCAGTTCTGGCCAAGGTAGGTCCGGCCGTTGCCGGAAGCCTCGGGCGGCACCGCGATCGCGCTGCAGGAATCCTCGGGGACGCTCGCCGTCGCGGACATCTCCTCCGAGCTGCAGTAGAGCGTGAGAATGGAGGCAAAATCCACTCCGACGCCCTCCGCGATGCCCTTCATCTCTTCAATCAGATCCGGCCTGAAGCGGGCAATCGGCTCCTCGTAAGCCGCGGATCACGGCGCGGATCCGCTCTGCGGCCGCCCGGCCGTACTGCAGCCCCCGCTCCCGGGGCGCGCCTCGAAGCCTGATGTACTGGTGAACCGACTCGCTCATGGTTTTTCTCTCCTTTTTCCCCGAGGGGCCCGCAGCCCGGCAGCCTTGTCCGAAGGCGGGCATCCCAAAAACACGTGACAGGCCCTTGCCTTCACACCTACAATGAAAGCACAACCCCCGCGCGGCGCGCCTTGGCGCCGCGAGGCCGCAGAAACCCGCGCAGGCAAAACGCGGCGAGGCTCCGGAGGACATAAAAATAAAAAAACAAGGAGACCTGCATGACTGACGAAAAAAAGACGGCCGCAGGCATTTCTCGTCGCAACCTGCTTAAAACCCTCCCGGTCCTCGCCGCCGTTCCGGGCGCCGGAACCTTCTTCCTGCCCGGACGGGCCCTCGCCAAGGAGAAAAGCGCCGCGGGCTGGTCGATCTGCGACAACTGCAACCAGATGCCGATGTGCGGCATCCGCTTCCAAAGGATCGGAAACACCATCGTCTCGATCGAGAGCTGGAAGGAACACCCGCAGAAGATCCTTTGCAGCAAGGGGCTGGCCACGCTGCAGCGGCTCTACAACCCGGAGCGGCTGCTCCACCCGCTGAAGCGCACGAACCCCAAGGGCAGCCGCGACCCCGGCTGGGTGCGCATCTCCTGGGAGGAGGCCTACCGGACGATCTCCCAGAACTTCAACCACATAAAGAAGGACTACGGGGCCGACAAGGTGATGCTGATGTGCGGCGACCCCAAGGAGCCGCGTCCCGCCGTCATGCGGCTCGCGCGCTACTTCGGAACCTGGCACTACGCGACCGAGTCTTCGATCGCCTGCCGCAAGGGGACGCTGCTCGCCGAGACGCTGGTTTTCGGACAGGAAAACAGCGGCGGAGGCTGCGGCCCGCAGACAAAGTCCTACCTCGTCATGGCCACAAACGGCGCCTGGTCCAAGCCCCACGGGTGGTGGAGGATGATCACCGCGGCAAAAGCTCGCGGCGTCAACATCATCGTGGTCGACTCCCGGCGCACGAAGACCGCTGAGCTCGCCACGGTGCACCTGCAGCCCCGGCAGGGGACCGATGCTGCGCTCGCCGCGGGCCTCTGCCGCGTCCTCTTCGAGGAGGGGCTCTACAACAAGGCCTTCTGCGACAAGTGGGTCTACGGGGTCGAAGAGTACCGGGAGTACTGCCGGGACTTCACGCCCCAGAGGACCGAGGAGCTCACCGGGGTGCCCGCGGAACTCGTCGTGCGGGCGGCCCGCCTTTACGCGAAGGGTCCGGGCAGCTACGCGATGACCTCCCAGTCGCTCTCGCACACCCGCAACGGCGTGAACAACGCGAGGGCGCTGCTGTGCGTCCCGGCGATCCTCGGCTACATCGACTGCCCAGGCGGCGCGCTCTTTTCCGTGGGCCCGAAGGGCTACATCGTCCACGACAACGGCCTGACGAAGGACTTCGTCGACTACCACTGGTTCGAGGAGCATAAAAAGGACCGGCTCGACCGCGACTTCGTCCCGGTCTGGAACGCGACTCAGGTGCAGTGGAACCCAAACATGCTCCCCGAGTACGTGAAAGAGAAGAAAATCCGCGCCTTCGGGGGCTTCGGCGTGAACGTGATGATCTGGCCGCAGCCCCAGGAATACGCCCGGGCGATCCGCGACATGGAGTTTTCGTTTGCGACCGACTACTTCTACCGCGACATCACCCACCGCGACATGGACATCCTGCTGCCCGCCGCGATGAATTTCGAGCGCTACGCGCCCTTTGGCACGCACGGCGGGAAAGTGGCCGTGAGAACGCCCGTGAAGCCCATGGGCGAGGCAAGGGAGGACTGGCGGATCGCGCTCGAGCTGGGCTCGATCCTCGACACCCCGGAGCACTTCTTCAACGGAGACCCGGTGGCGGCCTGCGACTCGATCCTTCGGACCTGGGGGACCGACTACCGCACGGCACAGCGGAACCTCCCCGCGCTCACCTCCGTTCAGTCCCGCAAACAGGAGCCCTACAAGTACGAAAAGGGGCTGCTGCGGCCCGACGGCCGGCCCGGGTTCAACACGCCCTCGGGCAAAATCGAGCTCTCGTCGCTGGTCACGAAAAAGCTGGGCTTCGGGACGATTCCGCTCTACAAGGCGCCCTGGCAGCCCACGAGGGACTATCCGATCAAGCTCATCAACGGAACGAGGGCGCCCTACATCACGCACTCCAAGACCCGCTCGGACTGCCCCTACCTGCTCGAAATCGAGCCCATGTCCACCGTGGACATCAACCCGAAGGACGCCGCTGGCCGCGGCATCCGGGAGGGCGACCGGATCGTGATCCGCAATCCCTGGGGCGAGGCGCACGCCCGGGCCCGCGTCTCCATCATCGTGCCGCCGGGCACGGCAGGCATGCAGTACGGCTGGCGCGGGAACCAGAACTCCCAGGTTCTGATCCCGAGGCAGTTCGATCCGCTCTCGGGCTACGCCCCGTACTTTGAAACCTGCGTCCAGATCACGAAGGAGGGGTGAGAAATGAGCCGATTCGGACTGATTGTCGACATGGACAAATGCATCAACTGCCACGCCTGCTTCGTCGCCTGCAAGGAGGAGAACAAGGTGGCGCCGGACATCGAGTGGAACCAGCTGCACCGGACGGAAAACGAGCGCGAGCGCATCATCAGCTACTTCCGCGTGGGCTGCATGCACTGCGAGGAGCCCGCCTGCCTGCCCGCCTGCCCCGCCAAGGCAATCCGGAAGGGAGAGAACGGCGAAGTGCTCGTGGACGACTCGAAGTGCATCGCCTGCGGAGCCTGCCGCGAGGCCTGCCCCTGGAGCGTGCCGCAGTTCAACCGGACGGGCCGCACGAACTACTTTGCGAAGGCGCCGCTCGAAGCCGGGCCGCTGCTGCCGCACCAGAAGAGGATCCCGGGGAAGGCCGAGCGATGCACGCTCTGCGCGCACAGGACTTCCCGCGGGCTTGTTCCGAAATGCGTAGAAGTATGCCCGACGGGCAGCCTCGTCTTCGTGGACTACGACCGCCTGACTGAGCCGCAGAAGAAGCTGCTCGAGCGCTCCAGGCCGCTCGGAGGCCGCGCGGAGCGCCGCCCCAAGGTCCTTTACGCCTCCACGCACGCCGATCCCGCATCGCTTAAGGACAAGATGCGGTAAGACGCGCATCAACCGCGCGAAAAGGGACTCTTCCCGGAGCGGCCCCGGGCGGGCGCTCCGGGGGAGCGGGTCAAAAAGTCAGGAGCGAGTCTATGCAGGGTGGCGATCGAAAGGAAATCCGGGCCGGCCTGAAGAGCACCCGGGCCAGGCTCTATGAGTTTTTCTCTGTCTTTTTCAGGGGACCGCGGAGCGCCGGGCTTCTCGCACTCTGGCCCGGAGTGGAGGAGTCGGTTGCGGCGCTGTGCGCCGCCCTGGGCAGCGAGCCGCCCGAGCTCTCGGGCACCCTGCCGCCCGAGCCGGACGAAGAGCTCGAGCGGGAGTTCGCAAGGCTCTTTTACGGCGTGGGACGGTGCACCGTCGCCCTCTCGGAGTCGGTCTACACGAGCCGCGAGGCGATCCTCTGCCAGGGCGCCCTGCGCGAGGTGAGCCGCATCTACGACGAGGCGGGCGTGCGGCCCGCGGGCGACCTGCGCGAGGCCGACACCCTGCCCTTCGAGCTCGCCTTCGCGGCCAGGCTCGTCGAAGCGGAGCGCCCGGAGCTCGAGCGGACCTTCATCACGGAGCACGCCGCGCCGCTCGGCCTGAGCGTCTGCGCCGAGATCGAAAAGGCGCCCCCGGAGCCCCGCACAAGGCGGGCCGCACGTCTGCTTCGAGCCTTCCTCAAGGCCGAGCGGGCCCTTCTTGCCTGAAAATCCCCGCTCATAGGGGGCGGGGAAAAAAAGGGAAAGCGCCGCGGCGGGCCTATCCCGCGACCCGTTTTCCCCTCTTTCACACGACCCGGATTCGTCCGCCGCATGATTAGCTTAGCCTTAAGTTAAAGGCGAGCTGGTCCTAAGATCCCTGAGCTTTCCGGGGCCTCCCCCTGTAATCTTTCCCCCGTTCCCTGAAGCGGCGGGCTTCAGGCTGAAAGGAAAAGAAACGGGAGGCAGCCATGAACGGCAGCGTGTACGACGACCAGATTGCAAACCTCGCAAGGCTCGAGGCTCAACGCGAGAAATTGAATTCCGACTACGAGGCCTTCAGGGAGCAGGCGGAGCTCTTCCACTCCGAGCTCGAGAAGCTCGGCGACAAGCAGAAGATCAGCGAGGCTCTCCGCGCTATGCACGAGGCGGACTTCGCCCTGTAAACCCGTCTTGATTAGGCCGGGCTTTAGAAAGAACGATGAAGGAGACTGACATGAACGAATACTTCGACTACTGCCTCGAAAGGTATGACTCGGTCCGTTCGCGCGCCGAGCGGGTGGCGCGCGAGCTGCGCGCCCTGGACGAGCAGATCAGGGCCCTGCGCCGCATGCTCTCTGAGAAAGCGGGCGAAAAGAGGCTCGAGAAGGCCCTCGAGGACTACCGCCGCCCGGACTTTCTCTGAAGCGCTCTGAAACACTGCACCTCAAAGCGCCCTCCTTCAAAGGGGGGCGTTTTTTTCAGCCGAGAAGCGCGGCGCGGATCTTGATCACGGCTTTTTTGTGCCAGGAGGGCTCGCCGCAGGCGAGGTTCGGGGCGTGGGGCTCGCCCGGCAGGAATACGGCAAAGTCCCCGGCTCCGAGGAGGACGGTCTGGAAGCGCTGCGGGTCCGGGTAAAAGGCGATGTCACGTCCCTCGAAGTCTTCCTCCAGCGCGGGCTCCGTAGGCGGCACAACCGCGCAGTCCATCCGCTCCTCGCCCTCGAGCACGATCTGCACGTCGACGAAGGCGCGGTGCATCTCAAAGCGCCTCTGTTCCGGCGGCCGGGTCTCGCCCTCCTCCACGTTCACGTAGATGTCGCCGCCTTCGAGCTCATGCCGCCCGAGGGGCAGGGCCGCGCCCCCTTTCTGCAGAAAAAGCGCCATCGCGCGGGCAAAGGCCGGATGCAGGCTCACACTCTCCTTGCCCCAGCGCTGCAGGCTTCCAACGAACATTTCCTTCTCCTTGACCGGACAGACACAGCACGATCCTAGCAAATCCGGTTCGTCCCGGAGGGGCCCGCCCGCTTAAAATAGGCTCTGTCTTTCAGCCATTCCGACACATATTCAGACCGCCATGAAAAAAATCGCCGTCATCGGAGCGGGCTCGCTCGCGCATGTTTTCTGCCGCCACTTTGCCGACTCGCTCGGGGGGCGCTGCAGGCTCGAAGGGATCATGAGCCGCACGTACGGGAAAACGCTCCCGCTGGCCGAAGAGTACGGCGCCAGGGCCTGCCGGACGCTCGAAGAGCTTCTCGCGCTAGAGCCCGACTACGTGGTCGAGTTCGCGGGCGTTGCGGCTCTCAAGACCTACGCCCCTCAGGTGCTTCGCAGCACGAGCCTCCTCGCGGTCTCGGCCGGCGCGCTCGCCGACCCGGACTTCCGCGCTGCGGCGCGCTCAGCCGCCCTCGCCGGCGGCACCCGCCTCATTATCGCCAACGGCGCAATCGGGGGCCTGGACCTCTTGCGCACCTACGCGCTCATGGGCGGCGCGAAGCTCGATTTTGAAAGCCGCAAGGCCCCGGGAAGCCTCAACGGGGCCCCGGGCCTCGCGGGCCGGGAACTTTCGAAGGAGCACGAGGAAGTCGCCTTTTCAGGCCCGATTGAAGAGGCGATACGGGAGTTTCCCAAGAACGTGAACGTCGCGGTGGCGGCCCGCTTCGCAAGCGGCGCCGATCAATCGAGCATGACTCTCACGAGCGTCCCGGGCTTAAAGGAGACCACCCACAGGATCCGGATTAAGAACGCGCTGCTGCACGCAGAATTAAGCTTCTCCTCGCGGCCCGACCCGGACAACCCCCGCTCGTCGGTTTCCGCGGCCTGGAGCGTCCTCGCGTGCCTGGACGAGCTCACTGCTCCGATCGCGTTCTTCTAAGGGGCGGACAGAGACGATGAAGTTAAAATTCATGCCGGCTCTTGTCGGGCTCATGGTGGGGCTCATCGCCGCCTGGTTCACCACGTTTTTCACCGACAGCGTCCTCACGATCGCCTGCGTCGGGATCCTGGGCTTCATGTTCGCAAGCGGCAAGTGCGTGATGGACGACCGCGAAAAGGAGCGTCAGGCGCGCGAGGCCGAACGCAAGGCGGCCTACGAAAAGCTCCCCCGCAGGGCGAGGCGGAAAATCGAGCTGTCGCTCGAGGCGGGCGAAGGCCCCTCCAGGCCCGCCGACCCGAAGAAGGGCTCCCAGCCCTGAACGAGAAGGCCTGCCGCCCTCTCCGCGGCAATCCAAAGCCGGGCCCCAAGCGCAGCCGCGCCTTTATAAGCAGACAGCCGGGCACTCCTTCTTTTTCTCTTTTTTGCAATTACTACGTTATCGTATTAATATCCCGGTGCTTAATTAATTCCATATCGTAGTATTACCCATAAGAAGACGCGCGATGAAAAAAGCGAAACTGACGGCTTTTGCCGCGGCCGGCTGCCTTTTGATGGCAGGCAGCGCGCTGGCAATGGAAGTGAACGTGGATTCAGCCACGAAGAATATGCCCGGGAAAGTGGAAAGCCCCGAGCTTTCCGTGGCAGTGAAAACACCGCTCATCAACCAGATTTCCAATGTTGTCTATGAGCAGGTGCCCATGAGGGGCTACCCGAACGTGGCCATGAAAATGGACATCCTCCAGCCGAAGTCTGAGAAAAAGCTGCCGGCCATCGTTTATGTCACAGGCGGCGGCTTCATCAACGCCAACAAGGACAACGGCATCCAGCTTCGCATGCATCTGGCCGAAGCTGGCTACGTAGTGGCGTCCATTCAGTACCGGGTCGCTCCCACCGTCCGCTTCCCGCAGCCGCTCGAAGACGTCAAGGCCTCCATCCGCTTTTTGAAGGCCCATGCTGACCAGTTCGGCATCGACCCTGAGCGCGTGGGCATCGTAGGCGGCAGCGCCGGCGGGTATCTGACCGCCATGGCCGGCACCACCAGCGGCACCACCGCCTTTGACAAAGGGGACAACCTGAATTTTTCGAGTTCTGTGAAGGCTGCCGTTGACCTTTACGGCCTCTCAGACCTCACCCGCATTGGCGACGATTACAGCGGCGCCGTCAAGAAGACCCACCAGTCCGCCGGAGCCACCGAAGCCCTCTGGGTGAACGGCTCTCCCGTTTTCGGTGGAAAGGACGGAGGCATCCTGGCTGACAAAGAGGCGGCGGAAAAAGCGAACCCCATTTCCTACATTTCCAAAACGAGCGCCCCGATGCTTCTCATGCACGGGACGAAGGACACCGTGGTTTCTCCGAGCCAGACGGACCTCCTCTTTCAGGCTCTCCAGAAAAACCGCATTCCTTCCAAGCGCTATCTCGTGGAAGGAGCCGCCCATGGCGGCATCTACTGGAACCAGAAAGAGGTCTTGGACATCATCACCCGGTTCTTTGATTCCTATTTGAAGTAACCGGGAGGGGGCGGGAGCGCACGCGGCGCTCCCCGGGTGCTCCCCTTAAAGGAGTGAACATGGAACTGGACAGCACGCTGGGGTTCATCCTGGGCCGGGTTTCCCGAAAGGTCCATTACCGGCTGGATGACATTTTCAAGTCCCGCCATATGACCATTGAACAGTGGGTGGGGCTTCGCATCATCCATGAGGACGGCCCGCTCTGCCAGAAGAAACTGGCCGACCGCATGGAGAAAAACCAGAATACGACGAAGGCGCTGGTGGATCGACTCGAGGACAAAGGCCTCATCCGGAGGACCGTGGATCCCGGCGACAGGCGCAACCTGACCCTCACCCTCACAGATCAGGGGCTTGACCTCTTGTGCTCCCTCTCTCCCCTGGAGGCCGAGGTGAACGCTCTCATTGAAGGCTCACTCACGCAAAAGCAGACGGAAACGTTAAAAAATCTTCTGCTGAAGCTCGAAAAGAAGTTGTAAAGCAGGGTAAAAATGCCTTCATGAAGGCTGCCGCCCCGGGCACGCCCTCTCCGCGGAGCGAGGCCTCCCCCAGGGGAAGGCCTCACCTGGGGTCAGGGGCGGCGGCGCAGGGTCGGAATTCCGCCGCGGACGACGACCGCCTCGAGGCCCGCCGCCTCGACTCTCGAGCGGCCCGACTCGGTGCAGATCACCCGGCCGGGCTGTCTGGCGACTGTCCCCCTGAACAGAACCTTCCTGCCCTCGACGAGCGTGAGCACGGCCTTTTGCGACACGGGGTCGTAGACGGTGACGTCTGCGTCAGCCCCGGGCGTGAAATGTCCTTTCCGGCCTTCGAGTCCGAGCATCCGGGCCGGAAGCAGCGAGGTCTTCAGAGCGAATTCAGCCAGCGTCATGCCGGCCAGCTCCTGAATGCACAGCCCCTGCTCGAGGATCACGTTGCAGGCGATGCCCCCGCCGTCCGTTGAAATGGCATCCACCAGAAAAGTGCTGTCCGAGCGCCGTGCGGCGGCCAAAAACACGCGAGAAGAAAACGGGGTGACGCGGTCGAACGCGCAGCCGCATCCCGGGTGACTCTCCAGCCACTCCACACCCTCGTCTCCCGAGACGAGCCCGATCGAGCCGCGCGAGTCGGGCTTCACGAGCTGAAGGACATGGTCTCGTATGGCGCGGCTGACCTCCCGGCGGTCGCACCCGTAGCCAAAGCGCGCCGGCGTCCTGCGCATGACGTGCGAGGCGACCAGGCCGTTCCCGTCAAACGACACCATCCAGCCGCTTCGATCAGAGACATAGCTTTCGCTCACGATTTCAGGATGCACTTCCAGAAGAGCGCTCGCGCGGCGGAATTCGGAGAGCACATCGTCGACATAGCCCCTGCAGTAGGCGTTGATGTGCGCCAGGTGCTTGCTCCATGTCTTTCAAAGTGAGCCGGCAGTTGTCTGACGGTCATGCCGTCAACCCCCCGCAGCTCCCTTGTTTGCCATCACCCTGCGGCATGCTTCGCGCATGTTTTCGGGTGATAGGACTTCTTCCAGCGTTATCACTGGTTACCCCCTGTGTTCGTCCAGTGCACAGGCCCCGTCGCCTTTTCGACCCGTCTGGCCGCTCTCGTTCGGTTTCGGATTCCGTCCATTGCCGTCGGAGGCGATCTGCTTCCTATCGTTCGACTTTTACAGCTGCTGTCGCCGGGTTCGGGAGAGCTGTACGCTCTACTTACAAGTTCGAATTCGGCCCTTCGGCGCTTCCGCCTGCTACGGCCTCTGCTGACTTCCTTGTCGATATGCCTTGGCTTCTCGACCGCGGCAGCCCTGCGGCATCGTCAAGGATCTCCCCAGGTCTCACACGTGTGCTTTGCGTCCTGCCTGCTGGATCTACGCCGGCTCCTTCCGTATCGATATGGGGTTAACAGAATGTGGCCTGCTCTCCCGGAGTCGTCGCCTCATATCCAGTTCCTGTTCGTCAGGCTGACGTTTTGCTATCGGCTTCCTTCATCAGTTTGTTACCTCCCTGACTCTGCCGAGTCGCTAGTCCTTCCCTCGATCGGGCGGACGGTGGACTTTCCCCACTGGTCACACGTGCGCTGCTGGACGCACCACAAAAAAAGCAGCGGGAATTACTCTCGCTGCTTTCTGCCCTGTCGCTTCGCCAAGGACGGACCCGGTGGACCTTCAGGGCGGGCTCAGAGTCCTGAGGGCCCGCGGCTGCGGGGCTTCAGGACGCATCGCATTACTTGCCGAAGTAGCGGTCAAGCAGGCCCTTGAAGGCCCTGCCGTGGCGGGCTTCGTCGCGGGCCATCTCGTGGACCGTGTCGTGGATCGCGTCGAGATTAAGAGCCTTCGCGCGCTTGGCGAGGTCGGTCTTGCCGGCGGTCGCGCCGTTTTCGGCCTCAACGCGCATCTCGAGGTTCTTCTTGGTGGAGTCCGTGATCACTTCACCCAGCAGTTCGGCGAACTTCGCGGCGTGCTCGGCTTCCTCGTGAGCGGCCTTCTCGTAGTACAGGCCGATCTCGGGGTAGCCCTCGCGGAAAGCGACGCGGGACATGGCCAGATACATGCCGACTTCAGAGCACTCGCCCTGGAAGTTGGCGCGGAGGTCGTTCTTGATGTCCTCAGGGACGTCCTTGGCAACGCCCACCACATGCTCGGCGGCCCAGGTGAGCTCGCCCTCGACCGGGACGAACTTGGACTTCGGCTGATGGCAGGTCGGGCAGGTCCAGGTATCCGGCAGGTCGGCGAACTTCACGCCTTCCTTTTCCTCGTCGTAGATATGGCCGCAAACAGTGCAACGGTATTTCATAGGTTCTCCTTTATGAGTTATTTTCCGGCCTCGCCGGCTGCTCGTCCGGCCGCTTCCGGGCTCTGCCCGGAACCGGGGCCGCAACGCTCTCTTTCCGGCGCGGCTGCAGGGCAGTTTATCAGTCCCACCGGGGCTCAAAGAGACTTTTGTGTAACTTTTCGTACTGAAGAAAATCCGACCGCTGCCGCCTCCCGTCCCAATGGCCTCCCCTTAAGCCGGAAGACCGAGAAAAGGCCTGATTCTTTCGTCGCCCGGACAACGCCCCGCCCTTTTGCTTCTTCTCCCCTGCGAAGCCCGGAGGAAAGGCGCTTTCCGGCCCGGTCCGGGAAGGACACCGCCGGAGCCTCAAGATGAGATTAATTTTCAATTAATTAATGAAGACTCTCCGCGGCCACGTCCGCCTACGAATCATCGGAAAGCCTGTCATACGAAGGGTCTAGGCCTTCTGCGCTGCGACTCTGGCGAGGACAGCCCAATGTCAAAAATTAAAAACCGCTCTCTGCGGACTGTCAAATTTGACATTGGGGACGGGGAATGTCCTCTTTTGCAAAACTCCCGGGCCCGCAAGAATATCCCCGCCAATGCGATCCCGCGGCCCGAAAGAGGCCCCAGAAGAGACGGATCGCCCGAGACTTCCCGCTTTTTCCGGATGCGGCTCCCCGCGCCCTTCCCGAAAACCGAACACAAGGAGACAACAACATGGGCGTTGATTTTTTTCACCCCAGAACAGACCGGAGAACTTTCCTTAAGTCCGCCGCCGCGGCAGGCGCCGCGCTGGGGCTTCAGATGATGCCGGTCCCCCGCGCGGTCGCTGCCGCCGTGGACGAGCTGGGCAGCTACAAGTGGTGCGCCTGCGTCATCAACTGCGGGCAGCGCTGCCCGGTGCGCTGCTTTACCCGCAACGGTCAGGTGATCCGCATCGAAACCGACAACTCCCAGCCCGACGGCAACGTCCCGCGCCAGATCCGCGCCTGCCAGCGCGGCCGCTCGATGCGCCAGCGCATTTATTCCCCCGACCGTCTGCGCTACCCGATGAAGCGCGTGGGCGAGCGCGGCGACGGGAAATTCCAGCGCATTTCCTGGGACGAGGCCGTGAAGACCATCGCCTCCGAATGGAAGCGCATCAAGGCCCGCTACGGCAACGAAGCCATCTACTGGCAGTACTGCTCGGGCCAGCAGTCGCTCGTGAGCTCGCGCCGCGCCTGGCAGCGCCTCATGAACCTGATGGGCGGATACCTGAAATACTACGGCTCGTACTCGAACGCACAGCTTTCCGCCTCCTTCCCCATGACCTACGGCGGACGCCCGGCCTCCCTGCCCTCCGAGATCGCGCACGCCGAACTGTACGTGCTCTTCGGCAACAACCCGCTGGTCAACCGCCCCTCGGGCGGCGGCAAGGGCTACCAGATTGACCTCGCCCGCGCGCGCCATCGCCCGCGCATGATCCTCATCGACCCGGCCTTCACCGACACCGCGACGTCCCGCGCCGACCAGTGGATCCCGATCCGTCCGGGCACGGACGCCGCCCTGGTCAACGCCCTCGCCTACGAGTTCATCATGCACAAGTGGATTGACCAGGCCTTCCTCGACAAGTACTGCGTCGGCTTTGACGAGAAGACGCTGCCGAAATCCGCTCCTGCGCATTCCGACTACCGCTCCTACATTATGGGAGAAGGGCCGGACAAGACCCCGAAGACGCCGGAATGGGCGGCTCCGATCACGGGCATCCCGGTCGACGTCATCCGTAACCTCGCCCGGGAAATGGGCACCACCAAGCCTCTGTTCGTCTCTCAGGGCTGGGGTCCGCAACGCCAGGCCAACGGCGAGGAAACGGCCCGGGCCATCGCGATGGTGCCGATCCTGCTGGGCCAGATCGGCCTGCCCGGAACCAACTCGGGCGAACACGAAGGCAACACACCCTTCCCTGCCGTCTACCTGCCCGTAGGCAAAAACCCCGTGAAGGCCAGCATTCCGGTCTACCTGTGGACCGACGCCATTTACCGCGGCAAGGAGATGACCCGCAGAACCGACGCTCTGAAAGGCGCGGAAAAGCTCACGCAAAACATCAAGATGATCGTCAACTCCGGCGGAAACACGATGATCAACCAGCACGGAGACGTGAACTGGACCGACAAGCTGCTGCGCGATACGAGCAAGCTCGAGTTCCTCGTGGTCTGCGACAACATGATGACGCCTTCAGCCCGCTACGCGGACATCCTGCTGCCCGACACGCTCGGTCCTGAAACCGATGACATCGCCAGCAACGGCGGCAGCCACGGCGACGTGGCCGGGCTGCTCGCGATCCAGAAGGCGGTCGAGCCGCAGTTCGAGCAGCTTCCGTCCTGGGAAATCTGCCGCCGCATCGCCCGGGAGCTCGGGCTCGAAGACAAGTACACCGAAGGCCGCACCCAGATGGACTGGGTGAAATGGTGCTATGTGGAAACCCGCAAGAAGGTGAAGCAGCTTCCGGACTTCGACACTTTCTGGAAAAACGGCATGGCCAAGGTCTGGGGCTACCGCAAGGACCCGATCGCCCTCGAGAAATTCCGCGAGGATCCGGCCAAGAACAAACTGAAGACCCCCTCGGGCAAGATCGAGATTTACTCCGAACGGCTTGCCAAGGAGGTCAAGGACTGGGTGCTGCCCAAAGGCGACGGCATTTCTCCGATTCCGGTTTTCCGCCCGACCTGGGACATGCCCGGGGACCCGAAGGCAAAGAAATACCCGCTCCAGTGCTTCGGCTTCCACGGTCACGGCCGCATCCATTCGACCTTCCACAACCTGCCCTGGCTGCGCGAGCTGCATCCCGACGTGGTTTTCATGAACTCGCTCGACGCTGAAAAGCGCGGCATCAAGGACGGGGACAAGGTGCACATCTTCAACGGCCGCGGCATCGTGGAGCTCCCCGCCCGGGTGACCCCGCGCCTCATGCCCGGTGTCTGCACCATCCCGCAGGGGGCCTGGTACAAGCCCGTGATGGAAAACGGCCGGAAGGTGGACGTTGGCGGCTGCATCAACACGCTGACCGCGCACCGCCCGAGTCCGTATGCAAAGGGCAATGCCCAGCACAACATTCTGGTTGAGATTCGAAAGATCTGATGCAACGGGAGACTATCAGCATGACACAGAAAGGCTTTTACATTGATACGACCCGCTGCGCGGGCTGCAGGACCTGCTCGGTGGCCTGCAAGGATCTGAAGAACACCCCGGCGGGGATGAACTTCCGGCGCGTGACCGAATTCGAAGGCGGCGGCTGGCAGAAGAACTGGGACGGAACCTGGCGGCAGGACGTCTTTGCCTATTACATTTCAATCAGCTGCAACGAATGCTCGGATCCGGCCTGCGTCAAGGTCTGCCCGACCCACGCGCACCACAAGCGCGCCGAGGACGGCCTGGTCGTCATCGACCAGGAGAAGTGCATCGGCTGCGGGGCCTGCGCCAAGGCCTGTCCCTACGGCGCGCCGCAGCTCGACCAGGCGATCGGGAAAATGCGCAAGTGCGACGGTTGCGTTGACCGCACGAGCCGCGGGCTTCAACCCGTTTGCGTCGAGAGCTGCCCGGAGCGGGCCATCGAGTTCGGCGACATCGATATGCTGAGAAAGAAGCACGGAGAGTGCGCGGAAATCGCGCCTCTGCCCTCGGCCTCCCTGACGAAGCCCAACCTCGTGATCAAGCCGTGCCGCACGGCCAAGCCCGTGGGCTTCAAGGGCGGCACCGCGCATAAATTCTGATTTCCGAAAAGCGCGCCGAGGCGCATGTCGCCTTGGCGAAGCGGTCGAAATCGGGTAGAGAGTGACCTCACGGTCACTCCCTCCCACACCGCATTGCCCCAGTGAGGGCTGCGGACATGCCGTTCGGCATCCGGCGGTTTTCAAACGTAAGAGGCGGGCTTACTGCATCTCGAGGACGCTGAAAAGCCCCATCCGCTTGAAGAAGCTGTTGTCGAACGCTTGCCGCATGTGGAGGGCTTTCGAATTCCACCACGCCCCGCGACCGTTGACCGAGCTCTTCCATGCTCTTTCGGGGGCTATGCCCCTTCTGATCAGATTTCGCTCTCTCGTCCGCGGGTTCTTCCACGCAATCCCTATGAGCTTGCGCAGACGTCGTCTGATGTGAATGTCGAGTTCCTCGAAGACGCCCCTGCGTTCGTCCAGTCTGAAGTACTGTCTCCATCCTCGCAGGACTGGGTTTAGCCGCGCGATGGCTGCGCGCAGGGAAGTTCCTCGCGCACAGTAGAAGATGTCCTTCTGTTTGTCACGGAGCCGTCCGAAGCTTTTCGGGTGCGCGCTGGGCGCACCTGTTGTGCCGATGAAGGTGTAGCCGAGAAATTTCGCTCTGTTAGGGCGAAACACGCCGCTCTTGTCGCGATTGACTCGCAGCTTGAGCGTCCCCTCTATAAAAGCGATTAAGTTCTCGAACACTCGTTCCCCCGCTCTCCTCGATCTGACGTAAACATTGTTATCGTCAGCATACCGGGTAAATCGCAGGCCCCGCTTTTCGAGGTATTTGTCCAGTTCGTCCAGAACGATCAGGGACAAAATCGGGCTGAGCGGCGACCCCTGCGGAGTTCCTTCATCCCTCGCCTGTACCATGCCTTCCGTCATGATGCCCGTGCGAAGGTATCGGCGGATGAGCCTCAGGAGCATCTTGTCTTCGATGTGCTTTTCCAGTTTCGACATCAGGCGATCATGGTTGACGGTATCGAAGAATTTCGCGAGGTCCATTTCCACCACGCAGCTGTACCCTTCGGCTATGTACCTTTGGGCCTGTTCGACGGCCTGATGGGCACTCCTCCCGGGCGCCCTCACCAAGGAGCTGCTGTCGCGCGGGAAGGACGTGCAGGTGATTCACGGCTTCGATACGGTCGAACACGCAAAAGCCTACCTTGTGAGCGATCTTTTCAAGAACGACGTCTTCGTGAGGCTGGAGCCTACCTGGAGCGCTGAGCCCGAGGTAAGGATCTATAAGGTGGCCGGCTGAGGCCGGAGCCGGGGAGTGGACCGGGGCACCAGCCAGGGAAACTTTCAGCTGATCGAAAACGGCCCGGGCCGAGCCCATAACAAAAATCCCGAAGGAAGTCCTTCGGGATTTTTTGTGTTAACTGCCTGGCCGGAACACCCCCGGACGCTCTCTCCTATACGGCGGAGGCGGTTCCAAGGCTCTTGCAGTGTAACAAAATGTATTATGGCTTAAAACCGGCTGAAGGAACAGTTCGGGAAATCCGGGATTTCCTTGAAGCCGGAAAAAGACTAGTCAGCCCGCCTTGACCGGTGTCTTTGCGGCAGAGCGCCGGCGCCCGCGCCTGCGGGCCGCGGGCTTCGCACCGTCGCTGGCCGCCGCGGCCTTCTCTTTTTCCTTTTTCGGCTTTTCCTCGCCGCGGGGCTCCTCGCCCAGGCCCTCCGTGAACTCCATCTTCACCTTGAGCACAGGAGTCTTTTCCATCAGCTTGCGAAGCTGCTTCGCGCTCACTTCCTTCAAGCCGTCGAACTTTACGCTCGCCTCGGACTGCCCGGGAACGGCGCCCGTGATCGCTTCAATCCTGCGATTCGCGCTCTCGAGGACCTTGAGAACCTGACGCGACTTCTCCGGATCCATCCCCTGCTTCAAAAGCCTGAAGAGGCGGTTCACCGCCATGCCGGTTTCAATCCAGAGCTGCAGCGCCTCGGGAATCTTGCTTGATCTGCTCTTTGCCATGACTGAGCCTTAAAGAAGAAAAAATGAAAGGAAAAGGGAAAAAACTTGAGCCAGGCTAGTACCGGTCGATCACCTCGAGCGAGCTCTCAACCTGCACGCCGCGGAACTTGTCGGGGTTGCCGCGGTTGATCGCCACCAGGTCGTGCACCACGTTCATCGCGGCGCGGGTCGCATCCTCGAGCCCGCGGCCCTCCATCATCCGGCCCATGAGGACCGAGGAGAACATGTCGCCGGTGCCGGGGAAGAACACGGGGATCTCCTCATAGGGGATGAGAAAGCTGCCGCCGCTCGCGGCATCATACCCCGCGACCTGGGGCAGGCCGTCGACCAGCGCGCTCGTGATGACGACGGACTTCGCGCCAAGACTGCAGACGCGCCCGACGAGATCAAGGGCCTCGCTTCGGGTGAGGCTCTCGCGCCGGTAGGGCGTGTCCGTGAGCAGGCACGCCTCGGTGTAGTTGGGGACCGTGACGTCGGCCCCTGCGACGAGCTCCCGCAGGTACCCGACGGTCTGGCCGGTAAGCCCAAGATAGAGCGAGCCCTGATCCGCCATGATGGGATCGGTGAAAACCTTTGCCCCGAGCCCGGACTGCTCGGCGCAGAAGCCCCGCACGAGGTCGGCCTGCGCGCGCGAGGCCGTGAAGCCCGTGAACACCGCGTCGAACCGAAAGCCGAGCTCGTGCCAGATGCGGAGCGTGTTCTCCATGTACCCGGTGGTATCGAGCACCTCGAACTTTCCGTAGTTGAATGTGTTTGAGACGAGGGCCGTGGGCAGGTTGTAAATCGAGTGCCCCATGTGCGAAAGGATCGGGAGCATCGCCGAGAGGGCGACCTTGCCGTAGCCGGCCATGTCGGTGATCAAAAGGATCTGAGAACTCATTGCCTTGTGCGTAAAAGGGCGGCAGCCTAAGCGCCTACTGTGCGACATTATGGCAGAAGCGCAGGGCGCCGGGCCCCGGGACGAAGACCAAAGAGGGAACGGGCTTCTCATCCCCCCTCCTTCGCCTCGTGTCTTCAGCGGGAGTCCCCGCTTTGTGATTAAATATCGCTATTCATCTTCATCGTATCGTTATTTGAATAGCGAAATCTACAAAGGAAAACTCCAGATGCTGAGAAAAATCATCGTCGCAGCAGCTTTCGCGGCGCTCTTTGCCTGCGGCGCGGCCCGGGCCGAAACGGTTTCCGTCACGACCGGCGCGGGCTACGTCCCGATGTCGAAGGCGCTCGTCGCGGCCTGGAAGCAGAAGTCCGGCGCGAGCGTCTCTGAAAGCTACGGCGGCAACATCGGGCAGATGCTCGCTCAGATCGCCTCGGGCAGCTACGTGAACGTCGTGATCACCGACAAGGGGACGCTCGAGCGGCTGAAGACCCCGGTCAAATTCTCCACGGAGCAGAACCTCGGGCGCACGCCGCTCGTGCTCGTCTGGAGAAAGGGGCTCTCGCTCAAGAGCCCGGACGACCTGCAGGGCTCCGCCGTGAAGACGATCGCCCTGCCCGACCCGAAGGCTGCGGTCTACGGGCGCGCGGGCGCGGCTTACCTGAAGAGCCGCGGCTGGGATCAGTCGCTCAAGGCGAAGACGATGCAGGTCGCCAACGTCCCCCAGGTCTTCTCCTACGTTTCGCGCGGCGAGGTTGACACGGGGTTCGTGAACCGCCAGGTCGTCTCCCACGGAGCCGGCAAGATCGGCGGTTCGCTTGAGATCAAAGACGGGTATCCACCGATCGACATGGTGGCCCTCGTGGTCTCGGGCCACGAAAAGGACGCCAACGTGAAGGCCTTCCTCGGCTTTCTGAAGACCCCCGAGGCGAAGCGCATCCTCAAGAATTTCGGCATCGACTGAGCCAGAAGGAGGAAGAGCGATCATGTTTTTCATTCCGGACAGTTTCCTCGACGAAGTCCTCTCCGAGGACATACCCTACGGCGACCTTACGGTGAAGCTGCTCGGGATCGAGAACCGGCGCGGCCAGGTGCGCTGCTACCCCAAGGCCGACGGGGTGGTCTCGGGGATCGATCCTGCCGCGCGGATCTTCCGGCGCGCGGGGCTTGACGTGCAGGTGCTTCACGCCGACGGCGACCGGGTGCCCAAGGGCGAGCCCGTCATCGTTGCCCGCGGCAGCGCGGGCGCGATCCACGCCGTCTACAAGACGGCCCAGAACATCCTCGAGTACAGCTCGGGAATCTCGGGGCGGACCCGCGCCATGGTCGACGCGGCCCAGGCCGAAAATCCCCGCTGCCAAGTCGCCCTCACGCGCAAGCACTTTCCCGGTACGAAGCTGCTCTCGCTCTACGCGGGGCTCGCGGGCGGTGCGGTCGTGCACCGGATGGGCCTCTCGGAGTCCGTGCTCGTCTTCGACCAGCACCGCGTCTTCCGGCCCGACTTTCTCGACTGGCTGCAGGCGGTGAAGGCTCAGGATCCGGAGCGGAAGATCGCAGTTGAGGCCTCGAGCCCGGAGGAGGCCTTTGCCTTCGCCCGTCATGGCGCTGACATCGTTCAGTGCGAGCGCTTCTCGCCCGAGGCGCTGCGCGGCTTCATCGGACAGGCGAAGGCCGAGCGCCCGGGGCTGCTCGTTTCCGCCGCAGGCGGCGTGAAGGCGGAAAACGCCGGCTTGTACGCAAAGGCCGGGGCGGACTTCCTTGTCACCACCTGGCCCTACTTCGGGCGGCCTTTCGACATCAAGATGGAAATCACCGCGGACTGAAGGGATTAGGCGCATCCTCAAACCATGGCCGATTCCCTTCAGATGCTCGAGCTCCTGCGGGAAAGCGACCTCGTCTTCCCAATGGCGCTCACCCTCAGGGCCTGCGCCGCGAGCCTCGCGCTTTTCCTCGCCGTGGGGCTGCCGCTCGCCTGGTACTGCGCAAGAAGGGACGGGCCGCTCCCGCGCTGCCTGATGTTCGTCTCGACGCTGCCGCTCGTCTTCCCGCCGATTGCGCTCGGGTATCTGCTGCTTCTGCTGCTGGGGCGAAACGGGCCTCTGGGCGGACCGCTTTACAGCTTCTTCGGACTGAGGCTCGTCTTCTCGCCCCTCGGGGTGTACCTCGCCGCCTTCATCGCAGGGCTACCGCTCGTGCTGCGGCCCCTGAAGGTAGCGCTCGAGAGCCCTTCGCTGCGAAACCTGGAGGCCTGCGCGCTCACCTGCGGGGTGAGGCCGCTCAAGGTCTTTTTCCTGGTCACCCTCCCCCTCATCCGCAGCAGTCTCGCCGCCTCGCTCCTGCTCGGGACCGCTCGGGCCTCGGGCGAAGTGGGAATCACGATGATGCTGGGCGGCAACATCGAGCAGAAGACGAGCACGCTCTCGCTTGAGATCTTCAACGCAGTCGGGCGCGGCGACTTCGACGCAGCCACGGCGCTCTGCCTCGTGCTCGGGGTGATGGCGCTTGCGATCTACGCGCTGCTTGAGCTCGTCCGGGGCCGCCAGACGATTTAAAAGGACGAGCCCGGGGCGCCCCCTCCGACAGGCTTTCGGACGGGCTCCCCTCCGCTTTTTTTATAACTGCCCGCAGGGCTCCTCGCCCCGGGCGAGCGTCTCAAGCCTGTCCTTCGCGAGAGCCGCAAACACGGTCGAAGCCGCGGGCAGCACCTCATCGTTGAAGTCGAAGGTCTGGTTGTGCAGGGGCACCGTGTGGTCCTTGTCGCGGATTCCGAAGCGCATGATGCAGCCCGGCACCACCCGCTGGTACTCGGCGAAGTCCTCCGAACCCATCATGGGGTCAATCGAGGGACGCACGTGCTGCGAGCCGAAGAGCCCGGTCACGACGCGGATCGCCGCCTCGGTAAGCGGCCTCGAGTTGTTCACCGCGCAGATGAGGTGCGTGTAGGTGATCTCCGCGGTGCAGTCGTTTGCCTCCGCGACCCCGTTCACGATCTTCTTGAACTTCTCCTCGACCAGACGCCGGATCTCGGGGTCGAACGTGCGCACGATGCCGCTGAAGGTAAGCATGTGGGGGATCACGTTGAGCGTCTCGAGCCGCCCCGCGTTGAAGGAGCAGACCGACACCACGGCGGTCTCGATCGGGTTCACGCGGCGCGAGACGATCGTCTGCAGCTCGCTCACGATCGCACAGCCCACGGGAATCGGATCCACGCCCTGATGCGGGCGGCCGCCGTGGGTGCCGACGCCGCGCAGCGTCACCTGGAACGTGTCGGAGGCCGCCTGCAGCGGCCCCGCCCGAAAACCGAAGACCCCCTTGTCGAGGAACGGGTCGTCGTGCGCACCGAAGATCTCCCTCACGTTGTATTTCTGGAAGAAGCCCGACTGGATCACCGCGATCGCCCCCTTGCCCGGCTCCTCGGCGGGCTGGAAGAGCCCCACCACGCGGCCGGGGAAGCCGCGCTTCAGCCGCAGGTAGCGCAGCGCCCCGAGCAGCCACGTCTGATGCCCGTCGTGCCCGCAGGTGTGCGCGTGCCCTTCGATGCGGCTCTTCCAGGGCTTGCCCGAGCAGTCCTCCATCGGCAGCGCGTCGATGTCGGCGCGCAGCGCGATCGTGGGCCCGGGGCGGCTGCCGTCGACCACCGCGGCAACGCCGCCGGGCACCGTCTCGGTGTCCACTCCCGTGATGCCCCAGGACTGCAGGCACTTCACGATCCTCGCCACGGTAAAGGGCGTGTCAAAACCAAGCTCGGGCGTCTCGTGTATTTCGCGCCGGATGGCTGCAAGCTCATCGGCCCACGCGGCGATTTCGGGATAGACCCGCTCCTTCAAAACAATTTCCATCCTGCGCTCCTAGGGGAGGGAAGAAAAATTTCCCATGCATTGTAGGACAGTCCGCGCCGCCCGAGGGACGGACGGCGCCCCGCTATAATCGCCCTCGTCAGTGCCAGACCCTGAGGCCTCTTCCATGGTTCAGAACGAACACGCCGCGCTGCCCAGCTCCGAAGATCTGGAGCTTCTCGCCGGACTCTTCAGGACCGAGTCGCTGCGCGACGCCGCGGCAGCGCTTCGGATCTCGAACTCGACCGCGAGCCGCAGGCTCGCCGAAATGCGGACCCGGTTTTCCGATCCGCTCTTTGTCCGAAGCGGCAGCCGCCTGCTGCCCACCCCGCGGATGAAGGAGATCGCAGCAAGGCTTTTTCCTCTCCTCGACTCCCTCGAACACTTCTACGATTCGAAAGCCTTCGAGCCCTCGCGGCTCAAGGGCCAGTTCCGCATCCTCATCACTGACAACAACTTCCTCAACATCCTCGCGCCGGTGCTGCCGCGCATCAGCCGCGAGGCCCCGCAGCTCGAGCTCGAGGTGATGTCCCTGAGGCGCAACGGCATGTGGCAGCTCATCTCGGGCAAGGCCAACCTCGCGATCTACGCCTTCCCGGAGTACAGGAGAGAAATCCGGGCCGCTCCCCTCGAAAAGGACCGCTACTGCCTGCTGCTAAGGCGCGACCACCCGGCGGCAAGGCTCTGGCTACGGCAGGGGGAGCTCACCCTCGGGGCCCTCTCGCCCTACACCCAGATCATGAACCCGCGCTTTTCGCGCACGCTCCGCGACCCCTGCGGCTACGAGCGCGGCCCCGGGCAGAAAAGGCTCTATTCGCCCTTTTTCAACACCAATCCGGCCCTTCTGCTTGAGTCGGACTTCGTGCAGTGGACGCTAGAGTCGGCGGCGCGCCGCGCGATCGACGCAACCGAGGACGAGCTGCTCATGATCCCGGCCCGCGCCTTCACCGACTACGGGCCGACCGACACGGTCACATCGCTGCTGCTCTGGGCAGCGCGATCTGAAAACGACCCGCTCAGCCAGTGGATGCGCTCGATCATCATCGGAGCAGCAAGGGAAAAGAATCCGGGCGGCACGGGGCTCCCGCTAACAGGCAAAAGCGAGACGTCCTGAAAACGAGAAGCCCAGGCCGGCTGGAACGAAAAGACCTCCGCCCTTAGAGCGCCTCGCGAAGACGCCTGAGCAGCCCCCGGGCGGGAAAACCGGGCCGGTGGACGGGAATGCCCTGCTTCTTGTCCGATTCGCAGCCCGCGGAAGCCGCCGCGGCCATCGCCGCGTGCCTTGTGGCAAGGAAAAGTCTCAGGACGACCCGGTCGTAGGGCTCAAGCGCTCCGGCCTCTGTGGCGCACCTGCGGCCCAGGGTTCCCCAGCCGCCCCGGTGCTCGAAGACGTCGCTCGCGAAGGCGGCGTCAAAGAGACGTCCGGCCGCACCCCCGAGAACGGGCCAGAAAGGCCGCGCCGGCAGGCCCGCCTCTCCGCGAAGAATCGCGAGGGCGCGCCCGAAGCAGGCGCTGTAAGCCTGAAGCCCGAGCCGGGCGGCGAGCGCCGCCGACTCCTCAAGGGCCGAGCGCAGTTCGAGGGCGGCCCGCTGGGCTTCCTGCAGCGGCTTTTCGCCTTCGCCGTGCCGCTCCTGGAAGGCGACGGTGTAGCGGCCCTCTGAAGCCTTGAACCAGCGGGCCGCAAAGGCCGAGCGGCGGCCGTCTGAAAAATCGACGAGGACGCGGGCGGGAGCAAGGCTCCCGGGCTCGAGCGGAAGCTCGCAGCCGAAGCGCTGCGCGCCCATTGCGAGGCAGCGCTCAAACCACTCCGAGGGGCTCCGGGCGGCGAACTGGCCGCCCGAGACCGGCAGGAAGCGAAACAGAATCGACTCGGCTTCGGGTGGAGCCCTGAAGGCAAAGTCCGAAGAGGAAGAGCGCGAGGCCTGGGCCTGAGCCGCAAGCGAGGCGGCGAGGAAGTTCTCTCCGTTCATGGCGCTTTTCAGCCGAGAATCGACTTCATGACCTGCTCCATCGCAGCGTCATCGAGCCCAAAGCGCTTCTCAAGCTCCTGGAGATCGGTGTAAAGAGCGGCAAGATCCGCGGGCTTCAGGGCGCAGAAATCTTCCGACGTCTTCACCGCGTAGCCTTCCAGAAGAAGCTTTTCGGTCTCCTGCTTCACCTTCTCGTCCATCGGGATGGTTCCTCCTGAAATTCGCCGGCTTTCCCCGAGCCGAATAAAAAACAAGCGCAAACTCTAACGCAAATTTCAGGTAAGCGAAATAGCTTAGATCAGAGAAGGTTCAACAGAGGGGCCTCAGCCGGTCAGCCCAGCTTCGCGTAATCCTCGTCCGAAACCGGCTCGCACCACTCCGTGCGGGTGCCTTCGCCCGGCACTTCGATCGCGAGATGCTGGAACCAGCTGTCCTTCGCAGCCCCGTGCCAGTGCTTGACGCCCGCCGGGATGTGAACGACATCGCCCGGACCGAGCGCGCGGGCGCTCTTTCCCCACTCCTGGTACCAGCCCCTGCCGGCGGTGACGAGAAGCATCTGTCCGCCGCCCTTGACCGCGTGGTGTATGTGCCAGTTGTTGCGGCACCCGGGCTCGAACGTCACGTTGCCTACCGTCACCTGCTCGGTGGAAAGCATATTGAGGTAGCTCGTCCCGACGAAGAACTTCCCGTAGGGGTTCACGCCGCCCGCGGGGAAGACGCTCATTTCCTTCTTTTCTGCCATTTTTTTCCTGTGCTCCCAAAAGAAAAGCAAAGCCTGCGGGCATTCTAGGCAGAGCGCGCATCAATGTTAAATGCCGATTCATTATCGGCTTTCATTGCAATTTTGCATGTCAGGACGCGCTCCTTCGGTTCTTCCCCGGCCGGTCCTTCGCTGCGGGCTCCGCCCCTTCCGAGACTCAGTCCCGGCCGCCTGCGCCGCCAGCCGGTAGACCGCCCGGCGAAGCTTTGGCGGCCTTCTCAGGGACTTGCTGAGGCAGACGCCGCACACAGGCCCATGGATGCGGGGCTTCGGGCTCATCGATTTTCCGCCCGGGCGGGACAAGGCTTTTTTTGCCTTTTTCTACAATTATTTCTTTCGCTTTGAGCCATTTTGTACAAAACGCCCCATCCGTAGAATCGAAAAGCGTACTGCAGGCAGGAAAGCATCAAAGCACCTGCCCCTCGAAACGCACAGCAGGAATTCCAAGGAGAGAACAACAGCATGAAACTCGCGAAACTATTTCTCGCCGCCGCAGCAGCGGCCGCGGCGAGCGCTCCGGCCGCAGCTGCGAGCGTCACGGTCTACGGCGTCATCGATCTCGGCGTGGGCGTCGCCCACACCTCGGGCTCCAACGCGGACGGCAGCCGCGTCGACTCGAGCACAGCCACGTCGCTCAACAGCGGCATGCGCAACAGCTCCCGCATCGGCTTTAAAGGCACCGAGGAGATCGGCGACTACAAGGTGGGCTTCATCCTCGAAAACCAGTTCAAGGCGGACGACGGGACGCTACAGACCTCCGGGACGCTCTGGGAGCGCGAGGCCTCGCTCTCGGTGGCCGGCCCCTTCGGCAAGGTGAGCGCCGGGCACCTGGGGCTGCTCAAAGGCGTGGTGGGCTCCACCTCGCTCATGAACTCTTACCGCGTGAACCCCTTCGGCTCCAACCTGAGCAAGTTCGCCGGCGGCTACAAGGCCTACACGACCGGCACGGCCTGGTACGCGGACAACGCGATCGTCTACTCGACCCCGAAAATGGGCGGGCTCGACCTCCACTTCCAGTACTCCAACGCCTATTCGGGTCAGGAAGGCGCCACGTACAACAACAAGGCGCGCTACTTCGCGGCGGCCGCCCGCTACATGTCCGGCCTGCTCTTCCTGCAGGCGATCGCCGACACGACGAACCTGGGAAGCGAGGCGGGCGGAGCCTCGATCGCCCAGACCGACCGGGTGAGCCGCGACCCGATGTCGCTCAACGTCTCGGCCGCCTATGACTTCGGCGTCGTCAAGCCCTATCTCATCGCCGAAGTCTTCAAAGACAGCACGCTCAATTCCGTGGGCGGCTGGATCGCAGCGAAAAGCGGCAAAGGCTATGACGGCGCGGGCGGCACCTTCGTGCTGCAGTTCCCGGCCTTCGGCGGAAAGGCGAAAATCGGCGGCGGATTCATGAAGGCGGAGCTCTCCGAGTCGACGCCGAATCTTAAAAAGAGCGACATCCGCCGCTGGGGCGTGAGTGCGGGCTTTGACTACGTGCTCACGAAGAGGACCCACCTCTACACGAACGCGGGCTACGTGGACCAGAAGGAAGAGGTCTCAAACGGCACGAACCGCAGGCACGGCGCGGAGTTCGTGGTGGGCACGGTGCACTACTTCTAAGGCGCCGTCCGAGGGCTCGGAGGAAGGGAACAGCCGGAAAGCCGGCCTTCCCGTCCGCCGGCGCCCTTCCCGCCCCGCCTCCTCGAGGGGCGGGCGGAAAAGCTCCCCTTCCTCCCGCCGATGCGCTATGTTTGATTCAGCGCCGCAGGCAATGCGCCCCCGCATTTCCTCACGGGCATCGGGGAGGGAGCTCTCATGAAATGCTTCAATCTATTCTTTGATGCAGCCGCCGTCGTGTTCCTCACACTCTTCAACCGCTTCGTGCTGCATGACATCATCGCGCGCGACGGTCTGCTGCGCTATG
Organism: Mesosutterella porci; assembly: GCF_022134585.1. Classification (GTDB taxonomy): domain Bacteria; phylum Pseudomonadota; class Gammaproteobacteria; order Burkholderiales; family Burkholderiaceae_F; genus Mesosutterella; species Mesosutterella porci. The sequence continues at coordinate 151,572 of NZ_JAKNCT010000001.1, forward strand.
TGCCGCCCGACTGGGTCTCGGGCTCCAGGGGCTTTGTGATCGCGGTGCTGGGCGGCATCGCATTCATCGTCGTGAACGGCGCGGCCTTCTGCTGGGCAAGGCGCGAGCTGCGGGCCCGCGGCGGGCGCTTCTCGCGGCTTCTCGGCTGAAAAAAGGTGCGGGGCGCCTGCCCCTCAGGCCCCCTTGACGGCCTCAAGCACCTGCGCGGCGTGCCCCGCGGCCTTCACCTTCCTCCATTCAAAAACAATCTTCCCGTCCTTCCCGATCACGAAAGTGCTTCGCACGACCCCCTGCACTTTCCGGCCGTACATATTCTTTTCATGGATGACATCGAACTGCCGGCAGACCTTTTCCTCCGGGTCCGACAGCAGCGTGATCCCGAGCCCGTAGCGGCAGATGAAGTTCTGGTGGCTCTTCTGGGAGTCCCGCGAGACGCCCGCCACCGTGTAGCCCAACTTCCGGAACTCCCCGGCAAGCTCCGTGAACTCGCGCGCCTCCGTCGTGCAGCCGCTCGTGCTGTCCTTCGGATAGAAATACAGCACCAGGGGAAGGTGCTCTGAAGCCTTGAACTCGGCTCCATCCGAGTCCGGCAGCGTGAAATTGGTGTTCTCCGTCATAGCCTCCTCCGGCCTTGTGGTTTCGATGACTCCAGTTTATCCTCAGGCGACCCAGCGGTATTCCTTTGCGGTGTGCTCCATCATGCGGTTCACCCGGGCCTCGAGCCAGTCGAGAAAATAGCGCACGCGCCGCTTCCTGTAGGCGTTTCCCGGCGCGAAGAGACAAAGCATGCGCGGGGGGCGGCTCCAGCCGCGCATCACGGGCCGGATCTGTCCGTCATGCAGCCCCTCGATCGCGAAATAAAAGGCGAGGTCAGGGATGATCCCGCCGCCCAGCACCATGGCGTCCCTCGCGTTGATCTGGCTGTTGAAAGTCATCGAGCGCTTCCACTCGAGCTTTTCGGCCACAGAGCCGTGCGTGAGGTAGGTGACGGAGCGGCGGTTGGGCATGTTGAGCAGCACCCCGAGGTGCTGCGCGCAGGCCGAAGGGCTCTCGGGCTCGCCGAAGCGCTGCAGATAAAGGGGCGAGGCGCAGGCAATGAAGGGCATCTCGCCGCACTCCCGAACGACCATGCCGGGAGGCAGCTCCTCGGTCGGCATGTAGGTCATCACGACGTCGTTGCCCGAGGCGGCCGAGAGCACGTCCATCACTCCGGTCGTCATCTCGTGCAGCTCGAGCACGATGTCCGGATTCGACATCTGGAATTCGACGAGCGCGGGGGTGAGGAAGACCTGGCGGAAGCCCGCGGTGGAGGAGACGCGGATGCGGCCCGCAAGCTTGTCCACGTCGTCCTCGAGCTCGGCGAGCATGTCCTGGTTGAGCTTCGTGATCCCGGAGGCGTAGCGGTAGAAGATCTCCCCTTCCTTCGTAAGCCTCATCGGCCGCGTCTGCCGGTTGAAAAGCGGCACCCCGACGTCATGCTCGAGTTGCCGGATCGTTCGGAACGCGTTGCTCGGCTCCACCCCGAGCTCGAAGCTCGCCCGCTTCACACTCATGAAGTTCACCGTCTCGCAGAAAATCTTCAGGTTTTCAATGTTTTCATATTTTTTCATTTAGTGATCAATTTTGATTTATTAATGGCTTAATTTACCCTTTACTAAACCATGTTTGATATACAGAATATGTCCTAGGCGATAAGGATTAGGCCGGTTCGGATAGTCCCGCCTGAAAATCTATATCACGGACGGCTCTCCGCGCTGCGGCGCGCAGGCCATCAGTTTTAAGGAGATGAAGAAATGTCTCGTATCGAACACGATTTCCTTGGCGACCTTGAAATCCCGGACAATGTCTACTACGGCGTGCAGTCGCTGCGCGGCAAGGAGAACTTCCACATCACCGAGCACTCCATGCGCGAGGACAAGTACTTCATCGAGGCCTTCGCCCAGGTGAAGAAGGCCGCCGCCCGCACGAACAAGGAGCTGGGCACGATTCCGGCCAACGTCGCCGACGCCCTCATCTCCGCCTGCGACGATCTTCTCGCAGGCAAGTACCACGACCAGTTCGTGACCGACTGGCTGCAGGGCGGCGCGGGCACCTCCACCAACATGAACACGAACGAGGTGATCTGCAACATCGCCTGCGAGAAGCTGGGGCTGCCCAAGGGCTCCCAGAAGCAGGTCTCGCCCAACGACCACGCGAACTTCGGCCAGTCCACGAACGACACCTATCCGACCGCGCTGCACCTCGCGATGTACCTGCGCTCCGAGGATCTGCTGAAGGCCCTGGAGCAGCTGCGCGACTCCTTCTACAAGAAGGCTGATGAATTCAAAAACGTGCTCAAGATGGGCCGCACCCACCTGCAGGACGCCGTCCCGATGTCGATGGGCCAGGAGTTCCACGGCTGGGGTCGCACGATCGAGGACGAGATCGAGACGATCAAGGACGCCCAGAAGCATCTGCGCGTGATCAACCTGGGCGGCACCGCCATCGGCACCACCGTCACCTGCCATCCGGACTATCCGGCGAAGGCCGTGAAGTACCTCTCCGAGCAGACCGGCATTGACTTCCACAACAGCACGGACCTCATCGCCGCCACCTCCGACTGCGGCGCCTACGTCGCGATTTCCTCGGCCCTGAAGAGCCTCGCCGTGAAGCTCACGAAGGTCTGCAACGACATCCGGCTGCTCGCCTCGGGTCCCCGCACGGGTCTGTCCGAAATCAACCTGCCGATGCGCCAGCCCGGCTCCTCGATCATGCCGGGCAAGGTGAACCCGGTGATCCCGGAAGTGACCAACCAGGCCTGCTTCCTCGCGATCGGCCTTGACACCACCGTGATGCTCGCCGCCTCCGCCGGCCAGCTCGAGCTCAACGTGATGGAGCCGGTGATCTCGTTTGCGGTCTTCACCTCGATGAAGGTCCTCACGAACGCCATGATCACGCTGCGCGAGAAGTGCGTTGACGGCATCACCGCGAACGCCGAGCACACGAAGGACCTCGTCATGAACTCCCTCGGAATCGTGACGCTGCTCAAGCCCCACTTCGGCTACATGCTGTGCGCCGAGATGGCGAAGGAAGGCTACCTGCAGCACAAGTCTCTGCACCAGATCGTGGTTGAAGAGCGTAAGCTGATGAGCGAGGAAAAGTGGAACGAAGTGTTCTCCTTCCAGAACCTCATCGCTCCGAAGTTCGAGATGTAACTTCGGCGGCGGGGAGCCCTGAAGAAGGCCTGAAAAAGGCCTTCAGGCTCCGGCCGGAGGGCGGAAGGGTCCGCCCCTCCGGCCTCGCTTTTTGGCTGGATCAGGCGCAGTCCGCTTTTCCAAGGGGACTGCGCTTTTTTATAAGGAATCAGCTCACGATGAACACACTGAAGATTGGCGTTGTGGCGGGAATCCTGCCCGCCAGGGCGTATGAATTCACTTCCGCGGTCGAGGAAGTCTCCCGCGAGACGGGACGCGAGGCCGAAATCCTGCATGACTGGGAGGCCCTGCGGACGGACGGAGATGACGAACTCACGAGACTGCGCGACGAGAAGATGCTCGCCTGCGACTCCGCGCTGCGGCTCCAGGCTAAGGGCGCCGACGTGATCGTGATCCCGAGCGCCCGCGTCTCCGGGTACCTCGAGGAGCTGCAGGCCGAGCTCACCACGCCGGTGGTCGCCCTCGGGCCCGAGGACTGCCCGGACTGCGCCGCGAAGAAGCTCTTCGAGTCCGCTCCCAAGCCTGTCGCCCGCGGCTTCAGGCTGGGCCTGATCGGCGGGCTCGGGCCCGCGGCCACCGTGGACCTCTTCAACAAGATCGTGAAGGCAACGCCCGCGAAGACCGACCAGGAGCACTTCAAGCTCATGATCGACGAGGATCCGCAGGTTCCTGACCGCACGGCCTGCCTGCTCGCCGGCGGCACCGATCCGACGATCGCCCTCTACCACACCGCGAAGCGCCTGCAGGACAACGGGTGCGACGCAATCATCATCCCCTGCAACACGGCTCACGCCTTCCTGCCCTATATCAGGCGGCGCATCCGCGTGCCCTTCATCGACATGCAGGTGGCGGCGCTCGAAGACATTCAGAAGCGCTTCAAGGAGCCCCGCATCGGGCTGCTTGCCACCTCCGGCACCGTGAAGACCGGCATCTACTCGAAGAAGGCTGAAAAGATGAGACTGCCGCTTTTCGTCCCCGACGAGGAGAATCAAAAGCTCGTGATGTCGGCGATCTATGGCCCGAAAGGAGCCAAGGCGGGCTACACCGAGGGCGAATGCCGCGATCAGCTGCTGGCGGCTGCCGAGTACATGGTCCGCGAGAAGGGCTGCAACGTGCTCATTCTCGGCTGCACGGAGCTGCCGCTGATTCTGGACGAGACCGACGCCTTCCCGATTGCCGGGACCACGGTCGCGATAGTCGACCCGACCGCAGTGCTCGCTCGCAAAGTCGCCAAGCTCGCGATGGACGAGAACGCGAAGCGCGGGGCGAGGTAATCGGCTCCGCATAAGCGCCTCCTCAGGCGCTTCGGGCCCCGGGACTCGGGGCTCGCACCCCGCGGGAGCTTTCCCCGCGGGGATTTTTTTGCTTTTCTCACGGCCGCCCCCAACCGGCCGCGCACTCCTTCCTTTTTAATCGAATTGTTTCCGCTTTGTATCCCGCAGAACACTCCGTAGCACTTTTAAACCCTTGATTCCATACTGCTCCGGTAAAGTTCTTTCCGTGCGATGGGACAGCGCACGGTGCTTTCCCACCGGCCCTGCCGCCTACAGGGCCCAGGCGCATGAGGCAATCTCTCCTTTGGATATGGTCGGTATAGACCTGACTTTAAGCGTGGCATGAAGCTTGCCACGCTATTTTTTGTCTCCTTTCTGCCCGCGCAGAATCCGCGGCGACAGGAAGGCTGCGCTTCCCCAGTAAAACCGCGGACTGCGGCGCTCCCGGCACGAACAGATGCTTTCGTTTGCAAAAAACGCTTCCCCGGGGAAAAGGAGAAGCGCTGAAATAAGGGGACAGAGACAGGCGCGAGCGTCACAAAAGGCGAGATTGAGTTCGGTCAGAAATTGTGGTGCAGGCCCACGATCACCTCGTTCGTGCTCGGATTATCGTAACGATGGCCGCTCGAGCTCGTGAGGCAGGAGCTGTAACGGTTACCTCCCGCCACGGCGCAGATCGTCGTTCGCTTTGAGAGCGGGAATCCCAGGTGGCCGCGGCCTTCCCGCTCAAACCCCGGTTCCCAATGATTTGTTTCTACGTCGTATCTGGGAAAACACTTGGTAGCACTTTTAAACCCCTGATTTCAGGCTGCTCCGGTAAAGTTCTTTCCGTGCGATGGGACAGCACGCGGTGCTTTTCCACCGGTCCTGCCGCCGACAGGGCCCAGGCGCATGAGGCAATCTCTCCTTTGGATATGGTCGGTATAGACCTAATTTTAAGCGTGGCATGAAGTTTGCCACGCTATTTTTTTGTTTCCCAACGCGTTTTTATATTTATTTCTCAAATTCCTTCGGGTGCACTCCCCTTCCTGCTTCAGAAGCCGCAGGCCTGAGTGTGCCCGGCCCATGCCCGGCCGATCCCGAAGCCCTTCTCATCCGGGCTCGTGCAGGGCAAGCACAGGATCCTGTCGGTCTGGATCATCTGCGCCCGGATCGCCGCGGACTGACTCCTGCCTGGGCAAACTTCGCGAGAAGCTTGTTCGCGATCTCGGAGCCGCTGCCGTTGATCGTGCTGAGGCTACGAGGCGCCGGGCGGTCACTCTCGTGCTTGAGAAGCGTGCCGCTGAACTTCACGCCAATCTCGTCCACCAGCTTCCGGTTGGCTCCGTAGGCCTCCCTGCAGAGCATGCACACTTTATCGGCATGGTTCAGGCCCAGGCGGCCGTCGTTCCGAGAAAGTGCCTGCGGTTGATTTCCTGTGTACCCATGCTGTCTCTCCATAACTAACGAGCCACGCTTTCACTGAAACAAAGGGGAGATGCCGCGGAAACCCGTCCCGCACAACGCTTTTTGAATGCGGTGCAGCATGCCGCGGAGAGCCGAAAGAAACGCTGAGAGGCTTTAATGGCAGAAAAAAGCGCCGGCTCCTCTTTTCGGAAAAGAGAAGACCGGCGCCCTGATTTCCAGTCCCCTGCCCTGAAAGGAGCGGGCGGGCCGCGGCCTTCAGGGAGTCAGGGAATCAGAGAGCGGACTTGATGGCGCGGCGAGTGGCCTTGGTGGCCGCACGACTGGCGGCGCGCTCGGCAGTCCCGGTCGGGTCCTGCGCCGCGTCGCGCACTTTCTTCGCCTTCTTCATCGCCTTGCGGGCGGTCTTCGCATCCTGAACCGCGTTCCGTCCGGCAACGCTCTGCTCCACCTTCTCGCGCGCGGCCTGCTTGGCCTGGCTCTGAGCCTCGGTCTTTGCCGCCTGGACGGCGGCATCGGTCACGGAGCCCACGGCAGACGCGAAGGCGCCCGTGCTGTAAAGAATCGCGGCCGCCGCGACCGCGGCGGTGCAAATCGTCTGTTTCATCATGGTTTTCTTCTCTATTTCTGCAGAATCCGGGACTCAGACCTCAAGGAAAGGCCTCCCGGTCCCGCCCGGATCGATTCCGGACGGACCGTCCATTATAGTTTTCGGAATTCAGACAAACGAACCCGAACGGAACCGGAAAACCCTGAATTCCCGGAGAAAACGGAAGTCCCCACGATCTGGATGATTTCCTCGGACAGGGCGGCCCCGGCCGGGGCCGGAGAAACCGTCCGCATCAGCAGGTTCTGAGAGACCGCGGCGGCGGAATGAAAAAAGCCCTCCCCCCGGAAGGAATCCTCCGGGGGAAGGGCCAGCCGCTCTTGGAGAGAGAAGAGTCAGGCAGTCTTGCGCTTAAATCTGACGTAGAGGAAGCTGGCTGCCATCGCGACCAGGATCACCAGCATCAGGCCGAAGGCGAGCTCGCAGCACTGGGCCATGCTCATGAACTTCCACTTCGGAATCAGGTACCACGAATCCGAGCTGTTGTACATGTTGATGAACCACTCCTGCAGAGAGGAGAGCTGAGTACCGTCCGGCACCACCGCGAGGTCATAGCCGCAGTCTCCCGTCGGCTTGAACCAGTCCGGGGCCCAGTCGGCCAGCGGGAGGTCAAACGGATAGTGCGGGTCGGTGGAGCAGCCCTGCATGCCGAACATCGCGGCCGGATCATCGCTGTGCACGGCGTGGTGAATGGCTGAAAGCTTCACGGAGCACTTGAGCCCGTAGATGGCCCCCGCGATGGCAAAAACATAGCCCAGCACCTTGAGCACGAGGTTTTTGGGAGAGATCAGGCAGAGGATCCCGCCCACGGCCATCGTGAGGAAGCCGAACCGGATGTAGACGCACTGCTCGCAGGGAGCCATGTAGAGCCACACCTGGAACACGTAGTGGGCGATGAGGACAAGCAGCACGCACACCACGGTCATCAGGGCCCAGGGCCAGCGCATGTCCTGCCAGGAGGCTATGGTCCCCACCGGGTCGCCCTTCAATTGATCAAACCATTTCATTGCTGTGCCCCGCCGTTACATCTTGGAGAGCTTCTTCACAAGGGCCACAAAGCCGTCAATCGACTTGATCGACTTCGTCATCACCAGCCACTTGCCGTTCACGACATAAGCCGGAATGCCCTGAATCTTCGCCACGGGGTAGACGGATTTCCAGGAATCGGCGAGGCTCTTCACGGCAGCGCTCTTGCGTTCCTTCGCGAAGTCTGCCGCGGAGATGCCGGTCGCGGCGGAAAGCGTTCCAATGAAGGCGTCCTCGCCCTTCGTCCAACGCTCCCCCTTCCTGTGGTAGGCCTGGTACACAGCGTCCTTCGCCTTCTTGAAAAGAGAATTCGGGGCTTCAATCGAACGCCCGGCCTTCTGGTCCATCAGGATGCACATCGCAAAAAACTCCGAGGCGCAGCGGCCGTACTTACCCTTCGTCTCAAGGTGGCGGGGCTCGAACTTGATCCCGGCCTTCTCGATCATCGGGACCGCCTTCGGATCTACGCCGATGTCATAGCGGAAGCAGAAGGGGCAGTCGTAAGAGAAGATCTTGATCAACTTCCCCTGGCCGCCCGCGAGCGGGGTGCTGAGCTTCTGGTAGTCAACCCCTTCCTTGAAGTCCTCCGCAAAAGCGAAACCCGGAACTGAGGCTACGGCCGCTGCGACGACGGCGGCTATGAAAGAACGACGCTGCATTTTTTTCTCCTTTAGAAACTGTCAAATTCAAAACATGTCAAATTCAAAAACTGGGTTGAGGCGCTCGGCCCGCGGTCCGTTTGTTCTGGGAAAATTTTCTACCTGCCCCCCCTTTTCCGTTAGTGACAAATTCCCCGCCCATATTGAGAGAAAAAGGATTCATAATTGCAAAATATGAAAAGATATCCTTCACATCTTTTTTAAATCCATGCCCACCAATTCCAAAAACCCGACCCTGTCTCTGTCCAGGCTGCAGCTCCTAGAGTCGATTTTCAGGAACCGTTCGCTGTCTGCCGCCGCGAAGGAATGCGGACTGTCGGTTTCGGGTGCGAGCCGCCAGCTCTCCCAGGCGAGGGAGGATTTCGAGGACGAACTTTTCGTGCGCTCCGGCTACGACATGATTCCCACCGATCGGATGAGCGAGCTCGAGGAGGAGCTCGCCCCGCTTCTGGCCAGGCTGCAGGCGCTCACGGATAAGGACGACTTCGATCCCTCGAAAATCCAGAAGACCTTCCGCATCATGACGGCCGACAACGGCTTCATCGCCTTCATTGCCCCAGCCCTCCACGACATTAACCAGCAGGCTCCGAGGGCGAGCTTCGAGATTCTCAACCTCAGCCCTGACAAATTGGGGGAGTTTCTCCGGGAGGGACGGGCTGATCTCGCCATCATGCCCCGGGTGCCCGCGGCCGCAGACCTCGCCTCCCTGCCCCTGGCCAGAATCAAGAAACACATCATGATGCGTCGAGGTCATCCCCTTGCGCTCGATCTGATCCGCAACGGGGTTTCCAGCCTCACGATTGATAAAATTATCCAATGGCCGCAGGCCTACACCAACCTCACCCCTCAGGCCAAAATTTTCAAGCCCGAGGCAGCCCCCTGCCACCTGAGCTTTCCCTACCTGAACTCTTCGCCCGCCGTGCTGCTTGACACGAACTACATCGACTGGGTGCCCGAGTCGTCGGTGAAATACTGGGAAAGAATTCCCGGGCTCATCAGCTTCGAGCTGCCAGACTCCATCTGCCCCCCGTTCACGCCCAATCTCATCTGGTCGCGGCGCAGCAGCGGCAACCCGGAAAATGTCTGGCTCAGAAGCCTGATCATCGGAAAAGCCCGAGAAAACTACGGGCCGGCGCCGGAGGCCGAAAAAACAGAGCAAGCCTCCCGCAGTCCCTCGGCTTGAAGCGGCGCTCCAAATCGAGCAGGAGGCGGGCGGTTAACCCGCCGTCCTCTCACACCATCGTCCGCACCGGTCTGGCAGGCAGGTCTCGCGGCCTGTAATGGGATGGTCAGCCCCTGCAGCGGAGCATTATTCAGCGACCATCCATCATGAAACCTTCATTAGAAAGCAAAAGGAGCGCCCTTGTTTCTCAGAAGATAACCCAGCCCGGGGTTATAACTGAGTTATCCCCAAAAGAGGAGCGCTCCACCATGACTTCTACCTTCTCAGGCAACCCCGCTGTTGTCATCGGCATTGATCTTGCCAAAAGCCATTGCGATGTCGTCGGCTGCGACAAGGACTGGAAGATGGTGCTGAGACGCCCCCGCATCCCACACAGGAAACTGCTTGAGATGCTCTCAAACATGCTCCGCGCCGTTGTGCTGATGGAAGTCTGCGGCGGGAGCCACTGCTTTCGTCCGCAAGGTCAAGGCGCTGGGGCACGACGGCCGGCTTCTGAACCCGGCGATCCAAAGGACAACGCACAGGCGGAACGCATCAATAACACGATGAAGAACGAGCTCCTGAAGGGCGTCCGGTTCGAATCCATCCAGGAAGTAACGAAGGCGGTTGAGAAGGCCGTCAGGTTCTACAACGAGGAGCGTCCTCGCATGAGCGTAGACACGAAGACACCAAGAGATGCTGCGGGCAACGTTGGAGATATTCCTAAACGGTGGACCAGCCGCAGGGAGATGCACTTGAAAAATCAGCGCGACGCTTGCAATAACCCTGAGATATGTTTACTTTCGGATTCGTGCCGGCAGGGTTAGTACAGTCGGCACTTTGGCAGTCAACCTCCGAAAGGAATAAGGCGACGGCAGTCAACTTATTTCGGGGTTAGGAGAAAGAAGTCAACTTTCTTCCGTTTTAGCAACTTAACCGAGTCAAACTTTTTAAGGGTTAAGAGGCAAAAGTAGTCAACCTATTTCAGGAAACTACACTCTCGACCGCGGTAGCCCTGCGGCATCGTCAAGGATCTCCCCAGGTCTCACACATGCGCTTTGCGTCCTGCCTGCTGGATCTACGCCGGCTCCTTCCGTATCGATATGGGGTTAACAGAATGTGGCCTGCTCTCCCGGAGTCGTCGCCTCATATCCAGTTCCTGTTCGTCAGGCTGACGTTTTGCTATCGGCTTCCTTCATCAGTTTGTTACCTCCCTGACTCTGCCGAGTCGCTAGTCCTTCCCTCGATCGGACGGACGGTGGACTTTCACCACTGGTCACACGTGCGCTGCTGGGCGCACCACTGAAAAAAGCAGCGCTGCAGACCAAGTTGCAGCGCTGTTTTTTTCGTTCGGAATCGGTTTGCTCAGGTGGGAGGAGCCTGCCTTGCGCCAGCTCCTGCCCAAAGCGAAACTCAGAGGTTTCCGTCCGTGTGGTGGAAGGCCTTCTGGATGCGGAAAGGCATCGCTTGGTATCCCATGGAGCCGAGGATCCGGATCTCGAACGCGGGGGTCTTGGAGCCGTAGTTGAATTCCATCAGATACGGATTAGGCGCGCCAACGGCCTTTCCGTGCTCAAGCTTCATCTCCGGCGTGGCGGAATAGACCATGATGGAGTCCTTGTCCGCCTCGTACTGCACCAGTGAAGTCACCGGGCTGTACCACTTGTGGCCCAGCTCCTTGCCGTATTCCCAAAGCTGCTGAACCGTCCTCTTCTGCTGATCGATCTTGTAGATGACGGCGCGGCTGTACTTCATGTCGGCCAGGGCTGGCTGCTCGAAATGGCGTCCGTCGCCGTTGTCGAACACAGAAAGATAGATGAACCGCTTGTCGGACTTCTCATCGATGCGGAAGGCCGTGTGCTGGGTCCAGGTCCAGTCGAAATCTGTGTTCTCACAGGCCCCGTGCTCACACTTGAGCGGCTTGCCGTCCTTATCGACCGGCGTAAGGGTGAGACGCGCGAGCTCGGGCTTCCAGCCGTCGGGCGCGCCGAGAATCCACTTCACCTTCTTATCGCGGCCAATCTTGACGATAGCGGACTGGTGACGCGACGAAATGATGATGGAGTCATCCGTCGGATCATAGTCGACGGAGTTCACGTGCGCCCAGTTGCGGCCGATGCCGACCCCGGTGATGTCGCCCCACTTATCGCTCTTGTCCTGCTCCGCGAGATCCTTGGCGGAGAGCGTCTTACCGGCCGCATTGGCGTCCAAATTGAGGCAGACCGCACCCTGGTCAAGCGACTTGATCACGATAGAACGATAGGGGTCGAGAATATCAAACAGACGCCATTCGTCCACCACCCGGCCGTCCGCAGAGAGCTCCGTGATCACGTCGCGCACGCTCCTCACGTTCTTGCCGTCGGCGCGCTTCACGTCGCTGCTCGCAACGCGCAGGAAGTAATGACCGTTCTGCGCCTGGTCCATGGAGTGGGAGAAATCGTTGTAGCTGATCGGCAGGCGACGGTTGAAAATCTTGCGTCCCATAATGTCGTACTTCACGTAGCGCTGTCCGTAGCCCCAGGTAAGGGCCCCGTCCTTGCCCTGCTGGAACCCCATCATGACCCCGGCATGGTACACGCTCGCCATATCATAGATGCTGTCCGGATTGAGGTACCAGCGCACCTCTCCCGAGGCGTCAATGATGGCATTCTGCGGATAGAAGGACCATTCCAGGGCACCGCCCGCGGGGTTGTTCCAGATCACCCGGGATCCCTTCGGGGGAGACACCAGGAGATTGTTCACCAGATAGAGCCGGTCCTTGAACTTGGGATCGCTCTTGACGACGCAGGTCTTGAACATTGTGGACTTCATGCTGACCGTGCCGTTTACTTCCGTGTTGACCGGCGGAGCGTAAAGGGTGTATTTCTCGGAAATTGCCTTCCTCTCTCCGGTCTCCGAAATCCGGGTGTAGGAGACCTCGACCGTGTTCACATAGTCCGGATAGAGCCCGAAGACCGGGATTCCGCCGTGCGTGCGCAGTTCAGAGTCATCCACCATGTACTTGATCTCGGAGCCGTTCGGCTTGGGCACAATCCTCACGGTGACGCCGGTGAGCTGGTATCCCCCGTTCTTGATGATTGCGGTGAGAGGAGCGATCTTATAGGGGTTGGTGACGACTTCACCGATCTGCCCCTGCTTGGCATAACGCACCTGAGCTCCTGAGGAGCCGCCGGCCGCATAGGCTGCGGTCCCGGTCGCCAGAGACAGCACAACGGTTGCGCAGGCCACTAAAACAGGTTTTGCGCGGAACATCATGAACTTCTCTCCTTAAAAAATCATTTTAAATTTCAGGCTGCCCGTTCCCTGCGGCAGCCCCGTCCTGCATGGGGAAAATTTTCCGGCGCATCAGGCTGAGAAAACAGAGAGAAATTCACTGCCATATTTGCAAAATAACAAAAAGATCTTTTCTATTTTCTCAACATTTCGTTAATTTCTTTTCAAACCCCTGTAAACAAACGGCTTGATCTACAAATAAATGTAAAAATAAAAATTTAAATATTGACTATTGTGCAAGCATTCAATCTCCTCCCGCCTGGCTGGCCAGTCCGAGTTCTTCCGCGGGAGATGAGAGCTCCGGAGCGCGCACGAGCTTCATGAATGACGGAAAATAAAGCCCGAATACGAGCAAGCGACCATGAGCACTCACGAGCCTATTTCACAGGGACTGACCACCGCCTCGCACTGGGGTGTTTTCCGCGCCTGGCCGCAGTCGGGGAAAATCGCCGCCCGGGCCCTCGAAGAGGACCTGCGCGGCATTTCCAACCTGCAGGCGGTCACGGAGCTGCCTTTTCTGGACAACCGGATCCGTACGCCCGCAGCGCGGGCTTCCTTTCTTGAGAAGCGGGCCGGCCACACCCACCTGCGGGGCGAGGACCGCTGGGTGAGCCTGTCCTGGCAGGAGGCGCTCGACCTCGCCGGCTCCGAGATCAACCGGATCTACGACCTCTACGGACCCTCGGCCGTCTTCGGGCACTCCTACGGCTGGAAATCCTCGGGGGCGCTGCACGCCCCGGCCGCCCTCATCCGGCGGATGCTCGCCCTGCGGGGCGGGTACGTGAGGGGCGAGAATAACTACTCGAACGCCGCGATGCGGAAGATCCTTCCCTATGCGGTGGGTCTGAAGCACCCGCAGCCGCAGAGCCTCGAGGTGATCGCCCGCTGCACCGAGCGGCTCGTCTTCTGGGGAGCGGACCCCGAGATCACGAACGACATCGACTGGTTTTCAACGGTCCACTCCTCCGAATCCGCCTGGTGCGCTCTCGAGGAAAAGGCGCGCTCCGGGGCCCTGCGCACCTTCGCCGTGAACCCGGTGCGGCCGCTCTCGGCCCAGCGCTTCCGCTCCGAGTGGCTGCCCGTCAGGCCCGGAACCGACGCCGCGCTGATGCTCGCAATGATCCACGTGCTCGACCAGGAGAACCTCTGCGACCGGGATTTCCTCCGGACCCACGTCCACGGGCTTGAGGCTTTCCTCGACTACATCCGGGGGCGCGAAGACGGCTGTGCGAAGACCCCGGGCTGGGCCGAGCCGATCTGCGGCCTGCCCGCGCAGACGATCGTGCGGTTTGCCCGCGAGCTCGCCGCCAACAGAACTTTCCTGATGCTGGGCTGGGGCCCGCAGCGGGCGCGCTTTGGCGAGCAGTTCCACTGGGCGGGCTTCGCGCTCGCCGCCTTTCTGGGGCAGATGGGGCTGCCGGGCGGAGGCGTCTCGGGCGAGCACCATACGGGAAGGGGCGGCGCGCCGGCCACCCGCGGCCCCTATGTGGAGAACCTCCCGCTGCCAGACAGCGCCGCGGTCTGCCCCGTGATCCCGGTCGCACGCTTCGCCGACTGCCTCCGGCACCCGGGCCGCACGATCGACTTCAACGGGAGGAGCTGCACCTACCCCATGCTGAGGCTCATGCTCTGGGGCGGGGGCAACCCCTTCGCGCACCAGCCCGACTCGTTCGGGCTCTACCACGCCTGGCGCTCCCAGCAGATTGAGGCCGTGATCGTCTGCGACACGCACTGGAGCGCGACCGCGAGGATGGCCGACCTAGTGCTGCCCGCCTGCACGTTCCTTGAGAGAAACGACATTTCGGGCGTGGGCGAGTACTCGAGGGACGGGATCTCCGCGATGCACCGGATCATCCCCCCAATGTACGGCTCGCGCACCGACTACTGGATTTTCTCCGAGCTCGCGAAAAGACTGGGCGTGGGAGAGGCATTCACCGAAGGTCTGGACGAAGACGGGTGGCTTCGACGGCTTTACGGAGAGGCGGCCGACCGGGCCCGCGGAAACGGGCTCACCCTCCCCTCGTTTGACGAGTTCTGGGAGAAGGGCTGGGTCCCCTTCCCGGTCCCGGAGGAGGCCCGGGACTTCGTCGACTTCGCCGACTTCCGCTCGGATCCGGACAAGCACCCGCTGCCCACGCCTTCCGGGCGCATCGAGCTATTTTCGGAAAAGATCGCCTCCTTTGGCTACAGGGACTGCCCGCCGCACCCCGCCTGGCTCGATCCTGCCCCGGGGGATCCGCGCGTGCGAAGCCGCTTTCCGCTGCGGCTTGTGAGCCCGAAGAGCCGCTTCAGGCTGCACAGCCAGCTCGATCCCTGCCCGAGAAAGGACCGGGGGCCCGCGGACCCCGAGTGGCTGCGGATCAACCCTCGGGACGCCTCCGCCCGCGCAATCGCCCAGGGCGACCTCGTGCTCGCCCGCAGCCCCCGCGGCGCCCTTGTCGCCCGGGCCTCGGTCACGGAGGATGTGATGCAGGGCACCGTCGCGCTCGCGCATGGCGCGTGGTTCGAGCCGGAGTGGATCGGCGACGAGCTTGTCGACCTCCACGGCTCCTCCAACACGCTCACGGAGGACGTCCCCACCTCGGCGCTCGCCTGCGGGAACACAGCCTCGGCCTTCGATGTCGAAGTCTGCCGCTGCCGCGAGCAGGACTTTCCCTTCAGGACCTTCACTCCCCCGCTCCCCGAAGGCCTGGCGCACTGACAGGCGCCCTTTTTTCCCCGGCGGACGCCCCGGGGCGATAATCTGATGGTTCCGCAATTCCTTTTTTTGCAGAAGGAGCCCCCTTGAAGGATCTGAAGAAAAACTGTCGCGCCGCGGTCATCCAGTGCGCCCCCGTGCTTTTTGACAAAGAGGCCTCGGCGCGCAAGTGCGCGGACCTGATCGCCGAGGCCGCGAAGGAAAAGCCCGACCTCATCGTGCTCCCGGAACTCATCGTGCCGGGCTATCCCTACGGCATGACCTTCGGCTTCACGGTGAGAAGCCGAAAGGAACCGGGGCGGAGGGACTGGCTGCGCTACGCGAAGAACTCGGTCCTTGTGCCCGGGCCCGAAACGAAACTTTTGGGCGAGGCGGCTCGCTCCGCCCGCGCCTGGATGAGCGTCGGGATCTGGGAGCGCGACGCTGTGACCGAGACCCTCTACAACAACGTGTTCTTCGCGCTCGAGGGGTGCTGCTACGTGATCAACTGCGACCAGTTCTTCCGGAAGTCCGACTACCCCTCGGACCTCGAGGAGCGGGAGGCCCTGCAGGCCCTGCCCGAGACGGTCTGCAGAGGCGGCAGCTGCGTGGCCGATCCCTTCGGGCACTACGCGCGGCCCGACGTGCTGCGGCTTGAAGTGAACGACAAATGATGAGCGGACAACTTGGAACTCCGGCCATGGACACGAGGGCAAACCAGCAGGCCGTAATCAGCTTTTTAGAGCAGGCAGGCATCCCCTTTGAGCGGCTCGACTACGAGCCGATCCACACTGCCCAGGAAGGGCTTGAGATCGCGCGCCGCCTGGGGTCGTTCTGCTGCAAGAACCTCCTTTTTAAAAACAGGAAGGGGGAGTTCTTTCTCTTCATGATCCCGGGCGCGCGCCGCTTTCCCTCGGGCGCAGTCGCCCGGCAGCTTGGCACCGGGCACCTCTCCTTTGCCGCCCCGGAAGAGATCGAAGAGCTACTTCACGCCTTTCCAGGCTCCGTGGGGCCGCTCGGCCTCATCTTCGACCGGGGCCCGCGCGTGCGGCTCGTCATCGAGGAATCGATCCTTCGCGAGCCCTTCATCGACTGCCACCCCTGCGACAACGGATGCAGCCTGAAGCTCTCCGTTCAGGACTTCACCGGCCGTTTCCTGCCCGCCTCGGGCCACGGCTTCATCACCTTCAGACTCCCGGAGGACGCGTGATCGGCTTTCCTTTCTGCGAGCCCCCGGCCCCGGAGGCTAGGGCGGCCTCCCGGCTTGCCCCCGCCCCCGCGAGCTTTCGCGGGCGAGCCGGGGTACTGGTGCTGCGCCGAGGAGCCGACTGCCTGTACCGCTTTGCCTTCGAGCCCCTGGAGGGCACCCCCGGGCGCTGGGAGGAGATTGACGGGAGCCGGCTCTGGCCCGAGCGCACGGAACCCGCGATGCCGCACGTGCTCCTCACGAACGGGCGCGGTGAAAAGGCCGACCTCGTGCAGCTTTGCAGGCGCTTTCTCGGCACCCGAGCGCAGCCCCTGTCCTCGCGCCACGCGGATCAGTGGCGGGAGGCCTTCTGCCGGGCGCTTTCCTCCCCTACCGTGCAGCTGCTTCTCGAGCGCAACCGCTCCTTCCAGGACTGGGAGCCGGAGGCGAGCGCCGAGTGGTTCATCGGGACCCCGTCGCCCCAGGAGATCCGCTGGCCCGGAGCCTTCTATCCTCCCGCCCGCACCACCGCGCCCCTGGTGAGGTTTCTGCTCGAAGGCTGCAGGGCCGGCTCCGAGCGGCCTCTGTGCCCTGAGCCGATGGAGCTGCCCGTGCTCTACGAGGACCAGGACCTCGTCGTCGTGAACAAGCCCTCGGGCCTCCCCTCGGTGCCCGGCACGCGCGAGGTCTGGAGCGCGAAGGGACTGCTTGAAAAACGCTTCGGGTCGCTTTTTGCCGTGCACCGGCTCGACATGGAGACCTCCGGGATCCTCCTTTTCGCGAGGAATCTCGAAGCGGCCTCGGCGCTCGGACGCGCCTTTCGGGAGCACCGGGTGTGCAAGCGCTACAGGGCGCTGCTCGAAGGGGTGCCCGCGCAAAGCCGCGGGACGGTCGCCCTGCCGCTCGCGGCCGACGCGATGGACCTCCCGCGCCACATCGTGCTTCCCCCTGCGACCGGGGGCAAGGAGGCCGCAACGCGCTTTGAGACCGCGTCGGTCCTCGAGTGCGCGGACCGGCGGGTCAGGGCGCTGGTGGACCTCTTTCCCAAGACCGGGCGCACGCACCAGCTGCGGATCCACTGCGCGCACCCCGCGGGACTCGGCTGCCCGATCGAGGGCGACTCAATCTACGGCTCACAGGGGGCGCTTCTGCTGCGCTCCGGGCGGCCGCTGTGCCTGCACATGGCGGAAATCGAGTTCGAGCATCCCGCGGACGGCCGGCGGCTTCACTTCGAATCGGAGCCGGGCTACCTCAGCCTCTTTCTGAAGAGGCCTGCGGCCTGAGGGCCTAAGCGCCAGGGGCTCTCCTGGCGGACGTTTCAGACAAAAAGGCGGCTTCCAGCGGCCGTAAAATTATTTTTTTCGCTCACGGAGGGCCCGCAATGGCGTCAAACAAACGCGACATCGACATGCTGCACGGGACACTCTGGGACAAAATCTTTATTTTTGCCCTGCCGCTTGCCTTCACCGGAGTCATGCAGCAGCTCTTCAACACCGCGGACGTGGTCGTGCTCGGGCGCTTCGTCTCGAGCGAGGCGATGGCCGCGGTCGGCAACAACGTGCCGGTGATCGGCCTCATCGTGAGCCTCTTCATGGGACTTGCCCTGGGGGCGAACGTCGTCGTCGCGCGCTTCATCGGGATGGGCAGCCCCGAGGAGGCGAACACGGCCGTTCACACGGCCCTCACCCAGGCGGTGAGGTACGGACTCGCGACCCTCGCGCTGGGCGAAGCGCTGGCCGGCCCTTTCACGTCGCTTCTCGGAGTCCCCGCCTCGGTCGCCGCGTATTCGGAAACGTACCTTCGGGTCCTGGTGCTCGGGCTGCCCTTCGTTGCGGTCTACAACTTCCTGGCCGCCATCTACCGGAGCACCGGCGACACCCGCACCCCCCTTTACGCCCTCATCGCGGGCAGCCTCTTCAACATCGCGGGAAACCTCTTTTTCGTGCTCGCGCTCGGGCTTGACGTCGGGGGCGTCGCGCTTGCCACTGTGCTCTCGAACCTCCTTGCCGCTTCGATCCTCTACGTGAAGCTCACGAAGGTCGAGGGCCCCCTGAGGATCGAGCGCAAAAAGCTCTTTGCGTCCAACCGGCGCAGCGCCCGGACGATCTTCCGCATCGGGATGCCCGCCGCCGTCCAGAGCATGGTCTTTTCGCTCTCAAACCTCGTCATTCAGTCGGCGATCAACAGCCTGGGGCCGGACGCGATGGCGGGGTCAGTGGCGGGCTTCACGATCGAAATCAACATCTACTGCTTCATCAACGCCTTCGGACTTTCGGCCACGACCTTCGTGAGCCAGAACTATGGCGCGGGGAACCCCGAGCGCTGCCGGCGCGCGACCTGGGTGTCGATGCTGCTCAACTTCGCGGTGACGTTCCTGCTGATCGGGGTCGTGCTCGCGGCAGGGCGCGAGCTGCTTTCGCTTTTCACGACGAGCGAAGCGGTGATCGCGCTGGGCTTCGTGAGAATCCTCTACGTCGTGACCCTGGAGCCCGTGAACGTCATCATGGAAACGGTCTCGGACGCAATGAGGGGCTACGGGTATTCGCTGCCTCCCGCCGTGATCACCCTGGTGCTGATCTGCAGCATCCGCGTGATCTGGGTCTACACCGCGTTCGCCGCTTCGCCCACCTTTGAAACGCTGATGACGGTCTACCCCATCAGCTGGATCGCGACCACCGTGGCGCTCTGCGCCCTCTACTGGCACCACCAGAAGAAGATCCTCCCCCGGAAGGCGGCCTTTTAAAAACACCGGGACGGGTGCGAAAACCCGGCCGGGCGGCATGCCGCCCGGTCGGGCCTAAGAGGAGAGCCTCTTTCCGCTTCCCGCTTCTCAGCCCTCGGTGTAAACGAGCCTTCCCGCGTGGTAGAAGGAGGCGATCCGGACCGAGTCGAGGGCCTCCGGCGCGATCGCAAAGGGATCGTCCGAGAGCACGCTGAAGTTCGCCTCGAACCCCGGGGCGATCATGCCCACCGGAGTCTCGAAGGCGAGTAGCTTCGAGGCCCCGCCCGTGTAGCGGTAGAGCGCTTCGCCCACGGAAACCGCCTGCTGCGGGTTGATTGAGACGCCGTTGTAGGTCCGGCGCAGCACCGCGGCCTTCACCGACACGAACACGTTCTCCGGATCCATCCAGGTGGTGGCCGGCGCGTCGGAGGAGAGCGCGAAGGGCACGCCGCTCTCTACGAGCGAGCGCACCGGGTACATGCGCGCAAACACCTCGGGGACGAGCGCCTGCTCGTAGCCCTCGTACTCGGCGAAAGCGAAGATGATCTGCGTGGTGAGGCCATAGTTCACGGCCTGACGGCGGATCTGCTCGAGCTGGCGCTTCGTGATGAGGGAGACGTGCTCAAGGCGAACGCTGGGCACGCTGGTGAGCCACCCGGTCTGCCCCTCGAAGAAATCGACGATCCTCTGGATGGAGAGGTCGCCCATCACGTGGATCGAGACCTGGATGCCGTTGCGCCTCGCATAGTCAACCGCCGCCGCGAGGACCGGGAGCTCGAGCGTGCACATGCCGTGCGAGGAGCTTCCCTTGTAGGGCTCGTCCACCCAGGCGGTCTGCCCGGAAATGGAGCCGTCGGCGAAAAGCTTGATGCCCTCCACGCGGACCCGGCCGGTCTTTTCATCCTCCGTGAGGTCGGGCATCCCGCGGGGATCGTCGCCGCCCGTCCAGATGCGGTAGAGCCCCGCCTGCGGATAAAGGCCCCGGAGGGCGGCCGCCCGGAAGACGCGCAGCGTGTCGGTCTCGCCTCCGGTTTTCGCCATCATCTCGGTGATCGCCGCATAGCCGCGCTCCCGGTAGTGCGGCCCGCACTCGGCCATCGCGCGCACGGCGTTTTCAAAGTCCGGGCGCTCGATCGCGCGCTGGATCAGGCGGTTTGCGGCGAGCTCGGTGAAGACGCCGTTCGGCTCCCCGTCGGGGTCGTGCCCGATTTTCCCGCCCTGGGGATCGGGAGTGTCGCGCGTGATGCCGGCAATCTCAAGCGCCCGCGTGTTGCAGACCCCGGAGTGCACGTCGGAGCGCAGCAGGTAGACGGGCTGGGTGGTGCTCACACGGTCCAGGTCGTGGCGCGTGGGCGTCCTGTGCTCGGCGAGCTTGCTCTCGTCGTGTCCCCAGCCCATGATCCAGTCATTCGGGCCGCGCCCGAAGTTCGGATGCTTCCTGAGCGCCTCGAGGATCTCGGCGATGCTGTGAACCGCGGGAATCGTGCAGGGCACCGCGTGAATCGTCTGTGCGACGAGAAGCGGGTGCGTGTGCGCCTCGATGAAGCCCGGCACCACCGCGGCTCCCCCAAGATCCACCGCGCCGGGCTCAGGCGCGCCTTCGAACCTGCCCACCCAGGCGAAGCGCCCGTTCTTGATCCGGAAGGCGTCCGCGAACTTGTCCGGCCCCTCGCCGGTGAAAACCCTCGCATTGAAATAAAGGCTGTCCATTTATGCCCGTCCTTTTTTACGCAGCGGCAGAAAGACAAAAAAACAGAAGTTTGAATATAATCCCGTTGCGCTCAGGCCGCACGCGGCCTGAAAAGCGCGTCAGATTGGAAGACAGGAAAAAGCAGGTCTTTCCCTCTTTTGAATGCATTCAGTCCCAAGAGATCCCGCCCGCGAACCGTGCCGGCAGCTCTTCTTCTGATGAATGCGTAAGAAAGGAGCGAAGAGCCTGACCATGAAAAGCGGACGGGCAAGAAACCGAATCCGCTTTTTTATTGTCCGCGGGGTTGAGCCAAAACAAAGAAAAGGCCGCCCTTCGGGCCGCGAGGAGTCCTGTCCCATGCTTGAAAACCTCGGCGTCGTCAACCTCTGGACCTATGCGCTGGGCGCGCTCGTCCTGGTGCTCATGCCAGGCCCCAATTCCCTTTTCGTGCTGAGGACGAGCGTCCAGGGCGGCACTGCGCGTGCGATGAAGGCCGCCTGCGCGGTCTTTCTTGGCGATGCCATCCTCATCGCCTGCGCGTTCCTCGGAATCGCCTCGATCCTGCAGGCCCACCCCGCGCTTTTCACGGCAGTGCGGTTCGCGGGCGCGGGCTACCTCGCCTGGCTGGGGCTTGGCGCGCTCGCGAGGACCCTCCCGCGGTGCGGCCGCGCGCCGCAGAAGGGCTCCGCCACCGCCTCCGAGGGACAGCCGCCCTTCCGGACCGCGCTCCTTCTTTCCGTCACGAACCCGAAGGCGATCCTCTTTTACGTCTCGTTTTTCGTCCAGTTCATCGACCCGGCCTATCCGAGGCCCTGGGTGCCCTACCTCGTGCTCGCCTCGATCCTCGAGGCCTTCAGCGTGCTCTACATGAGCAGCCTCGCCTTCGCAGGCTCGAGGATCAGCCGAATGGTCGCCGGCCGCCCCGGACTCGGCCGGCTGGGCAGCGCCCTCGAGGGCTCCCTTTTCCTCGGGTTCGCGGGCAAGATCGCAAGCCTCTGAAAACTGCGCTCATCCCGGATCCCGGTCAGTGAAAGAGCCGCCTTCCCCGGAAGGGAGAGGCGGCTCTTTCAGTCTTTCGGAAGCCCTCAGGCGGGGAACGGCCGGAAGAATTTCCTTTCGTTCCCCTGCCTCGCGGCAGGCTTTACGCCCCCATTAGAAGCGGTGCACCAGGCCCACCATGACGGAGGTCGCGCTCGGGGTCTGATCCTTCAGATCGTCCTTTTCCTGAGCGTAGGTCGCAGCACCGTAGACATTGGTGCGCTTCGAGAACGGATAGGTGTAGGCCAGGCCCACGCCAAAGCGCTTGTACTCTTCGTCGCCCTTCACAGCCTCGGCATCGCGGTAGCCCACCTGCGCGAGGAAGTTGCCGCCGAAGGCGGGCACCTTGGCTCCGACCGACACGCCCCAGCCTTCGTAACCCTCATTGGCGAGCGTGGCGGTGTGCTTCAGGTCGCCCAGCGTGAGGTTGGCGAGGCCCTTGCGCACGTTCGCCTGGTTGTCGAAGTAGTTGGCCTGTGCGTAGAGGGTCATGAAACCGAAGTTGTAGTTGCCGCCAAGCAGTATGCTGTAGCCGTTGTCAGTGTTGGCGGTGTCGCCGCTGTTCTTCCACATCGTGTAGTCAGCGAGCAGCACGCCGTTGAAGGCGCCGGCCTTGTAGTTGAGGCCGAGGGCCGCGTAGCGGTCGGCAGAGGCCTTGTTCTCAACACCGGTTGTGTTGGAGACCTGATCGGTCTTGAAGGAGTACTCGGCCGTGAGGCTCAGGCCGCCGACCGCAGGGGTGCGATAGGCGATCGTGTTGTCGGTGCGGCCCCAGTCGGTGCCGGTGAAGTACTCAACGCCCGCGTCGCCGTAGAGGACGCCAAACGGGGTGACCGCAGAGCCCATGGCGATGGAGCCCGCGGTGCTCGTCACCTTGCCCAGGCGCCCGGCGTAGAGCGTGCCGTAGGAGCCCGAGACGTTCACGGAGGCTTCACGGCCGAAGAGACGGCTCATAGTCTGCGTGCCGTCGTCGGAGTTCATGCCCGACTCAAGCGTGAAACCCACCTTCACGCCGTTGCCGAGGTCCTCGGAACCGCGCAGGCCCCAGCGGGAGCCCGCGGCCTGGCCGCCCTTCATCGAGAAGGTATCGGTGGAGTCCGTGCCGTCGTCGGCGCGATAGTGAGTGTAGTTCACGCCCGTGTCAATCAGGCCGTAGAGCGTGACCGAGGGGGCAGCGTAGGCCGAAGCGGCGAAAGCGCCCGCAAGGACGACCGCAACGAGAGACTTTTTCATTTTTTCTCCTTCGTGATGATCTGTAAAACTTGTCGATCGCAACCAGGACCACCGCTAAGAAGGACAGCCCTGGAAACATTTGGATCATACCCACTTATTAATTGCAAACAAAGAAAGTGTTGTTTTTACGCAACATGCTTTTATCCATTTTTTCTCTTTTATCTCTATATAGTTAGATGACGGTCATCCTGATGGAGCGGTTATAAATGTAAATTTCTATGAATACCTATTTAGCAGTATTTTTAAGCCCGCACTCTTCTCTATAATCACACCTGTTTCAGTTTGCGCACTGTACCCGCAGGGGCACAGAGGCAGATTTCAACCGGCGTGCTCTTTCGCTGCAAAGAGGCCGCCTCCAATAGTGGAGAGATGATGAAAAAGATAGTTCTTGCTTTAGCCGTTGCTGCGGCTTTCGGCACCGCAAACGCGGCCCAGAATGTGAACACCGACGTGGTCGTGGTCGGCGCTGGCGGCGCAGGCCTCGCCTCCGCGGTCGAGGCCCACGACCTCGGCGCCAAGGTGATCGTGGTCGAGAAGATGGCCTTCCCGGGCGGCAACACGACGCGTGCCGCCGGCGGCCTGAACGCTGCCGCGACGCCCCTGCAGCAGGCCAAGGGCATCTACGACACCCCTGAAATCATGTTCTACGATACGATGAAGGGCGGTCACTGGAAAAACAATCCGGAGCTCGTGCGCACGCTCGCCGAGCACGCGAAGGACTCCGTCGACTGGCTGCTCGCCCTGGGCGGCGACTTCCATGACGTCGGCCTCATGGCCGGCGCGACCCGTCCCCGCACGCACCGCCCGACTGGCGGCGCCCTGGTGGGCCCCGAAGTGATCCGCACGCTCTACACCGCTGCTGAAAACCGCAAGATCGACATCCGCGTGAACACCCGCGCCGAATCGATCAACAAGGTGAACGGCAAAGTGACCGGCATCACCGTGAAGGGGCCGGACGGAGAATACACAATCAACGCGAAGGCCGTGGTGATCGCGGCCGGCGGCTTCGGCGCGAACAACGCGATGGTCGCCTCCTACGTGCCCCGCCTCAAGGGCTTCTCCACCACGAACCATCCCGGTGCGACCGGCGACGGCCTGAAGATGGCAGAAAAGGCAGGTGCCGCCCTGATCGACATGACCGAAATCCAGACCCACCCGACCGTGGTTCCGGGTGACGGCACGATGATCACCGAGGCTGTACGCGGCAATGGCGCCATCCTCGTCAACAACGAGGGCAAGCGCTTCTACAACGAGCTCGAGACCCGCGACAAGGTCTCCGCCGCTATCCTCAAGCAGCCCGGCAAGACCGCCTGGCTCTTCTTCGACTCTGACATGCAGAAGTCCCTGAAGGCGACCAACGGCTACATCAAGCAGAAGTACTGCCTCAGTGCCAACACGCTCGATGAGCTCGCCGCCAAGATGAAGGTTCCGGCCGCCGCCCTCAAAGCGACGCTCAAGGACTACGGCGCCGCCGTGGCCGCTAAGAGCGACAAGCAGTTCGGCCGCGAGAACCTTCCGCGTGCCCTCAACAAGGCTCCGTTCTACGCGATCACCATCACCCCGGCCGTGCACCACACGATGGGCGGCGTGAAGATCGACCCGAAAACCCAGGTCTATGACACCAACGGACATGTGATTCCGGGCCTCTTCGCCGCGGGCGAAGTGACCGGTGGCGTGCACGGCGGCAACCGTCTCGGCGGCAACGCCCAGGCCGACATTGTGACCTTCGGCCACATCGCTGGCCAGCAGGCCTACATCTACAGCCGCACCTCACAGCTGAAGAAGTAAGGCAAAGGAACCTGCGCCGGCGCGCATGAGAGCGCCCGCTCAGATCCCAAAGGGGCGCGCCGGATACTTCCGGAGCGCCCCTTTTCCATCGGGCCCGGAGGCCGCCCTTGAGCGCGGACGGGACCCGCCCGGTAACAGTCCTGTGACTTCGGAACAGCCGCTTCTATGGGAAAGCGAGCCCGAAGGAAAGCTCCGGCCGGCGCGGTCTCGGGAATAGAATCCCCCTATCGAAATCACCTGCTTAGAAAAGGAGTCTTGTCATGAAGATTGCCGTTCCTGTCGAAGGCGAAGAGATTTTCCAGCATTTCGGCCGCGCCCCGGCCTTTAAGGTCTACGAGGTTGAAAACGGAGCCGTGAAGGCCTCGGAACTTGTTGCCTCTCAGGGCACGGGCCACACCGCGAAGTCCACGGACCTCGCGGCTATGAAACCCGACGTGGTGCTCTGTGGCGGAATTGGCACCGGAGCCTTGGCCGCGGTCGAGGCCGCGGGCGCGAAACTCGTGGCCGGAGCCTCGGGCCGGGCCGACGACGCCGTGAGCGCCTATCTTGCCGGACAGCTTGAGAACCGGGAAGACGCCGTTCACGCGTGCAGCTGCGGCTGCCACTGAGCTTTCCTGGGCTTGAAAGCACCCGGGAGCGCTTCGCCCCGACGGGCTTTCCGCGCTCCCGGTTCACTGCTTCCACAAAAAGCGCGGCGCTTCCCTGCCGCACGCCTCGAGGGGGCCTCGGTGGGGAGTTTTTTATGCGTTTAAAGAACAGAATCCATCGGGAGGACGGCTACCCCGCTCGTTCTTTATTTTGCCCGGGCCAGGGGGGCTTGCGCCGGGGGTGCTGGAGCGTTGCTGCCTGCTCGCCTTCTTCCCCGCCCCCGGGGCTGCCCTGGGCTCCGCGGTTCCCGACCGGTATGAGACCGCCGTGAAGACGCAGGCGCCCCTGGAGCAGAAATACCTCCGGCCCGGGCCTTCTCCACGGCAAGCCTTGAACATCCGGTCCCTGAAAAATGGAGAAAACACATCGTCTTGTATCCGGCCGGCCCCGCTGATAAGGAGAAGGCCCGCTCGGTTCTCGTCCTCTGCAACGGGACCGGCATGCGCGCTTCGAGCGCTGCGCCCATGATGAGGCATTTCGCCTCCTGGGGCTTCATGGTCCTCGGCAGCGAGGACGAGAGCTCCTGGGAGGGCTTGTCCGCGCAGAAGGCCCTCGACTGGCTGCTCGCGGAAAACGAGAGAAAGGGCAGCGTCTTTTACCGCCGCGTCGACCGGAAGGCGATCGGAGCCTTCGGGCACTCCCAGGAAGGCGTGGGCGCCATCAACGCCGTGACGGTCCAGCCCGGCCGCCAGCTTTACAAGGCGGCCGCGATCGAATCGCCCACCGGGCTGCCCCTGGCCAGAAACCTCAAATGGACCTATGCCCCCGAGAAAGTGCAGGTCCCGGTCTTCTACCTCGCGAGCACCGGATTCTTCGGCAGCCGGATCATCATCCCGCCCCAGGAGCTGCAGCGCCTTTTCGAGCTTTCCACCCGAAGCCCCTTCAGGGTCATGGCCATCCGCAGGGAGAGCGACCACGGGGAGATGCTCTACAAGGCCGACGGCTACGTGACCGCCTGGTTCCTCTACTGGCTTCAGGGTGACAAGGAGGCCGGCTCCGTGTTTCGGAAAGACGGCGAGCTCGCCCGCAATCCGCTATATGAAAAGGTGAGGATCGAGTAGGCGCAGCGGCTCCGCGCCGCCCGCCACTTCGGCATTGCCGCAACGCAGGTGGATTCCTGGGTGGCATTTGAGAAGGCCGGCTGCCGCGAGCTCTACGATCCCGCTTACAAGTCGCCTGAAATCACTGAGGAGCTGCTTCAGAGCATCTTTTCCGACCTGGACAACGGATTATCGCTGTTGCAAGCCTGCATCAAATATGGCTTCAAGAACACAGGCAGCCTCAGTGTCGTCTTGAAGAAAGCAAGAAGCGGAAAGCCCCTGCCGGAGCGGCGCGGCCGTCGGCCAAAGAATCCCAGGTCCCGGGCTCCTGACCCGCTTGACAAAAAGCTGCCGGAGATAAAGCCCGGAGCCACCAGGCAGGAGCTCGAGGAACTGTGCAGGAAGCAGGCAGGCCTGCTCAAGGCATTTAAGGAGGAGCGCGAATGCAGGGTTGACCTGTTAAAAAAATTCGAGGCCTTAGTCCACGACTCACTCAAAAGCAGCGGCGGGCGCTGATTGTGAAAGCGATCGATGAACTAAGGCGAAACTATCCGCTGGCCCTGCTGTGCAGGCTGGCCGGCTTCAGCGTCAAGACGTTTTACTACCAGAAGAAGCTTGCCGCTGGCCCGGACAAGTACGCCACCGCCAAACAGGGCATCCTGGAGACCTGGAAATGCCACAGGAGCTGCTACGGGTATGACCGCCTGACCCATGTCCTCAAGGCCGGGACTGACCTCTCCCTGGGCCGCAAGACCGTGTACAGGCTGATGAAGGAGATGGGCATCGCCGGCAGGACTGCCCGGCGCAAGTACAGCTCCTGCAAGGGCGATGCGCACTTACGCATTCCCAATGAGCTCAAGCGGGATTTCAACCCGCCGACTCCCTACAGGAGCTTCGTCACCGACTTCTCGATGTTCAGCGTCAATGGCCAGTGGGTGTACCTCTCGCCCATCATGGACTTGTACAGCCGCGAGATTGTCGGGCTTTCCTGCGGCACCAGCCAGGGCCTGTCCCTGATCAAAGCCATGCTCGATGACTTCAAGCGAAACATGGATGCGCGCGGCGTCAGCCTGGCAGGATCGATGCTGCACAGCGACATGGGATGGCAGTACCAGCACAGCACTTACCGCTGTGCCCTGGCCCGGACGGGAATGCGGCAAAGCATGAGCCGCAAGGGTAACTGCCTTGACAAGGCAATCATCGAGATTTTCTTCGGGAGGCTCAAAGTGGAGCTGTTCTACGGGCAGGAGCGGAAATTCAAAACCGCTCAGGAACTGATCGACGCCTTGCCGGACATGATCCGTTGGTACAACCAGGAGCGCATCAGCAAGCGCACAGGCTGGAAAACCCCTGCTGAATACTCTGCAGAATATGAAAGCGCCCGACGGATGGCGGGCGCTTTGGGATAAGATTCAACTCAAAAACAGAGTGTCTAAACTTTAAGGGTTAGTCTAGGTTGGCGGTCGGTGCTTCTAATCTTACCGGTTTCCCTTTTTGCGCTTGCGCCCGTATGTTCGATGAACTGCGGGCGTTTGCGTTTGTGCAAAAATTTGAACTTTCAATATTCAGACTAACTCTTCGGGCTGACCACGTATTTTTAAGCGCAGAGCGCCGTGAAGTCTTTCTCCAGCCGGTTTTCGGCCGCCTGAAGCTTCGACTCGACCCCGTCCGTCCAGGCCTCGTCGGCCAGAAGGCGCTCCCGGGCTCCCTTCGAGAGCCGCTCGAGCTCCGGGGCCTGAGGGCCGCCCTCAGTGCGCCGCCCCTCGACGATCGCGCGGGGGTCGAGCGTCTCCCTGAAGCCCTTTTCGTCGAAAGGAAACTCCCTGGGAATGCCCGAAAACCCCTCTTTTTCAACCATGCCCTCGTAGACCGCCTTCGCTTCGGCGTAGCTCAGCGTGAACGGCGTGAGCGACCTCTGCCTCGCGTAGGTGACCAGTTCGCTTGCAAACCTGTGGCCCTCTCTGAAGGGGATGCCGAAGCGCTGCATCATGACGTCGGCGATGTTCTGCGAGGCGGTCCAGTCGAGATTGAGCTCCTCGAGCGCACGCTTCGCGTTCACCCGCAGCATCCCCAGCACCCCGGCGAAGGCCTCGAGCACACGCGCGGCGTCGGCGAGGATCGTGCGGTTGAGCTGCTCGTCCTTCACGTCGTACATGCCGGGCGCGAGATCGTGCGCGCGGAAAAGGATGGAGGAGATGCGGCCGAGGACCTCGTTCGCGTCGCGGCGGACGTCGATCAGGCTGCCCGGGTTCCTTTTCTGCGGCATGGCCGAGGAGGCGTAGGTGCTCGTCACGAGAATCCAGGGGCGGGGCTGCGCGTACTGCGTCATCACGTCCTGGATGAACTGGGTGACGTGAAGCAGCGGGCCGGCGAGCTTGAGCCCAGCCTCGACCGGTACGTCGACCGCCGAAATCTGCCCCGCGTCGTAGGCGTTGTCCACAATGCCGTCAAAGCCCAGGTACGAAGCCATGGCCCGGCGGTCCAGCGGCCAGGGCGTGCCGTTGAGCACCGTGGTGCCCATGGGCGAGAGGTTGAGCCGTGCCCAGAACTCCCGCAGGCTGTCGAAATCCCGTCTGAAGCCCTCAAGGTGCCCGAGCCAGGCATGGGCGAGGCTGTCGGGCTGAGCGGCCACGCCGTTCGTGTAGCAGGGGACGATCGTCGCGCGGTTTTCCTCGCAGAGCCGCAGCAGCGCCCCGCGCACGCGGTTAAGTGCCTTCATCAGCGCAAGCGTCTCGTCGCGGATCATCGCCCGCTGGAAGGTCGCGTGCATATCCTGGGAGGAGCGGCCCGCGTGCATCAGCGTCACCTCGATCCCGGCCTCGGCCACAAGCAGCGGCTCGTAGCGCACGTACATCCGGGGCCGCGGGCTACCGGGCTGTGCGGCCTGCGCGATCACGCGCTTCAGGGCCCGGCACCAGGCCGGCACCTTCGAGCGGTCAAGCAGCCCCAGCCGGGTGTTGACGATGAAAGTCGCCTTGTTGATCTGCGAGAGCCAGAAAAACTCGTCCCGGGGCGGCTCGCCGCTCCAGGGCTCGAGATCGGAGAGCCTGCCAGCCTCGCCGGTTGAAGGAACACCTAACGCCATTGTCAATCCTCCTGAATACGTTAAACAAGCCGCCCCGCCGAAGGGGGTAGCGCGGTACCAGTATGCGGCCTTTTCCTTTTGTGCTGAAGGTCAATAGAAGCAAAAATAAATTATCATTAACGACAAATCAAACCCGTACAACGACAAGGAGCCTCCCCCTATGCGCAGAGACATGAACCTCGAGAGCTGGCGCGTCTTCACGGCCGTGGCCCGCGCGGGCGGGATCACCCCTGCCTCGCCCGCGCTCGGCATGGACCCGCCCGCGATCAGCCGTGTGCTCTCCTCGCTCGAATCGGCAGTAGGAGGCACGCCGCTTTTCGACCGCAGCAGCCACTCGCTCGCGCTCACCGAAAGCGGCCGGCTCGCCCTGCAGACCGCCGAGCAAATGCTCACGCTGCACGACGAGCTGATGCGGGGCCTGCAGACCGACACCGAGCAGATGAGCGGCACGATCCGGGTGGGCATCCCTCAGGCGGTGCTGCAGGACTTCGCGATGCCCTTTCTCGTCGACTTCGCCCGGCGCTACCCGGAGATCCACCTCGAGGCAAGCGAGTACAGCCAGGGGCTGCCCGTGAGCTTCGCCTCGCCTTCCGGGGCGCTCGACATCGTCATTTCCTTCGGGCCCGACCCCGCGCACCCGAACTTCGTGCAGATCCGCTACGGCACGGGCCGCACCATTGCCTGCGCCTCTCCGGTCTACCTCTCGCGCTACGGCGCGCCCTCGAGCCCCGAAGAGCTCGCCCGCCACATCGGCGTGAGGTTCAACAGCCCCCTGCGCGGAACGCTGCGCGAGCTGCACCGCGGCGGCCGCACGGTGCCGCTGCGCTTCGGGCGCGAGCTCTCCTTCAACACCGTCATGACCGCGAAGGCCGCCGTGCTGATCGGCGCGGGGATCCAGCCCGACATGGCCGACATTCACTGCTACAGGGAAATCATGAAGGGCTCCCTCGTCCCGGTCCTCAAGGACTGGAGAGGCGAGCCGCTCGACCTCTATATCTACACCCGCCCCGAAATCCTGCGCTTCAGGCGCGTGAAGAGCTTCATCAACGAATTCCGCCGGGAAATCACCGCGACGCTGCGCCTGCGCGACGAGGCGCTGCGGGGCTGCGGCCTGCTCTGAAAGCCCTCCCTCCTCTTTTGGCAAAAGAAACAAATCATTCTTAAGTCTTTTGCCATTGTTTGAAAAACCGCCCGCCGCGATCATTTCTCCCGTGCCTAAGCAGGAGGGGGCCGCAAAGCGCCCCTCCCCCGCGGTTCAAACAAAGGAGAGACTCAATGCACGAACTCATGCCCTACCTCGCGCTGCTTGTGGTGGTGCTCACAGGAGTCGGGATCGTAAAGAAGCTCCAGGTGAACATCCTGCTGCTCTTTGCGGGCCTCGCGCTCAACCTTATCGCCATCCTGGGCGGCCTGGACAACCTGATGCCCAAGGGAGCCCGCTCCACGGGCTTCATCGGTTTCGACCTCTTCGCACTGCTTTCGGCGCTCTCGCGCAACCAGGCGGCCACCACGGGCTTCATCATTCTCGTGGCCGGCGGCTTCGCAGCCTACATGGACCAAATCGGAGCGACCGACAAGCTCGTGAGCGTGTGCATGAGGCCGCTGCAGAAGTGTCATGCGAACCCCTTTCTGATCCTAGGTGCGGTCTTCGTGATGGGGAACCTCCTCGGGCTCGTCGTCACCTCCGCGGCAGGCATGGCGATGCTACTCGCCGTCTCGGTCTATCCCCTGCTCATCGGCATCGGCGTGTCGGGAGTGGCCGCGGCTGCGGTGATCGGCTCGGTGCTCGTGATCAGCTACGCCCCGTCCTCGGCGATTGCGGTGCTCTCGGCCACCACCGCCGGGGTGGATCCCATGACGTACCTGATCCACTACCAGCTGCCCGTCGCGGTGCCCGCGATCCTCGTCACCGCAGTCTGCCACGTCCTCGTGCAGTCCTGGTACGACAGCCGAGACGCCGCCCGAGGCCTGCTCGTGAAAATCGACCCTAAGACGGTCGCCGAAAAGGCGGACCGCGCGGCCGGCAAGCCCTGGTTCTACGCGCTGTTGCCGATCGCCCCGATCGTGATGCTCTTCATCTTCAACAAAATGGTCTACAAGACGGTTGTCCTGGATGTCGCGACAGCGATGTTCATGGGATGGGTGTTCGCGATCCTGGTCGACCTCACCTGCCGGCGCAACCTTATCGAGTGCTTCAAGGACGGCTTCGCGATGTTCAAGGGCATGGGTCACATGATGCAGAGCGTCGTGGGCCTCATCTTCGTGGCCGCGCTCTTCGCCGCGGGGCTGAAGAACGCGGGGCTCGTGTCGCTGCTGATCGACGCGGCCCGCGGCGCGGGCTTCGGCATGACCGGAACGGGCCTCGTCGTCTCGGCCGTGATCGGCATCGTCACCGTGCTCACGGGCTCGGGCGTCGCCTCCTTCACCGGACTCGTACCGATCGCCCCGCAGGTGGCCGGCAGCCTCGGGGGCGACCCCGCGGTGCTCGCGATGATGATGCAGCTCTCGAGCGAGTTCCTGCGCCCGCTCTCGCCCGTGGCCGGCGTCATCATCATCGTGGCGGGCTTCGCGGGGGTCTCTCCCCTCACCGTCGTGCGCCGCACCTGGCTGCCGTGCCTTGCAGGGCTCGCGGTCGCGCTCGCCCTCACCATCCTCCTGTTCTGAAGGACCGGGTCTTTCAGCGGGCGGGAGCGAGTCCGCTCCCGCCCTCAGTCCGGGCCTTTCTGCTCTGCTCTTCTTTTTCAGGCCTCGCTGCCCGGGGCGGCTTCCGCGCCCCGCGGCTTTCTTTCCTCCGGCTCCTCGAGCGGCCTTTGCCTCGGCCGCAGAATCAGCCTCAGGCTCTGGGCGTAGGTGAAGTAGTTCCAGATCCAGTTCAGGAGCACGAAGAACTTGTTCTTCACGCCGAGAATCGGGCGCAGGTGCACGACAAGCCACAGCGACCAGGCCGGCAGCCCCCCGAACTTCATCCTTCCGATTTCAGCCACGGCGCGCTTGCGCCCGATCGTGGCCATCGTGCCGAGATTTCGGTAGACGAAGGGCTGCATGGGCTCGCCCTTTTCCTTCCGCACGAGGTTGCGCGCAAGAAGCGAGGCCTGCTGCAGGGCCGCCTGCGCGAGCTGCGGGTGCCCCTCCTTCCATTCGGGGTCGCCCTGCACCTGGCTCTGGTCACCGATCGCAAAGACGTTCTCCATCCTCCTCACCCGGCAGAAGCGGTCGGTGATGATGCGTCCGCCGCGCCCGAGGGCCTCGAGGGGCAGCCCTCCGACCGGAGCCGCCCGGATGCCGCTCACCCAGATCACGGTAGCCGACTCCAGGGTCCCGCCGCCCGCGCTTACCACGCCGTTTCTGCAGTCCGTCACCCGCCAGCCGTTGTGCACGTGCACGCCCATCTTCAGGAGGTCCTTCTCGGCCCTGGCCGAAGAGAGGGGATCCATCGACTTGAGCAGCCTCGAGCCCGAATTGAGCAGGTGGATGTGCATCCGTCCGGCAAGGTCCGGATAGTCCCTCGGCACGACGTCCTTCTTCATTTCGGCGAGCGCCCCGGCGATCTCCACCCCCGAGGGGCCGCCGCCCACGATGACGAAGTTCAGATATCTCTCCCGCTTCTGTGGGTCCTCCTCGGTCTGCGCGCGCTCGAGAGCGAGAAGGATGCGGTTGCGCAGCACCATCGCGTCCTCCACGGTCTTCATCGGCAGGGCCTCCCGCTCGATGCCGGCCTGGCCGAAGAAATTCGTTTCGCCGCCCATCGCAAGCACCAGATAGTCGTAGCCGATCGGGCCCACTGAGGTGAGGAGCACTTTGTCGCCGGGGTCAACCCCGCGGACCTCCGCCATCCGGAAGAGGCAGTCCCGGCAGCCCTGGAAGAGGCGGCGCAGCGGAAAGGAGATGCTGCTCGGCTCAAGGCCGGCCGAAGCTACCTGGTAGATGAGAGGCGGAAACTGGCTGTAATTGTTCCTGTCGACCGCCACGACCTGGAAGCCGCGGCCGCGCAGCTCCATGGCGAGCCTCAGGCCGCCAAGGCCCATGCCCGCGATGACGACGCGGGGCATCCCGTTGGTTCTGATATTGGCTTTCATTTCTGAGGGAGGAGCTTAAAGATGTATTTTTAATACTCATAATATGCCATAGGTCGGCCTGAACCACCAGAGAAAAATGAAGGCTCTTCAGAGGAGAAGGATTCTTTCAAGCCGGGCGGCTCCGGGCGCGGCGCTCGCGACCGGGCTCCTTTCCCGGAATTGGCGCGGACGTGTATGCTCCTCCTCAGTCATTCAAATCCTTTTTTTGGAGGGGGAGGCACCATGTCACTGCTCGAAGACTACATCCGAGACCTGAAGGAAATCGTGAATTTTGACAGCGGCACCGGAAACGCCGCGGGCGTCACCCGCGCCGCCGGCATCATGCAGCGCCACTACGAGTCGATCGGCTTCAAGGCTGAGCTCGTCGACCTGGGCGATGAGGTCGGGCGCGGGATGCTCGCCGTGAACAAGCCCGGGGCCGCGCACTACGACGTCCTTCTCAACGCCCACCTCGATACGGTCTTCCCGGACGGGACCGCGGCCGAGCGCCCCTTCAGACTCGAGGGCGACCGGATCACGGGTCCGGGCTGCATGGACTGCAAGGGCGGCGTCATGGCCTTTTACTACGCGCTGAAGACCCTGCCGCGGGAGACGCTGGACCGGCTCTCCATCGCGGTCGCCTGCAACCCCGACGAGGAGACGGGCTCGAAGAACTCCCACGAGTGGCTCTCTGAGCTTGCGAAGAAATCCTCCTGCGCGCTCGTCGGCGAGCCGGGGCGCCCGAACAACGCGCTCATCCGCTCGAGAAAAGGTATCGAAGGCTACATAGTGAACTTCACGGGCCGGGCCGCGCACGCGGGCAACAACCCCGAGAAGGGGCGCGACGCGAACCTCGCCATGATGCGCTTCACGCTCGAGGCGGTAAAGCTCAACGACATGCCCGCTGGGGTGTCGGTGTGCGCAACGCTCGTGAAGGGCGGCACGATTCAGAATTCGATTTCGGACACGGCGGAGGTCTATTTCGACACCCGCTTTAAGACCGACGAGCAGGGCGCGGCGCTCGACCGCGCGATGCGCGCGCTCGCCGCGAAGAGCTGGGGCGAGAACATCGGCGTCACCCTCCGCACCGACCACAGCAGGCCCGCGATGCCTTACTCGGAGCTAAGCCGTCCTATCGTTGAGAAGATCTCCGAGGCTGCCCGCAAAGCGGGATTTGAGCCGCTGTGGGCCGACGCGGGCGGCGGCTCGGACGCGAGCTACATGGCGCGGGCCGGCATCCCCGCCGTGGACGGCTGCGGCCCCGCAGGCGGCGGCGCGCATTCGAAGAACGAGTACCTGCTCGTGAACACGATCGAGCAGAGGATCGCAATGATCCGCAACTTCCTCGTCTCGCTTTAAGGCAGCGCCCGGGCGGTCCTGGCGGGCGGGCTTTTCCGCCGCAGGCGCCCGGGCTTTACTTGAAAAGCGCCTTGATGAGGTCGAGTAGCCCGAAGGTTGTGCGGCTGTAGACCCGGTTGTACAGGGCCTTCTTCGGGTGCAGGAGACCCATGCCCCGTTTCCCGTACCCGGGAATCAGAGCCCGCTTGACAGACCTTTTCAGCCGCCCCGTTGTCCGCGCGCTGATGCTCGCCTTAAGCGAGGGCTTTCTGAATCCGATTTTCATTGAAACGCTCCTTTCCGCCGCCTGCCGCGGCAGCCTGCGCACTCGGACGGCGGCAGGCCCGGAATTTCATCACTGTCCTCATCCCTCTATGATGTCGCTGCTGCGGCTTCTGCTGTAGCTCGAAGCAAGATGCATGGGCTCCAGGCCCTGAAGCTCCATGAGCTTGCTCTGCCTCGTCTTAATGCTCTTCACCCGGCAGAGGGTCTCAACCAACTTGGACTCTATGCGGTCCAGCTGCTCAGCAAGCCGAGCTTTCTCAAATCGATCTTCACCGTCAGGATCACATCGAGAGGCAGACTGTTCGCCCCCGGTGCCGCTCATCGAAACCCACGCCATAAAAATCGCCATTACTCATTGCTTCGCTTCCTTCCGCGTTTTAAATCTCAAGAGATCGTCTTCGTTATTCTCCGCGCGGGGCATGGACATCATCCCCCCAGCTGCTGGATGACTTATCCTGGGCCACAGAGCCCACCAGAACTCCGTCGACCCAGTAATGCTCCGCAGTTCCGCCTCCCTTCCCCCACCCGGACGTAAGGTCCGAGCGGAGGAATAAGGGTTCATCAAAGTCCACAGCGTCCAAGTTGCTTCTCTCCCTGTTAGCGCAGCCTCCCTGATGCCGGCAGGCACTCCAGCGGCCGCAGCTGTTGCCCGAAATATGCAGGATACGCCGCATCTTTCTTAAACGATGAGTTCCCGCCGCCTGAAGGCCGCGGCCGCTCGCCTCTCAAGTAGAGGCCTTTTGTGGTGGCTGCGGCACTTTCTCCCGACGCATTCTCCTAGCGCAAAAAAACTGCATTCTCGAAGCATTTCCCCTAATCTAAACTTCAAACCACGCAAAGTTATGCGCAAAGCTCTTGACAGAGGCTTGATTCTCGCGAATTGATGATGAAAAGCCTTCCTGGCATTTGCTCTGACTCTGCTCTCATTTTCTGGCCCCGCATCGTCAGTCCGCATGGGAAAAGCGCAGCAGCTGAAGGCTGGGGCCGCTCAGGCTTTAAGCCGGCAGGCATCTTTCTCGGAGCCAGAAAGAATCTTCTGGCCGCCATATAGATGACGAGATGTGAGAAACCGCGCGATCCGTGCGGAGCCCGGCTTAGTCCAAAGAATGGGAGGAGGGGTCTTTCCCCTCAGGCTCAGGGATTTTTCTTTTCGAGCGCCGCGACTGCGCAGCGCGCGATCCGCTCGAGTGCCTTCGCGTCGCAAAGGGCTGCGTCGATCAGGCTCTCGCGCTCAGCCTCCGTGAGGCTTGTACCGGCGAAGGCAGTTTTCGCGCGGGAAACAAAGCGCGCGAAAGCTTTCTTTTCCTGCCCTGCGAGCAGCAGCTGCCGGTACTCGGAAGTCGCCCTTGGACTGGCCTTCTCTTCACCTGAAAGATCGGAGGAAGCCCAGTTTTCCGCACAGATCGTCGCCGAGAGCGCCGCCTTAAGCGGCACACCGCTCACACCGGAGACCGGGATGAAAGCGCCGGTAAGCGCAATGGTCTCCTGGATCAGGAGGCTCTCGGCTCGCGGCTGCAGGCTGTAGGAGCGCTCAATCCCGCGGGTGAGGCGCACCGAAGCCCTCAGCAGCACGTGCGCGGCTCTGAGCTCGGACTCCTCCGGGGCTTTCCCCTCGCCGCTTCGCCTGAGCTCATCCTTTACAAACTGCGCGGACAATCTGTAGTTGAGCAGCCTGTGATAGGTGTACCGCTCGAAAAAACCGGTGATGAAGCGCAAGGAGGGCATGAAAAACTCCCGGAGAGAAACTGTGCCAATCCTGTAGGAGGCTATCCTCATTCTAAAGATAAAGCAAACAGGAAAGCCAAGAAATCTCGCGGTCCACGGGCGGAGGAAGGGGCC
Organism: Mesosutterella porci; assembly: GCF_022134585.1. Taxonomy (GTDB): domain Bacteria; phylum Pseudomonadota; class Gammaproteobacteria; order Burkholderiales; family Burkholderiaceae_F; genus Mesosutterella; species Mesosutterella porci. The sequence goes on from NZ_JAKNCT010000001.1 coordinate 188,795, forward strand.
TGCGCCTTGTGAAAAAACGCCCGTTCGTGCATACTTAGGCTGAAATTCAGGCCGCCGGACAACAAGCAAGATTCCCCGGAAGACCCGGCGCACTGCTGCAGGCGCAGTGAAGAGGAAAGGGACGATGCGGCCCCGGCTTCCGCCGGCAGGATCCCGCCGCGCTCACGAAAAGTTACCGCTGTTTTGCGCCGTCCGTGCCCTGCGCCGCCCGGACGCCCTCATTTCAATATTGGGAGTAAGAAGACATGGCACTTCCCTACAACTGGGACATTGCAACGCTTGACGAATTCATGGAGTATTACGCGGACTACGAAGGGGTGGATCTGCAGTCGCTACCCGACCGGCTCGAGGATGAAAACGCGCCCGTGCCCGTGCGCTATGAAAAATACCTTGACTACAACGGCTCCTGGATCGAGCGGCGCTTCTACCCGGTCGAGGCGCTCAAGGTGCTGCTTTGGAACGGGGACCTCGTGCCGGCCAGCGGGCTGGAAAACCTGCTGGACCTGCCCCGGCCCGAAATTGAGAAGCTGCACCGGTACGCCTTCTGCCGACCGGTCGGCATCAACCGGCGCGGCGAGTGGCTGTTCGACGCGGACTACATGCTCAAGTGCCGCAAGGCCTGGCTCGCGGAGAAGGAAGGCGGGGATCCGAGGCGCCTGGGGGTGAAGCCTGCGGGCCCGAGGGAAGCGGAGTTCAACTGGTTTTCGCTGGACTTCAAGGCGAGGGATCCGGACTGACCTGAGCGCGCAAGGCCGGAAAGAGCACGCCGCCGGAAAAGGGAACGGCCCTCGCCCCGGCGGCGCACAGTTTTTAATTATGTCACAGTCAACCCGGCGGAAACAATAGAGATTTTCTATATGGCGGAAAAAAGCCCGCCATGAGATACTTACTTCGAGGCCGGAGAAAAGGCGCGGATGGTGAAAGCATCGCGAGCCGCTCTTCCGGCAATAAAAGCCCCGGGCTGAAAGCGCCATTTTGGTCTGCTATCCCTAAACCCCGGGGCTTTTTCATGCCCGCTTATTTCTTCGCAAGGGGCTTTGGCTCCTCCAGGGCCTGCGAGCGGCCTATCGTCTGCGCAAAGAGCGCGGCCGCCCCAAGCGACCCCGCCATCGCCATGAAGATCCAGAAAACACCGGCCACGGAGGCGAGCGCCCCGAAGGCGAGTGGCAGCGCTGCATGCCCGGCCTGGGTGAGCATCGAGCGCAGCCCGATCGCCTCGCCCGTGCGTCCCGTGGGGCTCTGCGTCTGCAGGAGGCTCATCACGTTGGGCTGGCTCGCCCCGAGCCCGGTGCCCAGCACGAAGGCGCAAGCAAGCAGCGGCGGCATCGAGGTGAAGAAGGGAAACAGGAAGTAGGCGGCCGCCCCCATCAGCATCACGAAGACCATGAACTGCCACTCGCTTACGCGCCCGGAGACAAACGGCATCACAAGGCGCACGAAAAAGGTTGCGGCGTAGAACGTTCCCACGAGCCAGCCGATTTCGGTTGCGGTGAGCCCGACGGCGTTCCCGTAGACCGGAAAGACGAAGGTCTGCAGGTCCCAGGCGATCGTCACCATCGCGGAAATGATGAGAACGTTACGCACGGGAGGATGGCGAAAGAGGTCGAACGCCCCTGTCTTCTTTTTGTTCGCTTTGCTCCCGGGCGCGCGGGGAAGACGACGCGAGAGGTCGATCGTGGCGGCAAGCCCGAGCAGCGCCACGGCCGCGCCGAGAGCGAAGGCCGCCTGGTGGCCCGCGCGGTCGATCACAAAGCCCGCAGCAATCGGGCCGGCAAAGCCCGCGGCGGCGGTGGCGGTTGCGAGCCACGCGAAGTTGGCAAGCCGCGTCTCAGGGGAAGAGAGGGCTCCAATCATCCTCTGCGACGAGAGCGAAGCCGACATGAGCCCGATGCCTGCAAAGCAGCAGCCAAGCCCGAGCGGCACGAGGCCGAAGCTGCCGGTCGGAAGCGCCGCAGGGATGACAAGTCCCAGCAGCGTGAAAATCCCGGCCACGAGCACGGGCTTCCGCTCGCCCTCCCGGTCGATCCAGCGTCCCCAGGAGAGCGACAGCAGCGCCGGGAAGGCGGCGAGCAGACTGATCAGGACGCCCACGGCAAGGCTTCCGTAGCCGTGCGCAAGGGCATCAAGGCTCGAACCCATGCGGATGATGGAAAAACTGAAAGTGAGCAGAGCGATGGCGAGGTAGATCCGATTTCTCATTCTTAAGCCTCACTGCTAAATCGTCGGACCCGTGGTCCAAATGTTCATCGAGTTCACGTAGCCGCAGCGTTCGGCCGCGGTAGGCTCGCCCCTGCAGGTCCGCATCAGCGCGTCAAATACGCGCCGCGCGGCCTCTTCAAGCGGCTCTGCCCCGTCGATCACGCCCGCGACCGAGCAGTCCATGTGCTCGCGCATCAGGCTCCAGGTCCGTGCGTTGCCCGTCACCTTGACGACCGGAACGAAGGGAAAGCCCTGCGGCGCTCCGCGGCCGGTGGCAAAGAGGATCGCGCTGCAGCCGGCCGCCGCAAGACCCGTGAGCATCTCGGGCTCGCGCCCCGGCGCATCCATCATCGTGAGCCCCGGGGCCTCGGAGACCGCCCCGTAGGGGACAACGGCCTGGAAGACGGCGCTACCCGCCTTTGCCAGGGCCCCCAGGGACTTCTCCTCGATCGTCGTGAGGCCGCCCGCGATGTTGCCGCGGGTGGGCTGACCGCCGCGCATGTCGACTCCCATCGCGCGAGCCCTCGCCTCCATGGCGGCAACCGCCTCGAAAATCGAGCGGGCCACCTGAGGATTGGCAGCCCTGCGAGCCGCAATGTGCTCCGCCCCCATGAATTCCGTGGTCTCGCCGATCACGACCCGAGCGCCTGCGGCGACGAGCGTGTCCACGACACGTCCGATCGCCGGATTGGCCGAAAGCCCCTGGGTCGTGTCCGAGGAGCCGCACTTGAGCCCCACGCGAAGCTTTGCAATTGGAACCGGAACGGGCTTCGCCTCAATTTTCTCCCAGAGCCTCGTGACCGCCCCACGGATCTTTTCAACCGAAGATTCGAGCCCCCCTTCTTTCTGCAGCACGACAAGCTCGACCGGGCGGCCGCTGCGGAGGATCTCGTCCGCGACCCACTCCGAGCGGACGCTCTCGCAGCCGAGGCTCACCAGCACGACGGCTCCAAGGTTCGGACTGCGCCCGAGGTTCACGAGAACGCGTTCAACCTGCCGCACGTCAGGGGCGGTCTGCGAGCAGCCCTGCTGGTGCGTGAACAGGGCGGCGTGGGGCGAGGCGGCGCGAAGCACGACGTCGTTCACGCAGGCCACGGCGGCCAGAACTCCCACGAAGTTCCGGGTACCCGCCGTCCCGTCGGATCTCGGATAGCCCTGGAAAGTAAGCCCCCGAGCGTCAAAAAGAGGCGGCTCAAGGGCTGCCCGGTCGGGAAAGAATGTCTCCGGCAAAGGTTCGCCCGGACGCTTCTCACAGGCTGCCGCAGCCCGATCGCCGCGACCGCGTTCGCTCTCCAGGTTCTGCACGTGGACCCAGGCGCCGGGCTCGATGTTCGCGGCGGCGCGCCCAATCTCTTCGCCGTACTTCAGCACGGGTTCGCCCTTTGCGATCCGGACAAGCGAGGCCTTGTGGCCGAACGGCACGTCTTCGAGAAGCCGGACCGGATCCGCCCCCCGCACTTCGAGCTCCTCTCCCTTCCTGCCGTCAGAAAGCAGCGTCGCCACGTTGTCGCGCGCGCTGATCCGAATGCCGGTTGCGCCCATAGGATCCTCCCCTTCTTTTTGTCGTTTCGGGAAATTTATAAGCAGACTTCAGCCATCATAGCTCAGGGGCCTCCGGCGCACCCAAAACAAACTCCTTTCGAATCTCCCTTTCTTTTTCCTGCTTCTGCCGTTCTTCCGGCGGGAAAAGGGCGCTCCTGAGCCCGGGCTCCTGCCGCTTCCGCGAGACCTTGTTCTTTGAGGCAGGCCTCAGCGCCCGTGGCTTTGCCGTGCCCGGGCGAGCTTCGCGCTCAGCATGAGGCTGTGCGCGGGGGCCGGTCGCGGGCGGCCCGTCCCCGCGGTCTTAAAGCGCGGAGTCCTAGAGCCAACGAGGCTTTTTTTTCAGCGCCCGGAAGGGGCCTGTCCCGCCAGTCCCTCCTTCAGGGCCCACTGCCTCACCTCTTCGCTGATTCGCATCGAGCAGAACTTCGGGCCGCACATGGAGCAGAAGTGCGCCTTTTTCATGCTCTCCTTCGGCAGCGTCTCGTCGTGCATGGCAAGCGCCTTCTCGGGGTCGAACCCCAGGTGGAACTGGTCGAGCCAGCGGAATTCGAACCGCGCCTTGCTCATCGCGTTGTCGCGGATCTGCGCTCCGGGCAACCCCTTGGCGAGGTCGGCCGCATGGGCCGCAATCTTGTAGGCCACGATCCCCTCGCGGACGTCCTCCCGGTCGGGCAGCCCCAGATGCTCCTTGGGGGTGACGTAGCAGAGCATCGCCGTGCCCCGCCAGCCGATCACCGCCGCCCCGATCGCGCTCGTGATGTGGTCGTAGCCCGGCGCGCAGTCCATCGTGAGGGGCCCGAGCGTGTAAAAGGGGGCTTCGTCGCAGGCGGCAAGCTCGTCCTCGACGTTTTCCATCACGCGCTGCATCGGAATGTGACCCGGCCCCTCAATCAGCACCTGGACGTCGCGGGAGCGCGCTATCCGCGCGAGTTCGCCCAGCGTCCGCAGCTCCGCCTTCTGCGCCTTGTCGCACGCGTCGTAGATGGAGCCCGGGCGCAGCCCGTCGCCCAGGCTCACCGCAATGTCGTAACGGCGAAGGATCTCGCAGATCTCTTCGAAGTGGCTGTAGAGGAAATTCTCCTCGCGGTGCGCGATGCACCAGCCCGCCATGATGGAGCCTCCGCGCGAGACGATGCCGGTGAGCCTCGGGAGGGTGAGCGGGATGTGCTCGAGCCTCAGGCCGGCGTGGATCGTGAAGTAGTCCACGCCCTGCTCGGCCTGCTCGATGAGGGTGTCGCGGTACACCTCCCAGGAGAGGTCGGAGGCAACGCCCTTCACCTTTTCGAGCGCCTGGTAGAGCGGCACCGTCCCGATCGGCACAGGGCTGTTTCTCAGGATCCACTCGCGCGTCTCGTGGATGTGCCGCCCGGTGGAGAGGTCCATCACCGTGTCGGCTCCCCAGCGGACCGACCAGAGCATCTTGGAGACCTCGCCTGCAATGCCGGAAGAAACTGCGGATGTGCCGATGTTCGCATTGATCTTCGTGAGGAAGCTGCGGCCGATCAGCATCGGCTCGGACTCCGGGTGGTTGATGTTGGCGGGAAGCACCGCGCGCCCGGCCGCGATTTCGCGCCGCACGAATTCGCCGGTCACCTCGGGGGAAATCTCCGCCTCGAAGGAACGGCCCGGGTGCTGAGCGAGAAGAAGCCGGCGCTCTTCCGGCGGAAGCTTTTTGAGGCTTTCCTCGTAGGCCCGGCGGTTCATGTTCTCGCGAACTGCGGCAAACTCCATTTCCGGAGTCACAATGCCAGCCTTCGCATAGTGGAGCTGCGTGACGCTGCAGCCTTCGCGGGCCCGGCGGATGGGCCTCGTGCGATTAAAACGCAGGGGTGCTGCCGAGTCATCCGCCTCGCGTTCGCGCCCGAATCGGCTGGCAGGCGCGGAGGTCGTCTCCGTGTCCCCGCGCTCCTCAATCCAGGGCTCGCGCAGCGCCGGAAGTCCCCGCGCGATGTCCACCTTTTTCTCCGGGTCCCCGAAGTCGCCCGACGTGTCGTAGAGGAACACCGGGGGGTTCACTTCGACGCGCCCGTCAGGCAGCTGCGTCTGATCCTGGTCGACCGCCCTCATGGGCACGAGAATGTCGGGTCGGGTGCCGCGGACATAGATGCGGCGGCTGCCTGGCAGGGGCCCCAGCCCCTGAAGCAGCCTGTCGTCGGGGCGAGGCTCCATGCGCCCTTCGGGATGGATTTCGATCTTGTCAGTCATGGCGGGTCTCCTTTTCATGCGTGTCTGCTTTTCGAAGGAAATCCCGGCGGAAGCCTGCAATGCAGGGGGCAGGTGTTGCCCTGCGCGCCCGGGGCGTTTTCCTTCGGCGGTATTGGCCGCATCAGGTTCGCGGGTTTTTCTCAACCGAAGGCTTCTGCAGCCTCCCGGTACCCCGAACGCCTCTTTCGTGTTCTGCGCGTTATTTTAGGCTTTCGCGGCTGTCCTTCCAGCCGCGGGCCTTCTGCTCGCGGACGAGCTCGGCCTTCGCCCCCTCGAGATGCTCGCGCATGAGGCTTGCGGCGCGCTCCTCGTCGTGGGCGGCGATCGCCTCGCAAATGCGGCCGTGGAAGGCGATCGACTCGCGGCGGCGTGCCTCGGTGGAGAGCGTGAGGTGGAAGGAATAGCGCTGAACCTCTGCGAAGAAGCTGTTCACGATCTGGATCATCCGGTTGCCGCCGATGGCGATCACCTTGCGGTGAAACTGCGCCCAGGCGCTTTCGCGCGCATCAACATCGATGTCTGCGGCATTCGAGGCCTCCACGTACCCCCGCAGCTCCCGCACATCCGCTTCGGTCGCGCGGCGCGCGGCAAGCCCTGCTGAATAGCTTTCAATCAGAATCCGCAGGTCGAAGAGGTCGAGAATCGACTCGACCGAAAGCGGAGCGAGGAAAGGCCCGATCTTTGAGAAGACGGCCCCGGGATCAGCCCTCTGCACGACGACGCCCCGGCCCCGCTCCTGCTTGACGATGCCCACGTATTCCAGGGCCTTGATCGCCTCGCGAACCGGCACGCGGCTCACGCCGAGCGACTCGGAGAGCTCGCGCTCGGAGGGCAGGATGGACTCCGGGGGGTACTCCCCGGAAAGGATGCGCTCGCGCAGTATTTCCGCCGTCTGGCGAAACAGCGGCGTGGAATCACGATCGAGATGCACCTGGGCTTTCGTCTGCATGTCCTTCCTTTTTTTCAAGTTGAATTCGAAATGACCGCGGATCAAATGAATTTAATTAGTTTATTACGTCTGAAGGAGATAGCCTCATCTCTTTGTAGTATACTGGTATACCGTTGAATCGAGCGGATGACCGCCCGCCGAAGGAACTCTGCGGCAGTTTCAGAAACTGAAAATGAAGGTTTTTGAAATGAAAGGCGCTCAAGGGTTTTAGGCCTCTACTTTCGACGGACCCATCTTCGTAGAATGAACAGGTGTCAGCGGGCGCTGGCGGCTTCTTTTGAGGTCCCGTTCCCGCCGAATCCAGAACAACCCTAAAACTAGTGAGGACGACATGAGTGTCCTTGAATTACCCTACTCCCAGGTTTTCGACCTCCTGCACAAAATGTGCACGACCGTCTCGCCCGACTGCCTGAGCCTGATGAAGAAAAGCGCGGCGAAGGAAACCAATCCCGAAGCGAAGACTTTCCTCGAGACCATGCTGAAGAACGTCGAGCTCGCCGGACAGAAGGACAAGCCGGTGTGCCAGTCGCCGGGATTCCCCTCGGTGTGGATCCGCTGGGGCGAGGCCGTGCAGCCGAACCTGACCAACCTGATGGGCAACATCACCCAGGCCGTGATCGACGCGACCAAGCAGGGCTACATCCGCCCCTCGATCGTGCATCCGCTCACCCGCTTCAACCCGGGCGACTCCTCGGGCCGGGGCGTGCCGAACTACGAACTGCGCTATGAGAAGGACCTCCCCTACTGCGAGATCGTGGTGAGCGCGAAGGGCTGCGGCGCGGAGCTGCCGAACGTGGCGAAGATCCTCACCCCGGCGACTCTCGGGAAGAACTACTCGGGACTCAAGAAGCTCGTGCTCGACACCGTGGTCGGCAACAACGGCTACATGGGCGCCCGCGGCTATCCCTGCCCGCCCTTCTCGCTGGGCATTGGGCTGGGCGGCCAGATGGACGTCGCCGCGAAACTCTCGCGCGAGGCGATCTCCACCCGCAACTGGCTCGACCACAACCCTGATCCGCTCTTTGACGAGCTCGAGCAGGAGCTGCTTGCCGACATCAACAAGCTGGGCAACGGCCCGGCGGGCATCGGCGGCGACACAACGGCTCTTGCCGTGAAGATCGGCTGGGCCTGCACCCACACGGCCATTTGCCCGGTGGTGATCAACTTCCACTGCTGGGTCGCACGCCGCTTCGGCATCCGCTTCTATCCGGACGGCCACACTGAAGAACTGTTCCAGGCTGGAGAATAAGAGATGGCTACTTATGAACTGACGCTTCCGGTCGACGACGCCACAATCGAAAAGCTCCATGTCGGCGACATCATTTACCTGAACGGCCAGGTCTGCACGGCCCGCGACATCGCGCACCTGAAGCTGCGCGAGCTCGCCGAAGAGGGCAAACCCTTCCCCGAGGACCTGCGCGGCGGTGCGATCTTCCACGCCGGCCCCGTCATGAAGAAGGACGCCCAGGGCAACTGGCACCTCTCCGTGATCGGACCAACGACCTCGATCCGCATGGAGCCCCACGCCGACTTCGTGGGCGCCCAGGGCGTGAAGATTCTGATCGGCAAGGGCGGCATGGGCCCCGGCACGCGCGCGGCCCTGCAGAAGTACAAGCAGGTCTACGTCCAGGCCTGCCCGGGCTGCGCCGTGGTTCTCGCGGCCGGCATCGTCGGCTCCAAGGCCCCGCACTGGTTCGAGCACGGCATGCCCGAGGCCATGTGGCCGCTGCAGGCGAAGCACTTCGGCCCGTTCCTCGTCACCATGGACTCCTACGGCAAGAGCCGCTACGACGAGATTCACGAGCACGAGCAGAAGGTTGAGGAAGAGATCCTCGCCAAGCTGAAGTAAAAAAAAGCGCCTCCCCCTTAAAAAGCCATTCGTCCGCGAAGGCTTTTTGGGAGAGACCCTGAAGCGGTCCGGATTCAACCCGTGAATCCGGGCCGTTTTTTTGTCCTCAGAGTCCCGCCGCCTTCCTTCCGAAGGCTCCCGAAGCTCGCCTCAGGGCCCGGCCGGAAGCGCAGTGCCTGCACTTTCCCCGCCGGGAATCACCAAAGGCTCCAGTCCCAAAGAGAACCCCTAATTTTGTCGCAAGATATCGCATTTTGAATGCGAAACGAAGAAATTACAGATAATTAAATTCTTTTCCCTGAATATCCACAGACCAAAACGCAAAAAAATTCGTTTTGGGCGGGGAGCCGCGGGGGCGTTGCTTGGAGAAAGAAGACCCACCCCTCTGGCAGCAGAGAACTGGGGGAAGCCTGGAGCCTCGGCTCCGGGCATTCGGAGGCCGGAATGAGCCTCATTCGGCCGGGATGAATGGTTCGGATGCGTGAGAAAAAATCCCCCCGGTCCTTGAGGGCAATGAGCACCGCCCCCATGCCCCGGTTCGGATCGGGGTCGGAGAGGCTCGCCGAAGTCGCGAGGTCCTTGAGCCCGAGCTCCAGGTTCTGGCGGTAGAAGCCCGAAGTCACCAGCACGAGGTCCACCTTCCGGTCCCGGACCGCCCGCTTCAGGTCCTCCTCGTAGTACTCCCGGAAGGAGACCGGAAAGGGAAGCTTTCCTTCGAGCCGACGGCGGATCTGCGCGAAAAGCTCATGTTGGGGTTCACGCCGCTCAAGTGGATCACGCCCACCCGAAGAGGCAGGGACGCCGGAGCCTCGGCCGCACGCACGGAGCAAAGGCCTGCCAGGGTCCAGAACGCGGCGGCAAGCACCGCGGCGGCGATCGCATAGGCGAAGGCCGCCCCTCGCTTTTCAGGACTATGATTCCTGCGGCTTTTCAAAAAAGTTTTACTGCACATCCAAGGAGGAGGCGGCCCATGGCTTCACACCAGATTCTTATGCAGCGCATTTACGACTCCGAGCGGCTCCCGGGCTGCCGGGTCCTCGTCGACCGGCTCTGGCCCCGAGGGGTCAAAAAGGAAGCGGCCGCGCTCGACCTCTGGGCGAAGGATGCGACGCCTTCGAGCGCCCTTCGCATCTGGTACCACAGCCACCCCGAAGAGTTCAAGGACTTCAGCGAACGCTACCTCGAGGAGCTTCGCGCTAACCCGAAGGCCTCAGAGTTCGCCTCCTGGTGCCGGGAAAAGCTTGAAACCGAGGACGTCATCCTTCTGTTCGCGACGCGCAAGAAGGAAAACCACATCCAGGTGCTCAAGGCCTGGCTTGAGGAAAAGCTCTCGGGCGCGGCCTGACCGGGAAAGACTCGCCGCGCTTTTCCCTGCCTCTTTACACCGCCCGGCCGAAGAGCCCGTTGCAGGCGCTTTCGCCCAGGCCTTCCTCGTAGGGCGTCGGGTGGCCGACCTGCCAGGCCTCCATGCGGGGGATCGCCGCGCCGTCCGTGGCGATCAGGTAACGGGCGATGGTGGCGATCTTCTGAGCCGCGGCCGTCCCGAAGGCGCTTTCCAGCCCCTTGTCGATCCCGGTTTCCCTTGCGACAAGGTCCAGGATGTCAGCCAGGCAGGCGTGCTCGATGAAGGCGGAAGACTCCTTCTTAGACTTGCTTTTAGGCCTTGTCGGAACAATTTCGCCCGTCTCAGGGTCTAGTTTGCCCAAAAGCTTGTTTTTCAACGTGACGGTCTCCTGCGTCTCCCGGTCGTACTGCGTGTGGCCGCTCGTAGACGTAGACATCCCCATTGGCGCGGGTTACGCGGCGCTGGCCGACATGGATTTTTCCGGTATAGGTGCGAGACATGGCTGGCTCCAACAATGTTATCTATATTGCATATAGGTAACACTAAATAAGTCAAGAAAAAAACGCAGAAAACATGCCCTTTCTGCGGTCTACTCAGCCGAAATCAACCGAACGTGTGCCTGTTGTAGAACTTTCAGGATGTGAAGGCCGTGCCGGAGATCGCCCTGCACCCGCTTTTCCAGAGCCGCATCTACCTCGTCTGCCCGAAGGACTCGGCGCTCGCCGCGAAGAAAACCGCCTCCGCCCGGACCTCGCGGACCAGACCCTCATGGTGAGCGGCCCCTCGCCCGCACCGATGCGGGCCATGCAGAGCCGCGTGACGAAGGCCTCGGGCTGCCGCTACTTCACGAGCCAGAGCCACGACATGTCGCTCACCTACGTCGCCTCCGGCACGGGGGCCGTTCTCTCGCCCGGCTTTCTGCACGACCACTCGGGGATGTTCGCCTGGGTGCCGTTTGAGTGCGAGGAGACGATCTCCTGCGTGCTCTGCACGCACCGCGGCGACCGCCGGGCAATGGTGTCGAGCTTCATCCGCACGCTGCTCGCCCTCTACGGACGGCACCCGGACTTCCCGCTCTAGAAAAAAGAAAAAAGCAAAAGAAATTCCCCGCCCGGAGGGCTCCTGCTGCGAATCCGCAGGGAGGGACGCCGGACGGGGGAAAGGGCTTTTTTGAGAAAAGCCCCGCAGCGATTCGGGCCTCAGACGCGCCGCATGTACTTCAGCAACACTCCGACATCGGGCGCGTTTTCAATGTTCCGGGCATAGGAGATCACCTCTTCGCACCCCTCTTCGCCCAGCATCGCAGCGGCGTTCCTGAACTTCGCGACGATCACGGAGGGATCGGCCTGGTCGTTCGAGTTCCAGACCTTGTGGGAGACGGTGCTGCCGTCCTTGAAGGTGATCGTCACCTCGGCCACGCGCCTTGGGAAGAGCTTCGTCGCCTCCGGATCCTCGGTCACCTCGACGCGGCGCGCGAGGTCGAGTATCTCCGGGTCGGTGCGGACGCTTTCGGAGAACTGCGGCAGGCCCACCGTCCTGTACTTGAGCGAGATGGCGAAGCAGTAGGGGATCGAGAACTTAGCTGCGTCCTCGGACTCGGTCTTCATCGCGCCGGCGACGTCAACCGAGACCTTGTAGGTCTTCACCGAGATCTTCTCGATCTGGCTGCGGTCGATCGGGTGCTCCTTCATGATCGCGAAGAGGCAGTCAAGCGGCGAGTTCGTGTGGCCGCAGGAAGCGTAGACCTTGAAGAAGGCCGTGTCGGAGACGAGGCTCTCCTCGGACGGGTTCTTCAGGTTCTCGATGTGGGGGTCCGTGCAGGTCGCAGCCACAAAGCCCTTCTTGCCCAGCAGCGCGCTGTGCGAGCCCGTGAGGCCGCGCAGCGCAAGCATCGCCGCGTCAACGCCCGACTGGCAGGCCTGCGCGATGTTGATCGCCTTCGCGTGCGTGCCGAAGGACTCGACGAGTCCCCCCGCCATGGTGCAGGCAATGCCGATCGCGTTGTTCGCCTGTTCAGGGGTGAGCCCGAGCAGGTTTGCCGCGGTCGCGGCCGCTGCGATCGTGCCGCAGGTGCCCGTCGTGTGCCAGGTGCGGTAGTGGGTGGGGTTCACCGTGCGGCCGAGCCTCGCGAACATGTCGTAGCCCACGATCACAGAGCGGAGGAACTCGCGCCCGGTCTTCCCGTTCGCCTCGGCCAGGGCGAGCGCCACGGGCAGCGTGATGGAGCCCGGGTGGCCGATCGCCGTGCGGTGCCCGTCGTCGAGCTCGCAGACGTGGCCCGCGATGCCGTTCAGAAACGCCGCGGAGCGCACCGGCAGCTTCTCGACGATCGAGAGCGCAGTCGCCTCGGGCCGGCCCCCGGCCTGCCGCATGTAGGCCCCGGCGATTTTCATCTGCGGATAATGGGCTCCGGCCAGCGCGCAACCGAACCAGTCGAGAACGCGCAGCTTCGCATCATCCACAAACTTCTTCGGGATTTTCTCAAAATCGCAGCCGGCCGTGAAATCGGCCAGTCCCTTTTGAATCGGTTCTTCCATATCGCAGCACCTGAATAATTTGAAAAGAGATAAAAAAAGGGACCCTCGGCGAGGGCCCCTTGAGTCTTGTCAGACCATCAGAACATCAGGATGAAGGTGACAAGCAGGCAGACCACCGTCGTGGCGAGCAGCGGCACCGCGTTGCGTTTCACGATGCGGAACGGAGAGACGTTCGCCATGCCGGCCACGGCCACAATGGCGCCGGTCACCGGGGACATTGTGCGCCCGAGGCCGGTCATCGTCTGCAGCGGCAGCAGGAAAGTCGCGGTGTGGATGCCCCACTGGGTCGCGATATCCGGAATGAGCGGGGCGAAGGAGAAGAACGGCGCGTTGCCCGAGCCCATCAGGAAGGAGATCACCAGAATCACAAGGCACATTGCGAGAACCATCGGGATCGCGCCGAGGCCCACGGCCTGGGCACCGTCGATCAGGGTCTTCACGGCACCGATCGCGATCAAGCCCTTGCCGAACACCTGGCCGGCGATAATGAGCGAGACCACCACGGAGAGCGCTCCGCCCATGCCCTTGAAGAAGTCCTTCAGACCGTTCATCACGTCAAAAACCTTGCGGGTGCGGATCAGGTCAAAGAGCATGGCGACCATGACCGAGAGCACGATGGCAGTCGGCACACCCACTTTGATCTTGATGCCGTAGCGGCCGAGCACGACCGGGTTGAACAAGAGCAGGATGAACAGCGGCAGAACCGGCAGCAAAGCATAGATCTTGGGGATCTTCGCCTCGGCAGCCGCTTTCTTCTCGTCCATTTCGAGCGAGGCCATCTCTTCGGCCGTGAGCGGCTCGACGCCTTCCTTCTTATCCCAGTAACGCTGGGCGAAGTACATCGACACGAGCATCGTGATCAGCATGAAGGGATAGATCACCATCTGCCAGTTGATGAAGTAGTCAGCCCACTCGATGTTGGCGGTCTTCGCCGTGAGCAGGCAGTTCGCGGAGCCAGGCCCCAGGTCGAAGAAGCGGCTCGCGGCAATCGTGCAAACGGCGGTCATCTTCGGCACGCCGGCGCGGATCATCACCGGGTAGAGGGTCACCATCATCATGAGCGCGAGACCGGCGGCCGAGGGAATGGCCATGCCGACGATCTGGGTCACGATGAGGCCGAAGCCTGCGAGGACGTAGGGCGACTTCACGTACTTCAGGGGGCCACCCACCACGTCGTAAAGGGCGCGGCCAGCGTGGACGCGGTCCATGTACTTCGCAAAACCCGCCATGCACATAATGGAAAGACCGAGTTTCGCGAGGGTCGTGGACATGACGTTCTCGACCACGAGGAAGATGTCGAAGAACGACGATCCGGTGCTCTTCTTGAGCCCGAGTCCGGGCCCGATGCCGAAGGCGACGGCGATAGCGAGCATGATGACGCCGGCCACGAGCAGGACGGCGGCCGCGTAGGCCTTCTTCCCGATCAGGTAGCCCGCGATCACGGTCAGCACGATCGCGATAATGAGACCAATCATTTTGACTCCCTTAAATGTTTATGGGCCGGCTCGGATCCCCGGATTTTTTCCCGCAAGCGCTCCGGCCGGCTTCTTATCGTAAGGGGCGGGCAGCCGGTTGAAAAGTCCCTCCCCTTACGAGCCCTGCCGCTTACTTCACAGTTTCCTTCGGAGATTCGGCGATGCACTCGCCGGTGAGTTCCTGGCCGATGCCGGGCAGCTCCGGGATCTTGTAGCGGCCGTTCACCGGCAGGTAGTCATACTTGCAGGTGCGGCGGTTGCCGTCGAGCAGCGCGTAGCGGTGCAGCTCGTGGATGGCGAAGTTCGGGATTGCGCACTCAAGCTGCAGCGAGGCCGCAGTCATGATGGGGCCGCCGCAGACGTGGATCTGGCAGGTCGTGTCGTAGATGTGGCCCATGTCGCAGATCTTCTTCGCTTCGGAGAAGCCGCCGCAGGTGCCGAGGTCGGGCTGAATCAGGTCGATGATGTGGTTCTCGAAGAACGGACGATAGCCCCAGCGGGTGAACACGCGCTCGCCTGCGGCGATCGGGATGTTCACGTTGTCGTGGACCTGCTTGAGCTGCATCGGGTTGAGGCTCATCACCGGCTCTTCGTAGGCGGAGATCCGGAACTCCTCGATCATGTGGCCGAACTCGATGGCCGAGGTCGTGTCGGTGAGGGCGTGAGCCTCGACGATGATGTCGATCTGGTCGCCCACAGCCTCGCGGATCGCCTTCAGGCGGTTGTAGCCCACCATCAGGTCACGCTGAGCGAAGCAGCCGTAGAGGTTGCGGCGCTTGGCGTAGCCCTCGGTGTCGATCTCGTTCACGTCGACCTTGATGCAGTCGTAGCCCTGCTCGAGCGCCTTCTCTGCGGCCTTCGCGTACTGCTCGGGGGTGATGAGGATGTCCTTCTTCTCAGCGTTGCCCCAGCCGAACTGCAGCTGGGAGGCGTAGGTGCGCAGCTCGTCGCGGCACTTGCCGCCCAGCAGCTGATAGCAGGGAACGCCGAGCGCCTTGCCCTTGATATCCCAGAGGGCCACGTCGATCGCGGACATGCCGGCGGACACCACCGTGCCGCCGCCCTGGCCCCAGAAGGTCTTCTTCTGGAGCTTATCCCAGATGAACTCGGTCCTCATGGGGTCGAGGCCGATCAGAAGGCGAGCGAAATCCTTGGCCATCCCGAAGCCGGCGGAAGCGCCCACACCGTAGGCGAGGCCCACTTCGCCAAAACCGGAAATCCCCTCGTCGGTGTTGATGCGGACCACTACCGGGCGCCACTTGGAGACGGCGGACTGCAGCGGATTCTTGACATCAATGATGTCGACACTCGTAATCTTCATGCTTTTCCCCTGAAATGAGTTCAGATAGTTAAAAAGCTGACGGTCCTGACTTCACAGGACCTGCTCTGCCTGGGCGGACGCGCGGTGAGCGGGGCTTATCCAGCCCGTACCCGCCGGGCAGCCGCCCGACCCTGCCCTTTGTACGGAGCAATTTGGCAGGGGGAATCTTAATGTACTTCCAAAGTATTAATCAATACGCAAAAGAGAGCGTTTCCCGCAATCATCTTTTGCGTCCGACGCAAAAAAAGAAAGGGGCCCTCCGCCCCCTCGGCGTCAGGCCCCCGCTCCACTGGGGACGGGCCTGCCCGGAAGCGGCCCGCGCTCTCAGTACAGCCCGATCAGCTTCCACCAGGCCATGCCGATCGTGAACCACACCACGGTGTTGATCGTGCAGATGATGAAGCCGTTTCTCCACCACTCGCCCTGGCTCACGTAGCCTGCACCGAAGTAGACCGGCGCGGCGCCGTTGCCGTAGTGGGTGAGGGATATCGGAAGGTTCGCGAAAATGCCGAAGGCGACCGTCACCGCGACGAAGGCCGCGTACATGGCCGAGATTCGGGCCGTGACGGAGGCGAAGCAGTAGTGGGAATAGATGTAGATGAGGGAGATCGCCACGAAGGAGGCGAGCCAGCCCATATGCGCCGAGGAGACGCCGCCCGCGATGAGCGCGGCCGCCCACTTGATGAAGCCTGACTTCGACAGCGCCGTGGCGAGCGACATGAGCCCGCCCATCCAGAACATGGCGTCCCAGGCGCCCTTTTCCGAGAGGACGTCCTTCCAGGAGAGCACCTTCGCGATGAGCATGATCGAGACGGCGAGCATCGCGATCGGGGTGGCCCCGAGGTGGGTGAGGCTGCCCGCCGCCCAGAGCACGAGGCACATCACAAACACAAAGACGAGCACCTTCTCGTCGGTGCTCATCGGGCCCATCCGGGGGAGCTCCTGGGCTGCGAGCATCGGGGCGTCGGGAATCTCCTTTAACTCCGGCGGCGCGATCTTAAGGAGCACAATCGACACAAGAAACAGGCACACGAGCCCCGGCACGATGGCCGCGAGCGCCCACTCGGTCCAGGTGAGCTCGACCCCCGCGGCTCCCTTGTTTGCCATCACCCTGCGGCATGCTTCGCGCATGTTTTCGGGTGATAGGACTTCTTCCAGCGTTATCACTGGTTACCTCCTGTGTTCGTCCAGTGCACTGGCCCCGTCGCCCTTTCGACCCATCTGGCCGCTCTCGTTCGGTTTCGGATTCCGTCCATTGCCGTCGGAGGCTATCTACTTCCTATCGTTCGACTTTTACAGCTGCTGTCGCCGGGTTCGGGAGAGATGTACGCTCTACTTACAAGTTCGAATTCGGCCCTTCGGCGCTTCCGCCTACTACGGCCTCTGCTGACTTTCTTGCCGATATTCCTTGGCCTCTCGACCGCGGCAGCCCTGCGGCATCGTCAAGGATCTCCCCAGGTCTCACACGTGCGCTTTGCGTCCTGCCTGCTGGATCTACGCCGGCTCCTTCCGTATCGATATGGAGTTAACAGAATGTGGCCTGCTCTCCCGGAGTCGTCGCCTCATATCCAGTTCCTGTTCGTCAGGCTGACGTTTTGCTATCGGCTTCCTTCATCAGTTTGTTACCTCCCTGACTCTGCCGAGTCGCTAGCCCTTCCCTCGATCGGGCGGACGGTGGACTTTCACCACTGGTCACACGTGCGCTGCTGGGCGCACCACCAAAAAAAAGGGAAGGCCCGCGCAGGGCTCTTCCCCTTTTTCTTCAAAAACGGGCCCGGCCGGGCCTCTCCGCTACCGGATGAAGCTCACCGCCATCATGATGAGCGGCAGCGTGAAGACAAGCGCCGAGACCGAGGTGCCGACCGAGGCGGAGGCGAACTCCGCCGGGCCGTCGTGCAGCTTCGCGAGGACGCCTGTCATGGGGCTCACCGGCATGGTGGAGGCGATCACCATCATCTGGCGCGCGAGCGTGTCCATGTCGAAGGCCTGCGTGAGGAAAAACATGATGAGGGGCTTGATCACGTTGATCCCGAGCAGGATGAGCCAGACCTCGCGCGGCAGGTGCGCAAAGCGCTTGAAGCCGATCTGGTAGATCGTGATGCCGATGAACACGAGGGCGAGCGGCGAGGATATCTGGCCGATCATCTTCGTGGCGACTGCGATCGGGCGCGGGACCGTGAGCCCGATCAGGACGACCGCGGCGCCCAGCAGGAAGCCGATGAGAGGCTTGGTGAAAATCATCTTCAGGCTTTTGACCGAGAAAAGCTTCGGACGCGCGCCGCCGCGCTTCGTGACACCGTCGAGCTGGATGCAGTAAAGGCCGATCGTCCAGATGAAGATCACGTTCGGGATGAAATAGACCAGGAGATAGGGGATGCCCTTCTCGCCGATCATCGCGAGGGTCACCGGAATGCCAACGAAAAGAAGCGACGCCCCCGAGAACTGCGCGATGAAGGTGCCCTGCCACTCCTTGCGCACGAGCCCCAGGCGGCAGATGAGGGCGGAGACCGCGATGTAGACGGCGAAGGCGAGGAACGGCACCCCGGTGATTCCCAGCAGATCGAGCAGCTCGCTGTGAGTAAAGCGCGAGGTGATGGTGGAAAAGAGGTAGAACGGGATGGTGAGGCCGACGATTTTGGAGACGAGCTTCTTGCCCGACTCGTCGTACCAGCCCTGGGAGGCCGAATAGTAGCCGATCCCCGCCACGCAGCCAAGAATGAAGACGGCCGTCACCGCCTGAAGAAACGCTTCCAGCATAATTCCCTCTTATCGGCTTATCCCTTTCCCGCAAAACAGGGGGAAGGAGTCCGTTTTTATTTTCGAGCGCGGGCCGCCCCGCCTTCCGCCTTTCGGCTGATTCCGGGCGGCCCGCACCCCCTCCTTTGAGTTTAAAAATTATACTGTCTGGGCCCCGCCCTTCCTTTCGGCTCCCCCGTTCCCGGCCTTCTGCACCCTCTTGCGGATACCTCTTAAGAGACATAGAACTTCTGCTCATGACCGGGGCCTCCGCCAGGCCTTCGGGAACCGTCTCAGGCCCCTCCGGACCCCGGCCCGCACCCGGCTCCGCAGGCCCCGCCACAGCCTCCCGGCGGAATGTCCGGCCGCCTTCCGGGCTCGGCCTTTACTTTATGATCTTAAGCAAGCCTCAGACAAAAAAATTTCATTTTTGTCTCAAATCGGCCATAATACGCCGTATCCCAAATTGCTAGTCCGCTTCGGCATAAAGGATTAGATATCGCCGGGACTTTTCGTTTTTCTTGCGACTACCTCCTGATAGGTAAAGCTCTTTCAATAGGAGAAAGACATGGAATTTCGCATTGAGCATGACTCCCTGGGTGAAGTGAAGGTCGACAATTCGAAATACTGGGCCGCTCAGACCCAGCGTTCGTATGAGAACTTCAAGATCGGCACGGAAAAGATGCCGCCGGAAATCACCCGGGCGTTCATGTATCTCAAGCGCTCCTGCGCCATTGTGAACAATGAGCTTGGCAACCTCGACGAGCGCCGCAAGAATGCAATCGTCCAGGCCTGCGACGAAGTCCTCGCCGGCAAGCTCGCCGACAACTTCCCGCTCGCCATCTGGCAGACCGGCTCGGGCACGCAGTCCAACATGAACATGAACGAGGTGATCGCCAACCGCGCCACCGAGATCCTGGGCGGGAACTTCCGCAACAAGGCCGCCGAGAGCAAGGACAAGCTCGTGCACCCGAACGACCACGTGAACCGCGGCCAGTCCTCGAACGACACCTTCCCGACCGCCCTGCACATCATGGCCGTCTACGAAGTTGAGAAGCTGCTGGTGCCGGCGATCGACCGCCTGCGCGCCTCCCTGCAGTCCCGCGTCGAAGCCTTCAAGGACATCATCAAGTGCGGCCGCACCCACCTGCAGGACGCCACCCCGCTCACGCTGGGCCAGGAGTTCTCGGGCTATGTCTCCATGCTCGACCACAGCAAGGCCCAGATTCTGAAGGCCCTCGAGTCCTGCCGCGAGCTGCCGATCGGCGGCACCGCGGTCGGCACGGGCCTCAACGCCCCGGCGGGCTTTGACAAGCTCGTGGCCGCGGAAATCTCCAAGGCGACCGGCCTCAAGTTCGTCTCCAACCCGAACAAGTTCCACGGCCTCACCTCCCACGACGCGGTGGTCTTCCTCGAGGGCGCCCTCAAGGGCCTCGCCGCCGACCTGATGAAGATCGCGAACGACATCCGCTGGCTCGCCTCCGGCCCGCGCTGCGGCCTGGGCGAACTTAACATTCCGGCCAACGAACCGGGCTCCTCCATCATGCCGGGCAAGGTGAACCCGACGCAGTGCGAGGCGGTCACGATGGTGGCCGTACAGGTGATGGGCAACGACGCCGCGATCGGATTCGCCGCGAGCCAGGGCAACTTCGAGCTGAACGTCTTCAAGCCCGTGATCGCCTACAACCTGCTGCAGAGCATCCGTCTGCTCGCTGACGTCCAGGTCTCCTTCGCCACGCACTGCGTGGACGGCATCACCGCCAACAAGGAGAAGATCGACTACTTCCTCAAGCGCTCCCTCATGCTGGTCACCGCTTTGTCGCCCGTGATCGGCTACGAGAACGCCGCGAAGGTCGCCCACTATGCCCACGTGCACAATCTGTCGCTACGCGAGGCGGCCCTCGAGCTCAAGGTCTGCACGCCTGAAGTATTCGACGCGACCGTGGTGCCGGCCAACATGACCCACCCGCTCGAGAAGAAGTAATCTCCTGCTGAAGCTGCGTCATTAAAGAGGCGCCGGAGCGGAAGCTCCGGCGCCTTTTCTTTTTTGCCCATGCGCGGCGAAGCGGCCCCAGCCGGCCGCGCAATCTCTTTTCAGCGGGGCAGCCTCGGGAAGAGCACTGAAGGCGTCCGGCAGGAAGCCTCGATCTCAGGCGTGAGGCGTGTCGCGATCTCGGAGCCGCGGTCCGAGCGGATCAGCTCGGCAAGCTCCGGGTTCAGCATCAAGGCGCGGGCCGTGGCCGTGAAATCGACCCACCCGGTCGCAAGCGCCCGGGCAAAGTCCTCCGCGGTCATGAGGTTTCCCACTCCCATGAGCGCCGTGCGGCCGCGGATCACTCCCCGAATGATCTCAAGCCTCGAGAGCGCCGGGTCCGCCCCACGCCTTGCCTTGCGGAAGAAGTCCTTCTGCGAGACGTGGATGTACTGCAGGGGGCGTGAGGCGAGCTGCTCGACCAGCGCCATCGTATCCTCCATGGTGAGGCCGTTCTCATCGGGCTCCTCGGGCGAGAGCCTGTAGCCCACGACAAAGTCGGGCCGCCCGGCCTCCTCGCGGACCTTGAGCACGGCGTCCGTCACGGCCAGCGGAAAGCGCATCCGCTTTTCGCGGCTTCCGCCCCACTCGTCCGTGCGGCGGTTGGTCTTTGCTGAGTAGAACTGCTGGATCAGGTACTGGTTCGCACCGTGGATCTCGACCCCGTCATAGCCCGCCTCAAGGCAGAGCCGGGCCGCCCTGGCAAAAGCCTCGACAAGCTCTTCGACCTCTGAACCCGAAAGCGCCTCGGCGCCCTTTTCCTCATTGTCCGAGGGCCCCACGATGCGGTGCCCGGGCAGGAATTCGGCGCGCCCGAGGATCCCCGCGTGATGGATCTGCGCGATCGCAAGCGCCCCCTCCTTCTTCACGAGCTCGGCCCGCTCGCGAAGCGCCGGCAGGTCGGAGCGGCGGATGGCGCGGGGCTGGCCGGGAAAGCCCTGGCCGTTGTCCGCAACCAGGGTGGCCCCGAGCACGTAGATCCCGAACCCCTTCGCGCGGCCCCTGAGAAACTGCCGCTCGGCCTCGCTCACCGACCCGTCTGGATTCTGACAGTAAAGCGTGATCGGCGCGACGGCGAGCCGCCCCGGGGCCGTCACCCCGTTGTTGAGCTGAAAGGGCTCAAAAAGCGCAGAAGTCTTCTCTGGCATTTTCGCTTGCTCCTCCAAAATGATGACTGTGACTCACGCCATCATAGGCTCGAAGACCGCACAGGAGTAGGGTCCGGGTGTCCCGGGGCGTTTCGCAATAAAATCCAGCCTTGAAAGCCCGCCGCCCTCATTTTTCCCCGCGGGGGCCTGAGAATGCCCTTCTCCCCTCCTCCCGCTGCGAGCGATGACTGAAAACATCACCCAAAAACTGGTCTCAAGGATCCGCACGGGCGGCTCCTTCACCCGATCCGAAGAGCTCGCGCTCGTCGTGCGGCTCAGCCTCCCGGCGATCGTCGCCCAGATCGCGGCGGTCATGATGCAGTACATCGACGCCGCTATGGTGGGCAACCTCGGAGCCGTGGAGGCGGCCGCCGTGGGGCTTGTCGCCTCGACCACGTGGCTGTTCTGGGGCCTGGGCAGCGCCGGGCTCACGGGCTACACGGTGCTCGCAAGCCACAGGATCGGGGCCCGGGGCTACCGGGCGGCCCGCTCGCTGCTGCGTCAGGGCTTCGTCGTGGCGCTCGCGACCGGGCTCATCCTGGGCGGCGCGGGGCTTGCGATCTCGCCGTTCCTGCCGGAGTTCCTCGGCGCCTCGTCCGAGGTCGCCCCGGAAGCGCGCGTTTACTTCGCGCTCTACACGGCTGCCTTCCCGATCTTCTTCTTAAGCGCCTTCGCGGGCGGAATGCTGCGCGCGAGCGGCAACATCCGGGTGCCCTCGCTGCTGAGCGTGCTCATGTGCCTTGAGGACGTCGTCTTCAACTTCCTTCTCATCTTCCCCACGCGCGAGGTGCAGTTCGCGGGGCTCTCCTTCATGGCCCCGGGCGCGGGGCTCGGGGTTGCGGGAGCGGCAATCGGCACCGTGCTCGCCGAATTCCTCACGGCGCTTCCCATGCTCTGGTTCGTCTGCACGAGGTCGCCGGAACTGCGGATCCGCGGCGAGCGGGGGCGCTTCAGGCCCGAGGCGGCGCGGCTCAAGCAGGCCTTCCGGATCGGCATTCCGATCGGCTGCCAGCACACCGTCATGTGCTGCGCGCAGGTCGCCTCGACCATGATCGTGGCCCCGCTTGGCACCGTCGCCCTCGCGGCGAACTCGCTCGCGATCACCGCCGAGGGCCTGTGCTACATGCCCGGCTACGGCATCGCTGACGCCGCCTCGTCGCTCACCGGCCAGTGCATCGGAGCGAGGCGGCCCGCCCTGGCGAGGCGCTTCGCTTACCTCACGGTGGGCTCGGGGATTGCCGTGATGACCCTCATGGGCGCCTTCATGTACGCCGCGGCGCCCTTCATGATGGGGCTCATGTCGAACGTGGACGCGATCATTGATCTCGGCAGCTCCGTGCTTCGGATCGAGGCGTTCGCCGAGCCGATGTTCGCCGCCTCGATCGTCGCCTACGGCGTCTTCATGGGCGCGGGCGATACGCTCGCGCCCTGCCTCATGAACCTGGGAAGCATGTGGCTCGTGAGGATCCCAGCTGCGTGGCTGCTCTCCCAGTCAATGGGGCTTCGGGGCGTGTGGATCGCGATGTGCGGGGAGCTCATCCTGCGCGGCCTCATCTTCCTCGCGAGGCTGCGCTTCGGGAACTGGCAGAAGGAGCCCCGGAGCTGACAAGGCCCGCCACAGCCTGCCGCCAGGCCCCTCAGGCTTTCTCGTTCACGGCCCGGTCCGAGGCTTCCGGCCCGCGCCCGCATCTCCCGGCCTTCAGGAGCGGGTCCCCGAGGAGCTCCGAGGCCTCGGCCAGCCCCCGCTCAGAGGCGGCCCTGAGGCAGGCGAGGCCCCGCCTGGGACTTGACGCGCCGCCCCGGCCGGAAAGCAGAAGCCGCCCCTGCTCGAGCAGCGCCTCCGCGCTTCCCTCCCGGGCCGCCAGCACAAACCAGCGCAAGGCCTCGCGTCCGCTTTTCCGAACTAGCCGCCCCTCAAGCCTCATCCGCCCGAGTTCGAGCGCGGCCTGGGAGAACCCGTGCCGCGCTGCGCTCGTGAGCCACGCCATCCCTTTTTTCAGGTCGAGCGCGTAGCCTTCATCGCCTTCAAGGCAGCGAAGCCCCGCCCGGTACTGAACCGAAGGCAGGCCGCTTGCGGCCGCGAGCTCAAAGCAGCGAAGCGCTTCGGAGCGGGAGACCTTGCGGCCGACGCCTTTCATGCAGCACTCGCCCTTGAGCAGGAGGCAGACCGCATCGCCTGATCCCGCGCCCCGCTCGAGGAAGGCGATTCCCCGCGCCACGTCCCGCCGCCCCGCGAGCCCCTCGAGACAGTAAAGCGCCGCCTTCGAGCAGGCCGGCCCGTAGCCGGCCTGCGCCGAGCGGCAGTACCACTCGAAGGCCTTCTCGCAGTCGGGCTCCACCCCGTCGCCGCGCTCAAGCCGAGAGCCCGCCTCGTACTGCGCCCTGCGGTCTCCCAGCGCGGCGCGCCCGAGGCACTCGCGCGCCGCCTCCCTGCGGGTCCTGGGATAAACGAATTCGAGCTTCTCCCCCGCCCGCCGCGCGCCCTGCGCGCGCCATTCTCCCTTTTCTGTTTTTTGAGTCATTTTCGTTTCTTCTCTGCGTCTTGCTTCCATGATTTAATGATGCACCCGTTTCGCCCCTGCCGGATCAAAATAAAAAACTTAAAAAAATACCCATCTGGTGATAAAGAGCAGAAAAAATCCACGATCTGCAGGGATCTCGGCAAGACTGGGACGGGGGAAAAAGGAAAAGGAAGCGCTGCTGCAGTCGCGGCTGACGGACCCGGAGCGTCACTGAGGGGCGCGTATTGAAAAGGCTTTCCCTCTTAGGGGGGACGAAAGCGCTTTTTTAGCCAACCGGGAAAAGACGGGGATTGAAGGACACAGAGAGCCGGTAGAACAGGCAAAGGACCGGGAAGAGCCAGTCCGAAGCCCCTGCCGGGGGAGGGCCCGCCGCGAAAAGGCCTCCGGCGGACCCAAAGCAGGCGGCCGCCCCCGCATTCGAGGCGGCTTCGCTCCTTTTACATCCAGGGCTTCTGCGCCGCGGCCTGCTGGCCCGCGATGCGGCCGTAGATCAGGGCGTCTGCCGTGCCGCAAGAGCCCAGGCGCACCGCGCCGTGGACGCCGCCCGTCGCCTCGCCCGCCGCGTAAAGACCCGGAATGAGCCGCCCCATGACGTGGTAGACCTGAGCCTTGTTGTTCGTGTAGAGCCCGCCCATGCAGTGGTGGACCTTGGGCGACATCCGGGCCACGTACCAGGGCCCCTGGCCCAGGGGCTTCGCCTTCGCGTTGACAGGCCGCCCCATGGGATCGCGCCGGGTCTTCACCGTCTCGTTCATCTCATCAACCGTCTTCTTCAGAGCATCGAGCGGCACCTTCCGGGCCCGCGCGAGGTCCTCGAGCGTGTCGTACTTGAAGACGCAGCCGCGCTGCAGCTCCTTCTGAAGCATGCCGGGGCGGATTTCGGCAAAGCTCGCCGCAGTTCCCGCGTCCCCGATCGCGAGGCAGTCGTGCCCCTGGGAGAGGCGCTCGAGGATGGCCAGCGACCTCACCTTGCGGTTAGCCAGCTCGTTCACGAACCGCCGCCCCGTGACGGCGTCGATCCAGACGCCGAACATCGACACGTGCCCCGACCAGGCGAATCCGATGCCGAAGCCCTTCTCGTCCGGAGAGGTCTGGGGCAGGATCTGGATCTGGTCGTTCTGGATCATCTGAGCGCCGATGTCCATCGCAGCGCGCCACGAATCCCCCGTGGCCCCGGGCTGGTTGGTGCTCTGGAACTTTTCCGTGAGCTTCGGGTCGTACATCTGGCGGAAAGCCGGGTCGGCGGCGAAACCTCCGTAGGCGAGCACGACGGCCCGCCGGGCGGCGATGCAGCGCACCCGCCCGGAATTCCGGTCGGGGAAGCGGTAGCCCTCGCGGACCCGCAGCCCCACGACGCGCCCCGAGGGGTCGACGATGATCGACTCCATCATCGCGCGCAGCCGCGGCTTCACGCCAAGCTTCTCGAGCGCCGCCAGCTCCTTCGTGACGATCTCGGAGCCCGAGCCGTTCGCGGTGAAGAGGCTTCTCGGGACGCTGTGCCCGCCTTCCTGCTTGATGTTCTTGCTCTGGAACTTCACGCCGATCTCGTCCACAGCCCAGTGGTAGGTCGGAAGGGCCTGCTCGCAGAGCGTGCGGACCTTCTCGACGTGGTTGAGGCCGTTGCCCGCCCGCATCATGTCCTTTTCCATGAGCTCGGGCGAGTCCTTGATGCCGAGCTTCTTCTGCTCGGGAGAGCCGGGAACCGCGAAAATGCCGCCGTTGATGATGGAGTTGCCCCCGGGCGTTCTCATTTTCTCGAGGATGAGCACGTCGCTGCCCGCCTTCTTCGCCTCATAGGCCGCCGCAAGACCCGCGAACCCCGAGCCCACGACGATCACGTCACGGACCTCGTCCCATTTTTCAGGCACCGCCGTGACGGCCGCAGCCCCGAGCGGGAAGGTTCCGGCCGCAGCCGCAAGAGCGCTCCAGGCGAGCAGCCGCCGCCTGGACAATCTGAGTTCCGACATGTCTTTCTCTCCTTTTTTGTGCAAAAAGCTTTTTATCCCCCGGGAAGCGCGGCCCGGGGGGCTCACCGGCCACTTTAAGCGCTGCGGGGCCCGGAGGGCCTGCCGCGGAGGTCAAACTTCTTTGACCGGATGGTCAACACGTCAGAGCTTCGACTCGTCAAGGCCCAGGAGCTCGAAGCCCCTCCGGCGGCGCTCCTCGATCTCACGGGTGGCGCGCCTCGCGTACCAGGCGGCGAAGCGCCCGACGGGCGAGTCCGCGTCGTCCGCCTCGCGGGTGACGACGCTGTAGTACCAGAAGTCCCGGTGCCAGCCGCTCAGCACCTGCACGAGCCCGCCTGAGCGGATTTCCTCCAGCGCCATCCCGAGCGGCAGGTCGAGCGTGATCCCGTAGCCCTTCACGACCGCGTCCTTGATGTTGAGCATGTCGGTGTGGCGCACCATGTGCTTCCAGAAGACGAGCCGCCGCTTGGTGCCGCGCACCAGGTGGTCGGAGGCGGGGAAGCCCTCGCCGCACTTCACGATCCCGGTGTGGGAGACGAGCTCCTCGGGACTGCGGGGCAGGCCCTGCCGGGCGATGTAGCGCGGAGCGGCCAGCGGCATCGTGAACCCCGTCATCGCCGGGTAGACGGCAAGGCCGGGCTCGCGCGGGATGCAGGGCAGGAAGGCGACGTCCACCCTCCCCGCGAGCACGTCGCCCGCCCCCGCGTTCACCGAAGCCTCGATCGTCACATCCGGGGCCACCTCGGCGTACTCCGCGATCTGGCGGTTGAGATAGAAGCGCCCGATCCCCACGGGCGTGGAGAGCCGGATCACCCGCCGCCCGCCTTCAGGGCTGAGGGCAAACCGCTCAAAGCCGTCCCACTGGGCGAGCAGCGGCCGCAGCCTTGAGATCACGGCCCGGCCTTCCGGGGTGGGGACGATGGGCCGGACCGTGCGGTCAAGAAGCCTCACGCCCAGGTCGCGCTCGAGCGCGGCGACCGTGCGGCTCACGTAGGCCGCGTCCGCATCGAGCTCGAGCGAGGCCCGGCTCACGCTGCCGCAGTCTGCGACGCGAAGGAAAATCCGCCAGGGGCGAAGGGAGCTGAAGGGGTCTGTCATGGTGGATGGGATGCGCCTGAAGGCCTTCCCGCAAAAAAGGGGAAGGAAGAGAAGTCCGTTCCGGCGATCTTAACGCGGGGGACGGGGCCGAAGCGTCCTTTTTTCCTTTACGCCGCCCCTGATGCGGCCCCGCCCCTTTTTCGGCTCCCCGGCGCTTAAAGGCGCAGCCTCTGCCCCGCCTCGCGCACTCGCTCGAGGAAAAGAGCGTGGATGCGGGAGTCGCGCCCGAGCTCGGGATGGAAGGCGAGCCCAATCTGGTTTCCGAAAGCGACGGCCGCGATCCGGCCCTCCACCTCAGCCAGCGTTTCCACCCCGGGCCCCGTCGACACCACCACGGGGGCGCGTATGAAGATCATTTCGACGTTTCCAAGCCCCTTGAAGGGAGCCGTCGCCGTAAAGCTCCCGAGCTGCCGGCCGTAGGCGTTCCTGCGGACCGCCACGGGCAGCGTCCCGAACCACACGGCAGGGTCGTTCTCAAGCCTGCGGGCGAGGAGGATGAGCCCCGCGCAGGTCGCAAGCACCGGCAGGCCCGAGGAGACCGCCGCCTTGAGCGGCTCCATCATCCCGAGCTCCGTGAGGAGCTTGCCCTGCACGGTGCTCTCGCCTCCGGGCAGCACCAGGCCTTCGATCCCCTCGAGGTCTTTTCTCTCGCGCAACTCCACGGGCTGCGCCCCCAGGCCGCGCAGCACCGCCTCGTGCTCCGCAAAGGCCCCCTGAACCGCCAAAACGCCGATTTTCGACATCAGATGCCCCGCTTCTCCATGATGAGCTTGATCTCGTTCTCGTTGATGCCCACCATCGCCTCGCCCAGATTCTTGGAGAGCTCGGCGATCATCTTCGCGTCGGTGTAGTTCGTGACCGCCTTCACGATCGCCGCGGCGCGCTTGGCGGGGTTTCCGGACTTGAAAATGCCCGAGCCCACGAAGACGCCCTCGGCCCCGAGCTGCATCATGAGCGCCGCGTCGGCCGGGGTGGCGATGCCGCCGGCGGCGAAATTGACCACCGGCAGCCTTCCCTTCTCGTGGACGCTGCGCAGCAGCTCCACGGGCACCTGCAGCGCCTTGGCCGCCTCGAAGAGCTCGTCCTCGCGCATGGAGACCACACGGCCGATCTCGGAGTTCATCTTCCTCATGTGGCGCACGGCCTGGATCACGTCGCCGGTGCCGGGCTCTCCCTTCGTGCGGATCATGGAGGCGCCCTCGGCGATCCTGCGCAGCGCCTCGCCCAGATCCCTCGCCCCGCAGACGAAAGGCACGCGGAACTTCGTCTTGTCGATGTGGTAGGTGTCGTCGGCAGGCGAGAGCACCTCGGACTCGTCGATGTAGTCAATCTCGATCGCCTCGAGCACCTGGGCCTCGACGAAATGTCCGATGCGGCACTTCGCCATCACCGGGATCGAGACCGCCTTCTGGATGCCCTCGATCATGGCCGGGTCGCTCATGCGCGACACGCCGCCCGCGGCCCGGATGTCAGCCGGAATGCGCTCGAGTGCCATCACGGCGCACGCCCCGGCGTCCTCGGCGATCTTCGCCTGCTCGGGGGTCGTCACGTCCATGATCACGCCGCCCTTGAGCATCTGGGCGAGCCCGCGGTTCAGTTCAATGCGATTCTGCTCCATGACTTTCCTTCTTTAAAAAAATGAAAAAACTGACGATGAGGAAAATCCTAGGCGCACTCTGGCTATATTAAAATACTCAAAAAATATATTTTTAAAATGCCAGAAGAGGATGCGAAAGCCCCATGCTCACCTACAGCCTTGAGGGACAGGAGGGGCCGCTGTACGAGCGGCTCTACCGCGCCATCAAAAAGGACATTGAAGCCGGGACGCTCGCGGCCGGGGAGCGGCTGCCCTCGAAGCGCAGCTTCGCGCGCAACCTGGGCGTGAGCACCATCACGGTCGAAGGGGCTTATCGCCAGCTTGCGCTCGAAGGCTATATCCACTCCGAGCCGAAGCGCGGCTACTTCGTGGAGCCGCGGCTGCGGGTTAGGCCGCGCCCGGCCCTGCAACCCGCGCCTCCGCCCCCCGCCCGGCACCGTGCGAACCGCCCCTGGCGCATCGAGCTCTCGGGCAACCACACGGACCCCGACTGCTTTCCCTTTTCCGTCTGGTCGCGTCTCATGCGCGAGACCGTCTCGGACCGCAGGTCCTTCCTGTCGCGCCCGCCCGCGGCCGGGGCTCCGGAACTGCGCGAGGCGATCGCCTCGCACCTCGCCGCGTTCCGCGGCATGACGGTCTCGCCCTCCCAGATCGTTGTGGGCGCGGGCTCGGAGAGCCTCTACGTCCGGCTCGTGCAGCTTCTGGGCCGCAGCCGCCGGATCTGCCTCGAGGACCCCGGCTACCGGACGCTTGAGCGCGTCTACGCGAGCCTCGGGATCACCTGCGCCTGCGCAGGCCTCGACGAGGCGGGCATGAAGGTCTCGGATCTGCGCGCGAGCGGCGCGGATACCGCCCACACGAGCCCGGCGCACCAGTTCCCGACCGGCATCACTATGCCCGCCGCGCGCCGCTACGAGCTGCTCGCCTGGGCGAGCGAGCGCCCCGGGCGGCTCATCATCGAGGACGACTACGACAGCGAGTTCAGGCTCGAGGGGCGGCCCGTTCCGCCGCTGCAGAGCCTGGACAGCGAGGGCCGGGTGATCTACCTCAACACCTTCACGAAGTCGCTCGCGAGCACGGTGCGGCTCGCCTACATGGTGCTTCCGCCCGAGCTTGCCGAGCGGTTCGAGGAAAAGATGCGCTTTTCGGCCTGCCCGGTCTCCAACTTCGAGCAGTACGCGCTCGCAAAGTTCATCTCGAGGGGCTACTTCGAAAAGCACATCAACCGGATGCGAAGCCTCTACAGCAGGCGGCGCGAAGCGGTGCTGCGCGCCTTCGCGGAAAGCCCGCTCGCCGGCCGGTGCGAGACGATCGAAAACCGCTCGGGGCTGCATTTCCTGATCAGGCTCAAGACCGCCCGCAGCGACGGGGAGATCGTCCGCGCGCTAGAGGCGCAGGGGATCCACCTTGCGCCGCTTTCCTCGTTCTCTTCGGGGCGCGAGCCCGCGCCGCCCCACACCTTCCTTTTCTGCTAC
This sequence comes from Mesosutterella porci, assembly GCF_022134585.1. Classification (GTDB taxonomy): domain Bacteria; phylum Pseudomonadota; class Gammaproteobacteria; order Burkholderiales; family Burkholderiaceae_F; genus Mesosutterella; species Mesosutterella porci. Next base: position 218,792 of record NZ_JAKNCT010000001.1, read on the forward strand.
TCGAACATCAGGCTCGAGACCCTGCCCGAAGCACTCGCGGCGATAGCGCGCTCCCTGGGGCCCGGGCCGCAGGCGGAGAGGCCGCTCTGAATACTACCCCTTCGGATCTACCTCTGTCACCGGAAATCCCGGGCGCTCTCTTTTTTAATCCGTCCCCTTATTCATTATTTTGTTTATTCAATAAACAAAAACAGGCCTTATTCTGCATTTTTTGAATCTATTTTGTTTATAAAAGGGCCATACCTCCTTTCGCAACACTGATTACCTATATCCTCAGTGCCATAGATTTTGGAACTTCGGAGAGAAAGAATGCATCCTGACCTTCCGCCCCGGCGGATTACGCATTCTTCAGGGAAAAGAAATGAGACTTCATCTGCTTCTCAGCGCCGCGGTGCTCGCCGCCGCGATCAGTCTTTCGGGCTGCTCGAAGGACGAGGCTGCGGCCGGAGCGGATAAAAACGAAATCCGCTACGCGAGCATGAAGGACATCCGCGACATCAACCCGCATCTTTACTCGGGCGAGATGGCCGCGCAGAACATGCTCTTCGAGTCGCTCGTGATCGACACCCCGGAAGGCGTCAAGCCGTGGCTCGCCGAGTCCTGGAGCATTTCGCCCGACGGCCGGGTCTACACGTTCCGCCTGAGGCAGGGCGTGAAGTACAGCGACGGCGAGCCCTTCACCGCCGAGTCCGTGAAGAAGAACTTCGACGCGGTGATCAGCAACAAAATCCGCCACGCCTGGCTCGACATGGTGAACGAGATCGACAAGACCGAGGCGCCCGACCCCCGCACGTTCCGGCTCACGCTGAAGCACCCCTACTACCCGACCCTGATCGAGCTCGGGCTCACGCGGCCCTTCCGCTTCATTTCCCCCAGATGCATGAAGGACGGCGAAACGAAAAACGGCGTCACCTGCCTCGCGGGCACCGGCCCCTGGGTGCTTGCCGAGCACAAGGACAACCAGTACGCGCTTTTCAAGCAGAACCCCTCTTACTGGGGTGAAAAGCCGAAGGCGCAGAGCGTGCGCTGGAGAGTGATGCCCGACGCGCAGACGCTGCTGCTCGCCCTGCAGAAAAACGAGATCGACCTCATTTTCGGCGCCGACGGCGACCAGATCAACCTTGACGCCTTCGAAAAGCTGAAGAAGGAAGGCCGCTACGTGACCGAGATCTCCCGCCCGATCGCCTCCCGCGCGATCCTGCTCAACGCTCACCAGCCGGTCACGAAGGATCCCGTCATCCGCGAAGCGATCCAGCACGCGGTAAACAAGAAGTCAATCATCGAAGGGATCCTGAACGGCACCGAAACGGCGGCCGACACCCTGATGTCGCCCAGCGTCCAGTACTGCGACGCGGGGCTCAGGCCCCGCGCCTACGACCCGGCCGCCTCCGAGGCGATGCTCGAAAAGGACGGCTGGAAAAAGGGCGCGGACGGCATCCGCGTGAAGAACGGCCGCCGCTGCTCGGTCACCCTCTACTTCAACTCCAGGAACGCCCAGGAAAAGACGATTTCCGAGTCCGTCCAGAGCGACCTGAAGAAAATCGGCATCGAGCTCAAGATCGTGGGCGAAGAAAAGCAGGCCTTCCTCGACCGCCAGAGGTCCGGGAACTTCGACCTGCAGTACTCGCTCTCCTGGGGCACGCCCTACGATCCCCAGAGCTACATTTCCTCCTGGCGCATTCCGGCCCACGGCGACTACCAGGCCCAGGTGGGGCTGCCGCGCAAGGCCTGGCTCGACAGGCAGATCACGGCCCTCATGATCGAGCCCTCGGAGGCGAAGCGCCGCGCAATGTACAGGGAGGTGCTCACCTACGTGCACGACAGCGGCGTCTACGTTCCGATCTCCTACTCGCGCACGAAAGCCGTACACAATCCGCTTTTGAAGGGCGTAGGCTTCAGTCTCTCACAGTACGAGATCCCGTTTGAGAAAATGTACTTCGAGAAGCAGAAAAGGTAACATCCCCGTCTTTCATCCCGCCGCCGGGCGCTTTTAAAAAAGCCCCGGGGCTTTGACAAGGAGTCCGAAACAGAGAGCATGGGCGCGTACGTTTTGCGAAGGCTGCTGCACATGGTGCCAATCCTTCTTGGCATCACCTTCATCGCCTTCATCCTGATCAGCCTTTCGCCCTCGGACCCCGCCGAAGTGGCGCTGCGGCTGAACGACGTCGAAATCACCCCCGAGGTCCTCGAGCACACTAGGCACGAGCTCGGGCTCGACCGGCCGATTCTCGAGCGCTACGCGAGCTGGCTCGGCGCGGCGCTGCAGGGCGATTTCGGCCGGCGCTACAGCGACGGGCACCTCGTGTCCGCGGAAATCGCAGCCGCCTTCCCCGCGACGCTGGAACTCGCCCTTGCCGCCCTCGCCATCATCGTCGCGGCCTCGGCCGCGGGCGGGTGGCTCTGCGCGAAGTACGAGGGTCGGGCGCTCGACCACTTCATCCGCGCCACTCTCTTTGCCTCCACCTCGATGCCCTCCTTCTGGGCGGGGCTGCTCTTCATGTGGCTCTTTTCCGTGAAGCTCGGGTGGCTGCCCACCTCCGGGATGGAGGGCCGCGGCTCCGTCATCCTGCCCGCGGTCACGCTGTCGCTGGCCTACATCGGCACCTACACGAGGCTCATCCGCGCCAACCTGATCGCGAACAAGACCGAGGGCTACGTGCTCTGGGAGCGCGCCATGGGGCTGCCCGCGCGCCGCATTGGGCTGCACATGCTGAAAAACTCGCTTCAGAGCTCGATCACGGCGCTCGGCATGAGCATCGCCAAACTCTTCGCCGGAGCTTTTGTCGTCGAGTCGATCTTCGCCTGGCCGGGGCTCGGACGGCTCGCTGTCACCGCGATCTTCAACCGCGACTACCCGGTGGTGCAGGCCTACGTGCTCATCATGGCCGTGATGTTCGTGGGCCTTAATTTTCTCTCCGACCTCATCAACGCCTGGCTTGATCCCAGGCAGCGCGAGGGGGACTGACCCCATGGCACCCGCCTACCGGAAAATCCTGAGCAGTCCCTCGGCAATGGCCTGCATCGGGTTTCTCGCCTTCCTCTCCCTTCTCGGCCTTCTCGCCCCGGTGCTGCCGCTGCAAAGCCCGACAGAGGTGAACCTCGCCCAAAAGCTCGCTCCCTGGGGGGCCGGACACCTTTTCGGCACGGATCAGCTCGGGCGCGACGTCCTCTCACGCCTGATTTTTGGAATCCGCACCACGCTCTTCTGGTCGCTCGCGGCCATGGCGGGCACGCTCGCCGCGGGAGCCCTTTACGGAGCCGCCTCCGCTTTTTTCCGCGGCCGTACGGACTCCGTCATGATGCGGATCTGCGACGTCTTCATGTCGTTTCCAAGCGAAGTGCTCACGCTCGCGATCGTGGGCCTCATGGGCCCGGGCATCATGAACATGGTCCTCGCCTGCATCCTCGCCAAGTGGGCCTGGTATGCCCGCATGACCCGCGGGATCGTACGCCGCTACACCTCCTGCGGCTACACCGACTTCGCCCGCGTGGCGGGCGCGAGGCCGCTCGCGATCATCACCGGACACCTCCTGCCCGGGGCGGCCGGGGAGCTGCTCGTGCTCTGCACGGTGGACGCGGGCAGCGTGATCCTGCTCATCTCGACGCTGTCGTTTCTCGGACTCGGGGTTCAGCCGCCCGATCCCGAGTGGGGCATGATGCTCGCCGAAGCGAAGGAGGTGCTCTCGCTCTACCCCTGGCAGATGGTGCCCCCGGGCCTGACCGTGATGGCGACGGTGGCCGCCTTCAACTATCTGGGAGACGCGCTTCGCGATGCGCTCGATCCGAAGCATGCCGTAGGAGGGACCTCTCATGACGCTGCTTGAAGTCCGGGGCCTCGGCGTCGCGCTCGAGCGCTCGGGCCGGCCGCTCGTCCAGGACGTTTCCTTTGATCTCTCCGAGCACGAATGCCTGGGCGTCGTGGGCGAAAGCGGCAGCGGCAAGTCGCTCGCGTCGCTTGCGCTTCTGGGACTGCTGCCCGCAGGGCTCCGCGCCTCGGGCCGCGCCCGGTTCGAGGGGCGGGAGATCCTCGAGGCGCCTGCCGCCGCGCGCGCGGCCCTGCGCGGCAAGGTATTCGGCTACATCCCGCAGCAGGCCTCCGGAGCGTTCGACCCCCTCACCCGCGTGGGCCCGCAGCTTCTCGAGGCGGCGCGCTTCGCCTTTCCGGACAAAACCGAAGCGGAGCTGCGCGAGGAGGCCGAGGCGCTGCTTTCACGCCTGAAGTTCAGGCGTCCCCGGGAAACGCTCGCGCACTATCCCTTCGAGCTTTCGGGCGGCATGGCCCAGCGCGCGCTCATCGCCGCGGCGCTGCTGCTACACCCGCGCGTTCTCGTCGCCGACGAGCCCACCTCGGCGCTTGACGCCGTGAGCCAGAAGAGCGTGATCGACATCCTCGGGCGCATCCGCGGGGAAACCGGCTGCGCGCTCGTCTTCATCTCCCACGACCTCGCGGCAGTCCAGGCGCTCGCCGGCCGGATAATCGTCATGGAAAAAGGCAGAGTCGTGGAGTCGGGCGGCGTCGAGCTCTTCCACCATCCCTCGCACCCCTATACACGGCGGCTTGTCGAAACCCGGCAGGCCCTGTCGCGGCATTTCCTGGAGGCCCTGCGATGAGCGCCTTCCTCAAGGTCTCGCACCTCGCCAAGTCCCGGAGACTGCCCGGGGGCTTTTTTTCCACACGACGCCGCCCGGTGCTCAAAGACGTGAGCTTTGAGATCGGCCGGGGCGAGGCCCTCGCGTTTCTCGGCCCCTCGGGAGAGGGCAAGAGCACCATCTCCCGGATCCTGCTTGGGCTCGAGGAGCCTGACTCCGGCTCGATTCTGATCGAAGGGGTCGAAGCCGCGCGCTGGAGAAAGGACCACCCGGGAGAAATGAGTGCGGTCTTCCAGGACTACACCTCCTCGTCCGACCCGCGCTGGAGCGTCGGGCGCATCATCGCTGAGCCGCTGGCCGTGAGAGGCGAAAACGCGGATCAGGCCGTGCCCGGGCTCCTCGCCCGGGTGGGGCTGCCCGCGGAGCTCGCCCGGCGCCGGCCCCACGAGCTCTCGGGCGGGCAGATGCAGCGCGTCTGCATCGCCCGCGCGATCTCCACCCGTCCCCGCTTCATCGTCTTCGACGAGGCGGTGAGCTCGCTCGACGCCTCGGTGCAGGCCGACATCCTCGAACTGATCGCGGGCCTCAAGGGCGGCATGACCTTTCTCTTCATCACGCACGACATCCAGGCCGCTGCCTTCCTCTGCCCGAGGCTCCTTTTCCTCGAGGGCGGCACGATCGCGGAGTCGCTCACGCTCTCCGAGCTCAGGCACGCCCGCAGCCGCTGCGCCCAGGTGCTGATCGACTCGGCGCTGCCCTTCAAGTGACCGGCAAGCTCCTTTCCCACATAATCAGGCAAAGACCGCGTCGCTTTGCGCCGCCCCCGGGCCGCCTCCCCCAGACTTTCCGGAAAGAAAAAGGCAGGAAAGTGGCTCATGCATAGTGGCAGAACGGAATCCTCGCGGGGGAAGAGCCTGTTCAAGGCGCGCGGCAGCAGAGCTCCTGCCCGCTGCCGCCGCAGCTTTGGGCGGAAGAAAAGGCATAGTGCAGGAAGCAGCGGCAAAGGACGGCGGCTTCACGCACAACAGCGCAATCGGGGAGGCATTCCGGGACCGGACTCTTGAGCCCTATGCGGGGCTTCTCTTTCCCCCGGAAGGCTTTCAAAGCGGTCGCACGCTGGGCGGTCTGCGGCTTCTCTGGTATAGAGAAATCGATCCCGATGCGACGGCCGAGATCGTGGACACGATGGAAAACGCTTCGAATCAGGCGGGCCCGTATTCCTTGCCCTTTACTCCGAAGAGGACATCCGGCGCGCCCCCCGCAAAGCACTGCACCTCGCTCGTCTTTAATGAGATGATCAGCCCCGCAGCGGGGAGTTACCAGCGACGACCATCTATCATGAAAACACGGGGCTCTCGGGCGACGTGAACGGGCGCACCCCGCTCACCTGTGCGAACGTGGGCGACGAGGACTCGATCGCGGACCGGTGCGTGATGCGGCTGCGGATCGAAGCGATCCGCGCGCTGGGCATTCCGGCGGTCCTCCGGGTCTACCAGGGGCTGAGGCACGGCTTCGGACTGGACCGCTGCACGGCCGCGGAAGGCTGGATCGACGAGGCGGCCACCTTCTGGAAGAGGCCGCGCGGCAGGCAGCAGGCCCAGCAGAGCCCGGCCTCTATAATGAGCTGAGGCAACGCAGCACTATGTCCCATTTCGCGCCGGCCCTTCCGGGTCAGGCCTTTTTCTAAACAAGGAGAAGCGGATGGCTGAGCATCTTCTGAGAGAAGGCGCGGCGGATTTCGCCCGCAAAGTGTTCGATGACGTAAGAGAATTTTCGAAGGACCCGGTGATCGGCATCTCGCGCCAGGGCTACAGCGAGAAGGAGAACAAGGTCCACGAGTACGTGAAGGCCTGGGGCCGCAGCATGGGGCTCGAGGAGAAGGTGGACCGCTGCGGCAATCTTTTTCTCACGCTGCCCGGACGCGACCGGTCGCTGCCGTGCTACATGACGGGCTCGCACGGCGACAGCGTCCCGCAGGGTGGGCACTACGACGGACTCGCGGGCGTCGTGGCCGGCATGACCGTGATCTACTGGCTCAAGCGCCAGGGCGTGACGCTCCGGCGCGACCTCACCCTCGTCGTCTTCCGGATGGAGGAGAGCTCGTGGTTCGGCAAGGCCTACGTGGGGTCGCTTGCGATGACCGGACAGCTCACCCGCGCCGACCTCGCGCTGCGGCACCGCAGCAAGGACCAGACGCTCGCCGACGCAGTGCGCGAGGCGGGCTTTGACCCCGAGGACATGATAAAGACCGAGCCCTCGATCGACCTGTCGAGGATCGCCGCCTTCACGGAGCTGCACATCGAGCAGGGCCCGGCCCTCGACTCAAACCCGAAGGCGCGCGTGGGGATTGTGACCGGTATCCGCGGCAACCTCCGCCACAAGCTCTGCCGGTGCCTCGGCGTCACGGCCCACTCCGGGGCGGTCGACAAGCGCTACCGCCACGACGCGGTCATGGCCACCGCGGAGCTTCTGTCCCGGATGGACCGGCACTGGGACGCCTGGCTCGCGCGCGGCGAGGACCTTGTCTTCACCACCGGGGTGCTCAGCACCGCGAAGTCCGCGGCGATCTCCGTGATCCCGGGAGAGGTGAGCTTCACGCTCGACATCCGCAGCCTCTCGATGGACACGCTCCGGCGCTTCCTCGCGCTCTTTGAGGCCGAGGCGGCCGCCGTCGGGGCCGACCGGGGCGTGAAGTTCGAGTTCGACAAGACGCTCGCCACGCAGCCCTCGAAGCTTGACCCGGAGCTCGCCGCACACCTTGAGGAGTCGGCCCGCAGGACCGGAATCGCCGTGGTGCGGCTGCCGTCCGGCGCGGGCCACGACACGGCCGTGCTCTCGAACAAGGGCATCCCCGCCTCCATGATCTTCGTGGCGAACCAGGACGGCTCGCACAACCCCTATGAGAAGATGAAGCTCGAGGACTTCATGCTGGGGGTCGAGGTGCTCTACGCCTCGATCGCCTCCTACGACGACTAAGCACCGCGCTCGCCTCCTCCCCAAAGGCCCGGGCGCCGGATCTTTCCGGCCCGGGCTTTTCTGCGCTCCGGGTTTTTCATTGATATTTTTATTGTATTTTTCAAAAAGAGATTAATATACGGATATCCGCGTTTTCTCCCAATGAGGAATTCAAAATGGATGAAAAGCCAGACAACGCCCCATCCCCGCGCGGGGGAAGCCGCCCGGGGGCCGGGCGCAAGAAAGGCGGGGGGCAGCATCTGACCGAATCTCTCCAGGTGAGCGTCACCCCGGAGCAGAAAAAGGTCTTCACGGCACTCGGGGGCACCAAGTGGATCCGCTCAGTAATCGACCAAAGGCTCAACGCCCTGCCGCCCGGGGCGGCGAGGCTCTCGAGAAGCCCCTCGAGGCTTCGCATCCGGCTCATGGACTCGCCCGTGCAGGCGGGGTTTCCCTCGCCCGCGACCGACTACGTCCAGGACGAGATCGACCCGGTCTCGTTGCTCACCGAACACGCCGAGAGCACCTTTTTCCTGCGCACTAAGGGCGAATCCATGATCGGCGCGGGCATCTTCCCGGGCGACCTGCTGGTTGTTGACCGGGCGCTCGAGCCGCGCAGCGGCGACGTCGTGATCGCGAACGTGAACAACGAGTTCACAGTAAAGCGCTACTACCACAGAGGCGGAGTCCTGGAGCTGCGCCCCGAGAACCCGGAATACCCGGTGCTGCGGCCCCGGGAGGGCGACGAGTGGTCGATCGTGGGCGTGGTCACCCGCTCAGTGCACCCATTCCGAAAATGAAGGAGAAAAGGCCGCGGCCCGTCTTCGCGCTTGTCGACGCAAACTCGTTTTACGCCTCCTGCGAGCGGGTGTTCCGACCGGACCTCGCGAACCGGCCGATCGTGGTGCTCTCCAACAACGACGGGTGCGTCGTCACGCGCTCGGCGGAAGCCAAGAAAATGGGCATCAGAAACGGAACCCCGGCCTTCAGGCTCGCCGGCCTCATCCGCTCGGGGGCGCTGGTCGCCTTCTCCTCGAACTACGAGCTCTACGGCGACCTCTCGGCGCGGATGATGAGGACGGTGGCGGGGATGGTGCCGCGCATCGAGCCCTACTCGATCGACGAGTGCTTCGCCGACCTCACGGGGATGCCGGGTGATCTTGCGCCGCTGCTCGCGCAGATCAGGGCCCGGGTACTCAAGTGGATCGGGATCCCCACCTGCGTGTCCTGCGCACAGACCAAGACGCTCGCGAAGCTCGCCAACCACCTCGCGAAGACCTACCCGGCGCTCGGGGGAACGCTCGACTGGACGGCGCTTGCCGCCCCGCGGCGCGAAAAGGCGCTCTCGCTCGTGCCCGTGGGGGAGATCTGGGGCGTGGGAGGCCGCAACGTCGAGGCGCTGCGGCAGATGGGGGCCCGCACGGCGCTCGAATTTGCGAGGCTTCCCGCCTCGGCCGTGCGCCGCAGGTTCGGGGTCGTGCTCGCGCGCACCCATGCGGAGCTCAACGGCCTGCCCTGCATCGAGCTCGAAAGCGCCCCGCCGCCGCGCCGGCAGATCATGCGCTCGCGCTCCTTCGCCCGCCCGAGCGGCGAGTTCCAGGACGTGGCGGCAGCGCTTGCCTCGCACACCGCGGCCGCCTGCCGGCAGCTGCGCTCCCATGGGCTCGCCGCCCGCACCGTGAGCGTCTTTTTCCAAACCAATGTCTTCGACCCAAAGGCGAGGCAGTGCTTCGCGGAGCAAAGCTGCGGACTCTCGCGGCCTTCGGCCGACACGCTCGTGCTCACCGAGGCCGCGGTGAAGGCCGCGCGCCGGGCCTGGCGCAGGGGGTTCGCCTGGAAAAAGGCGGGCGTGATGCTCTCCGGGCTCGAGCCCGAGGGCGAGGCTCAGCCGGATCTCTTCGAGGCGGAGTCCGATGCGCGCTCGCGCCGCCTCATGACCACGCTCGACCGGCTCTCCGGACGCTACGGCCGCAGCGTACTGCAGACCGGCACCGAGAGAGCCTCGGACGAATGGGCCATGAGCCGCAGGCTCAAGTCGCCCTGCTACACCACGCGCCTTTCCGACCTTCCCCGGGTGAGTTAGGCCCCGGCCGCGATGCGCTTCTTCACGTCCCGCAGCGGCGGCTGGCCGAAGAGCCTCTTGTACTCGCGCACGAACTGCGTGGGGCTTTCGTAGCCCACCTCGTAGGCGGCGGAGGAGACGTTCGCGCGGCCGGCCATCAGGAGGCGCTGCGCCTCGTAGAGCCGCAGCCGCTTCACGTACTGCAGGGGCGAGAGCCCGGTGACCGACTTGAACTGGCGGCGGAAGGCCGAGGGCGACATGTGGACGCGCTCGGCAATCTCCTCGACCTTATGCTCGCGCGTGAAGCTGCCGCGCAGCCACGAGAGCGCCGTGTACACCGCGTGGCTGCGGGTGCCCGCGGTCAGCAGCGAGCGCAGCTGCGGGCCGCACTCCGAGCGGGTGAGCAGGTAGTGGATCTCCCGGCTGTAGATCGGGGCGAGCGCCCTGATGTCCCCGGGCCGCTCAATGAGCTCGAGAAGCCGCAGCGTCGCGTCAAGGAGCCGCTCCCCGGACTGGAAGACGAAAACGCCCGAGCCGACCGACAAAGGAGGAGGCTGCAGGTCTTCGGATCTCCCGAAATCGGCGAGCATCTGAGGGTCGAGCGCGAGGCTTGCCGCATAGAAGGGCCGCCCGGCGCTCGCCCCCACCGCGTGGAAGGTCGAGGGAACGGCCGCCCCGCACACGAGGCACTCGCCTTCGCGGTAGCGGTAGACGCGGTCGCCCACGGTCGTCATCTTCTCGCCCTGCACCACCACGGAAAAGGAGACGTAGCCCAGGCTGCTGCCCAGGGTGTTCGAGTTCTCCGCCCGGTAGACTGAAAGCCCCGGCACCGGCGAGGCTTTCGTCGCCACCGCTTCCGATCCGAAGTCCATGCGGCCGAGGATCTGCTGCATGGCGCGGATTTTCGGGCTCACGGCGCTCTCTGTCATGGCTTTCTCCCTCCTCCCCTAAAAGGCGCGGCCTTTCCTCCTGCGCTTCCCGGAAACGCGGGAAGGAGGAAAGAACCGATTCAATTGTGTTCATTTTAGGCAGAATTAATATGGGAAAGAAGCCTGAAACGATTCCATTTTTATCAAAAATGGCAAGCCTGAGCCCAGCCCGCGGGGATGACGGCCCGGAACGAGGCGCAGCAGCAGGAAAAGCCCCCTCTGGATTTTCAGGCAAATCTTCCTTCCAAAAGCACTCACCTTTTCCCCCCGGCCCGTCTATAGTTCATGTCTGTCACCCGGCGGGATCCGTCCCATCGAGTACCGGGACAGGCGGCGGATTCTGCTTCATGCATCCCGCACTGCGGCCCTTCAGTTGATAAAAGGAAAGAAAAACATGCATTCCTACAATCTTTACCTTCCCACGCGTCTCGTCTTCGGCGAAAACGCGATTGAAAAGCTCCCCGAGCTCACGAAGGGCTTCGGCAGGAAGGTTCTCATCGTCTACGGCGGCGGCAGCGTCAAAAGAAACGGGATCCTGGATCGCGCCAAAGAGCTGCTGAAAGACCGCGAGGTCTTCGAGCTCTCCGGAGTCGAGCCCAACCCCCGCATCACGACGATCCGCAAGGGCGTTGAACTCTGCAAGAAAGAAGGCATCGAGTGGTTGCTCCCGATCGGCGCGGGCAGCGTGATCGACTCCGCCAAGGCGATCGCGGCCGGCGCCTTCTACGAGGGCGACGCGTGGGACCTCGTGCTCGACTCCTCGAAGATCAAGAAGGCGCTCCCGATCTTCGTCGTCCTCACCAACGCCGCGACCGGCAGCGAATATGACGCGGGCGGCGTGATCTCCAACCTCGAGACCGACGAGAAGCTGCCCATCACGTCGCCGCTGCTCTTCCCCGTCGCCTCGATCATGGATCCCGCCTACACCTGCACGGTGCCCCCGAAGCACACCGCCGCGGGCGCGGCCGACATCTTCTCGCACACGATCGAGCAGTACATCGTGATGGACGGCAACATCCTCACCGACGCGATGTGCGAGGGGATGCTGAAGACCGTGATCGAGTGCACGCCGAAGGTTCTGAAAAACCCGAACGATCTCGACGCGCGCGGCCAGCTCATGATGGCGAGCTCCTTCGGCTGCTGCGGGCTGCTCTCGATCGGGCGCTCGCCCTCGCCCTGGCCCTGCCACGGCATTGAGCACGAAATCTCCGCCTGGCACGACATCACGCACGGCGAGGGGCTCGCCGTGATCACTCCGCACTGGATGCGCTGGAGCCTCACGGAAAAGACCGCTCCGCGGCTCGCGCAGTACGGCGTGCGGGTCTTCGGCCTGGACCCCGCGGCCCCCGCGATGGAAAACGCTGAAAAGGCGATCGAGAAGACGAGCGAGTTCTTCCGCTCGATCGGGATCCCGGCGACCCTGTCCGAGCTCGGCGTCACCGACGAGCACTTCGAAGCGATGGCCGATCACGTGATCAGCCACTGGCGGCCTCTTTCCGGGGCCTTCCGGCCGCTCGACCGCGAGGGGATCCTTGCGATCCTGCGCGCCTCGCTTTAAAAAGCGCCTGAAAGGAGCGCCCTTCGGGGCGCTGGCGCGGCGGCCGCAGAACCGGAGTTTCCAGCCCGGGAAGCGGCCGCCTTCTTTTTTGCCTTTTCCAGTCAAACTTTCAAAAAATTCACCAGAAGGTCATTTAAGGCAATTTTAAGCGCATAATCTGTTCTTTTTTAGGTTCTGAAGCGCATATATTGTTCACATCCGAAAGGATCGCGCACCACTTCAGGCGCATCGCAAAAAGAACCTAAAATGACACACAGCTTCTTCTCTTCCCGCCGCAGCCTCTTCAAGGCCGCCTGCGCTCTTGCCGCCGCAGGCCTGCCCGCGCTCGCCCAGGCCGCGTCCGGGCGTAGCATCGTCATTCTTTTCAGCCGCACGGGAAACACGGCGTTCCTGGCCGAAACAGTAGCGAAGGAAAAAGGGTTTCCGCTTCTGCGCCTGCAGCTGCAGAAGCCCTACGCCTCGAACTACAGCGACATGACAGACATCGCCCGCGACGAACTGCGCCGCGACGCGAGGCGAGAGATTTCAACCCGGATCCCGGATCTCTCCGGCTACAGCAACGTCTTCATCGCAACGCCGCTCTGGTGGGGGCATGCCTCGATCCCGATGAGAACTTTCCTCAAAGATCACCCTCTGGCCGGGAAGAACATTTTCCCGATCATCACCTCGGGGAGCTCCACCCCTGAGGACGTGGTGGCCGACATCCGGCACTTCTGCCCGAAGGCCAGCGTGCGCAAGGAATTCTGGGTGCCGGGCTCCCGCGCCGCGGGCTCGAGGAAAGAGCTCCTCGCCTGGCTCAAGGCTTCAGGCTTCTGAAGCGGGCAGCCTGCCATCCCCTCATTCTCTTTTTTGAAAAGGAAAAAACACAATGCATCCCTACAATCTTTACCTGCCCACACGGCTGGTCTTCGGCGAAAACGCGATTGAAAAGCTCCCCGAGCTCACGAAGGGCTTCGGCAGGAAGGTTCTCATCGTCTACGGCGGCGGCAGCGTCCGCCGCAACGGCATCCTCGAGCGGGCCCGGGAGGTTCTGAAAGACCGCGAGATCTTCGAGCTCTCCGGGGTCGAGCCCAACCCCCGCATCACGACGATCCGCAAGGGCGTCGAACTCTGCAAGAAAGAAGGCATCGACTTCCTGCTTCCGATCGGCGCGGGCAGCGTCATCGACTCCGCTAAGGCGATCGCGGCCGGCGCCTTCTACGAGGGCGACACGTGGGACCTCGTGCTCGACTCCTCGAAGATCAAAAAGGCGCTCCCGATCTTCGTCGTCCTCACCAACGCCGCGACCGGCAGCGAATACGACGACTCTGGCGTGATCTCCAACCTTGAGACCAACGAGAAGCTGCCCATTATGTCGCCGGTTCTTGCCCCGGTTGCTTCCGTGATGGATCCCGCCTACACCTGCACGGTGCCCCCGAAGCACACCGCCGCGGGCGCGGCCGACATTTTCTCGCACACGATCGAGCAGTACATCGTGATGGACGGCAACATCCTTACCGACGCGATGTGCGAAGGGATGCTCCGGACCGTGATCGAGTGTACGCCGAAGGTTCTGAAAAACCCGAACGATCTCGACGCGCGCGGACAGCTCATGATGGCGAGCTCCTTCGGCTGCTGCGGGCTGCTCTCGATCGGACGCACGCCTTCGGTCTGGCCCTGCCACGCGATCGAGCACGAGCTTTCCGCCTGGCATGACATCACGCACGGCGAGGGGCTGGCGGTGATCACCCCGCACTGGATGCGCTGGAGCCTCACGGAAAAGACCGCCCCGCGCCTTGCCCAGTACGGCGTGCGGATGTTCGGCCTGGACCCCAAGGCCCCCGTGATGGAAACTGCAGAAAAGGCGATCGAGAAGACGAGCGAGTTCTTCCGTTCGATCGGGATCCCCGCGACGCTCTCGGAGCTCGGCGTCACCGACGAGCACTTCAAAGAGATGGCCGACCACGTGATCAGCCACTGGTTCCCGCTTTCCGGCGCCTTCCGCCCGATCGACCGCGAGGGCATCCTCGCGATCCTGCGGGCTTCACTCTGATCCACGGGGGGAAAGTTCCATGAAACGCACTTTCCTCCGCGCGGCCGCGTTCACCGCAGCGGCTGCCTTCATTTCAGGAGCAGTCATGGCAGAAACCATCCAGATGCAGGCGGGCGGAAAAACTTATTCCATCGTCCTGCTGGACAACGACGCCGCCCGCAGCTTTGCCTCGCAGCTGCCGCTGAAGCTGCGGTTCGAAGACTACGGGCAGGTCGAGCGAATCGCTTACCTCAAGAAAAAGCTCTCGCTCGGCTCAGCGCCTCAATCCCATACGCCAAGGCGCGGCGAACTCAACTACTACGCCCCCTGGGGCGACATCTGCGCCTTCACCGGCCCCTTCAGGCACTCTCCCGGCCTGGTGCCCCTCGGGCGCATGGACGAGGACGCGATAGAGGCGATCCGCGGCAGCGCAAGCACCGAAGTCCTGTTCAGGAAACCCTGACTGTCCGTTTCCCGCTCCCCGATGGGGAGCGGGCCCACTCTTGTCCGACTCATGCCGCCGCTCAGGCTTTCGCCCTGCGCGGCAAAGGGAGGCCTTGACCTCTTTCCAGCTTTTTTTAACGGAGTCCCCAGAAATGAAAAAATCTCAGCGTTTTGTGAAAACCCTTCAAAAGCTGGCCGCAGGCATTGCGGCTGCGGGCTGCGCCGCCGCGGCTTTCGCGGCCCCGGCCGACGGCGGCTGGTTCGCGCCGCTGCCCGCGGTGCTGCCCGCGCCGCAGCACGCAGACCACGGAGCCGACAACTTCTACAAAAGCACCCGGCTCAACAGCGAGAACGTGACTTTCCGCACGCAGTTCGACACTACGGTGTCCGGCGTGCTGTTCACGCCGCGCACGATGCGGCCGGGTGAAAAGCTACCGGCCATCGTCGTCGGTCACCCCATGGGGGCCGTCAAGGAACAGTCGGCCGCCCTGTACGCGCAGAAGATGGCCGAGCAGGGGTTTGTCACTCTCGCCATCGACCTGCCTTTCTGGGGCTCGAGCAGCGGCACTCCCCGCAACAGCGTCCTGCCCGACCTTTACTCGGAGGCCTTTATGGCCGCCGTTGACTTCCTGGGCACCCGAAGCTTCGTGGAGCGCGAGAAAATCGGCGGCATCGGCATCTGCGGCAGCGGCTCCTTCCTGATAAGCGCCGCGAAGATCGATCCCCGCATCAAGGCCGTCGCCACCGTGTCCATGTACAACATGGGAGAAGTGAACCGCACCGGGCTCGGCCACAGCCAGAGCCTTGAGCAGAGGAAAGCCTATCTCCGGGAAGCGGCCGAAGCCCGCTATGCGGAATTTCTTGGCGCGAGCCACCGGCTTCTCGGCGGAACGACCCATACGCTCGACGCGAACACGGACCCGATCCAGCAGGAGTTCTACGATTTTTACAGAACCACCCGCGGGGCTGCCGCCGGCCGCGACCAGAACCTGAACACTACGACGCACCCGACCTTCACGAGCAACGTCAAGTTCATGAACTTCTATCCCTTCCAGGACATCGAAACCATCTCACCGCGCCCGCTACTTTTCATCACGGGCGACCAGGCCCACTCCCGGGAGTTCAGCGAGGAAGCCTTCCGCAGAGCCGCTCAGCCCAAGGAGCTCTACTACGTGCGGGGCGCGGGGCACGTGGATCTCTATGACAAGACGGACCTGATCCCGTTTGCAAAGCTCACGGCCTTCTTCAAGGCAAACCTGAAGTAAAACCGCCGGCCCCAGGCCGGGAGGAGACAACCATGATGCACAGCATTGCCCAACGGCAGAGAAGGGAGATGCTCCAGGCGCTTCTCGCCATGGGGCTTTCCGCTGTGGCTGCCCCGGCCGCGCGGGCAGCGCCCCTCCTCCGCCGGCAGCAACCGGCGGAGCGGAGTGCCGTCGGAAAATTCAACTTCCAGACCCGGAAGGTGCTTTTAAACAGTGGCTGAGACATGCCGGTCGTCGGGCTCGGGACCTACGCCCTCTCCGACCGGGAGTGCGAGGCCTCAATCAACGTCCTGCTCGAAGCTGGCGGAAGACTGATCGACACGGTCCATGCCTACGGCAACGAAGCCGCCGCCGGTCGCGCGGTGAGGCGCTCGTCCGCCCCCCGCGGCGACATCTTCGTCATCACAAAGATCTACCCCAGCCAGTTCAGCCATCCCGAACATGCGATCTAAGAAACCTTTAAAAAAAACGGGCTCGACTATATCGACATGATCCTGCTGCACCATCCCGGAGAGGGCAATGTCGCGGCCTGCAGAGCCCTTGAAAAAGAGGTGTCCGCCGGACGCGTTCGCTCCCTTGGGCTCTCAAACTGGTACGTGAAGGAACTGAAAAGCTTCCTGCCTCAGGTCAAAATCCGCCCTGCTCTCGTGCCGAAAGAAATCCATCCGTACTACCAGGAAAACGATGAGATCCCCTTCATCCAGCAGCAGGGCATCATCGTGCAGGGCTGGTATCCGCTCGGCGGACGGGGCTACGTGCACAAGCTGCTCGCCGACCCGGTCCTCACCGGGATCGCCGGAACCCACGGCGTCTCGGCCGCCCAGGTGGTGCTGCGCTGGAACCTGCAGAAAGGCGTCATCGTGATCCCGGGCTCGAACAAGCCCACTGAAATCCGTGAAAACCTGAATCTTTTCGGCTTTTCACTGAGCAGCGAAGAGATGAAGCGGATCCGGGGGCTCGACCGGGGCGGAAAGCACGACTGGTACTAAGGCGTCAGAGGGAAAAAGGCTGCACTGCAAAGGGCGCTCAAAGGCCGAAGCGCGGGCCGCGGCCTCCTCCGCCCTTCAAAAAGGGGCGAAGCGGAAAGTCACAGCAGGGCGTAGCTGCCGCCGCCCATCACCATGAGGGCGAGGGCCATGCCGACGTACAGATAGGGAATTTCAGCCACGAAGCCGCCAAAGGCATCACGCTTAAAAAGGCTGCTGCGGTAGGCTACGAAGAGGATTGTCAGGGTGTTGCCGAGAATGACGAAGGCCGCGAGCGGCGTCAGGATGCCAAGGATCAGCATGACGGGGGCGACGACTTCGCCCAGGTAGGCGCCGTAGGCCGCAAAGGCCGGAATGCCAAGCGGGGTGATCATCGACTTCACCGCGCCGACTCCGTGACGGACCTTGGCAGCCCCGTGCATCAGCAGGCAGATGCCCAGCGCGAGGCGAAGGAAAAGAAGCCCGAGGTCGGGATTGAAGTAGTGGAGCATATCGCTG
This sequence comes from Mesosutterella porci, assembly GCF_022134585.1. GTDB lineage: Bacteria > Pseudomonadota > Gammaproteobacteria > Burkholderiales > Burkholderiaceae_F > Mesosutterella > Mesosutterella porci. Next base: position 236,090 of record NZ_JAKNCT010000001.1, read on the forward strand.
TTCTCCTGAAAAGGGGGGCTCTGAGTGTGCGGAATGCGAGGCACCCCTCCGGGCGACTCCTGAAAAGGAAAGAGCCGGAGGATCCGCCGCCGGAGCCTATGACTGAGAGATCTCCCCGGCCAGGCGGGGATCCCGGAAATGAGATGTTAGTCTCAGGCCCAGCAAGCCGTGAGGCCCCGCCCCGATCTCAGGAGAGGAGGCTGCCCCGCGGAAACGCGGGATCGGGTAGAGAGTGACCTCACGGTCACTCCCTCCCACACCGCATTGCCCCAGTGAGGGTTGCGGACATGCCGTTCGGCATCCGGCGGTTTTCAAACGTAAGAGGCGGGCTTACTGCATCTTGATGACGCTGAAAAGCCCCATCCGCTTGAAGAAGCTGTTGTCGAACGCTTGCCGCATGTGGAGGGCTTTCGAATTCCACCACGCCCCGCGGCCGTTGACCGAGCTCTTCCATGCTCTTTCGGGGGCTATGCCCCTTCTGATCAGATTTCGCTCTCTCGTCCGCGGGTTCTTCCACGCAATCCCTATGAGCTTGCGCAGATGTCATCTGATGTGAATGTCGAGTTCCTCGAAAACGCCCTTGCGTTCGTCCAGTCTGAAGTACTGTCTCCATCCTCGCAGGACTGGGTTAAGCCGCGCGATGGCTGCGCGCAGGGAAGTTCCTCGCGCACAGTAGAAGATGTCCTTCTGTTTGTCACGGAGCCGTCCGAAGCTTTTCGGGTGCGCGCGGGGCGCACCACCATAAAAAGGCATCGCAGAACAAATCCACGATGCCTTTTTCTCTCTCCGTGCTGCAGCGGCCGCTCCGAAGGGCGAACCGGACCGCAGTCCCACGCCCGCGCCGCCTGAAACACCCGGCGGAGCGAGGATACTGTTGTTACTGAATCGCAATCATCTTGTGTTCAGGCTTCTGGGCCGCAGCCTTCGGAACGTTGATCGTGAGGATGCCGTCCGCGAAGGACGCGCTGCAGTCGCCCTGCTTCACGCCCTCGCCCACATAGAACGTCCTGCTGCAGGAGCCGGTGCTACGCTCCGAGCGGATGAGCCGCCCTTCCTTCTTGTCCTCGTGCTTCTCGTCCTTCCGGGCCGAAACCGTGAGGTAGCCGTCCTTCAGCTCCGCGCTGATCTCATCCTTCTTGAAGCCAGGCAGATCCATCAGCAGCGTATAGCCCTTGTCGGTCTCACGCACATCGGTCTTCATCAGGCGATCGGCGTGCTTGCCGAAGACGCCCGCGGCAGGATCTGGGAAGCGGATCCCGGAAAACACATCAAACGGATCGAAAACGCTGAACGGAGTTTCATCAAAGATAGTCGGAACATTAGCCATAATTCTTACCTCCATTAGGGCCGTCGTCCGAGCGGTCTGTTCTTTTTCGGGAAGCCCTCGCTGCAACCGGCTTCCCGAAGGGGGAAGCGCCGGGTCTTCGTCCTTTCGGACTCTCCCGGGGGCTTTCCCCTTTGCTAACTTCTATATGGGGGCGGTTTCCCAGTTTTCAAGGCCCGCAGTCCAAAAAATACTTCCCCCTAAATGAACGGGGGAGCCCCTGATTCCGGAGCTTCATTTCCCGCCGGCCGAGCCCGCCCCGGCTGTCCAGCAAAGGCCGCAGGCCCGGAGGCAAAACGAGGCCAGCCGTTTTCAATCACCCGTCACTTCTGCCGGATCCAGGCCTTGATGAGATCGATCACTTCCCTCTCCATTCCCGCAAAGCCGTGGTGCGAGAACGGCTGGCAGGCCGGCCCGTCATCGGTGCCGCCATCGACGGCGATGAAGTCCGTCCCGTATTTTTCAGCCGAGCGCCGGGCGGACTCAAAGTCCGTGGCTTCGCAGCCGTCCCTGCGGTGATGCACGATGAGCTGGCGGTTTTTCAGCTTCCGCGTGTCAAAATCTGCAATCATCGAAAGGCTCGAGGCATGGATCACGCCTTTCACAACGTCCTGGATGTCCGGGGCGAGGCTCATCGTAGAGCGGGCCCCCCGGCTCGTGCCGATGAGATAGAGGTCCGCGGAGGGAAAGCGGGCCTTCAGATCGGAGGCGAGGCACCGGAAACGACCCAAATTCGTGGTCGAATCCGCGGCCGCGGCGGCAAACTCCTCATCAACCGCGGCAGAACGGGCCCGCAACAGAAAGTTGTCCTTCTTGCGGTAGACGATCCGGCCTTCGGCGTCCCGGCGCGGGTTCACGATGCCGTCGCCGCCCGGAAAGAGAATCAGCATATAGCGGGGAGAGCCTTCCCCCGTGCGGTCCAGCACATACGGAACCGTCATGCCGGGGCAGGAGGCGGTCTCCAGAGACTCCGACAGGCCCTGCGCGCCCGCCAGAGCGCAGGCTGACAGTCCCGCCAGCAGGAAAATCGCGCGCATTGAAAAAATCCCCCATCATCTGCCGCAGCCGCAGAGGCCGGCCCGCTTTGTCAGCGCACCGGCCTCCAAACGGCCTTTCAGCAGGCCGCGTCCCCCCGCGGCCTTAAAGACTCTTGATCAGTACTCATCGAAGATCCTCTGGATTTCCTTCGGGTCATGCGTCCGGGTCAGGGCGAGCTGCAGCAGGATGCGGGCCTTCTGCGGATTGAGCGTGCCGCCGTTCAGGAACCCCTCGTCGGTGTAGCGCTTCACGGAAACCGTGACGGGGCCGTTGCCCACGCGAGAAGAACGGACGACGACCACGCCGTTCTTAATCGCCTCCGCGGCGCCTTTTTCCTCCCATTCATGCAGCGAGCCGTTGCCCGAGCCCGCCATCACGAGCCCTTTGGCCCCGGCCTTCACAAAGGCATCGACCGGAACACGGTCTGCGTTCGCGTGCGAATAGACGATGTCGACCCTCGGCAGGGCGTCAAGCTTTGTGACGTCGAATTCGCTCGCCGAGGTATGGCGGCGGGTGGACTGATTGAAGAAATAGTTCTTCCCGGCCGCGATGTAGCCCATCGCGCCAAGCTCCGTAGCCTTGAAGGTCGCAACGTTCGTCGTGTTGGTCTTCGTCGTGTCTCGGGCCCCGCCGATCGTGTCGTTCATCGCGATCAGAACGCCCCTGCCCTTAGCCTGCGGGTCGGCGGCAAGCTTGACCGCATTGAGGAGGTTGAGCGGCCCATCGGCGGAAATCGCGGTAGCCGGGCGCATCGCGCCCACAAGGACCACCGGCTTGTCGCTGTGAACCGTGAGGTTGAGGAAGTACGCCGTCTCTTCCAGCGTATCTGTGCCGTGGGTGATCACGATGCCCGACACCTTCGGGTCTGCGAGGAGCTCATTGCACCGTTTCGCAAGCCGGAGCAGGACCGCGTCCGTCATGTTGTTCGAGCTGATTTTGACGATCTGCTCTCCGGACACATCGGCGAAATCCTTCATCTGGGGAACGGCGTTGATGAGGACCTGAATTCCCAGGTCGCCCGCCTTGTAGCCCGTCATCTGGGTCGAGCTCGAAGCAGTTCCGGCAATGGTGCCTCCTGTTGCCAGAATCTTCACCTGCGGCAGGGCCTGCGCTCCGGCAGCCAGAGCCAGACCAACACCTAAAGTTATGATCTTACGATACAAAGCTGACATTTCACCTCTCCTTGTTTGCCCCAAAATGGGGCAAAACTAATTAAAACTCCTTAGGAAGCATTTCGCAAGTATCTGCTGATCCCTGTTGCACCGCCCATGTCGTCTTCCTGTTGAGTAAGAGGCCTGCCGAGGAAATGCCAGCTCCTTGTTGTTGCGAAGGCTTGCCCTGTGAGGCCCTAACTTAAAGTCAAGGGGCAGTATTGAAAATGCAAGGGGATCGCCTGTCCGTGCGAACGTCTTAACAGCTCTTGTTCAAACGATCCGGCCTCACTGTCTCATGGGTAAAAACAGGACCGTGTTAGCGGGCTACACTGCTTATTCCACGAATACCCCGGAAAACATATGGAGTTGGCCGTCGAGCTTAGATTTCAAGGCCGGAAGAGAGTTCACATTCATTTTTCTGTACACAGCTTCCCGGTGGTTTTCCACTGTCCTTACTGAAAGCCCCAGCCGGCCGGCTATGGCGGTGTTCGTAAGCCCTTGCAAAATGAGGGCGGTGATCTGGCGCTCCCGGGGCGTCAGCCTCTGCAGAAGCGCCTGCGCTGCTTCCTTAGAAAGCTCCTGCCTTTTTTCTTCCTGTTCCATGCACTCCCTGATCACTTCCACGAGTTCCCCGGGATTGACCGGCTTTTGCAGAAAATTCGCGGCCCCCTTTTTGACGGCTTTAACAGCCATGCCGATGTCGCCATGACCGGAGAGGAAAATGACAGGGTGAGGATATTTTCGCCTGATCAGCTCATCCTGAAGCTCCAGCCCTGACATTCCCGGCATTCTTACGTCAATGATGACGGCCCCTGGAACCGAGGGGGAGTCTCCCTGAAGAAACGAGAGCCCCGAAGGGAAGGTTTTCACCTTCCAGCCTTCCATCCGCAGCAGGTATTCAAGCCCGTTCCTGACAGAATCATCGTCATCGACAACCCGGATTAGTGTTTCTTTGTCCATCATGCCCCCGTATCCGCCGGCGGAAGTTCAATTCTCACTTCCAAAGACCGAGATTTCGTCCGCTCGAAAAAGACTTTTCCCCTGTGCTCCTCGACCAGACTGCAGACAATCGGAAGCCCCAGGCCGAGTCCCTCGGGCTTGGTTGACTCGCCAAGGGCAGCAATTGCCCTGAACTCTTCGTCCGACAGAGCCCTGCCCCCGTCGGTAACCGTAAGGATTACGGTCTTTCCGCCCTGAAGGCGAAGCTCTATCCAAGGATTACCGGCCCCCGCCTGCGCTTGAGCGGAGTTTCTTAAAAGATTAATGACAACAAGTTCCATCTCCATGGGATCGCAGCGAATCACGGTCTGGTCACGATTCTCGAACAAAAGGCGAATGGGAATGCTGCCCGCGCTTGTCGTCTTGAAATTAGCGGCCGATCTCTCGAGGATGTCCGCAAAGCTGTGCGCATCTTCCCTGCTGGACTGCGACCTCACGTAATTGCGCACTTTTTCGACTATCGCGCTCGCCTTTTGGATCTGAGTGTTGACGGCCGCAATTCCCTCTTCAATATCCCGGTCCGGCTGTTGAATTTTCCGTCTTATGGCTTTTTCAATTCCGTAGGCGTAGCAGTTCAGGGCATTGAGGGGCTGCCTCAGCTCGTGAGCGAAGAGGCTTGCCATCTGCCCGATGGTCTGCAGGCGCTTCATCTTGTCGAGCCTGTTGCGGATTTTGTCCGCCTCGCCCCTCAAAGCCTTTTGCTCCTGCAGCGCATCCTCAAGCTGCCGGGTACGCTGCTTCACAAGCCTGCCCAAAAGCACCATGTTGCAAAGAAGGAAGAAAGCAAATCCCAGCACGCCGGCCAACCACGGCCAGTAATGCGCGATAAGGCTTTTGACGGTGGGTTTCCTGTAGGATGCCCAGGGATCGGAGTCAAGTTCGTGGAGAGCGGAGTCGACGGCACTGAAATTGGCCCCGATCACCCAGAGCCGCTTCGAGCCTTCCGACTTGAGCGACAGGAGAGCGGAAAGGATCCTGTTGTAAGCCTGGTAGTCAAGCGTCGGCATGGTGGCAAGAGTCAGCCCCGGAAAGAGCTCCGTTGAATGGAGGCAGGAAAGGTTCTGGTCCTGCTTCGGGCGCAGAACAACCAAGTCCCGAGCATCGAACCCGCCTCGCTCGGATGCCCGCTCCAGGGTACAGGCGGGCAAAACCAGAACGTCGGCCTCGCCGGCCTGGAGCCTGCGGAGAGCCTGTGCCGGCGAAGCTTCATTGGCGGTGGCTTCGCTTAATTTTTCTTTCTGCCTCATCCTTTGCAGTTCCAGGTTGGCGCTCATGAGGGCAGTGCCAGAGAGCTTCCCGGAGGTTAAAAACCGCAGTCCCTTCTTTGAAAGCAGTTCATCGCTGGCCCCCGTCCCCAGCGGAGTCAGAAAAACGCTGCCTTCAAGCCGGTTCGGATTGACGGAGCCTGCCGGCATAAGAACCGCGACGTCACGGGTTCCGCTCAGGCTTGACTGGCGGTAAAGGGTGCTGGAGGAAAGGAAAAGCTCCACCTGGTTTCTGGAAACGGCCCCAAGAAGATCCCTGCTCGCGTAGGGATGGATTTCCAGCCTGTAATCCGGAGCGAGGAGCCGGCCGAGGGAATCAAACGTCTTCTTGACGAAAGGCTGCGCTTCCTGCGGGATTTCATCTTCGGCAAAGCCGATCCTCAGAACCTCCGAGCCTAACGAGGCGGTGCAGCCAAGCAACAGCGGGCCCCAAAGGAGGATCGCTCGCCAGGCCCGCCTCATGACTTCGCTCCCGCAATCGCATCCAGTGCAGCGATTCGTCCAAAAACCTGCGCCTTGCTGAAACCGGTGCCCATGATGAACGTCGTTCCGTGGAGCCCCCCGGTCACTTCCCCTGCGGCCCAGAGCCCGGGGATGACATGCCCCTTCCGATCAAGTACACGAGCATGGCCGTCAATCGTCACACCGCAATAGGTTCCAAGCAGGCACACTGTGGCCGGCATAATGAAAAAAGGTGGTTCAGCCACCGGCAGCAGAGCGGGATCCGCATTGGAAAGCTTGCCTCGCGGGGGATGCCCGCCCTTAAGACTGACGTTGTAGGCATCAATGCTTTTTTGAAGCTCCACGGGGTCCAGTCCTGCTGCACCTGCGGCTTCCTTAAGCGTCCGTCCGCGGATCACATAAGAGGGCACCCTTCCCCTTGAAAGGGGCTCCCAGAGATGCCTGTCGAAAGGGTGTGCCAGAGCTTCCTTGCGAATTTTTTCATCAAACACAAGCCAGCTTCTGCCTCCTGTTTGCATCAGGACTGAATCTGCGATTTTCTGGTATGGCAGCGACTCGTCCACGAACCGATGGGAATCGGAGTTTACAATGACAGCCCCGTAGTAGGAGATAAGGGTCATGTCATCCACGGTCGAAGGATTCAAGGTAAAAGCGTAGGAACCCCGCAGGTACTGCATATCGGAAAGTCCCGCCCCGACAGAACGCGCCATCCGAAGGCCGTCTCCGCGCGAACCCTGGGCAGAAATGGAAGACACGAAGCGCATCCGGGGTGAAAAGGCGGCGAGCATTGCCCGGTTTCGGCCAAAGCCGCCGGTGGCGAGGACAACGCCGGCCCGTGATTTAAAGTTATAAATTTTCCCACCCTTCACCGCTTGGCAGCCGCAGATTCTCCCGCTTCGGCGGTCCTGATCAAGGGTGCCCGCTCTCATGGAGCAGAAAATGTCCGCTCCCATCGATCTTGCCCGCCGGTAGAGTCCTGCGACGAGCGCTCTTGGATTCATCGCATGCGCACGTTCAACCCCCGCTCCGGGCACAACGGTTCTGGCTTCAATCCCTAGCGTGCTACGCACCCAGTTGAACTGCCTGCGGTTGTTGTCGATGTAAGCTCTGACCTGCTCCTCGCTGTTCCTGTGCTGTCCAATCTCGAGGATGTCCTGATAGAAGCGCTCGTCCGAGTCCTGGATATGCAGTTTTCTCTGGAGTTCTGTGCCGGAAACTGCCCACAGCCCGCCGCAGATGGCGCTCGAACCCCCGACCACGGGCTCACTTTCGAGGACAGCCACCCGCCTCGCACCGGCCCCAAGCGCGATGCAGGCGGCGGTCAGCCCCGCGCCCCCCGCCCCGACAATCACAAGGTCATAGGCAGCCTCCGAAGCTGAAGCGGCGGGGAGACCCATCACGCCCTCTAGGGCGCAACCGGCAAAGCCGGCAAGGATCCGGCGGCGATTGAAGGATGGCATGATCAAAGAAATGGGCTGCGAAAACTCAAATTCCGCAGCCCATTTTATTAAAGAGGACCAGACTGGTCTGCTCTTTTTAGCTTCACATCAGAGCCGGTCAGTTACCTGGCCGCAGCGATGGAACGAACGGCGATGCGTCCGAAGCACATAGCCTTGGAGAAAGCCGTGCCGGTCATGTAGGAAGCCCCGTGCACGCCTCCCGTCATCTCGCCTGCGGCATAGAGGTGCGGAATCGTCTGCCCAAAGACATCCACCACCTCTGCCTTCGGCGTAATGCGGATGCCGCAGTAGGTTCCGATCATCGCACCGACCGAGGGATAGATGAAGAACGGCGCTTTTTCAATCTTCACGAGCTTGCCCTTGCCGGACGCGAGGCCCTTTCTGCCGAATTCCGTGTCGTTGCCGGTGTCAACGGCCTTGTTGTATTTTGCGACCGTCTCGGCCACTGCTTTCGGGTCCAGGCCTGCCTTTTTCGCCGCCTCCTCGATCGTGTTGCCCATGAAAACGTAGGGCGGCACCTTGCCCTCGTCTATCGGCTTCCAGAGGATGCCGTCCTGCAGAGGATCCATCTTCATCGCGGTGCGGCGAATGGCATCGTCAAACACCATCCATGACTTGCCCTCGGGCTGCATGAAAGCGACGTCGGCCTGGATCTTGTAGGATACGGACTCGTCGATGAAGCGCTTGCCCATCTTGTTGATGAGGATCGCGCCCTTGAACTGGGTCAGCGCCATATCCTTGATGGTGGAGGGGTTGAGCTTAAAGCCGTAAGAGGCCTTGATGTAGTTCGTATCGACCATGTCGGCACCGTAGGCCTGCGCCATCAGAATGCCGTCGCCCTGAGTGCCGAGGCCCGCGATCACAGCGGCCTTCTCAAGCTGCGGGGCGTACTTCTTCAGCATCTGGGGATTGCGGGAGAAACCGCCGGCAGCGAGAACAACGCCTTTCTTCGCCTCGATGAAGCGGACCTTTCCGCGCTGGTTCACGCGAACGCCTGCGATGCATTTTTTGGCCGAATCCCAGACCAAGCGCTCCACCTTAACGCGAGTGACAACCTTGATCCCGTGCTCTTCAGCGTACTTTTTATAGACCTGAAGCACTTCCGTCGGCTTGAAGGTATGGGCGCGCGGAACGCTCATGCCGCCCGACAGCGTCACTGAAACGGGCCTCACGCCGCGTTCGGTCACCCAGTCATAGAGGGCTTTGGACTCATGGACATAGGCCCGCACCACTGCAGGGTCGTTCTGGTGGCGCCCGGTGGTCATCATGTCATTGAAAAAGAGATCCTCGGAGTCCTTGATGCCGCGCTTGGCCTGTTCGTCCGTCCCGCCAACGGCCCACTGTCCGCCGCAGATGGCAGACGAGCCGCCGTACGCCGGCTCTTTTTCAAGCACAATGGCAGTTAGATTGCTGGTCGCGGCCTGGGCAGCCGCAGAAAGTCCGGCACCGCCTGCGCCCACGATGACCACGTCATAGCTTTCGTCCCACTTCTGGGGCTTGTTCACCGGAACAGCCTGGACCGGAGCCGCCAGAGAAGCTGATACCGCCGCGAGTCCCATTCCCAGAAACGTTCTTCTTTTCATGATTTCCTCCTGACACACTCATGCGGATAATCCGGACAGAACCTGCAGTCCCTCAAGACCGCGCAGCGCGGAGAGAGTGGACGCTGCGGGCCCCAGGGACTATTGCCCGTTAGGAGTATTTTCATAAATCGAAGTACCTAGGTATATTTGATTAATGTTAAATGTTCTGCGTTACCGATTCGGAAGGCTCAGATAAATCCGCCTGCGGCCGATGCTTTTTGCATGCAAGGAAAGGACTAGAACTTAATAATAATTATTATTATTAAATTTCATATATTTATAAGATGAATTCAGGTTCATGGTGCCATACCGGGAAAGGCTGGTACCCACAGTCCTGATTTCAACACAAAAGCATGAAGTTTCTGACCCTCATCCGTTCAAACGTCTCCTAGGTACGCGAAGAAATTGATGCCTCTCGGGAAGAGGTTGGGAAACTAGAAGCCGTATGCTCGTTAGATCAAAAAGTGAGCGGCGTCACCTTCCGTCGCCTGCACCGGCTTTTCATTGTCCGACAACGCACTCGCGCGGCTTCGCGCGGGTGAAAAGGAAGAATTTGAACGTCGTCTGTATGTCTATGTCTTCTATAACAGGAACCACGCCGGCAGGGACGAGCAAAACTTAATCAACGATCCACCCGAACTCAGGCGCGCCGTTGAGGCTGGAGATCCTTTGACCGATGCGGGCCAGAGGAAAGTCGAAAAGTTCCTCATCTGCAGCCGTGCCGGCCGAGGAGGCGCGCTCGAGGTCTCGTTTAACGAAGATGCCTTTAGACAGGCTGGACAGCTTTTTACAAGCATTGAACAACCAAAGAGCCGGCGCAAGACTGCTTCCCGGCTCTTTCATAGCCTCCTCCCGTTAAGGAGGAAAACTAGATTTTTCCCAGCGCAATCAATCGAGATAGGCTTTAAAGTCCTTGTCGAGCCTCGCAAGGGATTCGTTAATCTTCATCGTTTCAGACTTCGTCCACTTCCGGTTCTGTTCAATGACGTCGTCCGTACGCTCCAACGCCTTCTGGAGCTCTGCCTTCTGGGGGCCGCCGGAAGTCTTGCGGTTTGCAATGATGGCCGCAGGATTCAGCGCCTTCCTCAGGTCGGCTTCGCTCATCGGGCACTCGCGGGAGGCGGCCGGATATTCCTTGTCTATGACTTCGGCGTAAAACTGCTGCATCTTTGCGTAGGGAAATTCCGTCGGCTTGATATTGTGAGCCTTGGCGTAAGACACCATTTTGCTGGCGACATGGTGCCCGACGCGGAACGGCAGCTTGTAGTTGCGCATCAGCTCATCTGCAATTTCCTGCGAAGCCGTCCAATCACTGTTGAGCTCTTCAAGAGAGCGCTTCGGGTCAATGCGAAGGGCCTTCAAAACATGCATGTACTGGTCCAGCATCTTGATGGTGTCGTTCACCATCCGGGAATTCGGCGCAACGCGCTTCGGATCGATCATTCCCGGGACTATGTTGTGGGCGCGGATAACCGGCGACAGGCCCTCGCTGATGACGTTGCTCGCCGATTCACGCACGTTGATCATCAGTCCGGGATTGCGCTTCTGCGGCATGGCCGACGAAACGTAGGTATTGCTGCCTCCCTCCTGAAGCAGAATCCAGGGACGGGGCTGGGCATACTGCACAGACACGTCCTGAATAAAGCTGCCGACATGCAGAGCAATGGAAACAAGAATGGAGCCGAGCTCGACAGGCTCATCGACAGGCTTGATTTGGGCGGCGTCATAAGCATTGGGCACCGGAGCGCTGAAACCTAGGTAGTTTGACATGCGCTCGCGGTTTAGAGACCAGCCTGTGCCGTTGAGCACCGTCGTGCCCATCGGGCAAAGGTTCAGCCGGGCATAAAACTGGCGCAGCCGTTCGGCATCGCGCGCAAAGCCGGACTGGAACCCTTGGAGATAATGCGCATAGCTGTTCGGCTGCGCCGCCACTCCGTTGGTGTAGTTGGGCACGATGGTGCCGACGTTGCTTTTGGCCAGTTCGTTGATCACCGCCATGGTATCGGCGAGCTTGCCGGAAAGCCGCAGAACGTTGTCGCGCATGATGGCCGAATAATAGGTTGCGTGCATATCCTGGCTGGACCTGCCGACATGAAGCATTGTGGCGTCCATGCCCGCCTCTTTGATGAGATAGGGCTCGAATTTAATCACACGGCTCGGGCGCGGGCCGCCTTTCTTATTGCCATTGTCCAGCACCCTCTCAAGGCCGCCGGCTATTTTCCGGCTCACGCCTTTGGGCAGCAGTCCCTGCTCGGCATTGATGACAAGCGAGGCCTTGTTGATTTCACCAAGCCAAAAAAATTCATCGCGCTGCTGCGCGGCTTCCGCAGCACACCCCATCTGTGCGAACAACGCCGCTGACACGGAAAAAGCAATAAGCCCGAGTTTCATCTGTCAATCTCCTTTTTTGGCCCCGCCGCCATCGACGGGCGATTGCGCAGCATGGTAGCGGCCGGCCTCAAACCAATAAAAGCATTCATAGCAATTATTCATTTGCTGTTTATGCAATAATCAAAGCGGATTTGCACCGTGCATGAGAGCAGAAATCCTGAAAGAGAAAGTTTCGGGGACATCCGCCCCTCGGCCGTTCCCTGTCGCCCGAGGGCTGAGCGAGTGCAAGGTTCGAGAACATGAAACTTCAGAGTATTACCGCCTGGCGCTACCTGACAGCCTTTAGCTCTTTCGGACGCATCTGCGATGTGGCGTCCCATTTCGACGTCAATGCATCCAGCGTGAGCCGAGCTCTCAGAGAGCTCGAAGCCTCCCTAGGCTATCCCCTGTTTCGCGCCGAAAGTCGAAATCTGCGCCTGACAGAGCGCGGGAAAGCCACTGTCAAGCTGATGAAGCCTGCCATTGAAATGTTTGACCGCCAAATCGCGCAGATCTCAAAACTTAACGCCTGCGTAAGCGGCCATATCCGTCTTTCTGTCGCCGGCGGCTTCGCCGCCAGCTTTCTACTGAACTACCTTGACCGCTTCAAGGCCTTGTACCCGGATATTGTTTTTGAAGTTTCATCCGGACGGAAAATTCCAGCCCTTCGCAGCGGCGTCTGCGACATCGTTACGGTAACAGGCAGGCCCGAGGACGAGAATGTGGTCTTTCTGCCGCGAGGCATCAATCACTATGTGCCCGTTGCCAGCCCCGCTTTTCTCGAAAAAAACAGACAGCTTTCCTCCCCCGATGACCTCCGCCGAATCCGCGTCTTCGCCTATGGCGGAGCAGAAAGGGCTCCTACCCGGGTTCTAGTGCGCGGAAGGGAAAAATGCGAACTGGAGCTCAAGGAATACCTGCGCATCGACAGCGTCTTGGCCATCAAGCAGGCAGTCCTGCAGGGCAAGGGAATGGCCGTCGACCTTCCTGTCCTGCACTGTGCCGCAGAGCTTGCCGCAGGGAATCTCGTTCCGGTCCTCTCAGGCTGGCACCGGCCCGACGAAGAGCTTTACGTCGTAACGAGCCGGATTGGCTGGCAGGCTCCCCGGATCCGGATTTTTGCCCAGTGGTTTGCGGAGGAATCCCGGAAGGAATACGAGCGCTGTTGGAAAGAGATCGAGCCTGTCCTCAACCGCTGCAGACTGAAACCCGGCAGCCAGGGGCGCACGGACTCTCCGAGAACGCCGTACTCCCCTGAAAGCGGGCACACAACGCCGACAACCCAGCTGAAAAAAGATCACTTTTGATAACTTCTTTCATAGGCTGCGTCGTGCGGTAAAGCAAGTCCCAAAGCGTAGCAGGCAGGGAAATTCATTCATTTTCCCGCCTGCTTTCCTGGGACGGGCTCCCTGCAAAAAGAGGAAGCCATCGCAGATTCACTTTTTATTTCAGCCCGAGAGCTGTCTTCGCGGCGATGCGCCCGAAAGTGGTCACATCAGCCGTAGCGTTGCCGCCCAGACGGTTGGAGCCGTGGATACCGCCCGTCACTTCGCCTGCAGCATAAAGGCCCGGGATCACGTGCCCCTTCGTGTCGAGCACCTGCGCGCGGCTGTTGATCGTGAGTCCGCCCATGGTGTGGTGGATGGACGGAGCGCGCGGCGTCGCGTAGAACGGACCCTTCTCGATCTTCTTGTCGAAGAGCTTGCGGCCGAACTTCGGATCGTTCTTCGCCTCGACCTGCTTGTTGTACTCAGCCACAGTCGCCTCGAGGTTCTTCGGCGGGACGCCGATCTGCTTGGCGAGGTCCGCAAGCGTGTCGGCCTTGTAGATGCGGCCCAGGCTCACGAGCGTATCCACATCCTCGTTGAAGCTGTTCGTCTTTTTCACGATCTGGCTGTCGTTGATGTCGTAACACATGGCGCCGGGCTGCTTCTTGATCGCGGCGACGAACTCGTCGCGGCGGGCGTCTTCCTTCACGAAGCGTTCGCCGTTCTTGTTCACGTCAATCACATCGTCCAGACCCGACATCTTGCGGGCGCGGCCCTGCAGGGTGCCCGAGCCAGGAGTGGCGAGCGGGTAGACCTGGACGTAGTTCATGCCGGTGGTGCCCGCGCCGATCTTCGTGGCCATGATGATGCCGTCGCCGGTCGCGCCGGGCTGGTTCGTGGAGACCATGTCAGGCGTGAGATTCGGAGCGGACTTCTGCCGCATTTGCTTGTTCTGGGAGTAACCGCCGGTGGCGAGGATCACGCCGTGCCTGCCGTTGAAGACATACTTGTCGCCCAGCGTGTCGGTCGCCCGCACGCCCACCACCTTGCCATTCTTCACGATGAGGCTCTGCGCGCGCATGCCGGTGACGATCTTCACGCCCTGCTTGTTCGCCGCCTTAAGAAGCGGCTCGATCAACGCGTTGCCCGCCGGGGCGTCAAACTGGTGGGTGCGCTGCCAGAGCGCGCCCGCGCCCTGGGAGACGCGGTCGAGAACCGGAGCGCCCAGCCCCTGCAGCCAGTCGAGCGTACCCTTCACATTGGACGCGTAAGTGCGAATCAGCGGAATCTTGCCCACTTTGTCGCCGCCGTTGTAGGTCTGCAGGGCGTGCCACTCGGGGCAGTCGAAGAGGCTCTTGGAGCCGGACTTGAGATAGGCCTCGTACTTCGCCTTCACGTCGGCCTGCAGCTTCGCGTGCTCCGGATTGGCGGGCTTCTCATTGATCGCCTTGACAACTGCGTCCTTGAGGGTGTCGGTCATCGGAAGACGCGACTGGCGCTCAGGGTCGGCCGCGTTGAAGGCCGAGGCGCAGCGCAGCGTGTTGCCGCCGATCACCGGCATCTTCTCGATCACAATCACGTGCCGGCCGCCCTTTTCCGTCGCAGTCACGGCCGCGGACAGGCCTGCGCCGCCCGAACCCACGATCACGAGGTCATAGGCCTCGGTCTTCGTGCCCTTGAACTTCTTCTTCATCGGCGGAACCGGAGTCTGCAGCAGGGCGAGGCTGCCGCCCGCCTGGCTCAGCGCTTCACCCACCGCCTTCTTAAAGGCCGCGGAGGTGACCGTGGCGCCCGAGATGCTGTCGACGTTGAGCGTCTGGTAGCGCAGGATCTGGTCGGTGAGCTTTTCCACCGCCATGCCGCCCATCAGGCGGGTCTCGCGGAAGTCCGGAGTCTTAATGGATTTGATCCGATGCTCGTCGACCGTTACTTCGACATTCACCCAGCCGTTCGAGCCGTAGGCCCTGGCCGTATAGGTTCCGGGCTTGAAAGTGACCTTCTGGGCGCGGCCGCCGTTCTTGTCCTTGGCAAGCGCTCCTTCGACCGCGGTCATGATCGCCTTCGAAGTCACCGTGGCGCCGCTCACCGCCTGCACTTTGGGGGAGCCCGCCTTCACGATCTCACCGGGGACCTTCGCGATTGCACGGCTTCCAATGCCCTGGGTCTCCTTGTTCTCGGTGACCTGAACCGCAGTGACGCGGCCCTTGTCGACCGTGACCTTGACGGTCATGGGACCGTTGTGACCGACCACCTGCTCGGTATAGGTGGCGGCAGTCGCAGAGCCTGTCGCAAAAACTGCCGCAAGCACAACCGGCAGAATGGACTTGAGTTTGAGCTGCATAGTTTTCCCTCCTATGAGGATAAACGTCAAAACGCCCTATCTGTAGTTTAAATGACGCCATCTTCGCGTAGAAGCGGGTATTTACTATCTTTTTAAGCTCAGCCTGCGGGCCGGCAGATCCTTTCCCGCGGCCGCCGGCTTTCCGGAAGTAGAACCTAACCTATTGCTGTATTTTTGGAAAGACGCCCTGCTGAACCGCGTGAAATCAACCCCGCCGGATAGATCCGAGCGGCCGCCGTCCAATCTCTTCCAAATGAACGCAGCGGATTTTTTTTGTTGCCTGAAAACAACGGATGTCTATCCGTAGTGACGAAAATACCGGCCCCGGACACACGGCGGGATCTGTCGGTTAAATTTCATGCGGCAGAGCTTCGCCGCTGCGCTGACCGGCGGCTTTTCTGCCTTGCCCCTCGGCAGAAAACTGAAGCCTGGCTGATCCGGATGCTCAATGCTCCCTCAGCTGAAACGGCTTTGGCCGCAGACCAAGCCGATGCCGCGGCACACACGGCCGGCGGCGGCCTTGCCGGTCATAAGCCTGAGCGAGTCGGCCTTGCAGAGCGAACCGGGAAAAGTCTTGTAAAAAAAGCGGCGCAGAACCGGGCTTTCAGGCCGAAAGCGGCCTGCAGCCTCCGTTTCTAGTCCTTCCGGTCCGCGAGGAGCTTGCCCGGGTTCATGATTCCCCTCGGGTCGATCGCCTGGCTGATGCGTTCCATGATCTCGAGCTCCAGCGGATCCTTGAGCGCGAGAAAGTGCCCGCGCTTCAGCTGTCCGATGCCGTGCTCGGCGGAAATCGAGCCGTTTCTCTTCACCACTTCCTCGTAGGTGATCCTGCGGATCCCCTCTTCGTTTTCAAACGCGAGGTTCGAGGGAATGGAGCCGATGTTGAAGTGGATGTTCCCGTCCCCGAGGTGCCCGTAAAGAGAAGGGTCCAGCCACGGATAGGCGTCGTAGAGCCGCTTCACAGTCACCTCGAGGAATTCCGGGATAAGGGAAATCTTGAGCGACACGTCGTTGTGGAGGTTGTTTCCGACGATCGCGTCGGCCTCCGGGATCGATTCGCGGATCCGCCAGAAGGCTTCGGAGTCGGACAGCGACTGCGCGAGGTAGGCGTTCGCAACTTCGCCCGCCTCGAAGGCTTCCGCTAGAATCGCCTCCAGCGAAGCACCTTCCTGCGCCTGGCTCGAAAGCTCCGCGAGAATCCACCAGGGGCAGTCGTCCACCGGCCCCGGAAGCTCGACGCCGGGGAGCTGCTCGGCCACCCGCTCGATGCACTTTCTCTGGATCAGCTCAAACCCCGTGAGCTCCGAGCCGGCCGCGGCCTTCACGCGGTCCAGCAGCTTCACCGAGGACTCGAGGTCCGGGATCCCGACCAAAGCCGTCTGGCGGCCGCGCGGAATCGGAAAGAGCTTCAGCACGGCGCGCGTAATGACCCCAAGGGTTCCTTCCGACCCGATGAAAAGCTGCTTCAGGTCGTAGCCGGTGTTGTCCTTCCTCAGGCCGCGCAGCGCCGTCATCACGCGCCCGTCGGGCAGCACCACCTCAAGCCCCAGGCAGAGGTCGCGCATGTTGCCGTAGCGAAGCACCGCCGTGCCGCCTGCGTTCGTCGCGAGGGCCCCGCCGATCTGGGCCGATCCCTGAGTACCGAAGGAAAGCGGGAAAAACCTCCCCTTCTCCTCCACCGCCCGGTGAAGCTGCTCCAGGATAAGCCCGGCCTCCACCGTAACGGTGTCGTTGCCGGTGTCGATTTCCTCGATCCTGTTCATCCGGCCAAGAGAAAGAAGGATGGCCCGGCCCGAATCATCCGGAATGGATCCCCCGACCAGGGTCGTGCCGCCCGACTGCGGAACGACCGGCGTGCGGGTGTCGTAGGCGACTGCCATGACCCGCGAGACTTCCTCGGTGCTGCCCGGGCGGACAACGACCGCCCTGCCCCTGAAGCGCTTCGTCCAGTCAATGAGGAAGGGCCGCGCCTTTTCCTCGTCCGTGATCACATAGTCGCTTCCGACCGCTTCCTTCAGCCGGCTGATGATTTCGCTGTCCATTTCTTTTCCGCTCGACACTTAAAGACTGCACTGCAGGCCGCCCCGGCTGCCTTAAGCCGGAACCGCCGCGGCCTGCCCGGCTGCGGCGGGAGAAGCCCCCCTTCCCTGCCGGAAGATCTCAGAACGCCGGGACGACGGCTCCCTTGTACTTCTTCAGGATGAAATTCTTTGTTTCCTTCGAAGTGAGTGCCTGCACGAGCTTCTGGATCTTCGGATTCTTCTCGCCGCCCTGGCGGGAGGCGACCACGACCGCATAGGGGCTCTCCTTGTTTTCAATGAAAATCGCGTCCTTCAGAGGATTGAGCCCCACGCCGAGCGCGTAGTTTGAATTGACGACGGCGAGATCCACGTCCCTGATGGAGCGCGGAACCTGGGCCGCGTCAAGCTCCACGAACTTCAGCTTCTTCGGATTTGAGACCACGTCGAGCGGGGTCGCCTCGTAGCCCACCCCCGGACGCAGCTTGATCAGGCCCGCGGACTGCAGGAGCAGGAGCGCGCGGCCGCCGTTCGTCGGGTCGTTCGGGATCGAGACGCGGCCGCCCTGCGGCACCTTCTTCACGTCCTTCAGGTTTTTGGAATAAACGGCAATCGGGAGGATGTGCACCGGAGCGACCTTCTCGATCTTCAGGCGGCGCTGCCGCACGGCGTTGTCGAGAAACGGGACGTGCTGGTAGAAGTTCGCGTCCACTTCCCTCGCATCAAGCGCCGCGTTCGGGGCGACAAAGTCCGTGAACTCCACGATTTGAAGGTCGATGCCCTGCTTCGCGAGAATGGGCTTCACGAATTTCAGAAGCTCGCCGGAAGGCACCGGGGTGCAGGCGACCCGAAGCTTCTGGGCGGGAGCGGCAAAAGCCGGAAGGGAGGCCGGGGCGAAAAGGGCGGCTGCAGCGGCGGAAGCGATGAAGGTGCGGCGGTTCATTTGTTTTTCCTTTTGTCTTTCAGTGAGAGAGTTCCCAGCACCCGGAGGAATCACCCTCGCAGCCGGATTTTTTTGTAAAAAGCGTAGGAAAAGCATATCTGGCGGAAGGAAAAAAATGACGCCGCAAATGAAGGTTCGTTGAGGTATTACTTTCAGGGCCGGCGTTTTCCCCGGCTTTTTCCGGGGAAATGCGGGTGAACGCGCGCCCGGAGGGCTGCGGGCCGAAGCGGATCCTGAAGGATCGGGCGGGAGGGACGGGAAAAAAGGGGAAAAAGAAAAGGCGGCGGCACAGGAAAAACCGGCGCTGCCGCCTGGATCGGAGAAGCAAAGAGAGCCTCCTCCCCGCCCTTTGGTCCTCCCGGAGACCTCCTTTAAGGGGGAGATGCCAGGGAAGGACCGGCGGGGAGGCTCTCCGGGTCAGCCGAGAATCGCCTTCAGGTCGGCCTCGGGCGTGGTGACAAGCTTCAGGCCGTAGCGATCGGAGAGGACCTTCAGGATCGTCGGGCTGATGAAGGCAGGAAGCGACGGTCCGATGCGGACGTTCTTCACACCGAGGTAGAGGAGCGAGAGGAGAATGGCCGCGGCCTTCTGCTCGTACCAGGAGAGAACGAGGGAAAGCGGCAGGTCGTTCACCGTGCACTTCAAGGTCTCGGCAAGCTTCAGCGCAAGGACCACAGCGGCGTAGGCGTCGTTGCACTGGCCGAGGTCAAGAAGACGGGGAAAGGGACCAATATTGCCGAGCTGCTTCTTGAAGAACTTGTACTTTCCGCAGCCCAGAGTCAGGATCAGCGTGTCCTTCGGGGTCTGCTCGACGAAGTCGGCGTAGTACTGGCGCTCCTTTTTGATGCCGTCGCAGCCGCCCACGAGGAAGACGTGCTTCACGGCGCCCGCCTTCACCGCGTCGATGATCGCGGGGACGGCATCAAGAAGAGTCTTGCGGCCGAAGCCCACCGTCACGCTCTGGCCTTCCTCGTCCTCGGCATAGCCCGGCATTTCGAGCGCCTTCCGGATGACAGGAGACCAGTCGCCGTTGGAAATGTGGACGCAGCCCGGCCACTGGACGACGCCCGAAGTGAAGACCTTGCCCTGGTAGAGGCCCGGGTACTGGATGCAGTTCGTCGTGAAGACGACCGGCCCGGGGAAGGCCGGAAGTTCGGCGATCTGGTTCTGCCAGGCGGTGCCGAAGTGGCCGGCGAAGTTCTTGAACGCGCGCAGCTTCGGGTACGCGTGCGTCGGGATCATCTCGCCGTGGGTGTAGACGTAGATGTCGGTGCCTTCAACGGCTTTGAGGATCTCGTAGAGATCCTTGAGGTCGTGGCCGGAAACGAGGATCGCATGGCCCTTCCTGTGCCCGAGGGAAACCGGCGTGGGCGTGGGGTCGCCGTAGGTCTTCGTGTTGCCTTCGTCCAGGAGCTGCATCGCGCGGACGTTAATGCGGCCCACTTCGAGGGCGAGAGCGAGCCAGTCCTCGAGCGAGCGCGAAACGCCGTCAGTCGCGGAGGCGGCAAGGCACTTCGCGGCGGAGACGACCATCGCGTGGTCGCGGCAGCCGAGCTCCTGCGCATGGTAGGCGTAGGCGGCGACGCCCTTCAGCCCGAAGAGGATCGTCTGCAGCGCCGAGCGGACGTCTTCGTTTTCCGCAAACGCATCGGGAGACGGGGCGGTGAGCAGCAGCTCGTCGGCAAGTGACGCGGCCGTGCGGCCGGACTTTTCGCAGCCCGCCTTCGCGCGCAGGTTCTCGGCGGTCTCAAGCACCCGCACCAGCATCGCCTTCAGGGCCGCGGAGTCAAAGTCCACGTTCGTGAGGGTCGAAAAGAGAGCCGAGAAAAGGAGGTCGTCCGCAGAGACGTCGACGACGCCCGCCTTGTCCGCGCAGAGGATCGCCTCGGCGAGCTTTCTCGCGCCCACCACCAGAGTGTCCTGCATGTGGGCGACGGCTTCCGTCTTCCCGCAGACCCCGCCCATCGTGCAGCCGGTGCCGTTCATCGTCTGCTCACACTGATTGCAAAACATGTATTCCTGTCTCCAAAAAAAGCGGCGGGTGCTCCCGCCTGTATAAGATGTATTTTAAATACATATTATCAGAAACTCCGGCGCTTTTCCTTAACAAGCGGACAGAAACGGGACAGTCTCTGGCCTTATTCAAATAATTCAATGGACAACAAGCCGTCTTCAACCCGGCGCGAAGGCACGGTCCCCCCTCGCGCCGCCCACGGGCAGACAAGAAGGAGACCGCTGAAATGCAAAATCAGCTGCCCGCCCCGGCGGACAGGGCTGTTTCGAATGCGGCGGCAAGCACGATGTGACCTGCGCCAAATGAATCCCTGCCGCGGGACCGGTCGGTCCGGCAGACCGCCCGCCGGTGAGGAGGCAAAGCCTCCGGTCAGCGGCTCTTCACGGTGCCCGAAAAGCTTATGATGGGCCTTAAGCGCGGGGCGCAGAGAAGCGTCCCTCACGAAACGCAAAAGAAACGCAAAACTCAAGGACTAAGGCCGTGCTCACTAATCCCACTGAGACCGCCCGGGCCGTCTCGAACTGGATCCGGGACTATTTCGACCAAAACTGCCCGAAGGGCCGGGCCGTCGTCGGCATTTCCGGCGGCAAGGACTCTGCCGTGACTGCGGCGCTTTGCGCGCGAGCCCTCGGGAAAGACCGGGTGGCGGGCGTGCTGATGCCCGACGGCGCGCAAAAGGACATCGCCGACAGCGAGGCGGTGGTGCGTCTGCTCGGCATTTCCTCGGTCACGATCAACATCGCCGGGATGCACCAGGCCTTCCGGGACGAGATCGCCGCAAACAGCGGCTTTGCGGCTCTCGCCGGCCGGGAGTCGCTTTCCCGCGACTCGGAGATCAACTTTCCTGCAAGGCTTCGCATGGCCACGCTCTATGCGGTCGCACAGTCTCTGCCGGGCGGAGCGCTTGTCATCAACACCTGCAACAAGTCCGAGGACTGGGTCGGCTACTCCACGAAGTTCGGCGACTCGGCCGGGGACCTGAGCCCGCTTGCCGTCTTCACGGTCACCGAGGTGCGGCAGCTTGGAAGCGCCCTGGGGCTGCCCGACTCGATCGTCCGCAAGACCCCCTCGGACGGCTTAAGCGGCCTGAGCGACGAGGCAAAACTCGGCTTCACCTATGAGCAGCTCGACCGGCTGATCGAGACCGGCGAATGCGAGGACCCGGCTCTGAAGGCGAAGATCGACCGGATGCATGCGGCGAACCTCCACAAGCTGCAGCCCATGCCGCATTTCCCGAGAAAAGACTAAAAGGGCCCAAAGACGCCAAAAGGAGCTCCCCCGGTTCGGGAGAGCCTTTTTTAGGCCGCCCGCAATCAGTGCTTCAGGAGGAAATGCGCCGTTCCTGAACTGCGCAGCCGAAGCGAAAAGCGCGCCGCACGGAAGAAGTCAGCGCGGCAGGGAATCCCAGGCCGTCTTGAGGAACAGCACGGCGAGCACCGCGAGAATGATCGGGCGCACGACGCGGCTGCCGTTTTTCATGACGAGCCCCGCGCCGATGTAGTGGCCCGCAATGCCGAAGGCGCCCGCGATGAGGCCGAGGATCCAGTCGACCTCGCCCGCAAGGGCGAACGTGGCCAGAGCGGCGATGCCGCTCGAGAAGTTGACGATCTTCATCTGGCCCGCGGCGTCCCTCACCCCGAGTCCTGCGGCCGCGGCGAACCCAAGCAGCATGAAGGTGCCGGCCCCCGGGCCGTAGAAGCCGTCGTAGGCTCCGCAGGCGAAACCGACGAGGGCGAGCATCCGGCGCCTTCTGCCCTCGTCCATCGGCCGGGAGTCGGGCGAGAGCGTGCGGCGCCGCATCACGAGAACGGCCGCCACCGGCAGGCAGAGCACCAGGAGAATCTGAAAGACCTGCGCGGGGACCATGAGCGCGATGCGGGCTCCCGCGAGACTCCCGGCAAAGGCCGCCGCGATCGGCACGAGGGCGAGCCGCAGGTCGATGAACCCGCCCCGGTAGAGCCTCACGGTCGAAATGCACATACCCATGCCGCTTGAGAGTTTGTTGGTCCCGATCGCGAGGTGCGGCGGGACGCCGGCCAGAAGATAACCGGGCAGCGTGATGAGGCCGCCGCCTCCCGCGATGGCGTCTACAAGCCCCCCTAAGAAAACGAGCGGGCAGACGATGAGAAGCGTGGTGAAGTCAGGCAGCATGGGCTTTTCTTAAAAAAATCGGGTTCGGACCGCAAGCTCCCCGAAAGGGCGCGGTCCCGCGGCCTGCAGGCGGCAGGCCTGTCCCGAAAGCGGCGGCGCCTAAGGCGTCAGCCGCCGCGGGGCCAGGTCCCTTCCCCGGGGCCTGACCCGTATTGTAGTTAAAGAAAACCACGGCCCCTGCCCGGGCTCCCGGAAGTCCGGGGACCAAAAAGGGCGCCGGCCGATTGAGGCCTGTGCCCTGAGAGCAAAAAAACCGGGACCGCCCGCCGGGCGGTCCCGCATCCGCTATTACCGCGGCCCGCAAGGGGTGCCCGCATCAGCGGATTTTCCAGTGCTCACTGGATTGAAATCATCTTGCGTTCAGGCTTCTGAGCCTCGGCTTTCGGAACGTTGATCGTGAGGATGCCGTCCGCGAAGGACGCGCTGCAGTCGCCCTGCTTCACGCCCTCGCCCACATAGAACGTCCTGCTGCAGGAGCCGGTGCTGCGCTCCGAGCGGATGAGCCGCCCCTCCTTCTTGTCCTCATGCTTCTCGTCCTTCCGGGCCGAAACCGTGAGGTAGCCGTCCTTCAGCTCCGCGCTGATCTCATCCTTCTTAAAGCCAGGCAGATCCATCAGCAGCGTGTAGCCCTTGTCGGTCTCGCGCACATCGGTCTTCATCAGACGGTCGGCATTTTTACCGAAAACACTGGCAGCCGGATCCGGGAAGCGGACGCCGGAGAAAACATCAAACGGATCGAAAACGCTGAACGGAGTTTCATCAAAGATAGTCGGAACATTAGCCATAATTCTTACCTCCATTAGGGCCGTCGTCCGAGCGGTCTGTTCTTTTCCGGGAAGCCCTTGCTGCAACCGGCTTCCCGAAAGGGGAAGCGCCTGGTCTTCGTCCTTTCGGATTCCCCCGGGGGCTTTCCCCTTTGCTAACTTCTATATGGGGGCTGACTTTCAATTTTCAAGAGCCCGCCTAAATTTTTTTTCCTCCTAAGCTCTGCCCAAAGCCGCAGCGGAAAGTCCGGCCTGATTCGGCGTGGAACGCTCCCATCCGCTGATCTCGTGCGGACGCTTCTTCCGGCTGCAGAATCCCGCCCGGACCCGCGCCCGCTGAAAATCTTCCTGATGTCCATCGGATCCTTCGTCCTGGTCAGGGCGCGGCGCTGCAGAATGCGGGCTTACGGCGGCTTGGCAGTGCCGCCGTAAGCCCCCTTGCCAGTGCAGCGCTTCATGAAAACCACAGCGCTCCGAGTCCTGGCACAGGATGAGCGGCTGACGGGAACACCCGGGCGAAGAGCGCTCCCAGACGCCCAAGCGAAGTAAACAGGTGCCGGGCGGCTCTTCCCGCTGGCCGCCGAAAGTGAGCCTTGTTATCCTTTACTGGCAGAACGGCAAAGCGTTCGGGCAGCACCGAGGGGAGGGGCGTTTTCAACGGCACCCCGGACTCGGGCGATGCTTTCCAAAAAATCAAATCGACAAAAGGAGTTTCTCAGGATGGCTAAGCCCTATATCGTCTGCCACATGATGATGTCCGCAGACGGCCGCATTGACTGCGCGATGACCTCGAAGATCAGAGGCGTCGATGAATATTACGGGACTCTCCGGTCGCTTGAGGCCGACAGCACCGTAAGCGGCCGGACCACCGCAGAGCTTGAAATGGCGCTGCCGGGAAAGTTCGAATCAAAGTCGGGCGAGTCCTACGGCCACTCGGGCTTTTCAAGGAACCGCAGCGCCAGAGGCTACGAGATCGTTGCGGACAGCGAGGGGACGCTTCTCTGGCCGGATCAGGTGAGTGCGGCAAAGCCGCTTCTAGTTCTTACGAGCGAAAAAGTCGGGAAAGAGTACCTCGATTACCTGGACTCGCGACGGATTTCCTGGATCGCCTGCGGGAAAAGCAAAGTCGATCTCGTCCACGCGATGGATATCCTCGCCCGAGAATTCGCGGTCAGGCGGCTGGCCGTCGTAGGCGGCGGCACGATCAACGGAGCGTTCCTCGACGCAGGTCTTCTCGATGAAGTGAGCCTTCTCATCGGCCCCGCGATCGACGGGAGAAAAGGGATGGCCTCCGTGTTCGACGGCATTGCCGGGGACCGGGAGCCCTTCGGGCTCACGCTCAAGTCTCTCAAGCAGTATGGAGACGGCGCGGTCTGTCTTCGCTTCGAAGTGGAGAAATGAAAACGAGAGAAGGCGCTCAGGCCTTCCCTTCCGGACATGAGAAAAGCGCCGCGATTGCTCGCGGCGCTTTTTCCTTTCGGCTTTCCTCGAAAACCCGGGCGAACCCGGCTCCCCGGGGGAGCCTCAGCCGAACCTTTGAACTTACTGAATCGCGATCTTCTGGGTCTGAGGCTGCAGAGCAGAAGCCTTCGGGACATTGATCGTCAGGATGCCGTCTTCAAAGGAAGCGCTGCAGTCCTCCTGCTTCACGCCCTCGCCCACGTAGAACGTGCGGCTACAGGCGCCGGTGCTGCGCTCCGAGCGGATAAGCCGCCCTTCCATCTTTTCCTCGCGGCTCTTGTCTTTCTGAGCCGAGATCGTGAGATAGCCGTCCTTGAGCTCAGCGGAAATTTCGTCTTTCTTGAATCCGGGCAGATCCATCATGAGGGTATAGCCCTTGTCGGTCTCGCGAACATCCGTTTTCATCACGCGGTCAGCATGCTTGCCAAAAACGCTCTCGGCAGGATCCGGGAACCGAACGCCGGAGAAAACATCAAAGGGGTCAAAAGCGCCGAACGGAGAATCTTCAAAGATAGTCGGAACTGAAGCCATAATAGCTACTCCTCATTATGGACCGTCGTCCGAGCGGTCAGGAAATCTGGCGGCCGGGCGGAATCCCCGGCCTATCTGGGGAGAAAGTCCATCGCTCGCGGGGCTCTTTTCGAACCCCCCGGGCTTTCGCCCCTCACACTTTTCAATATGGGGGCCCTTTCGGAGATTTCAAGTCCCGGTCAGATTTTTTCCATCGCGATGAGAAAAAGCCGGGACACATGCCCCTTCGCCCCGGTGACGATCACCATCTGGTCAGGATCGCTCAGTCTGAGCGACAGATCCCGGTCCAGGGCGCGAAGCCTGAGTCCCGCCTTTTTAAGAACGCTGACGTCCCAGTCAGGACGATCCCGATCCGTTACGGGGAGACGCTCGGCGATGTCGTTTCGCTCGCGAAGCTGTGCGGCGGTCTGTCCCGGATGCACGGGCGGCTATCCGGCCTGATCCGCCACCCGGAATGTCCTGCCGTAGTTTGCGTCGATGTTGACGAAGACGCCGCCGCGCTTCAGGACGCGCGCAACGCCTTCATAGGCGAGTTCAGGCCGCGGCAAGGTCCATGTCACGTTGCGCGATAAGACGAAATCAAAGCTCTCGTCAGGAAAATCAAGCGCCTGCGCGTCCATCTGCCGGAACTCAATGGAAAGGCCACGCGCCCGGGCATTGCAGCGCGCCTGCTCGAGCATGGCCTCGGAATAGTCGACCCCGGTCACCCGCAGGCCTTTCTGCGCAAGAAGCAGCGCGAAAAATCCCGCGCCCGTGCCCAGGTCGAGCGCGAACTTCGCCCCGGAAGGAACAAGCGGCAGGATCACCTCCTCGTAGAGACCGCTCAGTCTTCCGCCGTACTCCTTCACTCACGCGCCGGTGTTTTGGAACAGGGCTTCCCCAAAGAATCAGGCCTTCGGGATCTAAGAGAGGTACCTCACTTCACCGTTTACCGTCCGCATCGCCCGACTAATACCTCTAAAGTGATAATAATTCGTCTTCCTGCCCCGGGTTCCCGATCGCGGCAGAAAATCGCCAAAAAGGGGGATGGCGGGACTGGACAACCGGGCATCCTTATGTTTTAATTTGAGTGTCAGGGCCATCGCCGTGGCTTTGACACGCTCTTTTAAGTATTTCTTTCGCAACCCGCGGCTTTCACCGCGGGCTTTTTTTATCCTATTTATATATCTTTATAGGTATTTTTCTTTTTTCTGACCCGGCAGGTCCTTCCTTTAAAATGGAAGGAAAAACGGAGGTGCAAGCGATGAAGCGGCACTTTGTAAACACACTTGCGGCCGCCCTCGCGCTGCTTGCGGCAGGCTGCTCCAGCGTTTCGCTCGGAGGGGGCTACGGCGGCTGGGGCGGCAGCCACGGCGGCTGGGGCGGCGTCGGCGTAGGCATCAGCCTGGACGATCTCTTTTCGGGCCCGAAGGACGAGGCCCTGCCTGAGCTTCGGTCCGGAAAGGCCGAAATCACGGCCTTGAAGCTGCGGAAGGCGTCCGACTCCGAATACCGCCTCACGGGCACGGGCGGCAGCGGCACGGACAAGGCGCTTCCCGCCCTCGTCTCCATTCCCTGCGGGGATCCGGCTCTTTCGGGCGCCCCCGCCCTTCGATTCAGCTTTCTGCTGCAGCCCGGGCGCGGCAGCCGGGTGGAAGCGGTGACGCGCGAGATCCCGCAGGGCTGCCGGCCGGATCCCTCCCGCGCCGCGCTTGAGATCCGCGCCGAATCCGCCTCTAGCGCTGAGGGCCGGTGAGGGCCCGTTCGCGCTTGTTTTCCTCCGGCGCTTCCTCCTGAAGCGCCGGACGCACCTGCTGCCTGGCGAGGCGCTCCGCGGTCGCCTCCACAATCGAGCGCACGGGAGGCAGCGCCCTGTAGTATTCGGCGAGCCGCCTCGCAAGCTCCAGATCCCCGGGGCTGCCGCTTTCCCTAAGCTCCCTGATGAACCCCGCGGCATAACCCAGCACCTTCACCCGGTTGCGCCGCGTCATATCGGCCACGGGATCGGGCTCGGGCCTGCCCTCAAGAGCCTCGCCCACCTGGCGCAGCACTTCCCTTCGGCCCGAGGGCGAGAGGTAAAAGCCCCCGGACTTGTTCGCGGCATAGGCCCGCCGCAGCAGCGGCTGCCACCTTCTTCCGCGCGTAAATGGCCGGGTCGCGTTCGCGACTATTCCCCGCTCCAGAAGCCTCGAGGCAAAATCTTCCCTCAACAGCCTCAGCTCGCGCCGCTGCAGGCGGAAGGTCCGCCCGTCTTTCCAGTTTCGGCTGCGATAGAGAAGATGAGCGTGGGGGCTCTTCTCATGCTCGTAGTGGAAGCACACGACCCAGGGCCGCTCCCGGATGTGCTCGCGGGCCCACTCGCGCACCGCCTCCTCAAAGCGCTCGCGGGGCACCTCGCCCGCAATGCCAAGAATCATCTGGCCCAGGGCCCGCTCTGCGGGCCGAGCCTTCCCGTCGCAGGAACGCCAGGCGACAATCACCTTTTCAACGGCGTCGCTCGTCCGGTAAACGCAGTCTTCCTCATCGTAGGCTGCGGTCGTGCCGTTTCGCGAAATGTATTTCGCATAATTAAGCACCTGGGACGCGCTTGAGCAGACCGCAACCGCATAGGCGCTCGTGCGGGCGTTGCAGAGTACGGAGACCTCGGGCCAGCCCCGCACCATGCCCCAGGCCTTCTGTCGGGCCGTCAGCGTCCTAATCTCTCCCAGCCCCGCGGGATGGGGCCGGCGCGCAGCGTCATCAAACTCATTTTCGGGATCCCGCAGGGGTTCCCGAACCTCCCGCCTGATTCCCCTCATCACGCCTCCCCGCTCGGCAGGAGCCGCGCCCTGCTCTCCGCGGCCTCGGTCACGCGGCGCGCGGCCGCCGCACATGCTTCGAGCATCGCAAGCGTGTTGGGCAGCCCGGCCAGGCAGCGCTCGAACCCCTGCGGGGCCTGTCCGCAGTCCAGCGCCATGATCGCGGCGGCCGAGGTCTGCGTGAGGCCCGCCGCGCATTTGCTGAGCTCAAGCTGCACGGAGCGCAGCAGCGCGGTCTCCTCGCGCGTGAGGTACGGCCGCGAGAGGAAATACCCCCGCAGCACCCGCACGACAAGCGCGGGCCTGCTCATGCTTTCTTCGCGAGCCCTTGCTCCGAGCATCTCGAATTCGGAGTTTGTAAGCACCAGCTGCATGTTCACGCGGTGCAGGGTGTGCTCGAGCGAGGCTTCAAGCCTCGGTCCGGAGGAGACAGCCGGCAATTTGTCTTCCCTCATTTCTCTCATGGATTCAATTTCCCGCATTCCTGAATTCCGTTAAAAATTTAATAATATATGTATAATTTTCTACACAAAGAAAAGCTGCTTTTCTCCGGGCTGTTCACTGCCCCCGGCCTTAGTAGGCCTCGCTTCGGGCAGGACTGACCCGGAAGGCTTTCGTCTGCGCCCTCACTTCGAGTCACGGCCGCCTCCCGCCTCTTCAAAGCGCGCGAGCAGCGCCTCGTTTCGTGAGGAAAGGGCCGCGAACTGCGCCTTCAGGTCCCGCAGCTCCACGGCCTGGTCCGCGAGCTTTTCGCGAAGCGAGGCCGCGCTTTCGGATTTGGCAGAGGGGCCTCCGAAGCGCCAGGACACGCCCAGGTTCAACATGTGGTTGTCGGATGCGGAGGCCGCATAGCCCGCCGAGAGCATCAGGTTTTCAGTCGGCCGCAAGAATGCACCCACGGCGACTCCTTCGCGGTTCTTGAAGTGGCCGAGTCCCGCCGCAATGCTGAAGCGGTGGCTTTCGTCGTAGTCCTGGGGATGAAGGGCGGCCAGGGCCGCGGCCCCCGCCCCTACCTTGGCGAGGTCTTCCTGCAGCCCCGTGATGCTGTGCCGCAGGCCGCTCTGCGCTTCATAGAGCTGGGAGCCGTTCACAGCGTCGGAAGACCCCGGGGCGACGCGTCCCGAGCCAAGCCCGGTGATCCGGCCGCCGCCCGCATCGATCCCCTCGCCCGTGATCACAACGGAGCGGCCTGAGCCGCCCACGGAAAGGCTCTGGAGCGAAAGATTGGGATTCACGGCCAGGCCGTAGGCGCGGCCGCCCCTGCCATTCACGCCTTCGCTTACGACAAGCGTATCGTCCGCGGCCTCAAGGCTCGTGTGCGCTTCGGCGATCTTTCGCACGCCCTCAAGTGCCGTATATACCGTGCCGCCGCTCACGACCCCGGCGTTTTTATCCGCCACCTCGCCGTCCGTGACAACGGAGACCCGGTAGCTGTCCGAAGCGGCTCCCGCCCCCGCGGTCTTCTCAACTGTGACGTGGCTGCCCGGAACCACTTCAACCGCGCTTCGTGCGATGTCCCGCACGGTCTGCGCGCTCTCGTCCGAAAGCTGCAGCCCGCCCTTCACTGCGAGGCTTCCGGTCGTCGCATCGCCGAGAATCGAATTCCCCGCTTCAAGGCTTCCGGTCGTGGTTTTGCCCGCGGTTGTCGTATTCCCCGAGACTGTGGCGTCGCCCTTGACCGCGAGATTTCCGGTCGTGGTGTCGCCCAGAGTCGAATGCCCCGCCTCAAGGCTTCCCGTCGTGGTTTTGCCCGAGGTCGACGTGTTCCCGGAAACCGAGGCGTCGCCGTTGACCGCGAGGATTCCGGTCGTGGTGTCGCCCAGAGTCGAATGCCCCGCCTCGAGGCTCCCCGTTGTGGTTTTGCCCGAGGTCGTCGTGTTCCCGGAAACCGAGGCGTCGCCGTTGACCGCGAGGATTCCGGTCGTGGTGTCGCCCAGAGTCGAATGCCCCGCCTCAAGGCTTCCCGTCGTGGTTTTGCCCGAGGTCGACGCGTTCCCGGAAACCGAGGCGTCGCCGTTGACCGTGATATTCCCGGTTGTGGTGTCGCCGAGAGTCGAATTCCCCGCCTCGAGGCTCCCCGTGGCGGTTTTGCCGCTGATCGAGGCGTCCCCGCTCACGCTGAGCGTCTGACCCGAGAGAGCGCTGCCGCCCGAACCCATTCCAAAGAGGTCCTGCGCCGACCCCAGCAGCTGCGCCGCCTCGTAGGTGACGTTGAAGTCTTTCGTGTCGGTGCTTCCGCCCGTGTTCACGCTTTCCGTGTAGGTCTTGGAAAGAAGGTAGACGTTGCCGCCCTTGAGCGTGGTCGCGGTGCCGCCCGAGCGGTTGTCGCGCGACGTCACCGTGATCGTCTTGTCATTGGCGAGGTAGACGAGGACGTTCTGGGTGCCGACGAGGTCCCCGTAGCCGCTCACCTCCAGGTTTCCGCCAAGCGCAATGGAAAAGTCCTGCGAAAAGTCGGGACCCGAGTCCGCGCTCCAGTGGCTCGAGATGTAGCTCGCGAGCTCGGACTGCTTCACGCTGCTGTTCACAAGCGTGGGCAGCGGATTGGCGGAGCTTAGGCCTCCGTCGTTTGAAATCTGGATCTGGGAGGCCTGCGCTGCGCCGGAAAGCGCGATGGCCGCAGCGGCTGCGGCGGTAGACAGAATCGCTCGGGGGAGAGCAGCCTTGCGGCTTTTGTTTTTCTGCATGTTCGTCTCTTTTGTCTTCAGGGGCCTGAGGGGAGTCAGGGCTTTCAGTCCGCCCTCCCCTCCAGCGCCCCAGGTGGTTGGTAAAAAAGCAGAGCTGATATAACTCCGCAACAAAATTATGGTTTATTTTATACACGTTTGGCGCAGTTTATAGTTATTATTTGACTAAAATCAAATTAGAAAATATAGAAGATCAGAGAGCCCCCGCCGAAGGCCGCGGCAAAGAAGGCTTTATTCGAAGGAAGCGCAGGCGACGCAACGCACAGCTGCGGCACCTCTGTTTTTGAGAGGTTGATTCCCGAAGAAACCCGAGGGAAGGAAGGCCGCCGTCAGAAGACCCGCAGGCGGCTCACGGCGAGCACGGCCCCGAGCACCACAAGGCCTTTTTCAGCCATCGCGGCCGGGATCTGCTCGCGGGGAAAGCGCGTGTTTTCGTAGCTGATCGAAAGCGTGCCGTCGAGCAGCGTCTGCAGTCTGCAGCAGCGCAGCCGGCCGTTGTAGAGGGCGGCATAGATGCCGCCCGCAAAGGGCCCCGCAGAGTCCTCGGACCCCCGCTCGATCACCACCGCGTCGCCTTTTTGAATGAGGGGGTCCATCGCATCGTCTTCCGAGAGCGCCGCGACGCACCCCTCCGCGCTGATCCCGCGCTCGGCGGCCCAGGAAGCCTCAAGCAGCACAGAGCGGGGCGCGGCCTGAGGGTCTTCGCTCCAGCCGGCCCTGCCGTCGGTGAGCGAGGGCCTTGAGATTGCGAGCCGCAGCACGCGCTCCTCAGGGGGCTTGTCGACCCCGTGCTCGTGGTCCATCCAGCCGCGCTCAAGCCGCAGCCTGTCCTCGATTTCGCGAGCAACCGCATCGCCCATGAGCCTGATGTGCCCGTTGGAGAAACGCGTCCCGCTCTTAATCTGCCTTAAGGTCGAGTCCGCCCTCGGCCGCCCGATCGCAACATTGAGGTCTCCGACGCTCTTGAACTGCCGCAGCAGCTCCATCAGGTTTTCATAGCGGATTTCTGAGGCGGTTTTCATTTCGGTCGCGGCCGCCGTTGGCAGGGAGCGGCAAGAAAGTCCTGGTTGCCCGCATTTTAACAAAGCACCGCCCCTCGTGTTTGAAAATCTACCTTGCGAAGGATTGACTTTGGGCGATCGATATATATAATTTCTACTGATATAAAGTTATAAATAAGATTTAATATGCGTCAAAAACAACTATCCGCAGGAGGGACCGCCCCTTTGCGGAAGGAAGGAGGAAAAAGCATGAAGTCAGTCGAATCGAAGGCGGCCTGGGCCGCCTCGGGGCTTCTCGCCCTCTCCGGGAGCGCCGGCGCGGCAGCTCCCGGGGATCTGCTCACGGGCGAGGAACGCTGGGGGTGCGAGGTGCTGCTCTGTCTCTCTGACCCGCGCGGCCCCGAAGCGCAAGCCGAATGCAGGCCGCCGGTCGAAAGGCTCTACCGGTCGCTTCGGTCGCGGCATCCGCACTTCCCGAAGTGCCCCCAGGCGGGCGCCGGGAACTACGCCGAGCGGGTCTCGGATCCCTTCGACCTCTGCGGGCCCGAGGGGCTCGAGGACGCCCCCGCGGGCTACGTGGCCGAGGGCCGGTCCGAAGGGCGGGGGAAATGGCTTTTGTCCTCCCCGCCCGCCTGGAACGGCGCGGGAATCGGCAGCGGTTCCCAGCGCACCAAAGCCTGCGTCGCGGGACGCGAGGGGATTTACAGATGGAGCGAAGACTATGGAGACAGCCATGAAGAGAAAACAGCCGTCGTCTACCGGAAGGTCGTCTGGATGCGGGAACAGTCCCCGCGCGCGATCGACCTCTACCTCGGCGGAAGCCTTGTGCGGCGGTTGCGCTACTAGCCGCAGGCCTCCGCAGCGCGGCAGGCTCATAAGAGAAAAGGGATCCGCCCAGCCCGAAGCGCTCACGCGCTTCGACACTCCCCCGAGCTTTTTTGGCCTGGCAGATCCCCGCCTCATTATGAAGCTTTTCGCGCCGGCCGTGGCCTGCGCGCTGCTCTTCGCGGCCCCGGCTCCAGCCGCCCCGCGCCTGCAGGGCCCGGAGCTCTCGCGGCTCATCCGCTCCTGCGCGCCGGGAGCCGCCCTCGACACAATGGCGGCGCTCGTACGGGTCGAGTCCGGCGGCCGCCCCTTCGCGGTGGGCGTGCGCGGGGCGCCGGTCCCGCAGCCCGAAAACCTGGGAGAGGCCCTGGCGGCCGCCTCGAGGCTCGCGCGCGAAGGCCGTGTCTTCGCGCTGGGAATTGCCCAGATCAACGTGCGGAACCTGAAGCGGCTGGGGCTGGACTTCGAAGCCGCCTTCGACCCCTGCAGAAACCTTGAGGCCGGAGCGCGGATCCTCTCGGAGTGCTTCGCGCGCTCGAAGGCGCCCACGCAGGCCCGCAGGCTCTCGGAGGCCTTCTCCTGCTACTACTCGGGCGACCTGAAGCGCGGGATTGCGCTCGGCTACAGCGAGCGGGTCGCCCGCGCGGCAGGCGTCGTCCCGGGCGCGGCCTGGAAGCCCGCCCCGGCCGTGCCCCAGGACCCGCCCGGAGGCGTCCTCCGGGCCGCAGCGCCTCTTTTCTGAACTTTTTTTTTCAGTCAAACACAAGGATTTCCCATGAAAAACCGCATTGACGCGGTCCAAAGGACCGCACTCACCCTTTTTTCGGCCGCGGCCGCCTCTCCGGCCTGGGCCGCGAGCGGCACGAACAATGTGAACACGCTCTTTACGACGATCCTCACCACGATGCAGGACGTCTCCTCGATCATCGCGACGATCGCCTTCGTCTACGCCGGCATCAAGATCCTCTTCATCCAGGCGCCGCTACGCGAGGTGGCGGGCCCCATCATCGGGGGCGTCGTGATCGGGGCAGCGGGCTGGCTCGCGAGCCTGCTCGTGTCGTGAAAGGAGGTCCCCGCCATGGACATCACCTCCCCCATCTTCAAGGGCGCGACGCGGCCCGCCTGCCTCTTCGGCGTGCCGATCAAGCCCTTCATCGGAGTCACGCTCGGCTGCTTCATCGCCGGGATGTGGACCTGGATCCCGGCCGCGTTTGCCTGCGTGCCGCTTGTCGCCCTCATGCGCGAGGTCACGCGCGAGGACGACCAGAAGTTCCGCGCGATCGCGCTCCGGCTGCACCTTCTGGGGCTGCGAAGCGGCATCGTGCGCTTTGCGCCCACGACGCGAAGGAGGGTCCCGTGAAAAGCCTTCGCCCGCACCCGGGCCCCGCGCTCGAGGACTTCATCCCCTACTCCTCCCAACCCGCCCCCGGCATCGTGATCGGGCGCGGGGGCGAGCTCTACGCCTCCTGGCAGCTCGAGGGCGTGCCCTTCGAGGGCGAGGACGACGCCGAGCTCGCCCGGGGCGCCTCGGAGCTGAACCTTCTCTACCGAAGCCTTCCGCCAGGCAGCGCCGTCACCTGCCACAGGATCCACCAGTCTTTCGAGGACGAGCTCAGAGCGCCTTCCGAGCCGGGTTTCGCGCGCGACTTCGCCCGAAGCCTCGCAGAGACGACCCGCAGCCTCATGAAGACAGAGCTCTTCGTCACGCTTCAGGCTCCCGCCCCGGCAGCCCCCGGCCGGGCCCTGAGGCTAATCCCCGAACCCGCCCGCGCCGAGGCGCTGCGAGCCCGAATCGAATCTTTCGCAGAGCTTGTCCGAGGATTCGAGCGGGCGCTGTCGCACTTCGGGCCGCGCCGCCTCTCCGAATACCGCCGGGGCGGCCTCCTCTTCTCCGCCCAGCTCGAGCTCTACAACGCGCTGCTCACCCTCGAGCGCCAGCCGGTGAGAATTCCTCCGGGCCCGGTTTACAGCGCTCTCGGAAATGCGACGCTTTTTGCCGGCAGCGACCTCCTCGAAGTGGAGTCCGCCACCGGCCGGCGCTTCGCTTGCGGGCTTGAGATCAAGGACTTCTGCGAGGCCTCAGACCCGGGGCTGCTCGACGCGCTCCTTTTCCCCGCCGCAGGGCCCGCTGGCCCCGGGGGCGGCTTTATCGAGACCCAGGCCTTCAGGATCCTCGGCCGCGCCGAGGGCGAGCGCTTCCTCAAGACCCAGCAAAGACGCCTCATCGCCTCGTCGGATGCCGGGGTGACGCAGGTCTCAGAGCTCTCCGAGGCGATGGATGGACTCGCCTGCGGCTCGTTCGTGATGGGCGAGTACGGCTACGGGATTCTCCTCCTGGGCGAGAGCGCCGATGAGGCCCGCCGCGCCGCGCTCGACGCCGCCGAAAAGATGAAGAGTGAGGGGCTGCTGCCCTACCGCTCGACTCTCGCGCTTCCGGGGCTTTACCTCGCGGGACTTCCCGGGAACTTCTCCCTCATGCCACGCGCGGCCACCCTCACTTCGGTTAACTTCGCACACCTCGCGCCCTTTCACCGGCTCTCCTCGGGAAAGCGCGACGGAAACCCCTGGGGCGAGGCGCTCATGCTTCTTCGAACGCCCTCCTTCGAGCCCTTTTACTTCAGCTTCCACGCGAGCCGCGCGGACCGCTCGAGCCTGGGCGACAAATCGCTCGGAAACACGGTCGTGATCGGCTCCTCGGGAAGCGGCAAGACCGTCTTTCTCAACGCCTGCGCGGCGCTCGCTCAGAAGTACAGAAACGAAAAGGAGCCTTTCTCCCTGGTCTTCTTCGACAAGGACCGGGGCGCCGAGGCAGCGGTCCGGGCGCTGCCCGAAAGCGCCTATTTCAGCTTCACCGCGGGCGACCCCACGGGGCTCAACCCCTTTGCGATGGAGCCCACCGAGGAGAACCTGTCGTTTCTCTTCGAACTCGTGCGGCAGCTGCTCGAGTCCGAGGGCAGCCCCTTAAGCCCCGCCGAAGGAGCGCTCTGCTCGCGCTCGATCCGGGCCGTGATGGCGCTGCCCTCGCGCTGCAGGCGTCTTGCCGCCGTTCGCCAGAGCCTGGTGAGCCGCAGCGGCTCGGGCGAAGAAGGCCTGGCGCTGCGGCTCGCACCCTGGATCGAGGGCGGCGAATTCGCCTGGGTCTTCGACAACGAGCGCGACACGCTCGACTTCACGGAGCACGAGAACATCGGGATCGACGGCACGGCCTTTCTCGACCGCCCGAAGATCTGCGGCCCGATTGCCTTCTATCTCCTCTACCGCATGGAGCAGGCCCTGGACGGCCGCCGCTTCGTGTTCTTCATGGACGAGTTCTGGAAGTGGCTCCGCTCCGAGTCCTTCTCGGGCTTTGCAGTGAACAAGCTCAAGACCGTCCGCAAGCAGAACGGGCTCGGGGTCTTCGCCACGCAGTCGCCCGCCGACGTCCTCACCTCGAAGGCCGCCCGGGACGTGATCGAGCAGTCGGCGACCCAGGTGTTCCTGCCCAACCCGCGGGCGACGGAGGCTGACTACGTGGAAGGCTTCAAGGTGCCGCGCGACCAGTTCGAGATCATCCGGGGGCTCTCCGAGAGCTCGCACCAGATGCTCGTGCGGCAGGACGGACGCGCGGCGCTTTGCAGCTTCGACCTCTCGGGGCTGCCCGAGGCGCTTTTCGTCCTCTCGGGGAGCACCCGCGGCGTGAAGACGCTCGAGGGGCTCATCGGGCGGGACCCGGTTGCGCCCGTTCCGGCCGAAAAGTGGCTGCCGGAATACCTGCGCGCCATGAAATCCCAAAAGGAGGAAGAGAAATGAAAAAAGCCGTGTTTTTCCCGCTTCTTCTTGCGCTCTCGCTTCAGGCGCTCGCCTCCGGCATCCCGGTGGTCGACGCCGCGGCACTCTCCCAGTCGCTGCAGAACTACCTGCAGCTCGCGCAGCAGTACCAGATGCTCGTGAGCCAGTATGAGCAGCAGCTGCGCGCCTACCGCTCCATGAACGGGACGAGGGCCCTGGGGCGGCTGCTTTGGAATCCGGCGCTGCAAAGCGCGCTGCCGGAGGACTTCCGGGAGACGCTTCGGGCGGCCGCGAGGCTGGGCGAGGCGGGGCTCACCGCTTCGGCGCGGCGCCTCTACGACGAGTCGGGGGCGGCAAAGCGCTGCGAGGCCTTCCCCGCGCGGGAGCGCGTCGCCTGCGTGCGCGAGGCCGCGGCCTCGGCCCAGGCGCTCGACCTCTTCGGCAGGGAGGCGGAGACGATGTCGCGCCGGGCGAAGACGATCGAGTCCCTGATGGATGCGATCAACGGGGCGGAGGACGCAAAGTCGACCGCGGACCTCACGGCCCGGATCGCAGCCGAATCGGCCGCACTGCAGGCCGAAAAGCTCCGGGTCGACGCACTTCGGGCGATCGCCGAGGAAACCCGGCTCGAGGCCGGGCGCGAGGCAAGAAAGGCCGCCCGAGAGCGCTTTGCCGTGCGGGCGGACTGGAAAAGCATCTGGAGTGAAGCCATGGGAGCGTTCGAAAACTTCGGACTCGCGGTCGAGTCCCAGATCTCGGGATTTTCCGAGAGCGTCTCCTCGCAGCTCATCGCGGGGCTTGGCCCCATCGCCGCCGCCTCGATCACGATCTACGTAACCGCACGGGCCTGGGCGATCCTGATGGGCCGCGAAAACGGCGCGGTCGGCGGTCTCATTCTCTCAACGGCTCGCTGCGCACTCGTCGCCTTCTTTGCGCTCAACGCCGGGAACTACACCGCCTACGCTCTCTCGGCGGCCGGAGGGCTGGAGTCGTGGCTGCTGCAGACGCTGCCGGGCTCCCCGCGCAGCGCCTGGGCCGCGATCGATGCGCTCTGGGCGGCCTGCGCGGGCGGAATCGAGTCGCTCTGGGGGCTGCTCGATGCCTACGGGATGACGCATTTGGGCGAGGAAATCCTCACCGCGCTCTGCGTGGTCGCAATGACGGTGCTTGGAGTGCTGCTCACCTCGGCCTCGCTCGGGGTGCTGCTGCTCGCAAAGATCGCGCTCGCCCTCACGCTGGGGTTCGGGCCCGCGTTTCTCTGCTGCCTCATGTTCCCCGCGACCCGCGGCTGGTTCGACCCGTGGCTGCGCTCGACCCTCACCTACGTCTTCACCGTCGTGATGGCCGGGGCCGTGCTGCTTTTCTTCTCGGGGCTTTTCACCGAGCGGATCGCGCGCGTTGCGGCCGCGGCCTCGGGCAACGCCGGCCCCGACGTCTTCGGCGTCTGGCTCGAGCTCGGGGTGACGCTCGTGATCACGCTCACCGCGAGCTCAATCATCAGGCTCATTCCTTCGATCGCGGCAGGGCTCGCGGGCGGGGCCTCGATGCAGGCCGTGGGCCTGGGGGCGATGCTGGCCGGCGCCTTCGGACCCGCACGGGCGGCTGCGGGAGCGGCGGCCGCGGGCTTTGGCGCCGGAGCGGGCAGCGCCTCGGTCGCAGCGCTTGGCCGCAGGGTCCTCGGACACCGGGGGCTCGAGCAGCCCGGGGCCCTCCCGATGGCGGCCCTGGGCGCCGCGGCCGGCGGCGCGGGACGGCTCTCCGCCGCAGCGGCCAGGCGCCTCTCGCGCACCCTCCGGGACGCAAGAGGTGGCGGCCTGTGATCTTCCCCCTCTTTCACGATTTTTCAAAGATAAACAGAATCTTAAAAGGACGAAACAAATGAAATCGCCACTTCTTCAAATCGCCGCCGCGGCCCTCGCGGCGGTGCTCCTCGCGGGCTGCGCCTCCGGCGCCCCGGCTCTTCCGGAGCCTTCCGGCGAGTGCATTCCCGTGAACGCTCCCTCGGGAGGCGCGTCATGAAGCTGCCCCGGATTTTCCAAAGAAAGGCCCCTGCGGAAAAGGCTGCTGCGGTCCGCCAGAGCCCGTCCGGCACCGAAGCCTTCACGTTCGAAGCCGCACGCGAGGATCTCGCCGCGAAAAGCGAAGCCCGGGCCTGGCGCTGCGCCGCGGGGCTCGGGGTGCTCCTCGCGCTCGAGGCGGCGGCGCTTTGCGCGCTGCTGCCGCTTAAAAGCTCAGTGCCCTTCGTGGTCCAGGTCGACCGCAGCACGGGCGAGTCCGTGGTGCTGCCGATCGCGAACACGCGCGAGATTCCCGCCTCCGAAGCCCAGGACAAGTACTGGCTCGGCCAGTACGTGCTCGCCCGCGAATCCTACGACTACCGGACGCTTGAAAACGACTACATCAGGACCCGGGAGCTTTCAACCCGCTCCGTCTTCGAGCCCTACGCCTCGCAGTTCGGGCAGAAGGAGGGGTCGCTCGAGAAGCTCTACGGCGACAGCCGGGAGATCCGCGTGAAGCTCCTCTCGGTGGTCCCCAACGGCAACGGCGTGGCCACCGTGCGGTTTGCCAAGACCCTGCGCAGCACCCGCAGCGGGATGACCGAGCGCGAGTCGCGCTGGACCGCGACCCTGGGCTACGAGTACCACCCCGAGTTCAAGGCGACCGAGGCCTCGAGGCTCGTGAACCCGTTCGGCTTCCGCGTGACCTCCTACCGGGTGGACGAGGAGGTGGGGCGCGAGCCCGAGCCCCCGAAGGAGGCGTCATGAAGCGCGCGCTTTTCACGCTCTGCTGCGCCGCGGCCGCCGCTTCCTCGCCGGTGCCGGCGTCCGCAGGCGCGCGGGTCGCGCAGCGGCTCTACGACCCGGGCGAAGTCGTCCCGCTCCTCACCGCCGGGGGGCTCGTGACCACCGTGGTCTTCGAGCAGGGCGAGGTGATCCAAAGCTACGTCTCGGGCTTCAGCTCCGCCTGGTCATTCGCGGCCGAAGGCAACCGCCTCTACCTCAAGCCCAGGGCCCCGAAGGCCGCGACGAATCTCACCGTCGCGACCGACCGGCGCATTTACCTCTTCGACCTGCGGGTCGCAAAAAGCCCCTCAAAGGCGCTCTACCGGCTCACTTTCCTTTACCCCGGGACGAAGGCAAAACGCGCTTCGAAAAGCCCCGCCGCAGCCTCGTCCCTCCTTCCCGCGCCGAACGCGGCCCTCAACGGGAACTGGGCCATGCGCCTCGGGAGCGATCCGCAGTCCCGGGGAATCGCCCCGGTCTGGATGGCGGACGACGGGCGCTTCACCTACCTCAGGTTCGCGCCGGGCGCGGATCTCCCCGCGGCCTTCTGCCGCAGGGGGCAAGAGGAGTCGATCGCGAACTTTCACCTCGAGGAGGACGGGACGCTCGTTATACACGGCGTGTGCACCGAACTCAGGCTGAGGTCCGGGCAGGCCGTGGTCGGGCTCTATGCGGAAGGCGAGCACGGGCAGAGGAACCGGACGCCCGCCGCGCTGAAGGCCGAAGAGCCGCAGGAAGAGAAGAAGGAGGAGGACGACGATGAAAGCGGAAGATGAAAAGGCGGAAAAGCCCCTGGCCGACCAGGCTGGGGTGACTCACCTCGACGCGAAGGCGAGAAACCTCAGGGCCGCGGCAGCTGCGGCTGCCGCGGTGGCGGTCCTCGGCGCGGCCGCCGGGGTCGTCTTCTGGAAATGGGAGGGAAGGGGCGGGGCCGCCACTCCGGCCGCCTCCTCGGGCGCCGATGCCGGCGCCCTTGAGACAAGCAGCAGAACGCTGAAGATCGAGCCCCTGCCTGAAAGCGCCCTCGCCCCGGGGAGGGACGCACGGATTAAGCCCGCTTCAAGCCCCGCGGCAGGGGAGCCTTCCCCAGGAGAGAAAGCCGCCCAGGGGGCCCGGACGCGGGCCGCGGCTCCCGACCCGGTCCGGGTACCCAGCATCCGCGAGGCCGCGGGGAGGGAGGCCCCGGAAGCCGACCCGCGCTTTACCTCTCCGCTTGAGGCCGGGACGGGGATAGCCCCGGGCGGCCAGGCAGCCTCCGGAAACAGGCTCGGAGGAAAAGCCGCTTCGGCGCCTGCCCCGCAGGACACCGACGCGAGGCTCCGGGGCACGTTCGCCCCCGGGGCGCGGGCCGGGATGGTCCGCGGACGCAGCCTCAGGATCGCCCGCGGCACGGCGATCGAGTGCCTTCTCACCACCCGTATCGACACCACGGTACCGGGTCCCGCAGCCTGCGTGATCCCTCGCGACGTCTATTCGGAGGACGGCAGGACGCTGCTTCTCGAAAAAGGCTCGAAAGCCTTCGGCGAATACCGCGGCGCGGTCCAGCACGGACTTGCCCGCATCTTCCTGCTCTGGACCCGGATAGAGACCCCGAGCGGGGTCGCCGTGAACCTCAACTCGCCCGCGGCCGACGCGCTGGGCGGGGCGGGCCTTGACGGCACGGTCGACCGCCACTGGTGGGAGCGCTTCGGCAGCGCCCTGCTCTTCTCGCTCGTCTCCGACGCCTTTGACTTCGGAGTCGCCCGCGAGACGGACGCGAACGGGGGCGTCAACTACTACGCGAACACCTCGGAGAGCATGTCGGGGCTCATCGCCGAGGCGATGCGGCACGCGGGCGACATCCCGCCCACGCTCACGCGCGCTCAGGGCACGAGGCTTACGATCATCGCCGCACGCGACCTCGACTTCAGCGGCGTGTATGCCGGAGGGGAGACTCAGCCATGAGCCGGAGCCTTGCGCGCGACGCGACGCTCTCTTTCGAGCTCGAGCCCCTCGCGCCCTTTCTCGAAGATCCGGCCGCGACCGAAATCTGCGTGAACGGCCCGGGCGCGGCCTTCGTGCTGGCGGGCGGCCTCTGGCGCGAGGAGCCCTGCCCCGGGCTCACTCCCGGGCGGCTCTCGGACCTCGCCAACGCGGCCGCGGTCTACGCGGGCCGGCCCTTCGGCAGCCTCTCGCCGCTGCTTTCGATGACGCTTCCGGGCGGCGAGCGGGCGCAGTTCGCGGGACCCCCGGCCGCGCCGGAAGGCCGGCTCTACGTCTCGATCCGCCGCCCCGCAGACCGGGTGCGCACCGTGGACGAATTCCTGCGCGAGGGATTTTTCGACGCGCCGGGCCCGGGCCGGCAAGAGGATCCGGGGGAGCTCGCCCGGCTTTTCTCGCGCGCCGCCGGCACCGGGCCGGAGGCGCCCGCGGCCCGGGCCGCCTTTCTCAAGCTCGCCGTCGCGCTGCAGAAAAACATCGTGATCGCGGGCGAGACGGGCTCGGGCAAAACCACCTTCATGAAGGCGCTCATGCAGGAGATCCCCGCCTCTGAGCGGATCCTCACGATCGAGGACGTCCCGGAGCTTCGCGCGGGGCTGCCGCGGCACCGCAACCAGGTGAACCTCTTCTACCCCCCGGAAGCCCGCGACGGCGACCCGCTTTCGGCCGGGCGGCTGCTGCGGGCCGCGCTTCGCATGAAGCCCGACCGGATCCTCATCGCGGAGCTGCGCGGCGCGGAGACCTACGAGTTCCTGAACGCCTGCCTTACCGGGCACGGGGGTTCGATCACCTCCTGCCACGCCGGAGGGTGCGAGGAGGCGCGCGAATACCTGCTGCTCAAAGTCCTGCAGTCCGAGGCGGGCTCGAGGCTCACCGAATCCGCAATCCGGCGCCTGATCGGCCTCACGGTGGACGTGATCGTGCACGTGAGCGCCCGCGGCCCCGGCCGCCGGGCGGACGAGCTCTGGTACCGGGGTGCGGCGGGAAACGCAGGGAATTCCAAACAGGACGCATCAACTTAATTAAACAAATTTTGTAAATAAAAACGCGTTTAAAGGAGCTTCAAGCAATGCCAAACCACGTGAAGAACATCCTTGACTTCGAAGGCGAAGAGGCCGACATCGAGCGCCTCAAGTTTGAAACCCAGTCCCCGGGAGCCCCGGGCGAGGAGGACCTCGTGCTCGACTTCAACCGGCTTATCCCCATGCCCGCCTCGCTCGAGATGGTGGGCGACGGGGTACCGGGACTCTCGACCGCGGCGCTTCTGCTGATGAGGGGCGAGTCCGTCCCGGAGTCCCTGTCCTGGGACGCGGACCTCATTCTGAGGCGCTTCGGCGAGGACGGCCCGAAGGCGGGGCTGGGCGGCCCCGGGGATCTCCCCGGATTCATCCGGCGCGCGTCGCTCGACCACAGCTACGGGATCGACCTGCGGCTGGGAAAGTCCGGGCTCGAAAACCTGCGCCGCTACGGCGCCGTGAGCTGGTACGAATGGCGGGTCGAACACTGGGGGACGAAATGGAACAGCTACATGCCCACCGAGGACGGCAGACGCATCTCCTTTCTCACGGCCTGGACGCCGCCCGAGCCCGTCTACAAGGCACTCTCCGAGCGTTTCCCGCGGGTCGCCTTCACGCTTCGCTGCGCCATCGAGGGCGAGGACCGCACGTACTGGGAGGGCCGCTACGAAAACGGCGCCTGCCGCTCGATGCGCGCGATCGAGGACCCCGCGCGGCTCGAGGCGATCTGGGCCGAGGCGGGCACGCCCTTTGTCTTTCGGGAGCGGGCGCTGCAGAAAGCGGCG
The DNA here is from genome assembly GCF_022134585.1 of Mesosutterella porci. Lineage (GTDB taxonomy): Bacteria > Pseudomonadota > Gammaproteobacteria > Burkholderiales > Burkholderiaceae_F > Mesosutterella > Mesosutterella porci. The sequence goes on from NZ_JAKNCT010000001.1 coordinate 278,858, forward strand.
CAGCCTTCCCGCTCTCCCCGAGGCGGCCGGAGCCGCTCGCTCTGAAAAAGGAGGACGCCGGCCATGAAAGAAAGGCTTACGCGCGGTCAGCTCCTTTTCGGGGCGCTCGGGGCGGCGGGGGCAGCCGCCGTGATCCTTGCGATGCTCACCGTCTCGGGGGCTCTGTTTCTGCGGGCCTATGGGCTCAATCCCCGGGCCGCAGCCCCCTTGACGATCCCCGCCTACTGGCGAACCTACGGGAAGGAGGCCCCGCCCAGGCTTCGCGCCGCGATGGCGTTTTTCCTCCTTCTGCCCTGGCTTGCCTTTGGCGGGGCTGGTGTGGCTTGCCGCCTCGGAGCGCAGACGGCGGCCACTGCACGGCGATGCGCGCTTTGCGGGCCGCGCGGAGATCCGCCGCGCGGGGCTTCTGGGCAGCGCCTCGGACCCGCGCTCGATCCTCATCGGGAAGTGGCGGGGCGAATTTCTCGCCTTCGCCGGGAGCCAGTTCGCGCTGCTTGCCGCTCCGACCCGCTCGGGTAAGGGAGTCGGGGTGGTGGTCCCCAACTGCCTGCACTACGGCGAAAGCCTCATCGTGCTCGACATCAAGGAGGAGAACTTCGACCTCACCTCGCGCTACCGGCGCGACGTCCTGGGCGAAGAGGTCTATCTCTTCGCCCCCTTCAACCCCGAGGGGCGCACCCACCAGTGGAACCCCCTCTCCTACGTCTCAAAGGATCCCGCGGACCGGATCGGGGACCTCGACTCGATCGCGGCCTCGCTTTTCTCCACCTCGTCGGAAAAGGAGCGGTTCTGGTCCGAGAACGCGAAGGACCTCTTCCGGGGGCTCGCGCTTTTCGTGCTGGAGACCCCAGGGATCCCCCACACGATGGGCGAAATCCTGCGCCAGGCCTCGGGCTGCGGCAGGCCGCTCAAGGAGCACGTCGAGGAGGAGGCGAAGCGGGCCGCGGAGGAGGGCCGGCCCTACAGCCGCGCCTGCCTCGACTCGCTCAACCGCGTGCTCCAGAACGGAGAGAACACGCTCACCTCAATCCTGTCAACCTTCAACGTGCCGATGCTCGCCTTCCAGAACCCGCGGGTCGACGCCGCCACTTCATCCGACACCCCGGGGTTCGACCTGAGGGAGGTGAGGCGGCGCCGCATGACGGTCTACCTCGGAATCTCGCCCGACCGGCTGAGCCAGGCGCGCGTGATCGTGAACCTCTTTTTCGAGCAGCTGCTCAACCTCAACACGCGGCGGCTCCCCGCCCAGGACCCGGAGCTGCGCTACCAGTGCCTGCTCATCCTGGACGAGTTCACCTCGATCGGCAGGATCCCGATGATCGCGCAGGCCGTCGCCTACATGGCGGGCTACAACATGCGGCTGCTCACCGTGATCCAGAACAAGAGTCAGCTGGAGAGCGTCTACGGGCGGGCCCAGGCGGTCACCCTGATGGCGAACCACGCCCTGCAGGTGATCTACGCGCCCTCGCCCGTCGTGATGGACGATGCGCGCGAGTACAGCGAGATGCTGGGCTACAGCACGGTGCCCGCCCGCTCGAGGACGAGAAGCCTGGGTTCGCTCAAGGGCAGCCGCTCGGAGAGCGTCTCCGAGCAGCGCCGCGCCCTGATGCTGCCCCAGGAGATGCGCGAGCTCGGGACGAGGCGCGAGATCATCGCCTGCGAGAACACGCGCCCGGTCCTCGCGCAAAAGATCCGCTACTACGAGGAGCCGCTCTTCAAGGCGAGGCTCCTCGGCTCAATCCGAAGCGACATCCCGCGGCTCGCGCCGCGCAGGGACCCGCCGCCCGCGCCGAAGGAGCCCCCGCCCCGGCCTCAGGAGAGCCCCGGCGGGAAAGCCGCCGCCCGCCCCGCCCGGGCCTTCTGCGAAGGCCTTCGCGCGAAGGACAAGGAGATGGAGCAGGCGCTGTCCGACACGGCGTTTTCCTATTTCGAAGTGCTCCGGGGAAGAACCCCTGCGGCCTCCGGGCCGCGCCCGGCGCAAAGCGCCGGTGCCGCCCCGGAAAACCAGACACCTTAAAGGAAAGAAGACATGGAAACCAAAGACCAGGGCGCGGCTTTGCCCGCACTTTTAAGCGCGCAGCTCACGGGGTCCCCCGCAAGGCTCCCCGGCGGGGCCGGGCTCGAGGCGGACGGCCGAGCGCTTCTCGCCGACGGCACGGTGACCCCCTTCCGGGTCCGCGTGAGCCGCTACGAGGAGCGGGTGCAGCTGCTCGCCCCCGAAGACCTGCCCGCGGACCTGCGGCCCGAAGCGCTTGAAGAGGAGCTGCTCGAGCTGGTGCAGGGCGACCTGCAGTGGCTGCGGCGCGCCGCGATTCACAAAAGCCCCGAACCCCTGCCTCCGCCCCGGGGGGCCGCCGCAGGCGTGAAGCTCAGCGGCATCGAGCTCGAGGACGCGGTCGAGGAGCTTCGCAGCGAGCTCACGGCCCGCACCCTCGCCCTCGCCTCGGGGATCGAGGAAGAGGAGTCGGACGCCTATTTCGACGAGCCCGCGGCCTGGGACGAGAACGACGCGGAACGCGCGCTCGAGGCGGAGAAGGAATACAGCGAGGAGGACTGAAGCCATGGAAAAAGGAAAGGATCACAGCAAACCGGGCGACTTTCAGCTCGCCTACGCGCGCGAGACCGCGCGGCAGCTCATCGCCCAGCTTGAGCGGGGCACCTCGCCCTACCAGAAGAGCTGGGCCGGGGAGAGCCTGCGCCTGCCCTACAACCCGAAGACCGGCACGCGCTACCAGGGCATCAACGCGCTCAAGCTCCTGATGCAGGGCCGCTCCGACTGCCGCTGGCTCACGCTGCGGCAGATCAACGAGCTCGGGGGCCGGGTGCGCCGCGGCGAGCACGGCGTGCGCTGCTTTTACTTCGCGCAGAAGATGGTCCCGCGCGGGGAGTGGCTCCGCGCCCGCGGCAGGGACGAGGAGGCGGCCGCGGCCGACCGCTCGGAACGGGTGCGGGTGCTGATCCCCTGCCCCTTCACGGTCTTCAACGCCGAGCAGGCCGAGTCTCTCGAGCTGGGCGGCGCGGAGGAGGAAGAGCGCGCGGGCTGGACCCCGGTCGAGCGGGCCGAGCAGCTGCTTCGCAACTCCGGCGCGGTGTTTCGCTGCGAAAAAGGTGACCGCGCCTGCTACAACGCTTCCGAAGACGTCATCGTGCTGCCGCTTCGCAGTCAGTTCGCGGCGCCCTCCGAGTTCTACGACGCGGCGCTGCACGAGCTCGGGCACTGGACGGGGCACGAGAGCAGGCTCAACCGCTTCATGGACGGCAAACCGATCGTCTTCGGCTCGCCCGAATACGCAAAGGAGGAGCTGCGGGCCGAAACCGCCTCGCTCATGGTGGCCGCGCAGATAGGGCTGCCGCACCACCTGAAGAACCACGCCTCCTACATCGCCGGCTGGGTGGGGGTGCTGCGAGACGACCCGAAGGAGCTGCTGCGCGCCTGCTCGGACGCCCAGCGCATCACCGACTACCTGCTGCAGTACGACCGCGAGCAGGTCTGGGTCGTGAACTACGACCGCAGGAGCGCCTTCCGCGAGGACGCCGACCAGGCGATCCGGCGCTGCGAGGCCTTCATCAACGAGCACGCGCTGCTGCCCGAGCGCTTCCGCGCCTCGGTCGTGCGCCTGATGGGCGAAAAGTCGATTGTGAAGCGCGACGCGGAGTGGGAGGTGGCCCGACAGGCGCTCTCGCCCGACACGAACGGCCCGATCCTCGAGCGCGCGGGGCTCAAGGGGATCGCGCTCCTTCGCGAGCCCCACCGCTTCATTTCGTGCGCGAGGGCGGCGGACGCGGAGCTGGGCGAGTACGCGCTGAGGCAGGTGCGCCGCGCGCTCGGCCCCCGGAAGGCCGAGTCGGCCCTGAGGCGCTCGATGCTCCCGGAGGCGAGGACCGCGGAGGCGGGGCTCTCTGCCCGGCTGCGGCTGCACTTCGCGCGGGCCGGGCAGAACTCCCGCGACGCGCTCTCAAAGCTTCGCGAGGCACCGTCCGGGCAACAGCGCGAGGCGCTCGGGAAGGCGCGTGAAGAAGCAGGACGAAGCTTCGGGCTCGCGCTGAGAAAAGAGCGCCAGAAGGCGCCCGAAGCGCCCCGGAAGAAGGCGCCGCAGAAGGAGATTTCAAGATGAGGACCTATATCGCGGACAACGCCGCGGCCGCCGCCGCGATCGGCCGGCGGCTCGGCATCAGGGAAGAGAGGGACGGGCTACTTCTTTGCGAAGGGGGCGAGGCTGTGGGCTGGTGCGCGGGCCCCCTTTTCAGGATCGCCCCGCCCGAGCGCTTCCTCGAAGCGGGCGAACCCGAGGCGGTCCCGGGCACGGGGATCGTCTTTCCGCACCACTGGATCCTTGAGCCCGTGGAGGGCCGGGGAAGAAACATCCTGCGCGAGGCGCTCCGGTGGGCGCTCGAGCGCTCGGATGAGGCGGTCGTCGCGACCTCCTCCGGGCGCGAGGGCGCGAGAAAGGGCTGGGAGATCCTCGAGGCGTTCGGGTTCAGGGGCCGGAGGCTGAGGCTCCTGCCCGAAGAGATCGAGGCCAGCCCCGGCCCCGGGCTTCCTGCGGCCCGTCCCCTGACGGAGTCAGACCCAGAGCTTGCCGCAGGGCTCGCCCGTGCCCGCTCCGACTGGATTCTAGGCTCGGGGCTGAGCCGCGCCGCGGGGCTTGCAGCCCGGAGCTCCGACCCGGTCTTTCCCGGCCGGATCGCGGCCGGGCGGCTCACCGCACCGGTCCTCCAGGCGGTTGCAGGCCGCGACGAGGACGTCGCGCGGCAGCGCGAACATCCGCGGATCATCGTCACCGTCGCGATCAGACACGCGCGCGGCGAGTGGACGGCGGAGCTCCTCCCTCCGGGCGGAGGTTTTTCAATCGGCAGCGTGAACGACATTGAGCTGCTCTGCAGACGTGTTGAGCTGCACACGGGCGAGGTGACCGAATGGTTTTCCTGCGAGCGGGAAACCCCTCCCCCGCCTCCCGCGACCGCGGCCGAGGCCGCCCTCTGGTCGGAGAAAAAACTGCGGCTGATGCCGCAGGAGTCCCTGCGGGCGCTCTCATCCCTCGAAAAGAAGGGACTGATCACGAGGGGCAGTCCGCCCGGGAACAGGGCCCCGCGCTGGGAGGCTGCGCAGGCCGCTCTTTCGGCCGCCTCGGGGTTCGAGCCTCGGCTGCGGCCGCTCCTTGCCCTGGCCGCTTTCAGCCGCAGGCGCGCGGACTTCGCCTCCTTTCCCTGGTGCGAGGGCGGCCTTTTCCCCACGGGATTCGCTCCCGAAGAGCCGCTACCGGAGCCTGAAAAGAGCCTTTTTTTCTTCATTTCGAGGCTCGTGCTCGCGCAGTTCTGCACGGACTGCCGCTACCGCGAGAGCCGCGCTCGAGCGGTGATCCGGGGCTTCGCGTTCGAGGGGCGGACGAGGACTCTTGTCCGGGCCGGCTGGACCTCGCTTTTCGATCAGGGGCGCCTCCGCTCCGACGACCGTGGACTGCCTCCCATGGAGCGGGGCGACCGCGTCACCGCGCGGCGACTCTCGGCCCGCTTCACCCGCGGCCGGCCTTTCTACAGCTCGGCCGCCTCGGTCGCCAGAACGCTTCTCGAAACCTCGGGCGAACCCCGGCTTGCCTTCTGCGAGGCTAACCGGGCGGCCCTGCTTCTCGAGTTGCTTCGGGAGAAAAAGCTGGTCCTCAGGCTCGCTTCGGGCCGCTACCGGGCGACCGACAGAGGCCGGGCGCTCCTTGCAGCGCTCCCCGAGGAGTTCCGCGAACCCCGCTTCTGCGCGCGCTTTGAAGCGACACTGCACGGGATCGAGTCGGGAAGGCAAAGCGAAACGGAGCTCGAGCAGGAAGCAAAGGAGATGGTCCTCCTGGCCGCCGGGCAGCTTCCCCGACCCGCTCCGGCGCTTTCCTGATCCCCCTCGGGAAAAAGCCTTTTCCCGAGGGGCTCCGGACTTTCCGCTTCCGGCTTTTGCACAAGGTCTTCCCGACCCGTCGATTTTCGAGTCCGAATCAATAAGGGTTTCCCCTCCATTCTTTCGGTTACAATTTTCTTTTGCAATACCTTTTATGCCTACGATATTTCACCTAAGATATTTTATCTATTCATAATCAAATATTAAAAGAAAACAAACCGTAGCCTGAACCGCATACGTCATAAAAAATCAACTAAGGAAAACACTGTAGGCATTTATACTTAAGAATGTTGACCTAGTTCCTGGAGTCGGGAAAACTGCGCCCGGGTACCTCCACCGATGCACCCGGAGGGTTCCCCTGCTTCTTTTGTCAAACCAAAAGGAAATACTCCAATGAATAAAATCTACAAGACCATCTGGAGCGACGCCCGTCGCTGCTTCATGGTTGTGAACGAAACACAAAAGGCGCATGTCAAAACCACGAGATCGGCGGTGTTCGCGGCGGTCGCTTCCGCCGTCCTCCTTCTGCCGGGAGCGGCAACAGCCGCCTATACGGAGCCCGGGCAAGTCGCCTCAAGCGCCCAGGCCGTGAGCGAGGCCGTCGCCTCCTGGGAAACCGACGAATACAAAAAGGACTGGGGCCTTGCGGCCATGCACGCCTCCAAGGCTTATGCGCTCGGCTTCCACGGCCAGGGCACGACCGTTGGAATCATGGACTCCGGGGCACTCATCCAGATTCACCCGCAGCTCACGGGTGACCGTTTTCACGCCTCGACGGCCGACGCCGAGTACGGCTCGAGCGGCGAGCGCTATCCGCAGCACTCCGAGGAGGATGGCCGCGGGGAGTACACGCCTGGCCTGGGCGCAGGCACGACCATCAGCGGCAGCTGGGTGAAGGGCGTGAACGACAGCCACGGCACCCATGTGACGGGCACGGTGGGCGCTAACCGCGACGGCGAGGAATTCCACGGCGTCGCCTGGGGCGCCGACCTCTGGATAGGCAACACCGGCGGCACCGACGACACAAACTACGGGCCGTTCCAGGACTATAAATTCTTCAAGTCGGGCTGGAGCGCCCTGGCCGACAACGTTGTGAAGGCAAACGGCGAGGAACGCGGGGGCTTCATCAACAACTCCTTCGGAACCAACACCCGCAGGGTCGTGACTGATCCCAACGCCAAAGGCCCGGACGGCGGCAACATTGCGGCCCATAACCCGACCAACACTGTGTCGGAAACCGAATACGAGTATTTCCTCTTCAACAACCGCTACGTCGGCACGGGCGGCACGGTAAGCTGGAACCAGTCCTTCGTCGACGCGGCCTATGAGGCGGTGAAGGACAAGAACGTCGTACAGGTGATCACCACAGGCAACCGCGACTTTGACAACCCGTTCTACCGTCCGCTCTACCCCTACTTCAACCCGGACGCGGAAAGCCGCTGGGTGGCCGTGGCCGGTCTGCAGCAAAGCCAGGAGGGAGGCTACGAGCTCATCGGCCGCTTCAACGAAGCGGGCAACGCCAAGTGGTGGACCGTGGCAGCTCCCGGCAGCAAGATTTACAGCTCAACGGTGTCCGATGACGGCGAGGCAGGCTATGCGAGCTGGGGCGGCACTTCAATGGCTGCGCCCCACGTCACGGGCGCACTCACGGTGCTCATGTCGCGCTACCAGGACATGAACGCGCTGCAGGTCCGCGACGTCATGTTCACGACTGCAAACCACAAGAACCCCGATGGCTCGAACATGAAGGGATGGGACAACCATGACGGGACCACGCCCGCGGACGGGCAGGTCTCCGACCGCATGGGCTGGGGCGTTCCGGACCTTGACAAGGGCATGTACGGCCCCGGGCAGTTCCTCGGGCACTTCGACTACAACATGGCCCGCACCCCGCTCGATGTCTGGACCAATGACATTACGCAGGCAGCCCTTGATCAAAGGAAAACCGAGGACGCCGCCTGGAAGGCTGCGGCCGAGAAGTGGTTGGCCAACCCGACTCTCACTCTGGGCGAAGAATACTCCGACGCTGAAAGAAGGCTCCTTGGCGACATTCTCCTCGAGACCGATGACGACATCGTGGGCATCAGCGATGAAAACGAGAAGATTGACAAGTCCGACGCCATTGCCTGGCGCAAGGCCTACTACGGCAAGCGGCTCGAGGCAATCAAGGCGAAGATCGAGCAGGGGCTCTACAACGGCTCGCTCACGAAGCGCGGCGAGGGCACGCTGGTCATGACCGGCAACAACACCTATCGCGGCGGCACGGTCATCGAGGCGGGCACGCTGCTCGGCTTCAATGACTCGTTCGGCGTCACCGAGCTCGAGTCTGGCGCGGCAGCCGGAAGCGCCGCGGCGCCCGCGGCAGCCGCCCCCGGCTACGGCAACGGCAAAGTCACGGTCAACGGCGGCACCTTCGGTCTGCTCAGCTCCTATGACGACGGCTTCACGAAGACCGGCGTGAACACCGACACGAACAGCGACCACTCCGTCGACGTCACCGTGAACAACGGCGGCACGCTGGGCGTGGCGGCCGGCCAGAGCGTCGAGGCGGGCAGCCTCACCTTTAATAAAGGCGCCAAGGTCTCTGTTATCTCCACGGACCGCGACACGGCGGCCGAGGCTCTGCGCGGCCAGGCTCAGAGCGGCACGATCAGCGCGGACTCCATCACGGGGGCCGCGAACCTCTCTGCCGCAACGGACTACGCTCTCCTCAAGACCGACGTGAAGGTCGAGGGAAGCACCCTGACGGCCACGCTCTCGCGTGACGAAACGAAGACCCTGGGCTCGTACGCGAGCACCGGCATCGGACGCTCCATTGCGAAGCAGATTGAAAGCGCGCCCGACAGCGTTGCGTTCAACGCTCTCGGCGTTTCGACCAAGAAGGAAGTGAGCAGCGTACTCGACGCCCTGGACAGCGACTTCTATCTGTCGGCCCGCAACGCGACCGTCACCAACGCGCTCACGCTCGCGCGCACGGTGAAGGACCAGGCCAACGGCATTGGCGACGCCCGCGTGGTGGAAATGAAGGACGGAACCGCCCGGATCTGGGCGACCGGCATGGGGGCCTGGGCTGACCTCGACTACAACGCGAACTTCGATTCCGACTACTACGTCGGGCTCGTGGGCGGCGAAGTCGATGTGGGCAGCACCACCAAGCTCGGAGCCTTCTTCGGCTACGGCCAGTCGAAGTACGACAGCAGCGAGGGCAAGATCGACAGCGACGACCTGCACCTCGGGCTCTACGGCATCACGAACCTCGAGCCGGTGAAGCTCACCTACGGCGCGTCCTACACCTGGCAGGACCGCGACAACACCCGCAAGTTCCGTCTGGATGACCTTCGCGCCGACAGCAAGCACAGCACCGATGCCCATGTCTTCCAGATCTTCGGTGAGGCGGCCTACACGGGTCTGAACACCGTCGGCTACGCGCTCGAGCCCTACTTCGGTCTCGCCTACATGCAGGTCGACTCCGACCGGGTGAAGGACGAGGTAGCGGGAGTGCCGTTCGGCACCGCGGTTGACGATTCGAACATCGGCATTACCACGCTCGGACTTCGCGGAGCCGCGAACTTCAAGGCGGGCAGCGTCGACCTGCAGCTCAAGGGCGACGTCGCCTGGAATCACTTCTTCGGCGACAACCGGCCCGAGGCGAAATTCCAGGTGCTTGATGCCGGCTGGGCGAAGATCAAGGGCGAGAAGCTCTCCGACATGGCCACCGTGGGTGTGGGACTCGAGGCGAAGTTCACGAAGAACGCGACCTTCGGGATCTTCTACACGGGAGCCTTTGACGGCGACGTGACCTCGCACGGAGCTGGCGCGCATCTGCGCATCAACTTCTAAGCTCGGACGCCGGGGCTTCTCTTCTCAGAGAACTCCGACTACACCAGGCAGGGCAGGCATCGTGCACACTGCGCGATGCCTGCTTTGGCAGCTTCAGGCTGTCCCGGTTTACTGCGGCTCCTCGCCCCGGCAGCCTGCATGTTCCTGAGACTGGCGAAGGCATGAGATTTGTCATCGGTAAAGCTGCGGAGCGAAACCCTCCGAGCTCAGGGGGCTCCTGATCCTGAGGACTGCGCAAGGCTGCAAAGCGGCAGCCGGCCGACGTGGACTTTATCAAGTCTAACGGATCCACCCTCACGGGCCCTGCCGCCTGGACTGCCTTGCCCTTCGCTGCAGCATCCGTGAACCGGAATGGCGGAGTTAAATATTTTTATTTTTACACGGCCGTTTTTGCGGCAAGGAGGACACACCGGACCATTTATCTGCTGACTCATCGCTGTCCATACGCTCAAGGCTGACTGAAGCACAGACTCCTTTCTGCGCCTACTCAGCTCTTTTTTCCAGTTAAGCAAGGAGAGACAGATGAAGATTCACACTACGGTGCTTGCGGCCGCCCTCACTGGCGTGCTCGCGGCCTTTTCCCTGCAGGCCCTCGCCTGTTCAACGGTTATCGTCGGCAAGGCGGCTTCCGCGACCGGAAATATCCTCGTCGGGCACAACGAGGACAACGGCGGGCGCATCTTCAACCCTCAGTACTACGTTCCACCCGCGGCCCACAAGGCGGGTGAAATGATCACATTCGAGCCCGCGGCGGCCAAAATCCCGCAGGTTGCGAAAACACTTGGTTTCTATTGGTCGCAGACGCTTTCCTCGAAGGGCTCGTCCTTTTCAGACGGATTCGTGAACGATGCAGGCGTCATCATTGTTTCAAACGCCTGCACGGGCATTTACGACAACGACCAGAAGCTTACAGACGGGGGCATTGGCTACGGCATTCGGCGCCTCATGGCCGAACGCGCTCATTCTGCCCGTGAAGCGATCCAGATCGCGATCGACCTGCTCGGGAAATACGGCTACTTCTCCGAGGGCCGCACCTATACGGTGGCCGACGCGAAGGAAGCCTGGCAGATCGCGATACACAAGGGCGACACCTGGGTCGCGCGCCGCGTGAAGGACAACGAGGTGGTCTACATCCCCAACAACTTCATGATCGGAGTGGTGGACGCGACCGACAAAGACAACGTGATCGTCTCACCGGGACTGATCGAGCGTTCGATCAAGAACGGGCGCTATAAGCCCGCAAAGCCCGGCGTTTACTCCGACTTTAACTTCCGGCTCGCCGTGCAGCCGCCGGAGCGCCGCGCAGCACAGTACAACTTCAGCCGCAACCAGCTCGCCTGGAACTACATTCTCGGACAGAAAATCACCGATCCGGAATCCTTCCCCTATTCGGCCGCGCCTTCGCGCAAGTTCTCGCTGAACGATGTGAAGGCGATTCTGCGGCTGCACGAGGAGAAATTCGGCGCTGAGGACGACGGCTGGATGCACTACCGGGGATTTGGAACCTGCCGCGCCACTTCGCATGAATCGCTCGTACTCGAGCAGAACAAAATTCCACAGCTCATCTCGGGCTACCGTACTTTCACTCGCCCGTGCGAATCGCCCTACATCCCGTTCTTCCCTCTCGCCAGGCCTGACAGCAGCCTTTCCTACATGACGCCCGCTGAGGCGGCCGCGGAGCAGTTCCATGCGCTTGACAAGCGCTTTGACTACCGGCCCTCCTACGGCGCAACTCCCTTTGTGGACAATGCGAACGCGGTCGATTATCTCGCAGGAGACGCCTACGAGGCGAACCGCAAAATGATCGCGAAACTTGAAAGCCGCTGGGAAGGCGAGCGCGCCTCGATGATCGAAAAAGCACGGAAAGGCTTCGTGAAAAGCTCTTCGGGAACAATGAAGACGCTGCACCGCTTCAACAGCAGCAAGCTCCTTGAGGCGCAGAAAGCTGTGAAGGAACAGCTGCGCAGGATCACCCCCTGGCGCGTGAAGACCATGAGCCGAGAACTCGATCCCACAAGTGACGCCCCCGTCGTCTTCGTGCTTTTCAGCCGCAAAGGCTTCGATGCCACCAAGATCGATAAGGAGCGCACATGGGCGGGTCTGAGCCGCGAATCCATCACGAATGGCAGGACCCTATCGGAGAGCACCGGAAAAGCGGCGGGGTTTGAGGAAAAGGACATGAACGGCGACGGATTGCCCGACATGGTGATTACGTTCCGCCAGAAGGATGTTGCAAAAAACATGCTTCCGGGAGTGGAATACGACACTTATCTCTACACCCGCGCGGGTGACACCCGCATCACGGGCTTTGACGTCCTGCGGGTGAAGGGAGAGACCCGCACGAGCATCGGGAAGTAAGGCAGCGGGGAGCACGCCGTCCCGATTTTTCACCACTTCCGGGATTTCCTGATTTCATGGCCCCGGAAAGAAACAGGCAAAGCGGGCATCGTCAGCAAATCGCGATCTCCGCTTTGCCATCCGCCAGCCGCCTCATGCGCATCGAAAGCAGACCGTCCTGCACCTCGCCGTGGGCCTGCAGAACCGGAGCTCCGCCTGTCACGTCTCGCTACGCAGTGTTTATGACGCGGCCGCGCGTCCCTCGGCCCGCTTCTTTTTTCCGATACCTGGAGCCAGAGCCGCCGTTCAGTCCGGCCGCCAAAAAAAGGGGGGAGGGCCAGCCCAAGGCTTTATTCGAAGTGAGCGGCAGGTGCGGCTCTTCAGGGGATCGGGCTTGAACTCACATTGCTGCGACCCCTTTCGCGCCAGGAGGAAGCTTCATCATAGAAAGCCCCCGCACTCCCGCCCTGTCCGGACCACGTACATTCTGGCAGCAGGCTGCCGGCACTTTTTTCAGGCTGGGATTGACCATTCACAAAAAGCTATAGAATAAACAACAAATAAACGTTAAAATAATAACCAGGCAATAAATTCCATCCGGGCTCCGGCCCGCCGCCCTGTCGCGGACCACGAGGCTGAGAGCCCTCTTCAAGATTAAGGGGGTGCATCATGAGAATCCTGCTTCCGGTCGACGGCAGCCTCTACAGTTCCTATGCCGCGGATTTCATCGCTTCCCGCACTTCGCCTCTCGCCGAAAAACCCGAAGTCGAAGTCTTCAATGTCCAGAAGCTGAGCTCCGGGCTCGTCTCCGACCTCTGGAACACAAAGTCCTACGAAATGTTCTGCCGCACGGGCGCTGCCAAGGCCTTCTCTGCCGTGCGCCGGACGCTCGAGTCCAGCGGCGTGAAGATCTCCGAGAAGTACGCCAAGGGTCCGGCCGTCGAGCTGATCGCAAAGGAGATCGAGACCTACAAGCCCGACCTCGTCGTGATGGGCACCAAGGGCAAGACCAACTTCGACCGCATCGCGCTCGGGTCGGTCACCACGGGTGTCATCGCCCGCAGCTCCTGCCCGATCCTGCTCATCCGCTCCGAACCAGGCGCGATTCCCGATGCGCTCAAGGTGGGGCTGCCTGTGGACGGCTCCTCCCACAGCCTCGCCGCTGCGAAGTTCGTCGCGAAGCACGCGGTTTTCTTCGGCCGCAGCCCCGAGCTGCTGCTCATCCACGTCTCGAACCTGGGTGAGGAGTTCTTCTACTGCGACCTCGACAACCCGTTGCCCGAGACACCGGGCGAGCGCTTCGGCGCCGAGGCCTATTTCGACAAGGTGAACAAGGAGCGCATCGCCCTGGAGAGAATGGACGCCGAAAAGGCCTTCGAGTCCGTCCGCCCGGTGTTTGAGGGAAGCAGCCTGCTCGTGCGCGAAATCCCGCTCACGGGCGAAGTCGCGCCCGCGATCAGCCGCTGCGCCCGCACTGAAGGGCTGCATCTGCTCGTGATGGGCACGCGCGGCCTCGACAACACCGCCTCCGTGACGCTGGGCTCGGTCACGAGCCGCGTGCTCGCGGAGAGCACGATCCCGGTTCTGGTGGTCAAGGGCTGAAAAAGGAGGGAGCCCTCCCCTCTCTGTATATGACAAGGACAACCGAAAAAGCGGGAAAAAAGCCGCAGCGGCGGGCTCAGGGGCCCCGCCCCCAGGCCGCTTCCCGCAAGGAGTGCAAACCATGAAAATCCTGCTACCAGTCGACGGCAGTCTCTACAGCGCCTACGCGGCCTCCTTTCTCAAGGCCTGCGCGCCCTTCCTGAGCACCACGCCTGAAATCGAGGTCTTCAACGTCCAGCGCCTAAGCTCGGGCCTTTTGAGCGATTTGTGGGACACGGAGTCCTACCAGAACTTCTGCCGCGCCGGAGCGGCCCGCGCCTTCGCGGGCGTGCGCCGCGCCTTTGACAGCCTGCGCGTGCCGGTGCACGAGAAATACGCGACGGGCCCCGTGATCGAAACGATCCTCCAGGAGGCCGATTCCTTCGGACCCGATCTCATCGTGATGGGCACTAAGGGCAAGACCAGCTTCGACCGGCTCGTGATGGGCTCGGTCACCACCGGCGTCATCGCCGGGGCGAAGTGCCCGCTGCTTCTCATCCGCAGTCCCTACCTTCCCAAGGGGCGCGACCTCAAGGTAGGGCTCGCCGTGGACGGCTCCGAGTACGGCGCTCAGGCGGCCCGGTTCCTCGCCCGCAGTGCCGACCGGCTCGGCGCCCAGACCAAGATCAGCCTCATCCACGTATCCGACGACGCCGACGACGTCTTCTACTACAACCTCGTGAACCCGGACTATTTCAAGGCGGTGGAGACCGTGCCGGAAAAAGGCGGAGACTTCTTCGAGCAGTTCAACGCAAAACGCGTCGCCTTTGAAAAAGAGGAAAGCGACAGGGCCTTCGCCACGGTGCTGCCGGTGCTCGAGCCTACGGGTCTGCCGCTCGAGGAGGTGACGCTTTCGGGCGACGTGGGGCCGATCCTCGCGCGCTACGCCGAGCAGATGGGGCTCGACCTCCTTGTGATGGGCTCAAGGGGCCTTGACAACGGGGAGGCCGCGACCACGGGCTCGATCACGACCCGCGTTCTCGCCGAGGGCCGCATCCCGGTGCTTGTCGTCAAGTCCTGAAGGCACCCTGCCGGGGGCGTTCGCGTCGCGCCCGCCCCCGGCTCAGAGCCTTCGGATGTCCTCGAGCAGCTTTTCGACCTCTTCTTCCGTCGTGCTCCATGACATGCAGAAGCGCACGAGGCTTCGCCCGTCGAGCCGCGTCCCAAAATCCTCGAAGATGTATTTTTCGACCAACCGCTTTTTCTGCACCTCCCCCAGCAGGACAAACTGTTGGTTGGTGGGGCTCGAACCGGCCAATTCGATTCCGCGGGCCTCGAAGGCTCCGCGAATCCGCAGCGCAAGCTCGTCGACCCTTCGCGCGACAGAGAAATAAAGGCCCTTCTCCAGCAGTGCCCAGAACTGCAGCCCGAGCAGCCACCCTTTGGCCAGCACAGCGCCGCTTTGCTTCATGCGGGCTCTGAAGCGGTGTGCGAGTCTCGGGTTCGTGATCACGGCGCCTCCCCGAACATCGCCCCGCACTTGGTGCCGCCCAGGTAGAACGCGTCGGCAAGACGCCCGAAATCCTTCAGCGTGACGTCGCACCCGTCGGCCATGAGCCCATAGCTCATTCTTGCTCCGTCCGCGAACAGCATCATGCCGAAACGCCGGCAAACCGCCGAAAGGGCCTCGAGTTCTTCAAGGCTGCAGAGCGTCCCGCTCTCGGTCGGGAAAAAGATGCAGACAAGCGCGGGCCGGGTCAGGTATTCGGCCCCGCCGCTGTCGCGACAGCGCTGCGCACAGGCAAGCACGTCCTGCACGGACAGCTTTCCGTCCCGGCCTGGCAGGATTTCCACCTTGTGTCCGTGCACTCGGCCGATGCGCATTGATGGCAGGAAATATGCCCCGTGTCGGCCGCGAGCACACTCTCCGTGGAGGAAAGACCGGCCGAGGCAATCACGTCATTCGCCTGGGTCGCACCGGGGAAAAAGTGCACCTTGGCAGAGGGCGCGCCGGCCAATTCCCGAACAGCGCCGGCCGCCCTGGCGCACCAGTCATCCGCGCCGTAGCCCGGATCGCGCTAAGCGTTCGTCACTTCGAGCGCTTTGAGCACGGCGGGATGGACTCCGCAGCAGCAGTCGTTATTGAAGCGAATCATCTTGTCCCCTTCTTCCTGTCAGCTCCGGCGGAAACGGATCTCCGCCCGATTCGGCCAATTGTATCGGCTTTGCCTGCGGCCGAAGGCCCGGAGCGCGCGGCCCAGCCCTAAAGGAGATGCGTCAGCAGGGCGTCCACGCCAACGGCCGAGGCCACCGACATCAGGAGATTCTTTCTCGCCGCGACCAGAAGCGCCGCAGCCAGGCCTCCCAGGTCCGGAATCGAGGTCGTCATGAAACTCGGGGCGACCACGGAAACCATGACGCAGCAGGGCACCAGCTCAAAAAGCTTCTTCACGTCCGGAGAGAAATCCCGCCCGCGCAGCAGCAGGTAGGCGATGATTCGGGTGGAGTAGGTCGCCGCCGCCATTCCGAGAATCGTGAGTAGCTGAGGCAGGGTCAGTTCCATCACTTAAGACCTCCGCGGATGAAGATCCAGGCCGCGGCCAGGCCCGCGATGATGCCTAGCATGACGGCCAGAGGCGTGGAAACCACAAGAGATGAGAGCGCTGCGGCAAGGCCGCTGACCACCACGGGCATGCCCCGGCGCCGCCCCGGCCACATCATCGCCGAAAGCGTGATGAAAAGCGCGGGGAAAGCCGCCTGAAATCCCCAGCTGCGCAGGTCTCCGATCATGCCGCCCAAGGTGCATCCCACGGCAGCCGACGTCCACCAGCAGAACCAGAGCGTGCCGCCCACCCCTAGGTAAAAGGCCGGGGAAAAGGCCTCGGCAGCGGACAGTCCCGCCTTCTTTCTTTCATAGCAGTCGCGCATCGACAGCGACCAGCACTCGTCGCACATGAAGAAAAACGCCGCAAAGGCCACTGCCCGGGGCTGCTTTTCAAGCCAGGGAGTGAGCGCAGCGCTCATCACGATGTGACGGGAATTCACCAGCCAGGTCGTGAGCACGATCGCCGCAGCCGGAGGCACAGCGGCCCAAAGCGAGAGCGCCGCAAATTCCGAGCCCCCGGCAAAGTTAAACCCGCCCATCAGTCCCGCGGCAAGAGGCGAGAGCCCGACGAAAGCGCAGGTCGCGCCCATGATGAGGCCAATCGGAATCATGCCGATCATAATCGGCGTGACCGTCCGGAATCCCCGCAGAAATTCAGCGGCGGCCGAGTTCGGCTCAGCTGACAAGAAACATTCCTCCAGGCAAGGCGGGGAATCTGCGGCCCCTGTACCCGTCCGGTCCGCTTTCAGGCCGGCTGGGCAGGGGCTCTTGAGGGAAGCCACCGCCTGCAATCTTATTCTTTTTTCCTCTCCGCCCGCCTTTTAAAGAGTCTGAAGCAAGAACGCCTCTATGAGGACCGGGCCCGCGTGGAGGCGCCCATTCATTCTAAACAGGTTTGGCCGATTTTCTCAGGACGGACGGCTCACCAGCCCCCATAACCAGCAGTCAGTAGACCCAGACCAAGCCTCGGACGGCCCGCAGCCTGACCGAAGGGCTGGGATTTCCTAATGCGGCCGGCTCCATGCCCTGGAAAGAATGAACCCGAGGGAAAACCATTCCAAAATCGGCTAAACATAAGTAATATAGCTTAGTGTGACGTAATTCCAACCACCGCTGCTTCTCCGACAGATCCGCAGATATCCGGGATGTCCTTTGAGGAACGAAGGATGGATTAGATCTGCCGGAAAAACCGCCTTTCCGAGGAGATGTCATGAACATTCTGTGCTGGGTCGCCGTAGTCGCCATCCTTGCAACGATCTACGGTCTGATTAAACGCTGGGAAACACGGCTCGTGCTGATAGCTGCAGGCTTCCTGCTGTGCTGCGTGAGCCTGCAGCCCATGGCAGCGCTCAACGCCTTTGCCAAATCGATGACGAACAACTCGCTCATCATGGCAATCTGCGGATCGATGGGCTTTGCCTTCGTGGCAAGCTACACCAAGTGCGACCGCTCCCTGGTGTACTACCTGTCCTCCCCCATCAGGGGACTTGGGATTTTCCTGATTCCGATCTGCACCCTGATCACGTTCCTCGTGAATATCGCCATTCCTTCGGCGGCAGGCTGCGCTGCGGCCGTGGGCTCCACGCTGATTCCCGTCATGCTGCGCGCGAGGATCAAGCCCGCGGCAGCTGCCGCCGCAGTGCTCGCCGGCACGATCGGCTCGTACCTGTCGCCTGGCACCTCGCATAACCCCTTTGTAGCCAAAATGGCCGGCATCGGCGTGATGGACTTCATCGGCACGCACATGTGGTACTCCATCATGTGCGGCGTAATCCTCATCGTGGGCACGGCACTCGTCTGCTTCATCCTGGGCGACGGCAAGGGTGATGAAAACGCCCAGGTCGACCAGAGCAAGCTCATGAGCAACGACGGCTTCAAGCCCAACCCGCTCGGAGCCCTGGTGATGATCGTCCCGATCGCGATCCTCGTAGTCGGCAACGTCTGGGTGCCCGCCATCAAGACCGGCGTCGCACAAGCCATGCTGATCGGCGCGATCTGCGCCCTGCTTGTCGCCCGCGCCGATCCCCAGCAGTTCTCCCGGGAATTCTTCAAGGGTATGGGCAAAGGCTACGCCGACGTGCTGGGCATTATCATCGCCGCGGGCGTCTTTGCCGCGGGCCTTCGCACTTCGGGTCTCATTGACGCGGGCATCGCCGCACTCAAGGAATCCAATGAATTTGCCCGCTGGGGCGGCTCGCTCGGCCCCTGGATCATGGGCGTGCTCTCCGGCTCTGGCGACGCGGCCACGCTGGCTTTCAATGAAACCGTCACTCCGCACGCGAAGGATTTCGGCATGACGATCGAGAGCCTGGGCGGCCTCGCCTTCCTGTCGGGAGCCCTCGGGCGCACGATGTCCCCGATCGCGGGCGTCACGATCCTCGTCTCCGGCATCGCGATGGTGAACCCGCTTGAGGTCGTGAAGCGCACCTGCATCCCCTGCGTGATCGCGGTGATCGCCTGCGCGCTGCTCATGGTCTAAAACGCTCTGCGCGAAATCGCCTTACCTTCGGCAAAGCCGGCCCGGTGAATGAATCGGGCCGGCTTTACTTGATCTCAAAAAGAACATTTTTTAGTTTTATATAGGTTGCAAGCTAAAATCTAGATGACTTTAATTCGTAAAGGTCCTGTATTGAAAATTCATCTTTAAGCCAAACGCTACAGTTATAAAAAAATTGAAGAAAAACCGAGTCCATCATCGTCTGAGCTCATATCACGGCACTGCCGAAAATGAAAATGAGCGGACCAATGTCTATCAATACAGCCAGCGCTCTGAAATAAAGAGGGATATGGGAAATCAGGCAAATAAATAACGCGAGGCACCGGCGCGGACGCTTCCCTTGAAAACGCCGGCTCCCGCCTGTTCCGATGCCGCCAGGGCTCAGTCCCGAAAGGGGCTTTCTGCAGGGGAAGGGAGTGCGCATCGTTCCGAGGGCGGCTCCTGACCGCCCGGTTTTCTCTCTATCCGCCCTTTCCCCCGAGCTTCAGTCTTTCAGACTGCAAGCTCCCAGTAGCCGACATCCAGGTAACGGCCCTTCTTGAAGCCCGCCTCGGTGATGGTGCCCGCGTACCTGAAGCCGAATTTTTTATGCAGCGCGATCGAGGCTTCGTTCGTCCCCGTGATGATGGAGACCACACGGTGGGTGCGCGAGTCTTCCCTAGCAAGGTCGAGAATCGCGCTCATCAGCTCCCGGCCTACGTGTTTGCCGCGACAGGCCTGATCCACATAGATGGAGAGTTCCACCGTCGAGTCGTAGGCGGCCTTGCTGTTGAAGGAAGACAGCGTCGCGTAACCCGCCGGAACACCGTTGACTTCTGCCACGATCAACGGATGATTCGCGACATTGTGGGCATCGAACCAGGGCTGGCGCTGTGCGAGTGTGAACGGTTCAGTGTCAAAGGTCGCCACCCCGTTGATCACTTCGTAGTTGTAGATTTCAAGCAATTTCGGCAGGTCGGCCTGCACCGCGCGTCTGATATTCATTTTTTGCAGAAGAAAGCTGTGGCTGGACAAAAAAGCGGGCATTTGCTGAATCCCGTCCGGCAGCTGCCGCCTCCTGTTTCCTTCCAAAGGCTAGGCCCCGCGCATAGGAAACCGTGCGGAAAGCACCGTTACAGTCTGAACGGTAAGCCTAATCCGAAGTTGCCGCAAGCGGCCTGCCGATCACGCCCGCAGGAATTCCGGCTCCTCAGGACTTCTTCTCTCCGCGGCGTCCCGGCCGCCCTACTTGCGGCCGATCAGAAGTTCGGAGCCCGAGAGATTGAGCTTCCAGGATTCCTTTTTCGTGATGAAGAGGCCGTCGGTCGTGTCAAGGAGCTCGACCTTCTCAAAACCCGCCTTCTTCAGCTTTTCAACGTAGGCGCTCATGTCTCCGAACTTCTCCTTGCGGCCGAAGTAGTCGTGGAGCACGAAATGTCCGCCTTTTTTGAGCACCCGCATCGCCTCGTCGATCATCTTTCCCTTGTTGAGGATGGAGGAGCTGCTGTAGAGGTAGTTGCTCACGACGAGATCGAAGGACTCGTCGGGATAAGGCAGTTTCGAGGCATCGGCCTTCTCGAAAGTCACGTTGGGGACGTTCTCGGCCCGCGCGTTGGACTCGCAAAGCGCGAGGCTGCCGCTGCCGCCGGAAAATACTCGCGGCCAGGTGTCGATTCCCACCATGCTCGAGCGCGGATGGCGCCGGGCAACCTCGATCGCCAGAGCGCCGGTTCCGGTCCCGAGGTCGAGCCCCTTGCCTCCCTCGGCGAGCTTCGCTCGGGCGGCGATGTCGTCGATGATGCGGCGCGCATAAGAGCCTGAATCATTCAGGTCGAAGGCGCGGGTGAGCCTGAGCATCACCGCGCAGGCCCCTGCGAGAATCACCAGGGCGATGCCGAAAAAGAACAGGGAGAAGGTCCGGAGTGCCCCGGGCGCGAGGCTTGCGAGTGCCGTGGCCACCCCGAAAAGCGAGACCGCGGTCGCAAAGCCGGTCGCGTAAAGAAGGCGCCGAGGGATCCAGTTTTTATAGTCGGGCTTCATCGCTTGCTCCGGTCGAAAATGAACCCTTTATTATCCCTCGGCCGGGCGAAACGGTCCCGCGGCCTCGGAAAGCGGGGAAAGCCCCCGGCCAGGCCCGCCCCGGCCCCGCCTCAAGGAGAGAGTGAGACGCAGGCAGCGGGGTCGGGGCTGCCGGAACGAAAGGCCTTTTTCCGGACTTACCGGGCGGCGGAGGCGGTCCTGCCCACAATAAGCCCCGAGGCGATGACGTCGCAGAGCCTCGTGGAGATGGACCCGCAGGTGGAGCCCGCCGCATAGAGCCCGGGAATCGGAGCGTCGTCCGAGGCGCGCAGGACCTGGAAGTCGGGGTTCACTTCAAGCCCGCCTTCGGTCTTGTCAGCAAGCGGCCAGTTCGCCGCCGTGATGTAGTACGGAGGAGTCATCGCGCGAAACAGCGGATCGGTGCGGCCGAACTCGGTGTCTTTGTCCGCCTTAAAAAGCCCGTGCCCCGCAAGCGCCTTATCGAACTGCCAGCGGTCGCGGTTGGGCCCGCGGAAGGTCTTCTCGTCAAAGATCGCGTAGCCCACCTCGTTGTGCATCGACAGAAGCTTCAGCGCGCAGCCCAAATAGCGCGACTCGTGCTCGTTGGTGATGCGCCGCCCGGCCTTCGTGACGAGGAAGGCAGTGTCCACGTCGAACATAATCCAGGAAACTCCTGACGTGCCCTTCTGGGGGCCCGCGTAGAGCTTGGGCATCGACTCCATGTCCTCGATCGCAGCCCCTGCCCTGCGGCCCATCACGATGCCGTCGCCCGTGTGATCCGGCGGCACGCCGTCGCCCACGGCGGAAAAGCCCGTCTGGATCCCGGACCAGAAGCGCTTGCAGCGCTTCATCATCGCTTTGTTGTTGAGGAATCCCCCTGTCGCGATCACAATCGAGCGGGCGCGAATCGCGATCGGACTGCCGCCCGAGGCCGGGCGGGCGACGGCGCCCGGTTCCTGCTTTCCGGGGCCCTCATCGGGGCGTCGCTCGGCAGCTTCATGGCCGTCTACCTGGGGCTCGTCGTCGACCGCTTCGGGCCTGCGCACGCCGGGGTGAACTACGGCATCGTCTTCTGCGGCTTTTCCGCTGCAGGGCTGCTCGGCCCCGCCATCGCGGGAGCTTTCGGTGCGGCGGGGCCCGGCGGCCGCGCGGGAACCGCACTCGCCCTGGCCGTCACGGCGGCGGGCTTTCCCTGCCTCGCGCTGCTTCGCCGGACGATCCGGCAAAGCGGCCGTCCGCTTTAAGGAGACGAGCTCAGCTGCGGGACTTTGAAAAGTCCCGAGCGAGGGCGAGCTTCGCCTTCAGGTAGTCGGAGAGCGGCTTGTCCTCACAGTAGACCCGGGCCCCGCGGATCCCGCGCGAAAGCAGCACCCGGTAGCAGCGCCTCACGTACTTGAGGACGAGGCCGCTTCTCAGGCGGTGCTTCTCCGCAGCCGTCAGGCCGGGGCTGCTTCCAAAAAGCCCCTTCTTCCCCGCCGAGTCCCTGAAGGAGTCGTAGTCCGCGAAGACTTTCTTTTTCACCGGGTCGTAGCGAAGGTCACGCCCGATCAGGACCCCGACGTATTCGAATTCGAGCCCCTGGCAGGTGTGCACGCAGCCCACTTGGCCGCGGGTGCTGTCGAGAATGGCCCACTCGGTGGAACTTTTCCGGCTGTTCCAGGGCAGCGACACCGCCACCCGCCCCTCATGGTCGCGGACCTCCACGTCATTCGCCTGGGCGTCCGGGTTCACGTCCTCAGGAGACCAGTCCCAGGCGTAGCCCGCGAGAAGCCTCGCGCCCTCGAGTACGCCGCCTTTCTGGAGGCCGTGCCCGGCGGGCAGCTTCGCGTTGATGCCCTTGACCCAGCGCACGAGCTCCCGCGGATCGTCGAGAACGTCGAAATCAAAAGCGTTCCTGTCCCACCCCTCTTCGTTTGCGGAGGCCCCGCCCCGGTGCGGCATCTGAAGCGCGTCCGAGAGCCAGTTGAGGAACCCCTCGGAGCCCTGGCAGCGGAACTGCGCCTCAAGCCTGAGCGGTCCCACGACCTCGGCCCCGTACTGCCCCGCCACCTCGCGGATGCGTTTGACGCTGCCCTCGTCGACCGGCCGCAGGCTCTGCTCCTCGTCGAGGAAGAACACGCAGACGGCGGACCCGCGGATCACATCCTGCACCATGGAGCTGCCGCGGTACATGTTGGTCCGGGTGTTGAGCCTGTGGGCCTCATCGACCACCAGCACCGAATACTCCGGGGCGATGAGCGCGGGGTCGAACCGGGGGCCAAAGTCGCTGTGCGACTCGGGCTTGAAGAAGGTGGTCGCCCCGCGGAAGAAACAGTTCACGTCGTTCGCCCGCCTGAGGCTCTCGAGCCGTTCGGAAGGCTTCACACCCTTTAAGATCGCGAGCAGCGCGTTGCGGTACGAGGCGGTGGGCGAGACGAAGCGGATGTTGCGGGCGAAGCGGTCGATCGAGAGACTTCGCAGCAGTTCCGCGAACACGGTGAGCGCCACCACGGACTTGCCCGTTCCCGGGCCCCCTTCCACGATGATCGCCTTCCGGGCAAAGCGCCGCTGCCCCTCGGGTTTCTCGAAAGCCTCGCAGTCGCGCTCGACCGTGAGCTTTGCCTGCGTGAGGATCCGCCGGTAGGCCACGTACTGGTCCTCGATCAGGACGAAGCCCGTGCGCTTTGTCTTTAAAAAGAGACGCCCGACCTCCTCAATCAAGCGCGGAGAGGGCGAGAGGCGCCCGTTGAGGAGCTCCCAGGAGATCTCCCGACCGCTGCCGGCGCCGACGGCCCGCTTCAGATAGTCCGCAAGGTGCGACTGGTCCCGCGCGTCAAAAAGCGGGGCCTCCGACACGTAGACGTCATTGGGCGGCGCGGAAAGGCTCGCCTTGTCCGTGTAGTCGTTGTGCAGATACGCGCAGGCGCTCGGGCTGATCTTCCCTTCGTAGACCGGGGCGAGCATCGAGCGAAGGAACTGTTCGTAGGAGTAGGCCTGGTAGCTCGGGTGCGTGAGCACGCGGTTCTGGCCTCCCAGCTTCGTCTCCACGAGCCCCGGGTCCTCGGGCAGAGGGCTTGCACTGCTCCACTGCTTGAGCTCGATGATGACGAAGTTCGCCCCGCCCTTCTCGTCGTGCCCGGTCACGATCACGTCCACCCGGCGGCTCGTGCGCGGCAGCCGGTACTCGAGCAACACCCCGCAGTCGTCCGGCAGCCCGCCCATGGCGAGGGCCTTCTCGACATAGCCCAGGGAGTTGGACCAGGAGCGGAACTCGCTGGTGCGGGTGCGCAAAGCCTCCTCGGGCGAGAGCGACGCGCCTGAATGGAAGATGTCCGCGAGCATGAGCGGGATGAGGTGCGGATCCCGCATGTCGGCGCGGAATCGGCCAAGCGAATTGTGGTAGACAACGGGCATGCCGGGCTTTACGCCTCCCAAGGGGCGCTGTTTTTCGAAAAAAGAAAAAAGGAAAACAAGTTTTAATCATAGCCCGCGGAAAGCCGCTTTTCACCCACGGCCAGGCGCTTGCTTCAAATCCCCGCCCTCCCCTGGGGCCGGGGCCCTCTCCCGAGCGAAAGCACCCGCAGGATCTGCCCCGGGCGCCTTCAGGCCGCTCCACCCTTTTTCACAAGCTCCGCGCGGTCGAACTCGCGGCCGTCGGGCAGGAAGCACTTCACCGAGAGCCTTCCGCTGTCCGCCTCAAGGAAGAGGTAGTTGCCGAACTCGGGGCGCGTCCCCCGGACAATGTCAAGCTTGTGCGCAGTCGCGATGTCGTGGGGAAGGTTCCCGGCCACGCCGCAGACGAAGTAGTAAGGGCCGGAGGCCGCGCGGCGGAAATTCCGAATGTGCCCGCGACGGCGGTAGGTGTGCAGGTGGCCGGCGAGGACCAGGTCCACCCCGTAGTCCTCGAAAAGCGGCATCAATGCGCGTCCGGTCTTCGAGAAGCCACCTTGATGCTGGGCTTCTTCGCGCTCGGGTAGTGCATGATGTCCTTGTGCATGAGGACCACGGTCCAGGGGCGGTCGGTCTTCTTGCCCTTTTCGAGGAACCAGGACTTCATCGAAGCCAGGAGCCCCGGCTGGAAATCCTTCGCGTCAAGCCACTGGGTGTTGAGAACCACGAAGCGCACGGGGCCGGAATCGAACGTGTAGAACCAGCGCTCGAGCCCCGGAACGCCGTTGCCGGGGACTGTGAAGAACTCAAGGTAGGGCGCGGGGAAGGTCCGGCTGAATTGCCGCTCGCCGGGCCGCATCCGATAGCACTCGTGATTGCCCATCACGGGGGCGATCGGCTGACTCATCGCGTCGGGCCGAACCGCCGCGAATCAGTCCTCCCAGTAGCCGAGCTTCGACCCCATGTCGACTAGATCCCCGAGGACGGTCGAAAAGTCGGCCCCGGGCTGCTGCTTCAGGGCTGCGCGGTAGATCCTCTTCCAAGTTTTGAAGAGGTCCTTCGACTGGGTGTCGGTGAAGACGAGGGCCCGCACGATCGAGTCCGACGCGGTCCGAAATCCATGCCAGCGGCCGCTCTCCCCGATCCGGTACTCGTTGGCGGTCGCGCGGAGATTCCGCGGGCGACGGCAGGCCGCTCCCCGGGCGCCCATTTTAGCGTTCCGGCCAGAAAACCCCATTCAGAAAAAGCCCTCAGTTCCGGGCTGCGGTCCCGCTTTCTTTTTTGCCGCCTGCCCGCAGCGCATTTAATCTGAAGGTCTTAAGGGTTAGAGGGGTCGGCGCAGCCATCCAGGGGCAGCCGATCCGCCTTCAGCGGCCGCGGAGAAGAGGGCCGCGGCATTTCGTGAAGCGGAAGGCAGAAAATAAAAAACTGCGGGAATTCAACAGACATTGAATTCTCCCGCAGTTCCTTTTTAAAAAGGGCTACAAATCTTATTTATATTATAAAAAATATATTCGTTTTAAAAGAAAACACCCTCTTTTTATGGTATGCCTTCCTTAAATTGCTCAAAAAATAGGCAGTCCGGCAAGAGCCTGAATCCGAAACAGGATTTTCAAAAAAGACCCGAGTTGTCCAGAGGACCTGTGGAAAAATCGAAGGGATTTCTTTTAATTATAAGCTTTAATTTAATTTAATTTAATAAATAATTGATTTATTTAATATTTGTTTACTGTTTTTATTTCAGATTTACTCTAGCAGAACCGGCGTTTCCGAGACCTTCCGCGATTCTGCCGTGAAGTTCCTGATTTCCTGACGCTTTCCTGAGTCAGAGCCTCCCCGCTCCTGACCGCGGCGCAATTCCCGGACCCGGGACAGAGGATCCCGCTCCCGCCGAAGGCGAGACATTCTTCCGGTGTCACTGCCGGCACCGACGGGCCGGTCATGTTCATCCCCTCCCTGCTGACCGGACCGCGCCTTAAAAACCTCTGGGAGCCCTGAGGCGGCAAACGGGCCATAGAAAATGAATCCATCGCATCGAATTTCCTTACGAAGAATTCGTTTATTGAATTGGGCTGATTTTCAAAAACCCAAGGCAAAGAAAAGGGCTGAGCAAGTCCGGCTGCGCTTTCTCTGCGGCGTCCTTACGCCCGCGCTGGGGCCGGCACTTTTTTCCCCGGATCTGCGTCCCTACTCAAAACCAAGATTCGCAGGTTCCCCTCTCCTCTACTTCAGGCTGCCAACTTCTAGATTCTCGAGAAAACAAAAAATCCCCGGCCTTTTCCTTTTCGCGGGATCAAACCACGAAAGAGGCTCAGGCTGGGGATGGATTCAGGCGGAGAATGTCTGGCTGACGCTCAGCGCCTGATTTCCTTCACGATTACGTCACTCACGGACTTGCCCGAAGTGATGCCCCAGCCGACGTTGGCGCCGGGAGCGGAATCAGTGCCGTGGACGCTGTTGCCCACTTCGCCGGCTGCATACAGATGCGGAATGGGCTTGCCGGACTTGTCGAGGACATGCAGCGAGGTGTCAAGAACAACGCCGCCCATTGTCGTTGCAAACCGGGGTTTCTGCTCCACAATGTAGTAGGGACCCTTTTCAGACACCGTCTTTTTCATGAAGCGCGCCGAACGCTGAAAATCCTCATCCTTTCCGTTCTTCACAAAGGCGTTGTACCTGGAGACCGTCTCCGAGAGGGACTTGGAGTCAATACCGGCCCTGTCCGCTGCTTCCTTCAGCGTCTCTCCTCGAATGAATATCGGAGCCTGGCTGCCGTTGTTTTTCAGCCACTGGTCGATCTCGGTCTGGGAGATGCCGTTGTTCGCGCTCACGGACCGAAATGCCTCAAAGCTCGGCTGGTCCATCACGAGGAAAAGCGTGTGCTTCGGCTGCTTCAGAAGCACGGACAGAATTGCATGCCCTGTCCCTTTCTCATTGACGACCCTCCTGCCCTTCAGGTCGACCAGGATGCCGCTGTTGTCATAGGCAGCGTTGTTGCCCTGAAGGGTGGACTTGGCAATACCAGGAGAGCTTTCGATTCCCTGCGGATAGATCTTTCCATATTCCATCAGCTGCATGGCAGCGCCGACTTTTTCAGCCATTTTGTGGCCGTCGCCGGTAGATGAAACCGGGCCGTAATAGAGAGCGCTCTTCAGGTCGCCCTGCAACATCTCCTTGTTATAGCCATACCCCCCCGTCGCCAGGAGTACCGCCTTCGAGTGAATGGTATATGCGGCCCCGTCGGAGGATTTGGCCTTCACCCCTGTCACCGCCCCATTCCTGGTGATCAGATCCGTCGCCCTTGTGGAAAGCATGACCCTGGTCCTGGACTTTCCAAGGATCTCGCGCAGGGTCTGGGCGTATCTCGGACAGCCGCCCAAAAGCGGAATGACCCGAGGCGTCTTGTGCTCAGCCCTGAAAGCAAAACCCTTCTTCATGTCGAGCTGCACACCCTGACTCACCACCCAGTCAATGCTCTTGCCCAGATTCTCAGCGTAAAAAGTGAGGCCCGGCAGATCATTCTTCTGCTGACCGTTTGCCATAAGGTCAAAGGCAAACTTGGTCGGAGTATCTGTTTTCTCTCCCAGCGCCCTCTGGGCGGCAGATCCTTCGGTATCGACCACACCTCCGCAGATGCTAGAGGCTCCGCCCAGAAATTCCTGTTTTTCCAGCAGGATGACTTTCAGGCCCTGCTGGGAGGCATTAATGGCGGCAATCATGCCCGCAGCACCGCCCCCGATCACGACAAGGTCTGACGACAGCGTCTTCCGAGTATGAACCTGCCTGGCCCGGACGGGCTTGAGCATCGAACTGACATCGCCGCCCGCCTGCTCTACGCAGTTCGCGACGGCCTGCAGGATCGCAACGCTTGAAACCGTGGCGCCCGACACCCGGTCAACGCCCAACGACTGATACTGGCGGATCCGTCCCGGAAGCTTCTTCACAGCAGTCTGTCCGATGCCGATTGTCTCTTTGTTTTCTCCAATCTCGATTTTTTCTATTTTGTTTTTGGAGAATGTCACCGTTACAGGAACCATTCCGTTCTGCCCGGGATACTCCGCCCGATATGTGCCCGGGTTATAGGCAAGCGCGGTTCCAGCCGCAGCAAGCAAAACAGCGGGCAGTATTCGATTAAGTTTTAGCATGTCAACCTCTCCTTTAAAGTTGCTCTTCGGCTTACACAACTCTACGGGCACCATCCTAAAAAATGAGTTCTGATTTCCGCCAATTGCTTTTCCTTTATTTACGTAGCCAGACGATCCTTAACTTCTCATCACCGGAGCGGATGGAATGAGCGGAGCCGAACTTATCTCTGGTGATGGAAAAACATTGTTCTCCTCCCCCCGACATGCAATGACCGACGCGGTTTTCTTCTCCGCTGGCGCAGCCCCGAACCACCTGTCTCATCAGTCATCAAAATAGAAAAAGATGTTGCAGCTGATCAGCTTCGCGTCAAAATCGAAGCCCCGGTTAAAAGCGGAAGGCAGGAGCTCCCCGGCGTAAAAATTTTCGTAACGATCTAATTGCCAAAAAGATAAATATATTCAACGATGATTTTGGGAAGTCCGGAAGGCTGCGTTAGGTCTATCCAGGTGTATCTGCATGCAGCTTGTGCTCCTGAATCCGGTCAGAGACTCTCACAACTCTGTCAGGACTCCGGTTTGGAAAACGAAACCTGAGGCTTTTCAGAAGACCTGCATCAGATGCATCAGCGTTCAAAATGAATGCCCCGCTTGAACCTGCACGATCAGTCGCCCGCCCCAGCGGACGTCTCAAGGCTCTTCCCGATTGAGCAGAAAACGCGGGAAATGAGTCACTCAAGGAGCCGGCTTACATACGTCATCTTGGATGATTCTCGCAGGACCGATCATGTCGAACCGGGGTTAATGACCCCCAAAAGCCAGACGGCGGACTCGGAACTTGCGGGCAGGGCGGTTCCTGGAAGACCGCGTTGAGAGCGCTACAGCCGGGCCGGGGCTGAGCCGAAAGGCGAATCCTGCGCCATTAAAAGTCCTCACTCAGCCGAACCCAAGGCTGAACGCAGCCGGTCCGACAGCCCGCCTGAGCGCATCACACGCCTTCCGACCGCGGCCGCGACCGCGCCCCGGCTCGCAAAGAGCGTGAGCCTTCCCTTGTCAGCCCCCCGGTCGGCCAGTCTCGTCACCGCTGTATAAAGGAGCTCGCGCGAGCCGATTTTTTCGCCTCCCCCTTCGGGGAGGCAGACCGCGAGGTTGTGGTAGGCCGAGCCCTGGCTCTTGTGAATCGTGATCGCGAAGGCGCTTTCGTGCTGTGGAAGGAGCGCCACGGGAAGCGCCAGTCGCAGCGCCCCGAACCAGGCGATGAGGCCCTTCTCTCCGCTCGGAAGCTCCACCGCAGTGTCGCCGTTTGAGAGCCCGAGCGCGCGGCTGTTTTTCGTTACGATGATGAGCCTGCCCGGATAATGGATCGCCTCGGGTTCCGCGCCCGAGGCCGCCCGGACGATCCTTTCCATGAAGGCGTTCACGGCGTCCGTGCCGTTGTCCCCCGCATGGACAGAAGAGAGCACCCGCACGCTGTCGACCTGGGCCCAGAGCCTGTCAACGGCCTCGGCGTCCCTGGCCTGAGGGAACTGCGCCCCCTTCCTTCCCTGCTGCAGGAGAAAGCCGTAGGCGTCCCTGAGCCACGCCTGAAGCTCTCGCGAAACGCCGCCCGAGCCCCGGCCGGACGTCTTCTCCCAGTCAATCGCGTTGTCGCCCTCCTGGTTCGGAGCTTCGAGGACGTCGAAGACCGCCTTTTCGTCGACCTCGCCCGACTTGGGAGTGACCGCCCTCGCAAGGCGGTAAAGCCTGGAGCCGCCGCTGAAGCGGTGGTTCTTCGTGAACTCGCAGATCCAGGGCCCGAGCGGCCCCGCCTTGTCCGAGAGATCGGAAAAGACGGAGCCCGGGCCCACGGCCGCGAGCTGGTCCTTGTCGCCCAGGAGCAGCACCCGCGTGCGTGCGGGGTCGAGCGCGTCAAAGAGCCTTGAGGCGAGGTCGAGGTCCATCATCGAGCACTCGTCGACCACGAGCACGTCGGCCTCGATCCGGCGCTGCTCGGAAAGCCACCGCTGCAGGGTCTGGCAGCGGATGCCCGAAGAGCGCACGAGGGTTGCGAGCCGGGCGAGCTCCGCACCCCCGCTTTCCATTCCCGGCAGAGCCCCCAGAATCGAGCCCTCGAGGTTCGAGGAGGCCTTCCCCGTGGGGGCGGAGCCTGCAATGACAAGGTCCGGGTTCTCAGCGAGGAGGCAGGCGATGATTCGCACCACCACCGTGGTCTTGCCCGTGCCGGGGCCACCCGTGATGACCGTGAGGCGGCTCCCGAGCGCCTGCTCGAGCGCCCGATCGTGGTCCGGGTCGGTGCGGCCGCTCGACCGATCGCTTTCTCGGAAAGCCTCGATCGCCCGGCGCATCGCGTCCGTGACTGGGGTCTTTGCCTCGCAGGCGAAGGCGGCAACCGCGGAGGCCAGTCTCTCCTCCTCGGAAAAGCGCCTTTCAAGGTAGAGCCTTCCGCCCTTTTCATCCCAGACAAAGGGCGGGATGAGCCCCTCTTCCGCGGGCTTTGCTTCCATCGGCCGAGCGAGGCCCGAGCCGACCAAAAGTCCGATCTCTGCGGCCCGACTGTCCGGATCGCCCGGAAGCTCCGAGACCGGCAGGCACACGCCCCCCTTTCTCTGCGGGTCGGCCTCCATCGCCGCGAACCCGTCCATCAGGGCTTCAAGCGCTGCGGGAAGGCCTTGAGGGACGGGATTTTTCCTGCGCTCCAGGGGCCGCAGCAGCGCGCGCCCCAGAGCCCGCCACGCCTCGCGCTCGAAGCGCTCCTCCGCTGTTTCTTCAGTTTTCACCGCCTCAGTCATTTCGCTTTCTCCCCGCCCAGCAGCCTGCCCGATTCAAGGATGATGCGGGGGTCGGGCCTGAGCACCACCGCGGCCGGCTCCGCGGCGGGAGCGGCGGCCGAGAACCCTCTGATGAACACATAGGCCATGCCGCCGATCCTGCCCACCGCTTCTTCGGGCCCGATCCCCCAGGCTTCCGAGATCATCCGCTGTAGCGCCGTGAGATAGAAAAGCGCCTGCCAGCCGTACTTCGCCTCAAGCATCACGTCCATCATCGCAGAGGCGCAGTAAGAGCGCGCGCTGCGGTCGCCCGGCTGGTCCGTCTTCCAGTCGACAAGCCAGAAGAGCCCCGAGGCGTCCTGCGCCAAGAGGTCGATCCGGCCCTCAAGATAGCCGCGAAGAACCGTCCTTGCGGCCGAGGGCTCCAGGTCCGCAAGCGGCAGCCTCTTTTCAGCCGGCGCCTTCCGGTTGAGCTCCAGGATCTTTCGCGCGAAGCCCTCGGCCGTGACGCCCTCGCCCACCGTGAGCGCGAAGGGGAGCTCCGGAACCGCACAGCCTTCCGGCGCGTCGGCGATCCGGAAAGCATCGTCTCCGCTCCAAAGGGGCGTTGAGAAGACGCCCCGGATCCGGTCCGAGACCCACGAGACCGCGTCCTCGCGGTCTTTCTTCGGGTCGGGCTCCTCTCCCGCTTCATGCCGGACCTTGCGGGCGAGAAGCGAGGAGCCCTTCGCCGCGTCGAACACTCGTTTAAAGCCGCTCCCACTCTCGAGGAATCCCTCGCTTCTGTGCAGGTCCGAGCGGATGCTCTCTTCGAACAGGTTGTGGACGGCGTCGCCCGTGTCCTTGCCGCCCGCGAGGAAGGCCGGGTTCTGGAAGAGATCCGGCGCCGCCTGCTCTTCGCCCTCCGCCTCCTCCGCGTAGGCTTCATCCGGCTCACGCTCGTCGGGAATGCCCGGAAGCGAGAGCTCAAAGCCCCGAGCAATGCTCGAGTAGCTCGAGCTCCTCCAGGGACGGATCAGCGGTCCCGCAGCCTGGGCTCCGGCAAGGGCGTCTTCCGAGGAGGAAGGCTTCGCACAGATGGAAACGGCTCTCCCGGCCGGCTCCAGAAGCGGATCCTTCGGATAGAGCACAGCGGCGAGCGGCTCTCCCTCGGGACAGCGCTCGAGGCTCTCCGCCGCCTCTTCAACGATCGCAGAGCGCGGCCCGTCCCCGGTCTTTCCTTTCCTCAGCGCCGCTGCCATCCCGGAGCGCACTCCGGGGTCGTGCGCGAAGGAGGACTCGCTTTTCAGGCGAGCCTCAAAGTCCGAGAGGCCCTGGGTCATTTCAGCGGCCAGTAATCCATCCTCCTTCGATGCGCTGGACCGTCCTTTCCCCGTCTTCTTCCGGGCCTCGGGATTCTTAGCCTCCGGCCGCGGACCCGCCTTGAGCAGGTCGATCCAGACGGACCTGGTGCTGACGAAGTGGTAAATGCCTTCCTTTACCCTCTTGTAAACCACGGGCAGCGGCAGGACCACGCGGGCCGATCCGCGGGTCGCTCCGACGTAGGCGATCCGCACAAGCTCTTCGCGGATCCCTCGGATCGTCTCTTCCGCCCGGTCTCCCTTGCGGGGACTTTGCAGGTATTCCCAGCCGCCTTCGGCGGCGGGCAGCAGCAGCGGATCCTGCTTATTCCCCTGACAGTAGGAAAAAGCGCCCGCCAGGTAGACGACCGGGTACTCGAGCCCCTTCGATCCAAAGACAGTCTCGATCCGGACGAGCGAGGCGTCGCTCTCCACCCGCAGCTGGCGCTCAACGGGCGAATCTGGTTTCGAAGCATAAGAACTCGACCCCTTCGAAGCGAGGCCGTCCAGAGTCCGCTCGAACTCCTGCACGAGGGAGGACATGCTTTTCACGCGTTCGTACTGCGCGTGCAGGAGTTCGACCACCTGGCCCCAGTTCGTGAGGCTGCGATCGCCCCCGGGCGAAGAAAGCGCCCGTCCCACCGTTCCAAACTTTTCGAAGAGGAAGGAGAACGCCGAGGCGAACCCGTAGCGCTCGCAGCGCGCCGAGGCTTCCCGGAAAAGCTTCAGGTCCTCAAGGTAGAGGTCCTCCACCTTCTTTTCTTTTTCCGTTTTTTCCTCGCCTGCCTCCGGCTCGGACTCGATCAGCTCCGAGAGCTTCCTGCCGCAGATCGGGGTGGCCCGGGCGGCGTTGACAACCGCCCGGTCGACCGGGTCGCTCACGGCCCTCATCACGG
Source organism: Mesosutterella porci (assembly GCF_022134585.1). GTDB lineage: Bacteria > Pseudomonadota > Gammaproteobacteria > Burkholderiales > Burkholderiaceae_F > Mesosutterella > Mesosutterella porci. The sequence goes on from NZ_JAKNCT010000001.1 coordinate 312,073, forward strand.
CAAGGACGTCCCGCGCCTCGGGGGTGAGGAAGACGTCGTCCCGGGTCATGTGCAGGGTCCCGATGCCCCGCGCGGCGAGCTCCCGCTCGAGTGCGGCCGAGTTGTCGTGGTTGCGCACGAGGACCGCGATGTCGCCAGGCTTCAGGCGCGCCTCTTCAAGGCTCACTCCCGGATCGGAAAGCCTCGCGCCCACGTAGGTTTCGGAGGACAGGAGGGAGGAGATGTCGGAGGCGATGAGGCGCGCTTCATACTCGCGCGCCGTGTCGGCCTTGATGAGCCTCTCCACCCCGTCCCCCTCCTTCCAGTCCGAGGGCGCCTCCCAGCGGCCGGTCCAGAGCTCGAAGGCTCGCACGGGCTCGAGCTTCCCGCTTTCAGGATTTTTCCGGAAAAGCGGGAGCCTCGAGGCGCTGCTCTTCACAAGAGGAAAGCTGATCCCTTTGGAAAAGCGGGAAGCCCCGTCCGGGGTCGAGAAAAGGACGTTCACGGCGTCGACCGCGGGGGGCGTGCTGCGGTAGTTCGTCCCGAGGCTCCAGGGGGCGAAGCCCGATCTCGCGGCCTCGTCGCGCGCCCTGAGGTAGACCTCGATCTGGGCCCCGCGGAAGCGGTAGATCGACTGCTTCGGGTCGCCCACGAAAACGGCCGTCTCGTCATTGTCCTCCGGGTCGAGGAAGATGGTTTTGAAAATAGAGTACTGAAGCTCGTCGGTGTCCTGGAATTCATCGACCAGGACCGCCCGGAACTGCCGCCTCACCGAGTCCCGGAAGGCCTTGCTCGTCTGCGCCGACTGCAGCATGTCCTGCAGGATGTCGTCGAAGGACATGACCCCCTCGCGCCGCTTCGCCTCCCGGACGAGTCCCGGGACCTGGTCCGCAAACTCGGACAGCGTCCCTTCGAGACCCGGGCTCCAGTCCGGGAAGGAGAGGTTTTTCGTGCTGCCCGGATGCTGCCTCAGCTGATCGAGCAGCTGCCGGCCGTTGAACCCGATGAGCTTCTGCTGGTCCTCGGGGGAGTCCCTGAGGGCCTCGCCCGCGAGCCGCCCCCGCTTGAAGTCCTCGACCACACGGTTCATGATCGAAGGATCTTCATCCAGGGTCGTCTCGAAGGCCGTACCTCCGGAAAAGGCAAACGACAGGAGCATCTTCTGGCAGAAGCTGTGGATCGTGTAGACGGAGGCCTCGTCGAAGTTCTCAAGCGCGGCCGTGATCCGGCCGCGGGCCGCTTTGAAATCGATTTTCTCCTCGCCGCGCCATTTTTCGTAGAGCTGCAGAAGCCCGCGGGCCGAGGAATCCCCGAGCGTGCCCTCCGAAGGCTTGAAGCCCCCGCTCCCGTCGGGCTCGAGCACGGCCAGTGCTTCGGTCAGAATCGCGCGCAGCCGCTCCTTGAGTTCCGCGGTCGCGGCCCGGGTGAAGGTGACAATGAGGATCTGCTCGAGCGGCATCGCCTTTTCCACGAGAAGCCTCAGCACGAGCCTCTGCAGCGTGTAGGTTTTTCCGGTCCCGGCCGAGGCCTCGATGAAGTTCACGCGCTCGAGCCTGCTCCTCAGGCAGTCGAACTCCCTGCTGTCCTGCGTCATTTTCCCGCCCCTCCCTGAACCGCGCCGGCTCCGCCGCCCCGAAGAGTCTCCAGCAAGTTCTGCGCGAGGGACAGCACCACCTCGGCTCTCTGGGCCCCTCTCAAAAATTTTTCAAGCTCATTCCTGAGCTGTTCGGCCTCATCGCAGAGGACTCTGCCCTCTGCCGCCTCCGTCCTGAAAAACGGCGTGTCGGAATACTTGGATTTAAGCACTCGCCCCTCGGTGACCGCAGCCTCAAACAGGGCCGTGAGGGCGGCAAGCACCACCCGGGCCTCCTCTCCGGAGACGAAAAGCCGCCTGGCTTCCGGGGCGTCGGGGGCCTCCTTCTTTTTGGATTTGCCGCTCCCCTTTTCCCGCGCCATCGAGATCAGCGTAAGCGGCACGGGATTGTCCTGAGCGTTGAGAAAAAGGGCGCGAATCTCCGCGTCAAGCTCCTCCCTTTTGCTCAGGACAGCACAAACCGCCTCTTCCCCGCCCGATTCTCCGCGGTAGAGCTTCTGGCCCCCGGCGGTGAGCGTCCAGCTGCAGCGGAGCCCTCCGGCGCCAGCGGGAAGCGTGAGCGAGAGGGGCGGCGTGATCCGCGCCTCGCGTCCCTCCACGCATTTTTGCGCAGCATCGAGGAAATGAAAGACCGAAGCCGCCCTTTCCTCGACCTGCCAGCCGCGCACAGGCTTCGCCCCGAAGAGGGGGTCAAGTTTCCGAACCCTCAGAAACCGCTCCCGGCTCACGCCCTTTTCAAGCGATGCGCGCGCATCGCGCTTGAAAGCCCAGTAAAGGAGGCCCTGGTCTTTGAAATCCAGCTCCGGCTTCGGATCGCTTCTGGCTCCTCCCGCATCAAAACCCGCAAGCCGACAGGCCTCGCTCTCCGGGTTGTAGAGGTAGCCGCAGAGGGTGGCAAGCGGAAGCACCCGGCGCTCGAACTCCTTTCCCGCAAGCGGCGTCGGCCGGTCGGCAAAGGGTTCTGGGGCGGGAGCGGCGCCGTCTCTCCTCGCCTTCAGAGCCTTGAACGCTTCGGAGAGCGACCCCGCCTCGCAGCGCTCGAGCGCCCGGCGGGTGAAGCAGCGCTCCGAGTAGGCCGTCTGGGGGACCGAGAACCTCCAGAAGGGCCGCTCGCCTTCCCGCCCAGCGTTGAGCTTTTCAAGGAACAAGTCGAAGTCCGTCACCACTTCGGAGGGAGGCAGGCGCTTTTCCCGGTTCTCGCCCTCTTTATAAAAGACCGCGAAATAGTCCCTTGCGGCCATCACGAGATCGAAAAACACGTTCCTGTTGTCGCGGCGGCTGTCGCGGTCGCCCCGGCGCTTGAGCTTGTCAAAGCCCATGAGGTCGAACTCGTCCAGTTTCGGCGTGCCGGGGAACCCCGAGTCGGAGTCGAGCCCCAGCGCCGCGATCGCGCGAAACGGGATGCCGCGCATCTCCTCCATCGAAGTGAAGACGACCCGCCCGTCAGGCCGGGCCGCGCGCGAGGCGCTCTCCATGCGGCTCGTGAAGGCGCGGCGTAGCACCGCAAAGGGCACGGAGGCGGCGTCCTCGCCGGCCCCGGAAAGCGCCCTCGAGGCCGTGCGGCAGATACCCGAGATCTCGCGCTTGAGCTCCTCGGTGTCAGGCGAGCTCCACCAGCCCCCCTTTTCCGGGAACAGCTCCTCTTCGATCTGAAGGAGCGCCTCCTCCCAGAGCTCCGGCGACCCGCCCTGCGACTCGGTTTCGAAAATCCGCTCCTGCGCCCGGTCGAGCGCTTCGGAGAGAAGCATCAGCTTCTTGAACAGCTCGGGCCTTGCCGCGGGCGTCTGCCAGAACAGCTCCGAGCCCGAGACGGGGCGGACGTCCTCCCAAAAACCTTCGCCGCCCTCCCCCGCGTCGGCCGCAAACCCCAGCGCAAGGCGCTCCAGAGCCCGCGCGAGAGTGCCTTCGGCCCGTGCGCCCTCGCCCTCGTCGGCCGCAAGCCCGGCCTCGAGCAGCCGCCCGACATGGCTTTCTGAAATGCCGTAGCGGTAGCCCGCCCGAGACAGCCAGGAGCGAAGCAGATCCTGGTCCTCGCCCGAGAAGCCCCAGAGCCGGGAGACGAGCGGCAGCGACACGAGCGCGTAGAAAGAGTCGGCCGCGCCCCGGCCGAAGAGAAAGTCGCACAGCTCTCCGAAGGCCTCGGCCGCGCCCGAGGACTCGAGCACCGAGCGGCCCGAGACCGCGTAGTCGATGCGCTGAGGCAGGGCCGAGAAGACCGAGTCGATCACAGGCGCAGCCGCGCTGATGTTGGGAGAGGCCACGAGGATCTCGGAGGCTTTCACGCCCCGCTCGCGAAGGGCGTAAATCCAGTCGGCAAGCGCCTCGACCTCGCGCTTCAAGGACGAAGCCGCGGCGATGCGCACCGAAGGGAGCCCCTTTTCCGGCGTCCTGTAGGCCGCAGCCTCGGCAGGCGAGAGCGCCCCGTCCGTGAGAAAGTCCTCGTTGTTTCTGAACACCGCCTCGTGCACCGCGTCAAGGAGCGTCCTTCGGAGGGGATGAGCCGATCCCCCGCGGCCCGCAAGCGCCGCCGGATCGACCGAGACCCTGGTTTCCGGATCCTCGACCGAAACCACGAGGTCCTGGAGAGGCCTGGCCGGGTCCCAGCGGAATTCCTTTGCGCCGAGGCGCTCCTGCGGCGGGGACTCCTCGGAGTCATCTCCCGCCTCTTCGGGCGCCTCGGCGGTCGTGAGCCGCCAGACGCGGTCGACGAGCGCCCGGGTCTGAAGCGCGTTTCGCATGAGCCAGGAGCAGTGCGGCGAAGCGAGGCTCTGCCCCACGCCGGAGTCTTCCTGCCCCTCCTCGCTCCTTGCGGCCCTCCAGTCCGAGGGATCGAACCAGTATTCCGTCGACGGATTGAGGAGATAGAGATAGACGGGGTCCCGGAGGCTCTTTGCGTAGAGGAAGGGCAGCACCAGGGGCGGCAGCCCCGTGGGCGCGAAGATGTGCAGCGGCAGCCCCGGATCCGGAAGGTCTGCGGACAGGGGATCGTCCATCATCCGCGCGAGCCTTGCGAGATCGTCCATTCCTCTCCAGCGGGGCCCGCCGCCCTCTTCGGGAGCGCCGCCCAGCCAGCGCCAGAGCGACTGCTGCCAGCCCAGCACCGGGGCGGCCTCCTTAAAGCCCTCCTCCTCACGCCTCGCTCGCTCGGTCGGGGCCTGGCGGACGCTTTTTCCGCTCCAGCGCTCGATCCAGTCGAAGCGGTAGGTCGAGTACTTGGTGAAGGCCGCCGCGATCCGGAGCGCGAGCTCATAGCGCGCGGGGTCCGAGTCGGGCCTGCGGGAGCCGGCTCCGCCGGGGCTGAGATACGAGAGAAGCCCCGCGCACTCAGGCTCGGCGAGGAATGCCTCGTCGCGCAGCCGCTCCCAGATCAGCCACTCAAGCTCGTTCGCGCGGGAGCTGCGCCCGAGAGGGGTCCCGCTCACGGGCGAAAACCAGTCGCCGATCAGCTCGAAGGAGGCGAAGGAGGCGACCCCGCGGCGCGAGCGGTCTGCGAAATAGTGCGTGAGGTCGGCTTCGACCGCGCGAGAGGGCACGATCACCGGGATGCGGCGGAAAAAGCCCGGCGAGGGGGCCGACGGCCCCGCGCCCTCCAGGCCCTGATGCCACTGCGAGTCCGTGAGCCGCGCGAGCAGGTCGCGCAGCGCCTCGTAGCTGTTGCTGTAGAAAGTATGGAACTGAGACCCGCTGTCCTGCGCCATCGCCCGCCGCCCGAGTGAAAAGAAAAGGTTGTGGGCTTAATGATGCCCCTTTCCCCGGCTTAGCGCGAGAAGGACAAATTCGCGCTCCAGGGCCCCTTGGCCCTCAGGCGGGGACGGGCCGCCAGGGAATGCGCCCCTCGAAGAGGTCCGAGAGCTCCTTCTGGTGCGTGACCGCAATCACGCTGCAGCCCGGAAGGTTCTTTTTGAGGAGGCCGAGGATCTCCCGCGCCGAGGCTTCGTCGAGCTGGTTCGTCATCTCGTCGATAAAGAGGATCCGGGGCTTCATGAGGAGAATCCGGGCCGCGGCGACGCGCTGCTGCTCGCCGCCCGGAGCCGCCCGTCGTCCGCGCCGCCGCTTTTTGGGTAAAGCAGCACGGCGCGCAGCGTGTCGTGCGGCAGGTAGGGCTTCTGCGGCACGAAAAGCGCCTCCCCGGGTCCCAGGGCAAAGCTCCCGCGGAACGAGGGCCAGAGCCCGGACAAAGTCCTCAGCAGCGTCGACTTCCCCGTGCCGCTCGGGCCGGAGAGCATCCACCAGGCGCCCTGCGGGACGCGCATCGAGACCGGACTCGAAAGCACGCGGCCCTGCGGGGTCTCGAGCACCAGGTTCCGGACTTCAAGCGCGTCGCCGGGGGCGGCGCATCAGGCGCCAGGGCCGGTTCCGGCGGCAGCGGCGGCTCCGCCGCCCAGGCCGCCCCGCAGTCCGGACCGGAAACCCTGGTCTACGGCGAATCGAAGGATCCGTTCCTCGCCGCGATCCGCTCGTCGCTTCGCTATCCCCCGAGAGCCGCGGAAAACGGCTGGCAGGGCGTCGCCCTTATGGAGTTCTCAGTCTCGGCCGACGGCAGGATCCAGTCGCTGCGGGTCTACGAGAGCTCGGGCCGCGCGATCCTCGACCGGGCGGCGCAAAGCGCGGTCGAGAAGGCCGCCTCGCAGTGGGGCGCCCCCAGAAGGCCCGTGAAAATCCGGGTGCCGGTGCGCTTCAGCCTGAAGCGCTAGGCGCGGAGAATCCGCTGGAAAAAAGGTAAAAAGAAGCCGGTGCGCTTTCTCTTCTGGGAAAAAGCGCGCCGGCCTTTTTTCCGGGCCGCCTTTTCACGGGCGGCTTTTCCTTGCTTACGCCTTCGGCTCAGCCTTCTCCGAATCAGCGGGCTCCCCGGGGCGGACCTCCACAGAGCCCTCCTCCGGGCGGGGTCCGCGGCGCAGTCCTGCGAAGCGGCGGCGCTTTTTCTGACTGTGCAGCCGCTGCTCGGGCTCGGGCACGAACCTCACGGGATGCTCGGCGAGCTCCCCGTAGGCCGGGGTGCGGCCCATCGAGTAGTTGTTCTCGTAGTCGTCAAGCGCCTTGCCGACAAGTTTCGAGAGGCCGATCAGGGCGATGAGGTTCGGGATCACCATGAGGCCGTTGAATAAGTCGGCGAGCTCCCAGACGAGCGTCACCTGCAGGAACGAGCCCAGCATGAGGAAGGCGAGCACTATCACGCGGTAGACCGGCACGAGCCTCTGGCCGAAGAGATACTTCACGTTCTGCTCGGCAAAGAAGTACCAGCCCACGATGGTGGAGAAGGCGAAAAAGAGCAGGCACACCGCCACAAAGCCGTTGCCGATCTCGCCAAGCCCCGTGCTGAAGGCCTTCTGGGTGAGCGCGATGCCGGTGGTCGTGCCGTCGATCGAGCCCGTGCAGAGGATCACGAACGCGGTCATGTTGAGCACGACGAAGGTGTCAATGAAAAGTCCCACGATCGCGGCGAAGCCTTGCTGCACCGGGTGCTTCACCCGGGCCACGGCGTGCGCGTGCGGAGTGGAGCCCATGCCGGCCTCGTTGGAGAAAAGCCCGCGGGCGACGCCGTAGCGGATCGCCTCCTTCACGGTCGCGCCGATCACGCCGCCGGTGGCGGCGCTCGGGTTGAAGGCCCCGACGAAAATCATCTCAAAGGCCTTCGCGATCATGTCCCAGTGGCCGAAGATCACGGTAATCGAGCCGATGATGTAGACGATCGCCATGAGGGGGACCATCTTCTCGGTGACCGAGGCGATGCGGCGGATGCCGCCGATGAAGATGAAGCCCGCGAGCATGAAGACCGCGATGCCGGTCGCCCAGGTCGGGATGTTGAAGGCGGTCTTGAAGGCGTCGGCAATCGAGTTCGCCTGCACCATGTTGCCGATGAAGCCGAGCGCGATGATGATCGCCACCGAGAAAAAGGCGGCGAGCGTCTTGCTGCCCAGGCCGTAGCGGATGTAGTAGGCGGGGCCGCCGGTCACATGCCCCGAGGCGTCGCGGGTGCGGAAGAGCTGCGCGAGCACCGCCTCGGAAAAGATGGTGGCCATGCCGAAGAAGGCGGCGAGCCACATCCAGAAGATGGCGCCCGGGCCGCCCATCGCGATCGCGGTGGCGACGCCGGCGAGGTTGCCGGTGCCGATCTGCGCGGCGACCGCGGTGGCAAGCGACTGGAAGGAGGACATGCCCTCCTTGCCCGCCTTGCTGCCAAAGAGGCTAAAGGAGCCGAAGACCTGGCGGATGGCGCGGCCGAAACGGCGCACCTGAACGAACCGAAGCTTGAAGGTGAAGTAAATGCCCGTTCCGACAAGGAGCGGGATGAGGCAGTAGATGCCCCAGAGCAGGCTGTTGATGCCCTGCACGATCTGAGTGGCTTGATCCACGGGATTCTCCCAGGAAAAAGAGTATCTTCCGGCTTATCGCCGACAGGGGATGTTGCTTTTCTTGTGGCCCGGCGGCTCCGCCCCGGAGTCGAAGGCGGAAAGCGCGCTCGCGGCAAACCCCAAGGAGGGGCGGCCAGGCCCTTTGCAAAAAAGGGCGGCCCGGTGCGCGAGGGCTTGTAAATTATTGTAAGAAAATGCCCCCGGGCACCCATCACGCATCAGGGCTAGGAGAATCTGCGTAGAAAGGAAGGGAGAGGGAAACCGGGTTTGAAAGCCGGAAACGGCGGCAGGAGACCGCGCCCACGGCATAAAGCCCGGGGATCGGCTTCAGGGTCGTGCTGCGGAGCACCTGAAACATCGGGTTCACCTCGAGGCAGCCCTCGGTCCTGCAGCGGACCGGGCAGCCGCGGGCCGAGATGCAGTACGGGGCCTTGAGCGGCTTGAAGAAGTGGCCTGTGCGGCAGAACTCGGCTTCTTTGCCGGAGGCAGCGCCGCGGTTGATCCACTCGATCGTCTCGCGCACGGCCTTCGGGTCGAGCCCGGCTTTCGCCGCCCGGCTGCTCAGAGAGGAACGCAGGGACTGCTTCATTCTCGAAACCCGGGTCTTTCAGAAATTCGGCGGCTCACCGCGGGATGATCTCTGAGGCCCGGCTTTCCGTTTCCTGCAGGAAGAATTAGACTCAGCCCGCCCCGGGCGAAGGTTTTTGGACCTTCTCCCGGATTCATGAGTCCCAGACGACGAAAAGGAAACCGCCGACTTGCCCGCCTCCAAAAACAACCGCCGCAGAACCAGCCGCCGCAGACCGACCTCGGGGCCTCTGGCCGGCAGAATTCGAAAGGCGCTTGCTGCCGCCGTCATCGCTGCCGCCTGCTTTGCCGCGGGCACCCAGTTTTCAGGGACGAGCGTCGAGCGGCTCTCAGGCGCCCTGCAGACCGGAGTCTCGGCGGCCGGCCGCGTCTTGGGCCTGTCCTCCTTCCACTCCCAGGCATCAGCCCCGGATCCGGCCAGCGGCGGCGCCGAAGCGCGGAGCCTCTCGGGCAAAGTCGTCCGCGTGGCTGACGGCGACACGATCACCCTGTCCGCTCCCGGCGGCACCTTCCGCGTGCGCTTCCTCGGCATCGACGCCCCCGAACACGACCAGCAGGGAGGCCAGGAGTCTCACCTTCATCTGGTTTCGATGGTCATGGGCCGCACCGTGACGGTCCGCTACCGCACAACCGACCAGTACGGCCGGATTGTCGGCAAGGTGCTCGCGGACGGGCGGGATGTCAATCTGGAGCAGCTGCGCAGCGGCAATGCCTGGTTCTACCGCGCCTATGCGAACAGCGTATTTCCCGAGGACCGCATGCCCTACCAGAAGGCTGAGCGCGAGGCCTGTCAGGCCAGACTCGGGCTGTGGAAGGATCCGAACCCGACGCCTCCCTGGGATTTCCGCAGAAACCGAGGAAAATCGAAGCTTTCCGACTTCAGCGAGCGCGCGGCTGCGCCGCAGCCGGAAAAAGGATTTCTTCAGCGCCTGAAGGAGAAGTTCTGAGGCTGCCGCCCCTTTAATACGTGGTCAGGCGGCCATTTTCTCCGGAACCGCTTCTTTCCAGGCCAGACCGATCGCAAAGCCCGCCGCGGCGAAGGGCAGCCACCCCAGTCCGCTGGAATAAAGCGGCACTGTGGAACTCAGGATCCCTTCGAGTCCGCCCAGGGGCGCACCGGCAGCCCGAAGCAGGTAGACAAAGGCCATGAGCGAGGTGCAGCCGATCGTCCAGGCGTAGACGCAGCGCCGCCCTCCGAAAAAATCGTGCAGGAGCAGCAGCACCCCGAGCGCGACGACCAGCGGATAGATGAACATGAGGACCGGGATCGCCGCGGCGATGATCGCCCGCAGGCCCAGGAGCCCGATCAGACAGGAGGCGAGCGCGAAAACCGCGGCCCAGGCCCGGTACGGGACCTGCGGCAGCAGCGTAATCGCATAACCCGCGCAGCAGGTGATGAGCCCGATCGCAGTCGACAGGCAGGCGAGCAGGATGATCACCGAGAGAATCGCCGCTCCCGTGTGCCCGAGCAGCAGCTTTGCGCATTCGGCGAGCACCGGCGCGCCCGTGTCCTGCATCCCGATCGCCGTGACGCTTTCGGCCCCGAGCTTCGCGATGAAGACATAGACAAGCGCGAGACTGCACACCGCGATCAGCCCCGCCATGCAGACCGCGCGGGCGACCACCTTCCTGCCCGAGGCGCCGTTTTCCTTCACGATGCTCACAACAAAGGAGGCGAAAATGAAGGCGACGACGGCGTCGAGCGTGTTGTAGCCGTCAAGCAGCCCCTGCTCTGCAGCCTTCAGGGGAGTGGCGTAGAGCGGCTCGGGCGCAGTGGGCAGGCCGAGCGGGGTGAGATAGGACTGCAGGAGCAGAACCGCGAGGCCGGCCAGCAGCGCCGGGGTGAGCACCTTGCCGATCCGGTCGACGAGTTTCGAAGGCGAGGCCGCGAACCACCAGGCGGCAAGAAAAAACGCCGCCAGGAACGCGGGCTGGGCGAACGCGGAGTCGATCCCGCTCAGAAAGGGGCGGATCGCGATTTCAAAGGACACGGTTCCCGCGCGGGGCAGTGCGTAGCAGGGCCCGATCGCAAGGTAGACGAGCACCGTAAAGAAAAGCCCGTACCAGGGGTGGACGCGCGAGGCCGCCTCCTGCAGCGTCTCGCAGCCCGAACGGGCCATCGCCGCCACCCCCATGAGCGGCAGCCCCGCGCCCGTCACGCAAAAGCCGGCCACCGCGCTGTAGACATGAAGCCCGGCGCTTTGCCCCATCGCCGCGGGGAAAATCAGGTTGCCTGCGCCAAAGAAAAGAGCGAATAGCATGAAGCCGATCGCAAGAATGCGGCCACTCGTGAGCTGCATGGAAAATCCTTTTGCCTCCGCCTGCCGGTGCGAAGGGAAAGAGGCGGGGCGGCGTCCGCAGGGGTATGACGGCCCGAGATCCTGAAGGTCTCTCCTTTGACGAACGCGGCTCCGGGGCGCGATCTTTGTGCGCGCCCGTCCGGAAATGAAAAAGCTTCCCCGCCCTTCGGTCGGGCAGAGAAGCCGGGGATTATATAAGGAAAACAGCTTAGTTATTTGCTGAAGCCGCTTTCCTTTCCGAAAAGCTCCCTTTTCAGGCCGCCTTTTTCTCCGGAACGCAAGCCTTCCAGACCAGCCCAATCACGAAGCCCACAACGGCAAACGGGATCCAGCCGAGCCCGAGCGTGTGCAGAGGCACGTAGTCCCTGAGAATTGCCTCGAGACCTCCCAGCGAGATCTTCGCGGTCTCGAGCAGGTTGATCGTAGCCATGATGAAGGTGGCTCCGATCGTCCAGGCGTAGACGCACTGCCGGCCGCCGAAGAGGTTGTTCAGGAAGAGCAGGCAGCCCAGGGCCACGATGAGCGGGTAGATGAACATCAACACCGGAATCGTGGAGACGATGATGGTCTTCAGGCCGAAGAGTCCGATCAGGTAGGAGACGACGGTGAAGATCACGGTCCAGGCCTTGTAGGAGAACTTCGAGCACAGCCTCAGGGCATAGCCCGCGCAGCAGGTGATGAGCCCGATGGCGGTCGACAGGCACGCGAGCAGCACGATCACTGCGAGGATGGCCGCGCCGATGTGTCCGAAGAGAATCTTCGCGCTTTCAGCAAGCACGGGAGCGCCGGTGTCCTGCAGGCCGATCATCGGGACGCTCTCGGCCCCGAGCTTCGCAATGAAGATGTAAACAAACCCGAGGCAGACGGCGGCGATCGTTCCGGCCTTGTACACCTCGCGGGTGAGCTCGGCGCGCTGCGTGCAGCCGCTTTCGCGGACCGCCTCCACCACGAGCGTGGCGAACACGAAGGCCGCGATGGCGTCAAGCGTGTTGTAGCCGTCGAGCAGCCCCTGCACCGCGGCCGTCAGCGGCGTGGAGTAGGCCGCCGCGGGCGCGGCCGGCACCCCCATCGGGGTGATGATCGACTTCGCGATGAGAAGGAGCAGCACGAAAAGCAGCGCCGGGGTGAGCACCTTGCCGATTCGGTCGACGAGCTTCGAGGGCGAGGCCGCGAACCACCAGGAAATCAGGAAAAACGCCGCGAGAAAGATTGGAAGCGCCGCCTGACCGTCGAGCGAGCCTAAGAACGGGCGCACCGCGATCTCAAAGGCCACCGTGCCGGTTCTCGGGATGGCAAAGCAGGGTCCGATCGACAGGTAGGCGACAACGGTGTAGAAAAGGCCGTAGAGCGGATGCACGCGCGAGGCCGCGTCGTGCAGCCCTTCGCAGCCCGAATAGGCGATCGCCGCGACACCGAAAAGCGGCAGGCCGACGCCGGTTATGAGAAAGCCCGCCACCGCGTACCAGACGTCAGTGCCGGCATTCTGACCCATGGCGGCCGGGAAAATCAGGTTGCCCGCGCCGAAAAAGAGCGCGAAAAGCATGAAGCCGATCGCAAGGGTGCGATTCTTGTTCTTCTGCACTAGAACTCTCCTCTCCGTGAAAAGCCGGATCCTGAACCCGGGGCGGATGGCCGCGGGCGGTGCTGCGCCTTTTCCCTCCCGGTAGGGGGGCAAAGGGGCTCCGACGCCTTCTTTGTCAAGAAATGCACAAAACCTGTGAAAACAAAAAACTCTCCCGCCTCCGCACCAGGAGGCCGGCAGCTTTCTGCTTAAGGGAAACAGCACCATTTTAGGGCGAAGGGGAACTTTTTTGCTCTGAAAAGGGGGAAATTTTCATCCCGCCAAAGGGCGATTGTCCGAAAGAGGGAGAGAAACTGCGGGACCAAGCCCCGGCCGGAGGGCGGGACGCAGCCCGAGGAAGCGATTCAGTTTCATCCGCTTAGGTTCGAATCATGAGGCCGGGCCCTCTTCGCCCCTGCCCTCTAAAATGGATCGGTCAGCAAGCCCTGGAAATGAAGGACAACGCCATGAAAAATCTCTCGTTTTGCTCGCCTGCAGCGCGATGCTTGCCGCCGGAGCCGCAGGAGCCTCGGGGTCCCCGGAATCGGTCCAGCTTCCCGCCGCGCAGAAAAGCGGCGGGATGCCCCTCATGGAGGCTCTTTCCAAGCGGCACAGCTCCCGCAGCTTCTCCCCCGGAGACCTCTCGCCCCAGGAGCTCTCGAACCTGCTCTGGGCGGCATGGGGCGTGAACCGCGCCGACGGCAGGCGCACCATCCCGACCGCGATGAACTACCAGGAGCTCCAGGTCTACGTGAACAGGCGCGACGGCGTGTGGCGCTACGAAGCCCGCTCAGAGCGCCTGGTGCGCGTGGCCGACAGAGCTCTCCCCGCCCCGATGAACGACGCGCCCGACGTCTTGATCTTTGCGATACTCGACCATCAGGAGTACGGCCCCTACCACGCGGGACTCGCGGCCCGGAGCGCGGGGCTTTACTGCGCGAGCGCGAAGCTCGCCTGCGTGGTACGGGCGAGCCCCGTGAAGGCAGCCGAAAAAGCGGACCCGAACGCCTTCGGATTCCTTCCGAAAGGCTGGAAGCCCTCTCTCAGGCTGCATGCGGGGCACCCTGCGAAGTAGGCGAAGGGGGACTCCTCAGGGGCGGGCGGCTCCCGGCTGCCCGGAGCCGCCTGGCTCCTTTCCTTTTTCCTCTTCCGGTTTCGGCGGATCTGCAAAGTCGCGCAGCAGCGCCTCGGCCGTCCTGAAAAAACGCCGGAAAGCCCGGGGAAGCTCCGAGGCAAGGCGCGAGAGGGAGCGGGCCGCCGCGCGGCACTGCCGGGGCGCGGCCAGGCTCGCGAGCGCAAGCGCGGTCAGCGTCGCGGCAAGCGCGAACAAAAGCGCCGCGGCCGCGCCGATAAGGAGCGCGACCCCCAGCACGGCAGCCGCAGCCGCCAGTGCGAACCGCGTGAACTTACCCATGGCTTCCCCTCCGCAGGACGATCCTAGAAGACCGTCTTACGATACCGGATCATGTGCCAGAGGAGAAGGGCCGTGAAGAAAACGCCGGAGCCGACGTGCAGAGCCACCATCCTGCCTCTCATCCCCGGGAGGATCGAAAGGAGGACCGCGGCGTAGGAAACCGCCATCCCGCGGTTCACCATCCGGTTCACCGAGGCCGAGGCGTGAAAGGGGCTGAGGCCGGAGGACGCCCGGCGCGGGACGGGCTCAGAGGGCAGCGCGGGCAGAGCCGCCTGAGCGAGGGAGCGCAGCGTCCCGAGGTCGAGCTTTTCCGGGTCCCAGAGAAGCAGGAGGCTGCCCACGCGGCGATTGACGTCGGCTGCAATGACGCCGTCCATCCCGCGCAGGAACGTCTCGAGCCCCGAGGCGGCTTTTTCCCCGCGCAGCGCCGGGTGCCGCAGTCGCAGCCTCCCGGGAGCGAGGCTTCGGATATAGGGCGCAAGGGGATCGTTCTCGTTCATGGCTCGGTTCCTGAGTCGATGTAGCCGCCGCGGATCGCGTTCAGGCAGACCGCCATCGTGGTGCCGTTGTGCAGCACCGCGTTCATGGCGGGCGGGATCATGTTCATGAGGCCGCCGGCGAGGAACCCGGTGTTGAGCCCCACGCTCGCGGCGAAGTTAAAGCGGACGCGCCCGAGCGTGGCCCGCGAGAGCCGGATCGCCCGGGGAAGGTCCTCGAGGTTGTTGCTGGCGAGCACAACGTCGGCCACCTGCTGGGCGATGTCGGTGCTGTCCCTCATCGACACCCCGACATCGGCCGAAGACAGCCCCGGGGTGTCGTTGATGCCGTCGCCCACCATGATGACGCGGCGGCCTCCCGCGCGCAGCTCCTCGACCGCGCGGGCCTTGCCCTCGGGGAGCATCTGGGCGCGGAACTCGTCGACCCCGAGCCTCGCGGCGATGCTGGTCGCGGTCCGGGGATCGTCGCCGGTGAGCATCACGATTCTCCGGATGCCCATCGAGCGGAGCTCCCCGATCACCGCGCGGGCGTTCTCCTTGGGCGGATCCTCGATTCCGAAGATCCCAATCAGCTCTCCTCCCTGGGCCATGTATAGGATGCTCTTGCCCTGGGCGGCAAGCCGAGAGATCTCGGCATCCATCGCGGAGATGTCGACGCCCTCGTCCTCCTCGACGAAATGCCGGGAGCCGAGCACCACCTCCTTGCCCTTCACGCGAGAACGGATCCCGTGGGCGGCCACGTAGACCACCTCGGCGTCGTGCTCCTCGATCGCGTGGTCGAGCCCCTTGTCGCGGGCCGCGAGCACGATGCTGCGCGACACCGGGTGCGGGAAGTGCTCCTCGAGACAGGCCGCAACCTTGAGCAGGTCGTCCCGGTCCCAGCCCCCGTGCGGCACCACGTCGGTGAGCTTCGGTGCGGCGTTGGTGAGGGTCCCGGTCTTGTCAAAGACCACGGTGTCGGCCTCGGCGAGCGCCTCAAGCGCCCGCCCGCCCTTGATGAGAATGTTCGCGCGCACGCCTTCCTTCATCGCCGTAAGGACCGACAAGGGAGTGGAGAGCCGCAACGCGCAGCTGTAGTCGACGAGCAGCACCGAGGCCGTCCTCGCCAGGCTCCGCGTGAAGAAGAAGACCAGGCCCGCCAGCAGGAAGTTGAAGGGAACGATCGCGTCTGCGAGGTGCGACATCCGGGCCTCGAGCCCGGACTTGCGCCGCTCGCTTTCGTCCACGAAGCGCGCGATCTGGTTGAGCCTCGAGTCCTCCTGGGTGCCGGTCGGACGGATGTCGATCTCGCCCTCCTCCACCACGGTTCCCGCGAACACCGCGCCGCCCGCAGCCTTGCGGACGGGGAGCGGCTCGCCGGTGAGCGCGGCCTGGTTCACGAAGGCCTCGCCCGAGACCACGGCGGCGTCGACCGGAATGGCAGTGCCCGCGCGCACCACGATCGCCTCGCCGGGAGCCAGCTCCTGGATGGGCTTCTGCACGAGACCGCCGTCGGCCCCGCGCACCCAGACGCGGTCGACCCGCACCGAGAGCTCGCCCGCGAGCGAGTCGAGCGACTTCTTCTTCGTCACCCGCTCGAGCATGTCCCCCAGCCCCAGCAGGAGCACGATAAGGCCGGCCGTCCGGAAGTCCCGCATCAGCAGCGAGATGCCCACCGCCGAGGCGTCGAGCACCTCCACGTTGAGCCGCCCGCGCACGAGGCTCAGGGCCCCGCGGATGAAAAACGGCACCGCGTGGACGACCGTGTGGATCGCGTTCCAGAGGAAGGGCAGCAGCGGCCGCACGAACACGTAGCGCTCAAGCGGCCACCAGTCGTAGTCCGAGGCGGCCGCGCGGCGGCGCTGCTCCCTGGTCTGGGAGGCGGTGGGAAGGCGGCTGGCAGCCACAGGCCTCGTGCGGATCGAAGCGAGAAGCGAGGCGGCCGCATCCAGCGCCGAGGCGCTGCTGTAAACGACAAGAATCGAGCCCGAGCGCGGGCTCACGCGTACGCCCTCGACCCCTGCGACCGACTGCAGCCGGTCGGCAAGCGTCACGGCGAACGCGTCGGTGAAGCGAAAGGCCGAGCGCCAGCGGATGCGCCCGGGAATGTGATGAGCAACGGTAAGATTCATGGAACCCCGAAGCTAAAAAAGAAGACGGAGAAGCGAGCCGCAGAGGGCTGAAACACAAAAAAAGCGGGGGTTCAGGCCGCGGAGGTTCCCGGAGCCTTCTTCAGCAGCGCGGCCTCCTCCACTTCGGGAGACGCGGCGCTGCGGCGGGCCTTGGACTTCGCCTCGGCCTCGGCAAAGACGTCGGCCACGTCCTCGCGGGCTCCGTCGACCGTCTCGAGGACCTTGTCGCGGATGTCGTAGCCGTGGGAGAGAACGTCGGAGGCGAGGGGCTTCAGGCCCTTCAGCTTCCCGCGCGAGACGGCCGTGGCGCCGAGCGCTCCAATCACGATTCCGCCAAGCAGGAACAGACCGCATTTCACAGTTTCATTCGTCATTTTTGTATACCTTTTTCCTTCGTGCTTAAAGACCTGACTTCTCACCTGCCATTCACGAATGGTAATGAGAAATACTTCTATTTATTCTACCCCCGTTTGGGCCCGCCTCGAGCGCCGGATGAGCGCATCCAAGGAATAATTTAACATAAGAAAATAAAATAATCAAATGGATAGATATAACTGTTAGAGCAACGCGACTATGTCACACCAAACCAAGGGACTTTGACATAGGCTGGCAACGCGATTCTGTCACAAACCGGCAATCGGTATGGCAGTTCCCGGCAAAGCGACTTTGTCACACAATCAATTCAGAGAGTCTGTTTTTTTGGAGTCAATATGAAAAACTCGCTTCCTGAAAAAGTCCCGGGATCCAAAATCAGTGCAGAGGAGATCTTCGGGCAAGTCGTCTACGGTCTGCTTTCTCCTCCGGAGGCGGCCAAAGCGATGAAACTGAGCGTGCGGCAGTTTTATCGCAGGCTGGCCGCTTGGAAAAGTGGTGAAGCTTCCGAGCCGCCGCACGGCAACAAAGGGCGGCCTCCAAAAAATCGTCTTCCGGGCGATGTCCGTTTAAAAATCATAGAGCTGGCAGCTACGAAATATCAGGACTTCCCTCCGACGCTGCTGGCGCAGTACCTTGGAAGACACGAGGGAATCAAAGTATCCAAAGAAACAGTCCGAAAGATTCTGAGAGAGCTCAGCCCTCAGGCCTCAGAGCAGAGTCTGAGGAGCGCCGGTCATTTCCTGAGGCGGAGGCGGTCGAGATTCGGCGAGCTGGTTCAAATCGACGGCAGCCCTCACAGATGGTTCGGCTCCAGCCAGGAAGAATGCGCGTTGATTGCGTTCATCGATGACGCAACCGGCAGGATCACCGCCGCCGGCTTCTTTCCGACCGAGACCGCGACCGGCTACATGACCGTGCTGCCTCAACACATCAGGGCTTACGGCATTCCCCTTGCGCTTTACAGCGATCGGCACGGTATTTTCCGGGCTGTGGCGCATGAACGTGCCAAAAACGATGGAGGCACGCAGTTTCAAAGAGTCTGCGACAGGCTTCAGATCGAGCAGATATTTGCTCAAAGCCCGCAGGCCAAGGGGCGGATAGAACTCCTGTTCCAGACGCTGCAGGAACGCTGGCCTCATGAGTTCAGGGTTCTGGGCATCAAGGATCAGGGCACCGCAAATCAGCGCATGGACGAACTGATCAGGGATTTCAATCAGCGATTCGGCATCGACCCGAGAGAATCCCAGAGTGCAAACTGTGCGGTGGATGAAGAAAGTATGCCCGAGATTGAGCGCATCTGCGCCTGGTGGCATGAGCGTGTGCTGAGCAAATCCCTGAGTGTATCCTTCGGGGGATCAATTCTGCAGGTCAAGAATGCGGGCGATCGGAAGTTTGAACTGGTCGGCAAGAAAATCTGCGTCGTCGAGTACCAGGATGGCCGAGCGCCGGAAATGGTCTACAGAGACGGACAGGGCAAGGAGCACCTGCTCTGTTTTGAAGCACGGAAAAGAAAAACCCTCGAGCGCGCAGAATACTTTGAGTCATCAAAGACGGTGAACGCATGCCTGGACCGGATCCTTGAGAAGGAGGGCGATCGGCCCAACGGCTTCGTCACTAAGATGAACAGGGAAATTGCGGAAGCGAAGCAGCGGAGGCAGTGGCGGAAGGAACGTGACCAAAAGGCCCGTGAACTTGAAGAAAATATGAAGCAGCGGAAAAACAGATCTTGAAAATATTGGAATCCTTCTAATTCAACACTTACAGGCTCTCAGAAGATCTTTTTTCCAAACTGCCCACAGCCCGCACGGGCTACAGCCCATTTGAGGTGAGCGCCCGGCGGGCCGTGGGCAGGCTGGCTTCCTCGGAGGAAAAGCAACCTCCTGCGCGAGACGATCAAAGCCGTCAACGGCTCGCAATTTCTAGCTTTAGCAGGAAATTTTTAGTGTCATAATCGCTTTGCCAGGGGGTGTCATAGTCCCATTGTGCTGGCATGTGACATTTTCCCTTTGCTCTAACAAAATGAATAGATATAACAAAAATGAACCCCTGAGCGAGGGGCGCGTCCCTCTGTGTTAGAAACGCACCTATTAAAAACGCCCCTTTCGGCAGAACCGAAAGGGGCGCGCGAGCCCGGCCGTGGAGAGAGTGTTGGCGGGGCCCGCAGCCTACTTTTTCAGGCTCTCAGAGCCTTTTGGCGGCCTGGGCCGCGCTCTGGCCCGCGACTCGCCCATAGGTGAAGATGTCGGCCATGGCGTTGCCGCCCACGCGGTTCGTGCCGTGCACGACGCCCGTCACCTCGCCCGCGGCCCACAGGCCCGGAATCACGCGTCCCTCGCGGTCCATCACCTCGGCGTTCGTATTGATCACGACGCCGCCCATGGTGTGGTGGCGCTTCATCGTCACCTCGCCCGCGTAGAACGGGGCTTTGATGATCTTGTGCGAGAGCATGCGCGGAGCGCGCCCGAACGGATCCTTCTTGTCTTCCACCGCCTTGTTGTAGGTATCGATCGTCTCGCGCAGCACCTTGGGATCGACCTTGATCTTCGCGGCGAGCTCTTCGATCGTGTTGCCCACATACAGAGTTCCAGCCTTCCTTGCGGCTTCGTTCTCCGGCCCTTTCGAGTTCTTCTGCAGCTCGAACCCGTCTGCGTCGACGATCGTCCAGGCGAGCATCTTCGGCTGCGCGAGCATCGCGTCGCGCAACACGTCGCGGCGGGCGTCCTCGTGGACGAAGCGGCGGCCTTCGATGTTGGTGAAGACGAAGCGGTCGACGTGCGTGAAGAGGTTGGGGTAAGGCTTTCCGCCCGGCAGCCCGCCCGGGATGCACTGTATGTAGTCGAGGCACGTGGTCTCAGCCCCAAGGTTGATGAGGTCGGTGAGCACTTCGCCGGTCGCCCCCGGCTGGTTCGTGGTCCCGAGCTTTTCAAGCCTCGGGTCGTGGATGCCGCAGAGCCTCGCGTTCGCGGCGAAACCCCCGGAGCAGACCACGACGCCCGCCCGCGCCCGGATGGTGCGCGTGCCCTCGGGCCCCGAGACCCTCACGCCCAGCACCCGGCCTGAGAAGGGCTTCTCGCGGATCACGTCCTCCACCTTCGTGCTGAGGTGAACGGGAATCCCCTCCTTTTCGCACACGGCGTAGAGCGCCTGGATGTAGGCCGAGCCGCGGGGGCCGAGCGGGTTTCTCGCGCGCGGGTAGATGCCGCCGTAGATCTGGTAGATGTGATCCTGGAACTTCACGCCGTGGTCCTTGAGCCACTGGACGCTTTCCGGGGCGAGGTGCGTGAGCTTCTCCACGATCGCCGGGTTGCCGCGGTAGTCGCCCGCCGCGAGGGTCTGCTTCGCGTGCAGCTCGGGCGAGTCCTTGATGCCCGCCTTCTCGTAGTCGGCCTTAATCGCCGCGTTGAAGCCCCCGCCCGCGCGCACCGTGTTGCCGCCCGGGAAGGCCATCTTCTCAACGATCTCGACGTCCTTCACGCCGGCCTCCTTCGCGGTGATCGCGGCCGAGAGCCCCGCCCCGCCCGCGCCGATCACGAGAACGTCAACAGTTTTATCCCAGCGAGCAGGAACTCTAAAGGGATCTTCCATAGCCCAAGCCGGAACGGCACCGACGAGGCCCGCAACTCCGAGTCCAGAAACAAATCTGCGTCTTGTCAAAGGCATTTTCTTCTCTCCTCGATTTCGTAACGACAAAACGGGAGTATTGTGCCTTTCGCAAACAATAAATACAATTGATATTTTTTTATTAATTAATGAATGTTTTTCATAGACAAAAATGAAACCTCTGTCTGATGTCAACCTAGAGTTGCTGCGAGTGTTCAGGAAAACTGCGCAAGTTGGCAGCATGACGGAGGCCGCCCGGCACTTATTCATCACGCAAAGCGCGGTCTCGCACGCCGTGGCTGATCTGGAGGCCTTCACGGGCTGCCGTCTTTTCCTGCGCGCACACAGGCGGCTCACCCTCACGGCGGAAGGCCGCGCGGTGCTCGAGACGGCTGAGTCCATTTTCTCTGCACTGGAGGGAGGCGAGGAAAAGTTGAAGGTGCTAAGAGCGCAGAAAACAGGACTGCTGCGAATCGGGTGCCCCTTTCTCATCTTGCAGACGATACTTACCCCGCAGCTTGCTCGCTTTCACCGCAGGCGCCCGGAGGTCGAGGTGCGACTCACGATTGAAAACCGGATGCAGCCGATGCTGGAACTCCTTCGTTCTAACCGCATCGACCTGCTATTTCTGGCCACGCCCGCACCCGCCCTCCTCGATCCGCAGCTTGTCGAGCACTGCCTCGGTTACTACCGCTACGGCTTTTTTGCGAGCCGCGAAAATTTCGGAGCTCTCGAGGGTCGGGTCCTTTCGCTCAAAGAGCTGAGCGAGCTGCCCGTGGTGATTCTCAGGCCCGGGAACAACACGCGCGACTGCTTGGAAAAGAAATTCGCTGAAGCCGGACTGCGGCTACGAGTAAGCGTTGAAACGGACACCATGGCCTTCACGAAGGAGTACACCCGAGCGGGCTTTGGAATCGGAGCGGGGCTCATTCCCGAACCGCCTCTGCGGATTGAGGACGAGCCGGATCTGTTCAGACTACAGGTAGATCCGCCCCTGCCCTCGGGGCGCTATGTCGCGCTTTTCCGAAATGACCTGGAGCTGCCGCAAACGGCAGAGGTTTTTCTCGCTCAGTTCCAGGCCTGATCCCCAGAAAGAATTGCGCCCTCCCCTTAGGGCGGGCGCACCAAAAGCACTGCGCAGGCGAGGGCTGCCCTGCCCCCTTGCTTCACCCGCGTTTAGCCCTGAGCTCAGGGCTTAGAAGTGGTAGTCAAGCCCCATAAAGACCTGCGTAGCCTCTAGGCTATAGCCACCCTTCTTCCTCGCGAGCTTTTCGGCCTCGCCCGAAGTGAAGGACTGAGTGGCTGCGACGTAGCCGATCACCTTCTTGCTGAACCAGTACTCCCAGGCCGCCGCGAGCACGGTGCGGTCGAAGTCGACGTCATGGTCGCGAGCGAGCTTGCCGGTAAAGTACTGAGCATCGGCGATGAACTTGTTCTTGCCCATCGTGTAGGTCGCGCCAAGGAGGAAGCTCTCGCCGTTGAAGCCGCCGTTCGCCACCGAGCTCTTCACGCCCGAGAGGTTGGAGGCGGAGAGTTTGCCGCCGGTCGAGAAGTTCGACTGGTAGCCCGCGCCGGCGAAAATCTTAAGCGATGGCGTGGCCGCCCACCAGCCGCCCAGCTGATACATGCGTGCATCGGGCTTGCGGCCGTTCGCGGCGTGCAGCGAATCGACGTTTGCGAAGGTGAGCGAGAGATAGAGGTCCTTCGACTGGTAGTTGCCGGCCAGGGCGAAGGTGTGGTTCTTGTCGTTCCACTCGACCGCGTCATTGTCGGCGTCGCCCAGCGAGTAGGAGGCCCCGAGCCTGAAGCCGCCTAAGGAGGGTGAACGGTAGTGCAGACCGTTGCTCACGCGCGAGGTGTTCGCAAAGGTCGAGCCGATCGAGGCGTTGCCGTAGGACGTCCCGAACGGGTCGTAGCGCAGCAGGCCCATCGAGTAGGGGGCCACGGTGGACTGCACGGTGCCCGCGCGTCCAGCGCCCAGCTCGCCGTAGGGGCCGTCCACGGCGAGGATCGAGCGGCGGTCGAAGAGCTTGCCGTTCGTCGTGCTCGCGCCGGTATCGATGTAGTAGCCCGCCTCGAGGTAGCCCTTCACCTTCCAGCCGTTTCCGATGTCCTCGCTGATGTTGAAGCCCCAGCGCGGGGTGGAGCGGCCGTTTTTCATCTCCAGGGTGTCGTTGCCGCCCTTCACATGGGTGTAGACGAGGCCCGTGTCCGCACGGCCGTACATCTCGACCTTCGCCACGGCCTGAGCCGCCTGGGGGATCGTCAGGGCGGCCGCCGTGACGGCGGCAAGCGCCGCAGTGAGTTTTGACAGTTTCATTTACTCTCCTTCCTGTCTTCGTTTTGAGTCAAAAACGCGCAGCCATGCCGTCACCCGGCACGCCTGCCCTCTGGTTCCGCCGCCGGGGTCCCTGCGGGCGGCGCGTACTGCCTGAATGCCGAGAGCGCCTCGTCGAGCCCCTTCATCGCGATCTGCCAGAAGGCCGGATCCGAGCAGTCGGCCCCGAAATGAGCGCGCACAAGCGCGTCGACCGTCATGCGGCCAGTGTCGCGGAGCATCCGGACGTAGAAGGGATAGAAGTCCGCTCCCATGCTCTTCCACTTCTGCAACAGGATCTGCGAGAGGAGGAACCCCACGGTGTAGGGATAGTTGTAGATGAGCTGATCGGTCTTGTAGTAATGCAGCTTGTAGGCCCAGAGGCTCACGTCGGGCAGCGCGCAGTCTCCGTACCAGCTCTTCCAGGCCCCGGCCATCAGCTCGCGGCAGCGCCCGGCGCTCACCTCGCCCTCCTTGCGCTCGCGCAGGAACGCGAGCTCGAAGCTGCAGCGCGCGGGCACGTTCATCATAAAGTTCGCCCAGCTCTTCAAGTCCTGCCAGAGCATCGCAAAGCGTCCGTCGAAATCGGAGCGGCGGAAGAGGAAGTCGCGCACCACTGCCTCGTCGAAGGTGCTTGCCATCTCGGTGAGCGTCATGGGGAACTCTGTCTGCACCGCGGGCAGGTCCCGCATCACCCAGTAGTGGAAGGCGTGCCCCATCTCGTGGGACTGCTGGATCACGGAGGCGAGGCTGCCCTGATAGGTCGAGAAGACCCGCGGCATCCGAAACTCCTCGAAGCGCGAGTAGAAGGCTCCCCCGATCTTGCGGTCCGAGGGCTTCGCGTCCACCCAGCGCTTTTCTCTCATCATGCGGAAGAACGCCTCGATCTCCGGGCTCACGCCGCGGAGCGCCTCGCAGACCGTCTCAAAGCCCTCCGGGTAGGGAATCGGGGGCGGCAGGGCCCGGGTGCGTCCCTGCGGGGCGGGGGCCATGAGATCCCAGAAGGGCAGCGTCTGCCGCCCGAGCCACGGGGCCCGGAGCGTGACGCAGCTGCGAATCTCGGGCAGGCGTCCGCGGATCGCCTCGAACATCGCCTCAAACCCTTCGCGGGAGAGCCGGTTCTGGTGCAGGGAGACCTCAAGCGGGCTGACGCCCGCCTGGCCGAAGAATTCGAGCCTGAAGCCGTGCAGGGCGTTAAGGAGCTTCGCATAGGCCTCGCCCCTTGCTTCGTAGTGCCGCTCGATCCCCCGGCCCGTGGTCTCGCGCAGCACCGGATCGGGGTCCCCCTTGAGGATCGCGATCATGCGGGCCGCGCGGACCATGACCGGGGTGCCGTCCGAGCGGCGTGCTTCGATCGCCACTTCCTTCTGCAACCGCTTGAAACAGCCCCCGAGGGGCTTGAACTCCGAGGCCTCGCGCCGCTCCTCCTCGGCCCGCACCGGCGCGGAGAGCCGGTGCTTCCAGTTCCCCGCGCGGCGGGAAATCTCAAAGCGCCAGTGCGCGAGGGGCTCGCGCTCCCAGAGGGGATCCTCCGGCGCGAGGGCCTCGATCGAGGCGAAAAGCGGAGCGGAGGCCCCGGCAAGCGCCGCCTCGGCCTGGGCGAGCGCGGCGTTTTCCGGATCGATCCGCGCGTCGGTCGAATCCTTCGCCCCAAGGCACTTCACGAAGGCCTTAAGGGAAGAGAGCCGCATGCGCGCCTCCTCGTAGAGGGCGAGAGCGGAAAGGAGCGCCCCGCCCGCGGGGCGGCCCGCGGCGGAAAGCTCGTCCGTGAGCTCCCTGACCCGCCGGGCGGACGCCTTCCAGCGCTCCGATCCTATGTCGCCGTAGGCGTCCTCCATCTGCCACTCGGGAGCCTGCAGCGCGTTTTCTTCAACAGCCTCAGCCATGATTCGTTTCTCCCTCCCGGCTTAAAGCGTAAACAGGAAGACGATGATCTGGTGCGCCACCAGCGCCACGATGCAGGGCACCGAGGCGCGCTTCACGAGCTCAAGGGGATTCATCTTGAGCATCGCGGAAATCGCGACCACCACGCCCGCGACCGGGGAGAGAGGCCTGGCGATGGTCGAGGCCTGGTGCATCGGCAGCACGAGGGCTACCGGGTTCACGCCCATGTCCTTCGCGATCTTGGGCACCATCTCGACGATCGGGTAGAAGGAAGCGCCGTTGCTGCCCGCGATGATCGCAACCGCGGTCGTGATGAGCACGAAGAGGACCGACATCCCGAGCGCGCCGAAGCCCGCGGTGTTCGCAAGCCCCACGATCGCGTCGAGCATCCCGAGCGACTTGAAGCCCTGGGCAAAGACGCCCGCCGCGATCACGAGCGAGACCACACCCGACATCGAACGGCCCATCGCCTGGAGGAACACCTTGCAGCCCGCGCCGATCTTCTCAAAGTTGAACTTCCAGCGGAAGGTCTCGATCACCATGCTCACGATCACGCAGAGGAACATGAGCGTGATGATGTCGAGCTTGATGCTGCTCACCACATAGGGCGAGAAGACCACAACGAGAATCATCGGCAGGAACGGCAGCACCGCGTAGAACTTCGGGGCGTTGCCCGAGGGCTTTTTCACCTCCTCGTCGAAGACGAGCGTATCGCCCCGATGCTCGGCGCAGTTCCAGCCTTCCTTTCGGTCAAGGTAGCGCTGCCAGAAGAAGTGCGTGACCGCCATGATCGCGATCACGGGCAGCCCTGCCGGGATCTTGTAGAAGAAGACGTAGTCGAGGATCGGTATCGAACAGGCCTTGGAGGCCGCGGCGGTCGATCCCCCGATCAGCACGAGCGAGACCGCGCCCGAGGTGACGAAGATCGCGCCGATCGCCTTTTTGTTGAGCCCGATCGCGACGAGCGCCGGTCCCATGAGCGCCATGCACAGCACTCCGAGTCCCACCGCGGAGGTGATCACCATGGAGACGGCCTTGCCCAGCAAGAATCCCACTATAAGCACGATGTACGGGTTCTTGAAGAGCGAGAGCGGGCGGATCGCGATCCGCACGAACGCATCGTTCGCGCCGATGTGCGTCATGTAGGAGGCGAAGCCCACCATCGTCATGATGAGCAGTCCCAGGCTCGAGAGCCGGTTGGAGAACATGTACCGGATGAACTCCACCACGTCCAGAAGGTCGCTGCCGGTTGGCGCGGCCCCCTTTTTAGGCAGGAACGTCCCGATGTCGAACACCGCGGCGCAAAGCAGCATGAAAGCGCCGCTTGCAAAGAGCACGAGCGGGGCGTACTTGCCCTTCAAAATGGCCCAGCCCACGACAATGAGCGTGGCGCAGCCGATCAAAATGCCCAGCATGATTTCCCCTTTTGGAAGAAGACATCATCAATCCTAGGAAACGGCCTCCCCCTGCGGAAGAACCCGGGGGGTTATTGGCCTGCCGATAGGATTTAACCCTTAGATCTTTTCCCTAGAGCGATCCCGTTTTCCCGCTCGTGGTGCGTAAGGAGAAGAAACATAGCGCAAGAGAATAAGGGTTATCTCCATGATACTTAGTATTAACACCTATAACGCTTTGCCTTCTCTCCCTCGGTCGGGCCGCGGTGCGACAATTTCCCGGTCATACGGATGGCCGCAGAGCGGGTGGAAACCCTCTGCAAGGGAGCTCAAGCATGGAAAGAGGCGGCGCGGAGGCGCTTCCCGGCTGGGACAAGGACGGGATTTTCGACGTTGCTGGGAGGCAGTTCCGCGCGGGCAAGGAGCGGCTCGCGGCGCTGCTCACGATGGCCGAGGCGCTCGAGGCGGCCCCGGGCGGAGGACCGACGCTCACCGAGCTGGCGCGGGTGACGGACGAGGCGCGAAGCCTTGCCTGGACGCTGCTCACCGCCACGCGCGGCGCGCTCAGCATCTCCTCCTCCGACGTCCTCGCCTCGGCCGAGCGGCGTGAGGTGCTGCGGCTCTCGGGCCGGGTCGAGCGCGCGGCGCTCCGGCTCCGCGGAAAGCTCCTCGCCCTGCCCCCGGACACGCCCGAGCTCGCGGAGCCGGCGCTCTCTGCCCAGATGAGCCCCTTTGCCCTGCCCGATCCCTTTTACGGGGAGAAGGAGTCGCTGCGCGAGCGGGTCTACGAGCCGCTCTCGCTCCTATACCGGCAGCTTCGCAGCCGGATGCTGCTCACGCTCGACCCCGAGGCCCCGGGCGAGGCTCCGCGGCGCTTCAGCTTTTCGCAGGCGATCTCGATTCTCAAGAACTCGGACGACCCGAGGCTGCGCCGGGCGGTCTTCTGCTCGATGAACGCCTGGATCGCCGAGCGGGGCGAGCTCTTCGCAGACCTGCAGAACGCGGTGGAGGGCTGCCGAGAGGAGGCGCAGTCGAGGGCCCGCCTCACGAGCTTCGGCTACACCTTCAGCTCCGAGAGGATCGACCCCGGGACCTACGCGGCGCTTTTTTCCGCGATCCGGAAGTCGCTGCCGGAGCTGCGGCTCGCGGTCTCGGCCCGCGCCCCGGTCTTCGGGCGCGGCAGGCTCCACGCCAGCCTCCTTTTCGCGCCGCCTCCCGCGGGCTACGCGGGCGAGGACTTCTCGCGCGGTCCCGAAAGCATCATGACGATGCAGGGGCTGCTGCTCACGATCCGCCGGGCGCTCACCCCCGCGATCCCTTTTTTCGACCAGTTCGTGGCCGACGAGCTGCGAGGGCACTGGATCGAGGCACGGCGCTTTTCGAACCGCACGGGCGGGGGCTGGTGCGACAACCTCCCATCGCTGCAGGCGGTGGCGGTCTTCGCAGACGTTTCGCCGGGGATGCCCTCGGCCTTCTGGCTCTCGCACCTTCTCGGAGTGGCGGGCCTGCACCGGCTGCTTCTGCAGGCCCCGGCGCCCTTGAGGCACGTGCCGCTCACCGTGGTCGAAACCGCGGGGATGCTTGCCGTCACCGCCCTTGAGCAGTACTTCTACCGAAGGTTCGAGGGCGGAGCCTCGGAGCGCGCCGCGCTCTGGTTTTCGATGATGACGATCACCAACGAGCTCATCACGATCCCCTTCCGTCACGAGCTCGCGGTCCGAATCCAGGCCGAGCAGTCGCGCCGAAGACTCGCCGCCCGGGACTTCAACCGCCTCACCTCGGAGGTCTGGGGCGAGTACTTCGGGGACACCACCGAGAGCCTCGACGAGTACATCTGGGCCTACAAGCACCACTTCTACCAGATGCGCCCCTTCTACGACTTCCAGTACAGCTTCGGGTTCCTCGCCGCGCGGCAGCTGCTCGCGCACTTCGAGTCGGGCAGGGGCGGGGATCACCTGATCGAGCGCTTCTTCCTCGCCCTCTCCCGCGGCACCTGGGAGGAAGCCTGCGCGAAGGTCCTGGGCGAGGACATCCGCCGCCCCGCCTTCTGGGAGGAGGCGATCGGGATGGCAATCGCGCCGCTGCGAAGACTTGAAGCCTCCCCGCAGCTTCTCGCGCACTTCCAGGGCAGGCTCTAGGGAGGAGAAAAAGGGGCCGGGCCTCCCAAAGGCTCCGCCCCGCAGAGCCCTGCCTCCCCCTGCGGCCTCCAGTCCCTGGCCGAAGCTTTAAGATGGGATTTTCCGGTCACGCGCCTTTTTTCCCATGCTGAGACTTCCTCCTTCATGGCTGGTCTTTTCCGCCTCGGCCGCCGCGCCCTTCTGCGATGCCTTCGCGATCGCGGCCACGGGGCTCATGCTGCTTGACCTGCGGCCCGAGCCCGGGCTCGCGGGCGGCATTGCGGCCGCCTACATGCTGGGGGCGCTGCTCGGAAGCGCCCTGTTCGGGTCGCTCTCCGACCGCCTGGGGCGCAGGCCCCTCATGCGCTTTGCCTCGGCCGCCGCGCTTCTCACGCTTTTCGCGCTTTCCTCGCTCTCACCCCTGGAGCTGCCGGGCGACGCGGGGCTCGCGCTCGCGGGCCGCTTCCTGCTCGGCTTCTTCTTAGGAGGCGACTATCCGGCCGCCCAGGCGTTCCTCTCCGAAGAGCTCGAGGGGCGGGCCCGGGAGCGGGGCCTGTCGCTTCTCATGGGCGCGTGGTACGCGGGGGCCCTGGCCGCCGTGGCCGCGGGCACGCTCTTTGTCCCGCACGCGGGCTGGGCGGGCTGGACGCTGCTGCCCGCGCCCCTTATCGCCGCGGCGCTTGCGATCCGGCTTTTTATGCCGGAGTCGAGCGGCTGGAGCGCGCAGCGCACCGAGCACGGCACTTCGAGCCTGCGCGACTTCACGCGTGAGGACTGGAGAAAGCTCGCCTTCGTGAGCGGGTTCTGGCTATGCCAGATCGTGCCTTCGACCGCCCTTTTCTTCTTTGGGCCCGAGATCCTCGAAGAGGCGGGACTCGCGGGACTGCCGCTGCCGCCCCTGCTCGCGCTCCTTTACCTGTCGATCCTGATCGGGACGCTGCCCGCGCCCGCCCTCCTGCCTCGCGCGAGCCGCAGGGCGCTCCTTGCCTCAACCTTCGCCCTCATGGCCGCGGGCCTGGCCGCGATGGCCTCGCCCGAGCCGGTCCCGACGCTGCTGGGGTTCGTGCTTTTCTCGTCCTCCTACGGGCTACAGAGCGTGCTCGACTACGTCTATCCCGCGGAGCTTTTCAGGAGCGCGATCCGCGGCAGCGCCTTCGGCTGCATCACGACGCTCACCCGGATCGGAGCCGCTGCGGCGGCCTGGCTCTACCCGATCGGAGCCGCCCGGACAGGCACGGAGGCGATGCTGCTGGCAGGCAGCGCAATCTGCGCGGCGGGGCTTCTCTTTTCGCTTCGGTTCGCGCCGCGCGGCGCTCCCCGGCTCTAAAGCGCCAGGCGTCCAGCCCGCCCTTTTCTCTGCCCTTCAGGAGTCCTTGCGGGCCGCGGCGCTTGGGCAGAGCTCCCCGGTGAGGAACGAGAGGATCTCCTGCTTCTGCTCTTCGGAGAGGACGTCAAGACCGAACTTGTGCACGAAAAAGAGGCCTTCAAGCGCCATCACGGCGGTGAGCACCCGGGGCTGCCTTTCCTTCGGGAAGGCCTCGGCCCGGCGCGCAACCTCCGCGTACCACTCGCGCACCGGGCGCACGAGCTCCGGGTCCTTCACCTGCTGGGAGAGCAGATGGACGCCGAGCTGCGCCCAGCCGTGGCTCGAGCGGTCGAAGTCCAGGAACCAGTCCGCGTAGGCGGGCACGAGCGTATCCTCGGGGCCTCCGATGTAGTTGTCCTCATGGCTTTTGAGGCCGCTTCTCAGGTGCTCGGCGTAGTCTTCAAGCAGCGCCCGGTTGAGCTCCCGCTTGCTTTTGAAGTGGTAGGTCACCGCCCCCTTCGACATGTGGGCCACCTGCGCGAGGTGATCCATGCTGAGCGCGTCGACGCCCTCCTTCTGGACAATGAATCGGGCCGCCTCGAGGATCGCCTCCCGGGTGTGCAGAGCTTTTTTTGTTGCCATTCGTTCGTCCCCTGTTGTTTTTTTCAGGTGGCCTGAAGCCTCAGGGACCCCGGAAAGGGCGGAGATCCCGCCCCCGATTCTAGCGCGGGCGCCCCGCTCCCTTTTCCCCGTCCGATGCTCCCCGCGGGGGCCCGAAGCCCGCAGAGCAAAAAGCGCGAGCCCCTCCGGCTTTGCCTGCCGGGAGGGCCCGCAGACAAGCCCGCTCAGGCCTTTAGAACCAGTGCGTGACGCCTACGGTCGTCACGACCCGGTTCGTTTCGGTCGTGTCGGTGTCAAGCAGCCCCGTGCCCTTCGCGTAGGAGACGACGCCGTAGCCCATCGTGCGCTTGCTGAAGTAGTAGTGCACGCCAAGCGACCCCACATAGCGCTTGTAGTCGTCCTCGTCGCCCTTCACCGCGCCCTTGTTCTTGCCCGTGAGGAACTGGAACTGCGCAAGGAAATTAGCGGCTCCGACGCTGTAGCGGCCGCCCACGAAGAAGGCATGTCCCTCGAGCCCGCGGCCGCTGCCGTCATAGACCACCTTGTAGTCGTCGTCCCAGGTCGAGTCGGTGAAGCGGTCCTGGTTTTTGTAATAGTTGTAGCCCGCAAAGAGCGTCACCGGGCCCGCGTTCGGGCTCCAGGCTCCGGCAAGCTTTGCCGACCACCTCGTCTTGTTCGGGTCGGTGTCCCGGTAGTCGTGGCCGATGAAATCGGCCTCAACGCCGGCGATCACCCGCGCGTTCTTTCCGTCCCAGCGCGCGTAGATGTTTCCGAAGTGGCTGTCGCGGGCCATCCCGTTCGTCTCTTTGTCGGAGGTGTAGCCCGTGAACGAATACTGGCCGCCGAACTCAAAGCCGTTCATCTTCGGGGAGACGTAGTAGAGCGTGTTGCTGTTGAGCCTCCAGACGTTCACCTGCGTGCCCTGCAGCCCCGCGTCGTAGTACCCGGTCTCGAAGGGCTCGAAGTCCCAGTAGCGGGAAAGGGACGAAGAACCCGAGGTGAAGGCCCCGACCCGGCCCGCGCCGATCGTGCCCCAGGAGCCCGTCACGTAGACCTGGGACTCGCGGTTGAAGAGGCTGCCGCTTTTGCCCTGCTCACCCGTGTCGCTTGCTAAACCTGACTCCAGGATGAAGCCCACGGTGGAGGGGCCGATTTTCTCCTCGCCCTTCACGCCCCAGCGCGAGCCCGCGTAGTTGCCGGAGTTCATCTCGAGCGTGTCAACGCCGCGGTTTGAGACGTGGGTGTACTGCAGGCCCGTGTCGACGACCCCGTACATCGTGATGGAAGGGGCGGCTGCGGCCGCCCCGGACAGGGCCACGGCGGCAAGCGCTGCGGCGAGCTTCATGGGTTTCATTTTTTTGCGAGTCCTTTGAATGGAAAAGACGATAAGGGACAGGGCGGCCGGGCCTAGCCCTCAAGGGGAGAAAACCGGCCGCCCTGCAGGAGAGAAAAGGGTTTGAAAGGGAGAGGACGAGGCTCTGCCCCCGTCTTCTTATTCGGATTTAGTTTTTGTTCCTGTAGGAGGCAGACAGCGCGTCCCAGGCCGCCGCTTCGCCCGCGATGCGGCCGAAGACCAGGATGTCTGTATAGGCGTTGCCGCCCAGACGGTTCGTGCCGTGAGTGACGCCGGTCGCCTCGCCCGCAGCGTAAAGCCCCGGAATCGGCTCGCCCTTGGCGTTCAGGGCCTGCGCCTTCGGATTAATGCGGATGCCGCCCATCGTGTGGTGGATGGAGGGAACGGCCTTCACGACGTAGTAGCGGCCCTGCGAGAGGTCGACCAGACCCGCACGGTGGTGAAAGTCGCGGTCATTGCCCTTGCCGGTCATGGAGTCGACGCGGTCAACGGTCGCCTTGAGGTTCTTGTATGGGATCTTCGTGAAGTCGGCGACGCACTTCAGGTCATCGCAGGTCTTCATGGTGCCGTTCTTCGTGAACGCGGCGTACTCGTCAGGGTGCGCCTCGACGGTCTTCGAGACGCTGCCGATCTTGTCGTTCCAGAGCACCCAGGTGTAGGCCCCGGGCTGCCTGAGGATCGCGTGCGAGATCACGTCGCGGCGCTCGAGTTCCTCGACGAAGCGCTCGCCCTTCTGGTTCAGGAGGATCGCGCCGTCAAATCGCGCGTCGGCGATGAGCTCGATCGTGCCCGAGACCGGGTCGCAGATCGGGTAGGTCTGGATGTACTGCATGTTCACGAGGCTCGCCCCTGCGCGCTCGGCCATGTAGAGGGCTTCGCCGGTCGCGCTCGGGGAGTCGGTCGACTTGAAGCGCTCGTCAAGCGACGGGTTGTACTTCTTCACCATCGCGGCGTTGTGGCCGAAGCCGCCGGTCGCGAGCACCACGCCGCCCTTCGCGTCGAACTCATAGGGGCGGCCGTCCATTTCAGCCTTGACGCCGGTCACGCGCCCCGTGGAATCGCGCAGCAGCTCCACGGCCTTCATGTTCGTAATCACGGGGATGCCGAGCGAGTCGGCCTTCGCCGAGAGCTTCGTGATGAACTCCGTCCCGGTCTGGCCCACGGGGATCAGGGCGCGCTTTCTCGTATGTCCGCCGAACATGAAGAGGTTGTCCGGCTCGAACCTCACCCCCACGTAGTCGCGGGCCCACTTCGCGGTTTCAAGCGCGCGCCCGGTGAGAGTGCGGATCACTGAGAGGTCGCCCTTCTTGTCGCCGCCGATATAGGTGTCCTGCGCGTGGCGCTCGGGCGAGTCGTCGAGAACGCCCAGCTTCGGCTGCACCCAGTTGCGGGCGACGTTCATCTCGCCGCCTGAAATGAGGGAGTTGCCGCCGACCGAAGGCATCTTCTCCAGCACCACGACGCTCGCCCCGGTCCTCTTCGCCTCGATCGCGGCGGCAAAGCCCGCGCCGCCCGCGCCCACGACGACCACGTCATAGCCGCTCTTCGCGGGGATCGCCTTCGAGACCTTCTTCAGGGACTTCTGACCGTCCTTCGAGAGGGTGACGCCCGCCTTCTTCGCCGCGTCCTTCACCGCAGCGAGAAAGCCGCGCGAGGAGAAGGAGGCGCCGGAGACCACGTCGAGGTCGGCGGAATTGGTCTTTACGACATTGTCCTTCAGGTCCGTGAACACCTTCTTCGAGAGGACCGGGTTCTCCTGCTGGGAGAGGACCTTGATCGACTGGATGCGGTTCGCGTCGAACGTGACCTCGACCTTGATCTCGCCGTCCTTGCCAACACCGGTTCCGGTGGTGGTCACGGGGGAGGCGAAGGCCTGCAGGGCGAAGACGCTCATGACGGCAGCGGCCACTGCCATGGAAGCTTTGTTAAAACGCATTTTCTTTCCTTTAAACCGACTGGACGGTCTTTTTTATGACAGGCTCATTTAACCACCGCGGACCCACCAAAGCAAGTCTTTGCGGCTAGGCATTAACCCGTATTATCTAAGATAAACACCGCAGATCCCCATTATTAAAGCGGCGCTGGAACTAAGTCGGAAGAACTACTAATGTCGGAAACCCTCATAAACATACCGTCCGGTCGGTTTAATCATATACTACGACCTCGTCGCACCCGGCGGGCTGAAGTGCCCCGACCCGGACAAGCGCCAAACACTCTATTGGAGAGATAAGATGATGAAGTTCAAACCCGCAGCCCTTGCCATAGGACTTGCCATGACCGCTACCAGCGCATTTGCCACCGTGACCCTGGACGGCCACTCGCTCACCCAGGCCGACGCCTGGAAGATCGCCGAAGGCGAGCCCGTCGCCATTTCGGACAAGGCCATGAAGTTCATGTCCGACTCGAACAAGCTCGTGCTGCTCGCCGCCCGTCAGGGCAAGGAAATCTACGGCCTCACCGTGGGCGTGGGCCTCAACAAGGACCATCACCTCTTTGACAAGACCGGGCGCCTCACCGAGCAGGCCCGCCAGGCCTCGATCGCCTTCAACCGCAACATCATCCGCTCGCACTCCGCCGGCTTCGGCCCGATGCTGGACAAGAAGATCGCAAGGCTTGCGATGGTGGTGCGCCTCAATACGCTTTTGACCGGCCGCTCCGGAGCCCAGCCGCGCGTGGCCGAGCTCTACCGCGACTTCCTCAACAAGGGCATCACCCCGATGATCCCTTCGCGCGGCTCGATCGGCGACGCTGACATCACGCTCGCCTCCCACGTGGGCTCGGTGATGATCGGCGAATGGAAGGCCGACGTCGACGGCAGGGAAATGACGGGCGCCGAAGCCCTGAAGGCGAAGGGCCTCCAGCCCCTCGTCCCGGAAGGCAAGGACGGCCTGGCGATCCTCTCCTCCAACTGCGTGGGCACGGCGCTCACCATGGAAGCCGCCCGCACGATGCACCAGGTGCTCAAGGTCTCGCCCGTGGTCTACGGACTTTCGCTTGAAGGCCTGAACGGCAACGTCACGCCGTTCCTCGCCCAGAGCGCAGCCTCGCACCCGCTGAAGGGCTTCCCCGAGATGGCGAAGACCCTGCGGCTTACCCTGAAGGGCTCCTACCTCTGGGACCTCGACAAGACCCGCAACCTGCAGGATCCCCTCTCCTTCCGCACGAGCGTCTACACGATGTCCGAGGCGAAGGTCGCGCTCGATGAGCTAGACGGCCTGCTCAACACCCAGATCAACTCTTCCGACGACAACCCGGGCGTGATCCTCAACGCCACGCAGGAAGACCGCAGCACCCCCTACGTGAACCAGTGGTTCGTGGAGGGCGACGGGCTGAAGGGCGCCATCATCCCGAGCGCGAACTTCGAGCCGCTGCCGATCGCGATTGCCGCCCAGAAGGCCGCGATCGCCCTCACCCACGTCGCGCACAACAGCGCGAACCGCATGATGAGGCTCGACGACGACAACTTCTCGGGACTCTCGCGCTACCTCGCCTCCAAGGAGAACGTGTTCGGCCACGCCTTCGGCGCGACCGAGGACTCGATGGTCTCGCTCTACGCCGAAACGATCGACCTCGCCAACCCGATCTCCGTGCACGGCGCCGCGGTTGAAGGCACGATCGAGGACACGCACTCCAACCTGCCGCGCGTCGCCCAGCGCCTGAACCGCTCCGCGAACACGGTGCTTGACATGTACTCGATGGAGCTACTGCACACCGCCCAGGCCATCGACCTGCGCAAGATGAAGCAGACGAACGTCCGCCTCTCCGACAAGACCGGCGCTCTTTACAACGCCTACCGCAAGCAGGTTCCGTTCGTCGGCATGGACCGCGTCTACAGCGGCAACCTCCAGGCCGGCCGCAAGATCCTCGAGCAGTACTGATTTCGGCTGAGGTCTTTTCCTTCGGGAACGGAGGGTGGAAACAGGTTTTCCACCCTTCTCCCGCCAGGGGACATTCAAAGCGCGCGGGGCTTTTCCATTAAGCCTCTGCGCGCTTTTTCACTTCCCTTTCCTTTTGCCGGAAGACGCGGCCCCGGCCTTTCAGGAGCCCCGGGCCTCTTCAAGAAAAGGCTTCAGCTTCTGCACGGCCTCGACGTCGGCCGGCAGCCACGCCACGGTGTCCAGCTCATCCTTCCCCAGCCACTTCGCTGCCTCGTGCTCGAGCAGCGTGATGCTGCCCTCCGCCACGGAGGCGAGAAAGCAGTGCATCGTGAGGTGAAACTTCGGGTAGTCGCACTCCACGGTGGTCACAAGCCGCTCGGGCCTGATCGTCACCTCTAGCTCCTCGCGGATCTCGCGCACGATCGCCTCCTGCGGGGTCTCGCCCGGCTCCACTTTGCCGCCGGGAAATTCCCAACCGTCCTTGAAATCGCCGTAGCCGCGCTGGGTGGCGAGTATCTTCCCCTCGTGGTGGATGATGGCTGCCACGACTTCAATTCTCTTCATTGCTGCTCTCAAAATCATTGGTTAAATAATCATAAATGTCTTCGCGAACCGGGTGTTCCAGCTCATATCGGATCTCGAAGGCCGCGTCGCCGGTCTGCAGCCTCACGGGCGCAGGATCCCCCACGGCGTTCATTTCGCCCAGGAAATAGAAGGACTTCGCCTCCTTGTCGTCCTTGTTCTTGCGTACGAACAGATAGATCCGGTTGCCCCGATCCTCCGGCGTGCGCTTGAACATATGATCCGCGTCCGGCGAATCCACCCTCCTCTTCGTCTTCGAAAGCGCAATCAGGATGCGCTCGGACTCGAAGCGGTCCTCATAGGCGATCGCCTCTTCGGACTTCTCATAGTTCACGAACACCGGCAGCGTTTTCGTTTCCTTGTCGTAGAAGTAGCCGCCGATATTCTGGGCGGTCATGTTCCTCGACCAGTTGAGGAGCCGGCACACATCCTCGTAGGTGTACTTGCTGTAAAGAGCAAAGTCCGTTTCTTGGTAGCGCTTAATGTACTCGCTGTTGTAGCGCCGCTTCATGTACTGCGCGAGTTCCAACAGCATGGCTTTGAACTCGGGGCTCGCCTGGAGGGTCGCCTGAAACTGCCCCGAAATCCGATAGTCGCCGCCTTCGGGCTCAAGAAACACGCACTTCGAGGTCCGCTCCTGATCAAGGCTATTTTTGCAGAACTGATTGGTGAGCACGAGGACGACGTTCTTCAAGTGCTGATCGGACGCATTGATGCCGTAATTCTTCCAAAGGCTCTCCCGAAGCCTTGCGAGCACCCGGTCGCGGCCTTGAAGAAGATCCTCGAGGACGAGCGCTTCGGAAACCCGCTTGCTGTTTCCAAGCTTCGAGCACCAGAAGGTGAGCATCTGCTCGGCCTCGGGCGAGAGCCTCACTTTGTAATCGTTGTCATAAGCCTTCAAAAAGGCGTAATAGGACCCCAGGCTTTTGTTTTCAAAGAATTTCTGAACGTCGACCGCATTGTGCAGCTCGAAATCGACGAGCCTCGGGATCCGCCCGAGCTTGAACTTAAGCGTCCTATAGGACTCTTTGAGAAGCTGAATGCTGTTGGTCTGGGCTGAGTCTATCGATTGAAAGATGCGCCGCTCCACGATTCGATCGAAATAGATCGTGGAGGCTCCCGGCAGGTGCTTTCCCCCTTCCTTTACGAAGCGCCGCATGTTGTCCTTGTTGTAGCTGCGGTCGCCCGAGAGCGCGATGGGAATCAGATAGTTGGTCTTATAGCGCCCTATGAAGTCGAGCACTACCACATAGTCCTTCCCTTTGGCCTTGCGAAGACCGCGGCCCAGCTGCTGAATAAAGATGATCGGGCTTTCGGTCGGGCGGAGCAGCAGGACCTGGTTCACTTCCGGGATGTCAACGCCTTCGTTGAAGATGTCGACTGTGAAGATGTAGTCGAGCCGAGCGGGCCCCTCGCCGTGTTCGAGGCGCTCGACCATGGCGGCTCGCTCTTCTTGAGAATCCTCGCCCGACAGAGCCGCGGAGGGAGCACCCCGCTCGGTGAACTTTAGGGCGAGCTCCTCACACTCGCGATTGGTCGAGCAGAAAGCCAAACCCTTCACCCGCTCGCCGCTGAACCTGAAGTAGCGGGCCTCGCGCAGCACGTGCTCCACCCGGGCGTCGCTCGTGAGGAGATTGAAGCTCCGCTCGTCCTCGATTTTTTCACCGTCCACTTCCAAGTCCGTGATGCCGTAGTAGTGGAAGGGACAGAGCAGATCGTTTTCGAGCGCCGTCTGCAGGTGGATCTCGTAGGCGATGTTGTTGTCGAAGAGCTTGTAGATATCAAAGCCGTCGGGGCGGTCGGGGCTCGTGGTCATGCCAAACCAAAACCGGGGTTTGAAAAAGCTCATGATTTTCTGGTAGCTTGCCGCTCCCGCCCGGTGCACCTCGTCGATGATGATGAAGTCGAACGCCTCCGGCCCGAAAGCCGCGAGGTTTTCGTCTTTCGACATCGTCTGCATGGTGGCGAAAGTGTATTTCGCGCCGCTGTCATGGCGGTGGCCGCTGTAGAGCCCGAAGTCGCCGAAGCCGCCGCCCAGCACCCGCTTGAAGCTAGCCATAGACTGCAGCGCGATCTGCTCGCGGTGCACGAGGAAAAGGACGCGCCGTGGAGCGATTTTCTTCACTGTGAAGGCGGAGGCATAAGTCTTGCCGGTCCCGGTCGCGGAAATGAGCAGCGCCCGTTTCTTGCCTTCGCGGTAAAGCTGATAGACGCTGTCCACCACACGGCGCTGCATGTCGTTGGGTTCGATCGCGGCCTGCTCGGGAGCTGGAGTCTTCTGCGGCCTCGGCACGAAGATCGGCCGCTTCTCCTCCCAGTCTTTTTCGTAGCGCGGCAGCTCGGTCTTGAGGCTAAAGCTTAGAGGACTCGCCCAGAGGGACTCGAACTCCGAGACCAGGCGTTCAGTCACCTCCCCTTCGCGCTTGCCCACAAGCCTCACGTTCCATTCTCGGTTTTCCGTAAGCGCGGGGCTCGTGAGGTTTGAGCTTCCGACAATCATCCGGTAGAGGCCGCCCGCCTTGAAGACATAGCCCTTCGTGTGAAAGCCTTCTTCAGAGGAACAGCGAAAGAGCTTCGCCTCAATCGCGGGAGAGACGCTACCCTCCTGGTTCTTTTCGCGCGCGAAAGCGTTGAGCGACTCCACCATTTCCAGAAGCCGCCTTAAATCCTTGGGCTTGTTGAAATAGTTGAAGTCCGAAACCAGGATGCGGCCTCGACCTCCTCGGCAGACGAAGTCCTGCAGGTCCCCTTTGAGGAAGCTCAGTCCCGCCTCGGTGAAAAAGGCGACGCTGAAGAAGAACTCGCTGCTTCGCCGCAGCTCGTCCTGGAGCGCGACGTAGACATGAATGTTTCTCCGAGGCTCGTTGGAAAGAAACTTCGCACGATACGCGGGGTCGGAATAAACCGCCGATTCGTTGAGAAAGGACGTGCTGAAGCCTTCGAGCAGGCGCTTGTCCACACCGTCTACAGAATCATGTCTTTCAGTCATCGGGGCTCGTCGTCGTTTTGAACCGCTAGCTAATGGTCACCCCTGCAGCTTACCTCTTTTCCCGTCTTTCCTGGCCGAAGCCCTCTTTACGAGGAGCGAGAGCGCAGGCGGAGCACAGCAAAAACAGCCTTGCGGAACTGGCTTACGTCAGTTTGCAGATATTTCGTATACGAAAATAATTTCGTATACAATATTCAGCAAAGGGATCACGAAGAGTCGTTCATCATGGCAAAACCTAAATCCACAGCCCCAGCTCAAGAAAAGAAGCCGACAGGCCGCCCCCGCGTTGAAGCCGAGCTTCTAGAAACCAATCTGCAGGTGCGCGTGACGAAGAAGCTCGCTCAAAGCTGCCGGGAGCTGGGCGGCGCGAAGTTCATGCGCCCGCTCCTTGAATCGGCGGTGCGGCGCGCGGCAGCGCTCCAAAAGCTCGCGGCCTCAAAGCCCGCGGCGGACGACGCGGGCGACCCAAAGCTTCTGGCCATGACCGTTCAATGCGGGCTGCCCACGCCCGCAGGGGATTACTCGGAGCGCACCCTGTCGCTCACGGACTATTTCGTGAAGCACAAAGAGTCGACCATCATCATCGAGGCCCGGGGGGACTCCATGGTCGACGCCGGCATATTCGACGGGGACCTTCTCATCATTGATCGGTCCATCGAGCCTCGCAGCGGCGACATCGTCCTCGCCTTCCTTCAGGGCGACTTCACCCTCAAGCAGCTGCAGATAGTGAACGGCAAGCCAGAACTCCATCCCCAGAACAGCTCAGGGGCCTATCCGATCATCCGCCCCGGCGAATACGACGACTTCATGATCGAAGGCGTCCTCGTTGGTTCCGGCCGTAAATATCGGCACTAAGGAGAAAAAACATGGAAACGCAAAAGCAGCCGGAAAGCCAAATCGAAAAAGAGCCCATCAGAACAACGCGCTTCGGCAGGCACAGAGGCGAAGAAGACATCACGATCGAGTTCAGCGCGGACGGACACGCCTTTTCCGTCAAGGGCAAGAATATCGGCGGCCGAATCGTCCAGGCGATGGACGACGCCCTGGCCCCCGAGATACCCAAGGGATCCCTGCTGCTGGTGGACGAGAAGACGACTTCGATTGAGAAGGACGGCCTCTTTGTCTTCGACCAGTCAGTCCTTGGGGGCTGCGACATCGCCTTTGTGGGAAAACTCAAAGACGGCAGATACCGCTACACCTCGGACTACAAAGCGCCCAAAATTCTCAGCGATCTCTCTAGCCTCAAACTGATCGGCCGCGTCTGGGAGGTTGAGGGGCGGGTGCCCTTCAAAACCTTGAGCGGCGAAAAGACGGAAGACGGCGGCATCAAAGTGAGGGAAGTCAAAGTCTCGATGATTTGGCTGCCGATCTGGCCGCGCGAGCACATGTTCTGGTGCCACGAAGACAAGAAATTTTCAAAGCCCGCCGCCCAGAGAGCGCTTTAAGACGCAAAGAGCGCAAGCACCATTAAAAATTGCGCGCGGGCGCACCAAGATGCGCCCGCATTCAAAATTCCTCTTCGAAAAACGGCCGGCTTTTACCGTTTTGCCAGTTGAGCCGCGTTTTGCCCTGCTATCCGGCCGAACGTCAGGCACTGAGCGAGGATTCCGCCTCCGTGATAGTCGTGGTAGTAGAGGTTCACCGTTTCGCCGGCTGCGTAAAGCCCCCGGATCGGCGTCCCGTCCTGCTCCGTGACCTGCGTCTTCGTGTTGATCGTGAGCCCGCCGTAGTCCATCGTGATGGAAGGCGTGAGCGGGAAGAAGGCGTAAAGCTTTCCGTTCAAATCCAGCTTCGAGGCGAGGCTCCTGCGGGGCGGATCAGCCTCCAGGGCCGAGCCGTCCGCCTTCACCGCACGGTTGAAGGCTTCGAGCGTCGAGCGAAGGGCCGCCGCTGGAACGCCGAGCTTTCGGGCAAGCTCTTCGCACCCGTTGGCTTCGATCAGGCCGCCCTTGGCTTTATCAAAAAGGGCGATGGACATCCCGATTCTCTTTTCCTTCTTTCTGAGCGCCTCGTCAAAAACAAGGGCGACGGTCTGGCGGGTCTGCTGCAGCGTCGCCTTGCCAAAGGACGCGTAGCCCTGGGATTCGTCCACAAACCGCCGCCCCTGCAGATTGATGCCCACGCAGTATGGCAGCGCCCTGGTCGGAGAGCCCCGTCCGCTGGGGCCGTTGTAGACCACCGGAAGATGAAGCGACTCTACGCCGGCCATGCCACGGGTCCCCGCGCCGATTTCCTGCGCGAGCGCGATCCCATCGCCCGTGATCCATTTGTTGCCGCGAATCAAAATGTTTGCTCCGCCCGGGTGCGCCGCTTCAAGCATCGCCCTGTTGGCTGAATAGCCGCCGGTGCCGAGGATGAGGGCCTTGCAGCGGATCTCTAGAAGCCCGGCCTTCGTCTGGCAGATCACGCCCGCAATTTCTCCCTTGGAGCCTAAAAGAATGCGCTTGGCCTTGGTCTCAAACAAGGCTTCGCCGCCCAGCCTGCGGTATTCCGAGTAAAGAGCGGAAAGGAGCTTTGGCATTCCCTGGTACTGCCCAGGAGAGGCAAGCCTCACCCCAAGCCTCCAGGGGGCGGACTGCAGCCAGGGATTGAATTTCGCCCCGTGGCCCTCAGCCCATTGGACTGCGTCCAAGACGTTGTCGGCGAGCAAGCGGTAAAGATCCTTCCTGCCGCCACCGAGCGATTTCTTTGAGACGTCTTCGACAAAAGTCTGCCGGGAGGCTTCCGAATCATCGCGCGGCATCAGAAACGAGCCCATGCAGACTCGGGAATTGCCGCCTCGGAATTCCTCCTTCGCCTTGTCGATCATGAGGACCTTGGCGCCGGACTCGCGCGCCGAGAGAGCGGAAACGGTGCCCGAGAGGCCGCTGCCGATGACGAGAACGTCAGTCTCCAGGGTTTTCTCCGGCCTCCCCGTCACCCAGGCCAGGGCGGGTTCGGCCGCAAGCGCTCCAAGCGTAAAGCCCGCGGAGCTTAGAAAGAAGCTTCTTCTTGAAATATTCATGGATCCCTCCTTTCCCCGCATTGAGGTGATGCTCTGATGGGGCATCATCCCTGCTATGCCGAATCAAACCGCGCCCTTTCCTTTCGGGAGAAAAGAAGGAAAGGGCGCTGAATCAAGCCTTAG
Organism: Mesosutterella porci; assembly: GCF_022134585.1. Lineage (GTDB taxonomy): Bacteria > Pseudomonadota > Gammaproteobacteria > Burkholderiales > Burkholderiaceae_F > Mesosutterella > Mesosutterella porci. The sequence continues at coordinate 354,014 of NZ_JAKNCT010000001.1, forward strand.
AAGCTCGTGCAGAGCCCGGACACAAGGCTGAATTCGCTCGGCTTCGTCTCAGAGCGGCCGAAATCCATCTTGTCGCGAATGTAGCTCGCGCCTGCATAGAGGTAGGTCCGCTTGGAGAGGTTGTACTGATAGGCCAGAGAAGCGGAAATGCGCTTCGCCTCGTAATCTGAGTCGTTCACGAGTTCGGCATCGCGGTAGCCCAGCGAGGCCTTGAAGGTCCCGGCTAGAGCCGGGAACATCGCGCCCGCGAGCACGCCCCAGCCCTTCGTGATGGCGTCCGTCCCTTTCTTGAGCCTCGTGAGCTCATAGGGCGTGGGCAGCCCGTTCATGTTGTCGAAGTACTGCCCCGCGAGGAACACCATGACCGGGGCGAACTTGTAGTTGCCGCCCAGCGTGAAGGCGTAGCCGTCGTCAGCCTTGCGGGTGGCCGCGGCGGTGTTGCTCCAGGCGATCCACTCGGCCGAGCCAAAGAGCGTGAGGGCGCTGTGCTTCCAGGTCGCCGCAAGGCCGCCGTAGCGGTCCGAGGAGGACTTGTTCTCGACGCCGGACGCGTTCTTCAGGTCGTCGGTCTTTCCGGAATAGGCGGCGTAAAGGGTGGCGCCACCAAAAGTGGGCGTCTTGTAGGCGAGGGCGTTGTCGGTCCGGCCCGAGTTGAAGCCGAAGACCGTCTTGTAGCCGCCCAGGTATCCGCCGCCCCAGCCGTGCGCGAACGGGCTGATGATTTTCGCCGCGATGCCCCAGGAGCCGAAGCCCGCCGTGAGATTCTGGAGGCGCCCTGCGGCAATCTCTCCGTAGCGGCCCGATGCATAAACGGAGGCCTCGCGGCCGAAGAGCCGGTTGCCGACCGCAGAAGCGTAAGCGCCGTTGTCGGTGTCAAAGCCGCTTTCAAGCACGAAGCCCACTTTTGCGCCGTTGATGTCTTCCGAGCCTTTGAGCCCCCAGCGGCTGCCCTTGCTGATCCCGGAGCCCATGGACAAGGTGTCGGTGGAGTCCGTGCCGTTGTCGAGATTCAGGTGCGTGTAGACGAGCCCTGTGTCGAGCACGCCGTAAATCGTGGTGTTGGGCGCGGCAAGCGACGATCCGGCGGCAAGCATTGAAGCGATCGCCGTCGCCTTGAAAATCGTGTTCAATCCTTTTTTCATGGCTTATGCGGAGGATCTTCCGCGATCCTCCGCTCCTTCAAGGTTATTTGTTGAATTCAATCGTCTGGCGGGTCGCGATGCCGCAGACGTTGTTCGGATGAAGCACAAACCAGCGGTTCCAGTTGGGAAGATCGACGCGGTAGGCCTTGCCGTTGGAGTCGCGTCCCGTGTAGGTCACCATGTAGCGGTCCGGCATCGAGGCGCGCTTGCTCTCGTCCACCCAGAAGTAGGTCTTCTTCTTGCCCTCGGCCGCCTTCACGGCCTGGTCGACCTCGGCCTTCGTGCTCATCTGCCCCTTGTTGTTGTACTGGTTCTCGACGATCTTCAGTCCGTCGGCCGTGGGCTTTGCGCCGTTGGCGGGCTTCGCGGACCCGAAGACGGCCTTGTTCTTGTAAGCGCTCAGGCGGTTGAGGAGGTTCATGGGCGAAGTCCTCGGATAGCGCTGGTCGAAGAAGGTGTAGCGACTGCGCTCGGGCTCGAGCATGACGTTCGCGCAGTTCGTGTCGCGCAGGGCCGCCTTGTAGCCCTTGCTCTTCAAGAGGTTGAAGCCCTTTTCGTTCGAATTGATCGCGTACTGCTTGTAAACGAAGGCGTTGTTCGGGTTCACCATGAGCGGACGCGCGAAGTAGTCGATCACGATCATCGAGGTCGGGATGACTTCGTAGACGTCCTCGTAGGTGAGGAAGTCGCGGATCTCGCGGTCCTTCGCGTCCTGGAGGGCCTTGCCCTTGAGCGTCGGGCTGAACTTCCAGATGAGGCTCCACTCCTTGATCGTGGTGAGGCCGCGGTCCATGACGTGCGAGAGGTGGTCGAGAATCGGGCGATCGTGCGCCTCGTCGCCCGTCAGGTCGCGGCCGCGGTAGACCTTGAGGTCGCCTTTGAAGGAAATGCCGTAGGAGTCGTAGTAGTTCCAGCCGTAATTCTTGAGCTCATTCGGGCGCAGCTGCTTCACCCAGGCGACCGAAAGGCCGGTCCCGGAGCGGGAGGCGCGAAGGATTTTCCCGGAATCCTTGGCCGTGGTGCCGTAAAAGACAAACTTGCCTGTCGCCTCGTTATAGTCCGGCGTGAGCTCCGCGGTGATCACTTCCGGCGTATTGAGGTCGGCGGTGCCGATCGCGAACATCTGCCGGCCGCCCTTCACCTTGTGCCCGTCAAAGACCGTGTCCCCGGTGTAGATGAAGTCCCTCACCATCTCGCGAAGCAGCTTCTGACCCTCGGCCGTCTCGGTGAGCTTGATCGCCCCCGAATGAGACTCTCTTTTCTTCGTGGCCCCGGAAATCGCGTCGGGTTTCTCGGCAGGGGCCTGCTTCGTGGCGGCGGACACGCCGTCGGGCTTCTTCTGAGCGTCGGCCGCGACGGCGTTAAGGCTCAGAAGGCCAGCCGCAGCTGCGGCAAAGCAGGCGGCTGCAATGCGGGTGATTTGCTTCATGTTTTCCTCTCCTTTGGAAGTAAAGACCTAGCTCTTTTTACTTAAGGGATCCTAGTTCAAAGAAGAGAGTCTATTTCACAATTTATTGAATGTATTGATTAAAAAGAAAGATGCAAGGCTTTTGGTGCATTTCTTGCATCAAAGACAAGAAGGTCCGGCCGCGCTTTCCCTCCGGCCTACAAAGCGAGCCTGGTGATCTCCCGCCCTGCGTAAGCCATGACGTCTATGAACTGAATAACCAACGAATCAGGGGACTTAGAATCTGCAAGAGAGGTGTAGGCGTAGCCGCGGAGCTTCGGAAGCTCCCAGTCTTGAAGAATGACCTTGAGCCTTCCGTCTCTGATGTACTCCGATGCCAAAGTTGCAGGGCACCCGACAAAAATCCCGTTTCCCGCGGCCGCCCAGTCCGCAAGCAGAAGCGAATTGTCGGACAGGATTTTGAAGCTGAGCTCCCCCTTGTAGGTTGCGCCTGTTTTTTTCTGTCGGAAAGAGATGCCCTGAAGGAAATGGGCGTTACCCGCGAGGGAAAAAGGCCTTAAATCATCCGGATGCTTGAGAAGGCCGTGCCTTTGGACAAAGCCGGGAGAGGCGCAGCACAGCTTTTTATGACAGGACACCACCCGCATCGCCACCCCGGGGATGTCGGCCTTGTAGGCGGTGACGATGAGGTCGACCCCTTTCCCAAGCCGCTCGAAGTAAGACTCGCTCGAGCTCAGGGTTTCGTGCACGAAGCTGCATTCCGGATGGCTCTCGGAAAAAAGCGTGATGGCCCTTCTCAAAAAGACGTTTGAAAAGCCGGTCGATGCGAGGATGTGAAGCTTCTGTCCCGGCATCGGGACGCCTTCCTTCATTTCTTCAATCGTCTTTCCCGAGACATAAAGGAGCTGCCGCGCGTGATCAAGCGCCGTCCTTCCCTTGTCAGTGAGCGAAGGCTCCTTCCCCTCTCGGCTAAAAAGCGGAAAACCCAGCCCCTCTTCAAGCTTAGCTATTTTCCGCCCGACGCTCGTCGCGTCCAACCTGAGCTTCCCGCCGGCCTCGTGAAAGGAGCGAGAGCTTGCGGCCGCGATGAAAACTTTCCAAAGATCGAGATTGAGCAGTGGATCGTTTTTCATCGTAGGTACCAAGATCTCGTGGAGTCAAGCACGAAGTGCAACGCTGTGAAATAAGAAGAGTCTGACTGCAGCGGGTTTAGGACTCTCCTGCTTCCCATTGAATCGCTGTGAACGAATTGCACTTCGGCTCATGACCCACAATACATTTAAGGCGCTATGGGATAAAAAGTAGATTAAAGCTTTAAACCTCTGCAGCCCACCGGCTCTGGTTAATCCTTATTTTTGTTGTTGCGGAAAAAAACTTTTTCCTGAATCTCACCTGTCAGAGTCGTAAACGACTCATTTGTGAGCCGCTCTGCAAGCTCCTCAGCCTCGGCCAGAATCCGAAGATTAAAGCTGTTGAGAAGGTCGTCCGCACGCTGCGGATCCTCCTTTGCGAGCTTCAGGTATTCCTCTTCCATTGCCGCCTGGCGAATGGCAGTTGTCTTCTCAAAGTCTTTGAACGCCGCCTTTACTGCAGGAGCGAGCTTCGTGTAGTCCGTCATCACCAGCGTTTGCAGCTTCCTGTACTTCCAGTACACGGAAAGGCTGTCGGCGTGGTCGGTGCCAAGGCCGTAGTGAAGAGGGACAGCCTTCAGCCCTTGGTAATAAGGCACGAAGACAGAAAGATCGGCCATGCCGAAAGCCATGTACTGCAAGCAGCCGATCGCCCGAGGGAGCCAGGGCCTCACCTGCAGCACGTGCGCTTCGTAGGTGCGGAACACGCTGATCGGGCGCCAGGGCTCCTCGCCGCGAAGGCCCGGATCATAGGGATCGTGCTCAGTACCCTCGTAATGGTCGCGCATCACGGCCTTCAGATCTTCGAGCGTAATTTTCCGCTCAGGCTGAAGATACACGGGGAAGCTACGCCCCGCAGCGGGATCCTGCTTGAGCGACGGATTGAATCGCTTCTGCATGATCCAGACCCGGGGATCGTTATATATGCGGTCGCGTCCGTCGTCGCGCGTGTAGGCGCGGGAGAAATCAAACGCACCATCCTTTTCCGGATTCCACAGCCCGTTCTTTCTTGCAAATTCCATCAGGCTGGGAGAAGCCATCTGGTCATCGCGAGCCGGATCGTATTCACGCAGCCGCCCCTGGTTGGCAGAAGCGAAATAGGAGTCTGCAGGAGTCCGCTGGGCCATCCACTGGTGCCCCGTGCCGGTTTCAAGGTACCAGGAGTCGTGGTCGTCAATAAATCCCACACCAAACCCTTCGCCGCATCCCTTTTCCTCAATGATGCGGCCGAGGAGTGCGCAGGCCTCGCGGGCGCTGCGTGCCTGCATAAGAAGGACATCGGCGATATCGTCTTCGGTGATACCGGACTCGGTGTTGTAGGGATCAAAGACCAGGGCGTCGTCGCGGGCGAAGATCGATTCCGTGCCAGTGAGGCCCACGCCCTCGCTGTTGAACCCGGCCGCCCCGTGCAGCCCCGTCTGCCAGTTGGGGATCGTCGTGTAGCGAAGCGTCTCAAAGGGATAGGGGTACTCGAAGGCGGTGGCTCCGTGATGATCCTTCGTCCGATACATGGAGCCCGAGGGATGCTGCGCCGCCTCGTGGATCACAAAGTGCTGGGCCTTGAGCGCGCTGCTGTCGGCGCTGCGAGCCAGAAGGAAGGAGCCGTCGGCCGAAGCCTTTTCGCCCACAATGATCGTCGTGCACATAAAACACCGCCTTTTAGAAATGGATCCGCGAGGCAAGAGCCTGCGGTCAAAAGAAAAAATGGAACTGCATCGGCCGGGTTCCCGCTTTTCAAGATTCGGGAACCCAGCTGATTCAAGGTGCTGCGGGACTACTTCATGTCAGCGCGCATAAATTCGCTCGAGAGCTTTCCGGACGTCGTGCACCAGGAAATGTTCATTCCGGGGGAGGAGTCGTCGCCGTGAACCGCATTGATAACCTCACCCGCGGCATAAAGGCCGCGAATTGGCTTCTTCGCCTTGTTCAGGACCCGCAGATGATCATCCACGATCACGCTGCCCATGGTCGTCGCAAAGCGCGGCTTCTGCTCCACGATGTAGTAGGGGCCTTCGGTCTTTGCTTCGCGCAGCATGAAGGCCTTCGGACGGCCGAAGTCCTCATCCTTTCCGGCCCGCACGAGCTCGTTGTAGCGGGCAAGCGTCGCCTTCAGGTTCGCCGCGTTGATGCCCGCGTGCGCCGCGGCTTCTTCAAGCGTCGCGCCATGGGCGAAGATCGGAGCGGAACTTCCGTTTGCCGCGAGCCACTTCTTCAGGTTTTCATCCGTGACTCCCTGGGTCTTGATGCCTTCGACGAATTTGTTCCAAGTGGGCTCGTCCATCACGAGGTACAAAAGTCCGCCCGGCTGCTTTTCAAGAACCGTGAGGATGTTGTGGTTGGAAGCCTTTTCGTTGACCACGCGCTTGCCGTCCTTGTTGACAAGGAAGCCCGCTTCCTTCCAAGCGCGGTAGTTGCCCTGGATGATGGAGGTGGCGGTGCCGGGAGCGGATTCAATTCCATTGGGATAGCGCTTGCCGTACTCCATGTTCTCCAACTGCGCGCCCACTTTAACCGCCATCCGGTGGCCATCGCCGGTAGAAGACTGCGGTCCATAGTAGAGCGCGCTCTTCAGGGGCTCAACCAGCATCGCCTTGTTCGCCCCGTAGCCGCCGGTCGCAAGGAGCACTGCTTTTGCATGCACCGTGACCGTGTCGCCGCCTCTTTTAGCCTTGACCCCCGTCACCCTGCCGTTTTTAACGATGAGCTCTTCGGCCCGCGTGTTGAGCAGGAGCTTCGCGCCGGCCTTCTCCACTGCGCTCTGGACTTTCGGATAAAAGCCCGAGCAGTAGCCCTTGAGGTAGAGGCTCCGATCAAAGCGGAATTCCGCCCGGTACTGCAGCTTCTGATCGATAAAGGTCGGATGGAACGTGCTGATCACCCAGTTGGCGACCCTGGGAGAGTTTTCCGCCAGGAGCTTGAGGGTCGTGAGGTCGTTCTTCAGATGCCCGTTGGCAATCAAATCCTGGACCAGGCTCTGGGGCGGATCATACGGGACCCCTTTCGCCTTCTGGAGGTCGGAGCCCTGAATCGCATACTGCCCGCCACAGAGCATGGAGGCTCCGCCGGGGAATGCCATCTTTTCAAGAATCACAACCTTTTTCCCGTGCGAGGCGCTGTCGTAGGCCGACATAATTCCGGCCCACCCGGAGCCGATCACCGCGATGTCAGCGTTGATGGTCTGGTTTGCGGCGTATGCACTTCCAACGGAACACAAGGCGACTAAAAGGACCGTTTTCTTTAAAAGATATTGCATGGCATCCTCTCTTTTACCTAGTTCTGAATCCCGCTTAGTTTAGAGACGCTTTTTGGGGAACACAATAAGAGTCACAGATAAGAATCGGACAGCTATCCGTCTGCCAGACAAACCCAGCCCTGTCTGAGAATTAAGAGCCCGCTCAGCTGCACCATAGGGACGGCAGGTGAACTGGTATGGATTTCTTGGACAGATGTAAGACGGAATTATTTTAGGCATCCGGCTTTTCAATTTCTCGAAAAAATTTCTGTCGTAATCAGCAGCATTCAAGACACCGTTTCCTGTTTCTCCTTCTGGCGCTGCTGCCGGTACTCTGACGGGGGGATGTTGCCGATCACTGAGCAAGGCCGGCGGTTGTTGTAAAAATCGATATAGAAGGCAATGCTGTCATTCTGTTCCTGGAAGCTCGGCTTCTCCCTGCTGAGCAGGGAGTTATACAGGGATTCGACCTTAAAGGTGCCGTTGAAGCTCTCCATGGTGGCATTGTCATAGCAGTTGGCCGTGCGGGAGAAACTTTGCGCCACGCCCATATCAGCAAGCAGCTGCCGGAAGGTCTCCGAGGTATAGATGCTCCCGCGGTCACTGTGAAGCATGGCTCCGGGAGCAAATTTGCGGAACGACAGGATCTGCAGAGTGGCGACCGCCAGC
>NZ_JAKNCT010000010.1 GCF_022134585.1 Mesosutterella porci
TCAATTCTATATAGTTATAATTATACTGTGTTTTCTCCGAAAAATAAACCCTCTTTCGAGGGATTAATTGACTGAAATCAAAAATATTTTTGCTCTTAACTAGTTATAAATTTTGCGGAATTTACGCATAAACCACCCGTGCTTTTCAGGCATTCCAATTCAATTTCAATTCAACTGCATTCAATTTAACTAAATTGAATTTTATGTAAATTTTAATTGAACTTATCAATTAAATTATGCACAAATGTTCAAATAATTGAGTTAAATTGAGTTGAAAATATAAAATACGGGGAACTTTTTATAATATGTTGAATATTATATTGAATTGTCGATTGCCCGAAAGAACCGAACGCTCATCGCTGCCAAGTGAATTGAACTGAATGAATTGAATTGAACAGAACTGCAGAGAAGAAAAAAGATGAAACGGCCCCCGCCGTGGTCCGCGGGGCGGATAGGTTCGTCCTGCGGGCATTCCAGACTGAGCCGGCCTCAGGCCGGGCCGGAAGGGGAATAAATATCACTTACGGGTTAATAGTTAACCCTCATTATGCGAAATTTCATATAACCATTTGCGGTTAAAATCCCTAACCCTCGAGGGGTCGGCCGGACAGGCGGGAGCGCCGCCCGAGTCCGACCTTCGCATTGAATTTCGAACGGAAAACGTAAGTTTTTTCTCTGTCATGTACAGAATCGCACTCTACGGCAAGGGCGGGATAGGCAAGTCCACCACAGTGAGCAATCTTTCGGCGGCGTTTGCGAAAAAGGGCCTCTCGGTCCTTCAGATCGGCTGCGACCCGAAAGCGGACAGCACCATTTACCACAACGGCGGACAAAGGATTGAAAGCGTGCTCGAAGCGCTTCGCCGCCGGCCGAACGGGCGCGTCTCCTTCGAAGACATCGTGCACCGGGCCCCCAACGGCGTCTGGTGCGTCGAGGCGGGCGGGCCCTCGCCCGGAACGGGCTGCGCGGGCCGCGGCATCGTGGCCGCCTTTGAAGCGCTCACCGCGGCGCACGCCTTCGAGCGCATCAGGCCGGAGGTCGTGCTCTACGATGTGCTGGGCGATGTGGTCTGCGGGGGCTTTGCGATGCCGATCCGGAAGGGCTATGCGGACAACGTCTTCATCGTCACCTCCGGCGAGAACATGGCGATCTACGCCGCGGGCTGCATTGCACAGGCCGTAGAGAATTTCAAAAACCGCGGTTACGCGCGGCTTGCGGGCATCATCCTCAACCGCCGCCTCGTCGAGGACGAGGACCGGAAGGTGGACGAGCTCGCGCAGACCGTGGGCTCGCGCGTGATCTACCGGCTGCCCCGATCGGGCGACGTGCAGGAGGCCGAGCGGCTCCGCGCGACCGTGGTCGACGCCCTGCCGGACTCGCCAATGGCAAAAGAGTTCGAGAGGCTTTCCGAGGCCGTGCTCGCCGCCTCCTCCAGGGCGCGCGACGAGCTGTTCGTCCCGATCCGCGCGGGCGACTTCATTTAAGGGGAGAGAGCACTCCGATGGCATTGATCATGCGTCCCGCGAGGCCCGATCCGGGCCTTCCGATCGGGCAGGCCTCGTTTCCCGCCCCTTTTCCTCCGACGCTCGAGTACAGCGCCCCGGCCCGGGGTCCCTGGACCATCATGCACCTGGGGCTTCTCGTGCCCGAGACGCACATCGTCTTCGTGTGCGCCGAGGCCTGTCTGAGGGGCGTGGTTCTGAGCGCGGCCGAGGTCCGGGCGCTCGACCGGTTCTCCACGATCACGATCGAGGACAGCAACCTCCTCGAGGGCAACACCGAGGACGTTCTGATCGAGGGCGTGGGCGACATCCTGCGCAAGATCCCCTACAGGCCCCGGGCCGTGATCGTCTACACGAGCTGTGTGCACGAGTTCATCGGCACCGACCTCACTTTCACATTCGAGCGGCTGCGGGCTCTGCATCCTGGAATCGACTTCACCGACGGCTACATGACGCCGATCCTGCGCAAAAGGATTTCACCCGACGCCTGCAACCGGCGCCAGATCTACACGCTGCTGCGGCGGGTCGAATCCCGCGACGAGGGCGTCACGGTCTACGGCGACGTAGTGCCGCCCACGGCCGACTCCGACCTCGCGCGGATCGTGCGCGCTTCGGGCCGCCCCTTCCGGACGATCACGGCCGCGCGCACCTACGGCGAGTACCAGGAGCTTGCGCTTTCGGGCCGCGCGATCGCGGTGAACCCGGTCGCGGGCCCCGCGCTCGAATGGGCGAAGGACAAGCTCGGGCAGGCTCCGCGGATGTTCTCCTGCGGCTTCGGGCTTGAGGAAAACCGCCGGATGCTCGGCTCCTTCGCGCGAGAGCTTGGCGCCGCATTCGATGCGGGCCCGGCCGAGGAGCGGCTCTCGCGGGCGCTGCGGCTCGCGCGTGGGGCGATCCAGGACGCCCCGGTCGCGGTCGACTACACAGCCACCACCCGGCCGCTCTCGCTCGCCCGGTTCCTGCTCGAGTCGGGCTTCAACGTGACGGACCTTTACAGCGACGCCTTCCAGGCGGCGGAAAAGGACGACTTCGAGTGGCTTCGGGCGAACCGGCCCGGCCTGCGGGTGCACCCGACCGTACACCCAGGGATGGTCTTTGCCGCGCGCCGCACGGCTCCGGAGCGCCCCGTGCTCGCGATCGGCCAGAAGGCCGCCTTCTTCACCGGCACCGGCCGCTTCGTGAACGTGATCGAAGGCGGCGGGATGGATGGGATGTCGGGCATGGCCCGGATGCTGGAACTTATGGCGGAGGCCTTCCAAAAACCCCGCAGCGCCCGGGACTTGATTCAGGTGAAGGCCCTCGGCTGCACAAGGAACGGTTGCTTATGAAACAGGCCAACGCTTTTCTGCCGGTCTACGCGGCCGACAACTCCTCCATGTGCTCGGCGCTTTACGAGCTCGGGGGGCTGCTCGTCATGCACGATGCCTCGGGCTGCAACTCCACCTACAGCACGCACGACGAGCCGCGCTGGTACGACACGCCCTCGATGGTCTACATCTCGGGGCTCACCGAAGTCGATGCGGTGCTCGGCAACGAGCAGCGGCTGATCGGGGATGTCGCCGCGGCCGCCCGCGACTACCGCCCGAAATTCATCGCGCTCGCGGGCACCCCGATCCCGATGATGTGCGGCTGCGACTACGAGGGCATCGCCCGCGAGATCGAGCAGCGCACCGGGATCCCTTCCTTCGGGATCGACACGAACGGGACGAAGGACTACGTGGAGGGCGCGGGCAAGGCCTTTTGGCACCTCGCCGACCGCTTCTGCCTTAAGGGACCGGGGGGCGGGTCCGGGACCAGGCCCCGGGTGAACATCCTGGGGTTGACGCCGCTTGACTTCGAATACAGACACACTGCGGGCGACATGCGCGAAGAGCTCGAGCAAGAGGGGTTTGAAGTGCTCTCAGCCTGGGCGATGGGCTCGAGCCTCGAAGAGATCGAGCGCTCGGGCGGGGCCGACGCGAACCTCGTCGTCTCGGGCTGCGGACTGCCCGCCGCGAGGCTCCTGCAGAGGCGCTTCGGGACGCCCTTTGTCGTGGGCGCGCCCGTCGGCCGCTTCATGACGGAGCTCGTCTGCAGGAAGCTGCGCGCTGCGGCCTCAGGCGGCGGGAGCGCGAACCTCGCCTGCGGGGTGCGGGACAACATCGGGGAGGACGAGGCGCCCTCCTATGTGGTGGGCGAGCCCGTGGTGAGCGCCGCAATCCGCGCGAGCCTCGTGCGCGATCACGGGCTTAAGAACGTGCGCGTGCTCACGTCGCTCACCTGCGACCCGGCCCTGCTCGGGCCAGGGGATGCCGCGGGCTGCTCGGAGGACGACTATCTGAGGCAACTCCCGCACGCAGCCCTCATCGTGGCCGACCCCGTCTACCGGATGGCCTCGAGGGGCGGGTCGCCGCGCTTTATCGACCTGCCGCACCAGGCCTTTTCGGGCCGCATCTGGCTTGACGCGATTCCGCGCATCACGGCCGCCCGCTTCGACCAGTGGTTCGATGCGGCGGAGGGCCGGGAGCCGCTGCTGCCCGGGCCGATCCCCTGATTTTTGTTAAGGAAAAAGGCAATGAACCTTCCATTTCTGCTGAAAGCCCTTGCCGCGGCCGCCGCGGCTCTTACAGCTCTCTCAGCCTCGGCCCGCGTCGTGGTCGATCACCTGGACCGGCGCGTGGAGGTGCCGGACCGCGTGAACCGCGTGGTGATCACCAACATCTTCCCCTTCGCCTCCGTCACCGCCGTGTACCTGGGCGGGGCGGACAAGATCGTGGGCATGAGCCGGGTCTCGATGGTGGCTGCCGAAAACGGGCTGCTGGGCCAGATCTACCCCAAGATCAAAAAAGTTCCGACGAACTTCATGAACGGCAATTCCGTGAACGTGGAGTCGCTCATGAAGCTCAAGCCCGACGTTGTGTTCGTGAACGCCGGCGACAGACAGTCGCTGAAGATACTCGACAACGCCGGGATCCCGGCGCTTGCAGTGAGCGTGAACCGCTGGAACTACAACGTGCTGGACACCTACGAGGCCTGGCTGAAGCTGCTGGACGAGGTTTTCCCCGGACATGCCAAAACCGAGAAGGCGGCGCGCATCAGCCGCTCGGTCGCCGCGATGGTCTCAAAGCGCGTCGCCTCGATCCCGAAGCAGCAGCGCCGCAGGCTTCTCTTTCTCTTCCAGTATGACGGGCGCAAGATCGTGACGAGCGGCCGGCGCTTCTTCGGCCAGTACTGGGCGGACGCGGTCGGGGCCCAGAACGTCGCCTCAGACGTCAAGGCCGAAAACGCGAACGCGCAGGTTAACATGGAGCAGGTCTACCGCTGGAACCCGGACACGGTCCTCATCACGAATTTTACGAATACGGTCCCCGCGGACCTCTACGGGGGCAAATTCCACGACTGGTCGAAGGTGAAGGCCGTGCAGGAGAAGCGGGTCTACAAAATGCCGCTTGGGCTCTACCGCAGCTACACGCCATCGGCCGACACGCCGATGACGCTGCTCTGGCTCGCGAAGACCGTCTACCCCGAGCATTTCCGTGACGTGAACCTCAACGCCGAAGTGAAGAAGTACTACCGCGAGCTCTTCGGGATCAGGCTCACCGACCGTCAGGTCGAGTCGATTTTCAGGCCGAAGAGCAACGTGGCTGAGGGCCGCATCACATCGCCCGCCGCGCGCGGCCGCTGATAGAAGGGAAACGGGGCCGTGAACAGGCAGAACTTGATCATGGGGACGGCGGCGGTCCTCCTTGCGCTGGTGTTTCTCGCGGCGCTGGGGTGCGGGCGCTACGGGTTGTCGATCCCCGAGGTGGCGAGGACGCTCGCCTCGCCGCTTACCGGCGACCCTTCGGTCAGCGGCGTCATGAAGTCGGTGGTGTTTCATGTGCGGCTGCCGCGGGTGCTGCTCGCGGTGGCGGCCGGGGCGGGCCTTGCCGTGGCGGGGGCGGCCTTCCAGGCGCTTTTTTCCAACCCGCTTGCGACTCCTGACACGCTCGGGGTGGCGAGCGGCTCGGCCTTCGGGGCGGTGCTCGGCATCCTTCTCGGGCTCGGGGGCGTTGCGATCCAGGTGATCTCGTTTTTCTCGGGGCTTGCCGCCGTGGCCGTGGTCTGGGCCGTGAGCCGCGTGCGCGGTAGGAGCTCGATCCTGATGCTGATCCTCTCGGGCCTCATCGTGGGGGCGCTCTTTTCCGCGCTCATCTCGCTCGTGAAGTACCTGGCCGACCCCCAGGACGTGCTGCCCTCGATCACCTACTGGATCATGGGGACGTTCACCGGCGCGAACATGGAAACGCTGCTGCTCGGGCTGCCCTTCATCGCTGGGGGCTGCGCGCTGCTGTGGCTGCTTCGCTGGAGGCTCAACGCGCTCTCGCTCCCCGACGACGAGGTCCGCTCGCTCGGCATTCCGGTGGGGAGGCTGCGGGCGCTTGTCGTCGTGAGCGGCACGATGATCACGGCGGCAATCGTGAGCATGTGCGGCCTTATCGGCTGGGTGGGGCTTCTCATTCCGCACTTCGCGAGGCTGCTGCTTGGCAACAGCAACGAACGGGTGGTGCCCGCGTCGCTGCTTTTTGGTGCGCTTTTCGTGCTTGCCGCCGACACGGCCGCGAGGTCGGCCGCCGAAATCGAGTTCCCGGTGTCCATTCTCACTGCGCTTATCGGCGCCCCGGTCTTTATTGCGCTGCTGCGCCGCACGGGCAGCTCGCTCGGCTGACGAAAGGGAGGGGCCCGGCATGATTCTTGAGGTGAGGAACGGTTCTTTTTCGTACCCCGGGGGGCGGAAGGTTCTCGACTCGATCAGCTTTTCATTCGACTGCCGCGGCATCATGAGCGTGCTTGGGCGAAACGGCGCGGGAAAGACCACGATGCTGCGCTGTATGCTCGGGCTGCAGCGCTGGAGCTCGGGCGGCACTTACATCGATGGGGTCGAGGCTTCGAGTCTTCCCCCGCGGCGCTTCTGGTCGAGGATCGGCTACGTGCCGCAGGCCCGCTCACTGCCATTCGTGTACACGGTAGGGGAGCTGGCGCTGCTCGGGCGCAGCGCGAGGATCGGGGACTTCTCCCGCCCGGGGCCGCGCGACTGCGAGATCGCCCGCAAGGCGCTCGAGGCGGTGGGCATTGCGCATCTTGCCGACAAGCTCTGCAGCCGGATTTCGGGTGGCGAGTACCAGCTCGCGCTCGTCGCCCGGGCGCTGGCCGCGCACCCTGAGGTGCTGGTGCTCGACGAACCCGAGAGCAACCTCGACTTCAAGAACCAGCTGCGGGTGCTGCGGGTGCTGCAGCGGCTCTCCGAGGAGCGCGGGATTGGCTCCATCATCAATACGCACTTCCCCTCGCACGCACTCGAGGTGAGTTCGCAGTCGCTTCTGATGCTGCCGGGGCGGCCCCCGCTTTTCGGGCCCGCCCCCGAGGTGCTCACCGAGCGCAATCTCTCCGAGAGCTTCGGCGTGCGCGTGCGGATCATCCCGCTTGATCTTCCCGAGCGCCCGAAGTACGCCTGCGTGGTGCCGGTTGCCTGAAAGAAGCGGGGACGGCGCCTCGCCCGGCGGAAAATGGACTATAGTCCCACTGTCTCAGGTCTATTGTTTTCCTTTGTGCGGGAGGCTGTCATGGCGGTGGGCTGGGCTCAGGACGGCGCTGTGCAGGATCAGATTGAGGATTCGCTCAACGACGAGATCGCCCGGGCAAGGAAAAACCTTCACCGGGGCGAGAGCCTGCGCTTCTGCGAGGAGTGCGGCGAGGAGATCCCGGAGGCGCGCCGCCGGGCGCTGCCCGGAGTGCGGCTGTGCGTGCGCTGCCAGGAGAAGGTCGATCGGCTTCAGCACCCGGCACGTCTCTACAACCGCCGCGGCAGCAAGGACAGCCAGCTGCGCTAGCTCGCTTTGAGAGGGGCCTCTGCGCCTCGCGTTTTTGTTTGAAGCCGCGCTTTCCTTCACCGGAGGTGCCCGGCTTTTCGGTTTTTTCCTATGGACACTGTCAATCAGGGCAGGACAGGCCTGCGCGCGTGGCTGCCGCTGGCCGCGATGGCCTGCTCGGTCTTTGCCTTTAACTCCTCGGAGTTCATGCCGATCGGGCTGCTCTCCGACATCGCCTCCGACTTCGGCATCGCCACCTCGAAGGCGGGGCTGCTGATCACGTTCTACGCCTGGGTGGTGTGCGTGATGTCGGTGCCGCTCATGGTGCTTTGCTCGCGCATGGAGTACCGGAAGCTCCTTGCCGCCACCGTGGCGCTTTTTGCCGTGAGCCACGTTCTGTCGGCACTTTCCACGGGCTACTGGATGCTGATGGCGAGCCGCGTGGGCGTGGCCTGCGCGCACTCGGTCTTCTGGGCGATCGCACCGCCCGTCGCGGTGAAGGTCGCCCCCGAGGGCCGCCGGGCCACGGCGCTCTCGGTCATCGCCGCGAGCACCTCGGTCGCGCTCATCGCGGGGCTGCCGCTTGGGCGCACGATCGGGCTCGTGCTCGGGTGGCGCTGCACGTTCGGCGCAGTCGCGGTGGTTGCCTTCCTGATTCTCGCTTTCATCCTGCGGGAGTTCCCGCGCGTGCCTAACACAAGCTACGTGGCGCCCGAGAAGATCCCGGGCATCCTCAGGAAGCCGGTGCTCGTTGCCATTTTCGCGGTGACGGCCCTCACGGTGACCGCGCAGTTCTGCGGCTACAGCTACATCGAGCCCTTCCTCACGAGGACTGGGCATCTTTCGGAGTCGGCCGTCACCTGGGTGCTGATGCTCTACGGGGCGGCGGGCATCGCCTCGAGCGTGCTTTATTCGCGGCTTTACGACGCGAACCGCATGGCCTTCAGGCGCTTTGCGATCCTGGGAATCGCCTCCTCGCTCCTGCTCCTTTACCCCGCCTCGCACTGGGCGGCCGCGGTGGTGGCGCTGTGCGCTTTCTGGGGCATAGCGGTGATGGTCTTCAACCTCGTCTTCCAGTCGCTCATCATCGAGGAGGCGCCGCCCGCCGCGGTCACGATCGCGATGGCGGCCTACTCCGGGATCTACAACCTGGGGATCGGCTCGGGGGCCTTCATCGGAGGCCGGGTCGAGCAGGCCTCCTCAGTCGCCTGGGTGGGACTCTGCGGGGGGCTGGTCGCGCTGATCGCGGCCCTGGTCTTTTTCAGGAAGCTCGCCCCGAGGCTTCACAGCTGAGAGGATCCCCGCGCGGGATGGGCGGCCGTACGGCCTGGACCGCCTCGAGCGCCTCGGCCTCCCCGTCCCGCAGCTGGAGTCTTTCGTGGTTCCTGCAGGCTTCGCAGGGGACCGCCGCGCCGCCGGGCCGCCCTTGCCGGTCGATGGGCCTCGCTTTCATTTTTTGCTTCAGGGCTCCTGTGCATAAAAAAGAGAGGGAGCTTTCGCTCCCTCTCGGGGCTTTAAGGGCGGCCCGCGCCAGGGGCCGCCTTAAGGCTGCTTCAGCGAAGCAGCCCGCTGAACCAGGCGAGGAAGACCCCGAGGAAACCGAAGAGGAAGATGAGCCCGGCCCATCCCCAGACCTTCAGCACCTGGCCGTAGCGCCACTCCTTCGGCAGGAAGTTGCCCGTCATCAGGTGGAAGTTCACCGCGGCGAGGATCGGGGTCGTGCAGAAGGCGCAGATCATGGCGAACTTGAGCAGTGCGATCATCTCGTTTTTAAAGAAGAAGATGAGGGCAAGGCCCGCGATGAACTCGAAGGCGATCCAAAAGTTCATGCCGGGGCGGTAGTCTCCGTCGGGCCTGCCCTTGAGGTACAGCTGTGCCACGGCGCACACGCGCGCGTAACCGTCCATCACAGTCACGGTTGAACCCCAGATGCAGGCAAACGCCATGAGGCTCATGAAGGGGATGGACCAGCGCCCGATCGAGGCGGCGTAGAGGTCGATCAGCTGGCTGGTGAAGCCGCCTCCCTGCATGATGGGCTTTTGGTAGGCGCCGAACATCACGAGAGCGCCCAGCACGCAGAACACCGCGGCGAGCAGCGCCGTCACGATGAATCCCGTGTTGAAGTCAAAGAATGCGCCGGCCTTCGAGACCGGCATCAAGGATTTCTGACGGCGGATCCAGGACGACTGGATGAGCGTGATGTCAAGCGGGCAGGGCATCCAACCGGTGAGCATCACGAGAAAGCCCAGGCCTGCGAGATTCCAGGGTGAAACCGCGGGACGCGAGGAGGCGGCCGCGAGGTAGGAGACGCCGTCGGCGTTCATCGAGCAGAGCAGGACCGCCACGGCAAGCACCGTCACGAAGGAAAGCAGCGCCACAAGGAACTTCGAGACTTCGGAGAGGAGCTTGAAGCGCCCGATCATGATCACCGCGGCGCAGCTTACCATCACGAGGATGGAGCACACCGGCATCGGGATCACCGGGAACATGTAGTGCAGGATCCCGGCCGAGAAGACGCAGCAGGCCGCCGTGCTCGTGAAGCCCCCGTAGGCCATCAGCGCCCACACGAGCCAGACCCAGCCGCGGCCGAGCTTCGCATAGCCCGCGAGTAGCTCGTCGCCTGTTGCCATGGTCCAGGTGGGGCCGGCGCGGAAAAACGGGTACTTCATGAAGTTGATGAGAAGGATGAAGCCCACGAGCGCGAAGCCGAAGAGGGCTCCGGCCTGCGTGGAGGAGACGAGGTGCGAGCCGCCGATGGCGGCCGAGGCCGCCATGATGCCGGGGCCGAGCGTCCTCACGAGTTCTCTGAAGGAGATGGGATTGATGTTTTCCAGGTGTTGTTGAGGCATTTTTTAGTCTTTTGTCTTTTTTATGAGGGGGATTGTCAAATTCTATGTATTTTTAGAAAATGTTTCAAAATGAAACAGCCTGTGCTTTAAAGGAGCGCCGGCGGGGGCCGGCCCCCCTGGCCTTCGCGGCTGGCAGGGAGGGGAAAAAATGCAGGTGAGTCTTCGCTCGGGCGGCGTCTCGGTGAGGCTTTGGGCCGACGGGCCCCAGGAAGCGCCCGCGCTCGTCATCGTGAATGAATACGAGGACGACGATGGCGACCTTTTCGAGGCCTGCCGGAAGGCGGGCTGCCGGGGCTTTGTGCTTGCCGTCCTCACGGATCTTGATTGGAACAGGGACCTGTCGCCCTGGCCCGAGGAGCTTCCGGACTTTGGGGGCGGCTTTGGCGGAGGAGCCGGGAATTATCTTGTGCGGTTGCAGGACGAGGTCCTGCCCTCTCTGGAGGCGGCGCTTTCCCGTCCCGTCTCGGGGCGGATCCTCGCCGGCTACTCGATGGCCGGTCTTTTTGCGCTTTGGGCGGCCACGTGCGGCGCTCCTTTCAGCCGCTTCGTCTCGTGCTCAGGGTCGCTCTGGTACCCGGGCTTTGCGGAGCGCTTCGCCTCGGCTGCGCCCGATCCCGCGCCCGAGGCGGTCTACCTGTCGCTGGGGCTTCGCGAGCCCCGGGCGCGCAGTCCCCTCATGGCGCGCGTGGGCGCGGCGACGGAAGCGGTTTACGAGAGCCTGAGGCGCCGCGGGATCCGCTCGACTTTCGAGTGGAACCCGGGCGGGCACTTCACCGATCCCTGCGGGCGGCTCGCCCGGGGGATCGCCTGGGCGCTGGAGCCTCCCTCCCCTTAGGGCGTCCAGCCGATGACGCGGGCGGGGGCCCCGTCCGAGCCCTCGAATTTAAGCGGCAGCGCCGCGCAGGAAAGAAACCCCGCGGGTGCTGCGGAAAGGCCGCAGAGGTTTTCGATCACCAGCGTCCGGCCGCTCCCGAGCATGATCCGGTGGAGGGAAAGCGCAGCGTCCTCGGCCGGGTCGATCCCGGGCGTATCGAAGCCGAGCGCCTTCTTGCCTTTTTCCGCCGCCCACCGGGCGGCCCCGGCGGAGAGCACCGGGTAGGCTTCGAAGTAGCGCCTTTCGCCCCAGAATTTTTCCCAGCCCGTGCGGAAGAAGAGGAATTCAGCCTGAGGCGCGAGGGGATCCTCCTCCAGAAAGGAAGCGGGAATTTCGGAGCCGGGCGGAAACCCCGTGCAGTCGAGCACGGCGAGACTGCCTGTGAACTGCGAGGCAGGATAATCCTCGAGGGTCTTCCCGCTCGGAAAAATGTGCGCCGGGGCGTCGATGTGGGTGCCGGTGTGCGAGGTGAGAAGGAGCTGTGTCTCGCGGTACCCCTCCCCGCCGATTCCCGCGATTTCTTTAAGTCGTAGCCGCGGCGTCCCAGGGAAAAGAGGCATGCCCGGGCTGATCGTCCGTGTGAAGTCAAGGACCGTCATGGCGTTGTCAGCGGCCTCCTGCAGAAGAAAACGGAAAAAGGCCATTTATCCACAGTGTAATATAGTAATACAGGCGGGAAAACCCGCTCCCCGCATTCGGTTCCGCGGCCGGATGCAAGGGGAAGGAGGGCGGAAAAAAGGACGATCGAGGGAGGTGCCATGGAGCGGTCTGGCGCGAGGGGAGAGCCTGCGGCGATAGAAGTGAGGGGGGCGAAAGTCCACAACCTGAAGGACGTTGATGTCGACGTGCCGCTGCACGGCATCACGGCGATCGCCGGGGTCTCGGGCTCGGGGAAATCATCGCTTGCGCTCGGGGTGCTCTACGCCGAGGGCTCGAGGCGCTACCTCGAGGCGCTTTCCACCTACACCCGAAGGCGCCTGTCGCAGGCGCAGGCCGCCGAGGTCGACGAGGTGCGCTACGTGCCCGCGGCGCTCGCTCTGCGGCAGCGGCCCGGGATCGCCGGCGTGAGAAGCACCTTCGGCACCGCCACCGAGCTGCTCAACATCCTGCGGCTCATGTTCTCGAGGCTCGCGAGCCACCGCTGCCCGAACGGGCACTACGTGCCGCCCTCGATCAGCATCGCGCTCGGCAGGGAGCTCGTCTGCCCGGTCTGCGGCGCGCATTTCCACGGTCCCTCGGCCGAGGAGCTCGCCTTCAACAGCGCCGGGGCCTGCAGGACGTGCGCAGGAACCGGCATCGTGCGCACGGTCGACGAGTCGACGCTTGTGCCCGACGAGAGCCTGTCAATCGACCAGGGCGCGGTGCTGCCCTGGCAGACCCTGATGTGGTCCCTCATGAAGGACATTGCCCGTGCAATGGGGGTGCGGACCGACGTGCCGTTTCGCGAGCTCACCGCGCGCGAGCGCGACATCGTCTTCAACGGTCCGGCGGTGAAGAAGAACATCGTCTACCAGAACAAGACCACGGGGGCCGCGGGCGACATGAACTTCACCTACTTCAATGCGAAGTACACGGTGGAAAACGCCCTGTCGCGCGTGAAGGACGAAAAGGGGATGAAGCGGGTCGAGCGGTTCCTGAAGGAATCGGTCTGCCCGGACTGCGGCGGCACGAGGTTGTCGGAAGCCGCCCGGGCGCCCCGCATCCAGGGGATTTCGCTCGATAAAGCCTGCGCGATGCCGCTCGAGGAACTCGCGGGCTGGGTCGAAAGCGTCCCCGAAGACCTGCCGCCCGAAATGCGTCCGATGGCGGAAAGGATCTGCGCCTCGTTCCGGGACGCCGCGGGGCGACTCCTCAATCTCGGGCTCGGGTACCTCGCGCTCGAGCGCGAGGCTTCGACCCTCTCCAACGGCGAGCGGCAGCGCATGGCGCTCGCCCGTGCGGTGAGAAACAGAACGACGGGGGTCCTCTATGTGCTGGACGAGCCTTCGATCGGCCTTCATCCCGCCAATCTCGAGGGGCTTGCGGGCGTGATGGATGACCTCGTCGCCGACGGCAACTCCGTCGTCCTTGTGGACCATGACCTGCAGGTGCTGAAGAGGGCGGACTGGCTGATCGAGATGGGGCCCGGCGCGGGGAAAAACGGGGGCGAGGTGATAGCCAGCGGAAAGCCCGCAGAGCTCGCGGCGAACCCTCGCTCCGTGATCGGCCCCTTTCTCTCGAGCCGCGAGTCGGTGCGGGTGCACCACCCGGTCCCCAGGGATGAGATCTTTTCGCTTGGACGCATCCGGCTCGAGACCGGGCCGATCCACACGGTGCGGCCCCTCAAAGTCGACTTTCCGAAGGGGAGGCTCACGGCGGTGACGGGCGTCTCAGGCTCGGGCAAGACCACAATGGTGCTGGAGAGCCTCGTGCCGGGTCTGCTGGCCGCGGCCGCGGACCGGCCTCTTCCCGGTCACGTGCGCTCGGTTGACCTCTGCGGGATCCGGCAGGTGAAGCTGATCGATGCGAGCCCGATCGGAGTGAACGTGCGCTCGACGGTGGCCACCTACGCCGGGGTTCACGACGAGCTGAGGCGCCTTTTCGCGGGCACGCCCGAGGCGAAGAAGCGGGGGCTTCGGGCCGGGGCCTTCTCTTACAACACCGGAAGCCTGCGCTGCCGGAGCTGCGACGGCACGGGCATGGTGAGCCTGGACGTGCAGTTCCTGCCCGATGTGGAAATCGCCTGTCCCGAGTGCCGGGGCACCCGCTACGCGCCAGAAGCCGGAGAGATTTTCTGGGCGAATCAAAGCGGGCAGTCTTTTTCGATGCCGCAGCTCATGGCGATGAGCGTGGACGAGGCGAGCGAGGCTCTTGCGGAGGTGCCGCTTGTCGTGCGGCGCCTGCAGACCCTGCACGACCTGGGACTCGGGTATCTCAGGCTGGGAGAGCAGACCCCGGGACTCTCGGGCGGCGAAGCTCAGCGGCTCAAGCTCGCGGGCGAGACGGGACGCGCCCAGGACGGCTCGCTGTTTGTCTTCGACGAGCCTACGATCGGGCTGCACCCGAAGGACGTTCGGGTGCTGCTCGAGGTCTTCGAGCGGCTGATCTCCAGGGGCGCGACCCTTGTCGTGATCGAGCACGACCTCGACCTCATCGCGAACGCCGACTACATTATCGACATGGGGCCGGGCGGCGGGGACAAGGGCGGGCGGATCGTCGCAGCGGGCACGGCCGAAGACCTGCGGCGCTGCCCGGAAAGCGCCACCGGACGGTATCTTTGAGCGGGCGCGGGACCCGCCCGGCCCTTGAGATATGATGGGCAGTGCGCAAGAAGGGGGAAGCGTCATGGATATCAAAAAAGACAACCAGATGTACATGCAGATCGCCCACATTGCAGCCGAGCGCAGCTATGCGCGCCGGCTCAAGGTGGGCTGCGTGATTGTGAAGAACCACTCCATCATCTCCTTTGGCTGGAACGGGATGCCCACCGGCTACGACAACTGCTGCGAGGACGAGATCGACGGCAAGCTCGTCACCAAGCCCGAGGTCCAGCACGCCGAGCTCAACGCGATTGCGAAGCTCGCCTACAACGGCTACTCCTCCAACGGGGCGAGCATCTACATCACCCACAGCCCCTGCATCAACTGCGCGCTGCTCATCCAGAAGTGCGGCATCTGCGCGGTCTACTACCACCAGATCTACCGAGACGACCGCGGCATTCAGTTCCTCAGGAAGGCGGGAATCCGGGTGGAGCAGCTCTAGAAAAAGAAAAAAGCCCCTTGCCCGGGGCTTCAGGCAGGGTTCATATTAAATATGTATTATTTGTGCATATTTAACGAGCTTCCTTTGCCATGCTTCGCATCAACCTTGTTCTTTTCGGGCTCACGGCCCTTTTCTGGCTCGCCGGGGTCTTTTTCTTTCCCTTTGAGCTGAACAGCCGCGGCATCCAGCACCAGATTTTCCTTCTCACGGGGCTCGCGGCCTGGTTTCTCTGGGCGGAGGCTCTCGTGATCGCGGCGCGTCCGCGCTGGATCGAGCGGGTGGGGGGCGAGCCTCTCGACCGCCTGATGGGTGCGCACCGAAAGCTTGGCTGGGGGATGGCCGCGGCCTCGCTCCTGCACGTGGCGGCGCCGGTTTTTGTGGCGTTCCTGCCCGTCGAGCAGGTCTCGGGCATGGCCGAGCGGCCCGTGATGGGGAGCCTCGCCGAGGCGGTCTGGATCTGGCTGCATCCGCTCGGGGCCCTCACGGGCATCCTGCTCACGCTCTACCTGATCCGCGTGATCTGGCGCGACGCGCGCCGCGCAAGCGGGAAGCTCGACTGGACGCGCTGGGAGAAGAGCCACCGGGCCTGGGCCTGGGTCTATCTCTTTTTCATCCTGCACGCCCTGAGGCTCATGAAGGAGACGGAGCTCGCGATGCCGCTCGGGTGGCTCAACGTCGCAGTGACCCTGCTCGGGGCCTGGGCCGCGGTCTCGATCATCCGGCGCCGGCCGGGGAGCGCTCTGCGCGCGATGGGCGAAGTGGTCTCGGTGCAGCGCTCCGAGGGCGAGTTCGTGCTCGTCGCGAAGAGCGCCCTCGCGCGCAGCGTTCGCCCGGGCGAGTTCGCGTATCTGTCGCTGCCCCGTGACCGCGAGGATCCGCATCCCTTCACGGTGGTGGCCGCGGATCCGGGGAAGGGCACGGTCTCCTTCTGGATCAAGGAGGCGGGGGACTGGACCCGGGCGCTTGCCGCCCGCAAGCCCGGTTCGGAGCTGGAAATCGAAGGACCCTGGGGTTCCTTCCTCCCCGTCTGGGAGGCGGGCGGCCCGCAGAGCTGGATCGCTGGCGGGCTGGGGCTCGCGCCCTTTATTGCGTGGCTGGAGGCCGCGGCGGCGCGCCGCAGGAGCACCGGGGAGGCGCCGCGGGCGACCCTCTGGTGGTTTGTGCGGCATGCCGGGCGCGAGCCGTTCCTGCCGGAGGCGAAACGGCTCGCCGAGGCCGCGGGGATCGAGCTCCGGGTGTTCGAGACAGGCGACGACCACCGGCGGGCCGATCCTGCGCTGGTGATCCCGCCGGGGACGGGGCGCGTTGAAGTCTGCGGCAGCCGCGCCTTCGCGCTCGCCTTCAGGCGGCGCTGGAAGGAGCTCGGGGGGCAGGGCGCCTTTCGCTCCGAAGCCTGCTGAAAGCGGCCCCCGGAGGCGCTACCATGGGCCTGCGGCAAGGCGCGTGCCCATGAGCCCTGAGGGACAAGGGGGGGGACAGGAGCGCGCCGCCTGACGCACAGACGAACAAGGCGGGGATAAGGGGGAAAAGCGCCATGATCAGGCTCGAGCGGCTGAGAATCAGGGGGTTTCGGGGCATTTCGAGCCTTGAGATGACGCTCGGGCCCCAGACGGTCCTGATCGGGCCCAACAGCGCGGGCAAGTCCACGGTGCTTGCCGCTTTGCGGCTCGCGCTCGAGCCGGGCGGCTCCACCCGGCCTTCAACTGATTTCTTCGTGGACTCTTCCGGTCGGCGGGGCGAGGAGGCCCTGGTCGATCTGATGTTCGTCCCCTGCCGCGCGGACGGTGCCCGCGCGGAGCGCTTCGAGGGCCTCTGGAAGGAGGCGCTCGGGGCGCTTGCCTCGCACGAGCCGGGCTCCGGGCGCGAATTCTTCGCCTTCCGAACCCGCCTGAGGCAGGGTTCCGGGGAGTCCGCCGCAGGGCTCGAGCGGCGGCTGCTCGTGCGCTGGAGGGAAGAGGAGGGGGCGGTGCTCGCGCAGCCGCCCTCGTGCTTCACGCTGGTGCCGGTCCGCTCCGGCAGCGGCCTTGCGGCGGAGCTGCGCCGCCCGGGGTCGTTTGTGAGCCGGGCGCTTCGCGAGCTCTCGCCAGGCGGCCCCGAGGAGGGGCTTGAGGAAAAGGACTTCGGGGCGCTTCGCGCCGCGGTTGAGCGCTTTGTCTCGGTGCTTGACGGCCAGATCCCCGCTCGCGCGCTCCCCCGGGGACCGGTGACGCTCGGGGAGGTGAAAAGGCTCTTTTCGCTCATCGGCCGGGGCGAGGCGCCCGCGGCCTTCGCGCCCTTTCTCGAGGAAAGCGGCGGGGGCCGCATCGCGCTGCTTCTGTCCACGATCACGCTCGAGCGGCTCCTGGCCGCGCAGCGGGCCGGGCGCGGGGAGGCCTCCCACTTCATCACCGCGGTCGAGGAGTCCGAGCTGCACCTGCACCCGACCGCGCAGCGTTCGATCACGGGGCACCTGCGGCAGCTGCCGGGCGAGGTGCTCCTTGCCACCCACTCGCCTTTCGTCGCCTCGGGGATCGAGCCCCTGAACTACCGCTTCATGGTGCGGGCCGGAGGGCGCGTGCGCGTGCGGTGGCTGCCGCGCCGCACGGATCCCGCCGACATCCGCTCCATCAAGCGTCTCATTCTCCGGAACCGCGGCGACATGCTCTTCGCTCGGGGGCTCATCCTCGCTGAGGGGATCACCGAGGAGCAGCTGCTGCGCGGCATGTTCCGGGTGCGCTTCGGCGCCCCGCCCGAGGACTTCGGGCTCTCGATTCTCGGGGTCGAGGGCAAGAGCTACGAGCCCTACCTGCGGATGGCGGCGGTGATGCAGCGCCCCTTTGTTGTCGTGAGCGACTGCGACGGGGATGCGAAGGAGGTGCTGCGGCGCCAGGCCTCGCGGGTTTTCGCCGAGCAGGGACTGCCCGGCGGACCCGCCGCGGGCTGCGGGCTCTTTTTCCTGTCGGAGGGTCTTGCGATGGAAGGCGAGCTCGCCTCCCGGGAAAGCCTGCGCGGGCTCATCGCGCTTGCTCTCTCGCGCATGTACGCCGACCGGGCCCGCTGCGGTGAGGACTGGAGGCGCCGCCAGGAAAGGCGGATCCTGCGCGAGCCCCCTTCGTCGCTTCGCCGCCGCATGGAAAAGACGAAGTCGGAATACTCGGGCTTTCTCGCCGAGGCGATCGAGGAGAACCCCTTCGGACAGCCCGCCTCGGAGCTCATCCCGCCGGCCGTCGGCCGGGCCTTCGACCGGGTCGCGGGCTGGCTCGCCCCCGCTTAGGCCGCCTCGTCCCGGATCACGAGAAAGTCCTCGAGCGGCGCGCGGCTTGAGCGGAAGCGGTTGAGCGGGCAGTCCTCCTCGTAGCCGAGCGCAATCCCGATCGCGAGCTTTTCACTCTCCGGGATCCCCAGAACGCTCTTGACTGGGCCGGGCCAGGTGACGAGGTTGTAGGCCGGGACCGCGCCCAGGCCGTGGTTCGCGGCGGAAAGCAGGAACATCGCTTCAAAGCCCCCGGCGTCCAGGACCGCCCAGAGGTTCGCGGGGTCCGGGATCGTGATGTAGGCGACTGCCGGCGCGTGGAAGAGCTGCGCCTGGGAGGCCATCTTCACCGCGTTGAGGCCGGCAGCCGTGCGCGAGGCCGAGAAGGCTTTCTGGCGGGCGCGGGCGGCCGCAGACCACCCCGCGCCGGAGGTGGGCGGAAAGTCCGGGCGACGCGGCTCGTTCCTGCTGGTCCTCGCCTGGTATTCGGAGCGAATCGCCTCAAGGGCCCCGCCCACCGCGATCCAGACGCGCCAGTCCTGGGCGTTTACGGTGGAGGGAGCGCGCTGCGCGTCACGCACGATGGAGCGAAGAACTTCTGCAGGCACCGGGTCGGGCCGAAAGAGCCGCACCGAGTGCCGGGCTTTCACGAGTTCAGCGAATTCCATGACTTTTCTCCCGAAAGGAGGCTGAAGGATTTTTTCCCCGCCACGGGAAAAGTCTAACCCCTGGGGCATTTTCCCCGGCGAGGAAGAGGGCTTGACAATTGTTCGTATACGAACTATATTTTCACTCCATGGAACAGAACACAAAAATTGTCTGGCTCGCCTCGCGGCTCCTTGAGAACGCGAACGAGTTCATCCGCGGGGAGCTCCGCAGGGAGGGCGCCGCAGACCTCACGCCCGCCCACGGGGACATCCTCAACTCGCTTTACCTCCGGGACGGCCTGAGCGTGTCGGAGCTCGCCCGCGCGGCCCGCAGGACCAAGTCCACGGTGTCGGTGCTGGTTGACCGGCTCGCAGCCGCGGGCTACGTCGAAAAGCGCCCCTCCGAGGAGGACAGCCGCGCGGTGGGCGTCTGGCTCACCGAGAAGGGCCGCGCCTTCAGGGAGCGCGAGGAGCGCATCTCGCGGCGGCTCAATGAGCGGCTCACCCGGAATCTGCGCGGCCACGAGGTGGCCGCGCTCGAGGACTTCCTCGAGCGCTGCGCCGCTTCGTTCGCCGGGGAAGACGGCAGGCCGAAGTAAAAAAACAAGGGATTTTTTTTAATCAATCGTTCGTTTTCGAACAAAATAAGGACAAAAACATGACGAATTTCAAAGTGACCCAGACGGATGTCTCCGCTCCCCGCGTCGAGCTCCATGACGCGCTCTCCCTCACCTCGGCCGAGGTGTCCGTGAACCGGCTGCCGGCCGGCAGCCGCGGCGTCCCCTTCGTGCACCGCCACACCGGCAACGAGGAGATCTACGTTGTGACCGAGGGCAGCGGCGAGCTCTACGTCGACGGCACGGTGACGCCGATCAAGGCCGGCACGGCCTTCCGCATCGACCCGCAGGGCGCCCGCGCGATTCGTGCCTCGGACAAGGAAGGGCTCACCTACATCTGCATCCAGGCGCGGGCCGGGAGCCTCCAGGGCTTCACGATGACCGACGGCCAGATCGTGAAGGACCAGAAGGCGCCCTGGCAGTAAAAGCGGAAAGGCGGGGGCGGGCTGCCCCTGCACCCAGACCCTCTCATTTCTAACTCATCGAAAGGATAAAAAATGGCACATGTGGTATTGATCGGCGCGACCGGCACGGTCGGACGCGCCATTTTGAAGGAACTGCTCGGGCGCGGGCACAAGGTGAAGGCCGTGGTGCGGGATGTCTCGAAGCTCCAGAAGTCGCCGGGCCTTGAGGCCGTGAGCCTCGACGTGGCCGAGGAAAAAGAGCTCGCCGCGGCTGAAAAGGGCGCGGACGCGGTGATTTCCGCCTACAACCCGGGCTGGGCGAATCCTGAGATCGGCAGGCTCATCAAAGAGAACTACCCGAAGATCCTCGAGGCCGCAAAGGCCTCCGGCGCGGGCCGGCTTCTGATCGTGGGCGGCGCGGGCACGCTTTTCTGCGCCCCGGGGCTGCGGGTGGTCGATTCCGGGGCTATTCCGGAGGCTATCATGGACGGCGTCCGCCCGCTCGGGGATTTCTACCTCAACACCCTGAGAGAGGAAAAGGACATCGACTGGGTGTTTTTCTCGCCCGCGGGGCAGTTCGAGGAGGGAGCCCGCACCGGAGCCTACCGGCTGGGCGGCGACGACCTGATCGTGGATCCGAAGACCGGGACGAGCCACATCTCCTACGCCGACTACGCCAAGGCGATGGTCGACGAGCTCGAGCAGCCCGCCCACCACCGGGAGCGCTTCACGATCGGGTACTAAAAGCCCCGAAAAAGGCCCGCCCCGGACGCCGGGCCGGGGTCCGGCTTTGAGAGGAGGAATAACGATGCGCGCTCCGCTGTCTGAACTGCTCGAAAAGCGGCGCTTTGCCGTGATCGACGGGGCCATGTCGACTGCCCTCGAGGTCCGGGGGCTCGACCTGAAGGACCCGCTCTGGACGGCGAAGGCGCTCGTCGACTCCCCGCAGGAGATACGCGCGGTCCACCGAAGCTATTTCGAGGCCGGGGCGGACATCGCGATTACGGCGAGCTATCAGGCTTCCGAGGCGGGTTTTGCCCGAAGGGGGATCGGCCCCGGGGAAGCCGCGGCGCTCATCGGGCGTTCCGTTGAGCTCGCGCGCGGGGCCGCGCGCGATTCCGGTCCCGGCTTTTCCGGCACGCTCGTGGCGGGCTCGGCCGGCCCCTACGGCGCCTTTCTTGCCGACGGCTCCGAATACACGGGCGCCTACAGGCTTTCGGCGGAGGACTACCGGCGCTTCCACCGCCTGAGGCTGGAGGCGCTTTGCCGCGCCGGGGCCGACCTCATCGCCTTTGAGACGCAGCCGAGGCTCGACGAGATCGAGGCGGTGCTCTCGCTGCTCGAGGAGTTTCCGCTCACCTGCTGGGTCACGGTGACGCTGGACCAGAGCGGGACGCGGATGCCGGACGG
Source organism: Mesosutterella porci (assembly GCF_022134585.1). Classification (GTDB taxonomy): domain Bacteria; phylum Pseudomonadota; class Gammaproteobacteria; order Burkholderiales; family Burkholderiaceae_F; genus Mesosutterella; species Mesosutterella porci. The sequence continues at coordinate 21,105 of NZ_JAKNCT010000010.1, forward strand.
CACGCCGCTTGACGACCTTGCGAGGGTTCTCGATGCCGTCTCCCGGGTGGAGGCGATGGGCGTGAACTGCGTGCCCCGGCAGAAGGTCTCCGGAGCCCTGAGGCTTCTCGCCCGCGGGACGGGCAAGCCCCTCATTGCCTATCCCAATTCGGGAGAGACCTGGGATGCGGGCTCCAGGACCTGGAAGTGCCTCTGCGGCGGGGGCGGCGCGGGCGCCGCCGAAGGCTGGGAGCGGTTCGTCCCCGAGTGGCTCGCGCTGGGCGCGCGCTGCATCGGGGGGTGCTGCCGGACGCTGCCCGCCGACATCCGCGCCATCGCCGCGCTGGTCGAGAAGGCGCGCGCCGCGGGGCGCTGAAAAAAGGAAAAGCGCCTTTCTCCGCGGCTTCCGAGCTTTCCCTCAGGCTTTGCGGGGCTGCCCGTCAGGTCCTGGAGACCGGGACCGTGAACATGCTCTCGAGCTTTCCCCAGTCGTCGGCGCCGCCCGAGCTGCCCCCGGAGTCTTCTCCGGCCGCGCGCTCGCATTCGAGCGTCTCTTCGCCCGAGGCGGCTTCTTCAAGCGAGGCGGGTTCGAGCTTCACGGCGTTTTTGTAGCAGAGGTCCATGCACAGCCCGCAGCCCGTGCAGAGCTCCGGGTCGACCACGGGCACGTTGTCGTCGTTGAGCGTGATCGCACCCTCATTGCAGGCCTCGTAGCACTTGGTGCAGCCGCCGCTGCGAAGCGCGATGCAGTTTATGGTGATTTCGGCCGTGCCGATCGCCTTCGGGCGGTCGAAGGGGCCGGGTTCCGCAAGGGGTTCGAGCGCCCCGGTGGGGCAGGCCTCTGTGCACTTCATGCAGAAATTGCACCAGCCGTGGTGGAAATCCATTCTCGGGGTCCGCATCTGCACGAACCCGTCCGTGACGGAGGCCGGGCCGATCGCGTGCAGCGGGCAGGCGCTTGTGCAACGGTCGCATTTGATGCACAGCGCAAGAAAGTCCTTCCCCCGCGCCGCTCCCGGCGGCCGCACCAGGGGCCTGCCCTCGGTGCAGGCTGCGGCGCTCCCCGCTGCGAGGTGTTTCATTGAAGTCAGTGCTTGATAATCTGCTCGCCTGGCGTGCTTTTCTCGCCGTTGCCAAAACCGGGGCCATCTCAGTCGCGGCCCGGCTCCTGGACCTGGACTCGGCTGCGGTCTCGCACATGGTGGCGGAGATCGAGCAGGCGCTCGGCTACGCCCTGTTCGACCGCTCGAAGCGGCCCTTCAAGCTCACGCCCCGGGGCCGCGTGGTGGCCGACACCGTGAATCCGCTTTCGAGCGGGCTCCTCGACCTGCGGGAGCTTTTCGACGAGGACACGAACAGCTTCATCACGGTGGCGGCCCCCACCGATCCCAACCAGTGCTATCTTCATGATCAGCTCTTCCAGTACTCGCTTGAGCATCCGGGGGTGCACTTCTACCTGCGCTCTGCCTGCTCCGTGGAGGACGTTCTCTCGGGACGCATCGACATTGCGCTGATCGACTGCCCGATCGCGAGCCCCGAGCTCGTGATCCGGTTCTGCATCCAGGCGGTGGCCGTTCCGCTCGCCTCCCGCGGCTACGTCGAGCGCTGCGGGGAGCCGAAGACGATCGAAGACCTGAAGAACCACACGGGGCTGCTGCTGCGGCAGGGGATGCACCAGAGGACGAGCTATCTTTACGACAGCGCGGGGGAGATCTCGCCCGCCCTCAAGTGGAAGAACGTCTTCATGACGGACGCTCAGCTCACGCTCAACCACATGATGCTCGAGGGCCTGGGCATCGTGGTCGACTGCGTGCCGCAGCACCTGCTGCCTCAGCTCGAGTCGGGCGAGGTGGTGCCGGTGCTGCGCGGCTGGAGGCGAAAACCCCAGGAGTTCTCGATCGTGACCCGGCGCGACCGGGAGGGGCTCTCCGACGAGCTGCACGCCTTCGCGCTCTGGTGGTGCCGGAAGGAAAAGGAGGCCGCGCGGGAGCGCACGCGGAAGGCCGATGCCCTGCTCTTCAGCCTTTTCGGGAAGGGCTGACGGGCGCTGGGGAGTTCCGTTATTATTTGTTAATGATAGCCATTCTTATTTAATAGCCATGATTTTCTCTGTTCCTGCTGACGCCCTGCTCTACGCCGTGAAGGGTACGGGCTTTGCCTTCGCGATGACGGCGCTCGGGGCGGCGGTTGCGCTTTTTTCCGGCCGCAGGGCCTCTCCCGCCCTGCAGCGGGCCTCGCTCGGGTTTGCCGCGGGCATCATGATTGCGGCCTCGGTCTGGAGCCTTCTCATTCCCTCTGCCGAGGCCGCGGTGAAGCTGGGGCTGCCGGGGTGGCTGCCGCCCGCCGGGGGCTTTGCGGCCGGCGCTCTGTTTCTGCTTTTCATGGACCGGCTGCTGCCGCACCAGCACCCGATGGAGGCTTCGCCCGAGGGGCCGAAGTCGAGGCTGCCCCGGACCGCGCTCTTAGTCTTCGCGATCACGCTGCACAACGTGCCCGAGGGGATGTCGGTGGGGCTTACGGCCGCGCTGGCAGGGCTTACCGAGGATCCGGTCGAGATTTCGGCCGCCGCGGCGCTCGCCCTTGGCATCGGCATCCAGAACATTCCTGAAGGGGCGGCGGTGTCGCTGCCGCTGCTGGAGGCCGGAAAAACGCGCGGCCGGGCCTTCTTCTGGGGCGTGATGTCGGGCGCGGCCGAGCCGGTGTTCGGTATCGCGGCCGCGCTTTTCGCGGGCTCGGCGGGCCCGATGATGCCGTGGCTGCTCGCCTTCGCGGCGGGCGCCATGATGTACGTAGTGGTCGAGGAGCTCATCCCCGCCTGCTCGCTCGACTCGCACCATCACGAGGGGACGCTCTCCGTGCTGGGCGGGTTCCTCCTCATGATGGTGCTCGACACCGCGCTCGGCTGAGGGCGCCTCCGGGGATTACTTGAGCCGCGCGTACTCGGCGGGGTCGACCGGCTCCAGCCACTCGGTTTTGGACGGCGCCATGATCGAGAGGTGCTGGTACCAGCCGTCTTTGCCGCGCCGTGCCAGTGCTTGGTTCCCGCGGGGATCGTGACCGTGTCGCCCGGCTTCACTTAGCGCGCGGGCCCGCCCTAGATCTGGTAGTAGCCGCGTCCGGAGACCGTCGTGAAGACCTGGCAGGACGTGGTGTGGATGTGCCAGTGGTTGATAACGCCCGGGGCGAAGGTGACGTTCGAGACCCCGAGCGCCTTGTCGCCGCCCAGACTCGCGAGGCAGGTGGTTCCCGTGAAGTATTTTGCGTAGGCCGTGTTGAGGCGGCCGATCGGAAAGACGGTGCCGCCCGTTTTTTCAAGCGACTGGGTGATCTCGCGCACGGTCTGCGCGTCAGGCTCGGGCGCATCGGCCGCGCGGGCGGCTGGAAGGGCGGCGAAAAAGCGGCGGCAAAGAGCGCGGCCTGAAAAATGAGACTCGTTTTTTTCATGGCAGTGTCCAAAAAGGAGAAATGAAAGGGCATCGGGCCCGGGCCTTGAGAAAGTTCTTCCGGCTGAGGCGCCGGCCCTTGCTCCAGGCCTACTTCATTCGATAGAAAATATGCATTAATAATTTTTTGTAATTATTTATTTGCATAACACATGGCGCCTTTCCCCTCCTTTCCCGACGCACGAAAAAGGCCTGCTTCCGGCGCTCCGGAGGCAGGCCCTATGAAGAAGTGCAGAGGCTTTGCCGCGCTTTAGATTTCGATCAGCCGGTAGGTGGACGCCCCCATGCGGTTCCTGCGCATCGCGTCAAGCTGCGCCAGGCCGTGGCGGGACTCCATGCGCTCGACGAGGTCGTGGTTGTGGCCCGAGCCGTAGACGAGGTCGCAGGAGGCCTGGTCGATCGCGAGGATGTCGGTCGAGGCGAGGATCCCGATGTCGGGAATGGTGGGCTCGGCCGCGCTCGTGCCCGCGCAGTCGCAGTCAACCGACATGCGGCGCATCACGTTCAGGAACGTGATGTGGCGCCCGAAGTGGTCGCAGGTCGCCTTCCCGGAGTCGGCCATGAGCTCCATGAACTGATCCTTCATGGGCATCGCGCCCCAGTCGAGGTCGGTCGACCAGGGCTTCACCCCGTGGACCTCGGCCTTGCCGACGCGGCCCGAGGCGCAGCCGATTGCGATGTTCTTGAGCGATCCGCCGAAGCCTCCCATCGCATGGCCCTTGAAGTGCGTGAGGACCACGAGCGAGTCGTAGTTCGCGAGGTGCGCCCCCATGGCGACTTTCTTGAGCCGCAGGCCGTTCTTCACGGGGAAGTCCACGTACTTGTCGTCCGCGTCCATGATGTCGACCGGGCAGAAGGTCCAGCCGTTCACTTTCAGGGTCTCGAGGTGGCCCTTCGTGGTGTAGCGGTCGCCGTGGTAGAGCGTGTTGCACTCGACGATCGCGCTGTTCGGAATCTGGGCCTGGAAGGCGCGCACCATGTCGCGCGGCAGGATGTTGGGGCCGTGCTTTTCGCCAGTGTGCAGCTTGATGCCCACCTTGCCCGTGATGCCGGCGTTCACGAGCTTGTATAGCCTGATGAGGGTCTCGGCGTCGATTTTGCGCGAGAAGTACACCTTCGCCGTATCTGCCTTGGCCTCGGAGGCCGCGACGCGGCGGCAGCCGACGACGGGGGCCTGCCGGAAGGAGGAGGGGGTCTCGGCGGCCTGGCTTTCGGCCGGGACGAGGGACGCGAGCGCAGCCGTCCCGACGCCCTTTAGAAGCGAGCGCTTGGAAATAGTCATGTTGTAGGTCTCCTCAAAAAAAACAGTGTGCGCGGCCCAGGTCCTGGGCGCTTTATGGAAAATATATCACTAGGACTCTCTAAGTAATTGTTTCAATATCTTTTATTATTTTTGTGCATGCACGTGAATAACTTTTCAGTATGGCAGGAGGGCTTCCCCTCCGCCTACCAGCCCCGCTTCCAGTCGTTGTACTCGTCAAAAGGCGGCACGCCCGCGATGTAGGACACCTCGGGAATGTCGGGCCTCAGCTGCCGAAGGACCTCGAACCAGCCGACGACCATATGGCCGCGGCGGCAGTGCAGCATGACGGGCCTCCCGGAGGGCAGGGCGAGCAGCCGGAGTTTTGACTCTTTCTCTCCCAGGTCTTCGGTCGGGATGTTGACCTCGCCTTCGAAGTGATTTCTGTCGTAAAAGCCCCGGCCCGCGACGTTCACGATGATGAGATCCGGGGTTTTCTTCATGTACTCGAGGGCGGCCTGCGGGGCGAGTCCTCCCAGATTCTTCTGCTGCGGCATGTCTGGAGCTCCTGAACGTGGGTCAACGGCCTTTGCTGCTTTTCGAGCAGGCCGCCTCCGACCCTTCGAGCCCTTCCTTGGCGCCTTTCACCGCGCCGGAGGTGGCATGTCCGATCTTTTTCGTGGTGTCGCGGAAAAAGTGGCCGGTCTCGCGGGTCACGTCGCGGAAGAAATGCCCGACGCTGCGGCCTGTGTCCTTCACGGCTGCGCCCGTCTGGGAGACGGCGCCGGCGGAGGAGCCCGCCTGAGGGCTCGAGGCAGCGGGCGAGGGGGCGGCGGCCCAGGAGGCCGCGCTGAAGGCTGCGGCCGCAAGCATGATAAGCATCTGGCGCATCATCTTGATTCTCCTAAAAAGGAAACGCACTGAGAGCGGGCAGAGCCGCTCTGCCGCACAGCTCCGATTCTAGGCCTGAAAGGGCGCCCGGACGAGGCCCGCTCGATTCACATCAGCGGCGCGATCACGTTGAGCACGGCCCCGAGGAGCCGGCGGCCCGTTTTTTCGTGCCGGACGCTTCGGCGGGTGATGCGGCGGCACTGCCTGAGCGTGGCCTGGAAATCGGATTCAATCTCGGAGATGCAGTCCGCTTCGCGCAGGAACACTCCGCATTCGAAGTGGTGGTAAAGGCTACGATAGTCGAGGTTGATCGTGCCCACGAAGGCGCGGCCGCCGTCGCTCGTGCAGACTTTTGAGTGGACGAAACCCGGCGTGTACTCGTAGATCTTCACCCCGGCTTCGAGCAGCCCCAGGTAGTGTGATCGCGCAAGGGCATCGGCAAAGGGGTTGTCATTTTTCCCCGGGACGATGATCTTCACGTCGATGCCGAGGCTCGAGGCGAGCCGCAGAGCTGTCTCTAGCTCGCCGTCGAGGATCAGGTACGGGGTCATGATGTGCACGTAGTGGTGAGCCCGGTTGAGGATCGACAGGTAGACGCTCTCGCCCACCTTGCAGGAGTCCATCGGATTGTCGGCAAACGGGATCACGAACCCGCTGCCTGCGGGGTCGTCCGGCGAATCCAGCCTCGCGTCGGGCAGAGAATCGATCTCCCGCTCGTCAGCCCACATCTGCAGGAAGATCAACGTGAAGGTGGCCACTGCCCGCCCCGTGATCCGCACTCCCGCGTCCTTCCAGACGCCGTAGGGACAGTGCAGATTGATGTACTCGTCGGCGAGGTTGAAGCCCCCCGTGTAGGCGCACTCTCCGTCTATTACCATGATCTTCCTGTGGTCGCGGAAGTTGAACCGCGTGGTGAGAAAGGGGCAGGCGGGGGAAAAGACCCGGCAGCGGATCCCCAGGGCCCGGAGTTTTTCGGGATAGTCACCCGGAAGTCTTGAGAATTCGCAGGTCCCGTCGTAGAGCACCCGTACGTCGAGCCCCTCGGCGGCCTTTTCCGCGAGGATCTCGAGGATGCGACCCCACATGATCCCCTCCTCGATGATGAAGTACTCGAGGTAGATGAATTTCTTCGCTCGTTCGAGCCGCCCGAGCATGTCCTCGAAGGCGGGCTCGGCCATCGGGAAGTACTTCACGCCGCTCGCCTCGTAGACCGGGTAGCAGCCGGTGCGGGCGAGAAAGCGCGCGATTCCCGCTGTCTCGGGGTGAAGACAGCGCAGACGCTCCCAGGTGCCGGGGTTCTGCCGGATCGCGAACCGGGTCTTTCTTACGATTTCCCGGGCCGAGCGCTTGAGCTTTCGGTGCCCGATGTCGTACTTGGTGTAGAGCAGGAGCAGCACCCCCAGCACCGGCAGCACCAGGATGAGAAAGAGCCAGGTGATTTTCGCGCTCGAATCCATGCGGCTATTGATGAGCGCGAGCACGATGGGGACGCTCACCGCCATCCACACGAAGATGTAGTCCGTCGCGTAGCCCGCGAGCCGATAGGCGAGGAGGAACAGGAACGCGGCCTGCACGGCAAAGAGCACCAACAGAAACCCTGTGCGGCTGAAAAGCAGGCCCCAGAAGCTGCGTCTGCCCTGCTTGAGCAGGCGCAGCCCCCTGTCCGCGGTCCTGCGTTTTGCCCTTTTGAAAAAATCCTGCGTGCTGCTCACAGCCGACTCCTCCCCTCTTCAAGGTCTGATTCTAAGAGGCTTTAGGATGCAAGGCCCCTCTTTCAGACGGAGCCTTGAAGGGCGGCAGGGGGCGGGACGGGATTAAAGAAAGACAGGGAGGGTTTTTCAGAGGTTCTTTCTGAAGAACGCCTCGATCCGGTCGAACGGGATCACGTCCATGCGGTCGTAGAGGTCGGTGTGCACCGCCCCCGGGACGATGAGAAGCTCCTTGTTCTTTCCCGTGAGACGCTTGTAGACATCCTCGCTGTAATAGCGCGAGTGCGCCTTCTCGCCGTGGATCAGGAGCACCGGGGTCTCGATCTCATCGGCGTAGACGTTGATCGGGGTGTTCATGAAGGCAAGCAGCGAGGTGAGGGTCGAGCCGGTCGTGGAGCCGAAGGATCTCGGGTGGTAGCCGCGCTTCGTCTTGTAGAAGTCGTGGTAATCGCGCACGAACTGCGGCGCGTCGGCCGGGAGCTTCTCCGGGACTCCACCCGCCATGGCGTAGAGGCCCGACCTGTAGTCGGCCGTGCGCTGGGCGCTGATCCTCTTTCCCGCTGCGATCCGGGCCGCCCGCAACTCTTCCTTCGGCTTCCCGTTGTCGAAGTAGCCGTTTGCGATGTTGCGGCTCATGTCGTACATGGTGGAAGTCACCGTGGCGCGGATCCGGGGGTCCTGCGCCGCGGCGTTGAGGGCAAAGCCGCCCCAGCCGCAGATGCCGAGGATGCCCACGCGCCCTCTGTCCGTTTCAGGATTGTTGAGCAGGTAATCCACCGCGGCGGAAAAGTCCTCCGTGTTGATGTCGGGGGAGGTGGTGTTGCGCGGCTGCCCGGCGCTCTCGCCCGTGAACGACGGATCGAAGGCGAGCGTGAGGAACCCGCGGGCGGCGAGCTCCTGCGCGTAGCGGCCCGAGACCTGCTCCTTCACCGCGCCGAAGGGGCCTGCAAGCGCAATCGCCGGCAGCTTCTGCCCGGCGGAGCGGGCTCTGGACTCGTAGAGGTCGCCCACGAGCGTGATGCCGTAGCGGTTGTGAAAGACCACCTTGCGGTGGGCGACCCGGGCGTCCTCGGGAAAGACTTTGTCCCAGGCCTGGGAGAGGCTCGAGGCCTGGATGGTTTCCGCGGGCGCCCGCGAGGGCCCGGGGGTGTCCGCAGCGGCGGCCGTTCCGTCGCCCAGCGCGATGACGCCGGAGGAAAGGGCGCCAAGGGCCCATCGGATGAAACGCTTCTTGTCCATTGCTGTCTCCTTGCCGCTCCCGGCCTACCTTCTGCGCTTTAGCGCGCGGGCCGGGCGGAAATGAACAGGAGAAATGTTCCCACGGAGCGTCACCGGGAAACTGCCTTAATTGATCTTTTTATGAACTTTGCGAAACAGCGGGGCCTTCTTCGCCCCTGGAGCGGACGTGGCTTTAGATTCCGGCGCTTTCCGCGGCTTCGGGCTGCCTTGAAGGCCGGGCGGCCCCTTTCTTTTTTGCCTGAAACAAGCTTCCTGGCGCGGGAGAAAAGGCGGCGGTCAGGTGCCCAGGGCGAACGCATGAAAGACAAGCTCTAAAAAATGAAAATTTTGAAAACTCAAGGGATAGGCCGTGACTTTTATAAATATACATATAATATATATTATAATAGATCAAGATCATAGGAGGCCCCAATGCCCGTCGACCAGAAGATCCTGAAGCTGATTCCCGAAGGCTGCCGAGTGAACTGGAACGCCACCAACAAGCGCTACTACGTTTTCAAATCGAAGTACGTCTACGATCCATCGAAGAAGCGCGGGAAGGAGATCCGCACGCAGGTCGGCGTCGTGGTTGACGGAAAGTTTCAGTTCTCCAAGAGCTACCTGCTCAAGCAGCAGGTCAAGGAGCTGAAGGAGACAGCTGCCAAAGCCGCAGAGAAATCGTCTGCTCGAACGGAAAAGCAGACGGCCGCGGCCGCGGAAACGAAACCTGTGCCCGACGGCGTAAAGGCAGTGCTTGATTCCGCGTCAGAAGTCAAGGACAGTCGTCAACAGTCCAAGGTCGTATATCCGCTGGATTACGTTTATCTCATTTCGCTTCTTGCCAGTCTTTCGGGACAGACCAGCTGCGTGCAGATCGCCGATTTCTGGGCATCGAGCCGCGCGGCCTTGGAAGCGCTCTTCGATGATTTTCCCAGGGAAAACATCCCGCATGACACGGTCAGGCGTCTGCTGATGCTGATTGACCCGGCCGAATTTGCCTCGTTTTACAAACGCCTGGTCACCCCGCTGCTGGACCAATATCTCTCGCGCGTTGCGGCCGTTGACGGCCAGGCCGTTCGAGCAAGCCGTACGGAAAAAGCCGCCTCAGGCCGCTTTGTGCTGGCCTTCCATGATACGGAAAACGGAGTGGCGCTGTGCCAGAAGGTCGTGGGCGAGAAGGAAAATGAAATCACCCATGCGGCCTCCATGGTCGAAGGACTGGACCTGAGCGGGTGCGTTGTGACTGCGGATGCCATGAATACGCAGAGGAGTTTTGCCAAATCCCTGGTGGAAGCCGGGGCCGATTACTGTCTGGCGGTCAGGGAAAATCAGAAAACCCTCTGGTATGACATCCGGATGGCGTTTCTGGACGTCACTGAAACCCGGGCCAGGTCCTGGACGGGAGACGCCGCGCTGGAGCACGGCAGACTGGAGCGCAGGAGCGTTCGCGTCCTGCCGGGATCCGTGCTCGGGCCGGCGCAGTGCGGGCACTGGATTGGACTGGAGGAAGGCTGCATCATCGCAGCAGTGACCGAGTCAATAGACAAAAAGACCGGCAGAGAATCCAGCCAGGAGCGCTACTTCATCACCACGCTGCGCTGGGACAGCCGGCTGATTGCCGAGCAGGCCGCACGGGCGGTCAGGAGGCACCGGGGTGTGGAGAACGAGCTGCATTACGTCCTCGACGTGAATTTCCAGCAGGACCGAACGCAGTGCAAAAATGCGAACTACCTTTACAACCGCGTCCTGCTCAACAAATTTGCCGTCGGAGTGTTGAACAAGCTTCAGAATGAAGAGAGCAAAGAATCAGCCGCTGAGCCCACAAGCAAAAAGCGTTGGATGAACAAACTGCACTCTGCTCAAACGGCTCTCGCCGCTTTAGCGAGGGTTTACCAGGCGGCTGTTCATGCGTAGGCCCTGTCAGGTACCTGAGGCTGTGGGAGGGGCGTGGCTTTTTCCGCGAGCCCAGCAGTACAATTTTCCTTTAGAATAGCAGATTTACGCCCGGTGCGGTGCAGAGACGCTGCAGGAAGGCCGCGCCGTGCGCCCTTAGCAGAAAAAAAGAAGGAGGAGAGAAGATGAAGCTCGATCTCACAAGGCGCTCGCTCATCGGCGGCGCGGTGGCGCTGGCGGCGGCCGGCAGCTTTCCGGCCCTGGCTGCTCCGGGGGCCCGCCGCGCGGCGCGGGCCGAGGGGCGGGAGTTTGACGCGGTGATCATTGGCGCCGGCTGCGCGGGGCTGGTTGCTGCGATCTGGGCCGCAGACCTCGGGGCGAGGGTGGCCGTGCTCGAAAAGCGGGAGCGGCCCGACGGGAACGCGATCTATGCGCTGGGGACACTCAACGCCTGGAATACGAAGCAGCAGAAGGCACAGGGCATCAAGGACTCGAGGGAGGCGTTCATCGCCGACATGATGAAGGTTTCGGCCGGCCGCGCCGACCGCAGGCTCACCGAGACCTACGCCGACCGCATCGGGCCGGACGTCGACTGGCTCGCCGATAAAATCGGCGTGAAGTTCGAGAAGATCCGGATGAGCCCTTGGCCGCGGCTCGGGCGCGGTCACCGCGTGACCAAAGGCGGCGGAACCGGGGGCGGCACGCTGGTGAAGACGCTGCTCAAGGCCGCGAGGCAGAGAAAAAACATTAAATTTTTCTTCGAGCATCCCGCGGTGAGGCTGCTCACCGACCGGACAGGCGCCGTGACCGGCGTGGTGGCGAAGGCCGAGGGCGGCCGCAGAATCTTCCGCGCGAAGGGCGGCGTGCTGATCGCGACGGGGGGCTTTTCCGCCAACCCCGAGATGACCGACATGTACATCGGGGGCTGGGCCTCGAGGCTTGCGATCCGAGGCTCGCGCAGCACCACGGGCGAGAACATCTCGCTCACGAAGCCGCTGCGCGCGAAGCTTGTCAACATGGACCAGTTCCACGCCGGCCCCATCGTGGCCGAGACGCATGTGAATCCCGCCGACGTCCTCAACTCGATGCGGGGCATCATCGTGGATCTGCGCGGGCAGCGCTTCATGAACGAGCAGAACACCTATGTGATCAAGGCGAAGACCTGCGCCGAGAAGACTATTGAGAACAAAGCGTTCGCCATCGTGGACGCGGACTGCCCCGTGCTGGGCACCACGATCCCGAAGTTCGAGCGCCTGCATAACCCCTACGGCAAGGCCGACTCGATCGAGGAGCTCTGCAAAAAGGTGGGGCTGCCGCCCGAGGCGACGCGAGCATCCGTCGATGCCTTCAACCGGGCGGTTGAGGCCCATTCGCTTGAAAAGCTCAATCCCCCCAACACGTACAGGAAGCCCGCGAAGATCGAAAAGGCCCCGTTCTACGCGATTCCGTTTGAAGGCGGCATGACGGCTACCTTCGGCGGCCCGCTCATCAACACGAAGGCCGAGGTCCAGGATCTGGACGGCAACACGATTCCCGGGCTCTACGCGGCGGGTAACGCCGCCGGAGGCCTGTTCTTTCGCGACTACATCGGCGGCTCCCAGCTCGGGGGCGCGACTGTCTTCGGCCATATCGCGGCCGAGCAGATGGCCGCCCGGGCGAAGGCCGCGAAGATCTGAGCCGCAGCGGCGCAGGAACATATAAGAAAAGGAGAACATGATGCTTAGGAAACTCACTGCTGCCCTGCTGGCTGCCGCGGGGCTCGCCTTTGCCGCGCAGGCCATGGCCGCGGACGGCCCGTATCTGGCCGACCGCCATGTGGCCCGCGGCGCAACATGCGAAAGCTGCCACGGCGTGAAGACGCCCGCTCCCGGCTCCAGGGTGAAGACGGAGAAATGCCTTGCCTGCCACGGCTCCTATGAGAAAGTGGCGCAGAAAACCGCGGCCATGAAGATGAACCCCCATGACTCGCATCTGGGAGAGGTGAAGTGCACGGCTTGCCACAAGGGGCACCAGAAGCCTGTCCTGATGTGCAATGACTGCCACAAGTTCGACATGCAGCCAAAATAAGGAGGGTCGAAAGGCTGCGGCCCCTGTGAGCTGCGGTCTTTCGATGTGTGGGCCGCAATCCCGGACCGGGCTGGCCTGAGCACCAGAGACGGCACCGTGCCAGTCGGACACGGTGCGGGTCGCTCAGCCGGGGAAAGAATTAATTTTAAAAGGCCTTTCCTGTTTTTTTGTCCGAGCGCTCCTCGGGGCCCTGCGAGGTCCCGAGGAGTTTTTTTAGTGCCGGCGGCTGAACCGGGCCATGCCCGGACCGCGCAGGATGAACCCGCAGGGCAGAGTCCAGAAGAGGCTCTGAGCCGGACAGAATAAAGAATGGCCCTTCAGATAAAGATGTCTGAAGGGCCTGTGAACCTCTGCCGGGGCTGCGTAATCCGAAAGTTCCGATTCGGATGGAGCAGCCCGGCAGGCTGTTTTGCCTTTTTGTTACTTGGCGGCAGTCAGCGAGTCCACCTTCGATGCCAGAGCGTCGAACTTCGTCTGCAGAGCCGCAAGCTTGGCCTCGAGGGCGCGGTTCTTCGCTTCGGCTTCTGCGAGCTTCGCCTGGCTGTCGGCCGGATGCTTGTAGCTGCCGCCGAAGCGGTAGGAAACGCCCATGTTCACCATGTGGCTGTCCGAAGCCGACGCGGCGTAACCTGCCGAAATCAGCAGATTGCCCGTGTCGGTCGGATACCAGAAGGCGCCGATCGACACGCCTTCCCTGCTCTTGTAGTGACCGAGGCCCGCGGAGATCGAGAACCTGTGATCAGGATCGAAATCGAGCGGGTGCAGCGCGGCCAGGGCGGCGGCTGCGGCGCCGGCTTTGTCGATGTCCTCATTGAGGTTGTCGATGCGGCGGTTCGTGGCCCAGAGCTGGCTGCCGACTACGGCATCGGTGGAGTCCTTGGAGAGGGTTCCCGGAGCGAGGTTGGTGAACTGAGCTCCGCCTGCGTCGACCTTGCCGTCGGTCATCACGATGCTGGTCGAGCCGACCGTATGCGTGATGGACTGTCCAGCCTGCTGGACAATCGTCGTGCTGGACATGTTGCTGATGGATCCAGCAGTGACTCCGTAAGCTCCGGTGACGTTGTTGGTCAGATTGCCGCCGACCGTGTTGGTCAGATCGCCGACCGTCGTATTGGCGATTGACTGGGCGCTGTTGGTGATGGCGCCGGTGACACGGTTGTCAAGATTGCCGCCAATCGTAGCGCTCTGATTGCCGGTAATGGTGATCGTCCGGTCGCCGGTGACATTGGTCGTCTGGCCGCCGTTGTAGTTCTCCGTCACGAGACCGGTCACGGTCTGCGTGAGCGCACCGCCCACCGTCGTGGTCTGATCCTTGGTGACGCTGGTCACCTGGGAGCCGGCCACCTTGGTCTCCATGTCAGACTTGAAGTCCTCGGTGACCTTGCCGGTGACGGTGTCAGTCCTGGCGCCGCCCACCGTCGTGGTCTGATCCTTGGTGACGCTGGTCACCTGGGAGCCGGCCACCTTGGTCTCCATGTCGGACTTGAAGTCCTCGGTGACCTTGCCGGTGACGGTGTCAGTCCTGGCGCCGCCGACCGTCGTGGTCTGATCCTTGGTGACGCTGGTCACCTGAGAGCCGGCCACCTTGGTCTCCATGTCAGACTTGAAGTCCTCGGTGACCTTGCCGGTGACGGTGTCAGTCCTGGCGCCGCCGACCGTGGTGGTCTGGTCCTTGGTGACGCTGGTCACCTGGGAGCCGGCCACCTTGGTCTCCATGTCGGACTTGAAGTCCTCGGTGACCTTGCCGGTGACAGTGTCAGTCCTGGCGCCGCCCACCGTCGTGGTCTGATCCTTGGTGACGCTGGTCACCTGGGAGCCGGCCACCTTGGTCTCCATGTCGGACTTGAAGTCCTCGGTGACCTTGCCGGTGACAGTGTCAGTCCTGGCGCCGCCGACCGTCGTGGTCTGATCTTTGGTGATATTGGTAACTTGGGCACCGCCCACAGTAGTGGTCTGATCCTTGGCGACGGAAGTGGTCAGGTTCGAGCCGTAAGTCTCGCTCACATCCCCAGCCACTTTCTCCGTGAGAGTGCCTTTGACCTCATTGCTCTGGTTGCCGCCGACCGTGTTGGTGGTGTCACCCGTCGAGGTATTCTCTATCGTTTGAGCAGCAGTCTTGACTGTGCCGTTCGAGGCCGTCAGCGTGATGTTTTCAGCCGTCTGAACGATAGAAGTGGAGGAAGATGTGCCGGCCACCGTCGTGCTCTTTTGGGCAGCACCGTTCTGAAGCGTGCTGGCCTCAGTGACGGAGTTGGTCCCTGCTTTGTCTGCCACCTTATTCGTGATGGAGGTGGCGGTCACAGCCGAGGAAGCGGAGTTGTCATCTTTGTCAGTCACAGAGAGGCTGACGTTGCTGGAAGAGGCGTTAAGGCCGAGCTGCGAGCTGTCGGAAGAGTCATTCAGCTTCAGTTCAAGACCGCTGTAGTCCAGCGAAGCAGATTCCGACTGAGTCGTGGAGGAAGACTTGTTCGAAATCTTGCCCTTATCGATATCGGTATAGTTGTCGTCTTCATGTCCGACATGAACCTTGTCGGTGTTGAAGGCTCCTGTTACAGTGAGATCGCGGGTGGTCGTCGTCCCTGCGACGGTCATATTATTGACCCCAGTCACATTCCCATCAGAGGAGACGTTGACGGTTCCAATGCTTCCGCTTGTAGCGGTCAGTTTATTGACGCCGGAGACGTTCCCGTCAGAAGTGATCTGCACGGTTCCCAGCTTGCCTCCGTTTGTACTGGAAATGGTATTTGCGCTCAGGGTGTTGACGCCGCTTACATTACCGTCAGAAGTGAAGCTGACAGCCCCGATGCTTCCGGTGGCAGCCGTCATCTTTCCGGTAGCTGTGATGCTGCCGTCAGCAATGGAGACGTGCTGGGTCTCATTGCCGAAGTAGCCGGTCTTGCCCTTGATTTGCCCGGTAGCCGTGAGATCGCCGTTTACCTGTGTGTTATTAAGAGTTGTGGTACCGGCGACCGTCAGGCTACTTTTGAGATTAGTGGCGCCGGTGACATCGAGCGTACTGGTGAGTGTTGTCTCTCCGGCTGAAAGAGCCCCCGTAACGGCGGCGGAGCCCGCCTGAAGTTTGCCGCTGACTTCAGCGGTTCCGGCCTGGAGGTCGCCCGTGGTCTTGATGGTTCCTGCACCGGCGTCAAGGCTGGAGACTGTGGTCGCTCCCGCGTCCAAAGTCCCCTTCAACGTAAGGTTATCAACAGTCGTTCTGGCGCCGGAGCTTCCTCCATAGGACAGCTGGCTGGTTGTCGAATCGTACTGGACGGCGTCCAGTGCTTTGGTCTTGATGTCTGCGAGAGTGGTTCCGTCGACTGTTGCGTCACTGTTGATGCTGGTCACTGTGGCTGCGCCGGCGCTCAGGTTTCCGGTGGTCCTAATGTCTCCGGAGCGGGCATCTAAGCTGCTAACAGTAGTTTGACCGGCGCTCAAAGCTCCAGTAACTGTAGCAGAGCCGGCCTCCAATGAATTTTTGATTACGGCGTAACCCCCGGACAAAGTCCCCGAGGTTTTGATATCGCCCGAAGTGTCAATTGTCGTGGCCGTCAGAGCTCCCAGCTCGGCGTCGTCGCCCTTCGAGATGAGGTCGGAAGCCTTTTTAGTGACCGTGGTGTGTTCACCACTTTTGAAGGTAATGGACTGGGACTGGCCCCGCGGATCCAAGGTGACGGAATTGTATCCAGATTTGTCTTGAATAACCGTGACCCCGGTTCCCTCCTCGACTGAGATTAAAGTTTTTCCGCTGACCGGCCCATCACCCTCCTCAATAATAGCAATGCCGTCAGTTGTATCTTTGATCTGCGCGGCATAAGACGTACCCACCCCCATACCAGTTGCAGCAATCCCTCCAAGAAGAACTGCTGTCGCGGCTTTGCGGGCGGCCTTCTTGTGCGATCTTGCAAATTCGCTGGCGACGACAAACATGTTTCGGGAGGTGTCCCAGACAACTCTATAGATTTTGTTCATATGAGAAAGCTCCTTTGATTTGGTTTGAGAAAAACGATCGGAAATTCTCTGGGGACTGAATCGAGTCCGTCCGCACGTACACCTTGCGGAAAGAGCCGAAATAAAGACCGTCGGAAAATTCGTTGTAGTGCTCAAGTGCCAGGGAGGTAGTAGAGGACTCCCCTTGACCCCTGCACTGGCGGGGTCTTGAAACGGATGAACTGCTGTAGGAATGCTTGCGGCTGATGCATGCGCCGGAAGGAAGGCGGAAAGGAGACTGCGCGGGACGTGAAAATGAGAGCGGCAGAGAGAGGGTTGCGTCTGGAAGCAACGACGTGCATCCGCGCGGGGCGGGGTCTGGTGGTTTGCTTTGACTCCCAGCGGGTCTCAGTAAGCCGTGTTTCACGTCAAATCCTTTCTGTGTATGGAGGGCAGGGCCGGCGGGGTCCCCCCCTAGCCGCTGCATTTCCGGCTTTAAAAGGTGATGAAATCCCAGCGCTTGCAAAACAAGTGTAGTTAAATAACACTTAAAAACTGTTGATTGCGATCAAAAAATAAATTTTTCTTAAAAGGAATTTCCCTCAAAAGTAAAACGGGTGGATAGCGGGAAAAAATGATAATCGATGCAAATAAATTTAATTACTTTAACGAATTCCAAGAAATAGGTTCTTCAAGGAATAGCGGGAAGAACTACCTCAAATCGAATATCGCTCTCGCTCGCAAACAGCCTGCAGCGAGCCATTTGAAGCGTTTTCCGGATCAGGGAATTCGGGACTAGAAAAAGGACAAAAACAAAAGGCGGTGAACGCCGTTAAGGTCATTGAAGTCACCACACTGTCAATGTAACGACGCCACCGCTGTGTCCGGTTTAACAAATTCATCCCTGCCGCCTAAACTCGATTTTCTCTCCCAGCTCCGTTGCCCCGGTTCTTTCATCAAAGACATGAAACGAGAAGCGGACGGAAGCATTCACATCTACTTGGAACCTGTGTGCGAAGCAGTCTGCCCCGCTTGCGGTAAACGGTGTTCCTCAATTCACGAAAGCACGCGACGGATTGTGAGAGACGCGGGAACGCGTGTACGTTCACTTTGAAGCCCGGCGGGTTCAATGCAGCTGCGGCTGTCATAGGACGGAACGCCTGCCCTGGGTCAGCCAGCGATCCAGGCTGACGAATCTGATGATCGCTAACATCCAATCCCTGCTCCGGCTCCGTGTGTCCACCAACGATGCAGCCGCCCACTGCCGCCTGGGCTGGGACACGGTCAAGGCTTGTGACAAGGTTCGCCTCAAGCATTTATTCCAGAAAGTTGGTTTCACCGGTGTGAAACACCTGGCCATTGACGAATTCGCCGTCCATAAGGGACATCGGTACGCAGCGGTCGTCATGGATCTGGACACAGGGCGCATCCTGTGGGTAGGAAAGGGAAAAAGCCGCAGAGACGTGGAGCCCTTCTTTGAACTCCTGCGGCAACACCACGCCTCCGGCCAGATCCAGTCCGTATCCTGCGGCATGAACGCCGCATAGCCTCGGATGGTGAAGGATCACCTGAAGGGGCGGCCGTGGTCTATGACCTTTTCCAAGTCATGGCCAATTTTATCAAGGAGGTCCTGACTGAGGCCAAGACCGTCATCCGTGAGCAGATACGGAAGGAACTTCGTAAAAACAGCAAAATCCGGGAGAACGAGGAAACGAGGAAAAGCAGAGCCGGTCTGGTCAGGAAGCTCTCCGATTTGAAAAGCGCGGAATGGGTGCTTGCGCGGCGGCCGGACGATCTGCAGGTCGACATTGAACCGTCTGAAGGCCGACAACGGGCTGCTGGCTTCCCTCTACCCGATTGCCGATTTAATCCGAAGAATATGGTGCTGCCGTTCGGAGGTTCTGGCTCGTGAGGCATTACAAAAAACAAAAAACCTGCTGGAGGCTGCAGCTGAGAAACATGATTTCAGTCCGGCACGGAGATTTGCCAAAAGGCTCGGCCGCCGCGCAGAAGGCATTGTCAATGCCGGGAAGTTCAAACGGGGTACCGGCCCTCTTGAAGGAGCGAACAATGCGATCAAAGTGCTCAAGCGAATGGCATACGGCTTCAGAAACTTTGAGTATTTTGTACTGAAAATCAAGTCCATTTTCCCCGGAAGGAACCTGTCTCCATGGAGAAGCCTTCCAGACTATGCCGCTGTGTTGAAATCAGGGCTGTGGGTACCAGCTTTTCCCGGTATACCATGAAGAACCAAAAAATAAAAGGATGCTTGGAAGAGCTTTAATTTCTCGATGTATAAGCAAAATCTTTAAATGATGTATGCAATATGCTTATTTGACGAGGAAGGGGCCGCCGCAGAGGCTGGACAATTGAGATTGAGGCGCAGGTGCGCAGACTCTCTTTCTTTCTCGAGTCCGCTCTCCCGTCTTGAGGCGGGCGCCCAAGCCTCTGCCGGAGATCGGCGCTCCGTTTAGGAAAGCAGCGGCCTTTGTGTTTAATGGTCAGAGGCTCTGTTCAAGGCTTTTTCCACGGAGAAAAGAGAGCCTTTCGCACAAGGATGCCGGCGGCTGGCGGCCCGGGGCGCGGGCAGGAGAGGAGCCCGGCGGTCAGGCCGCCCGTGTCCGGGCGATCTCCCGCAGATTCTTGTTTCCCCTGATGGGATCGAAGAGCGAGGAGTGCACGAGCAGCATCCTGCCGTCTTTTTTAAGAAGTCCCTCGGAGCTCCACTGGGAGAACAAGCGGCTCACCCAGGAGCGGTTGCTTGAGACAACGGTCGCAAACGCGGTCACGCTGAGGGGCACCGGAATCGGGTTCCAGCCGCCCTCGGAGAGCCGGTAGTAGGCCTCGATGAGCGAGTAGAGCAGTACCCGCAGCCGCATCTCGACAGGCAGCGTGTAGTTGCAGATCATGCCTTCCATCGTGCAGTGGTGCTTCCAGATGCAGGAGCGCATGGCCGTCTCCATGAGGGAGGTCGAGCTCCGCAGGGCCGACACATACTCGCAGTGGTCAAGGCTGAGCGCCTCGACGGGCCGCACGCAGGCGGCGTTGATCGGGAAGGCGACCGGTCTGTCCGGGCAGGCCGCTGCGTCGAACTCCCCCACGCAGCGCCCCGGCAGCAGGATGTTGAAGACCTGAAGCCGGTCGCCGGCGTCGTAGTAGCCGAAAAGGACCACGCCCTTCGTGAGGAGATGAACGGCAGCCTTCTCGATCCCGTGGGGAATCATCTCGCCGAGCGAGAAGCGGACGGGTTTTCCCTTTGAACGGAAGATGTCCTGGATTTCCCGGGGCTCCTCGGGCATGACCCAGGGGGCGGTCTGAAAAATAGTCTGTTCAAGCAAGGTTTTCAAAGTCAAAGTGCTGCAAAGAAGCCTTTTGGAAATCTAGCCTAAAAAAAGAAAAGGATCCATCCCCCGGCACCCGCAGGAGCCCGAAACCGTCTGCCAGGACACAGTGGCTTCTTCAGTGTGTGCTGCCGCACGGCTCCGGAAAAGGGCTCTGCCTAAGATTTCATTCATCCGAAGTAGTTCTTTTGAAGGGGGAGGGGAGATGAAGAGAAGAGGTTTTCTCAAGCTCGCGGCGGCAGGAGTGCTAGGGGTCTGCGCGTCTGTTCCCGCCTGGGCCGCGGCCCAGGCGGTTTCGGCAGACGTGGTTGTGGTCGGGGGCGGCGGCTCCGGGCTTGCGGCCGCGGTCCGCGCTGCGGAGCTTGGCGCAAAGGTGGTGCTGCTTGAGAAAAACGGGGTGGTGGGCGGCGGCGCGGCTTTCGCCGAGGGGCTCTTCGGCATCGAGTCGCGCTGGCAGAGGGCGAAGAACTACGGGCTTTCCATCCCGCATGCGGCCGAATACCTGCAGCGCTTCGATCACTTCAAGTCCGATGCGAAGTTCCGCAGGCTCTACCTCGAGCAGTCGGCCCCGACCCTGGACTGGGTCGCTCAGCACGGCGTGAAGTTCGAGGCCATCCAGGTGAGCCCCTCTGAAACCCTCACTTGGCACGTGATCGGGCAGTACAAGGGCGACCAGCACGGGGCGGCCTACGTCCACGCCCTTGCGGACTCGGCCGCGAAGCTTGGGGTGAAGACCTTGCTGAGCACGCCGGCCAAGAGCCTCATCATGAAAAACGGGCGCGTGGCCGGCGTGAAGGCTGAAGGTGCGGCGGGCGAGCTTGACATTTCGGCCTCTTCCGTCATCCTCGCCACCGGGGGCTTTGGCGACAACCCGGAGCTGGTCCGCAGCCTCTTAGGCTACGATCCCGCACGCGTGAAGTCGAGCGTCCCGCTGCATAAGACCGGCGACGGCTTCCTCATGGCGAAGGCCGCAGGAGGCGCGCAGACCGCGGCGACCGCGGTCATGCATCCCGGCACCGAGGGCAGGGGCATCAAGTTTCTGAGCAATCTTTACGTGATGAGCTGGCAGCCTGCAAACCTCTGGGTGAACGATCATGGCGAGCGTTTCGCCCCCGAGACCCTTTCATTCGAGTTCGCCCTGGCCGGCAATGCGATCGCCTCGCAGCTGCACAGCGAAGGCTGGGTGATCTTCGATGACGCCGCGATCGACTACATGAAGACCCAGGGCGCCGACGTCGGCGTGGGCGTCATCATCCCGACGATGACCAAGCTGCCCAACATCCGCAGCGAAATCAATGCGGCGATCGCTCAGGGCAGCGACGCCGTGAAGTCGGGGGCCACGGCCGAGGAGCTCGCCCGGGCCATCGGCGTGCCGCCCTCCGCGCTCAAAAAGACGCTCGAGACCTACAACCGCGCGACCGAGGAGAAGTACGACGGCGAGTTCTTCAAGCTCACGCAGTGGCTGCGCCCGATCGGAAAGGGCAGGCTCTACGCCCTGAGGCTGCGCCCCTACTGGTTCTGCACGCTGGGCGGCACCCGCACCGACCGCAGCCTGCGCGTGGTTGACGGCGACGACCGGCCGATTCCAGGACTTTATGCGGTCGGGGCCGAGACGGGCCGGATGTACGGCGACACCTACACCACCTGGACCTCGGGCCATCTCTTCGGCTTTGCGGCCTGGTCGGGCAAAGCGGCGGCCGAGACTGCCCTGAAGGATATGGGGAAATGAAAAGGAAGCGGAGGCGCGTCCTCCGCTTCTGAAAAAAAAGACCCGCCGTCCCCGAAGGGCGCTCTGCGCTCCTCCCGGGCGGCTTCTCGCAGGAGAAGGACATGAGACAAAAAGCCATACCGGCGCTCGAGACCCTGATGTCGGCGGCCCGCACCATCGGGAACCCTTATCTGGAGCGCGCGAAGAAAGCAGGCCGGAAGATTGTCGGGGTGCTCTACGACGAGGTGCCCGAGGAAATCATCAGCGCGGCGGGCGCCGTCCCCGTGCTTCTGCGGGGCACCGGCTCGGACGGAACCGAGCTCGCGGACCCGTATTTCAGGGAGCTCACCTGCGGCTACACCCGCCACACCTTCAACGAAATCCTGAATGGAAAGTGGGACTTCCTTGACGGCGCGGTGATTTACAACAGCTGCGACCACATGCGGCGCATCTATGACAACTGGGTCCGCAGGCCCGTCTCCCCTGTCTACAGCTTCATCTATGCTCCGAAAAAGGGCGGGGAGCTGGCCAGGCGCTTCTATGCGGAGCAGATCCGCGACTTCCTGCACAGAACCGAGGAAAGGTTCTGTGTCACCCTCAATGAGGAGCGGTTGGGCGCAGCGATCCGCCTGCACAACGAAAAGCGCCGCCTGCAGCGCGAGCTCTATGCGATGCAGAAGGGCAGGCGCATCGCCCTTACCGGCACGGAGCTCCTGCTCGTGATGATGGCCGGGAAGTCCCTGCCGGTTGAAGACTACAACGCGCTGCTTCGGAAGCTGATCGCTTCGCTCAAGTCGTGCGCCGAAACGTTCGAGCCCGGGGTGCGGCTTCTCTACATGGGAGCCCATGCCGACGAGCCGCTGTTCTTTGAGACGCTCGAGAGCGAGGGCGGCCAGATTGTGGTCGACAGCACGGGCTTTGGCGAGCAGTCCTGCGAGCTTGACGTCCGCGAGGACGCGGATCCGTTCGAGGCTCTCGTGAGCTACTACTTCGAGGAGACCCCCGCGGTGCCGCGCAAGTTCGGAACAGCTCCGGCGCGCGCCGGGCACCTGCTGCGGCTCGTGAAAGATTACGCGGTGGACGGCGTCATTGTGACCCGCCTTACGATGTGCGACCTCTGGGCCTTCGAGCAGTACATGCTGCGCCCGGTTCTCGAAAAACAGGGGATTCCGTCACTCGAGCTAGAGACGGACTACATCCTGCAGAACCGGGGTCAGCTCGCAACCCGCATCCAGGCTTTTGTCGAAAGCATCCGCAGCTCGCGCGGGTCCTGAAAAAGTGGAGAAACAAGAAAATGACAGCAAAGATTCCAGGCACGGAGCGAATCGAGGAGTACGTCACCCGCCTCACCGGGATGATCGACCAGATGAAGGCGCTGCCCGCCGAGCAGCAGAACCCGCTCGCGATTTTCCTGCTTGAGGCCCTTCGCGAGCGCGACCAGCGCGTGCTGCACGCGGCAGCGGCGGGCGAGCCCTTCATCGTGAGCTGGTACGGAAACCTGCCCGAGATCTCGGACTCGATGGGCATTGTCGACTACAACCCGATTTCCGACATCTTCTTTCACCTCGGAGTGACGAATCACGCCGACGCCTACGAGCTAGACAAGCTCGACTTCGATCCCCACGTCTGCACGCTGATCCGCTTCGGCATCTACGCGATGAAGCATCACCTGATGCCAAAGCCCACGGCTTTCGTTGCCATGGCCGAGCCCTGCGACGGGCAGCTCATGATCCATCAGTCCTGGGAGGAGATCGGAGCGGCGGCGGGCGCCCCCGTCTATCAGATCGATCCCACCTACGGGACGACCGAGCGGGACTACCGCTATGTCGCCGATCAGCTGCGCGAGCTGATCGCCTTCTACGAGAAACACTGCGGCGTGAAGTACAGCTTTGAAAAGCTCAAGGCCGTGGTTGACGAGACCAACGTCCAGTACGACCTCTGGAAGCAGGTGAACCAGTGCGCGTCGGCCATTCCCTGCCCGCTGCCCTCCTTTGCGGTGAACGACGCCTTCTGGTACCTGATGCAGCACCTGATCCCCTGCGGCGACAAGCGCGTCACGCAGGCGATGCGCGCGGTGCTCGACATGGCGAAGAAAAACGCGGCGAATCACGTCGGCGCGGTGCCGCACGAACAGATCCGCGTCTACTGGCCGGATCTCAATCCGCTCTGGGACATGAGGCTTGCCGACTGGCTCGCAAAGGAGTGGGGCGCCGTAGTGGTGGGGTCGTTTACCGGGCTCACGCCCTATGAGTGGATCGACACTTCGAGCGAAGAGAGCACGCTGCTCGGGCTTGCAAGAAGGGGCACGACCGAGGTGCCGATGATCCGGCAGGGACGCGGAACCGTCGACCTCTTTACGGAAGACCTCACGCGCGAAGTGCAGAACCTCAATGCGAACTGCGTGATCTTCCCCGGCCACATGGGCCACAAGGACCAGTCAGGCATCGCGAAGTTCCTGCGCGAGGCCTGCCGGGATCTGGACGTCCCGCTGCTCAGCATGACGACCGATCTGTTTGACTCGCGCTGCGAGAACTTCGACAAGATGACGAGCGACATCTCGAACTTCTTCAGCGCGCACGGCTGGAAGCCGCTTCGCGAGCAGCGCTGAGAACCGAGGGGCCCGGACCTGCCTTCAGGCAGTGGCCGGGCCCGCGCGGGAGAAGCTTAACAAGGCCTTCAGGAGATGCCAGGCCTCTCCTGAAGGCCTTTTCAGCACCTGCTTTCCCCGGGATGAAAACCGTTGCTCAGCCGGATGCGGTTCTGGGGTGCGCTGCCCGACGAGCCAGGGCAGACCCGGATCTGCTGAACCAGTTTCCCTTCCTCCAGCTCCGGCGTGGTTCTTTTAGAAGCGCTCTTTCCCTCGGGGGAGCAAACCGCAGCGGGACAGATCGTCCATGGCAGCCTCGGCTTCGGCTGCAGGGCTGCGCTAAGAGCGCAGGACGAGCGGCGGCCCTGCAGCCAAAGCTCGAATCTAAAGCCCCCGGTCGTCACCGGGGCTCTAAAAGCGGAAGGACTGCGGTTTGGCCGGCGGGTCCGGTCAAAAGTCGTGGCTGATGCCGGTAAACACCGTTTGAACGTCCTTGCCGCGGTAGTTGGTCTTGTAGAGGAAGTCCGTCGGGGCGAAATTGAAGTGCAGGGAGCAGTCGGTTCCCGCTTCGACCGCATAGCCCGCGTTGTCTTCATTGAAAACTGCCTGGATGCCGCAGTAGATGCGAGTGCGCTTGGAAAGTGGATAGTTGTACTTGGTGCCCACTGATCACGCATCGGCTTTTCTGCGAGACTGATTCTTGAAATAGGAGCCTGAAACCATCCAGAGGCCTCCCGCGACCGGGGTCGAAGTTCCGGCTTGGACCATCCAGAAGCTGCTGGATCCATTTTCTGCGGAGCCCCATTTCTTTTCAAACTGCAGCACAGGCCTCGTAAAGGCTAAGTCGTAGCTCATGGAGGCGTTGAGCCACTTGACGTCGTAGGGCTCATGGGAAATGACGGTTTGGATCCGGTTCTGATAAAGGAAGCTCACCATGACCGAGAAAGCGCCGTGGTCGAACTTCGCCGCATAGAGCTGTACAAATTTCCCCTGGTGCTCGATTTTGAGCCGCGACCGGCAGTCTGCTCGCCCAAAGACATGAAGAGGAAATTAGTGAGGCCTATCGAAGTGGGAAGAACATAGGAGAAAGGGTTGTTGATTCGGCTGAGCTCGCCGTTGTCGCCGCAGGTGCTCGCGGGACCTGCCATGAAGAAGCTCGAGTCCGAAGAGCCGATTGAAAGCCCTGTTGGGTCGTAGAAGAGGAAGGTGAGGAAGTGCGGCGTGTACTGGCGTCCAAACGAGAGCGAACCCCAGTAGCCGCGGATGCCGACGTCGGCCTCCCGGTCGAATAATGTACGGCCGTCGTTCGTCCCGCTGTACGAGCCTTGGTCGATGTAAAACGCGGTGTCAAGGTTAAAGAACACTTGGCTGCCGTTTTGAAGGTCTTCCACTCCTTGCATTCCGATGTGCGTCGCGTTGACGCCGCCGCTTGAAAGCGCGCTCGAGTACTCGCTGCCCATACGGTTGACGGCGATGAATGTGTCTACGGTGCCGTTGATCTTCAGGTAAGAGGAGGCTCCTGAGGAAGCGCTCACGGCAAGGACAGTCGCCGTAGCGAAGAACTTTGCGGCTTTATTCATCTAGCTCTCTTAGAAGACAAATTCTCCTAAATTAAAGTCTATAGAGAGGATTGATTTATCGATGTGTTTTGGTTAACGGCAGCTCAAGGAGCGTCCGCGGGGCAGCTGCACGGCCGATGGGAGAGAAAGTGCGGCAGCAAGCAAAAAAAACCGGCAGACTTTTTTACAAGGCTGCCGGAAAAACACATTCAAAGGAGAGTCCGCCATGCAGAATACTGCGGCTCGGGGCGGTGCCGATTCGCAGAGGAACGCTTGATTCCCATGCCTGAAACTATACCTGCGGGGCCTGCAAAAAACCTTTCTGAAGTGCAACCAAATGCGTGAATCGGAAACATTTTGGAAACAACCTCCTCCGGGGCCGCTGCGGGCTGGAGGCTTCTATACTGAGAAAGTACTTTATTCCGCCAAAGAAAACGGCCCGCGTTTTCCGGGGTCTGAAGTGAAGAGGAGAAAAGAACTATGGGTGGAAATTCCGCTGAAACGGCGGTGACGTTCCGGCAGGCGCAGAGAAAGGACGTGGGGGTCATCCTGCAAATGATCCGCGCGCTTGCGGCCTATGAGCGTCTGCAGGATCAGGTGACGGCCACCGAGGCGGTACTCGAGGAATGGCTCTTCGACAAAAAGAAGGCCAGGGTGCTTTTTGCCATGGCGGAGGGCCGGGAGGCGGGCTTTGCGGTCTATTTCTACAATTTTTCAACCTTCCTCGGCCGGGCAGGGATCCATCTGGAAGACCTCTTTGTCCTGCCGGAGTTCCGCGGCAGGGGGATCGGGCATGCCATTTTGAAGCGCCTGGCCGGAATCGCCCAGGAGGAAGGCTGCGGCAGGCTCGAGTGGACCTGCCTCGATTGGAACGAGCCCTCCATCCGCTTTTACTTGTCGCGGGGAGCGCGCCCGATGTCGGACTGGACGAACTACCGGGTGGAAGGCGCGGCCCTGAGAAAGCTCGCGCAGGAGTAGCGCGGGCCGCGTTCCGCCGGCCTTTCCCGGGAGGGGAGAGGCAATTCCGAGGGAAAACAAAAGCCGTCGGGGCTGTTTTTGAGTCCCGGCGGCTCCGTCTGCGCGGAGAGAAAGTTTCAGACGGTTACTTGAGCTTCAGATCCTTGATTGCCTGGGTGACGGCCGCGTGGCCGGACCAGGAGGAGAAGCCGAAGGCATTACCGGAGGTGAACACCGGGTAGGTGTCGCCGTAGATGCCGGATACGTCCATGCCGGTCACGTAAAGGCCGGTGATCGGCTTGCCGTTCGCGTCAAGGGCGTGCAGGTACTGGTCGACCACCACGCCGCCATAGGAGGTGAAGTGGTAGGGCTTCACGCGAAGCGCGTGGAACGGCCCCTTCTTGAGCGGGACCAGCCACTGGGCTTCCTTCTGGAAGGCGGCGTCGTAGCCCACTTCGCAGGCCTTGTTGTACTGCTCGGCCGCGGCCTTGAAGTTCTTTGCCGGAACGCCGATCTTCGCGGCAAGCTCGTCCAGGGTCGCGGCGCTCTTGAACCCGTCGGAATTGACGGCGTCAGCCGCAGCCATTTCCTTTCTGAGGTTGGTGAGCTTCTTGCCGGTCGGAATCAGGACGCCCACGCCGTTGTCGATGCCCTTGGTCTCGTAGAACTTCACCTGGTCTTCGTCGAAGATCGCCCAGGCGTATTGGCCGCGCTGCGCAATGAGGGCATTGCCGGTGTCGGAGAACTCGTGTACCACGGTCTCACGCACGAAGCGGTTGCCGTCGGCGTTCACCCACATGCTGCGCGGGGCCCAAGTGAGAGAATAGAGGTCGCCCAGGAACTTGATGCCCCTGCCCTCGGTGCCGGGATGCAGCATGAGTCCCACGGGTCCCGGGGCCGCGCCCGCTTCGCGGGCCATCACGATGCCGTCGCCCGTCTTGTTAAGGGGCGCGGTCGGCTGCACGAGCTTCGGGTTCACGTGCGCCCAGTCGCGCAGCTTCTCGGGGCTGTTGCCGTAGCCGCCCGAGGCGATCACGACCGCCTTCGCGCGGATCGTGTAGGTGTTGCCCTTGTTGTCCGCGGCCTTCACGCCAACCACCCTGCCGCCTTCCTTGATGAGGGACTTGGCTGGAGTGCTGGTGTAGATCTTGCCGCCGTGGGCGAGCACGTAGTCATTGAGCAGCTGAATGTAGGCCGCGCCGTGCTCCGTTCCCTTGTAGGGGCCGACGACGTGCCAGGAGATAAGCTCTGTGGTGGACATCTGCGTAAGGTTGAATTTCATCCCGTGGGCGGCGAGCCAGTCGAGGTTGCCGGCAGAGCCCCTAAGGAAGCGCTTCACCAAAGCGCCGTTCGCCTTGTAGTGTGTGAAGTCCATGATGCGGCCGTAGGCGTAGTCGACCGGCAGCGAGTAGTTCCTCAGCCTCTGCCACTCCGTCTCGGCACCGAAGAGCCCTTCGGCCAGGGCGGCGCCACCGCCGACGAAGGCGTTCTTTTCAAGCAGCACCGTCTTCAGGCCCGCGTCGACCGAGGCCGTGGCCGCAGCCATGCCGGCAGCGCCGCCGCCCACGACGACCACGTCGGCGGTCATGCGGTTCTCAGCTGCGCCGGCCGCTCCGGCCATCGCGATGACAGCTGCAGCCACCGCTGTTTTTGACAGAAATCTCTTGAAACTCATGGGTGAATCTCCTCTTCTGTGCTGTGCGGAAAGACGAGGGGAGCAGTCTCCGCCCGGCGCTTTCCGTCTTTTAAATAGAGGATATAAAAAGAGGCCCGCCTGGGCTGTCGCCTGAGCAACAGAAAGAAGGGCGGCGGGGAGATCTCCCCGCGCAAAAGGGGGGCTTAACGCTCTTATTTCTCCATGAGCCGAGCCCGCCTGGGCCCGTCGACTTCCCGGGTCCAGTCGTACTCGTTTGCGAAGAGGGTGCCGTGCAGCACCAGGCGGCGGCCGTCCCTGCGGGCGAGTCCCTTTTCCACCCAGCCGTTCACGATCGTGCTGATCGTCGAGCGGTTGGAGGCAACGATGTCGGCGATCTCAAAGGTCGTGAGGTTGAGCGGCAGTGGGTTCCAGCCCCGGGGCTTCAAGGGATAGTAGGTGCCGATGAGGGCGGAGAAAAGGGCGATCACACGCTGCTCGAGCGGGAAGGTGAAGTTAGCGAAAAGCCCTTCCATATGAGCTTCTTCCTTGGCGATCGCGCTGCGCGTATAGAGATAGAGCAGGCTGGGGTCCTTCAGGATTTCCCGCCGGTAGAGGTCGCCGGATACCGTGAGGACCTCGGAGGGCCGGGCGGTGATCGCGACGATGTTAAGATGGAACTCCGTAAGGGCATCCAGATCGCCGATCACGCGGTGGGGCGGCAGCAGGGCGAAGATCCGGTCCCGGTCCTCGTTGTCGGGAAAGGAAAAGAACGCCATGCCTTTTACCAGGTAGCTCACACCGCCCTGCTCCCCGCCGTGGGAGAAGAGGTGCCCTTTCGGAAGCTTGCGTTGGACGCCGTAGGTTTCAAAAATACGGGCCAAAGGTTCGGGCTCTTTCTGGTGGATCCAGGGACGGCTGAGAAAGACCTGACGCATAGGCTCTGCTCCATGAGTTGCTTTGATTCATCAAACGCGAGCATAATTGCGATCCGCTGTGGTTGCAATTTCGTTATTCCGGAGCGGCCCTGAGAGGGCCCCGGCCGGCTTCAGGCGCCGGGGCCGCTCAGGCTATGACCAGTTCTTTTCCTTTGCAATTTCCCGGCCGGTGATTCTGCCGTACACCAGGGACTCGGCGTTATTGCAGGCGCCCTGATAGCGCGCCCCACATGGACCCCAGCTCTCCGGCCGCGTAAAGGCGCGGGATCGGGCGCCCCAGAGCGTCCATCACCTGACCGCGGACGTTCTTCTTCGGCCCGCCCTGGGTGTTGACGAGGGTGGGCCGAAGGATCACGGCGTAGAAAGGCGGCTTCACGATCGGGGCGGAAACCGCGGAGCCGTCCCAGGCGTAGCTCTTTGTCTTGGTCTTGACCGGGCGCCCGAACTCGGTGTCGGCACCTTTGACGATATCCTCGTTCCAGCGGCGGACGGTTGCGGCAAGATTGCTTTCCGGAACGCCCAGAGCCTGCGCGAGGCCTTCGATGGTGTCGGCTTTTCTGGCGACGCCAAGCGACACTTCCTTGGAGAGGTCTTTGGACCACTGATGGCCCTCGCGGTTGATCGCATAGCCGGATCCCAGGGAGCTCGCAAGCGGCCCCGCCTTGAGCGCGTCGTTATCGAACACGAGATAGCAGGGGATACGGGGGTAGCAGTGGTTGATGGCGTCAATCAGTTCGTTGGAGAAGCGTCTGCCGTGCTGATCGACCCAGATCCAGGAGGGACCGCGCACGGAGCAGGACACCGAAGTCTTGAAGCCGGGATACTTTACGCCGAGGAAGGCCGAGTAACCGGACATGTGCCAGATTCTGGCATCCATGGACTGGGCAAGCCGCAGGCCGTCTCCAGTGTTGCCGGGGTTTCCGATCGCCCCGATGGAGGTGCCGAGCGTAAAGCTGCGCAGGCTTTCCGGATCAAACTCATAGCCGCCCGTGGCGAGAACTACTCCCTTGCGGGCGCAGATGTTCATATTTCGGCCATGGTTCAGGACCGTTGCGCCGACCACTTCGTCGCCGCGGCGAATGAGCTCGACGCAGCGCGTTTCGAGCATGAAGGGGATGCGGCGGGCAGTCACCGCGCCCTTGAGAACCACGAAAAGAGAGTCGCCGCCGCGCCTGGCGGCTCCGGGTCTGGCTCTTACGCGATAGCGCCTGATGGTTTCCTGTCCCGGAAGATTCATGAAGCCGGCGTAACCGTAGACCAAGGTTTTGACGCGGGGATCCAGCGACTTGAGGAAATCTTTCGTCTTCATGTTCTCGCGGCAGAAGACCCGCAGTAGCTCCTCGTCCATGTCCGAGCCAACGAATTTGTAAGTGCCCTTGCGATATTCGTAGGCTTTTTCCTCGTTGTCGGGGATCATGAAGCCGCCGGCGGCAACCGCCGTGTTGCCGCCTTCCTCCGCATCTTCTCGACAATGAGCACGCGGGCACCGGAGTCGTGCGCCGCAATGGCCGCGCAGGCTCCGGCCCCGCCGAATCCGATGACCAGAGCATCGGTCTCGCGGTCCCACTTTATGGATTCGTCGAGGGGCTTCGCCACGCTGCTTGCGGCAGGAATGGCCAGAGCGGATGCTGCGGCGGCCTTGAAGGCCGCTCGTCTGGATAAATCGACTGTCATAGGTACTTTCTCCTTTGTGCACGAGTGGCCTGGAATGCCGCCGCTCTCTGGCCACGCTGCCCCTGGCCCTTACTTAGGTAATTGGACTGGGATCAATGCAGCGAGGCTTCTTCCCGACAGCGTTCCGGCATCCGTTTCGGCCAAACCCGCAGTCCTGCCAAACTGTCGTCCAGACAACGCAGTTTCTTTCCGAATTTTCTTATCTTTACTTTGTCGGGATCAGGATGGGATCAGCCTGTCGGCGGATTCATTCGGGACTCCCAAACCAAAGGAGAAGACAACATGCGCAAATCACTCGTAGCCGCTGCCTGCGCGGCCGCGTTCGGACTGGGGGCTGCTGCGGCTCAGGCGGCTCCCT
Organism: Mesosutterella porci; assembly: GCF_022134585.1. Classification (GTDB taxonomy): domain Bacteria; phylum Pseudomonadota; class Gammaproteobacteria; order Burkholderiales; family Burkholderiaceae_F; genus Mesosutterella; species Mesosutterella porci. Next base: position 52,227 of record NZ_JAKNCT010000010.1, read on the forward strand.
CTGTTTCTGTCTACGGGGCGATCGATGAATACATCGCCGTGAACAATGACAGCGGCACCGTGAGTTCGGCCCTGAGCTCCGGGGGCTCCACCGGCAGCTATTTTGGCTTCAAGGGAGAGGAGACTCTTGCGGTCTGGGGCGGCACGAAGGCCGTTTTCAAGCTCGAATCGGGCTTTCTTGCTGATGACGGCACCTATGCCCAGTCCTACGCCGGCAACACCAACAGGATCTTCCATCGCGAGGCCTGGGTGGGCCTGCAGAACCGCCACTTCGGTCAGATTTCGTTCGGCCGCCAGTACACGCCCCACTTCCTCACCTGGGCGATGAGCGACGTGAACGGGCTCTCTCTGGGCACCGCCTCGTCTCCCTTCTTCTATCCGGGCCCGGGTGCCACGATGGGCGGCTCCGACCCCACCAATGACGACCTGGTGCGCCGCAACAACTCGATCTTCTGGGCCACCCCGAGCTACGCGGGTTTCTCTGCCATGGCCTACATGGCCTTCGGTGAGGCGGATAAAACTTCGAGCTCGAACGGCAACGTCTACAACATCGCTCTGCAGTACGCGAAGGGTCCGCTCTTCATCATGGGCAGCGCCCTCTACCAGAACCTGTCGACCCCGACTCCGGGGTTCTATCGCACGGGCCGCGGCCACGATCAGTACTATGAGCTCGCCATGAGCTACGACTTCGGGTTCACGAAGCCCGCGATCCAGTTCGAATGGAAGGAGGGCGACGACACGGCGGCGCGCAACGACTTCTGGCTCGTGCAGATTGGAACGACTACTCCGATGCTGGGCGGCAGGCTCAACACCACCGCGGCCTACTACAAGAACAGAACACTCAAGAAGTCCGACGCCTACAGCTTCGGCGCGCGCTTTGACTATGACCTCTCCAAGCGCACGATGCTCTACGCGGGCGTTGAGGCCCTGATCCAGGAAGACAATGCGCAGTTCGCGATTGAAGCCGGCCCTGACAGCGCCGAACACTTCGCCACTAGCGCTCCGGGCAACGACACCCAGCAGGTGTTTGTGGGCATCCGCCACCGCTTCTAAGCCAAGCGCCTTTTTCGGCAGAGGACGTTCCTCGAAAAAGCCGCCGTCCCGGAGAGTGACTTCATTCTTCGCAACGGCGGCATTTTTAGTGCGCTCGGCATGAGCGCGTTCTAACGGGTGAAAGTCCCGAGTGCAGGAGACAGCCCCAAGCACATAGCCGGAGGCAAGGGTGTCCTCCGCGAGGCGGAATCTGAAGAAAGCCCGAGGCAAACCGCCGATCCGACGAACAGGAACCGCATAAGGCATACGAGAAAGGACGAGCCTGCTAAACAAGGTGAAGTCTCAAGCTGTCCGGATTCCGAGGTGTAAGTAAATGCGGCGGATGCATGGCGGGAAAGAACGTGTTCTTACCCGAGGAGATCTCGCGGACATGAAGCCTTCCGGTTCATGGAGTAAAGCTTGCCGCGAGAAGTCAGCAAAGGGCATAGTAGCCGGGGCACCAACCCGAGCGAGGCGGCGAACTGCCGGCTGTCGCGAAACGGGAGGCTTCCCCGCCGTGCGCGAGCAGCGCTCCGGCGCTTTTGACGCCGATGCCCGGGATCGTCATCAAACGTTTCGCATCATCGTTCTCTTTCACGAGCCTGTCATACTTTTGCCCGGCCTGCCGCTCGCGTTCCAAGGCCCGCAGCCAGCTGTCCCGAAGCTCCAGGATCGCTTCCCGGGTCAAAGGTGACAGCTCATCGGGGTGTTCCTCTATGAACACGGGCAGCTTCCCGGCAATGAAGGCTGCTTTTTTGGGGACTGTGAAGGCCGTATTCGAGCAGCAGGGCGTGGATCCGATTGCCAGGCTCTATGCGGATCTTCACATAGCCTTGATAAATGCGCTGCTGGACCTGGAGATCCTGCTGGGCCTGTGTTTCCGCGGCCACAAAGGTGATTCCCGGGATATACCAGGCCCAGGCGATGCAGGCCGCGTCAAGCATGTTGTTCTTCTGATGGCCGCCCCGGATGCGCTTCACGTCGCCCGGGTTCAGAAGCCGGCCGTCGTGCCCCGGCGCCTTGACCTTGCGGACGAAGCAGTGGCCCCGCCGCGGGCCTCCATCAGCACAACGGCGCGGGGCATGTTGAGAGCATCTCAAGCAGTTTCCTGTGTGGGATGCGGGGGCGTCTCAGCACCATCTTCCGGTCCTTGTCGCAGCCGACGACATCGCAATGGCTTTTGGCAAGATCAATGCCGATGACAACAGCGGGGTTGCCTGAGAAGGTAGAATTCATGGTGGAGCGCTCCTCTTTTTGGGATAACTCAGAAGATAACCCCGGGCGGGGTTATCTTCTGAGAAATAAGGGCGCTCCTTTTGTTTTCTAATGAAGGTTTCATGATGGATGGTCGCTGAATAATGCTCCGCTGCAGGGGCTGACCATCCCATTAAACAGGCCGCGAGGCCTGCCTGCCAGACCGGTACGGGCGGTGGTGTGAGAGGACGGCGGGCGAACCGCCCGTCTCCTACTCGATTGTCAAGGCTCAGGGGCTTTGAACAAAAGGATTAAATTCACGGCCGCAGTGCTGTGTGCATTTTTTGAGGAGCGGTTTTCATGAAGATTCTTATTATTGACAGCGGGCTGGCTTACGGCAGCGCCCAGGGCGGACTCAATCACCTTCTGGCCGATACGGCTCGGGAGACGCTTGAGGCGCTGGGGCACAAGGTGCAGATCACCCGGCTGCAGGATCCGTACGATCCCGAGAAGGAAAGACAGAAGATCCTCTGGACCGACGCCGTGATCTACCAGTTCCCGGTCTGGTGGATGGAGCCCCCGGCCGCCCTGAAGAGCTACGAGGACCGGGTGTTCGGCCCCGGCATGATCACGGGCGACGGGCGGCATCGCGACAACCCTGAATACAACTACGGCACCGGCGGGCTTCTCACCGAGAAGCGCTACATGATTTCAGCCACATGGAACGCTCCCCGTACGGCCTTCACGGACCCGAAGGAGTTTTTCGAGGGGCGCGGGATGGATGCCACGTTCTTCGGGCTTCACAAGGCGAGCCAGTTCCTCGGCATGAAGCCGTTGCCTTCCTTTGCCTGCAACGACGTCATGAAGAACCCGAAGACCGACTCCGACCTCGCACGCTGGAAGGAGCACCTGACCCGCGTGTTCGGAAAGGCCTGATGATCGGCCGGGGCAAGGGAAAAGTAAAAAATTGTGTACTGGATCGCTCGGGTATTGATTTTTCCTTAAATCCGAGTAAAGTACTCAAGTATGGAACGGGGCCCCATGTCTCCTGGGCCTCCTTCTGCGGGAGGAAAGAAAAAGCGGCCGGCGACGGCCCGCCTCTCCTTTCCTCCGGGTCAGTCTCCTAGATTTAAGCCTTCGGCTCTCTGCAGAACCGAAGGCTCTTTTTTTATGGGGGCGCGAAGCCCCGCCGGGTCTGCTTTTTCAGACGGCTTCGTAGGAGACGGAGAGCTCGCCCTTCCTGAACTTGATCTTCGTCACCCGGATCGTTCCGATCTGGGAGGTGTCCGCGATGTGCGTGCCCCCGCAGGGATAGGCGGGGGCTTTCCCAGGTGACGGTGCGCCAGCCCCGGCCGTCAACAATGCTCTGCCTGAAGGTCAGCTGCTCTTCGGCCGTCTTTTGCAGGAACGCCTAGATGTCCCGCGCCTCGGGCAGGGGCGGAGGACTGCCGGCATCCCGGGGCTTGAACACAACGCGGCTCTGGCCGGGAAAGTGGTCGCCCTTCTCCGCCAGCCAGCCCTGCGGCTCGAGCCAGGCGGAGAAGAGGTGGTCTGCGGAGTGCAGCCTCGAGTGCAGGGTCCGCTCGGCCTCATCGACCCGGGCGCGGACGCAGGAGCCCTCGGCAAGGGGGCTCGCCGCGGCATGCACGATGCCGCCCGCGCCGTCCTCGAAGACCGCCTCGACCGGCACGCTCGCGGGCGTGCCGCGGTCCGCGGGCTCGTCCCCGCCCTTCAGGTGGAAGGGCGTGCGGTTGAGCACGACCGCAAAGAGTCCTCCCTCAAGGGGGAAAGCAGGAGAGGACGCGGCAGTCAGCCTTAAGGCAGTCTGGCGCATAGTAAAGCCTTTCGGTGGGCATGGGTGCGGTCCTTCAGTGAGTAAAAAAAATCAGAAGCAGCAGGTCATTTTAAAAGGGCGCCGGTGAAGCGGCTTGCGGGCCGGGGAGCAGGCCGATAAACTCAAAACTTTCAGGACTTTTTGCTTGAAGGGGGCGCTTGTGACCAATCGGGGCCGGCTGCTGCCGTCGGACGCTCTGAGCTGCTTTTTCTTCTTTACGGCTGCGGGCGGGTACTATTCGCTGCTCACCTCGCGCATGCCCGCCATCAAGGCGGGGGCGGGGGTCGGGGACGCGGAGGTGGGGCTGGCACTGCTCTGCCTCGGGGCGGCCTCGATCACCGGGCTGCTGTTCTGCGGGCGGCTCATCCGGCGCTTCACCTCGGCGCGTCTCCTGCGGGTCTCCTCGCTCGCGCTGTTCCTGCTGCTGCCGCTGGCGGGGCTCGCCTCCGGGAAGCTCGCGCTTTTCGCGGTCTTCGACGTCTGCATGAACACGCAGGCGATCCTGCTCGAGGCGCACAGCCGCATCCGCCTCATGGGGCGGATGCAGGCGGGCTATAGCCTCGGGTGCATCCTGGGGGCGGCGCTGGGCGCGGCCTTTGCCTGGGCGGGCGCCGGGGCCTTCGCGAACTTCCTCTTTTTCTCGCTCGTCTGCCTCGCCTGCCGGGCCGTGGCCGGCCGGCACCTGCAGGAAGATCTCCAGCGAAAGGACTCCGCGCGGCGCTCCCGCCTGCCGCTTTTCGTCTATTTCTGCGGCTTCATGGAGATCTGCGCCTTTTCGAGCGAGGGCGTGGTGGGCGACTGGGGAAGCATCTTCCTGCATTCCGTGAAGGGGGCGCCGGAGTCGACCGCGGCGCTCAGCTTCGGGGCCGCGGCCGCGGCGATGGCGCTCGTGCGGCTCTTCACCGACGGCCTGCGCGTGAAGCTGGGCGATGCGCCGCTGCTTGCCGCGGGCGGGCTGCTCGTCGCAGCGGGCTTTGTGGTCGCGATTGCTGCGGACAGCCCCGTGGTCTGCCTGGCCGGATTCTTCCTTGCCGGCGCGGGCGTGGCTCCGGCCGTCCCGATCGTGATGAGCCGCGCGGGCAGCTGCCCGGGCGTCGACCCGGGGGCGGCCTGCTCGGCGGTCTCGACGATCGGCTACGGGACGTTGCTGTTCCTGCCGCCGCTGCTGGGCTCGGTGTCCGATTCGATCGGGATGGGAAAGGCGTTTCTTATTCCGATCGCCTTCGCGCTGCTGCTGACGGCCGGCAGCCTCGTCTTCAGGAAGTGAGCGCGGCCGCGGAAAAGGCCTCCGGCAAGCAGAAGAAGTTTCTCGCCGAGCACCTCGCGCCCTGGGTGGGAGCCTTCTGCGCGGACGTGAGGAAAGGCCCGGGGTTCTACAAGACGGTCTCTTATATAACCGAGGGTTTCCTGCAGATCGAAGAAGATCTGCCGGGGTTGCGAGCCTGAAAGGGGGGCGCCCGAAGGCGGCGCTTTCCCAGGCCGCTCCCGCTGCCCCGCCCGGAAGACGAGAAGCGCCCGGACTTTTAGGTGCAGCCGGGCGCTTTAGGTTCTCTTTTTGTTAAGCTTTCAAAGCTTTTTCAGCGCTCGCTTGCGTTGACCGCGGCGATCGTTGCGCGCACGGCCCTGAGGGCGGCGTTCCCCTCAGGCAGCTTCATGAGCGACTCGCCCCTGCGGTCGAACTGCTCCACCTCGCTGTCAAAGGGGATGAAGCCGTAAACCGGGAGGTTGAAGACTTTCTTCAGGTCCTTGTTCGAGCTCTCGTCGCCGGGGATGCGGTTGAGCACTACGCCCATACGCTCGCAGGCCGGGACGTAGCCGTCGGCGACGAGCTTCTCGATCGTCTTTACGGTCTGCTGGCCGCGGAAGGACGAGTCGGTGACGAGCAGCAGCGTGTTCACGTGATCGGTCACCTGGCGGTTGATCTGCTCGATGCCCGCTTCGCCGTCGATGAGGATCGTGTCGAACTGGTTCACGAGCTGCGCGAGCGAGTCGTGCAACAGGTCGTTCACCGAGCAGAAGCACCCCTTCGCGTTCATGTGGCCCATGGCGAGGTAGGAAAAGCCCTCCGCCTCCTGCAGCGCATTGAGGATCAGGTAGTCGAGCTGCTCGGCCACCTCGGCCTTTTCGCCCGCCGTTCCCTTCTCGGCCGCCTCGAGAATCTTCTCCCTCACCGCGCCGATCGAGCGGCTCGTATCCACGCCCAGCGCGTAGAGCAGCCCCATCGCAGGGTCGGCGTCGACAACAAGGAGACGGCCGGTCTCGGGGTCGTCCCTGAGCACCCGTGTGAGCATCGTGGTGAAGGCGGTCTTTCCGACGCCGCCTTTGCCGCAGACCGCAACGATTTTGCCCTGGATGTGTTTTTCAGCCATTTTTCCGTTCCTTTTCCCTGGCCTGCCCGTGAGTTCGACGTTCTTTCAGGCAAGGGCCGCGGGTCATGAAAATATGTTTTAGGGCGCCCCTCAGAGGGTTGCCCGGGACGCGCCTTCGCGCCGGTGCCGCAGCTTGACCTTTGCCTCCATCTGCCGGATGGAGGAGCAGGTCTTCTTGTCGGCGCAGGAGCCGCAGTGTCCGGCGAGCTGGCAGGATTTGTAATCAAAGCCCCGGTCTTTCCAGACCCCGGCCTTGATCGAGGTGATGAGCTCCGAGGCGGCCTCGGCCGCGGCTTCTAGCCGCCGCACCAGGGCCTCGTTGCCCGTGACCCAGACGAGGTCGACCGCCTGCACCTGCGGGAAGGCCTCGTGGATGCGGCTGAGAAAGGTCGCGGAGACCGCCTCGAGCCCTTTTTCGGCCGCCTGAGGGGACACCCGCGCCATGAGCCGGTCTTTTGCGGTCTTCACCATGAAGCCCGGCTGGTCGAGGAGCCTCTGGTGGCGCTGCACGAACTGGTAGAAGACCTCCGAGGTGACCTCCGGGCCGCGCAGGACCGCGGCCTGGGCGAAGGCGACGGGCTCGCGCGGCAGCTGCGTGAGAGCGGGCCCGATGAGACGCACCCGGTCGCCGCCGGGCAGCGCCTCGTTCGAGTAAAGGAGGTAGCGCGTCCCCGGGACGCTGTCCGAGCCCAGGTTCGCCCGCGCCTCGCCTTCGAGAATGAGGCCCGCGCGGCCGTTTTTAGCCGCGGGCTCGATGCCGGCGACCGACAGGCTTTTCGTCTCAAGACCTTCGAGCGCCTTCTGCAGCTCTTCCACTTCTTTTTCAAGCGTGCTCATCGATTTTTCCGCCTCTGCCTTTTCCTTAGGCCGCCTTCGAGTGCTCGAGGGCGAAGATCGCCGCGCCGAACGCGCCCATGATCTGGGGGTTCTGCGACAGCGCCGCGAGCTTCACCCCGAGGTGGCGCTCCAGGGCCTGGGCGAGCGCCTTGTTCTGGGCGCAGCCCCCGGTGAGGGCGAGGTCCTCCTCGAGCCCCACCTTGTAGACCATGCCCTTGATGCGCCGCGCGATCGACTCCGTCACGCCCGCGCAGATGTCGGGCAGGGGCATGTTCTGGTTCACGAGCGAGATCACCTCGGACTCGGCGAAGACCGAGCACTGCTTGGAGATCGGGCTCGGGTTTGAGGACTTGAGGGCGTTTTCCGAGAGCTCGGTGAGCGTGATGCCGAGCACCCGCGCGATCACCTCGAAGAAGCGTCCGGTGCCGGCCGAGCACCGATCGTTCATCTGGAAGTCCATCACGCGCCCGCGGCTGTTCACCGAGATCACCTTGCAGTCCTGGCCGCCGATGTCGACGATCGTGCGCACCGTGGGCGCGATCTCGTGGGCGCCGAGCGCGTGGCAGGATATCTCCGAGATTTCCTCGTTCTTCTGCTGGAAGTTGTTGCGGCCGTAGCCGGTCGCGGTGAGGTAGGCGATCGGCGTGTCCGGCTCCAGCCCCGCCTTGAGGAAAGCTTCCGTGCGGGCCCGGGCGGCGGTCTTCTCCGGGCCTCCCAGGGACGGGACGATGGACCAGCCGAGGATTTTCTTCGTTTCATCAATCAGTACGACCTTGCCCGTGGTGCTGCCGAGATCAAGGCCTGCGTATAGACTCATTTTGCCCTCCTGTGTTCCGGGCCGGAAGCGCTTCCCTTTTTGGGGGGAGGGGAGCCGTGCTCCTGGCTAATTATCTGTGTCTATGAATAGGGTACCCGACCGGGGAATCCGGAACCGTTGCCCAAATGACACTTCCCTTCCTGTCCCTGAAGGAGAGGAGGACGGCGGGTCCCCGCAGTCCCTCCGGACAAAACAATCCCGCCGCCTCTGTCTGGGCTGAGCCGCGGCGGGATCCGAGCTTCCATCCCCTCAGGGCTCGCGGGCCCTGAGGGGAAGAGGCGCTTCAGTCCGGATTGGGCTTGAAGCCGTTTACCGACAAGAAGTTGCTGATGTCATTTTCCACCTTCTCGAGTGGCGTGTAGCGTTCGTCAAAGAGGCTGGTCGTGAGGTTCAGAAGCGGCACGCCCATATCGCGGCAGACCTTTTTCAGGAACTGAGTGTTGCCGGCCTTGTCCTTGTGGCCCATGTGGCCCGGGGCGATCACCACGTCGGGGTGGTACTCGTTGATCATGTCGGTGAGGTCATCGATCAGCACGTCGACGAAGCCGCGGCCCTGGCGGATCATCGGCACCTCGAAGACCGCGCGGCGGGCGAGCCCGTAGAACATCGCGTCCTCGTTGCTCGTGTCGATCACCTCGTAGGGCTTGGAGTACTGCTGGTCGGTCATCACAACGGTTGCGTTCCACTTCTTCGCGAGCCACTCGGTGAGCGCTCCGTTCCAGAGCGGATCGAGGTCGGGCCAGACGATGCGGATCTCGTTCTTCATAATCGGACCCACGTGCTTTTTCACGTTTTCCTGCGCGGCCCCGAGCAGCATCCGAGCCACCGCCGTGCAGCGCGGGTTGCCCGCGGGCAGATGCTGGGTGAGCGGCCACATCACCTCCGGCACCGTAAAGCCTGGCAGCGGTGCGGGCGAGGCCTTCATGCACTCGTTGATCTCCTTCCAGATCCGGTACTGCTCGTTGGTCTCGTCCACCACAGCGGCCACGCGCTTGAAGTCGTATTTCGCGCCGGTCACCTTCTCGAGCCAGTGGGCCATCTCTTTGAGTTGCCGGCCGACGTACTCGAAGTCCTTTTTGTCGTGGCCGTAGGAGGGGTCGATCTGGTAAATCGGCACATCGCCGAAGAAGTCGCTCTCCTTCATCGCCTGGTGCACCATGAGTTCGCCGTCGCAGGGCTCACCCATTGCGATGATCACGTTCGGTTTGACGAGAAGCCGGTTCTGGACCGCGTAAATCGCATAGCGGATGAGCGAGCAGACGTTGCCGTCGAGCGGGAAGGAGTCACATTTGTAGGCATCGGCGTAGTTGGTGAACCCGAGGTGCATCATCAGATCGACCACCGGGTTGTAGTTGAGGATGCCCATGCCGTTGAGGATCTCGGGGGCGTTGCCGTACCAGGTGACGGCAATCGGCCGGCCCTCGCGCCGGGTTTTGATTTTGTCCATGTTCCAGTCGCGAAAGAGCCCGATCAGAGCCTCCAGGATCGGGTTTCTCTGTTCGGCCGGAGCCTGGGCCATCTGCGCGAGGATGCCGTTCAGGCGGTCGACGTACTCCTGGGTGCGCTCGGTGCCGTCCAGTTTGGAAAGATCAGTCTTAGCTTCAGTCATTTTCTTTATCCTCTGTTGGATCAGGCCGCTGCGGTGCGGGAAGCGATGCTTTCCTGGAAAGCCTGGATGCGGGTGCGGATCTGTCCGATCCCCTCGGGCCTGTAGGTGGTCTCCAGCTGTATGAAGGGGATCTGGTTCTTCTTCGCGCGCCACAGCAGCATGAGCTGCTCGAAGGCCTCCTGGTCGCAGAAGGCGATGCGCATAGCGATTACGCCTTGGCAGCCGAACTCGCGGCAGAGCGCTTCGACGCGGTCGAGCCTCTGGCCCTGGGTCCCGAAGACGCGGGGCTGCGGCACCTTGTCCCAGTAGTAGTAATGCAGGACGTTTTCGACCGGGTCGCCCTCCTCGGGGATGTCGCGGGCCGCGCTGGCCAGCCCGTTGCCCAACGAGTCGCAGACCACGACACCGCCGTCCTGCTCGAGTGTTGCGATGATCTCGGGGCGGTCTGCGTGGAAGCCGTCATAGAAAAAGCGGCAGGCTGGGCGCACAGTTTCGCCCCCGGACTTGAGCTCTTTAATGAGCGCGGCGAGCTTTTCGTTTGCTACGGCGCGCGGCACGGAGGAAAGCGTCATGAGCACCGAGGCGGTCTCGGTGCCATCCAGGTACACCTCATCGCCCTTCTTCAGCTCGTAGAGTTCCCGGATGAGACGCCGGGTCTCGTTGGCCGCGCGGATCGCCTCGCGGACCTTCTCCGGGGTGATTTTGACGCCGAAGCGCTCTTCGGTCGCAGCGATCATCGTGCGGACCTGGTCCTTGAAGAAGGCGTAGCCGTTGTCGTCTCTCTTTTTTGGGAAATAGATGAAAGCGTAGGCCGGGCAGTCTTTCCGGCAGGCCTTCCAGTTGTCCCAGATGCGGCGCATGTGGTCGCAGTTGTTGAACCAGACCGCGCCGTCGAGGAAGCTGTACTTGCCGTCGAGGATCTCGTTGAAGGTCGCGCGCGTGAACTCGCAGGCGATCGGTTTGTAGTAGGCGTCGGCGAGCTCCGTGCCGTCGGCGGTGTTGCCGCGCAGGGAAAAGGTCATCGCGCCGGCTGCCTCGAGCAGCTCCGCGGGCGTGTCGGGATAGAACATGCCGATCACTTTTCCGCCCGCAGCTTTCCAGGCTTTGGTTTCGGGATTCTCAAGCATTTGGGCCGTACGCTTGAACCAGTCAAGCACCGGAGTCGGTTTTGTCCGTTTCATGAGATGCCTCCTTAAATGGCGAATCCGCGGCTGCCCGGCAGCTGGGATCCTTGATCTGCTGAACCGCGGGGTTCCGGCGGGGCCGGGCGCGGCGATCGTTTTCCGGGCGAAGGGCTCCTCCGGCCGAAGGCCGCGGCGGGCTCTGCCTCTAGTTATTAGGGACTACTAGCAGAATAGCCAAAGGAGGTGTCTGAAACCGTTGTCCAATCGACAGTTTATTCCGGCGGGGAAAGAGGACGGACAGCGGCGGAGGAACCCGCCGATTCCGCCGGGGTGTGACAGCGGGAGCGAAACTAATCTTTCGGGCCCGCAGGAGACGGGGAGAGGGGGGGAGCGGTGATGGAACGAACATTCAATACGCTCGATTTCGAGCACTTTGACGCCGTCGCGGCGGACGAAAAGTGGGCGGTCGAATACAGGCAGCCGCGATGCCCCGCCGTGAGGATCCTTATCGACGGACGGGATCTCAACGAGATGATCGTCGAGGCCGAGGCGCGGTTCAAGGGTGAGCCTCCACGGAACCCGGACGATGAATACGGGCATGAGTCTGCCCGAAGTCTCCTGAAAGAATTAAAGCCTTCCGAAGGCTGGGAGGATGAGAAGGACTACTGGCTGGAGCTCAACTGCTGCTCAGAGTGCGGTTCCACCGGCTGCTGGGGGGTAACGGCGTACTGGGTGGAAAGACCCGGTGAGGTCGTCTGGCACCATTTCGAGCACGCTCACAGGGACTATCCCTACGATTTCGCATTCCATTTTGAGAAGACGGCTTACGAAGCCGCGATCGGCAAACTGGAGGCGTTTGCGCATGAAGAGGAGCTTTTCTATGCCGCACTTGAAAAAGAGCGGAATCAAGGAGGCGCGAAAGAAGGGACAGAGCCGCGGGATTAACCGTCGCCCTTGAGAGGCAGCCTGGCGCGGCTTCAGCGTTCTTTTTTAAGTGAGGCCCTTTTAAGTAAGGCGGCCCGCTGCTCAAAATGAAATCAGAAGGGCCTTTAGGCTTTCCCTGAAGCCATGCAGGGAGCCAGCAGGACGGGAGGCGGCCGATGCTGCCGCACCGAGGCAGGCCGGCCCCAAAACCACCGCATAAAGTCCGGAGCGCCGATAACCGAAAGAAGGGGGCACCGGCACACTTTTGAGCAGCCTTCTTTCGGCAAAAAAGCCGCCGCCCGGGTGTTCGGGCGACGGTTGAAAAAATCCGGGGAAGCGTAGCGGCGTGCCTGGATCAAGGGGCGGCAAAAAGCCAGGCGGCCGCGGCCAGGGCGGAAAGCGCCACCCGGACGAAGCGCGGTGGCAGAGGCGTCTTTCTGGTTTTTCCCATGTGTCTTTCGGGCTCCGGCGGAGTGCCTTCCTCTTTCCCTTCAGCCCGCGTAGGCCGAGTCCGCGCCGTTTTTGAAGTTCTGAGCCGCAAGCCACCGGCGCTCTTCGTCCGTCTCCCGGGATGTCGATCCTCTCGATCTTGAAGATCACGGGCCTCGTGCCGTCGTTGCAGCAGGCGATCATCACCCGCTCGTCGTTTGTCCAGCGGTGCATGATAGAGCCGCCCTGGAGCGCCGTGTAGACGTACCTGCTGATCGCGTCCCAGGCCTCGCCGCAGAACCGCCCGTTCATGAGGTGGTAGAAGTCGTCCTGCTGCTCGTCCCTTCGCAGCAGGAAGGTGTCGCCAGCCTTGAAGCAGGGGCAGGGGCCGGAGGCGGTTTGCTCAAGGAGCGCCTGCTTCAAGGGCTCAGAAGGAGACCTTCAGCCCCAGCCGTCCCTCAAGCTCGGTGGCATAGCGGTGGCCGTGCTGCGTTTCGAGGTACCCGTAGAGCTTCACGCTCTTGTTGAGGTACTTCTCGCCGCCGATGCCCGCGTAGCCGCGGACCCCAAGTCCGTCCACGTCGTACTTTTCGCCGTTCACGTGCACCGTCTGGTCGCCGTCGAACTCGTAGAGCACGCCGCCCCTGACGTAGAGGTCGCCCGTGAAGTTCCCGTCAGCCCCGAAGAAACGGCGGCCCGCGAGGACGCCCGCGTGGCCCGTGACGCTTGTCATGCTGTCCTCATCCACCTTCATGCCGTTCGTTAGTCGGTAGTCCGCGCCTTCGGCGCGATACCAGGACGCCTGCAGCGAAGGCTCCACAAACCATGCCCCCTTCTCGCCGAAGCAGAACTGGTGGCCGCCCTCTACGGATACTCCGAAGCCGTGGGTTGTGTAATTGCCCTTGAAGCCGCGGCCGTCAAGCATCGTGCCGCGCATCTCCTGGTGGTAGAGGTCGGCGCCCGCGACGATGTCGAGGTAGCTGCCGCCCGCAAAGAGCCGGGTCGCATAGAGCGAGAAACTCTGCGAGTTCGAGTCGCCGCGACTCGTGTTCCAGTCGTTGCGGGCCTTGTCGTCCGAGGTCGTGAAGTGGAAGTAGCCGCCGAGAATCCAGTCTCCCGCCTTGCGGTCCGCGCCCGCGTTCACGCGGAAGGCGCTCTTGCGAAGCACCTTCCCTTGGTAGCCCGTGAGCCTCGAATAGCTGCCGCCCGCGCTCGCCCACAGCCCCGTCCCGTCCTGATGGCGGGCGTCTCCGAGGCGCTTCCTCAGGTCATCGAGCCCCGTGATGAAGTTGGATGTCATGCTGCTGGAGCTGCCCATGGCAAGCACTGTTGCGGCTGAAGGCGACAGTATGGGGACCGTCGGAACGACGGGCTTGTCCGGATTGGCCGGTTCGACGGGAGTGACCGGCTCGTCCGGAGTGACCGGCTCGACGGGCCGCTCCACGCGCTTCAGGTACCATTCGCGGGCCTGGCCGGAGTCGGTGTCGGCCCTGCGGTCGGCAAGGGTGTAGACGTAATTGCCCTGATCGATTACATTCACATAGCCGCCTTGGTTTGCAAGCGCGAAGGTTGCGTCGCTGCCCGCGCTGACGGCAGAGGCGGTCTCCTGGACGAGGAAGGTAGACATCGCCTCAGGCAGCGGCTCGGAGCCGCAGCCCTCGACAAGGAGCTTGTGGCTGCCGCTCGCCTTGTCCGTGATAATGATCTGGTCGGCTTTGTCGGCGTTCACGTCCGCCCGGAGGCTGAACGTGCCGTCGCTGCCGGTGAGCGTCCCGATCGTGAGCTTCCGGTAGGTGCCTTCCGGCGCGTTGTAGCCGACGTTGATCGCTGCGCTCTCCACCTCCAGGTTGGAAACCGAGCTGTCCATGGTCATGTTCCAAGACGCGCCGTTCTTAAACTGGAGTGCGGCGCTTCCGCCCTCAACGAGCGCACCGCCCGTGAGGGACGAAGAAAAGCCGGCAAAGGGGAAGACTGCCTTGCCGCCGCCTTCCACATAAATATTGCCCGTCGCCTTAAAGCTGGAGGGATCGGAGCTGCCGTTGAAGTTTTTAAAGGTGACTTCGCCGCCGCTCTTGACCATAAAGACATTGCCGTTGCCGCCCCCGTTGGAGGAGGCGTTGACAGACTGCGTTCCGGTCACGCCGGTCTCGGCCTGGATCTGATCGGCCTTGATGGTCACCGAGCCGACTTCCGCATCGACCGCCGAGTTGTTGGTCGATTTCATGATGAGGCTGCCGGCCTTCAGGACAGTGGAGGCGCCAGCCTGGCCGCTCTGGACGGCGGCGTATTTTCTGCCGTCATTGGAAATGGTCGCCGTGCTGCCGGAGTTGCCGAGAACTTCGACTGTGGAATCACTCAAAGTGCGGATCGCGGATTTGGTCCCCGAGGTGATGTCCAGGTTGTTAAAGCCGCTCAGGGTCACTCGGTTGCCTGATTGGGCGAAAACGGCTTCGCCGGCCTTAAGCGTTATTTTCTTCGCCTTCACCTCTACCCATGAGCCTGGCTGGCCGTTGCCCCGGTACGAGGTGTAAATGGCGTAGTGATACGGCTCCATGTTGTTGACCAAGCTCGCCGTGCCCACGTCGATCAGGACATTGTGCTTGCCGTCAGCAGCAATTCTTTCATTGGTGTCAAAATCAAAGTTGCCGAGAATTGATGAGTCACTTTGGGTGGTCGAGGCCTCGATATCCAGGACGGAATCGCTCCCGCCATGGAAATAGGTCGTCCAGATGGGACTGTAAAGCGAGTAATTAAGCGTTTCCTTAATATTGAGCCGGCCCGAATTGTTGAGGTCAACCGATGTTTTGTAAAAGAGCTCGGGCGCGCTGCTGCTGGCTGTATACGTGATTGTCGCTTGGTTTCCGTCTTTTACATAGTAGCCTTCGGCATTGGAAAGCGACTGGCTCCTTTCTGTAATGGTTGCATCATGAAGCTCAATCTGAGCAGCGCCCGCCGGGAGCGCGGCCAGTCCTGTACAGGCTGCAAACACCGCTGCGGCAATCTCTGTCCATACCCCCCCCTTATACAAACTCTTGAATTTTCAGCCATTCTCATTTCTCATCCTTTGAATGCGGCCTTTGAGATAAAGCCCGGGTTAATGTTCGTAAAGAAAAAGCAAGACATGTAAATTTTATTACTTCAGTGCCCTCAGGGGACAGGGCAAAACAAGAGCGAAGCCCGCTCTCGAAGGGGCTGTTGCTTCGGGTAGCAAAGAAACGGGATTTTCGGACTCAGAGCTCTTGGAGAACCGGGAAAATCAGGCCTTGTGGACCAATCACGGGACTTATTCGACTGCAGGCGTTTATCCCTGTTTGCAGCGAGCCGAGGCGAGGGAGCCGTCCGGAAGCTTCAGCCCGGTCCGCCGCGGGGCTGAGAGCTTTTCGCTCAAAGGCAGCCGCCTCCTCAGAGCCGGCGCAGGGCAGGAGATGGACGGGCGGGCGACGCAGGTGACGTCACTCGGACGGAGCCGGCCGCCGCGGATCCGTTGCCAGACTGTCCGCCGGATCCCCTGATCGGCGAAAGGCTTCAGGCTTGCGGGGAGGCTGAGGCGATTCATTCTTCGCTCTGGTCAGTACGTCTCCGGCGGTTCGAAGGCCCCTCGGTCTTCTGGCGCAGTGACGGCGGCGGGCTGCGGCAGACTGTTTCCGAAGGCTTTTTCCCCGCGTTTGTTGAATGTCTGCGCGGCCGAGCCTTTTCGGGACGGGCCGGGAGGGCGCGGCTTTCTCTTTTTCCCGCTGTTTTAGGGCCGCGCGGGAAGCTGAAAAAAAGGAGAGGTCAGTCCTTCGAGGCGGGAAGGAACACAGCCGCGCACAGCCCCGGAGGTCTCTCTCCCGGCCTCGCGTCGGAAAGCGTCACGGTGCCGCCCGCCATGTCGGCGTAGGTCTTCACGATCGCGAGCCCCAGGCCCGTGCCCGCCACCCCCGAGCCCTTGATCCGGTAGAAGGGATCAAACACCCGCTCTCGCTCGGACTCCGGAATGCCGGGGCCTGTGTCCCGGACGGTGAACTCGAGCCCCTGGTCCGTACGCTTGGCGGTGAGCGTAATCGAGCCGCCCCCGGGCGTGTAGTGCACGGCGTTTTCAAGGAGGTTCCTGAGGATCGCGAAGGCCGGGGCGCGGCTTACGCCCGAGACGGGCTGCTCGCCCTTTCCGTCCAGCCCCTCGGCCGAGAACCTGAGGCCCTTCTTCTCGATTTGGTCGAGCAGGGGCTCAAGCGCCTCGCCCGCGAGCTCCGACAGGTACCAGGGTCGGGCGTCGCGGCGCAGCAGCTCCGGGGCCTCGCCGCTTTGCGCCCGGGCGAAAAGCAGCAGTTGCGAGACCTGCTTCACCGAGCGTTCGAGCCCTTCGCGGAGCCGCCGCACCACGGGTCTGGCCTCGGGGGAGTCCGTGATGCGGTCGAGGTGCTCGGCCTCGAGCGTGAGCGCGGTAAGCGGCGAGCGGATTTCGTGCGCGGCGTCCGCAGTGAAGCGAATTTCGCGGGTCCTCGCCTCCCGCACCCGGGCGAGGAGCGCGTTCACGGCGTTCACGAAGGGCCGGATCTCGTCGGGGACGCCCGCCGTGGAAAGCGGCTCGAGGCTCGCGGCGCGGCGCGAGGCCACCTCGCGGGTGGCGGCGTCCAGGGGCTTGAGCGTCTTCCAGATCACCCAGGCGATCACGCCCAGCAGCACCGGCAGAAGCGCGGCCAGCGGCAGCACCGCGGCCGTGGCGGTCTTCAGGGCCGAGCTGTCGCGCTGCTGCAGCGGCTCGGCCACCGCCGTGTAGCGCCCGGTGGGCAGGAACACGACGCAGATCCGAAGCTCCTCGCCGTCCACGCGGCGCGTGGTGAGGCCGGATCGGAGCGGCGAGTTGAAGGCGACGTGTACCGTCTGGCCCTGCAGCGTCATCATGCGGAGCGCCACGGGTTCACCCGCCGGAATCTCGGTGCGCTTCATGGGGTTCACGAACACGGTTTCGCCCGGCATCATCATCATGCGGCGGCGCCGCACGACAAGGGGCTCGTCGGAGTCGAGCCGTTTTTCGAACTGCTCGGGGGCCATGGTGAGGGCGCCGGGGATCACGTTGGCCACGTCGGCTCGGGCGAGCGCCACGGCCATGTCCTCGAGGTGCGCGTCGCGGGTGGCGAGTGCGTCGGCCCGCACGTTCTGGAAAAGGAGGGCGAGGGCCGCCGCCACGAGCAGCAGCGTTGCCGCGGCCACCGCAAGGAGCGTGCGCGTGAGCAGCGACCTCGAGCGCAGCGGGGCCATTACGCGCTCTCCTTCCTGATGCGCCAGCCGAGTCCGCGGATGTTCTCGATGAAGCCGGATCCGATCTTGCGCCGCAGGGCGTGGATCAGGTACTCGACGGCGTTCCCCTCGGGCTCGTCGCCCGGCGCGTAGAGCTTATCTTCAAGCGCCCGGCGCGAGAGGATCGCTCCGGGACGCACGAGAAGCGCGGCAAGAAGTGCATATTCGCGCTTGGAAAGGGTCACCGAGGAGCCACCCACCGTGCACTCGTGGGTGACGGTGTTGAGCGCGAGCCTGCCCGAGCGCAGCACCTCTCCGGCGATCGGCCCCTTGCGGCGCATGACTGCCCGGAGCCTTGCAAGCAGCTCGGAGGTGTGGAAGGGCTTGAGCACGTAGTCGTCGGCGCCGGCGTCTAGCCCCTCGAGCCGGCTCTCGAGCGCCTCGCGCGCGGTGACCACGATTACCGGGAGGTCGCACAGGGGACTGGGCATCGCCCGGATGCTTTTGAGGACGTCGATCCCGTCCATGCCCGGCAGCCCCAGGTCGAGCAGCACCGCTTCGGGCGAGCCGCTTTTTACGGCCTCGAGCCCTTCGGGCCCCGAGGGGGCCCAGAGCACGGTGTGAGCCTCATTCTCAAGTGCGGCGCAGAGCGCCCGGGCGATGAAAGGGTCGTCTTCGATAAGCAGGATTTTCATGGCGCCAGGGGCGGGAAAGGAGTCTCTCCCGTCCTCAAAAAAAACGGAAGCCGCGCCCGGGGCGGCTTCCGTCGCAGGAAAAAAAGAGGGGGCGGAAGTCTCTCCCGGCCCCTCTAGTTTAAGCGGGGAGCGGGGGCAGCCGCTCCCCGGTGGGAACGGGTGGGCTTTAGTAGCAGCCGCGGCCGCCCATCATGCCCGGGCCCATGCCCCAGTGACCGCGCGGCCCCATGGGGCCGAAGGGGCAGCCGTAGCCGTTCGTGCTGCGGTTGCCGAGGTCGAAGGCCGCCTGGATCTTGCCGCTCTGCGCGTCGACGAGCGCGGAGATCATCTTCCCGTCCTTGTCCTGCAGAAGCACGTCCCAGACGAGGCCATAGTGCGAGCCGCGCAGCTGCGCACGGCGGCTCTGACCTCCGTAGGCTTTCTCAGCCGTGGAGACGGCCTCGGCCATGGAGATCTTGGGCGTCACGTTCTGGCCGTAGGCGGGGCCCCCGAGAGGCTGCGGGGCCGGAACGCCCGAGGCCGCGAAGGCGGCGCCGGAAAGGGCGAGAGTGCCGGCGGCAAACAAGGCGGCAGCGGTTTTTTTCATCATGATGGATGTCCTCCAGGTTGTGTTCAAGTTTTCGAAAGGGAGCGGTCCGGTTTTCACCTGAACCGCTTTCCCTCATCTCTTGACTGACAGTGTAGGCGGCGAAACTTAGCCGGACGGTAGCTTTTCCTTAGTTTTCCCTAAGTCGGGGTAACGAAGTGTAGAAAAGCGCCGCAGGCTGTTACGGTTTCGCGGCCCCGCCCATGTTCATGCCTTCGTGGCTCATGTTCATGCCTTCGTGGTTCATGGGGCCGCCCTGCGCACCTGGGTCCGCAGGCGAAGAGGCCGCGCCGTCGTGGAAGGGGCAGCCGCTGCCTGCCTGCCCCATCTGGCCCTGCATCGGCATGGGCTGGGGCGCAGGCACCTCACCCATCTTGTGTCCGCCCATGGGGTCGTCCGCGTTCATGGAGCCGTGCATATGCTGCATCTGCATGGGAGCGGACGGATCCTGCCAGCCCGCGATCGCGGGGTCCACCATGCCGAAGATCATGGCGACGTGCGAGAGCACGAGGAAGGCGGCCACGCAGCCGATGTGAAAGCCCTGCCTCGCGCGCTCTGCTGCGCTCCTGAGCAGCACCCGCGCGTGCAGCAGCGCGATCAGGATCATCGGGATCCCGGCCAGGAGGTAGGAAAAGACCGAGACCACGTCAACCCAGGTGCGCCACTGCCTGAGCTCGGTCACCGGCACCACGACGGAGGGGATCAGGTAGAGGCCGATCGCGAGGAAGACAAGGCCCGCCAGCACGCCGCAGACCCGGTTGAGGGTGACGAGCGCGGGGTGCCTGCCCGGGGAAAAGAGGTTGATGAGTTCGGTAATGGCAATGGTTTCGGCAAGGATCACGGGAATCGCCATGAAAAGGATGAGGTTCCAGGGCGAGTTCACCATGAGCAGTTCCATGTAATGCGTCATGGACATAGAAATTCTCCAGTCAGTTGTTCAGTTCATTACAAAAGAGGCGGCCCGGGAGGGCGCGGAGGCTCAGCCTTCGGTTTCGCGCTGTAAAAAATGAGAGCGTGGCGCCCCGGGCGCCGTCAAGGCAAAAAAGGGACGGGAGAATCAGGCTATGGGCGGCCTGTAGATGCCGCCGCCCTGCAGCTCCGGGGCGGCAGTCCTTGCCGCGGGGAAGGGAGCGGGGGGCGTCATCAGCCCTGCCGGCGCCGACGGGGAGCCGGCGGCAAGCGTGAGCTCGCAGCAGACGTGATGGAAGCCGCCGCCCTGCGGGGCAGCGGCGGCACTGGCGCGGTGCTGGCCCAGGCCGGGGCAGCACGCGTGCGGCCCGGCCACCGCGGGGACCGCCGCGGCGGCAGGCGCCTGTCCCATCATGCTCACGGCGGCGCTCGGCCGCAGCAGCAGCGCCGCGGCCAGAACGAAGAGGAGAAGCGCTCCAAGCGCCGTCCTCAGAAAGGCGTTTGCATGATCCATGGGGCAGAAAAACGAGGATGTAGAGTAAAACTTTCGGAAACGACTCTACCTTTCAGGGCCCGTGGCGTCAACGCCCCGGTGTTTCGAGTTGTTAAGGGGCCGGAAACGCCCGGTGGCCGGGGCCTGCGGCCTGATCCGGGAGCTTTGTGCTAAGGTAGCCTGTTGCAATTTCTAACAGGAGGGGAACACATGACTCAGAGAGCGACCTGGGCTTCTAAAGCCGGTTTTGTCCTTGCGTCGGCCGGAGCCGCCGTGGGGCTGGGGGCGATCTGGAAGTTCCCGTGGCTCGCGGGCAGCAACGGGGGATCGGCCTTCGTGCTCCCCTACGTGCTCCTTTCGCTCACGCTCGGGTTCGTGTTCCTCACGGCCGAGATCACGCTGGGCTACATGGGCCGGGGCTCCATTGTGACCACCATGCGGAAACTGGGCGGCCCGCGCTGGGTGCCGGTGGGCTACATGGGGGTCGCCACCGGCCTTCTCGTCCTCGCCTTCTACTCGGCGATCGGGGGCTGGACCATCGCCTATCTCGTCGACGCCCTGATCGGCCGGGGGCTTGTGGCCGACCAGGCGCAGCTGGGCGCGCGCTTTGCCGCGGTGAGCGGCAACCCGACTCTTGCGATCGGCTACCAGGCGCTTTTTCTCGCGCTTACGGCCGGCATCGTCGCGCTGCGGGTGAACAAGGGCATCGAGCGGCTCTCGCGCGTGCTGATGCCCGCGCTTTTCATCCTGATGCTCATCCTCATCGTGCGCGGGCTCACCCTTCCCGGGGCGGGCAGGGGGCTGGCCTACCTCTTTGCCTTCCGGCCCGAGGCCTTCACCCGCGAGAGCCTCTACGCGGCGCTCGGCTTCACGTTCTTTTCGCTTTGCGTGGGCTGCGGCTGCATGATGACCTACGGCTCCTACCTCCCGCAGGGCAGCAGGATCCTGCGCTCCTGCGCCGAGATCGTGGGGCTCACGACGCTCGCCTCAATCCTCGGGGCCCTCATGGTGATGCCCTCGGTCTTCGCCTTCGGGCTCGATCCGGCCGCCGGCCCCGGCCTTACCTTCGTCACGATGCCGGCGGTCTTTGCGCAGCTGCCCGCGGGCGGGTTCTTCGCGGTTGCCTTCTACGCTTGCCTCGCCTTTGCCGCGCTCACGAGCTCGGTGTCGCTGCTTGAGCTCGACGTTGCGTTCCTGGTCGACGAGAAGGGCTTCGGCCGCGTCTCTGCCTCCGGGCTCTGCGCCGCGGCCGTGATGGCGGCGGGCATTTTCTGCTCGCTCTCCTTCGGGCCGCTCGCGGACTCGAAGTTCCTCGGCCGCAACCCCTTCGAGTGGTGCGACTTCCTCACCTCCAACCTGTCGCTGCCGCTCGGCGGCCTTGCCGTCGCGCTCCTTGCGGGCGTGTTCTGCTGGCCCGCCTTCCGCCGTGCCGTTGCGACCGGCTCGAACCTTCCGGAGGGCTGGTGCCGGCTTTTCCGGGTGCTCCTTACGGTCGCCTGCCCGGTCCTCGTGATCGCGGTGCTCGTGACGGGGCTGGCCTGAAAAGGAGGGTTTCCACGGATTCTGGTGCGGGAAAAGCCCGCCCGGGATGCCCCCGCTGCGGCGCCGCAGCGGCGCAGGCCGCGGTTCCCGATGGCAGCTGGACCGGAGAGGGCATGGGCCGTAACGGCCCCGTGAAGGTCGAAGTGACGACGAAGGCGGTCCGCATCACGCAGGTGAAGGTTCTCAGCCACAAGGAGTCGGTCGGCATTTCCGACCCGGCCTTCTCGCGCGTTCCGAAGGAAATTGTCGACAACCAGACGGTGAAGGTCGACGCGGTGGGCGGGGCCACGCTCTCCTCGATGGGCATCATCAACGCCGTGGCCGCGGCCCTGAAGAGCACCGGTGCTGACGTGAGCGGCTTCATGAAGCCGATGAAGCACAAGTCGCTTGCAGGCGCCGCTCCCAGGGAAGTGAGCACGGACATTCTCGTGATCGGCGCGGGCAACGGCGGCATCACGGCCGCGGTGAAGTCGGTCCTTGCCGGCAAGAAGGTGATCCTCATGGAAAAGCGTGCGGCGGTGGGCGGGGTCTCGGCCCTCAACCACGGCGGCTACGCGGCCACCGGCACACGCTATCAGAAGGAGGTGATCAAGGAACTGCACGACTCGCCCGATCTCCTCTACAAGGACATGATGAAGGGGGGCGATAACCGCAACGATCCGGTGCTCGCCCGCATGACCGCGCAGCGCACGGGCGAGGCGGGCGACTGGCTCATCGACGACCTGCACATCCAGTACGGCGCGGCCTGGGTGAAGTTCCCGGGCCACAGCGCGGCGCGCCAGATCAGCGCGAAGGGCAACTCCCTGCACTGGCAGCAGCAGATGCTCGACATCTATAAGAAGCACGGCGGCATCATCATGACCGACACCCGCGCGACCTCCTTTGTGGCCGACAAGGCGGGCAACGTGATCGGCGTGAAGGCCTCTGGCGTGAACAGCCAGCCCTACAGCTTCAAGGCTAAGTCCTACATCCTCGCCTCGGGCGGCTACGGCGGCGACCCGGCGATGGTGCCCGAGCAGGCGAAGCACGCGCTTTTCTACGGGCTGCCCACGGAAACCGGCGACGGCTTCAAGATGGCCGGCGCGATCGGGGCGGACAAGATCAACATGGACTGCATCACGATCTACCCGAACGGCATCGAGGTGCAGCCCGGCCGCTCGATGGACACGACCGGCTCCTCGACCCTTGCGGTGCGCAACAGCGCGATCTACGTGAACTCCGACGGACGGCGCTTCATCAATGAGAACAGCTCGCTCAAGGACCTCGCCCGCGCCACTCTCGCGCAGAAGAACTACATCATGTACCTCGTGATGGACGACGCGGCCTGGAAGATCTACCAGAAGAAGGCGGTGGATGACCATACGGTCACCTCGGCCGCGATTTTCGATTCCTGGAAGTCGATCCGCAACCACGGCCGCCCCGTGATCTGCGAGGGCACGATCGATCACTGCGCCGGCGAGATGGACATCAACGCCCAGGGCCTGAAGCAGACGATCGCCGACTGGAACGCCTCGGTGAAGGCGGGCGAGGACAAGGCCTTCGGCCGCAAGACCCTCAAGGCGATCGGCGAGGGCCCCTACCACATCGTCGAGCAGAAGGGCCGCTACCAGACGACGCTGGGGGGCCTCAAGGCCGACGCCCAGATGAGAATTCTCAACACGCAGGGCAAGCCGATCGGAAACCTCTTCGGCGCGGGCTCAGTGGTGGGCGGCGCGAACGGTGCTGACGCCCTGACGACGCTCAAGAACACCTGGGTGATCGTCTCGGGCTACGTCGCGGCCGAAAGCGCGCTGAAGAACCTGCAGAAGTAAAGACGGAGAAAAAGAGAAGGGAGGACTTCGCATCTCTTTTCTCTCCTCGGCCGTTAAAATGAAACAGGGCGCACCGTCAATCGGACGCGCTCCGTTTCTGCTTTATTTCCCTGTCGTCCCCTTTTTTTCCTCCCCGTTGGGTTCCGGAGACTATGGCTGTCCGATCGCTTTGGATGCTCGCAGCGTGCTTTTTCTTCATGCTGATGGCGCTTTTTGCCAAAATCTGCACGGGGCATTTCTCGGCCTGGGAAGTGGTCTTCTACCGCTCGCTCGTGGGGCTTGTCTTCATGACCGCGGTAATGGTGAGGAAAAAGGTCGCCTTCGGCACCCGCTGGCCGCTCCCGCACCTGAAGCGCTGCGCGGCGGGCACCCTCTGTTTCGCGCTTGAGGTCTCGGCGCTAAAGCTTCTGCCGCTCGGGCTCGCGCAGTCCATTTCCTACAGTAGCGCGCTCATTTTCATTGTGTTTTTCATCGTCTCGAGCCTCGCTCGGCGCAGGCCCGTTGAGTGGCCGCTGGTTGCCGTGACCGCGGCCGGGTTCGGGGGCGTGCTGCTCATCGCACGCCCCGGCGCCTCGGGCTTTGACCCGGCCGGGGTTGCTATGGGACTCGGGGCGGCCTTCTGCGGGGCCTGCGTCTCCTGGTCGCTGCGCGAGCTCGCCAGCCAGAACGAGCCCCGGGAGCGCACGGTGTTTTACTTCATGCTGGCCGGGGTGCTCGCGGGGTTCGCCACGACCGCGGCAGGGTCCGAGGGCTTCCACGAGGTAACGCCGCAGCTCCTCGTCCCGCTCCTTGGCGTGGGGGTGAGCGCCGTAATCGCGCAGATCGCGATGACCTACGCCTGGACCTGCGGTCACCCGATCCTTAACTCCATCTACGATTTTTCGGGCATTCTCTTCGCGACGCTCGCCGGCATCTTCTTTTTCGGCGAGTCCCCGGACTTGTTCTCAGCGGCCGGGATGGCGGTCGTGTTCGCTTCGGGCGCAGCCGCAAGCGTGATGCGGCTCCTGGTCGAGAGGCGTTCCGCGCGCTCTTCGGCGTGAGGATGCGAAAACCGGCCGTTCAAAGAGACCTTGAGAAGATAAAAGAGCGGGCTACGGCGCTCGCCCGGATGAGGATGAGCCTTGGGTGGAAGGAACGGCTTTCGGGGAGGCCTGCCTCCTCTTTTTCGGTGCCGGCTTCGGCGCAAAACCCCGGATGGTCTGATGGAGGGCCGGAGGCGCTGCTGCCTCGGGCCGGGGACTTTAAAGCCGTAGCGGCCCAAGGGCTGCAACGGCCGCGGTCTGAGCGGGAGTCAGCGATAGTAGCCTCCCATGCCGTCACTTCTCACATGGCCCCGGTCGGTGTAGAAGCCTCCCATGCCGTCGCTGCGGCGCTGCGGATGTGTTCGGCAAAGGCGCTGCTTAAGGGCAGGAGAAGAGCAAGGGCAAGGACAAGGATTTTTTCATTATCAGTCTCCTCTTTCACTGAAAGAATGATAAAACAGGGTTCGGCCGAAGGCTTCCGGGCCGCGGCGGCATCCTCCCGCAGCGTCAATAACCTGTTTTCTGATAAATTCCGTCAATTGGGCAGGTCTCTCCATTTTCAAACTTCATTCGGCCCGTGCCCCGGCCCGAGAGGCGCAGGGCCGCTTTCTCGTACAGGGCGAGCTCAAGGCAGAGGCTTGAATGGAGGAAAAAGCCCGCATCGGTCTGATACCATCCGTCGTCTTCGCGGTTTACCTCCGCCCGGTATCTCCCGGCAGGCAGACGGACCGGGCGGTAAATGCCCTCGAGGTCGCAGGTTTCCCTGGAATCTTTGAAGTAGACGCTCTGGCGGTTCGTATCGATGAGGCTGTCTTCGGAGTAAGCGTATTCAAAGCAGTATTTTGTCTTCACGAGAAAGCGCGAGGACTCTTCCTCGTAGAGGTTGCTGCTTCGGCGGGTGAGGGTGGCCGTATAGCTGTCAGCCCAGGCCGCAGAGGCCAGTCCGAAGACGAGCAGTGCCGGTGCCAGTGTTTTCAGAATCTTCAATTGCGAATGCTCCGCGCTTTGCGCCTTATCGGCACAGCTCCAGGTAAATGGGAGTGAGTTCCGGGTTCTTCACCGCGTTTTCAAGCAAGGACGGTGCCGGGTGGTGGGTAGCGCTGAAAATCTCCCGTGAAATCAATTTACTTGAAGGGACGTGCTCTTCGAAGAACCGGGTTTCCAGAGGTAGCATGAGGCCGTTCGAGCAACCGAGGACGTAGCTCTGAAGAGCGCCCATCGCCCCACTGTCCTGCCTGCGGCTGAAATTCCGGGCGACCGCGACCTGATAGACCACGGAGCTGTCGGAGCATCTTACTCTTTTTTCGGTCAGCTCCGGGATGAAATAAGTGTCGTGGTCCTCGCATGCAAAAATTTTTTTCATCTTCTGCTCGGCCGGGGCTGCGGCGCTTTTCTCGGCTTCGGGCTTAATGCAGGTGAAGTAGATTCTCCCCTGGCCGTAGGTTCCGGTTGGAATGGCCATGTTTGAGATGCCCGGGTTGAATCCGCCCCAGAAGCACCCGCCCGAGGTTGGCAGGGCGGAGAAGGGGCGGTGAAGCTTCCCGAGTTCTTCAAGCGGATCGCCCCGGGGGCGAGGCTGCGCGTCACCGGCCACGTGAACTAGCCGTATCTGCCGCACGCCGGCAACATCACGAAGTACCGTGTGGGCGGCAAGATGGCGGGCGGGCTCGAGCTGATCGCCGCGCTCAAGAAGTGCGTCGAGGAGAGAAAGATCGAGACCTGGCTCAACTCTCCCGCGCTGGAACTCATCCGTGAGGGAAATACGGTGGTCGGCGCGACCGCCCGGCACGACGGCCGCGTGGTGCGCATCAAGGCCCGCCGCGGCGTCATTCTCACCACCGGCGGCTACGAGTACGACAAACAGTCTCTGCAGAACTTCTGTCAGGGCACGAAGGTGCTCGGGCTCGGAAACCCCGGCAACACCGGCGACGGACTTCGGATGGCGGCCTCGATGGGCGCCCGCATGTGGCACATGACCTCCTACTCCTGCCCGCTCGGGATCAGGATTCCGGGCTGCAACGGCCGCGGTCTTCGTCACCATGATGACCCCGAACTACATCATCGTGAACCAGGACGGAAAGCGTTTCTGCAACGAGGCGGGCGTCGACTTCCACGGCTTCATTTACGCCGTGAACCAGCTCGACGGCGTGAAGCACCGCTATCCCGCGATCCCTTGCTACATCGTGATGGACGAGGCGGGGCGGCTCGCCGGCCGGCCCACCCACTTCAAGTACGGCTACGCGGCCGGGATCGAAGGCTACCACTGGAGCGCGGACAGTTCGGCTGAAATCAAGAGCGGCATCGTGAAGAAGGCTGACACGCTCGAAGAGCTTGCGAAGATGATCAAGGCCCCGGCTGAGAACCTCAAGGCTCAGGTCGCGCGCTGGAACAAGGACATCAAGGCGGGCGCCGACACCGAGTTCGGCCGTAAGATCAAAAAGACGGGCAAGTCCGCTTTCGCCGGCACAGACGTTCCGACGCTTTTCGCGCCGCTCTCCGAGAAGGGTCCGTATTACGCGATAGAGTGCTACCCGGCGCTGCTCAACACCCAGGGCGGCCCGAAACGCGACGCGAAGGCCTGCGTGATGGATGTCTACAACCGCCCGATTCCGCACCTTTTCGCCGCGGGCGAGCTGGGCTCCATCTGGGGCTCCATCTACCAAGGGTCCTCCAACGTCTGCGAGGCTCTGGTCTACGGCCAGATCGCGGGTGCGAGCGCTGCGGCTGAAAAACCGCTCTGATTCTTAGAACAGAATCTCTCCTTGGACTAAAGCCCCGTCGCGCTCTTTTTTGGGAAACCGGGGAGCGCGGCGTTATTCCTTAAAGCGCGGTGCTGCTCTCCGCATCGCTTTTTTCCAGGCCTTCATCTTCCCTGAAAATTTGTTTTTCCGCCCGCAGGGAGGGCGTTTCAATAAAATAGAAGCGAGATCCCCCGCCCCGTACTACGGGCTAAAACCAGCTTTCCCCCGTGAAGGTCCCCCAAAAATGCGAAAACTCTTCATTCCGGTTTTCTGCGCATTGCTGCTCGCCGCGGGCTCGGTTCCTGCGGCGGCGCCCGCGCCGACCGACGAGCAGATTGCCGCGGTTTTATCGCGAGAAATGCAGCAGCTCGACCTCGAGTCCCAGTATGCGCGGACGATGCGGCTCGAGCCTGCGGAAAAGAACCGGGTGACGGCCGATGCGGTGAAGCGGCTTTTCTCGGATCAGGACTTTGCCCGCTACGCGGTGAGCCAGATGAGGCAGGTCGGGGTGTTTTCAATGAAAGACCCCGCGAAGGTGCGCGAACTCTCCGCGAGCCTCGGCCGCAGCCTCATGCTTTCGCTCTCCGACAAAGGAGCGAGCCGCCTGCCCTACGAAGACCAGCGGGCGCTCATCGCTTTTTCCCTGCGCCGGGCGCTCACCTCGCCCAACAGCCGCGCCTGCCGCTCCCAGCTGCTGAATGATCCGTCGCTTTCGAGCGTCTCGGAGCTCGCGGCCGCCGACCACCTTTTCATCAACGGGCTCTCGGTCCAGGCCTACAGGGCGCAGATGGACCGGGTGGTCCGGGCGACGCTCTCCGAAGTGAAGGGCACCCCGCCCGTGCGCCGCGCGACCGCGGCGCAGAAGGAACTCGCGGCCGAGGCTCTGCAGCGGGCCTTCGAGGCGAGGATCTCGAAACTTGACGGGCGGCGCAGGCAGCAGCTTCTTTCCGCGCTGCTCGAGCCTCGGAGCGCAGACTCCGAAGATTTCTGCGAGGCGATGAAGATCACCCTTCGTTCATATCTGGACTTGAGCGGCGAGGTGGCCGACTGGGCCTACGAGGATCTGTTTGCGGGCGGACGCTGAGCCGGGCCGCGAGGCTGTTCGGGACCGCGCGGTGAAGCATGCGGGTCCCAAGGCGGAGAGAGAAGAAAAAATTCCGGCGCGCGCCCGGGGAGAGAGGACCGGGTGCGCGCCGGAAGGACAGACAACTTGAAAAAACGCTTTTAAAGCTTCTTCGCAGCCGATTCGCCCTCCTTCTTCCCGAAGGTGTAGACGTCGGCGATTGCGTTTCCGCCCAGGCGGTTCGCGCCGTGAATGCCGCCGGTCACTTCTCCCGCGTCGTAGAGGCCCTTGATCGGGACGCCCTTCTTATTGAGCACCTGGCCGTTCACGTTGATGCGGATGCCGCCCATCGTGTGGTGAACCGACATTCCGGCATAGCAGGCCCAGAACGGCGCCTTTTCGATTCTGCGCAGATTGCGGGGGTTTTGCCGAAGGCATCCTTCTTCTCATCGCACCCTTTGTTGTACTCGTCCACCGTCTTCTTGAGCTGCACGGGATCCACGCCCATTTTCTTGGCGAGTTCCTCAATGGTGTCGGCGGTCCAAGCGTCTCCGGTTTCAAGTCCTTTCTTCGCGCCGTTCTGGTGCCCGAGGTTCAGTTCGGAAAAGCCGCGGCTGTCGATGATGGAAAAGCCGGTCTGCCCCGGAAGAGAGAGCACGGCGTCGCGGATAACGTCGCGGCGTTCGTCCTCAGCGACAAAGCGCTTGGCATCCTTGCCGACCATAATGAAGTTGGCGGCGTTCAGGTGCATGATGACCCGGTGGCTGCGTCCCGGAGGGCAGCCGGGGTTGTACTGGATGAAGTCCATGCCGACGGTATCAGCGCCGATGTCTTCGAGCAGCGGAATCAGGTCGCCTGTGGAGCAGGGCCGGTTAGTGGTCGTCAGGTTGAGGAACCGGGGATCGTATTTGGCGCGCATCTTGGGATTGGCGCCGAAGCCTCCGGTCGCGCAGATCACGGACCTGCGGGCGCGGATGAAGTGAGGCTTGCCGGCTTTGTCCGTGTATTCCACTCCGAGGACCGGGCCGGCCAGGGGCTGTTCGCGGATCACATGCACAACCCGGGAGTTCGTGCGGATCTTGACGCCGAGCTTCAGCGCCTGCGGTTCGAGCACCTTGATGTAGTCGCTTCCGAGCGACCCGTAGGGGCCGTGGGCACGGGGATAAAGCCCGCCGTAGATCTGGTAGACCTTTGGCTTGAACTTCATGCCCATCGACTCGAGCCACTGAAGCGCGGCGTAGGAATTTTCCGTCATCGTTTTCACGAGTTCAGGATTGGCGCGGTTGTCGCCGCCGGCCATGGTGTTTTTGAAATGATTCTCAGGGCTGTCGACGATGTTTTGGGCCTTCTGGCGCGGCGGGTCGTAGGTGTTGAAACCGCCGCCCGAAATGGAGGTGTTGCCTCCAACAAATGACATTTTTTCGAGAATGAGAATGTTCTTAACGCCGTGCTGGGCGGCCGAAACCGCGGAGGCGAGGCCGGCGCCGCCCGCGCCGACGACCACCACGTCAAAGGTTTCGTCCCACCTGCGCGGCAGCTTGCAGGGATTTTCAACCGCAAAGGACGGAGCCGCGGCAAGGCCTACGGTACCGGCAACGGCAGATCCGAGAAAACGGTGTCTGTTGAGGAAGATTCTCCTTTCCAAGAGTTAAAAGGCGTGAGCCGGCTCTTCGCCGGCTCCTGCAAAGGAGTGCAAGCAGGAGTAGGCCGTGAGGTCAACCCCGTTTGAATTAGGGAAATGCCGGTTGACGCGTCGGCAGAATCGGGAAAGAAAAAGCCGGGAGAGACCTCCCGGCCGAAAAAGAAGGGAAAGCAGCCGTCCGCCTGAAGGAGAGAAGCAGGCGGGCGGCCGCTGAAGGGGCAAAGCCGATGCGCCGAAAGAGTGCGCAAGGGCTTCGCCCTTTTTTGTCAGACCTTCTGTGCGGCAGACCGGCCGGCGATGCGCCCGAAGACGTGGATGTCCAGCACGGCGTTGCCGCCCACGCGGTTCGAGCCGTGGATGCCGCCGGTCACTTCGCCCGCGGCGTAAAGGCCCGGGATCACCTTGCCGTCAAGCCCGATCACGCGGGCGTTCTTATCGATCCTCACGCCGCCCATCGTGTGGTGGCAGGCCATCGCGGAGACCGCGGCCCACCAGGGGCCTTTCTCGAGCTTGTGGATCAGCATCGAGGGATCGCGCCCGAGCGGATCCTTCTTCGTGTCCACGGCCTTGTT
Organism: Mesosutterella porci; assembly: GCF_022134585.1. Taxonomy (GTDB): domain Bacteria; phylum Pseudomonadota; class Gammaproteobacteria; order Burkholderiales; family Burkholderiaceae_F; genus Mesosutterella; species Mesosutterella porci. The sequence goes on from NZ_JAKNCT010000010.1 coordinate 82,691, forward strand.
GTACTCGTCGACGGTCTGCTTGAGGACCGCGGGATCGATCTTGATCTTCTTCGCGAGCTCGTCAAGGGTCGGGGCGGTGTAGGCGTCTCCTGTCTCAAGGCCTCTCTTTGCGTCGCGCTGGGCGGCAGCGGGGTTGGCCGCGAAGCCGTCGGCATCAACAATCACATAGCCCCACTGCTCGGGGAGGTTCAGCACGGCGTCGCGCAGCACGTCGCGGCGGGCGTCCTCGTGCACGAAGCGCTTGCCGCGGAGGTCGACGTAGATGTAGCGCGAGACGTCGAGGTGCAGGGACTGGCGGATGCCGTTCTGGTGGCCCGGGCGAGGACCCGGGTTGCACTGGATGTAGTCGGTGCCCACGAGCATCGCGCCCGCGGCGTTCGCGGCGAGCATCACCTCGCCCGTCGAGCAGGCCGTGTTGTTGGTCGTCGTGAGGTTCCTGAGCCTCGGGTCGTAGACCGAGCGCAGGATCGGGTTCGCAGCGTAGCCGCCCGCGGCGAGCACCACGCCCCGCTTCGCGCGGATCGCGATCTTTTTGCTGTTCTGGGTTGCGAGCACTCCGAGCACGCGCCCCTTCTGGGCGCCTTCGCGGACGATGTCGCTCATCTTGGTGTTGAGGAGGAACTTGACGCCGAGCTCATCGGCCTTCGCCTTGAGCACGCGGATGTAGCCCGCGCCCTTCGACTCGGCCGCGAGGTGGGAGCGCGGATAGAGCGCGCCGTAGACCTGGATCACCTTCGGCTGGAACTTCATGCCGAGGGACTCGAGCCAGTGCAGGGTGGGCAGGCCGTTTTCGCAGAGCGTCTGCACGAGGACGGGGTCGGCGCGGTAGTCGCCCGCAGCGAGCGTCTGCTTCACGTGCAGCGCCACGCTGTCCTTGATGCCCTGCTTGCCCTGGCGCTCAGGATCCGGGGAGTTGTAGTAGCCCGAGCAGAGAAGCGTGTTGCCGCCCACAAAGCCCAGTTTTTCAGCGACGATGACCTTCGCGCCAGACTGCGTTGCAGAAATCGCGGCAGCCAAGCCCGCTCCGCCCGAGCCGATCACCACGACATCGGCCGTGTAGTCCCATTTCGTCGGTTTTTTGCAGGGGTCGGCCGCAGCGGCGGCAGTCTGGGACGCGGCAAGCGCGGCAGAAGCAGCCGCTACCCCGCCCGCTTTCAGCAGGTTTCTGCGATTAAGAGTGACGGACATGGTCTTCTCCTTAAAAACACATCAGAAACAATAACATCTATGCGATATCACTTAAAAAATTAGACCTTTTGATTATGAAAATAAAATATTATTTTTGTATGAGTTCCATATATTCAAGATATGGATAAAAAATAAATTCATACCTAATGAACGGAAAGAAAAAGAGTAATTTTTTCACCTCTTTCTGAACATGCCTTTGGCGCAGGCGCGCTGAAGCTAAACGAAGCTGATTCTTTTGGATGATGCCTGGATCAATCAAACCCGGAGGGACAAATCAGGGCCTGAATTTCGTTCGTGTCCCCGCACTCTTTTCCCCAAAGAAAAATTCATACGGGCTTCCCGCTCGTCCAGCCCTGCGGCCGGACGCAGGACGGCAGGTATACTGGAGCTCCTGACGCCTAAGAACTTGGCGGCGGCCGGCCCGGTCCTGCCGCCCGCCAGATTCCAGCGCCGCACCTCCTTTATCCCTGCATGCCCCAGAGCTCCACTTCGTCCGCCCCGCCGCTTCTGCGGCAGATCGCGTCGCTTGCCGGCCCCATCTTTATCGCCAACCTCGCCATCGTGCTCACGGGGACGATGGACACGGTGATGGTGGGGCACGTCTCCGCGGTGGAGCTGGCCGGCGTGGCGCTGGGAGCCACCGTCATCAACTGGCTTCTCGTCTCCTTTGCGAGCGTGATCCAAGGGCTCTCGCCGATCGCGGGCTATCTCTTCGGCGCGAAGGACTACCCGAAGATCGGGCTCGCCCTCGCGCAGGGGCTGTGGCTGAGCGTCCCGCTTTCGATCATCGCGCTGCTTTTGGGCGCGAACACGCAGTTCTGGCTCGACCTCGCCGGCATCTCGGGGCCGGAGGCGGAGGTGGCGGCGCACTACATTCGCTCGGCCCTTCCCAGCATTCCCGCGGTGATCCTCGCCCGAAGCTTCATCGCTGTGAATTCCGCGGTCTCGAAGCCGGCAATCACAATGGCCGTCATGCTGGCCTCGGTCGCCCTCAAAATCCCGCTCAACCTGCTCTTCATCTACGGGGGAGCGGGAGTGCCCGCGATGGGCGGGGCGGGCGCGGGGCTCGCGAGCTCCGTGTCCTGCTCTTTTTCGCTCGCGGCCTACGCGCTTGTGTGGCGGCTGCACCCCTGCTTCGTGCGCATGCGGGCCGGGGCCCGGGCTCGGATTTCCCTGCCGCTTCTCGCGAGGCTCCTCCGGCTTGGCGTCCCGATCGGGCTCTCCAGTTTTTTCGAGATGTCCTCCTACACCCTGATGGCGATTTTCATCGCGCGGTTCGGGGTTGAGGCTCTTTCCGCGCACCAGATCGTGGCGAACCTCGTGTGGCTCTACTACGTGCTTCCCATGGCCGTGGGGATCGCGGGGAGCGTCCTCGTCTCCCAGGCCCTCGGGGCGGGCCGGGCGGAGAAGGCCCGTGAGGCGGCGAGGGCCTGCGTGCAGGTCTCGCTTTGCTGCGCCGCGGTTATCGCTGCGTTCACCTGGTGCTTCAGGGCGGGCATCGCCTCCTTCTACAGCTCGGACCCCGCGATCCAGGCCGCGACCGTCGCGTTTCTTGCCTGGGTGCCGCTTTACCACCTGATGGACAGCCTTCAGTGCGCGAGCTCCAACATCCTGCGGGGCTATCAGGTCACGTTCCTGCCGATGGCGGTGAGCAGCCTGCTGCTCTGCGGGGTCGGGGTGGGGCTGGGGTGCGTGTTCTCGGGGGTGGTTCCGGGGACCGGCTTTCACGCCGGAGCCATAGCGTTCTGGCAGGCGGCCGACGCGGCGCTCGTCCTCGCGGCCGCGGCGCTCCTTTTCCTTCTCAGGCGCTGCGCAAGGCGCGCCCTTCACAAGTTCCCTGAAGCGATCGCGGAGATGAAGCTGTAGATAAGGCGCGGGGCAGGGGGAAAAGGGGCTTGCCGCCCCTTTTCCTCCCGCCCCGCGTGATCTCAGGAATCAACGAGAGAAAAAAGACCGGCGGCCGAAAGGAGAGAGAAAAGCCGGCCGCCGGCATGAAACCGCTTCGGAAGCTTTAAAGCTTCTTCGCAGCTGACTCGCCCGCCTTCTTGCCGAAGGTGTAGACGTCGGCGATCGCGTTTCCACCCAGGCGGTTCGCGCCGTGAATGCCGCCGGTCACTTCGCCCGCGGCGTAGAGGCCTTTGATCGGAGCGCCCTTCTTATTGAGAACCTGCGCGTTCACATTGATTCGGATCCCGCCCATCGTGTGGTGCACGGTCGGCACCTTGCGGCAGGCGTACCAGGGCCCCTCGGTCATCGGGGCGTCGTCGGTGTTCGTGGCGACGAATCCGAACTTGTCGGGCGTGCCCTTGTTGCGCGCAGCCTTGTTGTATTCCTCGACCGCCGCCTTCAGGTGGTCGGCCGGGACGTTGAGGATCTTCGCCATGTCGTCCAGGGTCGCCGCCTTCTTCACGCGGCCGAGCGCGAGCATGTCCTTCATGGTGACGCCCATGCGGTCCGGCTTGTTTTCGTCGGGGTAGCGCAGCTTGTTCATGAGGAGGTAGTAGGTGCCGCCTGGCTGCTTGAAGATCGCCTTGCAGAGCGTGTCGCGCGCGGCGCCTTCGCTTACGAATCGGTCGCCGTTCTTGTTGATGAAGAGGCGGTTGCGGCCCGAGGTGGCGATGTCCTGCATGAGGCCGGTGCCGGGCGTTCCGTTCGGGTGCAGCTGGATGTCGGAAAGCCCGATGATGTCGGCTCCTGCCTGTTGCGCGATCTTAAGCCCATCGCCCTGAGCGGCCTTATTCACGTTTGTGGTGCCGATACGCGAGTCGAGCTTCACTTCCTTCCACACCCCGGTGTTCACCTTCTGGCGGAAGGGAATATTGGCCCCGAAGCCGCCGGTCGCGATCACAACGCTCGGGCCCGTCACAGTGACGCTTTGTTTGTCGTGGCGCAGCGCTTTCACGCCCGCGACCGCCCCGTTTTTCATGACGAGAGACTTCGCCTGGGTGTCAGTGAGGATTTCAACCCGGTCGCCGAAGCTCTTCAGGCGGCTTTCAAACACGGACGTGTAGGCCCAGCCGGCCGGCTTCACCCCGTAGTGGCTGCGCTGTCCGAGGGAGCCCGTGGCGGCGCCGATCTTGTCGCGGAACACGACGCCTTCCTTTTCCAGCCACTCGAGGGCGTGAATGGAGTTGTAGGTGAGGTAGTGCACGAGCTCGGGGTCGCCCTTGTAGTGGCCGCCCCGCATGGTGGCCTCAAAGAAGATGGGGAAGGAGTCGACGATGCCCTGGGCTTTCTGGCGCTTGTCGTCCACGGCGTTGAAGGCACCGCCCGAGACCTGCGTGGAGCCACCGAGGTAGCCGAGTTTCTCGAGGATCACGACCTTCTTCGCGCCGCTCTCCAGTGCGGAGAGGGCGGCGGCCATGCCCGAGCCGCCTCCGCCGATCACGATGACGTCACCCGAGGTCTTCACGGGCGCCGTCGCGTATTTTTCCGTGTTCTTGTTCCACTGCTTGAGATCCTTTTTCGTCGCGCCCGCCTGCTCGAGGCACTTCTGTACGCCTTCGACCAGCGCGCCGCTCGAGATCGTGGCGCCGGTCATCGCGTCAATGCCGATTGACTGCCGGTCGATAATCTTGCGGGAAAGGGCGGGGAGCGCCACGCGCCCGATGCCGTTGGACTCAAGGTTCTTCGAAGTGTCGATGGCGCTGAGCTTTCCGCCCGCAATGGTGACTTTTACCGTGAGCGGCGCATTGTGCCCGTTGACCCGGGCCTCATAGGTGCCGTCCCTCAGGGCGGCGCTCGCCGAGAAAGCCACCGAGGCGGCGGCAAGCCCTAGGACGATCTTCCTGAATCTCATGCTGTTTTCTCCATGGATGGCTGCGGCAGAAAGAGTTCGGCCGCGCATCTTGAAAACTTTAGGAGAACAGTGAATAAATGTAAAATATATATTAAATATTTTTACTATTTATTTTTCATATGAATATACGCAGACTCCGCAGCTACTGGCTTTTCTTCGTCGTCGCGCGGGAGGGGAGCTTCTCGGTTGCGGCCCGGACCCTGCACATGACGCAGCCGCCGCTTTCCATGCAGATCGCGGAACTCGAGGAGGAGCTCGGGGTGAAGCTTTTCGAACGCACGCCCCGGGGCGTGAGGCTCACCCTGCAGGGCAAGGGGCTGTTGCCGCTGTGCGAAAAGCTCTTCCGGCAGATCGAGGGATTCGAGGGGGCGCTCAACGGGGTGGTGCAGGGCGTGGCGGGCACCATCCGGATCGGAGCGATTCCCTGGATCACGCAGTCCGTGCTTCCGGGGCTTGTGAGCCACATCCGTCTGCTCTACCCGGGGATGCAGATCAAGGTGAAGCAGCTCGTGAGCAGCCAGATGCCAGGCGGGCTTCTCGGCAACGAGGTCGATCTCTGCCTGGGCTACCTCAGCTCGGCCACGAGAGACGATCTCGAGCTCGTTCCGATCAAGAAGTACGAGCTCGTGGTCGTGATGCCCTCCTGGCATCCGCTCACCCAGTACCAGCAGGTGTCGCTCTCAAGCCTCAAAAACGAGGACTATGTCATCACCGACTGGCGAAACGCGCCTGAATACCATGACACTGTCGTATCGCAGTGCCTGGAGAAAGGGCTGTCGCTGAAGATTTCGACCATCGCGGGCAGCGTGTTTTCCCAGCTCTGCTATGTGAACTGCGGCATGGGCATCGCGCTCATCCCCAGAGCGTGCCTGAGCACGCTGCCGCCCAACGTCCGCTACCGGGAGCTTAAGGAGAAGGTCTATCTGGTCCTGAAGTGCATAACCCGGAAACAAGACGAATCGCCGGTCGTGGCGGAGGCGAAGCGCTACCTGGAGGGCCTCTAGAGGCCGCGCCCGAGGGACTTTCGCGGTGTACCGCCTCACTTCCGGGGGACCGGCGCGCCAGGAGGCGGCGGGAGCGCGGACGGCCGCGCGATCCGCGGCCTCCTGACTCAGCCCGTGCCGCGGGGTCAAAAGCTTCCGCGAGAGCGGAGCGCCTTTAAAGCGCGTTCGCGGCGTTCCTGCCCGCGATCCGGCCGTTGACCATGCAGTCGGCCACGGCGTTGCCGCCCAGGCGGTTTTCGCCGTGCAGCCCCCCGGTCGTCTCGCCCGCGGCGTAGAGGCCCTTCACCCACCGGCCGTTTTTATCCAGAGCGTGGGCCTTCACATCGACCCGGATGCCGCCCATCGTGTGGTGGATGGTGGGCACTTTCTTGGCGAAGTACCAGGGTCCGCGGGTCATTTCGCGGTCATCCGTGTGGTTGGCGACGAAGCCGTACTTGTCCGGAGTGCCCTTGTTTCTCACGGCCTTGTTGTACTCCTCGATCGAGGCCTTCAGGTGATCAAGCGGCATTCCGGTCATGCGGGAGAGCTCCTCGAGGTCCTTCGCCTTTTTCACGCGTCCCTGCTCCAGCATGTCGCTCATCCGGCGGCCCGAGAGCAGGTCGATCGCATGCTCGTCGGGGTAACGCAGGTAGTTCTGCACGAGCCAGTAGGAGGAGTGGGGCTGCGCGAAGACTGCCTTTGAAAGCACGTCGCGGGCGGCTCCTTCGTTGACGAAGCGGTCGCCGTTCTCGTTGATGAACAGACGGTTGCGCCCCGAGGTCTTAATGTCGAGCATGAGTCCGGTGCCGGGGGTGCCGTTCGGGTGGATCTGGATGTCCGCCAGGCCGATCAGCTCAGCGCCGGCTTTCTGCGCCATCATGAGGCCTTCGCCCTGGGCCGCGACCGAAATATTGGAGCAGCCGATCCGCTCGTCGAGCTTTGCTTCTTTCCAGATGCCGGTATTCACCTTCTGGCGGAAGGCCACGTTCGCCCCGAATCCGCCCGTCGAAATAATGACGCCCTTGGTGGCCGTTGCGACAACCGGACCGGCCTTGCTCCGGGCCTTGACTCCGACGACCCTTCCGTCGCGTACGATGAGGTCGGTCGCCTGGGTCTCAAGGAGAACCTTCACGCGGTCCGGGCCGTACTCGTGCAGCTTGTGCTCGAGGACCGCGATGTAGGTGTGGCCGCCCGCGGGATTCGGATAGTGCGAGCGCTGAAAGAGCGCACCGGTGGCGGCGCCCACCTTCGGGTTCACCTCGAGCCCCATCGTCTCGAGCCACTGCAGTGTCTCCTTTGCGTGGTCGGCGAGGTTGTGAACCAGAACCGGATTGTTCGTCATGTGCCCGCCTTTCATCGTGTTCTCGAAATGTTTCTGCGGGCTGTCCTTGATTCCCATGGCGCGCTGGAAGGAAGTGTCGGAGGCATTGAAGGCGCCGCCGCAGACGTTGGTCGATCCCCCGAGGTAGCCCATCTTCTCGAGGATGGTGACGGTCGCCCCGTTCTGCAGGGCGCTTACCGCGGCGGCCAGACCCGCGCCGCCGCCACCGATCACGACGACCTCGCTGCGGGTCTGGATCGGAGCGGCAGCGGCGGGCTGAACGGCCCGTGCTGCGAACTCGGAGTCCGCGGCCCCGGCCTTTTTAAGAGCCTCGCGCACGCCCTGCTTCAGGGCAAGGCTTGAGAAAGTCGCGCCGGTCACGGCATCGATCTCCGTCGTCTGACCGGCGAGCATCCTGGGAATCAGCTTGTCGATTGCGGTCTGTCCAACGCCGGGGCTTTCCAGGTTGTGCGTGACGTTGATGTCGGTCATGCGGCCGTGTTCGAGCGTGACAAGCACGTTGATCGGCGCATTGTGGCCGAGCACCCGGGCTTCGTAGGTGCCGTCTCTGACGGCCGCGGTGGCCGGAAGCGCCGCGGTAGCGACTGCGGCGGCCAGGATGACGGGTTTGAATTGCATGTTTTTTCTCCTTGAATGACTGCGGCCGGATACAAGGGGCCGCAGATTCGGGAGAATTTAGGCAGGCGGCTTATAAATGTAAAATATATATTTAATATTTTTATTATTTGTTTTATATATAAAGCAGGGATGCGGCCCCCCGGCCGAGGCGGCTGCCGCGCCTCATCCGGCCCGAAGCGGCAGGTGAGTATTTCGCTGAAGACACAACACAGCAGCTCGCCGCGGACGGAGCGGATTTCAGGAGGGCGGCAGGGCATGACGAGCACAGCGAAACGGCGCGGGCAGGCGGTTCCGGCGTTTCTTCTCCTTCTTTTTTCTGGGCCTGGCCCGGGCTCATCCTTCCGCGCGCACTTCACGAGGAGCTGGGACTTGCGTTCTTCGCGCTTTCGGCTTGGCACTCGCAGCCCTTAGTCCGGGGACCGGGCCGACCCCGTCTCCCGGTCTGCTCCTTACGCTTTTTCTCGCGCTTTCGCTGATCGCACTCCTCGTTGCCGGGCTCGCGCTTACGGGCTGGTTTTCGAGCCCCGGTAGCTTGAACTGGCGCTCCATTCATCTTTTGGCCGCCGGCTGTGCGCTGCTTGCCGTATTCGGGCACACGCTCCTGATGTCTGGCAGGCTCAGGCGCAGCAGTTCCGCCTTGGCCGCGGGCGCCGGGGTCTTTGTCCTTGCTGCGGCCGTTGTGTTCGTTCTGCCTTATCTCGACCGCTGGTTCAATACGGTAGAGGTGAATCAGGCCCGGCTCCTTTCCGGGGAGAAGGCGCCGCTGCCGGGCCGGACTCTGACCGTTTACTTCACCTGGCCTGAAAATGCTGCCGTTCCTGCCGGAGCCGACGCGGTCTCCGGGGCCTCACTGATGCGCGATGGAAAGGAGATGATCGGAAACGCCCGGATGATCCCGCTCCTCGCGGAGAGCATCGCAGGCGGCGGTCTCGCCGCCATCAGGTCCGCGGCCCCTTATCCTGCGGAATACGGCGCAGTCACGGCCCGGGCGAGGAAGGAACTGGACGAGGGGCCCCTTCCGGAGCTCTCCGCCGGGGCAGCCGCCCGGACGCGTACGACAACCTGATCCTGGTCTATCCACCTCTGGTGGGGAACCCTGCCCCAGCCTGTGGCCCGGTACCTCACGGACAACCGTCAGGGCCTTGAGAGAAAAAGGCTGATCCCCATCGTCACCCACAGCGGAAGCGGGGCTGGGGAAAGCTTTGAGAGAATCCGCGCCTTCGCGCTCGGCGCCACGGTCATCAACCGGCTCCTGGTTTCCTTTGCCGGCGTGATACAGAGCCTGTCGCCCATCGCGGGCTATCTCTTCGGCGCGAAGTACTACCCGAGAATCGGGCTGAGCCTCGTGCAGGGGCTCTGGCTGAGCGTTCCGCTTTCGCTGCTGGCCGTGCTGCTCGGCTCCAACACGGCGTTCTGGCTGGATCTCGCCGGCATGACGGGGCCGGAGGCTGACGTGGCGGCGCGGTATATCCGGGCCGCGCTTCCGAGCATCCCCGCGGTCATTTTCGCCCGAGGCTTCATCGCGGTGAATTCCGCGGTGTCCAAGCCGGTCCTCACGATGGCCGTCATGCTGGTCTCGCTCCTGCTCAAAATCCCGCTGGACCTGCTGTTCATTTTCGGCGGGCTAGGCATCCCCGCGATGGGCGGAGCCGGAGCGGGGCTGGCGAGCTCGCTGTCCTGCGGCTTTTCGCTCGCGGTCTATGCGTTCCTGTGGTGCAGGCATCCCTGTTTCGCGCGCAAGCGGACCGGGACCCGGGCGCGGATTGCTCCGGCGCTGCTCCTGAGGCTGGGTGTTCCCATCGGGTTGTCGAGCTTCTTTGAGATGTCCTCCTACACCCTGATGGCTATTTTCATCGCCAGGTTCGGCGTTGAGGCGCTCCCAGCGCATCAGATCGCGGCCAATCTCGTGTGGCTGTATTACGTGCTGCCCATGGCCGTGGGGATTGCGGGCAGCGTCCTGGTCGCTCAGGCCCTGGGTGCGGGCCGCACGGATCGCGCCCGCGAGGCGGCCAGGCTCGGCGTGCTTTTTTCACTGGGCTGTGCGGGGATCATCGCCGCTCTGACCTGGCGGTTAAAAGCTGAAATTGCCTCTTTCTACACCACGGATCCCGCGATCCGGAGCGCCACCGTGTCCTTCCTGACCTGGCTGCCTCTTTACCACGTGATGGACAGCCTTCAGTGCGCCAGCTCCAATATTCTGCGAGGCTACCAGGTTACATTTCTCCCAATGACCATCAGCAGCCTCCTGCTCTGCGGAGTCGGCGTCGGACTGGGGTGCGTGTTCTCCGGCGTGATCCCCTGGACGGGCTTTCACTCGGGCGCCGTGGCGTTCTGGCAGGCGGCGGCTGCGGCACTCGCGCTGGCGGCTGCCGCGCTTCTCCTGCTGCTCAGACGCGGCGCGGGGCTTGAGCTGGTGAATTCGTCCGAAGAGCCTTCTCTGCGAAAACTTTAAAACAGGGAGCAGGATCGGGAAGCCGGGGCTGAAGCCGGCTCTTCTGCCGCGGCGATTCTGTTTCCTAAACTAGGCCTGAAAAGGGCGGTTTCAGGCGCTTCAGGCGGCACGCATGGGAGGACAGAAAAAAAATTCAAAGCGCTTTGTGCCCCTATAAATTCATAAGGGTAAAGCCTGTCATCCATGCCCCCGGAGTTTGGTAAAGTGGATCTTTACAAAGTTCAATATTTCTTTTCGTTTGAAAAACAGGCCTCTAAGGCCTGCGTTCAACCCATCGCTTGAAGCGCCATTGTTTCAAGTGGCTTTTTTTCTTAGTTCCAACCTAAAAAGGAGATTTTATGTTTGCTTTTAACTACCACTTTTTAATTACCCCCCCCCTCATCAACACCGCCACCCGTCAGCATTAAAAGAGCGGCTGCCGCGGTTGCCGCAGCCTTATTTCTGACCGTGTCCCCTGTCTGGGCCGCTGACACGTCGGCGGGTTCTGGCAGCGGGGTCGCCATCGGCACGGGCAGCAGCGCCCCCAAGGCTGAAAACGTCGCTATCGGCAAAGGGGCCGGCATCAGCTATTCAAACGGCGCGAGCAATGCGACCGGCGACATCGTGGTCGGCGCCGGCGCGAATATCAACAACTATGCGAGCCAGGGCGGCAGCATAGCAATCGGCAAAAATTCAAAGGTAGAGAACATGGCCGGCGGCGCGGAGGCGAGCTTCGCCTTCGGCCAGACGAAGTTTTCGGGATCCATCTTTTCTTCTGTCCGGATCCCTGAGGATCCCACAAGGGTGGTGGGCAGCGTTGCCATCGGCGACAACACGTTCGCCCGGACGGGCAGCACCATGATCGGGTCCCATAATTACACCGGGGCTTTGGGCGACACCACCGTCGACACGGCCTCTACCCGCACCTACGCCCTGAACGTCTACGAGACGACGCTGGGTGCGAACAGCTTCAGCAACGGCGCTTTCGCGACCTCCACCGGCGCTTTCAACATCATTTCGAGCAATTACAACGGGGGGCGGCTCTCCAATGCAGTAAGGAACTTCGGGGCGACCGTGACCGGGTCCCTCAACAGCATCGAATCGATGTCTGGCAGCTATTATTCCGGCATTGCCAACAGCATTGTCGGCGTGGCCAACCGTGCGGCCAACTCCAACGGCTCTCTCATTTTCGGCGCGGGCAACGAGATCACGAATTCCGTGGCCTTGATCGGAGACCCGTCAAGCGGCGGCGATTCTGCCAAGGAGCTGGCCGACACGCTGCGCAGCGTGATCAGGAGCTCGGAAGGCGGCGGCTCCACCCTTGCGATCGGCGGCGGCAACATCGCCGACTACACCCAGACTTCACAGCTTATCGGCGTCAACAACACCCTCAAGGGCTCCTCGGGGTCTGAAAGCAAGTACAACCTTCTCGACGGTTACAAAAATACCGCGGAAAATGTCCAGCACGTCACCGTTCTGGGCTCTGAGAACACGGTGAAGGACACCTCCGGTGCGGTGGTGATGGGCGACCGGCGCAGCCTCACCGGCGCGAATCATTCCGTCGTCATCGGTTCTTCAGACACGACGCTTGCGACGGACAAGGAAAACGTCGTCTCCGTGGGCTACAAGGCGAACGCAACGGCCAAGGGTGGCGTTGCGCTGGGATCCGAATCCGTCGCCTCAACGGAGGCGGGCAAGGCGGGCTACGATCCGGGGACGAAGGCCGCCTCGACCAGCACGGACAGCGCCTGGGTGTCCACCCGGGGGGCCGTCTCGATCGGCGACGCCTCGCAGGGAATCACCCGCCAGATCACGGGCCTCGCGGCCGGCAGCCTTGATACCGATGCCGTGAACGTGGCTCAGCTCAAGGCCGTGAAGGCTGATGCTTCCGAGGCGGTCGCCGAGGCGAAGAAGCACAATACCGTGGCCGCAGGTAAGAACATTCTGGTGACTTCCCAGGCCAACGCCCAGGGCGGCACCGAATACACCGTGGCGACCGCTGAAGACGTCGCCTTCAGCTCGGTTACAGTGGGCGGGGTCTCGATCAGCCCGTCAGGCATCCAGGCCGGAGGCCAGAAAATCACGAACGTGGGCGCGGGAGAGGTTTCCGCTTCCTCCACTGACGCCGTGAACGGCAGCCAGCTCTATCAGGTGCAGCAGGGGATTAACAGGAATGCCGCAGGAATCGGGGACCTGACTCACCGGGTGAACGATCTGGACGGCCAGATCGACAAGGTTGGAGCGGCTTCCGCGGCTCTGGCGGCCCTCCATCCGGTCGACTTCGACCCCAGCCACCGCTTCCAGATGTCCGTGGGGCTCGGTCACTATAAGTCGCGCGAAGGCGTCGCGGTGGGGGCCTTCTGGTATCCGACCGACACGGGCAACCTCCTCATGTCCGTCGGGTATGCCTCTTCGGCCTCCGACAACCACATGGTGAACGCCGGCCTCACCTACCGTTTCGGCGGCGACGGTCAGGCCTCCGGGAGTCGCCAGGGCATGGTGGAAAAGATGAGCGCGCTTACCGCCGAGAACCGGGATCTCTCGGCCAGGCTCGCGAGCTCCAGCACGAAGCTTGAGGCTGCGGCGGCCCGGATCGACAGCCTGACAGAGGAAATCCGCGCCATCAAGGCAAAGCTCAACATGCGCTGATCCCTGGCTCAGGCGTTAAGGCCGCAGTAAAGAACGGGCCCCTCGCTTCCGAATCTGGAAACGAGGGGCCCGGAGCAGGGAGCGTCCTGAAAGGGCTACTTGCCCTCGGCCACGGCGATGCCCGTGAGCCGCCCGAAGGTGAAGATGTCGCAGATGGCGTTGCCGCCCAGGCGGTTCGTCCCGTGAATGCCGCCGGTGAGTTCTCCAACCGCGTGCAGATGGGGAATGACCTGGCCGTAGCGGTCAATCACCTGGGTGTATTTATTGATGGTGATGCCGCCCATCGTGTGGTGAACCGACATTCCGGCATAGCAGGCCCAGAACGGCGCCTTTTCGATTCTGCGCAGATTGCGGGGGTTTTTGCCGAAGGCATCCTTCTTCTCATCGCACCCCTTGTTGTACTCGTCCACCGTCTTCTTGAGCTGCACGGGGTCCACGCCCATTTTCCTGGCGAGTTCCTCAATGGTGTCGGCGGTCCAAGCGTCTCCGGTTTCAAGTCCTTTCTTCGCACCGTTCTGGTGCCCGAGGTTCAGTTCGGAAAAGCCGCGGCTGTCGATGATGGAAAAGCCGGTCTGCCCCGGAAGAGAGAGCACGGCGTCGCGGATAACGTCGCGGCGTTCGTCCTCAGCGACAAAGCGCTTGGCATCCTTGCCGACCATAATAAAGTTGGCGGCGTTCAGGTGCATGATGACACGGTGGCTGCGTCCCGGAGGGCAGCCGGGGTTGCACTGGATGAAGTCCATGCCGACGGTATCAGCGCCGATGTCTTCGAGCAGCGGAATCAGGTCGCCTGTGGAGCAGGGCAGGTTAGTGGTCGTCAGGTTGAGGAACCGGGGATCGTATTTGGCGCGCATCTTGGGATTGGCGCCGAAGCCTCCGGTCGCGCAGATCACGGACCTGCGGGCACGGATGAAGTGAGACTTGCCGGCTTTGTCCGTGTATTCCACTCCGAGGACCGGGCCGGCCAGGGGCTGTTCGCGGATCACACGCACAACCCGGGAGTTCGTGCGGATCTTGACGCCGAGCTTCAGCGCCTGCGGTTCGAGCACCTTGATGTAGTCGCTTCCGAGCGACCCGTAGGGGCCGTGAGCACGGGGATAAAGCCCGCCGTAAATCTGGTAGACCTTTGGCTTGAACTTCATGCCCATCGACTCGAGCCACTGAAGCGCGGCGTAGGAATTTTCCGTCATCGTTTTCACGAGTTCAGGATTGGCGCGGTTGTCGCCGCCGGCCATGGTGTTTTTGAAATGATTCTCAGGGCTGTCGACGATGTTTTGAGCCTTCTGGCGCGGCGGGTCGTAGGTGTTGAAACCACCGCCCGAAATGGAGGTGTTGCCTCCAACAAATGACATTTTTTCGAGAATGAGAATGTTCTTAACGCCGTGCTGGGCGGCCGAAACCGCGGAGGCGAGGCCGGCGCCGCCCGCGCCGACGACCACCACGTCAAAGGTTTCGTCCCACCTGCGCGGCAGCTTGCAGGGATTTTCAACCGCAAAGGACGGAGCCGCGGCAAGGCCTACGGTACCGGCAACGGCAGATCCGAGAAAACGGCGTCTGTTGAGGGCTGTCATGGTTTCTCTCCTTACTGATGTCAGGAACCCTTTCCTTCCGATTCCTGAAAAAATTGTAGAAATGAGTTCCGCCGCTCAGGAATACCTCTTAGTACTAAGACCAAGGTCTCATCATCGGACCGGCAGCTTTTCCCTTTGGCCACAAAGGGGCTGGATACGGGCAGCGGGCCCCGTTAAGATGGAAATCCAGACATTCGATTTGCCGCTGACATGACAGGGTTGCTCTTTGTGTTTGCCGCCGCAGCTTTCCTTGTCCAGCCCGGGGCCGCGCCCGCGCAGGAGGGGCCGGTCGTGGTCGCTGTTTCGGCCAATGTCGGGCCGTGGTTCTATGTCCAGACCTTCGAGCCCACCATGGAGAGGCTGCGGGCTCGGATGCCCCGGGTTCACTTTCAGTCGGTGGAGCTTTCCCCAGAGGCACTGCGCCGGGAGGCCAGGGAAGGGAGGATTGATTTTTTCATGGCTCCGAGCGGATCCTTTGCAAGCATCGAGGAGGAAAGCGGCGCAAGGCATCTGGCGACCCATCACCCCAGAGGCGCGAGCGATCCCGCCCGCTCCATGGGTTCGGTTTTCCTGGTGAGGGCGGACTCGGCGCTGCGCAAGCTCTCGGACCTGAAGGGCACGCGCTCCGTCGCAACCGATCCGGAGTCCTTTGACGGCTGGATCATTGCCCAAGGGGAGCTCTTTTCAGCAGGGTTCGATCCCCAGAAATTTTTCAGAAGCACGGAATTCACCGGTTACGGGCTGCCGGACGTGCCAGCTCTGCTGCTCTCGCGAGACGCGGACGTGGGAATCCTCAAAGCCTGCGACTTCGAAATGATGACGCAGGCCGGCATCATCAGCGGCCGGGATTTCCGCATCCTGAACGAGAAGCCGGCCGGATCCTTCGCCTGCCGGGTGTCCACGGATCTTTACCCCGGTGTGGTTTTCGCCTCCTTGCCGCGGGCGCCTTCGGATCTTGTCAAGTCTGTTTCAGTTGCGCTGCTCACGATGCCGGAAACGCCCGATGGCAACAGCTGGGGCTTCGCAAGCGACTTCAGCCAGGTGCGTAACCTGTACCGGAACCTGCAGATCGGCCCGTATGCGTATCTGAGGGAAAACTCTCCGCTCGCGCTGCTGAAGCGCTACAGGTTTTTCCTCTTCGCTGCCGTCGCGCTGCTCGCTCTCGCTCTGTTTTATGTGGTCTCGGTCAGGCGGATTGTGAAGATCCGCACCCATGCCCTGCAGGTGGCGCTGAAGGAAAAGGATCGCGCGCAGGAAAACGAGAGGAAAAGCCGCGAGAGGCTGTTTGCTCTTGAAAAGGCCGGGGTCGTGAGCGGGCTTTCCTCGATGTTCGCACACGAGGTGAGGCAGCCGGTCGCCTCGCTCATTAATTATGCCGGAGGGCTGCGCATGTACCTGAAGGGCAGAAGCGGCGACCCGATGGTGGCCGAGGCGCTCGACGAAATCACGGCTCAGTCCGAGCGGGTGTCCGCGATCGTCGGACGGGTCTGCTCCTATGCACGCAACGAGGCGCGGATAAGAAAGCTGAAGGACCTGGAGGCAGTCGTGGACAAGGCGCTGGAAGCTTTTTCCCACAGCTCGTTCTCGTCCGGAGTGCGCATCGAGCGGCAGCGCCGAGGTCCTGCGCTCTGCTGCATGGATCTGCTCGAGATCGAGCTGTTGGTGGTCAATCTTCTGCGTAACGCGGGGGCGGCGATCCAAAAGAGCGGCAGCCCGGTCATTGCCCTGGCGTTGTCCGCAGAGGACGGATTCTGGAAACTGTCGGTGACCGACAACGGACCTCCCCTGTCGGACGAGACCCTGAAGAGCCTGGCCGCTCCGACCCGAAGCTCCCGCAAGGACGGCCTCGGGCTGGGGCTTTCCATCTGCCGGGTGATCGCGGAGGGGCACGGCGGACATCTGAGCTTTAGACGAGCCAGCCCTCACGGGCTGACGGCGCTACTGTATCTGCCGCAGCCCGAAGAGGCCTGCAAGGAGTGAAACACATGACTGTCAGTTCAGTTCCACTGGTCCGGATTATCGATGACGAGGAAACCGTAAGGAATTCGGAGCGCTTTATCCTGAAAATCGTCGGGCTGGAGTCCGAGGTTTTCGAAAGCGCCGAGGAGTTTCTCGCGCGCGGCGATTTTTCCCGCCCCGGGTGCCTGATCCTCGACATTCGCATGGGAGGCATGAGCGGGCTCGAGCTGCAGAAGAAGCTTCTCGACAGAGGCTGTGATCTCCCGGTGCTGTTTCTGAGCGGGCACGGGACCGTTCAGTCCGCCGTTCTGGCGCTCAAGCGCGGCGCGGCGGATTTCCTGGAAAAGCCCGTGAGGCCGGAAAAGCTCCAGTCGATCGTGCAGCGTTTGATCGAGGACAATCTCAGGGCGCGGGCTTGCAGGCTGCAGAAAAGCGAGCGCAGGGCGCTTTTCGACACGCTCACCGACCGGGAAAAGATGGTGCTGAGACAGGTGGCTCAGGGAGCGCTCAACAAGCAAATCGCAATAGACCTGGGGATTGCGGAGCAGACGGTCAAGATCCATAGGGCGAATGCCCTGCACAAGCTGCGAATCCGAACGGCGGTGGACGCTCACGCCTTCCTCCTTTCGATCGACGAAAGGCCGCAGGAGCAGCCATGATCACGATGAGCAGAAGACACGCTTTGGGGGGCGTGGCCGCGGGGCTGCTCGGGATGCCTGGGGTTTCAGAGGCCCTGTCGCTCAGCGCATACCTGGGGGAATGGCTGCAGGTAGGGACGGACGTCATAGTCGTGGGCTCCGGCGCAGCGGGTCTGTCGGCTGCGGTCGAGGCGGCATCGGCCGGCGCCCGGGTGACCGTGCTGGAGAAAGCTCCGGAAATCGGCGGGAACACACTGATCTCGGGAGGCTATTTCGCGGCTCTAGACCCCGTGCGTCAGAAACGACAGCACATTTTTGACTCGACAGAATTCTTCTACCGGCAGACGTTTGAATTCGGCGGTCGCAGGGCCAAGCCGGAACTCGTGAGGCGGCTGGTCGAAAACTCCACCGAAAGCCTGCAATGGCTCGAGGGGCTCGGCATGCGCTTCAAGCCCAAGGTGATCGAGCTCTACGGCGGACACTGGGCGCGCTGCCACTGCCCCGTCCTGCCTTTGGGGCAGGGCTATATTCGCGCGCTTTCTGCAGCGGCGCTTCGCTGTGGAGTCAAAATCTGCACGGGCTCGCCGGTGGTCGATCTGGTGTTTCGGGACGGGCGGGCCGCGGGCGTGACGGTGCTCGAAGGCGGCCGCATGCGGACGCTGCGGGCTCGGAAGGCCGTGGTGCTCGCTTCCGGCGGCTTTGCCGCCAACGCCCGGCTGATCGAGCGCTACGCACCGCAGCTTCGGGGGCTCACGACCGACAATATCCCGTCTTCAACGGGAGAGGTGATGCTCGTAGCTCACCGACACGGTGCTGCTCTGCGCGATATGCAGTACATTCAGTGTCTTCCGGGCTGCCCTCCTGGGAAAACTCACCGGGTGAGATTCCATTCCGTCGTCTCGAGATTTATCTTCGTCAATACCGAAGGAAGACGTTTCATCCGGGAGGACGGACCGAGGGATGTTCTGCGTGATACAGTGCTCTCGCAGCCTCACCGGCTGGCTTTTTCGGTGCTCGATGACGCGGGTTTCAGGGACTACGGAATTCTGGTCCAGAAAGAAGCGGTGGAAGCGCTCGAGGCGGGCGAAGCCTGGAAGGCGGGGAGCGTGAGGGAGTTGGCCGGAAAAATGGGAGTTCCGGCGGCGGCGCTGATCGAAACCATCGCGCAGTACAACCGAGGAGTCAGAAGCCGGTGCGATCGCTGGGGAAAGTCGCCCCGGGAGCTTCGCTATACGCTGAGCCATCCGCCCTTCTGGGCCTGCTATGCGGGCATGACGATCCATTACACGGAAGGCGGGCTCGACATCGACGAAATGGCCCGCTGTCTTGATGCGAAGGGCAGACCCATCCCTGGACTTTTTGCGGCCGGGGCCGTCACCGGCGGCGTGCACGGCAGCAACAGGCTGGGGGCGAACGGACTGACTGGTGCGGTCGTGTTTGGCCGGACCGCAGGGAAAATGGCGGTTCGCTTGAACGTTTGAGATAGATTTTTATACATTTTTTATGTTTATTGAATTAAACAAACTAAGTTTAATTTATGGCGTTAAGGATGTCGGTTTCCATGAAAGTGAACCTCCGATGAATGCACGGTTCGAAGAAGGGAAATCGTCTGCCGCTCGCCGTCGGGGAGCTGCGTTGTGACCGAACCGGAAAAGCTGGAACTGCTCGCGCCGGCGAAAACGGCTGACATCGGCATCGAGGCGATCCGGCACGGGGCGGACGCCGTTTACATCGGCGGCCCTATGTTTGGCGCGCGAAGCGCCGCCGCCAATTCGATTGCCGACATCGCGAGGCTCTGCGAGTTCGCCCACCATTACCGGGCGAGAATCATGATGACACTGAACACAATCCTTCGCGACAGCGAGCTTGAGGCGGCTGCGAAGCTCGCCTGGGAAGCGTGGAATGCAGGGGTGGATGCGCTCATCGTGCAGGACATGGGGCTTCTTGAGTGCGATCTGCCCCCGATTCAGCTTCACGCCTCCACGCAGTGCGACATCCGCACGGTCGAGAAGGCGAAGTTCCTCGAGGCGGCAGGCTTTTCGCAGATCGTGCCGGCGCGCGAGCTCACGCTCTCCCAGATCGAGGAAATGCACCGGGCGCTTGCGAGCGCCCGAATCGAGTACTTCATTCACGGCGCGCTTTGTGTGAGCTACAGCGGCCAGTGCTACGCAAGCGAGGCGATGAGGGGCCGAAGCGCCAACCGCGGCTCCTGCGCCCAGATCTGCCGGCTGCCCTTTGAAGTGAGGACCGGGTCGGGCGAAGTGCTCACAGAACGCTCGCACGTCCTTTCGCTCAAGGACAACGACCAGCGCGCGAACCTCGAAGCGCTTGCTGTCGCCGGGGTCCGAAGTTTCAAGATCGAAGGACGGCTCAAGGACATGGCCTACGTGAAGAACGTGACCGCGAGCTACCGGAAGCTTTTTGACGAGCTCCTTGACAAACATCCTGAGTACGCTCGGGAAAGCGAGGGGAGGGCGGTGTTCACCTTCGAGCCCGATCCCTCGCGCACCTTCAACCGCGGCGGGACGGACTATTTCCTGCATGGGACCCGAAGCCGCATCTGGGACTTCGAGACGCCGAAAAGCGCGGGACAGCCGATCGGGCGCGTACGTCGCGTGGGAGAAAAGAGCTTCACCCTGAAGACGAAGGAGCCGCTTCACAACGGCGACGGACTTACGTTCTGGCTCGACAGCGGCGAGCTCTCGGGGCTTCTCGTGAACAGGGCGGAGCGTTCGGAAGGCAGCCTCTGGGAGGTGTTCACGCGCGAGTCACCGCAGAAAATCGCAGGCCTCAAGCCCGGGATGGAGCTGCTTCGCAACCGTGACACGGCCTGGATGAAGCTGATGGCAGGCGAGACCGCCCACCGCGACGTGCCGCTTTCCCTCCATGCGGCCGTGACTGAAAATGAGGTTCGGCTGCAGCTCACCGATCCCGAGGGGATCGAGGCCGAGGCGAAAGCCTCCGGGCGGTTCGATCCCGCGAAGAATCCGGCGCGTTCGGCCGAACAGGCAAGATCCTCGCTCTCAAAGCTTGGCGGCACGGGCTACGCCGCGGATTCCATTGAAATCGACTGGGACGCGCCCCGGTTCATCCCGGTTTCCCTCCTGAACGGCCTGCGGCGCGAAGCGGTCGAGCGCCTGGAGAAAAAGCGCCGCGAGGCCTATCGAAGGCCCGAGCGTGCCAAGCCCGATCCCGAGGCGCGCTTCCCGCAGCTTGAGCTTGATTACCATGCCAACGTCGAAAACGAGCAGGCGGTGCGCTTTTACGGGCGGCACGGAGCGCGCGTCACCCAGCAGGCCTTCGAGAAGGGGGGCATCATGGGCGAGGTGGAGCTCATGCGCTGCAAGCACTGTGTGCGCTACGCACTAGGGCTCTGCCCCAAGGAAGCGAAGAAGCGGGGCGAAAAGATTCGGCCCGAACCCCTTTACCTGCGATCGGGTGACATCGAACTGAAGGCGGTCTTTCACTGCGGGCCCTGCGAAATGTCGCTTCTCGGCCGTAGGCGGGCTCCGGCCTCCTGCCCTTGAAGAAAAAGGCGCAAAAGGCCGGCTTCCTGATAGGTTAGCCTCAATGCCGCGGCGTACGGGAGCAGAAGGAAAGGGTAATCTCAACGCTGCGGGCGTCTCAAGCGCCCTGAAAAAATTCTGATGGAGGTAACCGATGGACAAGTCAAAGTGTCTCGTGGATGTCGACCGCTACAGGATCGAACCCGGAACCAAGGTCGACCTCGCGAAGAGGCCGACCGCGTGCGACGTGAAGATCGACCGCGCCAAGGTGGAGAACGAGCTTTTCCCCAAGGTGATCGGCAAGCTGCAGGACTATCAGGAAAAGCTTTTCGCGCAGAACACCTACGGGTTCATCCTCGCGCTCCAGGCAATGGACGCCGCGGGCAAGGACGGGACGGTGAAGCATGTCTTCGGGCCTCTGAACCCCGCGGGCGTGAAAGTGGTCTCCTTCAAGCAGCCCACGAGTCTTGAAAAAGACCACGATTTCCTCTGGCGCTTCAACGTGAACCTTCCCTCGCGGGGCGAAATCGGGATCTTCAACCGTTCGCAGTACGAGGACGTGGTGACGGTGAGGATTCACAAGCTCCTCAAGGGCAGCGGCATGCCCCCGGAGTTTGTAAACGATGGCGTCTGGAAGCAGCGCTACGGCGACATCGCCGCCTGGGAGAAGTTTCTCTTCCACAACGGCTTTCCGATGGTGAAGGTGTTCCTGCACGTCTCGCGCACCGAGCAGCAGCGGCGGCTCGCCGAGCGGATCCTGCGCGACGACAAGAACTGGAAGTTCTCGATGTCTGACCTCACAGAGCGCCTCTACTGGGACGACTACCAGAGGGATTACTCAGAGGCGATCGAGGCCACCTCCACGAAGGAGGCCCCCTGGTACGTGGTGCCGGCCGATGACAAGTGGTACACGCGCTACGTGGTCTCGCTCATCACTCTCGAAGCGCTCGAGGCGATCAATCCCCGCTTCCCTGAGCCGAACGAAGAGACGAAGCAGAACATTCTGCAGATGAAGAAGCTGCTCGAGCTCGCGGCCGAAAGCGACTCCGCGGATCTCGAGAAGCTGAAGGCGCATTTCGGAAAAGGAAATTGAGCGCTCGCCCGAGGGCTGGAAGGCGGCCCTTCGGAGTTCTGTTGTGAGGCCCGGAGCGGGATCTCCCGCTCCGGCCTTCCACTTCCGGGAGCCCCTGGTGCTTTTCTTTTTTTAAACCTTTGCACCCTGAAAACTGATCGGACCCGCTGGAATAGGCTTCCGTAATTTCGGTCCTTTGAGGGATCGTAGCCCGAAGGAGGATCAGAAAGAGCTGTCTGCTGCCGCCCTGGCCCGGGATCCGGATCAGGGGTCAGACAAGGCAGAGGAGCACTCCGATGGTTTCCGTCTCCCGGTCTGGGTTTCAAGAGGAGCCTGATTCTTTTCTGCTGGCGGCAAGCCCGGGTTCCCTTGTTTCAAGGCTTTTCGTCAGCTCATTTGTTGCTCGAGGAGCCTCTCCGGCCCCGCTGCGGCCGGTTTCTTCTGCCCCGGGGGTTCCGCTCTTTCCGCCCGCCTGAGTCGGGCTTCCGGCAAGCGCGGATTCATAGGCCTCCAGCACCGCCCTGATGAATTTCCGGAAGTCTCCGCCCGAGAGCTCGCATAGCTTCGGGTCGAAGAGGATCGAAAGCCCCCGCCCCACCGCCACTTTGGAAACCAGGGACACAGTGCCCGGCGCGGGGTCGGCCGCAGGCGTGGTCCTGTCTTTTTCTGAGTTCAGCCTGATCTTTATTTTTTCAAGCGACAGCCCCCGCGAGGCGAGCCTCTGAATCTGCAGAAGCTCTTCCAGGTGCCTGGCCGTGTACCAGGCTCCCCGTTTTTCGCCGCAGGGGCGAGAAACCAGCTCGAGCTGGATGTAGAAGCGGATAGTCCGCTTAGGGATCAGCGTGAGCTGCGAGAGTTCGTCCAGTGAAAATTTCCTCTGCATGGCAGCCTCCTCTGAAAAGCATCATATTACTGTCATAAATAACTGTTAAATAATTTTGGCCTGCTTCCCTTTGAATAATTGGGGAAAACCGTACTGAATGAGAGTGAGTATTAATCCATATGAAAAGAAAAAAAGTTGTTTAAAAAGCACCATTATTACATTAATGAATAACGATGAGCGCTGATTATTTGCTCACTTTTTACTGGATCTCATCGCCAGAAGTGGGTATGATGGGCGCCGTCTTTTGTAGCAGTTAATAAAAACACCAGAAACCTTTAAGGTATAAAAATGACTGGGATTTCTCGTCGCAACCTGTTCAAAACAGCCGCCATTACGGGTGCAGCGGCTGCCGCCGCTCCGGCGGTCCACGCGGCTCCGGCCTCCCGCCCCGTCCACGAGGGCTATCCCGCCGCAGCGAAGAGCGCGGCCCTCTGGCCCGAGGAGCTTCCGGAGTCCAACCTCGGCCTCACCGGCACTTTCAATCTCGGCAAGTCGCAGCTGAACGACGGCACCTCGATCACCGCTTTCCGCTGGGGCGTCGTGCGCCCGGTGGTGAAGGGCGGAAAGATCGTCGCCTGCCTGCCCTTTGAGCATGACTACGCGCCCTCGATGAACCTGCAGGGCCTGGCCGAACTCCCGTACTCCTCCGCCCGCATCCGCTACCCGATGGTGCGCGAGGGCTACCTCAAGAATGGATCGGCCTCGCGCGAGCAGCGCGGCCGCGACAAGTGGGTGCGGGTCACCTGGGATCAGGCGCTTGACCTGGCCGCCAAGGAAATCAAGCGCGTTTACGACACCTACGGTCCTTCCGCCGTGTACGGTTCGTCCTATGGGTGGTATTCCACCGGCAAAGTGGTCGCAGCGACTCCTTGCCAGCACCGCTTCCTCAATCTCATGGGCGGCTTTATCGGCAGGAGAAACAGCTATTCCACCGCCGCCATCAACACGATCATGCCTTACGTCGTGGGGACCGGCGATCCGCGCTGCACATCCTGGGACGTTGTCGTGAAGAACTCCGAGCGCGTGGTGCTCTGGGGCTGCGATCCGCTAGTGACGAATGACATCGACTGGTACACGACAATCCACAACTACGCGGGCTATTTCCGGGCGCTCAAGAAGAAGGGCACGAAGACCTTCTCCGTCAACCCGATCATGACCGACACCGCCGAGTACCTGGGCTCTGAGTGGATCGCCCCGAATCCCGGAACCGACGTCGCGATGATGGCCGCGATGATCTATGAGCTGGAGTCTTCCGGGAAGGCCGACCACGCGTTCCTCGAAAAGTACACCTACGGGTGGCCGCAGTTGCGCGCCTATATCTTCGGGGGCGAAGACGGCGTGAAGAAGACCCCGGAGTGGGCCGAGAAGATCTGCGGCGTGCCCGCCGCGAGGATCCGCTCCTTCGCGCACGAGCTGCAGGAGCACCGCACGATGCTGATGTTCGGCTGGGGCATCCAGCGCGAAGACTTCGGCGAGCAGCCCCACTGGATGATGGTGGCCCTCGCCTCCGTCTTGGGCCAGATTGGCCTCCCCGGCGGTGGTTTCGGCACCAACTATCACTACAGCTCCGGCGGCTCTCCGCTTTCCAACGCTCCCTTCATGCCGCAGATTCCGAGCAACGTGAAGCCCGTGCATCCCTCTAAGCTTCCGTGGAAGGGCAGCAAGGTTCTACCGGTGGCCGCCATTTCCGACTGCCTGCTGCATCCGGGCAAGACCGTGGACTACGACGGCAAGAAGGTGACCTTCCCTGACGTTCACCTTCTCATGTGGACGGGCGGCAACCCCTTCGCGCATCACCCCGACACGAATCAGGTGGCCCGCGCCTTCAGGAAGCCCGACACCGTAATCGTGACCGACTACGTCTGGACCGCCACCGCGCGCCACGCCGACATCGTGTTCCCGGCCTGCACGGCTTTCGAGCACCCGGACATCACCAATATCGGCACGTACTCAAACGACGGCTTCATCGCGATGCACCAGACGATAGAACCGCAGTGGGAGTCGAAGACCGACTACGAGATTTTCTCTCTGCTCGCGAAAAAGCTCGGTATTGAAAAGGAATACACCGAGGGTCTGGATGTCATGGGCTGGGTGAAGCGCCTCTACAATCAGACGAAGAAGATGGGCGACGCGAACGGCACCCCGATGCCCGACTTCGACACCTTCTGGAAGAAGGGCTACCTCCTCTTTGACGTGTCGGAGAAGAACCGCAATTACGTGATGTTTGAGGACTTCAGGAAGGATCCGGAGAAGAACAGGCTCTCGACCGAGTCCGGGAAGATCCAGCTCTATTCGCCCAAGATCGCCTCCTACAAGTACGACGACTGCAAGCCGCATCCGACTTACTTCGTCGCGACCGAAGGCGTGGCGCACGCGACCCGCGACTACCCGCTCGCCCTCATGGCCTGCAAGAGCCGTTACCGCATGCACAGCCAGCTCGACTGCACGAACGCGCGCTCGCGCGCAGCGATCGAGGACCGCGAGCCGCTCTGGATCAACCCGAAGGACGCGAAGGCCCGCGGGATCAAGAACGGCGACCTCGTGCTGGTGCAGAGCCGCCGCGGCAAGGTGCTCGTGGGCGCTCTGATCACCGAGCGCATCATCCCGGGCGTGGTGGTGCTGCACCACGGTGCGTGGTACAACCCGACGCAGACCGCCCAGGGCGAAGTCGACGTGCGCGGCAACTCGAACACCCTCGTGCTCGACAAGCCCACTTCGAAGCTCGCCCGCGGCAATCTCGCTTCCACCGCGAACGTCCAGGTCTCGCTCTGGAAGGGCGCGGTGCCGCCGGTTACGGTCTACAACCAGCCTGACCGCGTGATCAGGTAATCTCAAAGGACAGCGCCTGGCGGTAGCCAAGCTTCAAGTCCTTTACGAGGCCTCGCTCCTAAACAGGAGCGGGGCCTTTTCAATTGATTTGCCTTGAAGTGGTATTGGTTTTTTGGACACAAAGGAGCCCAAAACCATGTCCATCCCACTCTCCATTAGAGAACAAGCCTGCGAGGGGCTTTTACACGGTCGCCCCAAGAAAACTCTGGCCAGAGAGCTTG
>NZ_JAKNCT010000011.1 GCF_022134585.1 Mesosutterella porci
ATGGCTTGTTGGATCACTCTATCCTGCGCCGTCGGGATGCCGAGCATTCGCGTGCCCCCGTTCGGTTTCGGATTGTCGACGCGCCTGACCGCGGCAGGTATATACCTGCCCTCGCGGATGTGCGCGCAGATGCTTGCTCCATGTCTTTCAAAGTGGGCCGGCAGTTGTCTGACGGTCATGCCGTCAACCCCCGCGGCTCCCTTGTTTGCCATCACCCTGCGGCATGCTTCGCGCATGTTTTCGGGTGATAGGACTTCTTCCAGCGTTATCACTGGTTGCCTCCTGTGTTCGTCCAGTGCACAGGCCCCGTCGCCCTTTCGACCCATCTGGCCGCTCTCGTTCGGTTTCGGATTCCGTCCATTGCCGCCGGAGGCGATCTGCTTCCTATCGTTCGACTTTTACAGCTGCTGTCGCCGGGTTCGGGAGAGCTGTACGCTCTACTTACAAGTTCAAATTCGGCCCTTCGGCGCTTCCGCCTACTACGGCCTCTGCTGACTTCCTTGGCGATATCCCTTGGCCTCTCGACCGCGGCAGCCCTGCGGTATCGTCAAGGATCTCCCCAGGTCTCACACGTGCGCTTCGCGTCCTGTCTGCTGGATCTACGCCGGCTCTTTCCGTATCGATATGGGGTTAACAGAATCGGGCCTGCTCTCCCGGAGTCGCCGCCTCATATCCAGTTCCTGTTCGTCAGGCTGACGTTTTGCTGTCGGCTTCCTTCATCAGTTTGTTACCTCCCTGACTCTGCCGAGTCGCTAGTCCTTCCCTCGATCGGGCGGACGGTGGACTTTCACCACTGGTCACACGTGCGCTGCTGGGCGCACCCGCAAAAAAGCGCATTGCTTTTTTAAAGCAATGCGCTTTTGCTTGACTTGAGCTTTTTATGCCTACATCAAATTGTAGGGCAGCCTGGCGGCCCCCATCTTGACGCCCAGCTGCTGCTCATACCAGCTTCTAAGCTTTTTCACATCGTTGATGCGGGCGTTGTTGCTGGTTGAGTTGAGGACAACCATCAGCACGCGGTTGCCATCCACCTGAGACTGCAACACCATGCAATGCCCGGCGGCGCCGGTATAGCCGGTTTTCTGCAGCCCGATATTCCAATCCCTGCCTTCTCGGATCAGGCGGTTGGTGGATCTGACGTGAATAATGCCCGCCTGCGTCGGCAGTTCAATATTCGGGGTTGTCGAATATTCCCTGATGGTGGGATAACGGTAGGCTTCTGCTGCTATCCGGGCGATTTCTCTCGCTGTAGAGCGATTATGGACCGACAGGCCTGTAGGTTCTTCAAAGGAGGTGTTCTTCAGACCGAGTTCCCTGGCTGTGTCATTCATTTTCTGAACAAAGGCGTTCATCCCGCCGGGAAACGTGCGTGCAAGAGTGTGAATCGCCCTGTTGTCCGAACCGGTTAATGCCACATGCAGCAGATCTGACCGTGACAGGGTCATGCCGATGCGGAGCCGCGAGAAAGATGATGAAGGGAGATAGTAATCTTCCTTCTGAACCGTCTCGGGCTCGCTCATGGACAGGTTGGATCTCATGATCACAAGCGCCGACATCAGCTTCGTCAGAGACGCCACGGGAAGCTGGGAATCTGCGTTTTTCTCAAACAGGATCCTGCCGTTGTCCTGATTGAGCATGAAGGCGCAGGCTGCGTCAAGCATCAGCTTTCCGGAAGAAGAAGGCTTAGAGCGAAGATTCTGGGCGACAAACTGATCTGCAGGTATCTGGCTCGCGGCCGATTCAGGCGCACGGTTAAGGGAGGTTTTGACAACGCCGGAAGAAGCTGCACCGCGGGCTTTTCGGGACTTTTTGGTTCCCTTGGACGCACTTATTTTAGGCGCCGCTTCCGCAGCCCCGCGTCGTTTCTGTGAAGCCGACAGGGCCTTCGCCTTCTTTTTCTGAACTGCGACTTTCCTAGGGGCCTTGTCCTTCTGACCTGCCGATTCCACGCGCTGCCCGCGCTCGGCTCGAGCGCTGGCCGACTGAGTTGCCGTTAAGGCGAAGCAACTCAGAAGAACCCCCAGAAATACTTTTTTCAACGAGCAGGGCATGAAAATCTTTGCCTCTTAACGTCTCTGGCCGTTTTTTCAATCAAAAAACGCCGATTACCAGCTGAATCCAGCGAAACTAACGCAGTATGAAACGATAATACCTTCTTCAAGGTATGTCTGCAATTTACAACTGACTCAAAAACTGCGGATACATTATTTTCGATCGTCAGAATCTGAAACTTTAATTTAATATATTTCAATAAGTTATGACTTATTCAACTTAATACTTGATCGTGTCCCATATTTTTTGTAACCGTTTTATCGACACCGGCATCGGCGTACGAAGCTTCTGCGCAAACAATGAAACGCGCAGTTCCTCCAGCAGCCACCTGAATTCCTCCACGCGGGGGTCTTTCTGTCCTTTTAATTCGGCGAGCTTCCTTAAAAACGGAACCTCCAGTTTTTGAATATTCCTCATTTTCTCCATATCGGACTCTGGAGAATCTCTATATTTTTCAAGCCTCCAAGAAATCGCTTCCAGATACCTCGGGTAATTTGAGAAGGACTTTGAGGGGATATCGATAATGAAGTTCTTGGGGAACAGACGAGTCAACTGGTTGTTCACGTCTTCCAAAAGCGGCTTTTGATTTTTATAGGCATTCAGCTTCTTGGTGATCTGCGCTCCCTTGCCCACGATGTCCGCCATTGTCCGAGCCAGATCCTGCGCAATAAGCGAAAGCCTTCCGCGGGTATCTTCAAGCCTGCGGAAGAACTCACCGCGATTCTTAGGCAGAGGCTCGGACAGGGCCGTGCGCTCCAGCGCCCCGTCGATCAGCTGGGTTTTCAAATCATCGAAGCTTTCGAAATTCCTGCCTATCGGCGGGACTGAGGCCGCCTGGAGCATGACGTTCTGCAACCCCCGCAGGCTTTTGTCGATGAAGCGGATCTGCTCCTTCAGCTGCAGCCTAAACAGCTTCCTCAACCCCGCACGATGCGTTCTGGCCGCCTGGACCGGATCGTCAAACACCTCGATTGAAACGCTATCGCCGTGGTCCACCAGAGCAGGGATTCCGATAAGAGTCTGGCCTTTGCGGTGGATCTCCATCAGTTCCGGCAGCTCATCGAAAGACCAGGTTGTCAGAGAATCCTCGAGCTCACTGACGGCATCTGCGTCCTTATCCGCAATATGCTGGAAGTCTTTCCTCGCCTGCACCCCGAGCTCAGCCCGCAGTTCCGCAAGGCTGCGGCTCATCCCCAGCTGTCGGCCATGCTCATCGACGACTTTGAAATTCATCCTCAAATGAGGAGGAATTTGTTCCATCTTGAAGTCGGACCTTTCGGCCAGAACGCTTTTTTCCTTCCTCAGATCGCTGATCAGGGCATCCAGAAGATGCGTGCTCTGGCTGTCGCTGTCCGAATGTCTCTTGAAAAAGCTGTTCGCGTAATCCGCTATCGGGACGCAGCTGCGCCTCATTCTCGGCGGAAGGCTTTTGACCAGGCAGTGGATTTTTTCCTTCAGCATTCCCGGGACGAGCCACTCGCACCTCACCTCGTCGACCTGATTCAACGCATAGAGAGGAACCGTGAGCGTCACGCCGTCGCGAGGGCTGCCGGGATCAAAGTAATAATTGAGCGACATAACAATCCCAGACATTTCAATGGTCTTGGGATAGAGATCGAGGGTGACGCCATGCTCGGTTCTCTGCATCAGCTCGTCGCGGGAAAGCCACAGAATTTTAGGATTCTCCGGTTCCTTTTCCTTCCGCCACTTCTCGAGCGTGGCCGCGCTGCACACCTCCGGCCCCAACTTCTCGTCATAGAAAGAATAAATGTCCTCATCGTCCACGAGTATGTCGGGACGGCGGCTTTTCTGCTCAATGTCCTGAATTTCCTTTATGAGGGCCGCGTTGTGCCTGTAAAAAGGAGCCTGAGAATCGAAATCGCCGGCCACCAGGGCCTCTCTTATGAAAATTTCCCTTGCAGACGCCGGATCATGTCTGGCAAAGGAAACCTTCCTACCGGAATAGACAGGAAGACCGTAGACGGTTCCCCGCTCCAAGGCGACAACCTCCCCTCTTTTCTTTTCCCAGTGCGGCTCCGCCCAGCTTTTCTTCAGAATATGAGCCGCGGCCTGCTCAATCCACAGGGGATTCACATCCGCCACGCAGCGGGCGTAGAGCTTTGAAGTCTCGACAATCTCAGACGCGACAATCCACTCACCGCACTTCTTTGCCCTCGGGGAGCCAGGCCAGATCCAGAACTTGATCCCCCGGGCTCCGGCGTAGGGAGGAGCCCTGAAGTCTGAATCAACCCTTCTCATCCCAATCGAGCCGAGCAGTCCCGAAAGCAGTGAACGATGAATCTCTTCAAACGTGGCGGGCGCCGTGTTAAGCCTCCAGCCAATTTCTCTGACCATCTCAAGCAGCTGACGGATGACATCCTTCCATTCCCGCAGTTTCCGCGGAGACAGGAAGTTCCTTTTCATTAAGTCCTCGAACTTCCGGTTCGACTCCTTGTTTCTGAAGGCCTGGCTCACAAAATTCCACAATTTCAGGTAGGACAGGAAGTCGCTGCGGGGATCCGACAGCTTTTTATGAGCCTCGTCGGCCGCAGCGGCATGCTCCGGAGGCCTCTCGCGGGGATCCTGCACCGAAAGGCCGGCCGCTATGATCAGCACCTCGGCCAAGGCGCCGGACTCCGAGGCCGCGAAAAGAATTCTGGAGAGCTTCGGATCCACGGGCAGTTTCGCCAGCATGCGCCCGATCCGGGTCAGGTCGCCCTGCTCGTCCACGCAGTTCAATTCGTTCAAAATGGCGTAGCCGTCCGCTATAGCCTTCGCTGTAGGAGACTGTACAAAAGGGAACTCCCTGACATCCCCGAGTCCCAGGGATTTCATCCGCAGGATGACCGCCGCGAGGTTGCTGCGCATGATTTCCGGATCGGTGTAGTCGGGCCTGCGGTTAAAGTCCTCCTCGCTGTACAGGCGGATGCAAACACCGTCTGCCACGCGCCCGCAGCGGCCGCTGCGCTGGTTGGCCGAGGCCTTTGAAACCGGCTCGATCAGCAGCTGCTCGACCTTGTTTCGATAGGAATAGCGCTTGACCCTTGCGAGCCCGGAGTCAATGACGAACCGGATGCCGGGAACCGTGATGGAAGTTTCCGCCACGTTGGTCGCGAGCACCACTCTTCTGAGCCCTTTTCCGGATTTAAAAATTATTCCCTGGTCTTCAGCCGGCAGTCTGGCGTAAAGGGGCAGAATTTCCAGCTTCCCGGCTGGGTGCGACTTTCTCAGCTCGTCGGCCGCCTCCCTGATTTCCCGCTCTCCCGGCAGAAAAACCAAAATATCGCCCCTGCCCGTCATCTCGAGTTCATCGACAGCAGAGGAAATGGCCGTCATCAGATTATGGTCATCGCCGCTGTCATCTTCTTCAATGGGGCGATAGCGGATCTCCACCGGATAGGTCCGGCCCGAAACATGAATAACAGGAGCAGGATGCTCGTCGTCCGCACCGAAATGACGCGCAAATCTTTCCGTGTCAATGGTGGCCGACGTAATAATGAGCTTGAGGTCCGGGCGCCTGGGCAGAATTCTCTTCAAATACCCCAGAAGAAAGTCAATGTTGATGGAGCGCTCGTGCGCCTCGTCAATAATGAGAGTGTCATAGCGGCGCAGGAGGGGATCGGACTGCGTCTCAGCAAGAAGAATGCCGTCCGTCATCAGCTTGATCGTGGCTCCGGGGCTGGTGTGGTCCGTAAAGCGGACCTTGTAGCCCACAACCGTGCCAAGCTCTGTGTGAAGCTCCTCGGCAATTCGCCGGGCCACGGAACTGGCCGCGATACGCCGGGGCTGGGTATGGCCGATCAGGCCGGTTCGCCCGCGCCCGGCCATCAGGCACAGCTTGGGCAGCTGGGTTGTTTTCCCCGATCCGGTTTCGCCCGCAACAATAAGAACCTGATTCTCCTCAATGGCGCGGACAATTTCCACTCCCCGCTGAGAAACCGGCAGCCCCGGGGCCAGCTCTACCGGGCCGACCGGCGTCCTGACCATCTCGGCGCCAGGGCTGTCCTTCTTTTCAGGAGCAGCGGGACGCCCGCCCGAAGCCGGGGGGCGCTTTCCCTTCCCAGGCGCGCTTTTCCCGGTTTCCTGCCGCTTTCCCCTGCTCAAAAGAGCCAGGGACGGCGCCAAATCCAGGGGTTCGACTGAGCGCTGCGCACTTTGCTTCTCACCGCCTTCCGCGGGCTGCCTTCTCTCCGCCGCGGCGGGGCCGCCGCTGTCTTTTTTGCTTCTTTCTGGCTGACGGACCGCGTGGGCAGAGGGCCGCAGCCCCGGTGTTTTTTTAGCTGCCGCAGGCACGGGCCTTCCCGGAAACACCGCAAAACGCCGGGATCCGCTTTTTTCAGTCTTTCGGGCGGCAGGCTCCTGCAGGGGCTTTCGCGGCAACGCCTGAAAATCCTGCGAAGGGGCGGCTGGCGCCGCCCTGCGCTTTTTTCTGGCGGTAAACGGATGCAGGGGGTCGACGGGCTGATTCGCTGAAGCTTTGGGACCAGTCGTATTTTTTCCCTGCTGAAGGCTACCGAGCAGCTTGCCCAGATCAGAAAGGCTGCTGCTTGAATTTTTCAAAGACATAGAAAGAAAGGAGGGAGTGACGTTACTTTGGCTGCGGCCATTATAAAAAATGATTTCCGCCTCGGCCCCTTTAGACTCGTCTTCTCACCGCCGGCTCTCAAAAAAGGTATAAATGTTAGATTGACCATAAACGGCTGAGAGCTTCAGCCATCTCACAAAGAGGAATTTGTCATGACCCATATGGTGAAATGCATCAAGCTGGGGAAAGAGGCCGAAGGACTGGACTACCCCCCGATCCCCGGCGAACTGGGGAAAAAGATCTGGCTGAACGTTTCGAAGGAAGCTTGGAAGAACTGGCAGCAGCTGCAGACCATGATGGTCAACGAATATCAGCTGAATCTCGCCGATCCCAATGTCAGGAAGCACCTGCTGAACCAGTGCGACAAGTATTTTTTTGGGGATGGGATTGATCCCTCGGAAGTTCCCAACTACGTCCCCAAAACAGAGGATAAATGACCAGGCTGCCCGGACGGCGCCTTCCTCGGTCGCGGCCCGGGCAGAAAGCCAGAGGATAAAAAAGCGCGCGCCGTCCAGCCGTTTTTTTCTACACTGTCCGCGGCCTCCTCTCAAGCCGAAGCCCGGGTGCTTTCCACCACTCCTTCATCCGTCCCGAGCAGGAGAACGTCCGCTTTTCTTTGCGCGAAAAGACCCACCGTGACAACGCCCGGAATCTGGTTCATTTCCCTTTCGAGGCCTACCGGGTCCTGAATGGACAGGCCGTGCACATCCAGGATTTTGCAGCCGTTGTCCGTTGTGAAGTCCCTCAGTACAGGTCTGCCGCCCATTGCCTCAAGTCGGCGAGCCACCGCATGCACCGCCATCGGAATCACTTCGACCGGCAGCGGGAAGCGCCCCAGGATCCGCACCGCCTTGCTGCCGTCGGCAATGCAGACATACTTTTTCGCCATGGATGCGAGAATCTTCTCCCGGGTGAGCGCTCCGCCGCCGCCCTTGATCATATTGAAGCCGGGATCAATCTCATCGGCACCGTCAATATAGACCCCTATGCCGTCAATTTCATTGGGGTCCAGGATCCGGAACCCGCGTTCCTGAAGACGCTTCGAGGAACGCTCGGAGCTGGAAACGCAGGCCGGTATCCGAAGCCCCGCCCCGGCCAGGGCATCAATGAAGAAATCAACCGTCGAACCCGTACCCACTCCGAGTACCTGGCCTTCCTCTACGTAGGCGACAGCTCTTTCCGCCGCCGCTTTTTTCTGTTCATTCTGGTTCATGGGATTTGTCCCTGCTGTTAACGTGGGTCTTCCGTCGAAAAACCAACGGACCGGCCTTGCGCTGCCGGCGAGCTTCATTTTATTTGTCTTTCCCCATACCGGCATTTTTTCGACTTACACTTCCTCTGCCCGGCTTGTTTGGACTACCCCCAAAATGGAAAAAAGCAGCTTCAGAATTTTTCAGGCTTTCAGAAAAAAAACTTACACAGGGCTGTCCAAGCCCGGTGAAATCTCAACCAACAACTTCAGCTTTTATGCCACATGGCTCGCGCTCGGCATCATACTGGCCGTTTTTATCGTCTCGGCCATGTATGTGTCCCAGATGTACAAGACGACGGAGCGGCGCGCTGTCGTCCAGTCCGCAGAGCTGCTGGCAGAGACCGTTGACGCGCGCCTGTCCACAACCCGGGAGGCCGTATCCCGATTTTCCTTTGGCTTCCAGCACAGATCAGACTGGATCAATTCAAGCAACACCCCCGCCATCGCCAAGCGGCTGCTGAACTCCAGGCCGGAAATCGTCGAGCTGAGCATCCTGAACGGTCAAGGGCTTTCCGTGATGTCCTTCGCCTCCAACTACGCTTTCGAGGCTCTCAGTCTTCCGCCGGGACTCACGCTTTCCAATCCCGACACACTTGACACCCTCGCAAAAGCCAGGGCCAGCGGAACGGCGCTTTTTTCCACGCCGTACTTCATAGAAAACGGCAAGACCTCCTATATCGACCTTGTGGTGCCGGCCGCTGTCAAATCAAACATCATTATTGCGAGAATCTCACTGCCGGCTCTGATGCACCAGCTCGTCCCGAGTTCACTCGCAAGTAGCGCCTATCTCTCGCTCGACTTGAACGGCAAGAGCATCCTCGCCTCCGCTCCCGAAAAGCAGGGCACGACGGCGCCTTTTTCGCTGCACCTGCCGCCTCTGCCGCCTGCCGTCACCCTGTCAGTTGCGCCTTACAGCAGACCCTTGCTCTTTACTCGGGACGCCTCGACCGTAGCCATTCTGGGGCTGGGCGCCGCGCTCCTGGTGGCGTTTCTCGGCCTGATCACCTTTCAGCTGAGACAGCGCCGCACGTCCCGCAGACTGATTACCGAGTCCGCCATCCGAAGCGCAATTTCAGAGAGCATCGCCTCGGGTCTGAAAGTGACCGACAAGGAAGGAAGGGTCTTTTATGTCAACAAGGCCTATACGCAACTGTTCAGGACACCTGAAAAAGACTTGATCGGAACGAGTCCCGAGGCGCCCGAATGGCTGAAGCTCAAACTAGGCTCGGGGAAAGCCGACAGCCCCAACGGATTCCATTTCAACACGACGGCGCGCAGAAGCGACAGCACGAAGTTTGACGCGTCCATCACCATCACCTCTCTCATCGACGAGAAAGGGAAGCAGATCGGCTGGCTTGAAATGGTGTCGGACATCACAGAGGCGAAAAAAATAGCCGATGAGCTGGCGCGCAACCGCGAGCGGATCACCAAAGTGCTCGACTCCATCGACTCCGCAGTCAGCGTGCTCGGAAACCGCTCAGGCACCGACCAGCTTCTCTACGCCAATCCGACTTACAGCGCACTCTGGGGCACGAACCCCGGCCCGCATCTTGCTTTGCTGCAGGCCCTGCCGCGTCAGTCCTCTCCGGGAGAAACCCGCTTTGGAACCGTGCTACTTGACTCCACAGGCCAGTGGTTCGAGGTGAGGGAAAGGGAGCTCCTGTGGACGGACGGCGAATCCGCCAAACTCCAGATTGCGACAGACATCACTGAGAAAAAGAAAAATGAAGAGCTGATGGCCCAGCAGGAAAAGAAAGCCGAGCTTTCTTCTCGCCTGATGACCATGGGGGAAATGGCGAGCTCCCTGGCCCATGAGCTGAACCAACCTCTGGGCGCGATCACAAACTACGCCTCTGCTGCGCTCACGCTGGTGCAGATGAAAAAACTCACCGTGGAAAACTGCACCGAGGCTTTCGCCAAAATTTCCCGGCAGGCGGAGCGCGCCGCGTCCATCATCAAGCGCATCCGCTCATTTGCCAAGCGGACAGCGCCTGAAATGCAGGCCGTCTCTGTGTCCAGGCTGGTTGAAGAGACCATGGAACTTGCCCTGATTCAGGCGAAGAAGCGCCACGCCTCCATCCGGACGGAAATTGAGGAACATCTTCCTGACGTCGTCTGCGATTCAGTAATGGTGGAGCAGGTGCTGCTCAATCTTCTGAAAAACGGCATGGAAGCCGCAGAACCCTGCAAAGACCATACGATCACCCTCCGCATTTCAAAGGCCTCGTCCCAGCAGGTGCTTTTCGAAGTAGCAGATCATGGACCCGGCATTTCACCCGAGACGAAGGAAAAGCTTTTCGAACCCTTCTTCTCGACCAAATCCGAAGGCATGGGGATCGGTTTGAACATCTGCCGCTCAATCGCTGAAATGCACGGGGGAACCTTGAAGGTAGAGGACAACCCCGGCGGAGGAGCAGTCTTTAAGTTCACGCTGCCGACGAAGCCTGAAAACGACTCCGGCTCATAAACCTGCAGAGAGCACCCCGGCCGCGCCCCTGGCGCAGAAACCCTTCCCGGCAAAAGGTGAAACGAGGTTTCTTGTAGTAGTATTTTCCATGTGCCGTTTCAGCCCCACGAGCGGAAACCGGCCGGTCCAGGGGAGCACACCGGACTGGCGCGGCTTACGCAACGCGGGAAAGGCATTTGAATTTTTCCGGCTCAACTCCGGGAGAAACTGAAGAATAAATTTCAGGCCCTCGCCTGAAGCATTGAGGACAGCAAGATGACAGTTTTTTCGAGCGCATCTCCCCAGGACACGAAAGGCACCGTTTATGTCGTGGATGATGACGATGCGATCCGCGACTCGCTTCGCTGGCTGCTGGAAGCGAATGACTACAAGGTCGAGCTCTACGACAGCGGGGAATCGTTCATCGCCAAATACGACCCCAATGCCATCGCCGTGCTGGTGCTCGATGTGCGGATGCCCGGCATGAGCGGCCTGGAAGTCCAGGAGCATCTGCTGGCACGGAAAGCCGATCTCCCCATCATCTTCATCACCGGGCATGGCGACGTGCCCATGGCTGTGCGGGCTCTGAAAAAAGGGGCCGTGGACTTCATTGAGAAGCCTTTCCAGCAGGCGGCGCTGAAGGCTCAGGTGGAGCACATGCTTGCCGAAGCACGGGAGCGCCGCATGAAAAACGAGCGCCAGAGCCTCAACGAGGCCCTGCTGGCAAAGCTCACGCCGCGCGAACAGCAGGTCCTCGAACGCATTGTGGCCGGCAGGCTCAACAAGCAGATTGCCGATGATCTGGGCATCTCCATCAAAACAGTGGAAGCTCATCGCGCAAGCATCATGGACAAAACGAACTCTGGAACCGTGGCCGATCTGATGCGGGTGGTCATGGACACCTCTCAGCCGGCCAAGTTTCTCGACGGCGCACAGAAATAATTTTTCGCATTGAATTCCCGCCATCTTATGACAGCGCAAATTATCGATGGAAAGGCCATTGCCGCCAGGATCCGCAGCCAGCTAAAGCCGCGGGTAGAGGCTTTAAAGCAGCAGGGGCATGAACCCAGCCTGGCCGTGGTGCTCGTGGGCAGCAACCAGGCCAGCCAGGTCTATGTGAGAAATAAGGTGCGAGCCTGCGCAGATACCGGCATCCGGTCCATAGAGAAGAGGCTTCCGGAGAACACCAGCGAAGCGGAGCTGCTCGGCATCATCGACGACCTGAACAAGGATCCGGACGTTGACGGCATCCTCGTGCAGCTGCCGCTGCCACGGCATATTTCCAGCCTCAAAGTGATTGACGCCATCTCGGCCGACAAAGACGTCGACGGCTTCCATGTGGTTAACGCCGGCCGGTTGCTTGTGGGCCGCCCCGGCCTTCGCCCCTGCACCCCCTTCGGCATTATGAAAATGCTTGAGGCAAGCGGCGTTTCCTGCGAGGGAAAACGGGCTGTCGTGGTGGGCCGCAGCAACATCGTCGGCAAGCCGATGGCTCTGATGCTTTTGGAAAAAAACGCCACCGTCTCCATCGCCCACAGCCACACAGCCGATCTGAGGGCTCTCTGCCGGGAAGCTGACATTCTGGTCGCGGCGGTCGGGCGGGCAAAAATAATCAATGCTTCCTATGTCAAGGAGGGAGCCGTCGTGATCGACGTCGGCATGAACCGCGACGAGAACGGCCGGCTCTGCGGCGACGTGAACACGGCATCTGCTGCTGAGAAAGCCTCCTACATCACCCCCGTCCCCGGCGGCGTCGGCCCCATGACGATCGCCATGCTTCTGGCGAACACGGTTGATGCGGCCTCAGCCCGATTCGCCGCGCGGCTAAAATAAAAGCACCTTGCGCGGTTACTCTCAAAAGGCTTCCATGCGCCGCCTAGCGCCGCTGGAAGCCTTTTTTATTTACAGCCGCAGCAGCCGCATTTCAAAAACAGGAACAACAATGGAAAAAAATCCCCTTCTTCAGCTTGATGGACTTCTCGACTGGAAAGCCATTACGCCCGAGCATGTGAAACCGGCAATCACGCAGCTCCTTCATGAAGCAGAAGGCACCCTGGCGCAGGTCACCTCCGAAGACACGCCCGCCGACTTCGACGCGGTGGAAGAGACGCTGCTCACTTCCACGCTGCGGCTGTCGCGCGCATGGGGGGCCGTGGGGCACCTGATGTCCGTCAACGATAGCGAAGCCCTCAGAAAGGTCTTCAACGAGATGCTACCCGTCGTCACGAATTTCTGGGTTTCCCTTTCCCAGAATGAAAAACTTTTCGAGAAGTTCAAGGCCATCAGAGACAGCGAGGCATTTGCCTCCATGCCCCCGGTCCGCCGGAAAATCGTGAACGACGAGCTGCGGGACTTCAGGCTCGCCGGTGCTGCCCTGCCGCCCGACAAAAGGCTCGAGGTGAAAGCGCTCGAGGAGCGCCTGTCCACACTGTCCCAGAAGTTTTCCGAAAACCTCCTGGACGCCACCAACGCATGGGAAAAAGTACTTCCGGACGCCACCCGCCTGGAGGGCATCCCCTCCGATACGCTCGCCCTTTACCAGGCCTCTGCTGCCCAGAAGGGCAAGACGGGCTACCGGATCACGCTGCAGTTTCCCTCCTACCTGCCCCTGATGCAGTACGCAAGGGACCGCCGGCTGCGTGAGAGGGTCTACCGGGCCTTCACGACGCGTGCTTCGGAGCTGGGGCCTGCTCAGTTCGACAACACTCCCGTCATCCGGGAGATACTGAAGTTGAGAAAGAAAGAAGCCGGGCTACTCGGGTTCGGCAACTATGCGGAGCTCTCGCTTGCCACTAAGATGGCCGACACTCCCCAGCAGGTCATCGGCTTCCTGCGGGATCTGAATGAAAAGAGCCGCCCCTTCGCGCTGAGAGACATTGAAGAGCTGAGAAGTTTTGCAAAAGAAAGCCTCGGCATCGCGAATCTGGAACCCTGGGACATCGCCTATGCTTCGGAGAAACTTCGCCAGGCCAAATTCGATTACTCCGATGAGGAAGTGAAGCATTACTTCACCCAGGACGCCGTCTTCTCCGGACTCTTCAAGATGGTCGAGAAGCTGTACGGGATACACATCCGGGAAGACAAGGCGAGCGTCTGGGATCCTGACGTCCGCTTCTTCCGAATCGAGAACTCCAAGAGACAGCTGCTCGCGCAGTTTTACTTCGACCTGTATGCTCGCGCCTCCAAGCGCGGCGGCGCATGGATGGACGGGGATCGTACCCGGCGCCTGTACAAGGGCAGACTTGAAACGCCGATCGCTTATCAGGTCTG
This sequence comes from Mesosutterella porci, assembly GCF_022134585.1. Taxonomy (GTDB): domain Bacteria; phylum Pseudomonadota; class Gammaproteobacteria; order Burkholderiales; family Burkholderiaceae_F; genus Mesosutterella; species Mesosutterella porci. The sequence goes on from NZ_JAKNCT010000011.1 coordinate 13,606, forward strand.
CAACTTCACCAAACCCGCTGCAGGGCGCCCCGCCACCATGACCCATGATGAAGTCCAGACGCTGTTTCATGAATTCGGCCACGGCCTGCACCACATGCTCACGAGGGTCGACGAGGCTGCGGTCTCCGGGATTTCCGGCGTCGAGTGGGACGCGGTGGAAATGCCCTCTCAGTTCATGGAAAACTTCTGCTGGGACTGGTCCGTCATACAGTCCATTTCCCGGCATGACGTCACCGGGCAGCCGCTGCCGCGCACGCTGTTTGACAAAATGATCGCCGCCAAGAACTTTGAATCGGGCATGGCGATGGTGCGCCAACTGGAGTTCGCGCTGTTTGACATGCTGCTTCATTCCGAGTTCGACCCAGAGAAAGACGACTTCATGCAGCTGCTTGAGAAGGTACGCCGCGAGGTGTGCGTGATTCCGGTCATTCCCGAGAACCGATTCCCGATGAGCTTCTCGCATATTTTCGCGGGCGGGTATGCCGCCGGCTACTACAGCTACAAGTGGGCAGAGGTTCTATCCGCCGATGCCTTCTCCATGTTTGAAGAGCATGGCGTGGTCTCGCCCGAGATCGGCCGCAGATGGCTTGACGAGGTCCTTTCAAGGGGTGGGTCGCGGCCCGCGATGGAAAGCTTCGTCGCTTTCAGGGGCCGCCGTCCGACTCCCGACGCGCTCCTGCGCTTGAGCGGGATGGCTGACAAATGAAAATCGCGACCTGGAACGTCAACTCCCTCAAGGTCCGCCTTGAACAGGTGCTCACCTTCCTGGAGAAGACGAAATGCGATGCGCTCGGCCTGCAGGAGACTAAGCTGCAGGACGATTTTTTCCCCGAGGAGGCCTTTGAGAAAGCAGGCTACGGCTGCTTTTTCTCAGGCCAGAAAACCTACAACGGCGTGGCTGTCCTTGTTCGCCGAAGCACAACTCGCGCCAGCGATCCGGTGCGCGGGATTCCCGGATACCCCGACGAGCAAAAGCGCCTCATCGGCGTCACTCTTTCACAGGAAGGCTGCGAACCGGTGAGGTTCTTCAGCGCCTATTTTCCCAACGGGACAGCCCCCGGAAGCAAAAAATATCTATACAAGATGGAGTGGCTCGCCGCCCTGCAGAATTTTCTCGCCGATGAGCTCAAGTCCCATCCGCGCCTGGTTCTTGCGGGCGACATGAACATCGCGCCAGAGGACCGGGACGTTTGGGACCCTGAGGGCTGGAAGGGCCACATTCTAGTCTCCGAGGGCGAAAGGGACGCTTTCGCCTCCCTGCTTGCGACGGGTCTGAAGGATGCCTTCAGGCTGGCGCAGCAGCCGGAAGGATCCTGGAGCTGGTGGGATTACCGCCACAGCGCCTTTCTCAAGAACCAGGGGCTGAGGATCGACCACATACTCGTGTCGCAGCCGCTGGTTCCGGATGTGTCGCAAGTCGTGATCGACAGGTCATTCCGAGCCCTGCCTCAACCCTCCGACCATGCGCCGGTCGTCTGCACGCTGCAGGAGGGCGAGCTGTCCCTGCCCCTATAATGCTTCAGAGCTCCGTTCAAAAGAGAACAAAATGAATTCCCTGGCCGTCCTTATCCTCACCAAGAACGAAGAAAAAAACATCGCGGCCGCAGCCGACAGCGCAAAGCTCGTCACCGAGGAAATCGTCGTGATTGACAGCGGAAGCACGGACGCGACCGTCCGGATTGCCAGGGAGCACGGCGCACGCACTGCTTTCCGGGCCTGGGACGATGACTTCTCCGCCCAAAGGAACTTCGCACTGCAGCAGACGCAGGCCGACTGGGTCTTTTATCTCGACGCCGACGAGCGGATCACGCCCGAGCTCGCCTCCGCAGTGCTCGAAGTCATTCGCTCAGGCGCCGCCTGCCAGTGCAGGATCGAAAGGCGCAGCGTCGCCTTCGGAATCGTCTTCCGCCACGGCGTGCTCAAACACGACCATGTCATGCGGCTTTTCCCCCGCCTCTCGGTCAAATGGGAACGCAAGGTCCATGAGCACCCGCGCTGCCCCCTGCCCGTTCAGACTCTCGGGGGCTTCATGGAGCATTACACCTATTCCAATTGGGACGACTGGGAAAGAAAGCTCGGCCTTTACACGACGCTGTGGGCCCAGGAAGCGTACAAAAACGGGGTCAGAACCTCGCTGGGCGGAATCCTGGGCCACAGCATGGCCGGCTTCTTCAAGATGTTCTGCCTCAGGGCGGGCTTTCTGGACGGTGCCATAGGCTCGTACGTGTGCTGCACGCATTTCTTTTACGTCATGCTGAAATATCTAAAGCTCTACGAGCTGCAGAACCAGCGGCGCCCTCAATAAACCTCGAGCGAAGCTGGCCACAGCCGCCCAGAACGTCCTGCGCCGCGCTCTGCCTGATCGTGGAGACTATTCCCGCTTCCCGCAGCCTCCGCACAAAACCGAGGCAGGCTGCTTTAGGCGGCCTTTTGAACGGCAAGCCGCTCACCTCATTGACAGGGATCACATTGACCATCGCACTGCGTCCGGCAAGCAGCGCAATAAGCCCGTCGGCCTCCTGCACCCCGTCGTTGACGCCTTGGAGCAGAACCCATTCGTACTGGACGGGCGTGCGAGCCATGCGGGAGTAGGCCTCTGCTGCAGCCACCAGATCCCGCACCGTCATTTTGTCGGCATGAGGCATCAGGGCGCTTCTGAGCTCGTCCCGGGTCGAGTGCAGGGATAAGGCAAGAGCGGGCTTGACGGCCTGGCGCGGCAGGGCCATCAGATGCTGAAAAAGCCTGCGGCTGCCCGAGCTGGAGATCATCAGGCTTTTGTGGCCGAAATCCCCGTAAGTTCCCAGAAACTGGACGGCTTCCATCACGGCCCGCAGGTTATGCGCCGGCTCACCCATGCCCATAAAGTCTACTTTCCGAATTGCCGGATTGATCTCCCTGGCCGCCGCGACCTGAGCCACAATTTCTGCGCTGCCCAACTGGCGGGTCAGCCCACCCCTGCCCGTCATGCAGAATGCGCATCCCACCGCGCAGCCGACCTGAGTGGAGACGCAGACAGCGTTTTTGGGGAGCACGACGCTTTCCACTGTACGTCCGTCGGACAGACGAAGAAGCATTTTGCTGGAAACTCCGTCCCCGCCTTCGCGCCGCAGAGCGGAAACAGCCAGCGCGGCCAGCTCTTCACGCAAGAAAGGCAGACCGGCGCACAGCGTCCGCGGCAGCTTCCCGGCTCCGGGCTCGGGCCAGGCTGCACGGCGCAACCACGCCCTGTAGACAAGCCTCTCATGCTGAGGCTTGGCGCTACGCTCCCGAAGCCACGCGCTTATTTCTGCAAGATCGGCAAACGAAGAGATTTTCTGCTGCACGTGCACTGTACCGGCTGAGAAAGATACGGCAAGTGTATCCCGTTATTTATCCAGGTTCAGCTCCCGAATTTTCCGGGTAATCGTGTTGCGCCCGAGTCCCAGCCTCTCGGCTGCGTCGACCCGCCTCCCTCCGGTTTTGTCCAAAGCGCAGCGAATGACCACTCTCTCAAAGCGCATCCGCAGCGTATCCATAATGTTCGGCTGATTGGCGTCCAGGCAGTGCGACACCTCTTCCCCCAGCGCCTTTTCCCAGGACTCGGCTTTTTCTGCAACCGGCTCGGCTCCGGAGGCCGCCTGGTCGGCAATCACGTTGATTCCCTTCGTGATCTCCTCGGGAAGATCCTCGACCTTGACCAGCTGAGCCGGCGCCATCACGGTGATCCACCTGCATAGATTTTCCAGTTGCCTCACGTTGCCGGGAAAGGGAAAGCGGTTGAGCGCCTCCTGTGCCTGAGGCGTAAGGCGCTTGACGTCGGTGTTCAGCTCACGGGCCGTTTTGGCGAGAAAATGCCGCGTCAGCAGCGGAATGTCCTCCGCACGGTCCTTCAGGGCAGGCAGACGAATCCGGATGACGTTGAGCCTGTGATACAAGTCCTCGCGAAACAGCCCTTCCGCAACCCGCTTCTCCAGATTTTGGTTAGTCGCGGCAATGATGCGCACATCGGCGTGCAGGGGCTGGTGCCCTCCGACCCGGTAGAAATAGCCGTCTGAGAGCACTCTGAGAAGCCGGGTCTGCAGATCCATGGGCATATCGCCGATTTCATCCAGAAACAGCGTGCCGCCGTCGGCCTGCTCAAAGCGCCCCGGCCTCGTGGAGGTGGCTCCCGTGAAGGCGCCTTTCTCATGTCCGAAGAGCTCCGACTCCATCAGCTCACGGGGGATGGCGGCCATGTTGAGAGCTATGAAGGGAGCATGGCTTCTCGGACTGCTCCTGTGCAGGGCCCGGGCCACAATTTCCTTGCCAGCGCCCGACTGTCCGGTGATGAGGACCGTGATGCTTGACTGAGACAGCCGGCCGATAGCCCGAAACACCTCCTGCATGGCCGGCGCCTGTCCTATCAGGATGCCCGCAGGCTCCGGAGCCGTCCGCTCGGCGGCAGGCTCGGAGACGCCCCGCTCCTGGTTCTCCGACTCGTCCATTGCGCGTCTGACAAGCTCAACGGCCTTGTTGATGTCAAAAGGCTTGGGAAGGTATTCAAAGGCTCCCCCCTGAAACGCGTAAACCGCGCTGTCTAGATCCGAGAAGGCCGTGGTGATGATGACCGGCAGCTTCGGATACTCGCTTTTGATTTTCCCCAGAAGGTCAATGCCATTGATGCCCGGCATCCGGATGTCTGACACAAGCACCCCGGGAAGATCCGTTTTCAGAGCGGCCAGAGCCATGCTGCCGTCCTGGAAAGTCCGGCAGTCGAAGCCCGCTTTGGTCAAGGCTTTTTCCAAAACCCATCGGATGGATTTGTCATCGTCTACAATCCAAACCTCTCGCATTTTTTCGGGTCTCCTCAACTGAGTTCAAATTCACTTCGACGGCTCAGAAATAGGGATGAGGACGGAAAAATCCGTCCGCCCCGGCACGCTGTCCACATCGATCGTTCCGCCCTGCTGCTGGATGAAATTCTGCGCGAGGGACAGCCCCAGGCCGCTGCCCTGCGGCTTTCCCGTCACAAGAGGAAAGAAAATCCGGTCCTTGATGTCCGGAGGCACGCCCGGCCCGTTGTCTATCACGTGCACGGAAAGCGCCAGGCGATACCTGCGCATCCCTATGACAGCCTGCTGCACGACGCGGGTCGTGAGCCGGATCCGTGCGGTTCCGTCTTTTATTTTTTTCTCCAGGGCTTCAGCGGCGTTTCGGGCAAGATTCAGAAACACCTGTATAAGCTGTTCGCGGTCCGCGCTGACATCGGGAACCGAAACGTCATAGTCGCGCTCAAAAGTGAGACCCTGTGGAAATTCCGCCAGAAGAAGCTGCCGGACTCTTTCAAGCACCTCATGGATGTTCACGGACGTGACCTGACGCTTGGCGCGGTAGGGCTCGAGCAGCTTGTCCACAAGTCCCTGCAGGCGGTCAGCCTCCCCGATGATGACGGAGGTGTACTCCCTCAGCTCCGGGTTAGTGAGCTCGCTGTCGAGCAGCTGGGCCGCGCCGCGTATTCCTCCCAGAGGGTTTTTGATCTCATGGGCCAGATTGCGGAGCACCTGGCGGTTGGCCTCAGAGAACCCGAACTGGTGCTCCTGACGCGCGGCCAGCAGCGTCATCTCATAATCGGTGAACTCTATGAGCAGCGTCGGCTGCCCGCGGATCAGAGGTCCTGCGCTCACCGCCGCCCGGACGGGATGGCCGGCCTCTGAGTACTGCGGCACATAAAGATTCACAATCTCAGAGATCGAGTCTTGGCTCTGCCGCTCCGGTTCCGCTCCACCCGGGCTGAATCTCTTCAGCCACTGAGGAAGAGCACGGAAAAAAAGCGAGGCATCTTGGCCGCAGATCGTATTTTTTGACAACCCGGTCAGGATTTCGGCTGAGGCGTTCGCGTACAGTACGGCCCCCCGGCTGTCCGTCAGGAAAACCGCCGTCGTGATCAAATCAAGATCCAAAATGCCCTTGGCCGCCGAGGAATGTCTGGAATCCATGGCCCTGAGCCTCCGATGGTTGAAAAAAAGGGGGCTCGCGCCCCCTTGCTGTCATCCGCCCCGGATATCAGCCGGAGTAGTACATGTCGTACTCAATCGGGTGAACCGCCGCCCGGTAGGACTGAACCTCCTGTTCTTTCAGGGCGATGTAGGCGTCGATCATGCTGTTGCTGAACACGCCGCCGCGGGTAAGGAACTCGCGGTCCTTGTCGAGATACTCCAGAGCCTGGGCCAGCTCGCAGCAGACCGTCGGGATCTTGGCGTTTTCCTCCGGCGGGAGATCGTAAAGGTTCTTGTCGGCCGGATCCCCCGGGTTGATCTTGTTCTGGATGCCGTCGAGGCCGGCCATCATCAGAGCGGAGAAAGCGAGGTAGGAGTTGGCCATCGGGTCGGGGAAGCGCACCTCGATGCGGCGGGCCTTTTCGCTGAACACCTTCGGAATGCGGATGGAGGCGGAGCGGTTGCGGGCCGAATAGGCGAGCTTCACCGGGGCCTCGAAACCCGGCACCAGGCGCTTGTAGGAGTTGGTCGTCGGGTTCGTGATCGCATTCAGGGCGCGGGCGTGCTTGATAATGCCGCCGATGTAGTAGAGCGCAAGCTCGGACAGTCCGGCATAGCCGTTGCCCGCGAACAGATTCTTGCCGTCCTTCCAGACGGACTGGTGGACGTGCATGCCCGAGCCATTGTCAAACGCATAGGGCTTCGGCATGAAGGTGGCCGTTTTGCCATAGGAGGCCGCCACGTTCCAGACGGTGTACTTCAGGATCTGCGTCCAGTCGGCCCTCTGCACCAGAGTGCTGAACCGGGTGCCGATCTCGCACTGGCCAGCCGCGCCCACCTCATGGTGGTGAATTTCAACCGGAACACCCTGCTGAGTGAGCAGCGTGCACATCTCGGCGCGGATGTCCATCAGGGTGTCGATCGGGGGGACCGGGAAATAGCCGCCCTTCGGCTGCGCGCGATGGCCCAGGTTGCCGCCTTCGAACTTGAGAGAGCTCGACCAAGGAGCTTCTTCGCTGCCGATCTTGAAGAAGCTGCCCGAGGGGTCCGTACCGTAGCGGATGCTGTCGAAAATGAAGAATTCAGGCTCCGGCCCGAAGTAAACCTCATCGCCGATGCCCGTTGTTTTCAGGTAAGCCTCCGCGCGCTTGGCGAGCGACCTCGGATCGCGGTCATAGCCCTTGCCGGTGTCCGGCTCGAGGACATCGCAGGTGAGCAGCAGCGTGTTCTGCTCGCGGAAAGGATCCATGCGAGCGGTTTCAGGATCGGGAAGCAGAAGCATGTCGGAAGCTTCAATGCCCTTCCAGCCTGCAATGGAGGATCCGTCAAAAGGCTGACCGACGTCAAACGTGTCTTCATTGAGCTCTTCGGCCGGAATGGACAGGTTCTGCTCCTTGCCGCGAGTGTCAGTGAAACGAAGGCCAACGTACTTTACGTCGTTGTCTTTTATCATCTGGAGGACGTCATTTGCCGTCGTCATCGCTTTCTCCTAAAGAATCTGCAGATACAGGCCGCAGCCTGAAAAGTGGATTTACTGGGATATAAGCACAAAGCGTGCCAGAATTGAAACCGCGGAATGACGGGGCTTCTGCACAAGAAGGATGCCGCCCCGCCTCATTTCGGGGCATCAATTCAAACCTGCACGCCCCATAATAGTGCATTTGAATGGCGGAATGCACCTGTGCGATGCTTTTTTATTTCTTCAGTTCCCTGAATCCGATCTCAGCCTGAGTGACTCCGCTTTTCAGGCGGTCCATGACGCGAATGAAATTCGCATCGCGGTTCGAGCGGTCGTTCTCAGGATGGTAGAGATGGAAAACGCAGGTAGCGAAGGCCCCGCTCTTATGCCGGACGCCTGAATTGAGCAGACGGACTGCCAGATCCGTGTCCTCATAGCCCCAGCCGGAGAAAACCTGGTCAAATCCGTTGATCCGCTCAAAGTCCTCTCGCCAGACCCCGAGGTTGCAGGTGCGGACTTTCTGCCAACGCCCCGCTCCTATTTTGCGGAAGAGACTGGTTGGAATGCTTACGAGCGGCAGCAGCCTGTTGAGGTCCTTTCGCATAACCAGCCGGCCGATTTCCATCGCTCCCAGATCCGGCAGGCTGATTTTTTCGTCTTCAACCCGGGCCGTGAACCTCTCGGAAAGCAGCACCCGGTTGCCGGCCACCATCCAGCCGGGCTCGGCGAGGCCTCTGTGCCTTGAAACCCAGTGCCTCTGCGGGACGCAGTCGCCGTCCAGAAACAGAAAATACTCCCCCGAGGCTTCAGAGGCGGCCAGGTTTCTGACGCGCGCCGCCCTGAACCCCCGGTCTTCCTGCCACGCATGCTTCAGCGCGACTGGAAACCTCCCGGCCCACTGCCTGACAAGAAGGCCCGTCTCCTCGCGGCTTCCGTCATCGCCGACGATGACCTCAAAGTCCCTGTCTTCCTGCTCGCTTAAGGCCGAAAGAACCCGATCCAGAGCTTTGGGCCGGTTGTAGGTTGTGACGATGACACTGATCAGCACTTTTTTCTCCAGTCATCCAGGCGCGGTCAAATTAAAAAAATCTCCTGCAGGTCAGAAAGAAAGTCCAATCCTTTTTCCGTAGCCCGGAATCTGTCGCCCGCGTCGACCAGCAGCCCCCGGTGCCTCGCTTCGTCGAGCTCGGGCCCGATAGCCTCCTCCCGAAGCCCCGTCCTGCTCTCGAAATAGACCCGGGGCACCCCGTCTGTGAGCCGCAGCGCATCGAGCATAAACTCAAACGGGAGCTGCCTGTCGGCGACCCACCTGAAGTGCGCCGGCCCCTGGCCGCGGCGAACGCTGTCCATGTACCTGCCTGGCGATGAATGCTTGGCGAAGCGCAGGACTCCTTTCTTGGTCGAAACCTTCCCATGGGCTCCCGCTCCAATGGCCAGGTAGTCGCCATACTGCCAATAATTCAGATTATGCCGGCACTGCCGGCCCTCCTGAGCGTAGCCCGAGACCTCATAGCGCCTGAAGCCTGCTCTGCCGAGGATGGAAACCACGGCGTCGGCCATGTCGCAGAGCTCGTCAGGATCCGGCAGCCCCGGGGGCGGCCTGCGGGCAAAAGCCGTGCCCTGTTCAATCGTAAGCTGATAAACCGACAGGTGCGTGCTCCCGCAGCCCACGGCCCTCGACAAATCTTCTTTCAGCAGTTCCAGATCCTCGCCTGGGAGCCCGAACATCAGGTCGAGATTCCAGTTGGGAAAGCACCTGCGGACCTCCCCGAGGGTCTCCTCGGCCTGACGGGAGGTATGGATTCTGCCAAGGAAGCGCAGCTGTGGATCCTGAAAGCTCTGGACGCCCACCGAGAGACGGTTGATGCCGGCCTCCGAAAAGGCGCCGAGTCTGCCGCTGGCCACGGCTCCCGGATTGGCCTCCATGGAAATCTCGCAGCCGGGCGCAAGAGGCATCCTGCTTCTGATTCCCGAGAGGAGCCTCGAAGCCGATTCCGGCCTCATCAGCGAGGGAGTTCCCCCTCCCAGATAAACCGTACGGACCTCGCGGCGCTGAACCCACTGCAGCTCTCCGTCCAGATCCTTGAGCAGGCAGTCGATGTAGTCATCCTCGGGAAGCCCGCCGGGGCAGGCCCTGGAGTTAAAGTCGCAGTAAGGGCATTTGTGCACGCACCAGGGCCAGTGGACGTAAAGCGAGAGAGGCACTGACTCCGGCTCCGGAACGGGGACCGGCCTGTTCAGAAATCTCGAGGTTTTTTCTACCATCCCCAGCGCTCTTTCATCAGGGCGGACATCATCCGCATAGCCTGACCGCGGTGGCTTCGCGCATTTTTTTCTTCATCGCTCAGCTCAGCCGCGGTTTTCCCATCGGACTTTAAGAAAAAGTAAGGATCATAGCCAAAGCCGTTGCTGCCGCGCGGCTCATCGACAATTTCGCCCGCCCAGCATCCGGAAGCGACCAGCGGATCCGGGTCATCGGATTTTTTAAGTGCGACCAGCACGCAGACATAGTGAGCAGAGCGGTTCCCGCAGCCCTTTAGCCTGGAGATCAGCAGCTCATTGTTGCGCATATCGCTCTTTGGCTCCCCCGCGAACCTGGCGGAGTGAACTCCCGGCGCTCCGTCCAAAGCGTCAACGCAGATTCCGCTGTCATCGGCCAGAGCCGGCAGGCCGGTCTGCCGGGCGGCGTTTCTCGCCTTGGCCAGGCAGTTCTCCAGAAACGTGCCGAAGGGCTCGTCCGCAGGAGAAACTCCAAGCGATCCCTGAGCGACGACCTGAATGCCGCGCGGAGCCAGAAGTTCATTGAATTCTCTTATTTTTCCGGGATTGTCAGAGGCAAGAACTATTTTATTCATGGGTCTGTCCTGCAAATGAGTGACGAAGCTTTAAGGTTCGGCGAGCGCCTTCTGCTGTTCCTGCTGTATTTCACGATTTCCCTTCTGCGCCAGGTCGAGCAGCCGGTTCAAATCCTCGCGGGAAAAGGGCTCCCCCTCGGCTGTTCCCTGAATTTCAACAAAACGGCCTGTTCCCGTCATCACCACGTTCATGTCGGTGTCGCTGCCCGAGTCCTCGATATAGTCCAGATCCAGCACGGGGCAGCCCTCGCTCATGCCGACGGAAATCGCCGAAACTGCGCCTTTCAGGGGGCTTTCACTCACCATCCCCCGCTGCTTCATCCAACGCAGCGCATCGACCAGCGCGACATAGGCTCCCGAAATGGAGGCGCAGCGGGTACCGCCGTCGGCCTGCAGCACGTCGCAGTCGATTTTGATCGTGTTTTCGCCTAGCTTCTGCAGATCAACAACTGCCCGCAGGCTTCTGCCGATCAGCCGCTGAATCTCCTGCGTCCTGCCGCTCTGGCGGCCCTTGGCGGCCTCCCTTTCAGTACGGGTCCCCGTCGCCCGGGGCAGAAGGCCGTACTCAGCGGTGACCCAGCCGCGGCCCTGGCCCTTCAGCCAAGCCGGAACGCCCGGCAACACCGAAGCCGTGCAGCAGACCCGCGTACCGCCCTGCTCAACGAGAACGGATCCCTCGGCATAACAGGTAAAGTGCCTGGTAAAGCGAGTCTGCCTCTTTTCATCAAACGTGCGTCCGTCATGCCTTTTTGCGTTTTCCATGACCCCTTGCGTCCTTTGTCGAAACGATGAGTGATTTTCCCCTCGGGGGGAAGCGCCTGGCAAACAGAATACAATGCTGTTGCTGTTCATCCTTCCGCCTGCTGAACATTTCTCTGCTGACAGGCAGAGGCTATTTTCCATCAAAAGGACACTACCATGGCCGCTGTTTCGAGCATGACGGGCTATGCCACCGTGCAAGCCCCTTCCCCCGCAGGCCTCCTCACCATAGAGCTGCGGTCCGTCAACTTTCGCTTTCTGGACCTCGCGCTAAAGCTACCCGATGAGCTCCGGCAGCTGGAGGGACCGATCCGCGAGGCAATAGGCACCCGCGTGCACCGCGGAAAAATGGAATGCCGCATTTCCTTGAAAAGCAGCGAGGCGGCGGACAGCGTCCGGCTAAACCCCGTTGCTGCGGCCAGACTTCGTGCGCTTCAGGACCCCGTCCTGGAGTCATTCCCCGAGGCCGAGAAACTCTCCGTTTTCCAAATTCTCAATTACCCGGGCGTTCTCGCTGTGCCTGAAATCAACGCCGAGCAGCTTTCGCGGGATGTCCTTTCCGCGGTCGGCTCTGCGCTCGAGTCCTTCACCGCTTCAAGAGCCCGCGAGGGAGCAGCCCTGGCCAAAGTTCTGCTCGGCTACTGCGACACAGTGGAAAAAATCACCCGCAGCATCGCGGCCCGGGTGCCCGACATCCTCAAAAACATGAACGACAAGCTCGAGGAGAGGATGCAGGAAGCCCTCGGGCGGTCCCTGAGCGAAGCCTCAAGCCTCACCAAGGAGGAAGTGAACGAGCGCATCAAAAGCGAACTGACGCTTTACGCGCTCCGGATGGACGTGGCCGAAGAGATCAACAGGCTGATTACGCACACCAACGAGGTTCGCCGAGTGCTGTCGGCAGGCGGTCCAGTCGGAAGGAGACTGGACTTTCTGATGCAGGAACTTAACCGCGAGGCCAACACGCTGGGCTCCAAGGCGGTCGCCATCGAAATGACGAATGCGTCGCTCGACCTGAAGACCACCATCGAGAAAATGCGCGAGCAGATCCAGAACCTTGAGTAAGACGCGGTTTACCCTGCGCTTTTGCCAGCGTAAAATGCCGTCATTCATCCATTGCTGAGCCGCTGTCGCCTGGCGCGGCTCAGTCATTCTTTACTGGACCGATACGGCATGGCTACCGCCCAAAACACTGGCCTTCTGTTTCTTGTTTCCGCTCCGTCCGGGGCGGGCAAATCTTCCCTTGTGCACGCGCTGATCGAAAGCGATCCCCGGGTTCATCTTTCCATTTCCTTCACCACGCGCGGCATCCGCCCGGGAGAAGCCGACGGCCGCGACTACAACTTCATTTCCCTCGAGGAGTTCGAGCAGCGCAAGCAGCGCGGCGAATTTCTGGAATGGGCCTTCGTTCACGGCAATTACTACGGGACGAACAAGCTCTGGATCGAAAAGGAACTGTCCGCGGGCCACGACGTGATGCTCGAAATCGACTGGCAGGGGGCTTTCCAGGTGAAGAAAATATTCCCCGGCGTCATCTCCACCTTCATCCTCCCGCCTTCCATCGAGACGCTGAAACAGCGCCTGGTCGGCCGGGGCACGGACGCTCCGGAAGTCATTGCCAAAAGACTCAGCGGCGCAGGGGCCGAAATAGTTCACGCCCCGCAGTTCGACTACGTTATAATAAACCGCGATTTCGATCAAGCAGCCCGTGAGTTGCAGTCCATTGTTGCGGCAGCAAGGCTGCGCTTCTCCCAGCAGAAGATGCGGAATCGGGAGCTTTTCTCCCGCCTCGGCGTTCCCGGCTGATCGGGGTCGGCGTTTTTTTATTTTAGAGATTGTGAATAATGGCTCGTGTTACCGTTGAAGACTGTCTGGAAAAGATTCCGAACCGTTTTGAGCTAGTGCTCTGCGCTTCCTACCGCGCCAGGCAGATCGCTCAGGGCTACGCCCCTAAGATCGATGCGAAGGACAAGCCGACGGTGGTTGCGCTGCGCGAAATCGCCGAAGGGCTCACCGGCAAGGAAATGCTTGACAAGGTTCCCCGCTGAGCGTTTGTCCGTCCTGACAATAAAAAGGTCCTGTGCGAAGATATAGCTCAGGACCTTATTTTTTCAAGGGAGCCTTTTTTGACAGAACAAAAAGCGGCGGACATCCGCTCCCGAAGCTTGGAAACAGAACAAGAGCCGGAGCAGGACGACCTGCCCCTGTACATGAGGCCGGCCGAAGTCAAGATCGTTTCCGCAAATGACCTTCTGAACCGCTGCCGCCTTTATCTGTCCGAAACTGACTGCCAGACCATCCTGCGGGCCTACCGATACGCCGACGAGCATCATCTCGGGCAGTTCAGGAAATCCGGCGAGCCTTACATCACCCATCCTCTGGCAGTCGCCTCCATTCTGGCGAGCTGGCACATGGACTGCGTGACCATCCAGGCGGGCCTCATGCACGACGTGCTGGAAGACACCGGCGTTTCCAAAAAGGAGATGGCGGAACTCTTCGGCATCGAAGTGGCCAACGTCGTTGACGGAGTCTCCAAGCTCGACAAGCTCAAGTTCCGGAGCGTTCAGACCGCTGCGGCGGAATCCTTCCGCAAGCTCCTGCTCGCCATGGCCAAGGACGTGAGGGTCATTCTGGTCAAGCTGGCCGACCGCGTGCACAACATGCGCACGCTGGGAATCATGAGATTCGAGAAGCGGTGCCGCATTTCGCGCGAGACGCTTGACATCTACGTCCCCATCGCCCACCGCCTGGGCATGAACCACGTCTTCAGGGAACTGCAGGAACTGGCCTTCCTCAACATGCACCCCGTGCGCTACCGCGTGCTGCACGACGCTGTCCTCAAAACAAGAGAAAAGCGCAAGGAGATTCTGGAGCGGATACTGCAGGAAACCCGCAGGGCGCTCCCCAAGGCAGGGATCCGCGCCCGAGTGCTCGGCCGCGACAAAACCCTTTACGGGATCTACAACACGATGCGCGACAAGCACATCGGGTTCAGGGAAGCCCTAGACATCTACGGCTTCAGGGTCATCGTGAAGACCCGGGAGGAGTGCTACCTGACGCTCGGTGTTCTGCACGCGCTCTACAAGCCAGTGCCCGGGCGATTCAAGGACTTCATCGCCATTCCGAAAACCAACGGGTACCAGAGCATCCACACCACTGTGATCGGACCGAACGGCACCCCGATCGAGTACCAGATCCGCACCGAAGAAATGCACCGGATCGCCGAGTACGGCATCCTCACCCACTGGCTGTTCAACGACGACGGGGCCAGCGCGAACGAAATTCAGGCCAGGACCACCGCCTGGCTGCAGTCCCTGCTCGAGATCCAGCGCCAGAGCACGGATTCGTCTGAGTTCATCGAAAACATCAAAATCGACCTGTTCCCCGACCGCATCTACGTCTTCACCCCGAAATCAAAGATTATTTCCTTGCCCAAGCGCTCGACGCCCATCGACTTCGCCTACCAGATTCACACCGATGTGGGGAACCACGCTGCGGCCTGCCGAATCAACGGCGTCGAAGCGGAGCTCACTCAGGAGTTGCACAACGGGGACATGGTCGAAATCACAACCGATCCGTCCGCAACACCGCGGCCTGAATGGGTCAAGGCGGTGGGCAGCGGCAAAGCCCGGGCGGAAATCCGTCAGTTCCTGAGAACTATGAAATTCGCGGATTCCGCGAAGCTCGGCTTTGATCTGCTCAAAAAAGCCGGAGAAGACATCTCCCTGGATATTGAACAGATTCCTCCCGCCATCTGGGAGTCCATCCAAAAGGAAATAGGGGCCTCCAGCCGGGACGAATTCCTTGCCGACCTGGGGCTGGGCAAATACGTGGCCGAAGCAGTCGTCAACCGGCTTGCCGTTCTCATGAACACCCGCGAATCCCTCGAGGAAGGGCAGAGCACGGTGCTGCAGAAGACCGTGGAAGTGACAGGAAACGAAGGCATGGCCGTCACGCTCGCCTCCTGCTGCCACCCCATTCCCGGCGATGAAATCTGGGGCTTCATGAGACCGGGTAAAGGGCTTTCGATCCATCGCACGGAATGCAGCCACACCGTAAAGGGGAAGGCCTCCGACCCCGGGCGCTGGATGACCGCCAAATGGGCCGCAGTGCCGGCTTCCGCCCGATTCCGCGTCCCGGTGGACATCACCGCCGTCAACGAGCGCGCCACAGTGGCGGCCTGCATCACCGCCGCCGCCGAGGAGAATTCCTCCATCGTCGGGCTGACCGTCGACCAGGGAAGCGGCAGCACCTGCTACCTGCACCTGATGGTCATGGTCCACGACCGACTGCACCTGGCGCGGGTGATCAGGCGGCTCTCCCACGTTAAGGACATCCAGGAGGTCCACCGCCGGACATCCGAGCATTTCAAGGGATCGGCTGCAGGGGCAGCCGAAGAGCAGAAATCCAGCCTGACCTCCCAGCTGAACTCCGAGGATCTCTACGCGGACAGGTCCGGGCAGTAATCCATGTTGAGAAAAGACTTCAATTTATACAAAATACGCCCGAGCTATATCCTCAAGCCGAGGGGCAAGCACATCAAGCTTTTTTATTACGTGCGCTGCGCACTTCGTAGCCTCACCCCGCGCTTCCTTCTCAGAATAAAAAAAGACCGCCTTCTCAATTCGCTCGCCACCCGGCCCGACCGCAGGGAAATCCTCGAGCGCGCCGCTTACTACAACAAGCTTTGCTCGCGCTTTCTCCTGCCGGCGCAGGCCGCAGCGGCAGGCAACATAAAAAACGGAGGCAGCAACTACGCGCGGGATGCTTACGAAATCCTTCGCTTCTTCAGCCCTGAGGAAAAAATCGCCACCGCCTTCGGCGACAACACGCGCGTCCCCGCCGTTCCTTCCATCTGCAAATCCCGTCCCATTGACGGCGACAACGCCAACTGCGTCCTGCTGAACCTGAACAAAATCCGGCATTTCGTATTTCTAAAAGACCATATCCCGTTCGAGCAAAAGTCCGACCTTGCCATTTTCCGCGGCGCGTGCTTCCAACCACAGAGAAAGCGCTTTATGGAAATGTACTTCGGGCGCCCGTTCATCGACTGCGGAGACACCCGTCGCAGAGACAAGGTGACTGAGAACCCCGAGTGGCACAAGCCCCTGATCACACTCTATGACCACCTGAAGTACAAGTTCATCCTGTGCATTGAAGGCAACGACGTGGCCACGAACCTGAAATGGACCATGTCTTCGAACTCGGTGGCGGTCATGCCCCGCCCGCGCTACGAAACGTGGTTTATGGAAGGCCGGCTGATCCCGAATTACCACTACATCGAAATCCGGGACGACTTCAGCAACCTGGAGGAAAAGCTCCGCTACTACATTGCGCATCCACAGGAAGCGAAGGCGATCGCACGCCACGCCAATGAATGGGTGCGGCAGTTTCTCGATCCGGACCGGGAGCTACTGACCGCCCTGCTGGTGATGCGCAGGTACTTCGATCTCGAGGACTGAAGGCCGCGGGGAATCGACCCCCGGAGCGCACAACCTGGATCCGGGCTAAGATTTTTTTACTTCATGCCGCCTGTTCGTTTTTATACACACCAATGCCTTCAGAGAGCATCGACCTGAGCGGCGCGCCCTTCATCGGCAGGGGTGGTGCACAAAAAAGTCTCCCAGAAGCCCAGGACGCGGCATCAGGCTCGTCTTCTCCTTGCCTGACACAGACATCGGGCGCGAGCCGGCGTACAGGGCATGCCCGCTGCTGCGCCGCCCTCAGGGCACGCGCCACTGGCGCCGGGGCCTGGAGGAAATCTCCGAGCATTTTCCCGGGATAGAGGCAGCAGTTCTTTGAGCGGGCAGGAGCCGCGCCTTGCGGCCCCCTATAATAAGTCAATTACAGGTTCTTCAGTCAGATAAGAGTCGATTATGAAAATAGCAGTCGCCGGCATCGGCTATGTGGGCCTCTCCAACGCAGTGCTGCTGGCCCAGCACAACGAAGTTGTAGCCCTGGACGTGGTCCCGGAGAAAGCGGCGCTCATTAACGCAAGGGAAAGCCCCATCGTCGACCCGGAAATCGACAGGTTTCTGGCCCAGGCCGATCTGAATCTCACGGCTACGACGGATCCCCGAGCGGCTTATGAAGGGACGTCCTTCGTCATTGTCGCAACGCCGACCAACTACGACCCTGAGACCAACCATTTCAACACGCGCTCCGTGGAATCCGTGATCGGCGACGTCCTCAGGATCAACCCCGGGGCCACCATCGTCATCAAATCCACCATTCCGATCGGATACACGAAAGCGCTCAAGGAGCGGCTTGGAGTGAGCAACATCATCTTCGTGCCCGAGTTCCTTCGTGAAGGCAAGGCGCTCTACGACAATCTGTATCCTTCGAGAATCATCATCGGTGATTCGACTCCCAAGGCGCACGAGTTCGCCAGGCTGCTGCTGGAGGGAGGCAGGAAGAAGGACACGCCCGTTCTTTTCACCGGCTCGACTGAAGCCGAGGCCATCAAGCTTTTCTCCAACACCTATCTCGCCATGCGGGTCGGGTATTTCAACGAGCTGGACTCCTTCGCGGTGCGCAAAGGACTTAACACCCGGGAGATCATCGACGGAGTGACCTTGGATCCCCGCATCGGCCATTTTTACTGCAACCCCTCTTTCGGTTTCGGCGGATACTGTCTGCCGAAGGATACCAAGCAGCTGCTCGCAAACTATACCGACGACGCTGTTCCTGAGCGCCTCGTCCGGAGCATCGTGGAGACCAACAGAATCCGCAAGGACTTCATTGCCGAGGAAATACTGAAGAAAAAAGCCGGCAGAATCGGCGTCTACAGGCTCATCATGAAATCCGGATCAGACAATTTCCGCGAATCGAGCATCCAGGGCGTCATCCGAAGGCTCAAGGCGAAAGGCGCAGAACTGCTCATCTACGAGCCTACGCTGAAGACGGACGAGTTCGAAGGAATCCCGGCCACCCACAGCCTGGAGAAGCTCAAGCAGGAGTGCGGCCTCATCATCGCCAACCGCTGGAACGACGAGCTGGAGGACGTCCGCTCCAAGGTCTACACCCGGGACATCTTCGGCAACAACTGACGCCGGGCGATGCGGGCCGCTAAGGCCCGGCGATTATTTCCGGGGGGACTCGCCGGTGTATTTGACCTCGAGGATCTCGATGGTCTCGACGCCCCTGGGGGTTGGCAGCCGGACCTCGTCTCCCTCGTGCGCCCGCAGCAGCACCCGGGCTATCGGGCTGATCCAGGACACGTCGCCTTTGTCCGGGTCCATCTCATCGATCCCCACTATACGCACCGTGCGCTCGGTCCCGGTCGAGCTCTCCTCATAAGTCACCGTTGCGCCAAAATACACCTGATCGGTCGGGGGACGGTTCCGGACATCAACCACCTGAGCCGACTCAATGCGCTTGTTTAAAAAGCGGATCCGCCGGTCTATCTCGCGAAGGCGCTTTTTCCCGTACTGATAGTCCCCGTTTTCCGATCTGTCGCCGTTGGACGCAGCCCAGGAAACAATGTTCACCACGGACGGGCGCTCGACGCGCACCAAGTTTTCCCTTTCATCGAGCATGCGTCTGTAGCACTCGGGGGTCATGTAGTTAGGCGCATGGGCAGGCAGCCCTGGAAGGCTTACTTCGTCCTCATCCTGTTCTTCAGCCATGGTGAATCCGTCTCAGCAACGAAAAAAGTCCGCTCGGGTTGAACCGACACGGACTTTTTAAAAAATGGGGTGGGAGGTCGGACTCGAACCGACGACAACCGGAATCACAATCCGGGACTCTACCAACTGAGCTACACCCACCATAAAATTTGCTGGTCCGCCCGGCAGGATTCGAACCAGCGACCCTCTGCTTAGAAGGCAGATGCTCTATCCAGCTGAGCTACGGGCGGATCGATCGCAACCTGCAGACCTTCGGTCTGGTCGGGGTGAAGAGATTCGAACTCCCGACATCCTGCTCCCAAAGCAGGCGCGCTACCAGACTGCGCCACACCCCGAGAGAATTGAATTATACATAAAACCAACCGAAAATCAACTTTGAGAAAGTTTTCTGTCTTCCGGAAAGACCATGGAGAACACAGATCCCTTCCCCGGCGTGGACTTAATTTCCAAGCGCCCCCCGTGCCTGATCATGATGTGCTTCACAATCGCCAGCCCGAGCCCCGTGCCGCCGGTGTCCCTCGAGCGGCTCTTGTCGACCCGGTAGAACCTTTCGGTAATCCTCGGTATGTCCTTCGGGTCGATGCCTATGCCGTCATCGGCCACCGAAAGAACAAGCCCCCTGCCCGCCCCGGCATCCTTCCAGTCCACATGGATGTGCCCATTGTGCGGCGTGTAGCGAACCGCGTTGGACACCAGATTGGCCAGGGCGCTGCGAACCTCCGCCTCATTGCCCTTCAGCCGGCAGGGCTGCGCGCTCCAAGTGATCTCATGGTGTCCGCCTGAGACAGCCCGGCCCTCTTCCACGGCCTGCCTGAGCAGGCTGTCCATATCAATCTCGTCATCTGCAGGCTCCTCAATGCCCTGCTCGAGCCGTGAGAGCGTGAGCAGATCCGACACCAGGTTGCTCATCCTGTGAGCCTGATCCTGCATAAGGGCGAAATGCTCCCGGTCCATGCAAACTTTTCCGTCAGCCGCACCGGCCCCGGCAAGCTCCAGGAACCCACTGATCACAGTGAGCGGGGTCCGCAGTTCATGACTCACATTTGCGACAAAGTCCTTCCTCACCGAGTCGAGCCGCTCCCGCTCCGTGACGTCATGGGACAAAAGCACGATGTTCTTCCTTCCCAGAACTGTCACACGGATCTCGAGCGACACCGCCCGGTCGGCAAATGTCAGCATAAGGGCCTTGGAAAAATCCCCCTTCTCCAGATAAGACGCGAGCGGGGTGTCCTTGAAAATATCAAGGGCCGAACGTCCGTGGTCGGTTTCAGGGTCGATACCAAGCTGCTTTTCCGCAGCCTCATTGCACCAGTCCAAAAGCCATCCCGTCTTGATCAGCACCACTCCGTCGGGAAGAGTCGAAAGCGTCCGGCGGTAGCGTGTTTCGCGGGATTTCATCTTTTTCGTGTTTTTCTCAAACTGGATCCTGTTCTGGCGAAGGCGCTCCAGAACCCTATACCAGCTGTTGTACTGGCTCACTTCGGGGATTTCTGCCAGCGAGGGCTTTTCCAGCCAGCGCGTGATCCAGTCGATGCGGCGGAAATCGATGAAAAGGAAAAGCAGTGAGCAGGCCAGGGCTGCGGCCAGTCCGTAAACGAGATCGAAGCTCAGGGCGAACACGAGTCCGGTCAGGAAAATCGCGGATACGATGCCGAGAAAGATAAGCATCTCCGACAGAGTCTCTCTCACATTCATAGCCGCAGCTCCTCCTTTAACCGGTCAGTGCGGATTCACGACTCGATAGCCCAAGCCTCTCACGGTTTCCACCATGCTGCAGGCCGAGGTTTTAGCGAGCTGCTTGCGAAGCCTCAGGATATGGACGTCTACCGTTCTCTCATCAATTTCATCAGACGAATCCCAAATCAGCGAAAGCAGCTGCCCGCGGCTGAAAACGCGGCCGGGATGAAAAGCCATGAGAAAGAGAATTCTGAACTCAATCACGCCCAGCCGGATCTGTGTGCCGTCCACCAGGGCTTCGAACCTTTCCTCATTCATCGCGAGCGGACCGATCGAGACCTCTTTGCCGGAGGATTTCCCGCCCTCGGAGGAGGAACGGCGGCGCAGTACCGCCCGGATCCTCGCCACAAGCTCTCTGGGGGAAAAAGGCTTGACGACGTAATCGTCGGCGCCCACCTCAAGGCCGCTCACGCGGTCGGACTCGCTACCGCGCGCAGTCAGCAGAATGACCGGCACATTGGAATAGTTCTCTGAAGAGCGAAGCCTCACAAGCCATTCGAGGCCGGAGCATCCCGGCAGCATCCAGTCCAGGATGATGAGATCGGGCACGGAGCTTCTCAGCTGCTGGTCCGCCTCTTCCGCACTGCCGGTCTGAACGGCGCTGAAGCCGGCTGTCTTGCACGAGAACGCCACCAGCTCGCTGATCGCGCGTTCATCTTCAACTATGAGAATTTTTTCCATTTGCTTAATTTTTCCGCTGCCTGAGCGTCGAGGCAATTTCCTCGGCCAACCTCCTCGCCTCGGCTTCCTCCGGAGCCTCGACCATGATCCGCAGCACCGGTTCCGTGCCCGAGGGGCGGATCAGGACGCGCCCCCTGCCCTCCAAAAGGCTGTCTACCTTCGCCTTGGCCTCGAGCAGCGGCTTTTGCTGCATCCAGTCAAATCCTGGCTCGAGCCTGCAGTTGATGAGAACCTGGGGGAGCATGTGCAGATCCGCTGTCAGCTCCGCAAGGCTCTGGCCGGTCCTGCGCATGGCAGAGAGCACCTGCATGGCCGTGACAATGCCGTCGCCCGTGGTCTGCCGGTCGAGACACAGCACGTGCCCCGAGCTCTCTCCGCCGTACAGCCAGCCTTTTTCCAAAAGCTTTTCCACAACGTAGCGATCCCCCACCTTGGTGCGCTCGAAAGGAATGGAGAGCTCGCGCAGCCGTTTCTCCAACCCGTAGTTGGACATCAGGGTTCCCGCCACGCCCTTCACCGGATGCTTGCGCAGCCGGTCGCAGACGATGATGTAAAGCAGCTGGTCTCCGTTGTAGACCCTGCCCTCCGCGTCCGCCATGATCAGGCGGTCCGCATCACCGTCAAACGAAAGCCCCACATCGCAGCCGGCCTTGCGCACCCGGTCAGACAGAGTCTCCGTATGCGTGGCTCCGCAGTTGAGGTTGATGTTGAGGCCATTCGGATGATTGTTTTCAACCGTCACGATGGCGCCGAGCTCGTGGAATACCGCGGGGGCGACCTTGTATGCCGCTCCATTGGCCGTATCGAGGTAAAGCTTCATGCCTTTGAAGTGCACTTTCCCCGAGATTGTCGATTTGCAGAACTCGATGTAGCGCCCCTGGGCGTCGTCCAGCCTCACGGCCTTTCCCAGCTGGTCGCTGTCGATGCTCTGCATGCCCCGGTCAAGCTCAGACTCGATCTCCTGCTCGATCTCATCGGGCAGCTTCAGCCCCTCGGAGGAGAAGAATTTGATGCCGTTGTCCGTATAGGGGTTGTGCGAGGCGCTGATGACAACTCCTGCCGTGAGACGCAGGGCCTGCGTCAGGTAAGCCACTGCCGGGGTGGGGATGGGGCCGCAGAGTACGATGTCGACTCCGGCGCTAGAAAAGCCTGCCTGCAGGCAGGCTTCCAGCATGTAGCCAGAGATACGGGTGTCTTTTCCGATCAGCACCGTCGGATGGGCGTCTTTGCTGTGCCGCGCAAGAACCAGGCCGGCCGCATGGCCAAGACGGACCACGAAGTCCGGAACAATGGGAAACGATCCCACTCTCCCTCTTACACCATCCGTACCGAAATAACGACGGGCCATAATCCAGCTTCCTATTGTTTGTTGTCAGACGAAGAACGAACAGCCTGCAGCACCTTGATCGCCTGGATGGTTTCCGCAACGTCATGCACGCGCACGAGCTGTGCACCCCGCTCGATCGCGATTAGAGCTCCTGCAACCGATGCGGCTACCCTCCGGGCAGGCACCTCGACTCCCGTGACAGCCCCCAGGCTGCTTTTACGCGACAGAGCCATCAAAAAGGGCTGCCCCTCTTTCACGAAGCGAGACGTTGCTGCCAGTATTTCAAAATTCTGCCGCACCGTCTTGCCAAAACCGAATCCAGGGTCCCAGCAGATGCGCGCCGGGTCAACCCCCTTGGATTCTAAAAGCGTTTGCCGGGCTTTCAAATACCCGATGATTGACTCTATTAGCGAACCCTCGCCGGCCTGGCGCCTGTCCTCCTCGGCCGCCTTCCAGCCGTGCATGATGATCAGCCCCGCATCTGTCGAAGCCGCCGCATCCAGCGCTCCAGGCTCCGTAAAGGCCCTCACATCGTTCAGGATGCAGGCTCCGGCCTTCACGCTCTCGAGCATCACCGAGGCACGGCTCGTATCCACGGAAACCGTGCAGCCCTGCCTCGACAGCGCCTCCACCACGGGGATCACCCGATCCAGCTCCTCCTGCTCTGACACCGGCTCAGCGTTGGGGCGGGTGGACTCGCCCCCGACGTCGACGATATCCGCACCCTGCGCCACCATCATGCGGCCCCAAGCGACGGCGCTCTGGAAAGAGTTGTGCTCGCCGCCGTCCGAGAACGAATCCGGCGTGACGTTGAGTATTCCCATCACCAGAGGCTGGTCCAGGGAGAAATTCCGGCTTCCACACTGCCAGTGACGAACAACAGGCATAAGAGTTCTCCTTGCTGCAAAAACAATTTTCTTCCACCAGCCCGCAACCCCGGGGACTGTGGATACCGGCCAAAGCCTCCCGGATCTCGCTTAAAGGAAAAGGCCCGGCGCCGGTTTCAAACCGGCCGCTCAGGCCTTCTTGCGGTCTGCCAGTACGGGGTCAGCTCACGCCGGTTTTTCAACACTGCCGGCAGGCCTCAGCGACCCTCGCCCCCGTTCTGGCTTTCATTGCGATCCGGGGAGTCGGACGGACGGGGAGCCGGAGCCTCCAGCTTAGCCGCCCCCGCTGCGCCATCCCCGGCGGCCGGAGCGCTGTGAGCCGTCCTTTCCGCGTCCACCTTGGGCTGGTCGCCGGATTCCACCTTGTGAGGAGGACGAACCGGGCGGCCGGCCATGATGTCATCGATCTGGTTGCTGTCAATGGTCTCCCACTCCAGAAGAGCGGCGGCCATGGCCTCCATCTTGTCGCGGTTGCTCTCGATGATCTTCCGGGCGAGCGCATACTGCTGGTCCAGAATGCGGCGGATCTCGTTATCGACCCGCTGCATGGTCGCCTCAGAAATATGCTGGGTCTTGGTGACGGAGCGGCCAAGGAAAACTTCACCCTCCTTTTCGGCGTACACCATCGGCCCCAGATCAGGGCTCATGCCATAGCGGGTCACCATGTCGCGGGCAAGAGACGTCGCCCGTTCGAAGTCGTTGGAAGCGCCCGTGGTCGCGTGATGCATGAACACTTCCTCAGCAATGCGCCCGCCGAACAGGATGGCGATCTGCGTGAGGATGTACTTGTCGTCATAGGAGTAGCGGTCCTCGGCGGGCAGCTGCATGGTCAGGCCCAGCGCGCGGCCGCGGGGAATAATGGTGACCTTGTGAACCGGATCCGCGTTGGGCAGGCTACGGGCGACCACGGCGTGGCCGGATTCGTGGTACGCCGTGTTACGTCTTTCTTCCTCGGTCATCACCATGCCCCTGCGCTCCGCCCCCATCATGATCTTGTCTTTGGCGTTTTCAAAGTCAACCATTTCGACAAGACGCGCATTTCTCCGTGCAGCGAAAAGCGCCGCCTCGTTGACGAGGTTCGCCAGATCCGCACCGGAGAAACCGGGAGTCCCGCGGGCGATGATGTCTTCGCGGACATCCTGGCCGATCGGCACCTTGCGCATATGAACCCTCAGAATCTGCTCCCTGCCGCGGATGTCCGGCAGAGGAACGACCACCTGGCGGTCAAAGCGCCCCGGACGCAGCAGCGCCGGATCCAGAATGTCAGGGCGGTTGGTGGCCGCAATGACGATGACGTTGGTGCCCGTTTCAAAGCCGTCCATCTCAACCAGCATCTGGTTCAGGGTCTGCTCTCGCTCATCGTTCCCCCCGCCGAGTCCCGCGCCTCTCTGGCGACCCACGGCATCGATTTCATCGATGAAGATGATGCAGGGGGCGTTCTTCTTGGCGTTTTCAAACATATCGCGGACACGGGCTGCACCGACACCCACGAACATTTCCACGAAGTCCGAGCCTGAAATGGTGAAGAAAGGAACGCCCGCTTCGCCGGCTATCGCCTTTGCAAGCAGCGTTTTGCCGGTTCCCGGAGAACCCACGAGAAGGATGCCGCGCGGAATATGACCGCCAAGCTTCTGGTATTTCGAGGGATCACGCAGAAAATCCACCACCTCACGCACTTCTTCCTTGGCCTCGTCGCAGCCGGCCACATCGGAGAAGCGCACCGTGTTGTTGGAGCCGTCGAGCATGCGGGCCTTGCTCTTTCCGAAGGAGAACGCACCGCCTTTGCCGCCCCCCTGCATCTGGCGCATAAAGAAGATCCACACGCCGATGAGAAGAAGCATGGGGAACCATGACACAAAGATCGTCGTCCAGACGGAGGGCTCCTCCTCGGCCTTGCCGTAGACAGCCACGCCCGCCTTGCGAAGATCCTCCACCATCCACAGATCGTTCGGAGAAGTGATCTGGTATTCGGCCCCGGAGTTGGGCTTCACAAAAATCTTGTGCCCCTGAATGTCGACCCGCTTTATTTTCCCAGCCTTGGCGTCATCCATGAACTGGGTGTAGCTCGTGGTGTCGACAGCTGCCGTGGTACGGTTGTCGAACTGTTTGAACACCGTAAATAAAACGACGGCAACGAGGACCCAGACCGCTACGCGTCCAAGCAATTTATTATCCAAAGCCAAACTCCATGCATAAAAAGCTTTGCCGGTGCAGGCATACCTTGCCAGGCTCAACAGACAGAACCGGCTATTTACTGGCTGTCGATTTATAAGCCTAATGGAAAAAGCGGCTGATGGGGAGACCGCCAAACTGCCTTTAACCCTAGCACTTCCGCCGCGCGGGCAGGGCTGCTACTTCAATCCCCTGGCGACAATGTACTGCTCGGGGGATGAATCCCGGCTTGCTTCGGGCTTCAGGGCGTGAACCTTCACAAAAGAGCGCTTCACGGCCTCCACGAACTGGGAATAGCCGGAGCCCTGGAAGGCCTTCGTGATGAAAAAGCCGTTTTTCTTGAGGTGTTCCAGAGCAAAATCCAAGGCGAGCTCGCACAGCAGCATTGAGCGGGCCGCATCACTCGCCGCTATGCCCGAGAGGTTGGGCGCCATGTCCGACATCACGACATCGACCCTGTCATCGCCGACGATCCGGGCGAGCTCGTCACACACCGACTGCTCACGGAAATCCCCCTGCAGAAACGCCACGCCGTCTATCGGGTCCATGGGAAGAATATCCATGGCGACGATGCGCCCCGAGAGCTTCCCATCCCGGCCGGTCAACAGCTTTCTGGCGACCTGAGACCAGCTGCCGGGAGCGGCGCCGAGGTCCACAACGGTCAGTCCCGGCCGGAAAATGTGCTCCTTTTCGTTGATCTGTATAAGTTTGTAGGCAGAGCGAGCGCGATAGCCCTCTTTCTGCGAGAGCTTGACCCAGCGGTCCGTCAGGTGCCGCTCAAGCCATGCCCTGTTTGAGCGAAGTTTTTTGGTGGCTACCGGCATTGCGACTCCTTCGAAGCAGCTTACTGCTTAGCCCCCATCGCCTTTTTCACAAGCCTCCCGCGCTTCGGATGAGCCCTGCGGACAGGCTTTTTAGCCTGCGCCAGGCGCTTCTTGTCCGTCTTCAGGATCTTTCCGCCCCGGCTTCTCGGCTTGCGCGCCTCCCGATCCGGGCGCTGTTCGGTCTTCTCTTCGTTCTTCTGCTCGGGAATGGGGCGCCAGACGGTCACCGTTTTGCCGATCGCCTGAATGAGCGCAGCGTTCAGCTGGTCAAGTATTCGGGCGATGATCTCCGAGCGTGCCTCGCGGTCGTCGCCGGGAATGCGAATCTTGACAAGGCCGCGGGCATTCATTGCCTTGTCTATCTCCTTGAGCACCGCCTCCGTGAGGCCGTTCTGCCCAAGCAGGACCGCGGGGGCCAGGTCGTGGCTCTGAGCCCTCAGCTTCAAGCGTTCGTCTCGATCAATAATGAGTTCAGTCATAGCAGGCCCTCGCGGCGGCACCAGTCAGATATAGCGGACAGACAGGATTTCGTAATCAATATCGCCGCGGGGCGCATGCACCACCACTTCATCGCCTTCAGACTTGCCGATGAGCGCCCGGGCGATAGGGCTGGAAACGGAAACCTTGTTGTGTTCGATGTCTGTTTCGTCAACGCCGACGACCTGATAGGTCACTTGCTTGTCCGTTTCGACATCAACCAGCGTCACGGTGGCGCCGAAGACAACCTTCGAGCCGGCATTGAGAGTTTTAGGATCAATGACCTGAAGGGCGGGAATCCTCCCTTCCAGCAGCGCTATCCGGCCCTCGATAAAGCTCTGCTTCTCACGGGCCGCGTCATACTCTGCGTTTTCAGAAAGATCGCCTTTCGAACGGGCCTCCTCAATAGCGGCCACAACCTCCGGGCGATCCACCCGACGCAGATGGTCGAGCTCAGCCTTCAGCTTCTCAGCCCCGGCCACGGTTATAGGAATTCGTTCCATTGTCGTTCAATCCTTTCCAAGCGTAAAAAACTCTCCTGCCTGCAAGGCGGCAGGCAGGGGAATTAAAAAATTAAAGAGGAAAAACCTTCGGCCGGCTTCGCGCGGAAATCCATCCGTCCCGTCAGCTAAAGGCGGGACGCGTCTTCGCGTCTGCCGAAAGTCATCGTTTCACAAGTACATGCTATTTTGCACGTAATTTTCCCGCATTGCAAAGACTCAAACCGCTTCCTGCGGCCGGGCTTACTCGGCGTCGGGATAATTCTGCGGATCCCTGAGCCGCTCCGTGATCTCAATCAGGATATGGATGACCTTGATGTGCAGCTCCTGGACACGGTCGGCGTATTTCCCGGCAGGGGTCACTATGGCGATGTCAGAGGCCTGGGCGAGCGGGGAATTCTCCCTGCCCGTCAGGCCGATAACCTTCATGCCCTTTGCCCTGGCCGCCTGCGCTGCCAGAAGAATGTTGCGGCTCGTGCCGCTCGTGCTGATGGCGAGCAGGACGTCGCCTGGCCGGCCGAGCCCCTCGACATACCTCGCGAACACCTGCTCGTAGCCGTAGTCATTGCCCACGCAGGACATGTGGGAGGCGTCCCCCATGGAGACTGCAGCGTAGGGCCTCCGGTCATTGCGATACCGGCCGGTCATCTCTTCCGCAAAGTGCATGGCGTCGCAAAGACTTCCGCCGTTGCCGCAGCTCATCACCTTGCCGCCCTTGTCCATGGACTCCGCGAGAAGGCGGCCGGCGCTGGCTATGGCTGCCAGCATCTCCGGGCGGTTGCGCAGAGCCTCCAGCGCGCTCGCCGCATCGCTGAGATCCCTAGCCACGACTTCTGTCAGATCTTCTTTCACTTGTTGCGCCTCATGCGTGTAAAAGCTGGTGAAGGGATTATAAGGAAGCCCCCGGCGGGCCGCCCGGGGACTTTCCTGCGCTCATATCCTTTCGGTTCTCGCCGCCGAAGCCTTGGGCTGCCAGCGCATCAGGCGGGATTCTGCCAACCCGACGAACCAGTCGAGAATGACAGCAAACAGCGTG
This sequence comes from Mesosutterella porci, assembly GCF_022134585.1. GTDB lineage: Bacteria > Pseudomonadota > Gammaproteobacteria > Burkholderiales > Burkholderiaceae_F > Mesosutterella > Mesosutterella porci. Next base: position 41,899 of record NZ_JAKNCT010000011.1, read on the forward strand.
AGCACAAGGATTCCGGCCATGACGGTATTAATGTCGAAAACCCCCTCGGCCTGAAGAATCAGATAGCCAACGCCGCGGGCCGACCCCAGATACTCGCCGATCACGGCGCCCACGAAAGCCATGCCCACCGAAGAGTGCAGCGAGGAAAACACCCAGCTCATGGCCGACGGGAGGTACACAGCCGTCAGCAGCTGCGTGCGGCTCGCGCCCAGCATCCGGACCGAGTTGAGGACGTTCACGTTGACTTCCCGGACGCCCTGGAACACGTTGAAGAACACAATGAAAAACACGATGGTGACGCCGAGGGCGACCTTCGAGGCAGGTCCGAGGCCGAACCAGACTGCAAAAATAGGCGCCAGAATCACGCGCGGGCAGGAATTGAGGCCCTTGATGAAGGGATCCGCGATGGCAGCGGCCCGGGGGGAAAGGCCCAGCCACAGACCCACGAGAAGGCCGGAAACCGTGCCGATGCCGAAGGCAAGCACCGTTTCCCAAAGGGTGACGGCGAGATGCTCGTAAATGTCGCGGTCAACGACGAACCAATTCCAGATTCTCTGGAAGATAACGACCGGTTCGCCAAAGAAAAACGCCGCCTGCGTGTCACTGTCGAAAAAGAAGGGGGGGATGAGACCCGGTTTGGTCATCGCCCACCAGAACACAAAGACGGCAGCGAGCAGAACCAGCTGCCAGAAATGAAGAATCCACTTGTTTTTAAACATGTCCTACTTTCCCTGCCGACGCTGGCTCTGCCGCTCGTAACCCTTGAGAACCTCCTCGCGGAGCACGCTCCAGATCGCCCTGTGAAGCGCAACAAAGCGCGGATCCGCGCGCACTTCCGTCACGTCTCTGGGCCGGGGAAGATCAATGACAAACTCGCCTATCGGATGAGAGCCCGGGCCGGCTGACATGACAATCACCCGGTCGCTCATGGAGATGGCCTCATCCAGGTCATGGGTGATGAACAAAACAGCCTTTTTCTTGGCCGACCAGAGATCAAGCAGCAGGTTCTCCATGAGCTGCCTTGTCTGGATGTCAAGCGCGGAGAAGCTTTCGTCCATCAGAATGATGTCGGGGTCCATGATGAGCGTCTGGGCCATGGAGACCCTCTTGCGCATGCCGCCGGAAAGATGGTGCGGATAGCGGTCTTCAAAACCGGCCAGCCCCACCTTCCTCAGCCACTGCTTGCCGCTTTTTTCGGCTTCGCTTTTGGGCACGCCCTTGAATTCGAGTCCCGCAATGACATTGTCGAGAGCGTTTCTCCAGGGCATCAGGTTTTCCGCCTGAAACATATAGCCGGCTCTTCTGTTGAGCCCGATCAGCGGCTCGCCGAAAATGCGGATGGTGCCGTGCGAGGGCTGGAGCAGCCCGGCCGTCATGTTGAGAATTGTGGATTTGCCGCAGCCCGTGGGCCCCACGATGCTTACAAATTCACCCTCGGCGATATTCAGATTGACATCCTTGACCGCCGTATAGTGCTCTTCGTTTTTTCCGTCTTCGGAAACATACGTGCAGGCCAAGTCTTTAATTTCGATGGCAGGAGTTTTCATTTTGCTTTCAGGCAGCGGCGGCAGCCCGGGCTGAACGTCCCGGGGCCGCCGCCTGATTGTTCCTTATCAGCGATAGCGCTTGTTGGCGGCTTCCGCAAAGCGGTTTGTGAACGTCGCCGAAAGGTCAATCCTCGCGTTGGCGATCTGCGGATTCACGGTGGCAAGAGCCCGCTTGGCGGTCTCAGGAGCCTGGGCCGGAATCAGTCCGTCCTTCGACAGGGCCGGCCTGTTGGCGAGGAACGACTGGATGTAGAGCTTGCGGTTGCCGAGCTGGTAGCTCTGGGGAACGACTTTAAGCACGTCCTCCGGCTTCGCCTTCGCAATCCATTTGTCGGCGCGGACAATGGCGTTGGCAATGGCCTGAACCGTGTTGGGGTTCTTTTTAATGAACGCTTCAGGGGCATACAGGCAGCCCGCCACCATCGGCCCGCCGTAGAGCTTATCGCTCACATTGACCTTCCGGGTATCCACGGCGACGGTGATTTCCTTGTGCTCCATCAGCATGGAGATCACGGGGTCGAGCTGCACGAAGGCGTCCACCTGACCGGAACGGATGGCGGCTATCGCTCCCGAGGAAGTGCCGATCCCAATGAAGGAAACCTGGGAGGGCTTGATGCCGGCGGAATGCAGGCAGAAATTCGCCATGATCTGCGAGGAGGAGCCCGGAGCAGTCACGCCGATTTTCTTGCCCTTCAGATCGGCGAGGCTCTTGTAGTGCTTCATCGTGTGGTTGTTGATGGCGAGGACGCACTGGGGAGCGCGCCCCTGAAGCACAAAGGCCTGCATCCTCTGACCGCGGGTCTGCATCACCACGGTATGTTCAAAAGCACCCGAGCAGATGTCGGCCGATCCGCCGACGACAGCCTGCAGGGACTTCGAGCCGCCCTGAAAATCGATGATCTCGACATTCAGGCCCTCGTCCTTGAAGTAACCGAGGCCTGCCGCGACTGAAAGCGGGAGGTAGTAAATCAGCTGGCGGCCGCCTACGGCAATCTTGACGCTTTTTTTCTCAAGGGAAGCGGCGCCCGCCGTTCCAAAGGGGAAGGCGGACAGTGCCGTCGCTGCGGAGACGGCGGTAAGGAACTCACGGCGGGAAATGCTCATTTCATTCTCCAAAGTGCTGGCTGCTGAACCATCAATAATAAAAAAGCGGATACACAACTCGCTGATGCGATCCGTGTATCCGCTGCTTGAAACTGTTTAACCGACTGTTAAATCAAATCGGCAACCTCTTGTTACGCAACGACACGGCGCGCAGACAGCAGCGAGCCGCGTAGTAGCAGCAGGGACAGCAGCAGACCGGCGGCACACGCGGTGCTGCAGGCGAAGACTGCTGAAATGTGGCGGATGAATTCCATCCTCAGTCCCTGAACTAAAAACAATGTATCGGACATTATACCTTTTTCACCCGTTTGGCAAAAATTAGGATATTTTGCCTAATTATTCAGAGGAAAAGGTTTCATGCCGCGAAATAACCGCCTGCGCCACAGTGGCCACGTCCGTGTACTCAAGCTCCACGCCTGAGGGAATTCCGCGCGCGAGCCGTGTCACCCGGACATCGGGGCGGTGCCGGGCAATGGCGCGGGCGATGAAGTGTGCGGTGGCGTCGCCCTGAGCCGTGAAGGAAGTGGCGATGATGACCTCCTTCACCCCTCCCTGCTCGACTCTCTCGAGCAGTTTTCTGAAGCCAAGCTGCTCGGGCCCGATGTCGTCAATCGGGGAAATGCGCCCCCCAAGGATGAAGTACAGCCCCCGGTAGGCAAGGGAATTTTCTATCACCAGTTGGTCGGCGGGAGTCTCCACCACGCAGATTTTGTCCCTTTCGCGGGACTCGTCGGCGCAAATCGGGCAGAGCTCTGACTCGCAGAGCGTGTTGCAGACCGGGCAGTGATGAACCTTCTCAACCGCCTCCTGCAGCGCTCCGGAAAGCGAGGCGGCCTGGGCGCACCCATCCTCCATCAGCAGGTGAAACACAATGCGCTGGGCGGAAAGCGGCCCGATGCCGGGCAGAGCCCTGAACGCGTCAATCAGCCTCTGGACGCTTGGGCTTAAAACGGGCACTTTGACCGGCCCTCCGCTCAGAACCTCATCCCGGGCGGCAGAGGCATCCCGGCCGTGGCCTGGCGCATGCGCTCCTGCGTCGTGGCCTCGACCGCCTTAAGGGCGGAATTCACGGCTGCGGTCACCAGATCCTCGATCATGTCCCGGTCCTCTTCATACAGAGAAGGATCGATCTGAATCTGGCGGCAGTCATACTTGCAGGTCATGGTCACCTTTACAAGGCCGCCTCCCGCCTCGCCGGTGACCACGATTTTCCCCAGCTCGGACTGCAGGCGCTGAATGTTCTGCTGCATCTTGGCCGCCTGGGCCATCAGTGAATTGAAATTTCCTTTCATGCTTCTTTCCTTTTGTTTCGAGGATTCTCCGCAGCCTCGAGAGGCCTTACGGTGTCTTCCAGCACCACGCCGCCGAAGCGCTTCATTGCGTCCCGAACCACGGGGGAGTCCTTAAAGCTCCGGACTCTGGCCGCGTGCTCGGCGATCTTAGCCCTGTTTTCCTGATTCCACACGGTGTCGCCCTGCGCCGCTCCCTTCTCAAAGGTCACGGTGAAGCGGTGCCCGAAATGGCGGGAAAAAATTTCTTCAAGCGATTTCCTGATGCTGTCCGTGGAAAGACTGCTCAGGTCGTTGCGCAGCACCACTCCGGTTCGGCGCAGCTCGACACACTGGGAGCGGGTGGCCGCCTGCCGCTCCACTCCGCCAAGATTCACCGCTGCTAGCAGTCCTCGCCAGTTGAGCTCCTGGGGCTCGGCGGAATAATCCGCAGGAGGTTCTTCCTCAACTGGCCCGCCCTGTTCCCAGGGCGGCACCTCCTCGGTCGGCAGCGGAGGCGCGGGCGGCAGATCCGGCTCCGCAGTGTTCTCCCCGGCAAGGGCAGCCGCTCCCTGAGAAGCCGGATTCGCAGGTCTTTTCGGGGCCGGCGGTGCGGCGTCAGGAAGGCTCTCCCCGCCTTCCCGGGACGGCTCCCGGGCAGGCTCCCGGGCCGCCAGACGGGCCGCCGCGCGGCTGCCTGCAGGCTTGAACGCAAGCATCCGTAGCAGCGTCATCGTAAAGCCGGCGTACTCGTCGGGCGCAAGGTGCAGATCGTTGCGGCCGTTGATGACGATCTGGTAATAAAGCTGCACCTCTTCGGGAGAAAAGTCCTTCGCGAGCGAAAGGATGTCCTTTGCCTCAGGATCGTTCTGGACGGACTCAGGAACACGCTGAGCGATGGCCACGCGGTGCAGCAGCCCGGCCAGGTCGCGGAGCCCCTGGGCATAGGAGAAGCTGCGCTCGCCCATCCGGTCCGCAATGCCGATCATCGCGGCGGCATTCCCCTTCTTTAGATCGCGCAGCAGCTCGACCAGCACGGAGGAGTCCACTACGCCCAGCATCGACTGAACGGCCTGCAGCGTGATCTTTCCATCCGAGAAGGCTATGGCCTGGTCGAGCAGCGACAACCCGTCGCGCATCGAGCCGCGCGCCCCCGCCGCGATCAGGCGCAGGGCGGCGGGCTCGGATTCGATTTTCTCGATTGAAAGGATGTGCGAAAGGTGCCCGGCCACTTCCTGAGGAGACATGTTCCTCAGATTGAACTGCAGGCACCGGGAGAGCACAGTGACGGGAACTTTCTGGGGATCCGTCGTCGCCAGAATGAACTTGACGTAATCCGGGGGCTCCTCCAGAGTCTTCAGCATCGCGTTGAAGGCCGTGTTCGAGAGCTGGTGGACCTCATCGATCATGTAGACCTTGAAGCGGGCATTGGTCGGCGGATACATGGCCTGTTCGAGCAGCGCCGTCATTTCCTCCACGCCACGGTTGCTCGCTGCGTCCATCTCGATGTAATCGACGAAATGCCCTTCATCGATCGCCCGGCACGATTCGCAGACCCCGCAGGGCTTGTCCGTGATGCCGCCCTTGCCGTCGGGACCCGTGCAGTTGAGACATTTGGCAAGGATGCGCGACAGGGATGTCTTCCCTACCCCCCGCGTGCCGGTGAAGAGATATGCGTGGTGCAGCCTTTTTTCCCGAAGAGCATGTCTCAGCGCCTTAACCACATGCTCCTGGCCGACCACGTCGTCAAAATCGCGCGGCCGCCATTTTCGGGCTAGAACTTGATAAGACATCTGCTGGTCCTTGTTTTTTTCCCCGCAACCCGCCCACCGAGACTCCCGCGATGACTGCGGATAGAGCGGGAAGGCCGCTTCATTTATTGTAGCGGGGGGAAGGAAAGAGCCCGCGCACCCGGAGTGCAGATACAAAAATGGCGAGCCTTATCCTCGGCACTGCTGGCACTCCACTATGGCTGCTTCGTTCCCGACCTGACCAGATTCGTGGCGCCCGCATGCGAGGGGACCCGCCGACCAAGCATTGTACACGATCGCCGCGGGTATTCCAAAAGCGGGAGAGACCACCGCCCGCAGGAGGCCGGGCGGGAGCCGCATGCGGCGCACCTCAAAGCCAGGCTGCCGCATTCCGGGGAGCCGGACCCGGCCGCAAAGCTGCATGGGGTATATAAAAAATAAAAAAATTCAATCATTTGGCATATCATTGTCGGCTTCTTATCCCGCCCGGATCCAAATTCGCGGGAATCCGCCCTGAACGGGGAGAAAATCCGATGCTGTCCGCCTGAAAGTGCTACTATGCACCACGCACGAAGTTTTTTCACTGCGGATCCATTCCGCGGGTCCGTTCATCAGTTATCTGTCAGTAAGCCGTCCGCCCGCTGTCAACGGCGGAGATCCTTAAGTGTTAAGTGTCCGGATTGCCGGCTTATCTTTACCCAAGGAAAACCATTATGTCCTTCACTAACGTCACTGACGACACCTATGATGCCGAAGTCCTTCAGGCTTCCATGACGACGCCTGTTCTCGTTGATTTCTGGGCTCCGTGGTGCGGCCCCTGCAGGATGCTTTCCCCCCTGATCGAGGAGGCCGGGGAAGAATTCAGCGGAAAGATCAAGGTGTGCAAATACAACTGCGACGAGTCCGGCAACATAGCCGCTGAACTCGGCATCCGCTCCATCCCGACGGTCATCATCTATCGCGACGGCAAGCCCGTCGCCACCCAGGTGGGCGCCGTCAACAAGGACCAGCTCACGGACTGGATACAGTCCAATCTCTAATTTCCCTTCTTCCTTCTTAAACTGCGGGGACCCTCACAAAAAACCGCTCATTGAACGGCTGCGGCCTGACTTCCTCAGGTCCCCGCTTGCGGGGTCCCTCTTCTCGTACCATGCATCTTTCCGAACTTAAATCATTGCGCATTACGGAGCTGCTCGACCGGGCCCAAGAACTGGGCATTGAAAACGCCCAGCGCATGCGCAAGCAGGAACTCATGTTCGCCATCCTGAAAAGAAAAGCCAAAAGCGGCGAACAGATCTTCGGCGACGGAACCCTGGAGGTGCTTCCGGACGGCTTTGGGTTCCTGAGGTCTCCGGAATCCTCGTACCTTGCCAGCACCGACGACATCTATATCTCCCCCTCGCAGATCCGCCGCTTCAACCTGCATACCGGCGATTCGATCGAAGGCGAGGTCCGCATTCCCAAGGACAGCGAGCGCTATTTCGCCCTGGTCAAGGTCGACACAGTAAACGGCCAGCCCCCCGAGGCCCTCAAGCACAGGATGCTCTTTGAGAACCTCACCCCGCTTTTCCCGAATGAACCGCTCAAGCTCGAGCGCGACATGAAGGGCAACGAGAACCTGACCGGGCGTCTGATCGACATCATCGCCCCTATCGGCAAAGGCCAGCGCGGCCTGATCGTGGCTCCTCCGAAGTCCGGCAAGACCGTACTGATGCAGCACATCGCCCATGCCATCACGGCCAATCACCCGGAGTGCGTCTTGATTGTGCTGCTTATCGACGAACGCCCGGAAGAAGTGACGGAAATGCAGCGCTCCGTCCGCGGCGAAGTGGTTGCCTCCACCTTCGACGAGCCGGCAGCCCGCCATGTGCAGGTCGCGGAGATGGTGATAGAAAAGGCCAAGCGTCTGGCCGAATCCAAAAAAGACGTGGTCATCCTGCTTGACTCCATCACCCGTCTGGCCCGTGCTTACAACACGGTCGTCCCCACGTCCGGCAAAGTCCTCACGGGCGGCGTGGACGCCAACGCTCTGCAGAGGCCCAAGCGCTTTTTCGGGGCCGCGAGGAACATTGAGGAAGGGGGTTCGCTCACCATCCTGGCGACCACTCTGGTTGACACAGGATCGCGCATGGACGACGTGATCTACGAGGAATTCAAGGGCACCGGCAACATGGAAATCCATCTCGAGCGGCGCCTGGCGGAAAAACGCGTTTATCCCGCCATCAATGTCAACCGCTCCGGAACCCGCCGCGAGGAGCTTCTGCTGCCCCCGGACATCCTCCAGAGAGTGTGGATCCTGCGCAAGGTTCTGTACAGCATGGACGAGGTTGAGGCCATGGAGTTCCTTCTCGACAAGATCCGGGCGACGAAAAACAACGCCGAATTCTTTGACATGATGAAAAGGGCGAGCTGATTTCCCTGTCCAAGCCAGGGCCTACGCATGAATAGCCGCCTGGTAAACCCTCGCTAAAGCGGCGAGAGCCGTTTGAGCAGAGTGCAGTTTGTTCATCCAACGCTTTTTGCTTGTGGGCTCAGCGGCTGATTCTTTGCTCTCTTCATTCTGAAGCTTGTTCAACACTCCGACGGCAAATTTGTTGAGCAGGACGCGGTTGTAAAGGTAGTTCGCATTTTTGCACTGCGTTCGGTCCTGCTGGAAATCCACGTCGAGGACGTAATGCAGCTCGTTCTCCACACCCCAGTGCCTCCTGACCGCCCGTGCGGCCTGCTCGGCAATCAGCCGGCTGTCCCAGCGCAGCGTGGTGATGAAGTAGCGCTCCTGGCTGGATTCTCTGCCGGTCTTTTTGTCTGTTGACTCGGTAACTGCTGCGATGATGCAGCCTTCCTCCAGTCCAATCCAGTGCCCGCACTGCGCCGGCCCGAGCACGGATCCCGGCAGGACGCGAACGCTCCTGCGCTCCAGTCTGCCGTGCTCCAGCGCGGCGTCTCCCGTCCAGGACCTGGCCCGGGTTTCAGTGACGTCCAGAAACGCCATCCGGATGTCATACCAGAGGGTTTTCTGATTTTCCTTGACCGCCAGACAGTAATCGGCCCCGGCTTCCACCAGGGATTTGGCAAAACTCCTCTGCGTATTCATGGCATCCGCAGTCACAACGCACCCGCTCAGGTCCAGTCCTTCGACCATGGAGGCCGCATGGGTGATTTCATTTTCCTTCTCGCCCACGACCTTCTGGCACAGCGCCACTCCGTTTTCCGTGTCATAGAAGGTCAGCACAAAGCGGCCTGAGGCGGCTTTTTCCGTACGGCTTGCTCGAACGGCCTGGCCGTCAACGGCCACAACGCGCGAGAGATATTGGTCCAGCAGCGGGGTGACCAGGCGTTTGTAAAACGAGGCAAATTCGGCCGGGTCAATCAGCATCAGCAGACGCCTGACCGTGTCATGCGAAATGTTTTCCCTGGGAAAATCATCGAAGAGCGCTTCCAAGGCCGGGCGGCTCGATGCCCAGAAATCGGCGATCTGCACGCAGCTGGTCTGTCCCGAAAGACTGGCAAGAAGCGAAACGAGATAAACGTAATCCAGCGGATATACGACCTTGGACTGTTGACGACTGTCCTTGACTTTTGACGCGGAATCAAGCACTGCCTTTACGCCGTCGGGCACTGGTTTCGTTTCCGCGGCCGTCTGCTTTCCCGTTCGAGCAGACGATTTCTCTGCGGCTTTGGCAGCTGTCTCCTTCAGCTCCTTGACCTGCTGCTTGAGCAGGTAGCTCTTGGAGAACTGAAACTTTCCGTCAACCACGACGCCGACCTGCGTGCGGATCTCCTTCCCGCGCTTCTTCGATGGATCGTAGACATACTTCGATTTGAAAACGTAGTAGCGCTTGTTGGTGGCGTTCCAGTTCACTCGGCAGCCTTCGGGAATCAGCTTCAGGATCTTCTGGTCGACGGGCATTGGGGTCTCCTATGATCTTGATCTATTATCACATATATATTATATGTATCTTTAAAAAAAGCCAAGGTCTATCCCTTGAGTTTTCAAAATTTTCATTTTTTAGAGCTTGTCTTTCATGAGTTCGCCCTGTGTCCAAGCAGGGAATGCTCCGTTCCCTGTTGATTCAAATTTGAAAAAGGTACATAATATTTAACTTTCCCAGTCTGGCACGTGGGCTGCATGCCTGCTGTAAGACCCGTTTCGCACGGGCAGGTTCGCAAGGCCGCCAGGGCGACCGACATTTCAACTAGGAATTTAAAAGAAAATGAAGCAGGGCATTCACCCGGAATACAGAGAGGTCGCCTTCGTCGACATCTCCATCAACAAGACGTTCATCATCGCCTCCTCCGTGCAGACGAAGGAAACCATCGAGATCGACGGCAAGACCTATCCGCTCTTCAAGATTGATACCTCTTCCGAGAGCCATCCCTTCTACACCGGCGCCCAGACCCGCATCGTCGAGGCCGGCCGCGTTGAGAAGTTCCGCGCCAAGTTCGCCGCCAAGACCAAGGCCGTGAATGAGGCCGCCGCCAAAGCGAAGGCTGCCAAGTAATTCAGCTTTCAAGCCGCTGCGAAAGTAGTCTAGAGGGGCAGTTTTAAGAACTGCCCCTTTTTTGGTCGTTAAGAAGTCAAAATGCTCAGCTCCCACCAGTCTCCTCTCATTATTTCAGCATCAGCCGCAGCGCGGCTTCCACGCTGGGCCCTCCTCGTTCTGCTCGCAACCCTCGCTCTGGCCGGATTCAGCGGGCATTTCTTCTGGAATGCCAGGGACGAGCAGGTATTCGGGCTGATGTGGACCATGGCCCGGGGAACATGGGCGGACTGGGTGTTGCCCAACATCGCCGGACAAGATTACTCTGCAACGGGTCCCGGCATCGCCTGGCTGGGGGCGGCCCTCATCCGGCTGAGCCTTTCAGTGCTTCCCCCTTTCCCCGTAGCGAAGATTTCGGGGCTGCTCTGGTTTGCCCTGGCCGCCAGCTCCGTCTGGTACGGCACCTGGCATCTCGCCCGCCGGGAGGAGGCGCAGCCGATCTCCATGCTGTTTGGCGAGGAAGCAAGCCCCCGCGACTACAGCAGAACGGTCGCAGATTCTGCAACGCTGCTCTTCGTGGCCTCTTTCGGGCTGCTCAGCCGAATCCATGAAATTGGACTGCCCATCGTGGTGCTTGGCTGCTGGTCCATGGGCACGGCCGGCGTCATCTGGTCCCTCGCGCACAAGAAGGCCGGCGCCGTTGCCGCTGGCGTAGCCGCCGGGCTAATGACCCTTTGCGGCAACATTGCCTGGGGCGGGAGCCTGCTGGCGGCGGAGCTGGCGGTCATCTTTTTCGTGCGCTCCTTCAAGGGCGGACGGCTTTCAAGGGCGGGCATTGCCTGCGGATCCATGGCCGCCGTTGTTCTGATCTGGCCCCTGTCCGCCCACTTCGCAGGCGTTCCTATCGATGTCTGGGCCGGAGCCTGGAGTGCCGTGCAGTCGAGCGCCTTTGCCTGGATCACGCCCAACCATGCGACATGGCTGCTGCGCAATTTCATCTGGTACCTCTGCCCGATGTGGCCTTTTGCCGTTTACGCCCTGTACGCCTGGCACCGCGTCATCGGCTGCACCCAGATCATGCTCCCGCTCATTTCGGCCGGCGCGGCATTAGTGACGCCGCTTTTCACCGCCGGAATCCCAGAGCTGTCGCTGCTCGCCACGGCCCCCTCAGTGGCCATTCTCGCAGCCTTTGGACTGGCGGCCCTCAAACGGCGCTCTTACGAAAATCTCCTGGACTGGTTCTCGGCGACCATCTTCTCACTGGGCGCAGTCGGCCTGTGGTGCTACTACATCGCCTGGCGGACCGGCTTCCCGCCCAAGATGGCCAACAGCGTCGAGCGCCTGGCCCCTGGAGTCGTCCCTTGGGTTGAAGGCTCCCTGCTTTTCGCGACGGCCGCCATGACAGTCTTGTGGTTTGCCATTGTGGCGAAAAGGCTGAGGCGGCGTCCCAAGGCCCTGTGGCGCGGCCCCTGGCTCGCGGCCCTGGGCATCACGCTTTTCTGGGTGGAGGCGACCGCCCTGTTCAGCCCGGGACTGGACGCCTACCGCTCATACACCCCTGTAGCCCGGGAAATTTCCGGCAAGCTGAGGCTGTTCGGCTACTCTCCGGCCGACTGCGTTTTCTCCGACGGGATCCCTTCGAACCTGCGGGGGCTTCTTTATTACTCCGGCGTTCATTTCGGGGCAGAAGAGAAAGCCTGCCGCTTTACCCTCTCGAAGATTAAAAAACGCGACGCCCTTCCCTCCGACCTCATCGGAATTCCGACGGTTTACCCTCGGAGCGAAGAAGCGTACCTGATCCGCCCCGGCTCCTCCAAACCCCTTCAGCAGTCTTACGCGCAGCATGTCAGAGACAACTGAAATCCAGCCCCGGCGCCTTGCGCCCCCCGATATTTCCCTGCGGGGCCTCATACGGCTGGCGAGCCCCCTTTTCGTTGCCAACATGGCGGTCATGGGCAACGTCACCATCGACACCATCATGGCCGGCCGTATGGGCGCCGAGCACCTTGCCGCCATAGCGCTGGGCGGCGCCTCGACGGCCTGCCTGAACATGCTGCTGATCGGGATCATCCAAGGGCTTTCGCCCATCTGCGGACACCACTTCGGTGCCCGTAAATTCGAGCTCATCGGCTATGAGATCAACCAGGCCTTTTACATCGTGTGCCTGCTGTCGCTGCTCGGCGTCCCCATCCTTGCCTGGACCGGCCTGTGGACTTCGCTCGGGCAGGTCACCGGAAACATCGCAAGGATAGCCTCCCTTTATCTGCTTTTTTCCGCACTGGCCCTGCCCTTCGCCCTGATCAGCCGAATCTTTATTTCCGTGAACGCAGCCATCAACCGGGCCCGGACCACCATGTGGGTCTCCCTGCTGGTCCTCGCGCTCAAGGCCCCGGTCAACGCAGTGTTCATGTACGGTCTTTTCGGCCTCCCGGCCCTGGGCGGCGCCGGAGCCGGGCTGGCCAACGCAGTGCTTGTCTTCGCCTCGGCCCTGCTGTACCTGATGATTTTCTGCAAGGACCCCGCCTGCAGGAAAATGCGCGCACAGCGCCTGTCAGGCCCGGACCTGCGCGCCATGGGCGCCCAGCTACGCATCGGACTTCCGATCGGACTTTCCGTTTTCTTCGAAGTGAGCTCCTTCACTCTGATGGCCATCTTCATCTCGCGGCTCGGGGCAACGGCGATTTCAGCTCACCAGATCGTGAGCAACATCACCTCCACCCTGTACATGGTCCCTCTTTCCATCGGCATTGCTTCAAGCGTTCTCGTGGCCCAGAGCCTGGGTTCCGGACACCCTGAAGCGGCTGAAGAGATGACGCACCGCGCCCTCCGCTTCACGATCCTCGCAGCGGCCGCAGCGAGCGCGCTCCTGTACTGCTTCAAAGGAGAGATCATCGGCATCTACACGCACGAAGGCAGCGTCGCGGCCCTCGCCCAGACTCTCATCCTCTGCGGCGTGATTTATCACACTTTCGACGCCACCCAGTCAGTGAGCAGCTTCATCCTCAGGGGCTACAAGATCGCCTGGGTGCCCATGGTGGTCTCAGGGCTGTCGCTGTGGTGCCTGGGGCTCGGAGGAGGCTACTTCCTCGGTTTCTGCGGCTCTCCGCTGGACGGGCCGATGGGGGCGCTGGGCTTTTGGATTGCCTGCTCGGCCGGCCTCATTCTTGCCGCGCTGTGCCTGGCAGGCTTTGCGCTGGCTCACGCGCGACATGTCACCCGCCTGAACGCCCGCAACTGATGCTGGGGAAAAAATGCGGGCCGCGATCCCCACACATCCTCTGAAGATTTCGCTGCGTACCGCCTCTCCCCCTGCCCGGGCAGCCTCCTGTCCGGGCTTGCACTCCGATACTCATATAGCCCTTTGCAGGGCTAACGAGAGAAAAGTCAAAAAAGACAACGACTCAGAAGATAAGTTCTGAAGCGTTGTCAGCGACGAAAAGCTCCGTTAAATTTTAAGTGTTCTCAATAGCTTAAAAAGGGAGTTTCGTCATGCCTAAGACTACCACAGATTCCTGTCCCACCATCGACCGCACCAATTTCATTGGCATCGATCTTCTTTCCAACAATATCTTCGTCTGCGTCCTGGTCAACACAATCGATCCCCAATCTGGTCAGCTGGGCTGCCGTGCCATCTATAAGAGGAAAATCCCGTTGGAGCCAGGGCTGCAGCATGTTGCTGAGGCCCTGGAGCCTTACTGTTCGGTTCCTCACGTTGCGACAGTTGAGTCAACCTACAACTGGTATGGATTAGCCGATTTGTTTGAATCCCGCGGAGGGATATTGAAATTGGCTGACCCCACTACAGTCAAAAAATTCAAGGCTAAATTTTCGGATGACAAATCTGATGCTGAATTTTTGGCAGACCGTCTGCGGCTGAATGACTTGAAAACAACTGAAATCATTCCTCGAAACGCCCGGTCTTTCAGGGATTTGGTTCGTCTTCGCAACTCGTTGATCCAGGACCGATCGCGGTACGCCGTCATATTGATCAACATGATCAACAATCAGTGCTGCGAGCGTATCAATCGTACGGCTATCGTCCATTGGGCTGAAGAACTTCAACGCAGCGGTCAGCTTCCCGAGAAGCTGACCGCTACTTTACACAATGATTGCATCCTCAGGAAGGTAGAGGTGAATTTGAGAATGTTTACCTCCTGCTCCGAAGAAATCAAACGCATCGAGGCGGCCATCGTGGAAACAGCCCGGAAGGCTCCGCAGCACTGTCATCAGTACCTGAAAATTCTTCAGAGCATCAAAGGCTGCGGAGAAGTCATCTCCACTGTGTTGGCTTCAGAAATTCATGATATCCGGCGATTTCGTAATGCAAAAAATTTTGTGCCCTGCTGCAGACTCGCTCCTACAGAGCGTTTGTCGAATGGGAAAGTCAAAGGAGAAGGGAACGCTAAAAACGATAACGCTTATCTCAGCTGGGCTTTTACCGAACTGGCCAATCTTGTGGTTCGCTTCAATCCGCCGGCCAAGAAAAAATTTGACAGACTGCTTTCTAAACGGAACGGCTTGAGGTGCCGGGCGATACGACCGATCGCCGCGATGCTGGCGAGGGCGGTGTACTACATGCTTCGCGATAAAAAGGATTTTCAACTGGAGATGCTGTTTGGCAGCAGCGGATCGAAAGTCAAAAGAACCAGGCCGCTTTCAGAGCCTGAATCTCAGAATAAAGAATTTACCGAGAAACTCCAAACCCGAGGTGGGGGGATGAGACTTTCTGTGAATGAACCCATTTGACCCCGATTGGGAAGAGCTTACTCGGTAAGCCCAACATTGGTTGCAAAACTGAATTCGTGAATTCGGCCGATTCCTGAACCCTTCGACGGGCGGCAGCTTCTGCGGAGACTATGCTGTGATTCCTGAAAAAATACTTGGGACTGGAATCGGACCAGATTGAAGTGAATGGCCCAGGCCTTTTAATCGGCGCTGGGGAGGGCAACAGAAGTCCCCGAATCCGGATGTGTACCTGTCCGAATACACGACGTAAATTGTTTCACTTCCCGATCGAACCTCGAATTCAAAAAGCGACTTAGGGAACTTCTGGTTATTGAGAATCACAATGGCTGGTTAAAACAGCCATGGAGTTTTGTTGTCGAAAAGAAACAAATTGACATAGGGGGCTAAATGTGCCCCCCTGCAGCCGCTTTAAGCGCGCCGGTCCTGCTACGCGCCCCTGGCCGCCCAAAGGGCCCTAGCCCTGATTCTTTTTTCAAAATCCAATTGCAAAACACCCGGAAAGCGTTCTGGCGCCTTCCGGGTGCTGAATCGGAGAAACGGGTTGCGGGCTTTTCCCTCGCGCCTGCTTCCTCAGGCCTGAAGGTTGCGCAGGGCCGCGATCCTGTCCTCAATGGAGGGATGAGAGGCGAAAAGAGAGCCGACGCCGCCGGTGATTCCAAAGCCGCGCGCAGCGCCCGGAAGCTCCTCGGAAGTGATGGAGCCGAGCCTCTGGAGCGCAGCGATCATCGCGTCCGGAGACCCCAGCAGCATGGCGGAACCCGCGTCCGCATGGTATTCGCGCCAGCGCGAAAACGCGGCCACAACCATTCCGGCAAGCAGGCCCAGAACAATATTCAGGATCATCGAGGTGATGTAGTAGCCAGCGCCGGGAGCGTCGCTTTCATTCCTGAGCACCTGCCGGTCGACCACCCAGCCGACAAGCCGGGAGAGGAAAATGACGAAGGTGTTCATCACGCCCTGAACCAGCGTCATCGTGACCATGTCGCCGTTGGCCACGTGGCTCATCTCATGGCCGAGTACCGCCTCAACTTCCTTCTTGTTCATCAGCTGGAGCAGGCCGGTTGAAACCGCCACGAGCGAGTCGCCTTTGGTCGGGCCGGTTGCAAAGGCGTTGGGCGCGCCCTCGTAGATGCCGACCTCTGGCATGGGCACGTTGGCCTTTTCAGCCAGCCCTCTCACCGTGCTCACGAGCCAGGCTTCAAGATTGGTCGCGGGATGTTCCGTATCAATCATCTGCAGACCCATCGTCGCCTTTACGATCATCTTCGAGGTGAGCAGCGACATAATCGACCCGGCGAAGCCCACCACCAGGGCGAAGACGCTCAGCGTCGAAAGGTTGATGGACTGCCCAGCCATGTCGCCCCAGTTGATCCCGAAAAGAACCCCTATCACCGTGAGCACGAGGTTCAGCATCACAACGATGGCAAGGTTGGTCAAAATAAACAGGCCGATGCGCTTTAACATTTCTTTCCTTTCTCGCTAAATCACAAGTCCGCCGCAGACTCCTCGGAGCGGAGCTATAGATGACTATTTTAAGAATTTGTCAAATATCAAACGTTTCCTGTCGGCTAAAAATGTAAACAATCTTATAGAACGGGCGCTCACTTCTTCATCGAGGCCTGGTCCTGCACCCGCAGGGTCGGATAGGTGTCCCATTCGCCGCAGCCCGGGCACTGCCAGAGATAGCTGTGCGACAGGAAGCCGCATTTTCTGCACTGGAACCGGCCCTGGCGGTCCGACTCCTTCTTAAGCAGAGCTGTCAGCCCCTGGAGCTGCTTGTCATCCGGGTTCAACCGGTTGCGAAGCTCCATCGCAATGGAGAGAATGCCAAGGGACGGATGCCCCTCCATCGCCTCGCTCACCACCTGTGTAGCTGCCTTCTCGCCGTGGCAGGCAAGCGCCTCGTTCATGGTGAGGTCCACCACCTCAGCGGAAGGAAACTTCTCGAGGGCTTCCCGGAGCACGGCCTCGGCTTCGTTTTGTTTCCCCATCTTTTCATAAGTCTTCACAAGGCGGGAGACGACCAGCGGATAATGGTCGGGAGAATGTCTGCGAATTTCGTTCCAGGCCTCTACAGCTCCCTGAGCGTCGCCCTCCTGGGCCAGCATGTCGCCCTTGAGCATAAGCGCCCTCGGCGCTCTCGGGCGGACAGCCAGAGCCGCGTTGATTTCGGCACGTGCGGCCTGGCTGTTTTTGCTCCTGAGGGCCTCCTCGGCTCTCTCGCAGTGGAAATGGGCGATATCGGCGCTGTGGTCCTCGGAGGCCTCCTTTTCCAGGCGCTTCGCTGCCGCTATGGCCTCCGTCCAGTCATGCTCCGTGCACCGGATTTTCAAAAGCTGCCTGAGCGCCTCCAGGTGATAGGAAGGACTTCCCGACAGCTTCTCGTAGCACTCGATCGCCTTGTCGTAGATACCCGCCTTCAGATAGTCGAGCGCAAGCTCGGAAAGCGCCCTGAGGCGGTCCTCGTCGCCAAGGTCCGCTCGGTTTATCAGGTGAGTGTGGATTCGGATGGCGCGCTCAAACTCGCCGCGGCGGCAAAACAAATTGCCCAAGGCGTGATGCAGTTCCACTGTCTCGGAGTCCACCTTGGCCACTTCGATGAAGGCGTCGATCGCCTTGTCCGGCTCGTTTGAAAGCAGCAGCGACAAGCCTCTGAAGTAATTGTCAGGAAGGTCTTTATTCTCTTCCTGCCGCTGCCTCGCATCAAAACCGCGCAGAAACCACCCCGCGGCAAAAAGCACCGGGACAATGATCAAATACCAGAGTTCAAGTTCCATTTTTTTCCGTTCCGGCTGAACAACACTGCTGATTTTAAGAGAGTGCTGCGGCAGAGACTTGCCGCAGGCGAATGTGGAAAGGGGCGGCTTCCGGCAGTCTCGCCATGGCGGCCCTGGCCGGCAGCACCGGGACAAGCCCCGCCCCAAGGAGAGTTCAAGTCTAGCGGCTGCCCGGCGTCAGGGCCCGCGCCTATTCCTCTGGTGCGGACAGAAGCCTGGATCCTGCATGAAGAGCCCTGAGGATCCTGACCCACACGGGACGCCTAAAAAAAGGACGCAGCAAGCTGCGTCCTTTTTTATTTTTCAGGTCATTCAGAACTCTCAGCCCCTGAATGGCCTGCTGTTACTCTCAGTGATTGCCCAGCTTGGCCTTGAGCAGAGCGCCCAGGTTGGTCGTGCCGGCAGACGGAGCGTCGCTGTTCATGCGTTCCATGGCGCGGCGGGCTTCGGCGGCTTCCTTCTGCTTGATAGACAGCTGGATGTTGCGGGTCTTGCGGTCAACGCTGATGATGACGGCAGAGACCTTGTCGCCCACCTTGAGCTGGGTGGTGGCGTCCTCAACGCGATCCGGGGAAATCTCGGAGGCGCGCAGATAGGCTTCCGTGTCATTACCGAGGTCGATCACGGCACCGCGGGCATCCACGGACTTGACGGTTCCCTCAACCACAGAGCCCTTCTCGTGAGAGCCCGCGAAGTCAGAGAACGGATCGCCGGAGAGCTGCTTGATGCCCAGGCTGATGCGCTCGCGATCAGTGTCGATGGACAGAACAACCGCCTCGACTTCATCGCCCTTCTTGTAGTTTCGGATGGCCTGCTCGCCGGGTTCCTTCCAAGAGAGATCGGAGAGGTGAACCAGGCCGTCAATGCCGCCGTCAAGGCCGATGAACACGCCGAAGTCCGTAATGGACTTGATCTGGCCCTTGACGCGGTCGCCCTTCTTGTGGGTCTGAGCGAACTCTTCCCACGGATTGGCCTTGCACTGCTTCATGCCGAGGCTGATGCGGCGGCGCTCTTCGTCGATGTCGAGCACCATCACCTCAACTTCCTCGCCAAGCGTCACAACCTTGCGCGGATCAACGTTCTTGTTGGTCCAGTCCATTTCAGAGACGTGGACCAGGCCTTCGATGCCGTCCTCGATCTCAACAAAGGCGCCGTACTCGGTAATGTTGGAAACCTTGCCAAACAGGCGGGTGCCGGCGGGATAGCGGCGGGCGATGCCGATCCACGGATCCTCGCCCAGCTGCTTGAGGCCGAGGGACACGCGGGCGCGCTCGCGGTCGAACTTGAGAACCTTGGTCTCGATTTCCTGTCCCACCTGAACCACTTCGCTCGGATGATGGACGCGGCGCCAGGCCAGGTCGGTGATATGGAGCAGGCCGTCGATGCCGCCCAGGTCAACGAACGCACCGTAATCGGTGATGTTCTTGACGACGCCCTTGACGATGGCGCCTTCCTTCAGGGTGGCCAGCAGCTTGTTGCGCTCCTCGCCCATGTTCGCCTCGAGCACGGCGCGGCGGGAGACCACCACGTTGTTGCGCTTGCGATCGAGCTTGATCACCTTGAACTCAAGGGTCTTGCCCTCATAGGGGGTCGTGTCGCGGACCGGGCGGGTGTCCACGAGGGAGCCCGGCAGGAATGCGCGGATGCCGTTGGTCATGACGGTCAGGCCGCCCTTGACCTTGCCGGTAATCGTGCCAGTTACCAGCTCACCGGACTCCTGAGCCTTTTCGAGATTCATCCAGGCCGCGAGACGCTTGGCCTTGTCGCGCGACAGGATCGTATCGCCGTAGCCGTTTTCAACGGACTCAATGGCCACGGAAACAAAGTCGCCGGGCTTGACGGCGACGTTGCCCTGGTCATCCTTGAACTCATCAATCGGAATGTAGGCTTCGGACTTGAGGCCGGCGTTGACGACCACGAAGTTATAGTCAACGCGGACCACTTCCGCAGAAATCACTTCACCAGGGCGCATCTCCTGGGAGGCAAGGCTCTGGTTGAACAGTTCGGCAAAGGATTCGGTTTTGCTGGTTTCAGTGTTGGACATGAAAAAATAAAAACGCCCTTCACGCCTCTAGCGCGCGAAGGCGAGTTAGTCAAAAAAGCGAGAGCAAACGCCCTGAAGGCCTTGTCCCGCCAGTCATCGGCACGACTTGAAAACGCGGATCAGTCCGCCCCGCCGAGTGAAACCTGGTCGTACCAGTGCAGGATTTTCACTACGGTCTCCTGAATCGTCAGGCAGGAGGAGTCCAGGATCTTAGCCCCTTCGGCAGGAACGAGCGGCGCGTGCATGCGCTGCATGTCCCGGCGGTCTCTTTCTGCCATTTCAGAGACAAGAGTATCTAGTTTAACGTCAATCCCTTTTTCTATCAACTGCTTATAACGGCGTCGCGCACGGGTTTCCACCGATGCCGTCAGAAAAACCTTGAGGCAGGCGTCGGGGAAGATGACCGAGCCCATGTCGCGGCCGTCGGCCACGAGGCCCGGCTGCTTTCTCTCGCGGCGCTGAAGCTCAAAAAGCGCATCGCGGACCGACGGAATCTGAGCTGCCAGGGAAGCGGCCGTGCCGACCTCTTCGGTGCGGATTTCCTTGGAGATGTCTTCATCGCCCAGCAACACGCGTCCGCAGACGAATCTCGGAGCGATCGCGATGGCGTGGGCCGTCACCGCCGCCATATCCGAAAAATCCACATGCGAGCGCAGGCAGGCCAAGCCCACGATGCGGTACAGGGCGCCCGAGTCCAGATAATGGAATCCCAGAGTCTGGGCCACTCGCTGGGCCACGGTTCCTTTGCCGCTTGCTGTTGGCCCGTCAATGGCAATGACGGGGATAGCCGCTTCGTTCATCATTTCCTCACGCCTTCAAAACAAAAATCAAAACTCGCAGCCGGTCACAGCCGCGAACTCATCAAAATAGGTGGGATAGGTTTTCGCCACGCAGCCGGGCTCCAGGATCCGCACGGGCACCCCCGCGCAGGCGGCGAGCGACATGGTCATCGCGATGCGGTGATCCCCGTAAGTTCTGACATCGGCCGCCCGCAGCGCCTGCGTCGGCTCGACGGTCAGCCAGTCCTCGCCGCTGGCGACTTTCGCCCCCACGCTGCGAAGCTCCGTCTGCAGGGCCGCAATCCGGTCGGTCTCCTTGACCCTCCAGGAGCCTATGCCTGTGAGCTTCGTTGGACCCTCCGCCTTGAGCGCGACCGCCGCCAGGGTCATGGCCGCGTCTGGAATCGCCGTGCAGTCTACCTCTATTCCCCGAAGTTTCCCACTTTCGGGCGCCCGGGCTTCGATCCAGTCCGGCCCCCATGAAATGCGGGCGCCCATTCTTTCCAGAACTCGTGCGAATTCGACATCGCCCTGAATGGAGGCGCTTCCCGCCCCCTCCACGCGCACCGGGCCGCCGGCCAGGGCGCCCAGCGCAAGAAAATACGAGGCGCCCGAAGCGTCGCCCTCCACCCTCAGGGGCGCACCCAGCCTGTAGGCTCCGCCCGGGACGAAAAAGGAATTTCCCCGGTCCTCCACCTCGGCGCCGAAGCGCTTCATGAGGCGCAGGGTCATCTCCACGTAGGGCCTGGAGATCAGGGGGCCGTCGATGTCAATGACCAGGCCCGAAGGACCCGCATAAACCTGGCCGGCCATGAGCAGCGCCGATATGAACTGGCTTGAAACGGAACCCGTTATGGAACAGCGCGGGCCAATTCCCGCCATCGGTCCGATCTGCACCGGCGGGCAGCCCGAGCCCTGAAGGCAGTGGACATCAGCTCCAAGAGCGCGCAGCGCATCAACGAGGGGGCCGATTGGCCTCTGGCGCATGCGCTCCACCCCGTCGAGGATATAATCGCCGCCGAAGAGCGCCAGAGCGGCGCAGAGCGTGCGCATCGCCGTGCCGGCATTGCCTAGGAAAAGCCGCGCGGTTCGGACAGGGAAGCGTCCGGAACAGCCCCGGACCATGTAGGACGAAGCATCGGAAGGATCTCGGCGGACGTCCACCCCGAGCGTAGACAGCGCCTCCTTCATCCGATCCGTATCCTCAGCCTCGAGGACGCCCGAGAGCCTGCAGACCGAAGACGACAGCGCCGCCAGGAGAAGAACCCTGTTGGAAATCGACTTGGACCCGGGAAGAACGACGGTTCCGCAAGCCCTGGACACGGGCGGAATCAGCAGGCTCGGGGGATAGACTTTCATTGCCCTTTCTCCTCGGTTTTGTGCACAGGACTGGAGAGCCTGCGCCGGGCTCGCGCCGCGAGCGCGAACTCCGCCACCAGGGTGTCGGCGTTTCCTTCGTCGAGCGCTTTCTGAAATATTTCCAGCTCTTTTCTGTAGCGGCGCAGCCCGTCGGATATGGCTTTGCGGTTGGCAAGGCAGATGTCCCGCCACATGACCGGACTGGAAGCCGCGATTCTGCTGAAGTCAAGAAAGCCGCTGCCGCCCATCGACAGGAGCAGCTCCGGCTCCCTGCTTTCTGCAATCATGGCCACCATGGCATAGGCCAGCACGTGCGGCAGGTGGCTCATCAGACCGAAAATCCTGTCATGCCGCTCCGGGGGCATCCGCAGAATCTCCGCCCCGCACCCCTTCCAGAGAGTCTCCATGATCCGGACGGCGTCAGGATCGGAATCAGGCTCCGCCGTACTGATGACCCGCTTGCCGATGAACATGTCGGGATTTGAATGCTCCACGCCGGTCTGTTCGCCTCCGGCGATCGGATGGCAGGGGGCGTAGCGGGCGATTTTTTCGCCCAGCGCCCGCCTTGCCGCCATCTGGACAGTAACCCGCACCGAACCGAGGTCAGTGACCACCGCTTCGGGGGAAAGAGACGGCCTGATTTTCCGGAAGATGGACTCCATGGAAAGAACCGGCGTGGCCACCATCACGACATCGGCTCCGCGGGCAGCCTCGCAGGGGTCGCAGCCGCCCTTCTCGGCAACTCCCATGGCGATCGCCTTCTGCACGGACTGCGGCGAAACGTCGCAGGCGTAGACCGACGTCACGGCGCCCGAGCGCCTCATTGCCAGGGCGGCGGAGCCGCCCATCAGCCCCATTCCTATAACGGCCAGCTTCACGGATTCTTCCCGCCAGCCTCAGGCCCCGGCCAGAAATTCGGCCAGAGCGGAAAGGAACCTTTCGTTCTGCGGGCCGGTGCCGACCGATACCCTGATCCACTCGGGCAGGCCGAAGCTCGCGCAGGGGCGGATGATGATGCCTCGGTCGAGAAGCCACTGATTGAGCTCCGGAGCCTTCGGGCCGATTTTCACCAGCACGAAATTGCTCAGACTCGGCACGAATTCGAGCCCCAAGGCCGCGAAGCGCTCCTGCAGCTGGCGTACGCCCTCGCGGTTCATTTTGTAAACCCGCTCGAGGAACGCGTCGTCATTCAGGCATGCGGCGGCAGCCGCCTGAGCGATGGCATTGCAGTTGAAGGGTGGGCGGATGCGGTTGAGGAAGGCGACGAGCTCGGGCTGGGCAATGCCAAAGCCCGCCCTCAGCCCGGCCAGTCCGTAGGCCTTGGAGAAGGTGCGCGTCACCATCAGATTGGGATAGCGCTTCACCATCGCAATGGAATCAAAGCGCTGCTCCGGAGGCACAAAATCCCTGTAAGCCTCGTCGAGCACCACGATGACCGAAGAGGGCACCCGCTCCATGAATTTTTCCATCTGAGCGCCGGTGAGAATCCTGCCGGTGGGATTGTTCGGCGTAGTGAGGAAGATCACCCTCACCTTGTCGTCCACCGCATCCGCGATGGCGTCCAGGTCAATGTCAAATCCGCGCGCAGGAATCTCAACGGGCTCGCCGCCGTTGGCCAGTGTATCGATCCGGTAAACCGAAAAATAGTACTGTGAAAAGAGCGTCTTCGTGCCGGGCTCGACCAGAGCCTCGCAGGTGATGCCCATCAGCTCGTCGCTGCCGTTTCCGACCACGACCCAGTCGATGGGAACGCCAAAGCGCTTTGCGACGGCGGATTTCAGTTCATAGGCGTTTCCATCCGGATAAAGCGAAAGCCGGGATGCCGCCTTTTTCGCCCCCTCTAGAGCGGAGGCGGGAGCCCCCAGCGGATTCTCATTGCTCGCCAGCTTCAGGATCGAATCGGGGTCGAGCCCTTTCTCCCTTGCCAGCTCGCTGATAGGCTTTCCGGCCCTGTAGGGCTCGATCAGGTCAATATAAGCGGGGGATCTGAATTTTTCTGCCATGCCTTATCCTTCGAAACCAGTAAAGCGGCTCAGTCGGCCGCCCTCGGATACGACCCGAGGAATTTAAAAACAAGCGCGTTCTTCCTGACGGCTTCCAAAGCGCGGCGTACAGCCTCGTCTTCCACGTGGCCGCTGATGTCCACGAAAAAATTGTATTCCCAAAGCCCATTTCTGGCAGGGCGGCTCTCCAGGTGCAGCATGTCCACCTTTTCGTCGGCCAGCGGCTTGAGAATCTCAAACAAAGCGCCCGCGCGGTTTCGCACGGCAAAGATGAACGTCGTCTTGTCGCCGCCGTCTCCGCCCCGGCGGTGCGTCTTCTGTTGCCCGAGCACCAGGAAACGGGTGCGGTTCTGGCAGGAATCCTGAATGCCCGCCGCGGCCACCTTCAGGCCGTAGAGATCGCCGGCGCGGATGGCGGCGATGCCCGCGAGCGACGGATCCTGAGCGGCAAGCCTGGCCGCCTCCGCATTGCTCGAGCAGGCCTGCTGCTGCACATGAGGAAGGTTTTTCGACAGCCACTGCCGGCACTGGGCGAGAGCCTGCGGATGAGCGAGCACCCTCTGCACTTTCCCGAGGCTACCCGACAGCGACAGCAGGTTGTGTACGACGGGAACCGATACCTCGCCCACAATCAGCAGCGGCGTTGTCAGCAGCTTGTCCAGGGTGAGCATGACGGAGCCCTGCGAATTGTTCTCCCTTGGCACAACGCCGAAATCCGCCCTTCCGTTTTCGACCGCGTCGAACACGTCCGGGACCGTCGTGCAGGGCAGCTCCTCAACGGCTGACCCAAACCTCTTGAGAACCGCCATTTCGGTGAAGGTTCCCGCCGGCCCAAGGTACGCGACGGTCGTCTTTTTCTCGAGCGCCCGGCACGACGAGAGAATCTCCCGAAAAACCGCCTTCATAGCCTTGGGAGAAAACTGGGCGGACAGACCTGCCGTCCGCTCGAGGATCATGTCCTCGCGCTCCGGTCTGAAAATGCTGGCGCCCTGGCTGCCCTTGAGCGCGCCGACCTCGCGGACGACCTGCGCCCGCTGGTCGAGCAGCCTCACAATCTCATCGTCTATTGCATCGATCCTGCGGCGCAACGCGCCGAGATCCTCTACCCTTTTAGCATCATCCATGGCGGCGGGCGAACTCCTTCATGTAATCGGCCAGGGCCTGGACCCCTTCCTGGGGAACCGCGTTGTACAGGGAAGCCCTCATCCCGCCCACGCTGCGGTGGCCCTTGACGCCCTTCAGGCCGCGCTCAAGCGCTCCCGCGAGGAACGGCTCATTCAGGCTTTCATCGCGCAGCGCAAATGTCACGTTCATGCGGCTTCTGGAGTCTTTCTGCACCCTCGTGCGGTAGAACCCTTCGGACTCGTCTATCGTCTGATAGAGAAGGCCGGATTTCAGAGCGGACCTGCGCTGCATCTCCTTCACGCCGCCCTGCTGGAGAAGCCACCGGCAGACAAGGCTGGAGACATAGATGGCGAACACCGGGGGCGTATTGAAAAGCGAGCCTGACTGCGCATATGTCTTCCAGTCGAGCATGACCGGGCAGGCCGGCCCGGCTTTCCCGATCAGATCTTGCCTGACAAGGGCAATCGCGAGCCCGGCGATGCCGAAGTTCTTTTGGGCGCCGAACCAGATGGCTCCAAAGCGAGAAACATCCACCGGACGCGTCATGATGTTGCTCGACATGTCGGCCACCAGCGGGACACCGCCCGTCTCAGGCACATAATCGAACTCCACGCCGTGAACCGTCTCGTTGTCGCAGTAGTACACGTAGGCCGCATCGGGGTCGAGCCGAAGCTCCTGCTGGCGCGGAGCCCTCGTGCCGTCATCGAGAGCCGCCACATTCACCTCGCAGAATTTCTGCGCCTCCTTCAACGCCTTCCGGGACCAGGTGCCGTTCACGATGTAGTCGGCCTTCCTGCGGGTTCCGAGAAGGTTGAGGGGAACCGCCGAAAACTGCTGGTGTCCTCCGCCCTGCATGAACAGCACGTCGTAGCCGTCAGGCACCCCGAGCAGCGTGCGGATGCCGGTCTCAGCCTCTCCGATGACCTTCGCGAAAGCCGGGCTGCGGTGGCTGATTTCCATGATTGAGGCGCCCTCACCGCGGAAATCAAAAAGTTCGTCGCGAATCACCTCGAGCACCTCAAACGGCAGCGCGGCCGGCCCCGGCGCGAAATTAAAACATCTCATGGCTGCCTCCTTCGGCAGAAATTCATTCATCGGCGGGGATCCCGGCGTCTTCGTTCTGCGGCTCAGCCTCCCCGTTCTCCGCGGGCTCTTCTCCCCGCATGCCGGCCTGCACGGGAGTCACGCTCACCAGCCGGTCGTCCTTCAGCCCGATCAGAGTAACCCCCTGCGCGGCTCTCGAGCAGACCCGGATGTCTGCCACCGGCGTGCGCACGATGTGCCCCTTCTCGGACAGCAGGATGATTTCGTCCTCTTCGGAGACAAGGCAGGCGCCGACCACGCGGCCGTTTCGCTCGGTCGTTGCGATGGCGATCATGCCCTGGGTGTTTCTGCCGTGGCGCGTGTACTCTGCGATCGGAGTGCGCTTTCCAAAGCCATTTTCCGTGGCGGTGAGCACCATGCGGTCCTCGTCACCCGCTACGATCAGGGCGATGATCCGGTCGGACTCTCGGATCCTCATTCCGCCGACGCCGCGGGCGGTGCGGCCCATCGGACGAACGTCGTTCTCATCGAACCGGACAGCTTTCCCGGCATCGGAGAAAAGCATGATGTCGTGGTGTCCGTCGGTCAGTTCGGCCCCAATCAGCTGGTCATCGGGATCCAGGCTGACAGCTGAAGTGCCGCCGTTCTGGACCTTGGAGAATTCGCTGAGCGGGACCTTCTTGACGATGCCGCGCGCGGTGGCAAAGAAGACGAAGTGCTCACGGGCAAAATCGGAAAGCAGGCTCAGTCGGAAGGCGTCCCGGGCCGTGTTGCGGGCCTTGACGGGCAGCTCGCCCAACGTCACGCGCCCCCAGTCCTCGCCCTTCAGTGCAGCGAGCTCCCCAAGCCCCCGGTCACAGATCGACCGGGCCTGGGCCCGAAGCTCCGCGGGCAGGTCCGACACTTTCATTTCGCTCCAGGTCTTCGAATTCCCAGCCTCCTTTCGGGCGGCCTCGGTCTCTTCGGTGCCCCACTTCAGAATGCCCTTGATCTCGGCCTGAGCCGTAGCAGGGAGATCCGCGAGCGCCGTCGCATCCCATTTCTCTGCGGAGATCTGAGGCAGCTCAGACTTGAACGCCGCCACGTCCCTGCGGATCGATTCGCTCACATCGGCCGGCAGCTCCTGCAGCCGGACCTCGTCGCGGCTCAGGCGCAGCAGCTGGCTGCGCACCGGAGCCCTTGCAGTGGAGAAGAACACGCAGTGATTCTCGTCGGGCGCCGGAATGGCCAGGATGTTCGTGACCTTCTCGAGCGCTTTCACGGTGCCTCCCCTGCCGTCGCTCTTTTCAAACTGCTGCAGGGCGATCAGGTTCTGGATCGGACGGCCCTTCGAGCCGGCGGTCCCCGTGGGCACCATGTAGGCGTGATTGATCAGGTACATGCGCCCGAAGCTGGTAAAGCACAGGAGCTGATCATGTGTGTTGGTGACAATCAGCTGGTCGCCCGCGTCCTGGTCGCGGAATTTTCCGGATTTTCTGCCCTGCCCGCCCCGCCTCTGGGCCTGGTAGTCGGACAGCAGCTGGCTCTTGACATAACCGTCGCGGCTCAAGGTGACCACCAGGTCCTTCTGCGGTATGAGATCGAGCTCATCAAAGTCAGGGTCTCCGGATGGATCGATCGCTGTGCGGCGGGCGTCGCCGTACTTCTCCTTGATGTACAGAAGATCGTCGTTGATGATTTTGACGATGCGCTCGTCATGGGCCAGGATGTCGAGATAATCAGTGATCTGCGCGCACAGCTCCTTGTAGGCCGCGATGATGCTTTCCTGCTGCGTCGCCGTCAGCGTCTGCAGGCGCATATCGAGAATGCGGTCCGTCTGTTCGCGCGACAGCCAGTAAAGGCCGTCGGCCCTCAGTCCGCGGTCGCCCTCGATGTCCTGCGGCCGATAGTCCTGGTAGCTGCCCGCCACCGAGGCGATCATTTCGTTGACGATCTGAGCCTTCCAGCCCCGGTTCATCAGACGATCGGTCGCTTCGGCGCGGTCTGAGGAAGACTTGATGATCTCGATGAATTCATCGATATTGGCCAGCGCGATGGCCAGCCCCTCCTGCAGGTGCCCTTCGGCGCGGGCCTTGGCGAGCAGGAAGCGGGTTCGGCGGGTGACCACCTCGCGGCGCAGCCCGATGAAGGCGTCGACCAGCTGCTTCAAATTAAGCAACTGGGGCCTACCGTCGAGAAGGGCCACCATGTTGACCCCGAAAGTCGTCTGCAGGTCGGTCAGCTTGAAGAGATTGTTCTTGACGGCCTCGGGATGGGCGTCGCGCCTCAGCTCGATCACGATGCGGATGTCTTTCGACGATTCGTCCCGGAGGTCGGTGATGCCGTCTATCTTTTTTTCGTTCCTGAGCGCGGCGATCTTTTTGATCAGCTCGGCCTTGTTCACCATGTAGGGGATCTCGTCGACCACAATGGACGTTCTGCCCTTGTCGTCCGTCTCCTCGTGAACCTTCGCGCGGATAAGCACGCTACCGCGGCCCGTCCGGTAGGCCTGACGCACGCCAGAAAGCCCGAAAATGATGCCTCCGGTCGGAAAGTCAGGCGCAGGCATGAACCTGATGAGGTCGTCGACCGAGGCCTCGGGATGGTGCAGTGCGTACAGGCACGCGTCGATGGTTTCGCCCAAGTTGTGCGTGGGGATGTTGGTTGCCATGCCCACGGCGATGCCCTGGCTGCCGTTGACCAGGAGCTGCGGAAAGCGCGCTGGAAGCACTGACGGCTCTTTTTCCGTGCCGTCGAAATTCGGCGTCATGTCGACCGTGTCGCGGTCGATGTCGGTGAGCATTTCCTCGGCGATTCGCGACAGGCGGACCTCCGTGTAGCGCATCGCAGCCGCCGGGTCGCGGTCAATGGTTCCGAAATTGCCGTGCCCGTCGACGAGGGGATAGCGAAGCGAGAAGGGCTGCGCCATACGCACGATCGTGTCATAGACAGCGATGTCACCGTGAGGATGGTACTTGCCGATGACGTCGCCGACGACGCGGGCCGATTTTTTGTAGGGAACGTCGTGGCGGTTGCCCAGCCTCCACATCGCGTAGAGCACGCGCCGGTGCACGGGCTTGAAGCCGTCTCGCGCGTCGGGGAGGGCGCGCCCGATCAGCACGCTCATGGAGTAGTTCAGGTACGCTTCCTCCATTTCGTCGGAAATGTTGACCTGATGAATGTCCTCGTGAAGAGAAACGGGATCGGCTGCTCCGGAATCATTCCCGGAGGAGCCTTCCGGCAAACTGTTAGCGTCTTCTGTCGACATAGACCCTGACCTGAAACCTGCCGCGGACCGAATGGGCGCCCCGGCAAAAACACAAGAAATATTTTATGATTTTAACAAAATGGGGCTCCTGCCTCGACTGATGCTCTGCTGTGGGGCGCAGCGGCCCGAAGAGGCCGGCCGGCAGCTTTTAACTCTGTCCCCAATATCAGGGAGAGCACGACCGGAGGGGCTTTTCAGAGTTGAAAAAAAGCGCAGGATTTTCATCCTGCGCTTCCTAACCGTCCGTTTTTTCCAGGCTCAGCGCCTCGAGAGCCAGTGGACAAAGACCTTCCCCTGCGCTCGCTCCTCGATTTCCTGAGCGAGCAGCCGGTTTCCTGTCTGCTCGGAAAAAACCTGCAGATCGTGCACCGAAGCCGGATCCCGGCAGATTACGCGCAGAATCTGGCCCGAGGACATGGCCCGCAGCGCCCGGGCCGTCCTGAGGACTGGCTCGGGGCAACTGCCGTCCACGCTGAGCTCCTGATCGGGCGCTGGGCGCGAGCGAAGCTCCTGCATCACAGGGCCTTTTCCGCCCATCCGTAAACGGACTCAAGAGCCGCAGGAAGGGCAGCCGGGTTGGAGCCGCCGGCCATGGCGAAATCCGGCTTTCCGCCTCCCTTGCCCCCCACCTGCTCGGCCACGAAGCGGACCAGCTCGCCCGCCTTGAGGCCGCGCTTGACGATATCCGGGGTCATGCCGGCGCAGATCTGGAGTTTTTCGCCGTTCTTCGCAGCGAGAACCACCACGGCGCTCTTCAGCTTGTCGCGGACCTTGTCTGCCGTCTCGCGCAGCGAGCGGGCATCGGCGCCTTCAAGCGCCACGGCAAGGACCTGAACGCCCTTGACGACGCGGGCCCTGGAGGCAAGCTCGGCGCCGGCCTGGGTCGAAAGCTTCTCCTTGACAGTCTCAAGCTCTTTTTCGAGCCGGTGGATCTGATCAAAGCAGGAGTCGACCTTGGCGGGAATCTCCTCTTCCGGCACACCGCGGAAGCGCGACAGCACGTCGTTCACGAGCCGGGTCTTCTTCTGCAGCATGTGCAGCGCATTCAGGCCGGTCACCGCCTCAATGCGGCGCACGCCGGCCGAAATGCCGGATTCCGACACGATCTTGAAGCAGCCGATATCGCCCGTGCGGGCCACGTGAGTGCCTCCGCACAGCTCCTTGGAATTGCCGACGGTGACGACGCGGACTTCCTTGCCGTACTTCTCGCCAAAGAGCATGATCGCGCCGGTCTTCTTTGCGTCCTCGATGGACATGATCTCCGTCTTCGACGGGGTGTTCCCAAGGATTTCCCTGTTGACCAGGTCCTCAACCTCAGCGATCTGCTCTTCCGTGACGGGACGGTCATGGGTGAAGTCAAAGCGCGTAAACTCCGGCGTCACAAGGCTGCCCTTCTGGGAAACATGCTCGCCGCAAACCGACTTGAGAGCCTTGTCCATCAGGTGGGTCACGGAATGGTTGCGGGCGATGGCGGCGCGGCGCTCGGCGTCGACCTGCAGCTTGAAAACGTCGCCCACCCGGACCGAGCCTTCGGCCACGTGGGACACGTGCGCGTAGACGTTCGACTTGATGTGGAAGGTATCAAGGATCTTCACAAAGGTCGAGGCGTTCTCAGCCGTGCCGCTGTCGCCGACCTGGCCGCCCATCTCCGCATAGAAAGGCGTCTTGTCGAACACCAGCACCGCCTCGTCTCCGGCCTCGGCCACTTCGGCGGGCACGCCGTCCTTGTAGAGGGCGATCACCTTGGCACCCTCGGTGACAAGCTCGCTGTAGCCGTGGAATTCGTTGCCCTCGCCGTTGTAAATCAGGCCGGCTGCAATCTTGAACTTCCCGGCCGCGCGGGCCTTCGCCCTCTGCTCGTCCATGGCACGGTCAAAGGCATCCGTGTCGACGCGGATGCCGCGCTCGCGGCAGACATCGGCCGTGAGGTCCGCAGGGAAGCCGAAAGTATCATGCAGCTTGAAGACGACGTCTCCGTTGAGCACCCCGTTGGTGGTCTTGGAAATGGCGTCCTCGAGAATCTCCATGCCGTTGGCGAGAGTGAGGAAGAAGCGCTCCTCCTCGGCCTTGATCACCTGAGCGATTGAAGGCTTGTTGAGCTCCGGATAGACATCGCCCATCTCCTCGGCCAGAGGCTTGACGAGCGTGTAGAAAAACGGCTTGCGGGCACCGAGCTTGTAGCCATGACGGATGGCGCGGCGGCAGATGCGACGCAGCACGTAGGCGCGTCCCTCGTTGCCGGGAGTCACGCCGTCGGCGATAGCGAAGGCGCAGGCGCGAATATGGTCGGCGATCACCTTCAGGGACGGGGTTCCCGGGACGACGTTGACGGCTCCAGCAGCCTCCACGGCCGACTTGGCGGCCTTCATCAGGTTCTGGAACAGATCAATATCGTAGTTGGTCGGCACGTCCTGCAGGACCGAGGCGATGCGCTCCAGGCCCATGCCCGTGTCAATGTTGGGGTGGGGGAGGCGGTTCATCTTCCCGGAGGCGTCGCGGTTGAACTGCGTGAACACGAGGTTCCAGATCTCCAGCCAACGGTCGCCGTCCTCGTCGGGGCTCCCCGGAGGGCCGCCCTGAACCGAGGGACCGCGGTCAAAAAAGATCTCCGAGCAGGGACCGCAGGGGCCGGTGTCGCCCATCATCCAGAAATTGTCAGAAAGGTATTTGCCACCCTTGTTGTCGCCAATGCGGATGATGCGCTCAGCTGGAATTCCAATCTGCTTGTTCCAGATGTCGTAGGCCTCGTCGTCATCGATGTAGACCGTCACCCACAGCCTCTCGGGCGGGAGCTCGAGCACCTTGGTCAGAAACTCCCAGGCCCACGGAATCGCATCCTGCTTGAAATAGTCTCCGAAGCTGAAGTTGCCCAGCATCTCGAAGAACGTATGATGGCGGGCGGTGTATCCCACATTGTCAAGGTCATTGTGCTTGCCGCCGGCGCGGATGCACTTCTGGCTGGTCGTTGCCCGCGTGTAGCTGCGCTTTTCAATGCCGAGGTAGCAGTTCTTGAACTGGTTCATGCCGGCGTTGGTGAACAGCAGCGTCGGGTCATCCTCTGGAACGACCGGGCTGGAGGCGACAATGGTGTGCCCCTTGCTCTTAAAAAACTGAAGATAAGCGTTCCTTATCTCCGAAGCCTTCATGTATTTCATCAGATTGGTCCGTGAGGCCGGCGCCTCTGGCCTGTGAAGCCTGAGGCGGGCCGGAACAGTAAAAGGTTCAATCAAACCGGAATGATCCGGATACAGAGGATAGATTTTAACGCTCTGTGAAGAAGGGCAAAAAGTCCCTCCTCTCAAGACATACCCTTCGCTCCGCGATCCGGATCGGCGCAGCCCGTCTTCAGGCGATGGTCGAGTAGCCGCCCGCCCGGTCGGACTCCCGCAGATATTTGTCGAACTGCATGGCCACGGCGCGCACGAAGATCCTGCCCTTGGGCGTCACGACGATTCGATCCGGGTGCAGACTAACCAGCTCGTGCTTCTGGTAGGCGGCGAGATGCTTCAGCTCCCAAGCGAAGTGGCTGTCGAAGTCCACGCCAAATTTTTCCTCGACCTCGCTTTTTTTCACCTCGAACTGGCACATGATCTTCATGATGACCCAGTGCCTCAGCTCATCCTCGTCTGAAAGCCGGAAGCCCCTCATGGTCGCAAGCCTGCCGGCGTTGATGGCCGCATAGTAGCTCTCCGTATCCCGGGGATTGCAGGCATAGACGCGGCCCACCTTGGAGATGGAGGAAGCCCCCAGCGCCACCATGTCGCAGTCCGCGCGCGTCGAGTAGCCCTGGAAGTTGCGCTGCAGGGTGCCGTTCTTCTGCGCGACCGAGAGCTCGTCCGTTTCCTTGGCAAAATGGTCCATCCCGATGTAGCGGTAGCCGTTTGCCGTAAGCGTCCGGATGGCGTTGAACATGATCTCAACCTTTGTCTCGGTCGAAGGCAGGTCGGCGTTCCGAATCATGCGCTGGGGCTTGAATATGTTGGGCAGGTGCGCGTAGTGGTACAAGGCGATGCGGTCGGGCGAAAGCTCGATCACCTGCTCGATCGTCCGCGCAAAAGAAGCCTCGGTCTGCAGGGGCAGGCCGTAGATCAGATCCATGTTGATGGAGTGAAAGCCGTTGGCCCGGGCGGCCTGCATCGTGTCGCGGACAAGCTCGAAGGGCTGGATGCGGTTCACTGCCTTCTGAACCTCGGCATTGAGGTCCTGTACACCGAGGCTCATGCGGTTCAACCCGAGCTCGGCCATCTTGGCGATCTTGTCGGCCGGCGTCGAGCGGGGATCCGCTTCAATGGAAAACTCCCCGTCCTTCTGCAGCGGAAAGCGCTGCCTGATCATCGTCATGACCCGCTCGAGCTCGCCGTTGTCGAGGAACGTGGGCGAACCGCCTCCGAAATGCAGCTGCTCGATCTCACGGTCCCCGGTCAGGAACTTTCCCACCAAGTCCATCTCTTTCGCAAGGACGTCCAGGTACTGCGCCGCCCGGGCGTGATCCCGGGTCACAATCTTGTTGCAGCCGCAGTAGTAGCAGACATCGCTGCAGAATGGAATGTGTACGTACAGCGAGAGAGCCTTGCGGAGGGGTTCATCCTGGCGCGATTGAAGCGCCGCCTCGTAATCTTCGGGGCCAAACTCCCGGGTGAACCGATCCGCAGTCGGATAGGAAGTGTAGCGGGGGGCCGGGATATCAAACTTTTTCAGGAGGGCCAGATCGGGCAGTTCAACGTAGCTCGTTGCGGGGATACCCATATATGTTTTCTCCAAAAACATGACCTAGATTAAAGTTCCTGTTATTATTGCCGGCGAGAGCTTACTTATTGACAGACGTCAAAACCGCCCGTTCAATGCTCCCCGGCTCTCAAGCGTGTCCGGGTCATATATAGCATCTAAACTGGATGCATTGTACCGGCTGGGGCTTATTCGAACATTAGGGCCGCGTTAAATCAGCACCGGTCATAGGCATTTCTGGCTTTTTGAATGACGACCTCAAAGATCTCTTTATCCGCCCTGCGGGTGGCGTGCTCGAACTGCAACCTGAGGGAGCTCTGCCTGCCCCTTCGCCTCTCGCTCAAGGAAATCGAACGCATTGAGGACATGGTGTCCACCCGCAAGAGAATCAAGCGGGGGGAGGCCCTGTACAGGACGGGCGACCATTTCGACAACCTCTTTGCCATCAGGCTCGGGTTCCTGAAAAGCACCGTCATGTCCAGCGACGGACGCGAACAGGTCACGTCCTTTCACATGGCCGGGGAACTGGTAGGGCTCGACGGCATCGCAAGCGACGTCCATTCCTGCGACGTCATTGCCCTCGAGGATACGGAAGTCTGCGTCCTGCCCTATGAACGCATGCTGGAGATCACCACCTCCATGCGCTCCATGGGGCAGCACTTTCACAAGATTCTGTCGCGGGAAATCGTCCGGCAGCACGGCATCATGCTGCTGCTCGGATCCATGCACGCCGAGGAGCGCCTCGCCGCCTTTCTGCTGAACCTCTCCCAGAGGTTCGAATCAAGGGGCTACAGCCGCAGCGAATTCGTACTCCGCATGACCCGCGCTGAAATCGGATCCTATCTGGGCCTGAAGCTGGAGACCGTGAGCAGGGTCTTGTCGCGCTTTTCGCACGACGGGTTCATTCAGGTCAACCAAAAGCACGTTCAGATCCTGAACGCGACAGGGCTGCGCGCCATTGTTTCCGGCCAGCAGCCCCTTGACGGCGAAGAGCCCTTCGACGACGACATCAGACTCGACCCCTGAAAAAGGGGAAAGGCCCTGGGCGCCCGCGGCTAGCACCGCAGAACCACTTTCCTCACGGCCGGGTCGGTCACCTCGCAGCGCCGCGCGAGGCCGGGAGTCAGCCAGACGGTGCGGTAGTCGCTGCTCATCAGAGCCGCCTCTATGTCCGGCCTCCGGCGCAGCATCCCGAAAGCCTTCTTGCGGCCCATGGCAAAAAGGGCCGTGCACCAGGCATCCGCCTTGGCCCCGTCCCTGTCCGCAATGGTCACGGAAGAAAGATCCGTCTGCACTGGATAGCCGGTTTTCGGCGAGAGGATGTGCCCGTACTGCCTGCCATTGATGACGAGCTTGCGCTCATAGGCGCCCGAAGTGATGACTGACTCGTCCTCAGCGCTGAGGACGGCAAAGTAATCGTTGCGCTCCTCGGCGGGATGCTGCAGCCCGATTCTCCAGGGCCGCCCAGCCGGCGAGCTGCCGATCA
The DNA here is from genome assembly GCF_022134585.1 of Mesosutterella porci. Lineage (GTDB taxonomy): Bacteria > Pseudomonadota > Gammaproteobacteria > Burkholderiales > Burkholderiaceae_F > Mesosutterella > Mesosutterella porci. The sequence continues at coordinate 77,385 of NZ_JAKNCT010000011.1, forward strand.
CAACAACGTTGCCGCCCAGATTGAAAAGAGCCTTCCTTGCTCCCAGCTCCTTGAGATAGAGCGCCATGCGAGTGCCGATATACCCCTTTGCGATTCCGCCCAGATCGATGTCCTGGCCGCGGCCGATCTGGACATAATCCTGCTCTCCGCGCCGGAACACCCGCACGCGGCGCCAGTCGACAAAGGACCTGGCGCGCAGGATCTCCTTGTCGGAGGGAACGGCTTTACCGCCGAATCCGATCTTCCAGACATCGACGAGCTTGCCGATGGTCGGCTCAAAGGCGGAATCCGATTCCTTCGCAACCTTGAGCGCCGCGGCTACCGCCTCCGCGGCCTCCTCCGGAACCGCCACCGGGCGACCCGACTGCCTGATCACCTCGATCATCGGGCTCGAGTCGCCGTGGACGGTCAGGATGTCGGCAAGCCTGTTCATTTCCTCGTCAGCCGCCTCGAGCCAGGCCGAGGCCTTGTCCTCCGTCGGAGCGTAAACCGTCAGACCGATCAGGGTCCCCATCGAAAAAGTGTTTTTCTCCGCCTGATAAAGCTGCGGCTCCCCGGATCCGGTTTCCGCAGCCGCTGCCGGCAGCACCGGAAGAGAGCAGGCCGCGAGCGACTTCAATAAGTTTCGACGGGTTAGCATGGGTTCTCCAGACATTAGAAAAGGGTGCGCGAACGCACCCTTTTCGAACTCCCGAGGGAGTTTACCTCTCCGGTCTTGCGACCAAAGAAATTACTTGGCCTGCTTCAGAGCAGCCTCAGCACCGGCCAGAATGCCCTTGGAGGACAGGGTGGCGCCGGAAACGGTGGCAACGCCCTTCGTGCCGTTGGCCTTGACGATGGCCGGGACAACGCCGGACTCAGCGCCCTTGAAGATCATCGGGGTTTCTTTCTGTTCAAGAACCTTGACGGCGGCAACCTTGCCACCCTTGACGGTCACCTGAACCTTGACAGGACCAGCCTTGCCCTGACCAACGCCAGTGTAGGTTCCGTCCTTGTAAGCAGCATTGGCACCAGCAGCGAGGAGAGCAGCAGCGGCCAGAACAATCAGCTTTTTCATGATGCTATTTCTTCCTATTGAAAAGTGAAGAGGCCCAAGCCTCCCAACGTGCTTGACAGCAAAGCACTCTTTTTTGAAGGCACTTCAGTCAAGTAGCGCTAATCATAATACGATCGCAGGCACTCTGCATTCAAACCTTTCCTTAAGCCGTTCCGGCTAATTCTTTAGGTCAAATGCGGCCGGCCTGCGGACGTTCAAAACTTTCCCTTGGAGTCCCTCAGCGTCACAGCCAGATTGAACACCGGGCGCCCGGGCGCATGAACCACGCGGTCGGCCACGAAATAGCCCGTCCTTTCAAACTGGAACTTGTCATCGCCGTGCGCCTGTGCAAGCGCAGGCTCGACGAAGCCCTTCAGAATCTGCTTGGCGTGCGGGTTTATGAGCGTGCGGTAATCCGCGTCTTCCGCTTCGGGGTGCTCCACCTCGAAAAGCCGGCCATAGATCCGGAACTCGGCCGGAACGCCCTGCTTCGCGTCGACCCAGTGGATCGTCGCCTTCGCCTTCACGGCCTCCGAACCGGCCGTGCCGCTCTTTGTTTCCGGAAAATACCGGGCATGGACCACGGTCACGCGGCCCGATTCGTCTTTCTCACAGGAGACGGGCTCGATGATGTAGGCGGCGCGCAGACGCACTTTTCGGGCCGGCGATCCGTCCTTGGGGAGCGTGAGGCGCTTGAAGCCCTTCGGCGGATCCAGCGCAAAATCGCTCTCCTCGATCCACAGCTCGCCCGAGAAGGGGACGTCCCTCTCCCCCATCTCCGGCTTTTTCGGGTGGTTGCTCGCCCGCACGAGCTCCGAGGCCCCCTGGGGATAATTGTCAATCACGAGCTTCAGCGGCCTGAGAACGGCCATGCGGCGGGGCGCCTTGTCGTCCAGGTCTTCGCGCAGGCTGTTTTCAAGAACGGAATAATCGATGGATCCGCCGGCTACGCGGGACACGCCGCATTTTTTGACGAAGTTGCGCACGGAGGCCGGAGTGTAGCCGCGGCGGCGAAGTCCCATCAGAGTGGGCATGCGGGGATCGTCCCAGCCGTCCACCAACCCTTCCTTCACCAGAGAAATGAGCTTTCTCTTGGAAAGAACCACGTTGGAGAGATTGAGACGGTTGAACTCATGCTGGTGCGACAGCAGGAAGAAGTTCGGCCGCACGACGTCGAGCGCATGCTGCAGAAGCGGCGTGAAAAGCTCCGTGCGCTCCAGCATCAGGGCAAACAAAGACCGGGCGTCTTCTGTGCCGCGGGTCGGAGACGTGCCGGCTTCGGCGTGCCTGTCGAGGATCGCAGCCGCCCGGCGCTCAGGCTCCGAGCTGCCGAGTTTCGCGCGGTTTGCCACGCAGGCGGCCAGAAATGCATCGGCCCGGTCATCGGACCCGCCGGCCATGGCCCGCAGCACCCGCCCCGCCTCTTCGAACTGCGGTGTGCGCAGCAGCGGCACGATTCGCTCCAGAGCCCAGTCATAGAAAGCGCGCTGGTCCTCGAACTCGAGCGTGCAGATGGAATGCGTGATGTTTTCGAGAGAGTCCTCGATCGGGTGCGCAAAGGTGTACATCGGATAGATGCACCATTCGTTGCCCGTCTCCTGATGCTCGGCAAAGCGGATGCGGTAGATCGCAGGATCGCGGAGGTTCACATTGGGGCTCGCCATGTCGATCTTCGCCCTGAGCACCATGCTGCCCTCGGGGTGCTTGCCTTCCTTCATCTCGCGAAACAGCCGCAGGCTTTCCTCCGGGGCCCTGTCGCGGAACGGCGAATTCCGCCCGGGCTCGGTGAGCGTGCCGCGGTTCTCCTTCATCTGCTCCTGAGTCTGCTCATCGACGTAGGCATAGCCGATGCGAATCAGATACTCGGCGAACTGGTTCATCCACTTGAAGTAAGAACTCGCGAAAAACAGATTGCTCCTACCGTTTTCCTCCCAGTCGAACCCCAGCCACTTCACCGACTCCTTGATGGACTCGACATATTCCGAGCTTTCCTTGCCGGGGTTGGTATCGTCGAAGCGAAGATGGCAGCACCCTCCGAATTTCCTAGCCAAGCCGAAGTTCAGGCAGATGCTCTTCGCATGCCCGATGTGCAGGTAACCGTTCGGCTCAGGTGGAAAGCGGGTGCGGATTCTTGCCGTGTCCTCCTGCCCCTTCTCCTGCTCGGAATACGGCGCGGGGTGTCCGCACCATTTTCTTGGAACCGTCGAACCGCGCGAAAGGTCCTCCTCTATGATCTTCTCAATGAAATTGGAGGCCTCAGCCGTTTCCACCGTTTTGTTGTCACCAGTATTGCTCATGACTGTCTGATCCCTTGGAGCAGGAGTGTTCAATGTAAAGTGTTTATTTTAGCGTCATCGGCTTCAGGATTCGGAACCGTGCCGGGCCCGCGGCTTTTGAGGGAACCGGGCAATGAGGCTGGAAGTGTCGAGCCTTCCTCCCCCGGCTTTCTGGATGTCTCCGTAGAACTGATCGACCAGCGCGGTGAGGGGCAGCGTCGAGCCGTTTCTCCTCGCCTCCTGCAGCGCGATTCCCAGATCTTTTCTCATCCAGTCTACCGCGAAGCCGAAGTCAAATCGCCTCTCGAGCATGGTTTTTCCCCTGGCGGACATCTGCCAGGATCCGGCGGCCCCCCGTTCGATGACGGGCAGCACCTTTTCCATATCAAGCCCGGCGTTCTCCCCGAAGGCGAGCGCCTCGGAAAGCCCCTGAACTACGCCGGCAATGCAGATCTGGTTCACCATCTTGGCAAGCTGCCCGCTGCCAGCCCTGCCAAGGTGCGTCACCGCGCAGGCAAAGGCACGGGCGACGGGCTCGCCCTTTTCGAAGGCTTCATCCGATCCCCCGCACATCACGGTCAGAGTTCCCTGCTGAGCGCCGGACTCGCCCCCGGAAACCGGGGCGTCGACAAACAGCAGGCCCCGCTTCGTCGCCTCAGCGGAAAGCTCCCGGGCGAGAAGGGCGGAGTCCGTGGTGTCATCCCACAGCACGGCTCCCTGCTTCATCGAGGCGAAAACCCCGTCGTCTCCGTACACCACGGAGCGCACGTCATCGTCGTTGCCGACGCAGAGAAAAACGACGTCCGCTCCCGCTGCCGCCTCGGCCGGGGTCGCAGCCATTTGACCGCCGAACTCCTGCACCCAGCGCCTCGCCTTCGAGGCCGTCCGGTTGTAAACCGTCACGATGTGTCCGGCACGGCGCAGGTGGCCGGCCATCGGGTAGCCCATCACCCCAAGGCCGATGAAAGCGGCCCTCCGGGGCGTCACAGACTCATAGTTCCTGTCTTTCATTTTCCCGCTGTCCTCCTTTTACGCCTTCTTCTGAAAGAATCTGCCTGAGGGCATCGCGCCTCGGCCACTGCCGGAGCTGTGCCACGATGTCCTCTCCCCGCCCCTCGAGGCTTTCCTCCAGAGCCTGCACCTCGGACTCGAACCGCGGCAGGTTCGATTTCATCTTCTGCCTCACGAACGCCTTCCACCTGCTCTGCTCCTCCGCGTTGAGGTACTCGGGATTGTTGCGCGCCCGATAGCGCAGAAGCAGCTCGTAGTAAACCGGCTTCTCAAAAATGACCCGGCCCGAATGAACCCTCTGCTCGAGCTCTCCCGGCGAAAGGTTCTGCAGGGACTTCAGCATGCCCTTGTCCCGGTCCGAGGGGAATCCGGATGAATAAAGCGCCACGTCGGCGTCTTCGGGCTCGGCCTCGGCCCCGCCGCGGGCCGGGAAAGCTCTGGAAAACAGGTCGCTTGCCAGCCTTAGCCGCTCTGCCGTGAACCAAGAGGCGTTCTTCTGAATCTGACTGAAATCCCAGCCGAACTCTTCTGCGCGCCGCGGGCCGAGCACATGGACGGCCGAGCAGACAAAGGGATGATGGTTGACCGCGAGCCTGTAAATCGGCAGCGGCGAGACTCCCTCGGGAAGATCCGCCGTTTTCCTGAAGGTCCTCTGCCGGATGCTCTCCGGGGTCTGATCCAGAAGTTCGGCCGGGTCACGTGACAAATCCCAGAGATAGACCAAGTTGGGATTCACGCTGTCGGCTCCGATCTGCCTCACAAACCGAAGATAGCCCCTGTCCTGCCTCTGGTGCGGGTCAAGCCACAGCACGGCCGGATGATTGATCTGTGCGATGACCTTCCGCTTCGTCTGATTTTCAAACGCCCAGCTCCAGAATCTCGGGTTCCGGCTTCGAATGAACCGCGCGAGCTCAATGGTGGCGTTCACGTCCGAGAGCGCATCGTGGGCCTTCTCGTGTCCGAGCCCGTTCGCCCGGCTCAGGCACTCGAGCTTGAAGCAGAACGCATCCGGATTTTTAGGTTCCGGCAGCTTCAGCAGCCGCTTTTCATTCAACCAGCCGATGCATTCACTCCACCGCGGCCAGTTCACCCCTTCCGGCCGCAACGCCCAGTATGCGAGAACGAGCGGGTAGAGGTCCCAGCGCCCGCAGTCATTGTTAAACTCCCGTTCATAGGGCGGCAGGAGGTTTCTCCACAAGAGAAACCGGGTCACCTCGTCGTCGAATGCAAGGCTGTTGTAGCCGATGCCCACCGTGCCCTGAGCTCCGAGGCGCCGCAAAACCTCCCTTGCGAAAAGTCCTTCGGGCAGCCCGTGTCTCTCGCAGTACTGGGGCAGAATCCCCGTGAGCGCGCAGCTCTGCGGCGAAGGCAGCATGTCGAGTCCCGGACGGCAGTAAAACACCTCCCCCCCGTCGACGGGATTGAGCTCCAGATCCGTTCTGCGCCCTGCAAACTGGGCGGGGAGGGCCTCCCCGCGCCTCAGTCCGAAAGTCTCGTAATCAAACCAGTAAAAAGAGTCCGGCATGGCCGCTTCCCTCCGCCCGAGCCGTCAGGCGATGATGACGTCAAACTGCTCCTGGGTGTACTCAGGCTCCACAAGCAGGGACACGGGCTTTCCAATAAACTCGTGTAGTAGCTCAAGCGCCTGCGACTCGCTGTCAAGGAACATGTCGATCACTGACTGGGAGGCGAGGATCTTGAACTCCTTCGCATCCTTGTACTGGCGCCATTCGCGCACGACTTCGCGCATGATTTCATAGCACACGGTGCGCGCCGTCTTGATCTCGCCGCGGCCTCCGCACACCGGGCAGGGCTCGCAGACCATGTGGGCGAGGCTCTCACGGATGCGCTTACGGGTCATCTCCACCAGCCCGAGCTCCGTGAAATTACTGAGCGTCATGCGGGTACGGTCGCGTGCGATACCGCGGCGCAACTCAGCGAGCACTGCCTCGCGGTGCTCATCGCTGTCCATGTCGATGAAGTCGATGATGATGATGCCGCCCAGGTTTCTCAGCCGGAGCTGCCGTGCAATGGTCTGCGCGGCCTCCAGATTCGTCTTGAAGACCGTATCCCCGAAATCCTTTTTACCCACGTAGCCGCCGGTGTTGACGTCTATGGTGGTCATGGCCTCCGTCTGATCGAACACCAGGTACCCGCCGGACTTCAGGTCGACTCGCCGGCGAAGCGCCTTCTCGATTTCCTCGTCAACCTTGAACTTTTCGAAAAGCGAGGCGTCGCCGCGGTAAAGCCGCAGCCTGCCGGCCGCCGCCGGCACAAAGGTCTCAGCGAAGCTGCGCAGCGACTGATACATGTCCTGTGAGTCCACGTAGATCGCCTGCGTTTCGGCATGCACCATGTCGCGCAGCACGCGCTGCGCGAGCGACAGATCCTGGTACAGAAGGGACGGGGCAGGCTGGTGCGAGGCGCTGTAGCGGATCTTCTCCCAGAGCAGCTTCAGATACCTCATGTCGTTGCGGAACTCCTCTTCGGTCACCCCCTCTTCCGCGGAGGTGCGGACGATGTAGCCCCCCTTCTCGTCCTTCGGCCTCATGGCGGCGACCTGCTCGCGCAGCCGCTCCCTCAGCTCAGGGTCGTCTATTCTCTGGGACACTCCAATGTGGGGCTCCTTCGGCAGATAAACCAGCTTCCTGCCGGCAAGAGACACCGTCGTGGTAAGCCTTGCGCCCTTGGTGCCGATGGGATCCTTCGCCACCTGCACCATGACGGCATCGCCCTCGTGGAGAACCCTCTCGATGGGCAGCACGGCATCGGACCGGTGCGCCTCCTCAATGTCGGCCACATGGAGAAACGCCGTACGCTCCAGCCCTATGTTGATGAACGCGGACTGCATTCCCGGCAGGACGCGCACCACCCGGCCCAGATATACATTGCCCACAAGCCCCCTCGAAACCTCACGCTCCAGATGGATTTCCTCCAGAATGCCATCGGAGAGAATCGCGGCGCGGGTCTCCCTCGGGGAATAATTGATCAAGACTTCTTCCAAAGCGCTACCTTTTATCTCCAATCCCCGGCACGAACCCGAACAGCCCCTGGCAGTCCGCGCCTGGCCGATTGATTAATATCCGTGTAATCTGCCAGTCATTTTAAAAACAAAAGCGCCGGAACCCAACCCGCGTCCGGCCCGCCCGGGAGCAGAAGCCCTTTATGTACGACCAATACGAAACACTGCTGAAGCACGTTTTTGACAACGGCGTGGAGAAAACCGACAGAACCGGCACGGGAACCATTTCCGTCTTCGGCTACCAGATGCGCTTCCCCCTCTCCGAGGGCTTTCCCCTTGTGACGACCAAAAAGCTGCACCTGCGCTCCATTATCTACGAGCTGCTCTGGTTCCTCAACGGCGACACCAACATCAAATATCTTCACGACAACCGCGTGACAATCTGGGACGAATGGGCAGACGCCCAGGGCAACCTCGGGCCCATCTATGGCGCGCAGTGGCGAAGCTGGAGAGCCGCCTCGGGGGAGAAAATCGACCAGATCGCCGAACTCATCGAACAGATCAAAACCCACCCGGACAGCAGGCGGCTGATCGTCTGCGCCTGGAATGTCGGAGAAATCCGGCGCATGGCCCTTCCGCCCTGCCACTGCCTTTTCCAGTTCTACGTTGCCGACGAAAAGCTATCCTGCCAGCTCTACCAGAGATCCTGCGACATCTTTCTCGGGGTTCCGTTCAACATCGCAAGCTACAGCCTGCTCACCCATATGGTGGCGCAGCAGTGCGGCCTGCAGCCCGGCGACTTTATCTGGACCGGGGGCGACTGCCACATCTACCTCAACCACCTCGAGCAGGTGCGCGAGCAGCTCTCAAGGAGCCCGCGGCGCTACCCCACCCTCAGGATTCTGAGAAAGCCGAAGGACATCTTCTCCTACCGCTACGAGGACTTCGCCTTCGAAGGCTACAACCCCTGGCCCGCAATCAAGGCGCCCATTGCAGTCTGAGCGGCGGCCCACCCCTTGGGCCAGCGTCAGCACTCCACGATGCAGACCGCGAGGCCGCCCGTGCTCGTCTCCTTGTATTTATTGCACATGTCGCGGCCGGTCTCGAGCATGGTCCTGATGGCCTCGTCCAGTGAAACATAGTGGCGGCCCGTGCCGTGCAGCGCGAGTCTGGAGGCAGACACCGCCTGCACCGCGGCCATGGCGTTTCTTTCGATGCAGGGAATCTGGACCTGTCCTGCCACGGGATCGCAGGTGAGGCCAAGGTTGTGCTCAATGCCGATTTCAGCGGCGTTCTCGATCTGGTAAGCCGTGCCGCCCAGCACTGCGGTAAGCCCCGCGGCGGCCATGGAGCAGGCGACGCCGACCTCGCCCTGGCAGCCCACTTCGGCCCCGGAAATCGACCCGTTCGTCTTGAAGAGGATCCCGATGGCGCCGGCCGTCAGAAGAAAATCCCGCACGCCCTCGGGAGTCGCCCCCGGCGTAAAGCGCGAGTAGTATTCCAAAACAGCCGGGAGAACGCCGGCGGAGCCGTTTGTCGGCGCAGTCACGATGCGCCCCCCGGCCGCGTTCTCCTCACCGGTCGCAAAGGCAAACGCCTGCACCCAGTCGAGGGCCGCCAAGGGGTCGGAGCCTGCGGGCTGCTGCTCCAGCCTGCGCTTCATTGAGGCCGCGCGCCTTGCCACGTGCCATGGTCCGGGCAGCTCGCCGTCGCGGCTGAAGCCGCGCTCGATGCACTCACGCATGACCTCCCAGATGTGATCCAGCCCGGCGTCGATTTCAGCATCCGTGCGCCAGGCTCTCTCGTAGCTGCGGACTATTTCCGGCAGGCTCTTTTTGTCCCGGTCGGAGTACACCATCAGATCCGACATGTGGCGGAAGCGGTAGGGCAGCGCCGCCGTGCGGAAGGATGCCGGAACTTCAACGGAATCCGGATTGCCTTCCACGCCGGCGGCCACGAAGCCGCCGCCCACGGAGTAATAACGCCTCTCGTAGAGGAGCCGGCCGTCTCCGGCGTAGGCCTCCGCATTGAGCGCGTTCGTATGGAATCTGCAGATCTTCTCCGGGCTGAAGGCAATGTCACGCGACCAGAGGAAGGGTATTTCCTTTTTTCCGGCCAGAAGGAGCGTCCCGCCGGAGCGCACCCGAGCAATCTCCGCAGAAGCCGCCTCCACATCAACCGTCTCCGGTTCCCGGCCCATCAGCCCCAGAACGAAAGCCGTGTCCGTGGAGTGTCCGACGCCGGTCGCACCCAGACTGCCCATGAATTCCACCCGGACGCGGGCCGTCTTTTCGAGCAGTCCTTTTTGCACGAGCGAGTTGACGAACAGCCTGGCCGCCCTCATCGGCCCGACCGTGTGCGAAGAAGACGGGCCGATTCCAACGCGGAATATGTCAAACACACTGATGGCCATGATGCCCCCCGATTCAAAATCCGCAGCGAAGAACCCGGGCAGGGAAGCTTTTCTGACCGACCGTGACCAAAGCGGCCGCGCCCGGAGCGGTTCCCGCTGGCAGAAGCGCCAGGGCTAGAACGCCTTGGGGCGTGAGGGCCCAGGTCGTGGCAAGCCCGCCCTCCTGACTGTTGCCCTCGATGGTAATTTCAGGGGATTGCGCCAGTTCGTCCGCGCTCAGCCCGCAGTTCACGGCCAGAAGCCCCAACCGGCACCGCGCGCCGGCCCTGCCCCTCGCCTCGGCTAGGGCCCGGCCGATGAACATGCGCGACGGATCGCTGAAGTCCACGCAGTCCTCAAAGCCGCATTCCAGCGGCGAGGAGGACTCGTCGTAGTCTTCGCCCGGAGCTGCCTCGCAGTGCAGGGCCCGGGCGCACCGCCAGACTTCGTCCGAAGCCTGGACAGCCCCCTGAGCCTCGAGCCGGCTGCGAAATTCACGGCATTCGGCGGCTTCGCCCTCCAGAAGGTAAAAATCCGGAAAGCCCGCGACCTTAAGCGAACGGTATCCGCCAACCCCTGCCCAGGCGCCGTCCCGCGGAGGCTCGGCGCCCGCCCGGCGAAGCGCTTCCCCGGCCTGCCTGCCCCCGAGCCAGCAAGCTTCTCGACCCTGCAGCCTTTCCACTTCGGCGTCAAAGGCCACCGCAACCTGCCCCATCCAGGCCTGGCCCGAGCCCGCCTCTTCGGGAGGGAACACCAGCAGCCACTGATTCTTGCCAGCGAGCACCCTCGCCTCAAGCATGACGCCGCCCGAAGCGTTGAGAAGCGCCGACCGGAACGCCTCGCCGGAGGCGAACTTGTCCGCATCTGCGGAAAGGAGCCTGCGCAGGAGCTTCCTGCCCTCCTCGCCCTGCGTCAGGGCAAAGCCGGCTCCGGCAAAATCCCTGATGAAGGCCCCGGGCAGCACCTCGGCCTCAATATCCCGAGAAGCCTTGAAGATGAATCCGTCTTTTTGTTCCGTACCCTGCCCACTGACTGTCACTTTTGACTCCCCCGCCGCGGCGCCGGCGCCTGAGAAAGGAACCCCTCAGCCTGCGGCTGCGGCCACGCCGATGCCGTCTTTGAACTGGATATTGTACAAATGAGCATAAAGACCGCCCAGAGCCAGAAGCTGTTCGTGGGTTCCGGTTTCGCAGATCCTGCCCTTGTCGAGCACGACGATCCGGTCCGCGTCGCGGATGGTCGAGAGCCGGTGAGCCACCACAAAGACGGTGCGGCCGCCCATCAGCCGCTCAAGCGAGGACTCGATGTATTTCTCACTGTCCGTGTCGAGCGCGCTTGTCGCCTCATCGAGAAGCAGGATGGGTGCGTTCTTGAGCAGTGCACGCGCTATGGAAATCCTCTGCCTCTGCCCTCCGGAGAGCTTGGAGCCGGCCTCTCCGACCCTCGTGAGAAGCCCTTCGGGAAGCTCCTCGATCAGATCCGTGAGAAAGGCCGCCTGAGCCGCCCTCCGGATTTCATCCATCGACGCATCGGGTCTGCCGTAGGCGATGTTGGCTGCGATCGTGTCATCGAAGATGACCACTTCCTGGCTCACCAGGGCAATCTGGCTGCGAAGCGACCGCAACGTGTAGTCCCTCACGTCCACGCCGTCGATCAGGATGCTACCCGAGTCAGGCTCCCAGAAGCGGGGAATCAGGTTGATCACCGTCGATTTTCCCGCCCCGGAGGGCCCCACAAGGGCAATCTTCTCCCCGGGCTTCACCTTCAGGGAGAAGTCCTCAAGGGCGCCCCTGGCCTCTGGGCCGTAACGCAGACTGACGCCCCGGAATTCGATATCGCCCCGGCAGGAAGACAGCTGCCTGCTGCCGGTCTCCCGCTCGAGAGGTTCCGAGAGCATGTCAAAAATAGAGTCGGCCGCCGCGCCCATTTTGGCGAGCGAACCGTTGAGGCCCGAGAGATGCCGGATCGCAGGCATCAGCAGAAGCAGGGCCGCCAGATAGGTCGTGAACTGCCCCATCGTGAGCCTTCCGGCCTGCGCCTGCAGCAGCGCGACCACCAGAACCACCGCAACAGCCCCCATCGTCACGAGCTGTATGAGCGGGGTGCCCGCGCCCGCCACCTTCTGTTGCATCAGGTTGAGGCGCTTGAATTTCTCGCTTACGGCGGAAAACTTCCTTTTCTCGAATTCCTGGGCGCCGTAGATCTTGACGACCTTGTGCGCGTCAAAAAGCTGGAAGAGCGAGGCTGACATTTCCCCGATTGTGCCCTGCATCATCTTGGTGTACTGGCGCATGCGGCGGCTGACCCAGCGGAGAATGACGGCGATGAGCGGGGCCATCACAAGCGTGACCGCCGTGAGCTTCCAGTCCTGATAGATCAGCAGGCACATCAGGGCTGCAATCTGCAGCACATCGCGGATGATCAGGGTGAGCAGCCCCGAGGCACCCGAAAGCGCGTTGGAGGCTTCATAGAGGAACTTCGAAATGATTTTCCCGGTGGAATATTTCTGGAAAACGCTCTCCGGCCAGTAGAGCACGTTGCCGATCATCATTTCCCGCAAATCGATCATGACCGACTGGGACACGGCCTGCAGGCAGTAGCCGCTCAGGAAGGTGGAACTCCCATGCAGCAGGGCTATTCCCAGAAGAGCAGCGGGCGCCCAGTAGATGACGTTCGGATTGTGGTCGTAGAACCCCATGTCCGTGAGCTTTCCGAGAAGCATGGCAATAATCGAAGATGTCCCGGCCGTCACGGCGAGAGCGGCCGCGGCGGCGTAGATCCACTTTCGGTAAGGAAGCATCATTTTGAGGAGCCTCAGGATGTTGGGATCGCGGATGCTTCTCTTCGGGAGTATTTTTTTTGCCATGCTTTTTCAGGCGGGAGTGTGGGTGGACGCTTTTTGTAAACGGGCGCAGCCGCTATCATATCCTTACCTGACTTTCTGCATCCCCTAAACTGCGTTTTCCGCATCATTCCCGCTCGCAATGAAAATGCCCAAGACCGTCCTCTGCCGCCTGCCTAACCACGTGGGCGACTGCGTCATGACACTCCCGGCCCTCCGGCTGCTGGCCGACAGCGGCTTTACTCCCTGCCTGACCGGCAAACGCTTCGCCGAGGACCTGATGCTGGGCATGGGCTGGCGCTTCGATCCCATCGAAGGCCATGTGACGGAAGATTTTTCAAGGATCAGAGAGCTCGCCCGCGATTTAGGCGGTCATCCCTGCGGGCTGCTCTTTCCTAATTCCCTCGGCTCGGCCCTGCTCTTTTGGATCGGCGGAGTCAGGTCGGCGGGCTTTCCCACCGACGGCCGGAGGCTCTTTCTTGACCGGCCTGTGCCAGAGCCCGGGCGGATGCACGAAGTCGAGCGCTTCTTCACCGTGGCGCGCGAGGCCATCGAAGCCTGGGGCGGCTCCCCGGCAAGGAGCGCGCCCGAACCCGAGCTCGGGCTGAAGCTGCTCGCCCGGCACCGTGCGGCGGCGCGCAACATTCTCAGGGACCACGCCGTCAAGCAGCCCTACATCCTGCTCGCTCCGACGGCGCGCGGCAAGCACAAGGGAAAGAACAAATGCTGGCCGCACTTCAACGAGCTTGCAGAATTTCTCCGCGCACTGGGCTACACGCCTCTCATCCTGCCCTCCCCGAGCGAGAAAGAGGACGCGCGGCGGGCCTGCCCCTCGGCGACCATCCTGCCGCCCACGACCCTGGGCAACTACGCGGCGCTGTGCGAGCGCTCCGCTCTCGTCGTGGCCAATGACTCCGGGATCAGCCACGTGGCCGCCGGCGTCGGCGCCAGGCAGGTCACGCTGATCGGAGTAACCGACCGGGACCGCACCGGCCCGTGGAACCCGCGGGCCACTGTGCTCGGAACCAACGGAGCCTGGCCCGAAAAAGAGGAAGTTTTCGAAAAAATCAAGGAACTGCTCGACATCTGAGAGAGCTTAAAAACATGCAGCCTGCGTTCGTCCACCTTCGGTTTCACTCGGAGTACTCCATTACCGACGGCATCGTCCGGCTCAGCCCCGCCGTGAACAAAATGAAGGAGTGGGGCATCGGCGCCTTCGGACTGACCGACCTGATGAACATGTTCGGCAGCGTCCGCTTTTACGAACAATGCCATAAAGCGGGAATCAAGCCCATTCTGGGCAGCGACCTGTGGATCACCAACGACGAGGACCGGCAGCATCCCTTCCGACTCACGGTCTACTGCATGAACCACGACGGGTACCACTCGCTTTGCGTGCTGCTGACCCGCGCCTGGCTTGAAAACCAGGTCGTCAAGGGAAGGGGCGAGGTGCGCGGCGAATGGCTTCAGGGCGACGGCAGCAAAGGCCTCATCGCCCTGTCAGGGGGACCGGATGGAGAAGTCCAGAGTTTTTTTTCCCGCGGCAAGCCCGAGCGCGCAAGAGAGGCGGCTCTTCGGCTCGCCGGCTACTTCCCGGACCGCTTCTACCTTGACCTGCAGAGGGCAGGACGCCCGGGAGACGAGGCGGGAGTGCGCTTTCTCTGCGCCCTGGCAGCGCAAGAGGGGCTGCCCGTAGTGGCGACTCATCCCGTGCAGTTCATGGAAGCGAAGGACTTTATAGCCCACGAGGTGCGCGTCTGCATCGCCGAAGGCTACACGCTTGCCGATCCCCGCAGGCCCAGGCTCTTCACAGAAGATCAGTACCTGAAGTCTCCGCAGGAGATGATTGAGCTCTTCCGCGACATTCCAAGCGCCGTGGCCAACACCGTTGAAATCGCCAAGCGTTGCAACGTCGACGGCATCCTGAGCAAGCCCCAGCTGCCCCTCTTCGAAACCCCGGAGGGGATGACTCTGGACGACTACATCGACAAGCTCGCCCACGAGGGCCTCAGGGAAAGGCTCGAATTCCTGTATCCGGACGAGCAGACCCTCAAGAAAGAATCTCCGCGCTATCTGCAACGGCTGGAATACGAACTCGGGATCATCAAGAAAATGAAGTTCCCGGGATACTTCCTCATCGTGCAGGAATTCATCAACTGGTCCAAGAATCACGGCGTGCCGGTCGGCCCGGGCCGCGGCTCCGGCGCCGGCTCGCTCGTGGCCTATTCGCTGCGCATCACGGATATCGACCCGCTGCACTATAACCTGCTCTTCGAGCGGTTCCTGAATCCGGAGCGCGTCTCAATGCCGGACTTCGACGTCGATTTCTGCCAGTGGAACCGCGACAAGACCATTCAGCACGTGAAGGAGAAGTACGGGGCAAGCGCCGTGAGCCAGATCGCGACCTTCGGCGCGATGAAGGCGAAGGCGATCGTGCGCGACGTCGGACGCGTGCTCGGAATGCCCTACGGCAAGGTCGACGACCTGGCCAAGCTCATCCCTGCGCCTCCCGGACAGGACGTCACGCTCGAAAGCGCCAAACAGATGGAGCCGGATTTTGCCGCTGCCATCGCAGGCGATGAGCAGTACCAGGAGCTCATGAAGCTCGCAATGCCGTTGGAGGGCATCACCCGGAATCTGGGCATGCATGCCGGCGGGGTGCTGATCGCCCCGGGGCCGCTCACGAACTTCTGCCCGCTGTACAACCAGGACGGCGCGCCGGAGAACACCATCAGCCAGTTTGACAAGCACGACGTCGAAAACGTCGGACTTGTGAAATTCGACTTTCTCGGCCTCACGACGCTCACGATCATCAACAAATGCGTCGAGTACATCAACAAGCTGCACCCTGAGACCCGGTTCGACCTGCGCAGGATTCCGACCGACGACCCCGATACCCTCAGGCTGTTCCAGGAGGGCAACACCACCGCCGTCTTCCAGTTTGAATCGCCGGGCATGAGGCAGCTGCTGCGTCAGGCGCATCCGGACCGCATTGAGGACCTCGTCGCCTTGAACGCGCTCTATCGTCCCGGTCCGATGGAGATGATTCCGACCTACCTCGCTCGCAAGTCAGGCCGCGAGCCGGTCACCTACCTCGACGACCGCATGAGCTCCGTGCTGCAGGAAACCTACGGCATCATGGTCTACCAGGAGCAGGTGATGCAGGTCGCGCAGGTGATCGGCGGCTATACCCTGGGCGGAGCCGACCTTCTCCGGCGGGCGATGGGCAAGAAGCTCAAGCAGGAGATGGTCCGGCACCGGGCCATCTTCGTGGCAGGCGCGGCCAAGAACAACGTCAGCGAAAAGGTCGCAAACGAAATCTTCGACTTAATGGCGAAGTTCGCTGGCTACGGCTTCAACAAGTCGCACGCCGTCGCCTACAGCTACGTTGCCTACCAGACGGCGTACCTGAAGGCGCACCACACCGCCGCCTTCATGGCGGCCAACATGTGCCTGATCCTCACGGAGTCGGCCAAAATCCACTCCTTCATCGAGGATTTGAAGCTCTGGGGCATCAGGGTGCTTCCCCCCGACATCAACAAGAGCGACTGGTTCTTCACCGTGCCCGATGAAAAGACCGTCCGCTACGGACTGGGCGGCATAAAGGGCGTCGGCGAAGCCTTCATCAACTCGATGATGAAGGAGCGGGAGGAAAACGGCCCCTTCAAGGACCTCTTCAGCTTCTGCTCGCGCCTGAAGGCGCGCGACAGCGCGGGCATGTCCCGGCGGGCCCTCGAGGCGCTCATCAAGGCCGGTGCGTTCGACTCCGTCGACAGGGACCGAGCGAAACTGTTCGGCAACCTGACCCAGGCAATGAAGGCGGCCGCGGACATGGTCGAATTCTCCGGACAGGGCAGCCTTTTCGGCGATGCAAGCGGTGCAGAGGCGATCGTCAACTGGGTTCCCGCCGAGCCTTGGAGCAAGCACGAGGAACTGCTCAATGAAAAGGAGTTCATCGGTTTTTGCCTCACAGGCCACCTTTTCGATGAATGCCGCAGCGAAATCCGCCGCTTCTTCCCGACGACGATCCAGAAAGTCAATGCCGGTGGCAAAGGCTCCGCCCCCAAGGGCAAGGATGCGTACCGCAGAAGGGCGACCGTGAAAATCGCAGGCGTCGTCACGAACATCCGCCAGATTATGGGGAAAAGCGGCAAGATGGGTGCCGTCACTCTTGACGACGGCACCGGATCCATTGAGGCGCTCTGCTTTTCAAAAGTCTGGGATCAGTTCCGGGATGCCTTCAGGACCGATGAAATCGCGATCGTGAGCGGCTTCTCGCGCTGGGACGAAAAAAACGAAGCCGTCTCCTTCGTTGTGGACTCAGCCACGGACATGCCCCGTTTCAGAGCCGAGCACCTGGCCTCTCTGTCGGTCTCACTCACCGAGGGGGCCGACCTTGACGGACTCGAGAGCCTTTTGAAAGAATCGGAGCAGAAGTCTTCCGGCTGCCCCGTCCTGTTTGAAATCAGCGCGGGCGGCAGCGTCGGCCAGATGGCCGTCTCCAGGCCTCAGCTGGTGTCGGCCGAGCAGTCGATCCTCGACAGGATCGCCCACGTGCACGGCGTTGAAAAAGTCTTTTTCAGTTATTTGAACGAGCAGTGAGCTTATGGATTCGAATTCGACGCAGCGGGAGCTTTTCCCACTCAGCATTGTCATCCTCACGAAAAACGTGGAGGATAAGCTCGAGGACTGCCTGAAGAGCTGCCAGTGGGTGGACGACATCCTCGTCGTCGACTCCGGAAGCACGGACCGCACCATCGAAATTGCAAAATCCTTTGGCGCATACGTGATCAATCAAGGGTGGATGGGCTACGGGCCTCAGCGACGCTTTGCGGTGACGCAGGCCGCCCACGACTGGGTGTTCTGCATCGATGCGGATGAAAGGCTCACCCCGAAGCTGTCCGAATCCATCAGAAAAGCCCTGGCCGGCCGCACCGAGGGCGACGACGGCGGTCCGCACGTCTACGCATGCTCGCGCCGCAACTGGTTCCTCGGAAGGTTTCTGCATCACGGCAACGGCTATCCGGACCGCCAGACCCGCTTCTTCAACCGCCGCTATGCACACTGGACCGACGATCCCATCGAAGAAAAGCTCGTTTCCAAGGAAGAGCCCGTAGTCCTCGACGGAGACCTGCTTCACTATCCGTCCAAGAGCATTGAGGAATTCCTGATCAAGCAGATGAAATTCGCCCATCTGCGGGCAGACTACCTGATGACCCAGAAAGCCCCCTCGGGGATTCTGCGTCTGTGTGTGAGCCCCGCTTTCCGCTTCATCAAATCCTATTTTTTCAAGCTTGGCTTTCTGGACGGGTTTCCTGGCTTCATCTACACCGCAGGCGGGTGCATTTACGCTTTCGTCAAGCACGCCATGCTGATCGAGATGTCCAGGAACCTGAAGGCCTCCCGAAACAACAGAAGCTGAAAGAGCGATGAAAGGGAGACAGGGGAAGTAGCTCCAGGGCGGCGCGCCCCTGCCCTCAGCCCCGTCCATTTCTCTGAAATGCCCTGCATCGGGAGCAGGGCTTCGACCCCGGTGTGCGGACATCTGCGGGGCAAAGGCAGGAAAGGCAGGAAAGGCCGGGCTGGCGGGAACCGCAGGAGGTGTGCGGCAAAAGCCTGAAGATAAAAGAAAACCCGGACGTCTCAGGACAGCCCGGGAAATCGTTATGGTGCGCAGTACAGGGATTGAACCTGTGACCCCCGCCGTGTGAAGGCGATGCTCTACCTCTGAGCTAACTGCGCAACTGAACAGATTTTCAATTTTATGTGTTTTTTTAGCATATGTCAAATTTTTGAACTTAACCGGCTTTTCCGGCAGGCTCTCCGTCCGGCGCCGCGTCAGGATCAAGCCTCCAGAGGCACACTCCCTTGCAGGCTTTGTCAATTTTGTCAAGCTGCTCCTCATGGGCAGCCAGCTCTTCCTTTGAGGCTTTGATCACTTTCAGTAGCGAGGCGTCCGGCAGCGGCGGCAGGCTTTCCTTCCCGCCTTCCATCGCTCCCTGGTCGATCCTGAAGCTGTCCTGACCGCGGGTGAGCGCGATATAGACCTCGGCCAGCAGCTGCGCATCGAGCAGCGCTCCGTGCAGTGTTCTTGCGGTGCTGTCTATTCCAAACCGGGAGCAAAGTGCATCCAGCGTGTTTCTCTGACCGGGGAACTTTTTTCTCGCGATGGCAAGGCTGTCGGTTATCCTGCAGCTTTTTTCAAGCGGAGGCAGCCCGGCGCGCCGCAGCTCCATGTCGATGAACCCGACGTCAAACTCCGCATTATGAATGATGAGCTCAGAGCCTTCGACAAACTTGAGAAAATCAGGCGCGATTTCTGCGAAGCGAGGCTCCTTGGCGAGCCTCTCGGTCGTCAGTCCGTGCACTTTGACCACCTCCTCGGGAACTTCCCGCTCGGGGTTGATCAGCACGTGGTAGAGAAACTTCGAATCGAGGGTGAATTTTCTCCCGTCGAGCTGCACGCAGCCGATCTCTACCAGTCGATCGCCTTTGTCGGCGTTAAGCCCTGTTGTTTCCGTATCAAGGCAGATCTGCCTCATGGCCATTTTCATTCTCCAAGAGACTTCAGCAGGGAGGCGAGCTCGGCGGACACCTTGTCACAGCGGGGCCTTCGGCCTTGAGCGGCCTCCACTCCCCAGTTGGCCAGCCGGTCGGCCGCCTCGTTGTTCTCGACCCCGGCATGCCCCTTGACCCACTGCCAGCGGATGTCAAACCGCTGCACAAGAGCATCGAGCTTCTTCCAGTAAGCCTCGTTTTTGACGGGCTTGCGCCCTGCGGTTTTCCATCCCCGGGCCTTCCAGGCGGGGAGCCATTCGCTGATCCCGTTTTTTACATACTGGCTGTCCGTGTGAATCACTATGGGGCAAGGACGCTTCAGGCTGGAGAGGGCCGCGATCACCGCCGCGAGTTCCATGCGGTTGTTTGTCGTGACGGGCTCTCCTCCGTAAAGATCGAGCATGTGGCGGCCGTAGATCAGTCTCGCCCCCCATCCGCCCGGCCCCGGGTTGCCCTTGCAGGCCCCGTCGCTCCAGATTTCCAATTCACCGGTTCCGATCCCTGGCATATTCTGACGCACCCCCTGCAGCCGCTTATCGGCCGGCTTCCCGACGGGCTCCGGCCTGAGCCGCAAACCGCCGTCCGGCGACAGTTATTTTCCGATCGCTGAAAGACACCCGCCCGATGAGGCGCATGCCCTCGAGCACCTTCACCGCCGAAAGCATCATGACGCCTCCGAGCGAAGGCCACCAGCGGTCTCCCGCCTTGTCCATCCAGCGCCAGCTGTGCATGGCCGAGGCGCTCCGGCAGGGTGGCTCGTAGCAGCCGAAGGCACCGCGGTCTATATCGAGCCCCAGTAGCCCGAACCAGTCCCGGAGTCGCGCGAGAGTGACGAGCGAGGAGCCGCTCGGAAGGTAGGGGCCTCCCAGCCCGATGCCGCTCAGGCGCTGCCTCAGGCCCCAGAGGCTCAGCGGATTGAAAGCCGTTATGACAAGCCTCCCCTGCGGAACCAGCACCCGGGCGGCTTCCTTCAGGGTCCGGCGGGCCCGCTCGACGCTACCCGACAGCTCCAGAGCATGCGGCAGGACAATGAGATCCATGCTTTCGGAGGCGAAAGGCAGCTCGAAGGGCCTCGCATAAACGAAACCTCTCTGCTGCAGCCCGGGGTAGGCGGGAATTTTTTCTCCCGACACGGTGCAGACATGGGAGGCGATCCGGTTCGCCGCAAGAAAATCAATCTGAGGAATCCCCACCTGCAGAGCCCTGTATCCGAAGCTGTCCTCCACCACCCTGGCGACGCAGGCCTCCTCCCATTCGAAGGCCAGCCGGCCGGCCGGAGTATGCAGAAAATCGCATATTTTTAAATTTCTTTTGCCCACTGCCGCCGCACCGTCACAGAAAAAGAACCGTTTACCAAATCGCACATTTGCTTCTATCGCTTGGGACAGCACATAGAGTACCATCTAACCACTGCAAACTGTTCTCGCTTTTCTTTCGATGTTTCTTCGCACCGCATTCACTGTGCTGGCAGGCCTGCTGCTTGCCTCCACCGGACAGGCTCAGAGCGTCCAGACCGACGGTTCGCCTTCCGTGGAGCCTAAAGCCCAGGCAACCCCGGCTCCCGGCGCGGACGCTCTCCGCGGCCCGCTGGCGCAGTCGGAGGAAGCCGCCGGACCTGAGGTCTGGGGACGGATCAGGCGCGGCTTCAAGATGCCGACGCTGGACAGCCCCAAGGTCGACAGCCAGCTCGGGTCGCTCACGAGGCACCCTCAGAGCTTCACGCGCTCGGCGGAAAGGGCCGGTCTGTATCTTTATCACATCGTCGGCCAGGTCGAATCCCGGGGCATGCCCATGGAGCTGGCGCTGCTGCCCTTCGTGGAAAGCTCCTTCATGCCGACAGCCGTCTCTCCGGCCAAAGCCTCGGGGCTTTGGCAGTTCATCCCCAGCACCGGAACCACCTATTCGCTGGAGCAAAACCTCTGGAAAGATGAGCGCAGAGATGTCATTGAAAGCACGCGGGCAGCTCTTGATTATTTTCAGAAGCTCTACGACCAGTTCCATGACTGGCACCTCGCGCTCGCCGCGTACAACTGGGGGGAAGGAAATGTCCAGAAGGCGATCGACCGAAACGCCGCCGCAGGGCTTCCAACCGACTACCAGCACCTGAGGATGCCTGCCGAGACGGCCAACTACGTGCCCAGGCTCGAGGCCGTCAAACGCATCGTGCAGAACCCCGACCGCTACGGCATCACTCTCCCGGACATAGGCAGCGAGCCTTATTTCGTCCAGGTTTTCAGGGACAAGGACATCGACATCAAAACCGCCGCAAGACTCGCGGACATGAAGCTCGAGGACTTCACGATGCTCAATCCGGGGTTCAACCGCCCCGTCATCGTGGGCGCCCATGAAAACGCCATGCTGATTCCCGCGGACAATCTCGACAAGTTCATGGAAAACCTCGCTCGCTGGCGCTCCAACGGCCGCCGGGTCTCTTCCTGGAAGACTCATCGGATGCAGCCCGGCGAGAGCCTCCTCAACATCGCGGAAAACAACGGCATGACCATCGAGGAGATCCGCGAGGTCAACCGCATTCCGAGCAACCGGCGGGTCGCCCAAAACTCACTGCTCCTTGTGAGGGCAGACTCCGGAGAACCCCGAGATGAAATTGAGGCCGGAGGCGCCTTCTTCCGCCTCGAGCCCGTGCCCTCGGTGCCGAAGGTCCGCTACCGTCAGATACGCTACCGCGTCCGCAAGGGCGACACGCTCGATGACATCGCCGACCGCATGCACATCACCAAGCGCTCGATCATTGTGACCAACCGCCTGCGCCAGGCGAAGATTCACAAGGGCCAGAGCCTTACGCTGACAGTGCCGGTCATTAACCGCTCGCCTGACATCGAGCGCATCTCCGCGGAAAATGCAGCCTACAGGGAATCGCGCCGGTACCGCCTGAACGCCAATCCCCCGAAAAAATCGGCCAGACGCTCCGCCGCCTCGGGCAAGGTCTCGAAAAAAGCCTCCACGCCTAAAAAGAGCGCCGCCGGGAATGCGAAGCGCAAGAGCTCAGCGCCGGCCGCCAAGCGCCCTGCACAGAACAAGAAAAAAAATAAAAAGGCCGCACGGCGTCAGGGCTGAGCGGGACTGAGGGCTTCCGTTCAGTTGCTACAATGTCGGCATCGATCCCCCGGTTCGCATTCCGGGGAGTTTCTTGTATTTTTCTGAGTGAGCATTATGGGATTCCTAAACGGAAAAAAGTTTCTGATCACAGGCGTGCTTTCCAACCGCTCCATTGCCTACGGCATAGCGAAAGCCTGCCGCAGGGAAGGCGCTGAACTCGCTTTTTCCTACGCCGGCGAGCACGCCAGGGAAAGAATCGGGAAATTCGCCGAAGAATTCGGCAGCGACGTGATTTTCCCGCTCGATGTCACTCAGGATGACCAGATTGCCGCCGCCGTCAGTCTGCTCAAGGAGCGCTGGGGCGGACTCGACGGTTTCGTCCACTCCATCGGATATGCGCCCCGCGAGGCGATTTCCGGGGACTTCCTTGAGGGGCTTTCCCGCTCCGCCTTCGCCACGGCCATGGACATCTCCGCCTATTCTTTCCCGGCCCTGGCCAAGGCCTTTCTGCCGCTCATGAAGGGCAGACAGGCCTCTGTTCTGACGCTTACGTATCTGGGCAGCGAGCGCGCTGTTCCGAATTACAACACGATGGGCCTCGCCAAGGCCGCCCTCGAGGCCTCCACACGCTATCTCGCGCTGTCCCTCGGAGCGGACGGAATCAGGGCTAACGCCATTTCCTCCGGCCCGATCAAGACGCTGGCCGCCGCCGGGATCAAGGATTTCGGGAAAATGCTGCACCAGACGGAGCAGGCCTCTCCGCTCAAGAAGAACGTGACAACCGATGAAGTCGGCAACGCGGCCGCCTTCCTGCTGTCGGATCTGGCAAGCGGCATCACCGGCGACATCGTCTACGTGGACGCCGGCTACCACATTGCCGCCGGAGTCGATGCGGGACAGTAACGCAATGCCCGTCTTTAAGAAAGCGGCCATCTTCGTCAAGCAGTCCGGGCTGCCGCGGTCGCTTCTTGCGAGGCTACTCGATGTGGTCTGCCGCTCGGGAGTCGAGCCCCTGCTCGATGAAGCTGCATTCAAAACCATGGGGGAAGGCAACCGCTGGAAACCGCACAGCCCGCAGGAGCTCGGCGAGAAGGCAGACGTCGCCATCGTGCTCGGCGGCGACGGCACAACCCTGGGAGTGGGCCGGCTGCTTGCCCCTTACGGCAGGCCCATCATCGGCATCAACGCCGGCCGGCTCGGGTTCATCACCGACATCGTCCTCGAAGAGGTTGAGCAGATCATCCCTCAGATGATGGAGGGGCGGTTCGTCCGCGACGACCGCCCCGTCATCGAGGGTTCGGTGCTGCACAAGGGAAAAAAGGTCTACGAGTCCAACGCCATCAATGACGCCGGCATCACGCACGGGCGGATCGGCGGAATGGTGGAGTTCACGATCTATGTCGACGGGCAGCGCATGTCCACGCAGAGAGCCGACGGCATCATCTACGCCACGACCACCGGCTCTACGGCCTACGCGCTCGCAGCCGGAGGCCCGATACTGCACCCGTCGCTGCTGGGCGCCGAGCTCGTCCCGGTTGCCCCGCACACGCTGACCAACCGGCCCATTGTCCTGCCGCTCTCCTCGGTCGTCGACATCGAGCTGACGGAAGTAAAGGACGGCCAGGCGTATTTCGACATGCAGGAATTCTGGCCCATGGACGAGGGCGATGTGCTTCACATCCATGTCGGGAAAAATCACTTTTCGCTGCTGCATCCCGCCGGATACAACCACTTTGACCTTCTGAGGCGCAAGCTGAAATGGAACCTGATGCCGACCAATCCCGGCTTCAGCCAGCAGGAAACCTCGGGAGAGTGAGCGCGGAGCGGCGCTTTCTGGAGAACTGACGATGCTGCAGTGCCTATCGCTTTCCGAGTTCGTCATTGTTCCTCACCTCAGCCTCGAGCTCGGCCCGGGATTCACGGCGCTCACCGGCGAAACCGGTGCCGGCAAGTCCATTCTGATCGACGCCCTGCAGCTGCTTCTCGGAGCCCGCGCCGACACGGTCGTCATTCGGGAAGGTGCGCCGAAGACTGAGATCAGCGCCATCTTCTCCTCCAGCAAAAGGCTGGAGCGCTGGCTCGCCCAGAACGGTTTTGATTCGGACAAGGAACTGCTGCTGCGCCGCACTCTGGACTCGTCAGGGCGCTCCCGGGCCTGGATCAACGGTTCACCGGCCACGGCGGCGCAGATGCGCGCCCTGGGCGAAAGACTCGTTGACATTCACGGCCAGCACTCCAACCAGTCGCTGCTCAAGCCCCAGGAACAGCTGCGGCTGCTGGACGCCCATGGCGAAATTCTGGACAAGCGAAACGCCGTCCGGGAGCTCTACGAAACCTGGCAGGAAACCCGCCGCAGCCTGGAGTCTGCCGCCTCCAGGCTCGCGTCGCTGCAGGAGGAAATGAACCGCCTGTCCTGGATGAGCGAAGACCTCGAGGCGCTAGCCCCGGAGCCGGGCGAGTGGGAGCGGATCTCTGAAGAGCACACCAGGCTGGCCAACGCATCCTCCATCGTCGAGGGAATAGGGAAGGCGCTGGAGGCGCTGTCCGACGACGATAACGCGTCAGCCGCCTCCTGCATCGGCCAGGCCAGCAGCAGGCTCGAGTCTCTGGCGCGCTACGACCCGAAGCTCGAGAACCTTGTGCAGCAGCTCTCCGACGCCTCCAGCATAGTGGATGACGCCGCGAGCTCCCTCAGGCAGTACCTCGACTCCAGCGACCTCGACGAAGAGCGTTTCGCCGAGCTCGACCGCCGGCTTTCGGCCTTTTATGACACGGCCCGCAAATTCCACGCGAGGCCCGAGGACCTGGCGCAGCTTCGCAGTCAGGTGAAGGAAAAGCTTGCTGCGCTGGAGCAGGGTATTGACACCGAGGGGCTCTCCGAGGCTGAAAAAGAAGCGCGCGGGCGTTATATGCAGGCCGCCGCAGGCCTGTCGCGAAACCGCAAAAAAGCCGCGGCCTCCCTGTCCCGGGAGGTGACCAAAGCCATGCAGGTCCTGTCGATGGAGGGCGGACGGCTCGAAGTGAAGCTGAGCGAAACCGAGTCCGGCCCGTTCGGACTGGAGCGCTGCGACTTCCTGGTCGCGGGCCACGCGGGCGTCGCGCCCCGCGAGCTTACCAAGGTCGCCTCCGGCGGCGAACTCTCGAGGATCAGCCTCGCCATTGCCGTCATTACAGCCAAGGCCACGCCCGTTGGAACTCTTATCTTCGACGAGGTGGACGCCGGCATCGGCGGAGCCGTAGCCGAAGTGGTGGGACGCTTCCTGCAGACGCTGGGCAGGGACAGGCAGGTGATCTGCGTCACGCACCAACCCCAGGTCGCCTGTTGCGCCGGCAGGCACCTGCATGTTGAAAAGCAGACTGCGGGCGGAGTGACAACGAGTTCCGTGAAAGCCCTCGGCAAGGAAGAAAGAGTCACGGAAATCGCACGAATGCTGGGAGGCATTCGAATGACCCAGGCCACGATCGTTCATGCCCGTGAGATGCTGAAAAACTCCGCCCCTTCAAAAGAGGCTTCCGATTAGAATGCGGTTTTTCAGGAATTTTTTGTCTAGCTGCCGCTGGTTATGCTGATTTTCTCCCGCCTCAGCCCGGGCCCGTTCTCCCGCAGAAACATATGGCGCTGGGGCTTCGCTCTGATCCTAACGTCCGCCTTCAACCTCGTGCTGCCTGCCGCCATGGGCTACTCGCACTCTGGAGACATGCCGTGGAAAAGCCTCGACCCGGTGAACTTCCTTGTCCCGGTGCTGGCCCTGCTGATTCTCTCCCAGCACTGGCTGACCAGACGGCTGATCGCCATCCCGGCCGTTGCGGCCGCCGCTCTGTATTTTCCCGCGGGCATGCTCTACGGCAGACCCAATATTCTGATATCTGTCGCCCTGCTTCAGACCAATCCGGCGGAAGCCGCCGAGTTTGCCTCCAATACGCCGCCCTGGCTGTTCCTGGGGACGGCCGGCATGCTGGTTCTGGGGCTGGCTGCCATCCGGGTCTGCCGGAATCTGCAGCTGAGGGCCGCGCCCGTGTGCTGCTGCGCCATCGCGCTCGCCGCCGCCGTCTGGATCCAGACTTACGGGCGCGGCCGGGATCTGGATTCAATCCAGGCCGTCGGCTTTGCCAAGGATCTGGCCGTTTCGGCCTGGTCCGGAGCGCAGGAGCTCCGTGACGAGGCCTCTGCACCGGAACCGAGCTGGGCTGACGTCACCGCAAAGCCCCGCTTCCAGGACTACGTCCTGGTGATTGGCGAAAGCCAGAGAAGAGACTATGCATCGGTGTACGGCTACCCGCTGGACACGACCCCCTTTCTCAGGAAATCGCCCGGCATTTTTTTCAGCCACTTCGTCGCCCCCGGCGGCAACACCGGGATCTCGCTGCCCAGACTCCTGTCGCTGAACAAGCCCGGAACGGACAGCTTCAACAGCGCCAACAATGTCCTCACTCTGGCCAACAGCGCCGGATTCAACACCTGGTGGCTTTCAAACCAGGGCCGCGGCGGGGCCTATGACAACCCCATCGCCCAGATCGGCGTTCGGGCCAAGCACACGATCTGGCTCAAGGGCAATTACGCAGATCCCAACGTGGACGACTTCGAGCTGCTGCCCAAGCTGCGCGAGGCACTCGACACACCCGCAGATGGTCCCAGGCTTTTCGTGCTCCACCTGATGGGCTCCCACCCGACCTTCTGCACACGTCTCTCGGGCCGCGCCGTCGAATGGGACGTGGGAGATCCCAGCATGTCCTGCTACCTCACGACTTATCGGATGATGGACGAGATGATTGAAAAAATCGTCAGAATGCTCGGCAGCCGAGGCAGGACTTGGTCGCTTCTTTACTTCGCCGATCACGGCCTGTCCATGCAGCCCAAGCCCGGAACGGAAACCGGCAAAGAGCTCGAGCACGGGTACGACGCGAGACAGAATTACGACGTCCCGCTTTTCTCCATCTCAAGCACCAGCACGACCCACGAGGTCAATCCGGCAGCCCGCAGCGGATTCCGAATGCTTCAGGGACTCGCCCAGTGGCTCGGCATCAGCACCTCCACTTTCCCCGCAGACTCCGAGGCAGACTTCTGGGGACGTAAGGACGACAGCCGGGTGCGCGTTTTCGGCAACCACGATTACAGCAAGCTCAAAGATGACCCGCCTGTCATCTACGAGCTGAAAAAATAACGGCTGATCCGCGGAGCGGAGAGCAACCTCAACGGCCGGATTTCTCCCGCTCTTTTTTCTGGCAGGCCGAGCAGATGCCGTAAAGCGACAGGGAATGGCTTTCCAGCCGGAAGCCGAACCGTTTGGCTATTTCCTTCTGACGCTCCTCGATGTCGCGGTCCACGAATTCCTCTACCGCGCCGCACCGGGTGCAGACCAGATGGTCGTGGTGGTAGCCGTCATCGAGTTCGAACGTCGCAAAACCTTCCCCAAAATGATGCCTCGTCAGCAACCCCGCGGCCTCAAACTGGGTGAGCACGCGGTACACCGTGGCAAGGCCGATATCCATATTTTCAGCAAGCAGCTCTTTATAAACGCCATCGGCCGACATATGCCGGCTTCCCTTCTGGGACTCGCGCTGGAAAATCTCAAGTATCTTCATTCTCGGGCCGGTTGCCTTCAGGCCCGCCTGCTTCAGCTCTGCCAGCTGATCATGCCGCTTTTCGCTTTCACTCATAGACAAAGACTCTGCGGAAGTTTTCTCTTTTGTCTTATGATACGTGAAGTTTTATAAACAGTTCACTTAGGCATCTTTCTCGTCGGATACATATGGCACTCCCGCATAAGCTGCTCGCAGCTACCGTTATTGCATCTGCCTGCTCACTGCTGGCAGGCTGCCAGACCATGTCCAGAGCCTGGGATTCCGCCGTCGCGTGGACCCCGACTTTTCTACATCCCTACCGCCCGGACGTCCATCAGGGCAATCTCGTCACCTCGGAGATGATCGGGCAGCTGGAAAAAGGCATGTCTCCCGAGCAGGTGCAGTTTCTCCTGGGCCGGCCGCTGCTCCAGGATGTGTTCCATAAAGACCGCTGGGATTACGTTTATTACCTGAACCGCCGCAGCGGCGACACCGAGATCCGCAAGCTCACGGTGTACTTCGGCAACGACGGCCGCGTCTCCAGGTGGACTGCAGATCAAATGCCGGACGAAACGACGGCAGACCTGCTGATTCTCAACGACAAGGATGCCCTTGAGAAGAACAAGCAGAAAAAACAGGAGACCACCTCCGCCCCTGCTGACAAGACCAAGGGGACTGCCGGGCAGCCCTCCGAGCCAGTAAAGGAATCCAAATGATTAAGGTAGCCGTTTCAGGCATCTGCGGCCGGATGGGCCAGATGCTCGTCAAGGCCCTCGCGGCCGCAAAGGACATGGAGCTCAGCGCTGCCTTAGGGCGCGTCGGAAGCGCCGGCGTCGGCAAAGACGCAGGCGCCCCCAGCGGCATTGCGACGGGAGTTCCGGTCTCCGACGACCCGCAGGAGTTGCGCAAGGCCGATGTTGTCATTGATTTCTCGCGTCCTGAAGGAACGCTGGCGATCCTGCCCGAATGCGTTCGGCTTAAAAAACCCGTTCTGATCGGAACAACGGGCTTTGACGCCGCAGAGAAAAAAGCGATCGAAGAGGCTTCCCGGTCGATTCCCGTCATTCTCGCGCCCAACACCTCGGTCGGCGTCAACGCCGTTTTCCGCCTGGTCTCCGAGGCCGCCAGGCTACTGCCGGACACGGATGTGGAAATTGTGGAAATGCACCACCGCAACAAAGTCGACGCACCCTCCGGAACCGCGCTTGAAATGGGGCGGTGCATCGCGCGGGCCAGAGGCCAGGATTTCGATGAAGTGGCCATTCTTTCCCGCGAAGGCCACACAGGCCCGCGAAAGAATGGGACAATAGGCTTTGCCGCCCTCCGCGGAGGCGATGTCGTGGGAATCCACAAGGTCATATTCGCAGGAACCGGGGAAAGGGTTGAGATCTCCCATCACAGCACCACCCGGGAAGGCTATGCCGACGGCGCCCTTGTCGGGGCGCGTTTCCTCGTGAATCAGGCCGCAGGCCTGTACTCCATGGCCGACGTGCTCGGAATTCCCCGGTAAATCAGTTAAAGTTTGATCTGCAGGCCCCTGCAAAGGACCGCAGAGTTTCTTCTCTTGATTAGGCAGTAAAAAATGCAAGAACAACTTGACGCACTCGATTCCATCGTCACGCAGCTCGTCCAGCGCGCGGATCACCTCCATCAGGAAAACGATGAGCTGAAAAAGCAGCTTTCCGACACTCAGGCGGAGCTGGCCAGCACCAAGGACGAGCTGGCCAAAACCCGCGGAAAGCTGGAAGACACCGGCATCCGGATCGGCCTGCTGATCGAGCAGCTCACGCGCGACACCAACATCGAGCCGATCGTGGAGGAGGATGCCTCCGACCAGACTCAGGAGCAGAACGCGGCGGCCTGACCCCCGGGCTGAGCGATAGCGGGACAGACCGCCTATGTCAGATCTTTCTCTGAATATCATGGACCGGACCTTCCGTCTAGCCGTGGCTCCGGAAAATGCTGAAAAACTTCAGCGCTGCGGCGCGGAGCTCGATCGGAGAATGCGCGAAATCAGGGAATCCGGCAGGGTTCTCGGCTATGACCAGATCGCGGTCATGGTGGCGCTCGATCTCATATGGACCGGGTTCGACAAGGACGAAGAGGCGAGGATCAACAAAAGCAGGCAGCAAGAGGCTTCCAGCAAAATCGAGCAGCTTCGGGCCGAATGCGAAGCGGCGATTGCCCGCAACCAGCCCGAGCAGACCCCGGCGGAAAGCGCGCCGGAGGCTGTGGATGCCTCTCTGCCGCGGGATTAGAATGACAAAGAAAGGTGAGCGGCCCCGGAAGAAGGCTCAGTCCACTCGGGCCGCCATGAAAGTTTTCCCTGCGCTGGCCGGATCCAAGGATTTAATGTTCCAGAACCAATGCACTACGTGCTAGGCCGCTGATCTCATTGGCCGAAAGCGCTTTCGGACACGCGATGTCCGAGCCTCGTCCGCCGTGGAGGCGACCGCCCTGAACCCTCGGTTCAGGATACTTATCCTTCCCGGACAGCCGCAGGGATCCCAGTTGTGAAAAGGCGGAGGGCTGAACTGTCCCCAGAAGGTGAGACACTTTCTGGGGATTTTCATGTCCAAAAAGATCTCGATTGAAATTCGTCAAAAAGTATTGACGTTACTGAAGCAGGGAGCTCGATCCTTTACGATCTCAAAAC
>NZ_JAKNCT010000012.1 GCF_022134585.1 Mesosutterella porci
GCTTCACGTACGCGGCCTCGGTTCCTCCCTCTGCATCCAGCTGTGCAATAAGCTCCGTGAGCTTGCTCTGCAGGGCGGTTTTCCCCGCTTCGATGTCAGACGAAACAGTCGACCCGGCGTCCTGAACAGCCTTAACCTGCTTGTCGCCCTCGGCGTCGATCTCCTGAATCTTCGAGGCTGTTTCCGTCACAACGCCAGTAGCCGCCGTTTCAGCTCGAGTCGCGGCCGCTTCAGCCGCTTCTTTATAAGCTTCAGCCCCTGCGGCCCGCGTCTTGAAGTCGGCAAACACATCAGCCAGCTGATGCAGGTTTGTAAGCGACGGCTCCAACCCGGCCTGCTCGATCACCGCCATGAATTCCTCGGTGATCATGTGGTACCAGTATGCCCCGATCACTGTCGGCATCTGCTTTTTCGCTCGATTTCCATCCTGCGGATACTGATTTGTGATCGGATTCTTGGGAGGCGTTGGCGGTGTATCAGATGCGTCTGAGTAATAAAGTCTCTTCATCTTTACCTCTAAAAGAAAATGCTTTTCATCTTCTCGGCAATAATCAGGATCCCGTAAGCGAGAACAAAGATCGTCACTCCCCAACGCAGCACTCGCAGATAAGCAGGAAGTTCCTTGTCTGGCTTCATCATGGCCTCTCTCAGCGGCAAAAGTGCCGCCAGCACGGGTATAATTTCATTCATGGAAAGTCTCGATTTCCATATAAAAAGCCCCGCTCAGATGGCCGTCTGGGCGGGGCTTATCTTTCTAATAAAAGCCTAAATATGAATGCAGGGGAGCAAAACGAGAGCCGGAGGCTGCACTGTGCCTGACCGTCCATAAATTCCGTTGGAGCGAGAGGCATCGAACACGATTTCATTGCCCCACTCGTGATATCCCTCGTTCATATGCCTGAAATTCGGGTCGTATGCTCCGCCGTAATAAGCCGCGCCCCATGCATTGCGTTCGCCGCCGGAGTCAACCGCGACCTTGATGCCGCCAGTTATGTTTGGAAGCCCCGCGCTTCTCTGCTCGCCTACATTGCTCTGCCCGCCCCACACCGTCTTGTCGATCAGATATGGCAGATTGAATGTCGTGCTCCCGTTACCCGAGCCATATTTGGTCCCGATCACAGAGAACAGGTTCGCGTAGGCCGAACGGCTCACCGCCTGGCCGTTGCATACAAGCCAGTTTGCGTTCGGAGAAGAAGAAGTCGGGAAGAACATGATTGCTCCGGGCGGGACCACTTCAACTTGAGCAACTTTTGCCTGGATCTGGGCAACAGCGTCTGACAGAGCCTGGTTCACGGTCTTGATTTGGGCTTTGATAGCTGCGTCGAGCTGGGCATTGTCGTGCCGGTCCGGTGTGATGCCGCCTCCCTTGATGGCGTTGATCAGCTCCATCATGACCGCGTTGTACCAGATGGCCCCGGGTACGGTTGACGCTATGCCGCCACCGGACGATCCGTCTGTCGGATATCCCGGGTCAACATCATCGGGAATATTGGGCTCGTTCTGCACGGCTCCGGAAAGAAAGATCCTGTCCATTACGCATTGTCTCCTTCAAAACTGTAGTAGCCGAAATAGAGGTCGGTATGCGCCGGCTTGTAGCGCTTGATCAGGCATTCAATGAGCCTGTCGCCCCACCACGCAAGCGCCTCGTTTACCGGTCCCAGCGTGTTGTGATACCCCATGACAGACCCGGCTCCGGTCATCACGTCAACTCGCCAGACGTGCCTCCAGTTCTCGCCGCAGACCGCATCCATTGAGGTTGACTGAACGGAGTGCTGGCGGAACTCATCAATGACGATTCGATACCCAAACATTTCGGCCAGCTCAAAGAAATAGGCCCTGTCCTGCCTGCCGATGTTCTTGATCTTGTACATGAGCAGTGTGCGCAGCGTCGTCTGATTGGCACTGGACCAGGCTCGAATGCAGTCGTCAGGCAATCCCCAGTCGTCCAGCCAGTCTTCGAAAGTTTCCACAGCAAAGCGAGGGTCGGCCTCCCGCATCAGCGCCCGTACTCTTGAATCGATGCGACTGAATTCCTCCGCCCAAACTTCGATCATCATCCCCATGAGGGATGCGGCATCACCCCTCGGCCACGCAGGCCCCGGCGGAAGCAGCTGCTTCAGCATCCGGGAGTACTCTTCCTGTGTCGTCAGTTCCATGTGATCGTCCCCAGCGTGAGAAGCTCATTTGTTCCCGCTGTCGGGTTGGAAGTCGGAGACACGAGGACATGGTCAACCTCACCCGCCGCGGCCGAAATGGCCGCTCTTATGTGCGAAAGATAGATGCTCCTCGAGGGTTCGCTCTCCTTCATGAACAGGTCCTTAAGCTCGGCCTCAACCGCCGCCCTGACATCAGAAGTGTCCGGGGTGAGCGTACTGATTTCGATATTGACCGCCTTGAGCGTCGGACCCATGACGGTTACGTCAGCCGTTACCGGGCGTTTTGAATCGATATAGGACTGAACCTGCTTCACCATTTCGGACGTCGGGGAAATGTCTGCCAGATCGTCGCAGACAAACCTCACAACAACCGTTCCGTCTCCGTTTTCGAGCGGATAGCACCAGGCTCTTGTCACACCCGGTACAGCCAGGGCCCACTGGACATAATCAGACGAAGTACCTCCATGCGGCGTTTCCCGCTGCCGTGCAAGAACACGGGCCCGCAGGCTTTCGTCGTCCTCCGCATCAGCTCCTCCCGCAATACCTCGAGACTCAGCCTCGGAAAAAACACCTTCGATTGGCGAGATCAGCGTGAGCGTATCGCCGGATTCGATGTTGCCAGCTTCTCCCGCTACTAGGGCCTCAACAGAGGAAACCCCCTCCGCATCCGGAGCGACCGTCACCTGGAACTGCTGCTCGTCTCCGCCCTGCAGAATTGTCCCTACAGGTACGTTCACAACGCCGTCCTGAAAGCTGAATTTCACCGTTCCAGAGGCTTTCGAGGCGGCCTTTCTTGTGATCCCGAAGATTGAAGCATGGCGGTCGAGATGCTCGGAGTCTGCCGTGTCGACGAAAATCTGTTTGGAGACGTACTCAATGAAGCCGTGCAGCTCATGGCTCGCTCCTGCCAGCACCCGGCTGTAAACGGTCGCATTGCTTCTGCGCACCTGCGGAACGCTCAGGCGCGACTGGATTCCCGAGCTTATGCGGGAAATCAGCTCCCGCAGTGTTGGTCTAACAAATGCCATCATTCGCTCCAAATGTCTTGAAACCTCATGCCGATCAGGTCTGCGCCACTCGGTTTCTGAATCGTTACCGTTAGATTCAGCTGGTCGGCACCTCCCCGTTCTGCGGAAACGTCTACGCCTTTGGCAATGCCGTCATCGATCATCCACTGCAGCGCCGCCGCGGCGTAGTCTTGAGCTTTAAGCAGCGTCTCCTGTGTCACCTTCGCTCGAGACAGCAGCCAAAGCTTCGACCCAAACTGGTCGCCGGGGTCATCCGCGTAGGTATCCCCCCACCATCCCTGTTTCGAGTCCCCTGGGAGCTCGTCTGAATCCGAAGCCCGCGCCCATGAAAAAAGGCTGTTGTACACAGCCCGTCTTAACTCATCGTCACAAAAATCGGACAAAGTCGACTC
The DNA here is from genome assembly GCF_022134585.1 of Mesosutterella porci. Classification (GTDB taxonomy): domain Bacteria; phylum Pseudomonadota; class Gammaproteobacteria; order Burkholderiales; family Burkholderiaceae_F; genus Mesosutterella; species Mesosutterella porci. The sequence continues at coordinate 3,577 of NZ_JAKNCT010000012.1, forward strand.
AACGCCGTTGAGCATCAGAATCATTTGACCAAGCTCCACGAAAAGGACGCGGCGACCATCACCAGGCAGGCGATAACGGCCCACGGAAGAACCCTTCCCCACAGCCGAAGCTTTTGGTCCGGGGCGAGAAGTTTCATGATCACCATTGCTATAATTTCCAGTGTCCTCAATACGATTGAGGTCATAAAAAAGCCCAGCCAGATGCCCGTCTGACTGGGTTTTACTTTTCCTCGGCGGTAAAGAGCGCAGATTTACCGCATGAAATAAGAAACGCAAAAAATCACGCCTACAAGCAGAACAGCAAAGATGAATACCGTCACGCCACCAGCCACAAAGCCTTTGGCAAAAATCTTCATAAAAAGTCTTTGCGCTTCATCTTCTGCCAGTTTGTCGTAATCAATCATCTTCACCTCACATCTTTTGATCCGGGCTAACGCCGCCGTTATGCGTATGTCCGTTGTAGGTGCCCCTGATACTCTGCATCCGGCCCTTCGAGTCGTAAATCTGGGCCTTGCCCTGAATGTCCCCATTCACGATCAGCTTTCCCGTGACTGTGGTCTCAGGAGCGTCAATCGTCACAGAACCAGAACTCTTTACTGTCACCGGCGAATCCTTGCCCTCGACAACGATCCCGGATCGGGAGAAGTAAACCTTTCGCCCCAGATCATCGAAAACGCAAACTTCGCCGTCCTTGAGCCCCGTGGGGCGGTAGCGTCGGTCGGTGATGCAGAATGCGATCGTGTGCTCTCTGTCTCCGGCAAGGGATGCGGCAAGCACCTCGGCGCCTGTCTTGGCCTCAGAGGTGAATCCATACGGCTCAAAATGCTCGACATCGTCCCTCAGGTCATCGGCGAAGAGCTGCACCTGCACCGTCCGCATCTTCCGGGCAGCGTTCTTCGCCATCAGAACGCCTCTTGTAATCAGATCAATCAAACCGCTGCTCATAATCGTCCGGACCCCGCTTTGGCTAAGAATGTCGTACCTTTTTGGACCTTCTTCGCCACGGTCTTCTTGCCTTTGTCGACATCAGGAAGATCAGTGACGGTAAAAGCAGACGGATCTTTTAGTGTCATTGTTGTGGTTGAACCGTCTTTATCGAGCCTGTAAGTAATCTTCGAAACCAACAGCCTCTGGTTTATGCCGAGCATCGGATCTTTAATCCGAACCTTCATGTTCTGTTTCCATAGATCCCCGTTGCTCTGCCTCCACCCCTGCACCTGATAGGTCAAAACATCAGCGTTCCCAATGGAATTGGCCATCAGGTGCTCGGCTCTGGACTTGAGTTCTTTTCGAGTTCTGTTGCCGGACTGTTCGGTAACGGAAACCCTGTTTCTTGGAAAATCGGAGTTTTCAGCCTGCTCTGAAATTGAGTTCGCCGGTTTGCTGTTCTTGCTTTCTGGATCCGTTCCCTGCCCGATAACGACATAGGTTTTAAAAACCTTGGATATATCGTGCGCTCTGGACCCGGTCAAAATGTTTTGGCCATATATAAGCTGATCATGCGCCTCTCCGTTTTGAGTCTTGCCACAAACAACCAAGTTGCCAAACTCGTCGTCATTTATAAGCAGGCTGTCATCCTTCAGCAGTTTTGTGATTCCGCTGCCAATAGTTTCGTGGGTGGAAAAATCAATTGCCCTGACATTTTTGGCAAGGCCGTTGTCCACCACTTCAATTCCGTAATATCCAGCGATCGTTTTTATTACTGAGGAAACCGTCGCCCTTTTCCATTGATGCGGTTTCCCAGGAGGGATCATGCATTCATCCAAATCTACCGTCTTGCTTTTAATCGTTATCTGAATGTCCGATCTTTCGTGCGTATAGCTAATGGTCTTGTTGACAATAAAACCTGTTAACAGCGTATCGGACCCTATTTTGACAACAGCCTCAAGTCCCTCTTCTATGCCTTCGCAAAGACTGGCTCTGTTTGAAGTTCTCGCCGCTCCCAGTTGGCACGCCCGCACTAACGAATTAACGCTCACCTCAATCTGAACAGATGTCCAGCCAAGATACTTTTCCCCGTTGACATACAGGGTTACTTCGTTTTCAGGAGTCATAAAAAAAAAAAAGCGCCCGGATTTCTCTGAGCGCCCTTGGGGTTGATTGTCCCGCTTATTTATTCTGGAAGCTTGATGTTCCGCGTTTCCGGATCCACGAGAATCCGCTGCTTAGTAACGGGATTTACGTATTCCTTATATCTTCCCGACCAACCGTTGTCGTGAAAGTAGTTTTCTCTTGCCAGTCGATCCTGTTCGTCCTTCGCCTTCCTTGCCGCCTCATCTGCTTTTACCTTTTCCAGGGACTTCGAATCAATAACAATGTGCTTTATTGTTTTGCTCGGCGGATCCGGAAGATATTCAACGCTGAAATTCTTAGATCCGTCAGGATCTACCCAGCGATGAATTATCTCCTGTTCGGCAAACGCGTTCGCGCTTAAGAGCACCCCAAGCACCGCAGCAACAGCAAGGATCTTTTTCATGGCAGTCACCTGCTCAAAAGCTTCAGCTCCCTGGCGGGAACAAACCCGCCGTGCCGGATGCCGTTGCGGTCGATAATCTCTTTCTCCCTGGCGGCATCCTCATAAAAATTATAGGCAACCACAAGGGCCGGCTGCACTTCCGGAGGTGTAACAGTTATTAACCGCGCGGAGTCTTGAGCCCGGGTCGTCATGTCGTCCGATACTGCAGCGCGAGCATTTTCGAGCGCAAGATAAACATCATCGCTTTCAGTCTCCAACATCTCGGCATCAAGCGCGGCGAGAACCTGGTCGCGAACAGCGATCATGTCCTCGTAGGCTATGCCGCCCTCCGCCGTATCCTCATCGCCGCCGACCTTGGCCGATGCCGAAACGGCTTCAGCAAGCAGCGTCTGACGAGCAAGAGACTGGACGGCCGAAGACTGAGCTGTCGTTCTCGCCTCTTCATCTGAAACCTGCCCCGTCTGGTAATCGTTGTTCATGCCGTCCGATTTCACCAGGCGACTTAAGAGCCTCGTCACACGCCTCCAGTTGTTGACGCTGTAAGCCAGCCTCGAATACCCGAAGGAGTCGGCGACGGTCTTCGCAAACACCTCGACATCGCTGCTCACAAGGGAAATTGCCTTGGCCGACAGCTCCGACATCTCGTCGGACACGGAAAACAGCCGGCAGAGCTCTTTATAGTCGCTGAGCTCAAAGAACTTCGAAAGATTCCCCGTGACGGCAGCTTTCACGAAATCCTGGGCGCCGGAAAGATCAAACTTATCTAGAAATGCGTCCAGGGCGCTCTGCTTCAGAGTTTCAGACGCCGAAGCGCTTGCCGCAGCAGTGTCGGTCGACGAAGTCGGAAAAACATAATCACCGGACTCGACGAAAACGAGCTCGGCGGACGAAAACCCAAGTTTTGTCGTCGAATACGTGACCTTGGTCGTCGCCTTCGGCGTCACCGTCATACTGCCCAGCATCGGGTGTACGAGTACGCCGGCCCCCTCCTGCTCCATTGCTTCAAGCAGGCGGTTCATGCCGGTGATGTACTCCGGTCCCGCAAAAACAGCCGTCAGCGTGATTTCTCGAGCGCTTTTCCCGAGGTCCTCTACAAAAGGCTTGTCCCTCTGGGGATACTCGAAGACATGCACTCTTCTTCCAATCGTCAGGCTGCTGTCCGTGACGGAGAAGGGCACGCCCCTAAAAGATGCGGGCCAGAGTTTTTCTTCAAACGTCGGCATGTTCAATCAATTCCATAGCTGTAGTCGGTTGTGAGCGATACTGGACCGTTCGACCGAACGCCCTCTGTCCTAACCGTGGTTCCCTTGTCCGTCTGGATACGAAGGCGCACTTCGCTTTGGGCTGTCACTCTGCCGTTGCCCGCCACCACGCCTTCGTCCACACCCCTGAACCCCGCCGGAAGCCTGTCGTAGCTGTCGGAGAGCTTGCTTCCCTGGCTCGACAGCTCTTCTGTTTCCCCGAAAAGCCTCTTCAAGAAACTGCCGACGGCGGACAGTTTGTCGAGGAAGCTGTCAAGCACCGGCATCCATGTGTCCTTGAACTTGATAGCCAGCGCGATCCCGGCCCCCAGCGCCGTGAGCAGCAGTCCCACAGGATTCGTCATGGCTGCCACCCCGAGAAGCCTCAGCGCGCCGATCACCGCTGCGATTGATTTAACGAAGGCCCCAACCTTGATCACAAGATCCATGCCGATCAGAACACCAAAAGCCTTCAGGATGGTGGAAACGCCGCCAATGGATCTGATAAAGTCCGTCAAAGCCCGAACCGAATCAAACGCCCCCTGGATCATCCCCTGCCAGTCAACACCCTTCAGCTCCTTGGTCAACTCTTCGACAAAGTACTGAATATTCGTCGCGATCAGATCGCGGCACTTGACGATCGTCTCTTCCATGGGGGCGATCAATCCCTGAAGCACAGGCTGTAGCCTTGATCCGATCGCGGTCGAAATCGTCTTCGTGACCGACTGGAGCTCAGAGAGCTGATCCCCGAACTCGTTGGCCGCCTTGACGTCTTTGGCCGACATGACAAGGCCCAGCTCTTCAGCCCTCTTGCCAAAAGCCTGAAGCCCCTCGGCCCCGTCCTTGAGAAGAGGGATCAGCCTTGCGGCCATCTTGTCGCCAAAAGCGGCCGTCAGAATCTGCATCCGCGCCGCAGGCGATTCGTTGTTCTTCACCGCCTGGGCGAGATTGTTCATCACGTCCGCCGCGCTTCGCACGTGTCCGTTGCTGTCTTTAAGCGCGATGCCCAGATGACGGAACATAGCGACAAGCTCGTCGTTCTGTCCCGCGGCCGCCTTGCTCATGTTGGATGTGAGCTTCGTGAGAGCCCCGTCCAGCTCCTCGGCGCTCATTCCGGAATTCTGCGCGCCATATCGAAGCTTCTGCAGCGCTTCGACCGAAACGCCGGCCCGGATCGAAGCCTTGTCAATCGCATCGGCCAGTTCCAGATACGAGGAAACAGCACCTTTAATGGAAAAGCCGCCAGCTCCGGCAAGAACAGCGAAAGGCTTCGCAATCATACCGGCCAGATCCATCGAAGCCCGATTGAGCTCGCGAATCGATCTTCCAAACGCGTTCATGCGCCTGCGGACATCCTTCAGCGGAGCGGACAAATTGTCCCTCAGCTGAAGAACCGTCTGCAGCAAATATTCCTGCCCTGCCATCACTCACACTCCTCGGAATGAATCTTGTTCGTCATTTCCACGTACTGGCAGATGCGCTCAAGAGTCATGCCGCCGAATTCCTCCGGCGACATGCCCCAGAACCTCGCCATTCGAAAGATCGATTCCTCGACGACGTCAATCGCTTTCGCCCACCGGCGGCATTCCAAAAAGAGGAGTGATCGCCTTCGCGATGGCCATGCTGTCTTCAACCGTCACCTGCCCGAAGGCCTCGGCGTTGATGGTCGTGCAAAGACGCTGCGCGTATTGCATGGCATGGTCGAAGGCCTCGGCATTGGTCTTCTCATCGCCCACCATCTTGAGCGCTTTGGCGTCCGCAAGTGTTGGAGCGCGAAAAGAGAGCTTTTCGTATGTCGTCCCCTTGTAGGTCACCGGGGTCTTAAGAATCACCTCGGCCGGCTTCATGACCAGTCACCCCTCACACCGTTGAAAACAAGCTGAACCGTTCCATCCTCCGGTGAGAAATTCGCATTGTCGCCCGCAAGGAAAGCGTCAGAGAGCGTGTAGCGCATGCCATTTGCAAGCTCTGCCACGATCGTCATGTCGGTCGCGGTGCGCAGCTTCTCAAGCGGAAAATCAGCATCCACGTAGAAATTGCCAGAAATAGACGGCACAACCGGCGTTTCCGAATAGCCGATCACCCGGCCCGAGGCCGTCACAGCCTGCCGCGTGTACTTATTGACAGGGATCTGGAGGGATCCGCTCAGGTTGAGCTCCTCACCATCCACTGTGATGTAGCAGGTTCCCGAAATTCTCTGGTTAGCCATTTAAAACTCCTTAATTCAGACGGAACTGAGCAAGAACCGCGAAGATCCTCAGCTGGTTCACGAGGTCAGGCGGCAAAAGCACATCGACCCGGTTCGGATCGTCTGCATTGCGCTCAACAATGAGGTTCTGCTTGAAAGCGTCCAGATTCTCGACAAGAGCCTTCTCCTCGAGCTTCTGGTACTCGGCGATGAGCTCGGCGCGGATGATCGAAGGCGTGACAACAGCCTGCCCGGAACCAAAGTGCGTGCCATCGGAGGCAAGCTTGTGCCTCGGGTATTTGCTCGTGATGACGGTCTTCAGATCCCTCAGAATGTACGCGAGGGTAAAGAGCGTGCAGTCATCCAGGTACGAGTTGTCGGGCGAGCCGACGGCGTTCGTCTGATAGGTCGTGATCGCCCTCTCAATCCTCATGTAGCCGCCCTGGGTGTACTCGGTCGCAATGCCCGAGGTGAGGAGGCTCTGGCGCTCCGAGAGGTTGAACCTCGAGCCGGCCTGCGCCGCCGCCACGCCAATCAGCTCCAGAGTCTGAAGCGGACGGGCGGGATCGTTGTTGAGAGCGCTCGCGGCCCGGGCGGCATATGCGCCGAGGACTTCAGAGCAGGAGGAGGCCACCGCGGACTCGATGCCAAGGACGGTTTCGTGCTGGTTGTTGCGGCTCTTTCCAAAGGAAACAAGATCAGAAACGGAGCCGCGCTTGACCGTGAAAACGTGCCCGTAAAGCTGGCGCATCGGAGACCATCTGCCGGATTTGTCGTTCAGCTCTTCCGCCAATGTGGTCAGGCTCGCCGCATCCGCAAACGGGCAGGCAATCACGTCATACTGCTCTTCGCCCATCGCGGCCACCACCCCAGACAGATCCGGCGTTCCGGTTCCGCCCGAGAAGGCCGTCAGCGCAACGCTCACGCCCTCGGGGAGCTCTTCACCCGCCGCATAGCCCTGGCGGTTCACTGCGAGCTGGATGTCGTTGCCGACAAGACCCGCGTTCTTCGCGTTGAAGGTCACCACCCCGGCGGCCGCGGCTGCAGTCACCGGAAGGTCCACATTGGCGGTCACAGCAGAAGCGATGGCAGACGCAATGGCGGTCGCCGTATCATCCACCGCAACAGCGACGGACACCCGCACTGCTCCAATATAGAGGTTGATCGTCCCGGCTTCGGTCGGAGTGCCGGAAACGGTAGCCGTAGCGGAAGCTTTGGTTCCGGTCGGATCGGCAACCGGGATGCACCAGACCTCGCCGAAAGTATCGTTCTTGCGATACATCGCGTTCATCAGCGCGAGCTGGGAGCCGTGGCCGAAAAGTTCTTCGCCCTGGGCAGAGGAAGACACAAGCTGCGGCTTAAGGGCCGTGGCCTTTCCGCTTGTCATCTGGCCGATCAGCAGCGTTTTCAGCACGCTCGTCGCCGTATTAGCCTGAGAATTGTCGAGCTCCGCATAAAAAAGCGGAACCCGAATCCCGGACGGGATGTTTGAGAAGGAAACCGACATAGTTGCCTCTTATTTGATTAAAAGTTCAGCGGTGACGAGTTTGTCATCCTCGTCCGTAGTGGAAAAATTCTTCGCTTTGAGCCTGACAGACTGCAGAATCGGCAGTGCGTCGATGATTCGCTGCTGTGCGGTTATGCTTCCCATCAGGAGCTCGCCGTAGGCAAAATCGAGCGTCTCAACGAGCCTCGCGCGGTTGCAGGCCGACGTATTCACGCTCTGGCTCTCGAAATAGATGATCCTGTTCGTCTGTTCCGGATAACCGAGCGGAAGCCCCAGTACCGCCTTGAAAACCTCTTCCTTCAGATCCTCGAGATAGTCGTGCCCGGTTTTCCCCAGAGCGTCGTCGCTTGTAAGCGAAACGCAAATATTGATCGAAAAATGGTTTTCGATCAGCTGGCGGTACTTGGTCGAGGTTGTCGCCGTCTCCGCAGTCACGCCGGACGGAAGGACGAACGCGCAGGGCATCGCCGGGCTCACGCTGTCGTCGATGTTGAACCACGCATAAGCTCCGAAAACGCGCCGCTCGAAGGACGGGCAGTTCTCGCGAAGGCATTCGATGATCGGTGCAAGCTTCATTTAAATGAGATCTCCTTCGCGGCCAGCGCCTTGTCCATCAGTCGTGCAAGGTTCGATTCGATGCGGTCTTCGCCCACAATCTTTGTCGCGTCCACCATGAAATTCTTGCGGGGCTGAGCCACCTTCTTGCCGACAGACTTCTTTCTGCGCCGGTTGTCGGCCGCGGTTCGGGTTCTTGGGCCCCTGTGGCCGTAATAGACGTAGGCCGGGTAGAAGTCCTTCCCCATCTGATCCGTCTTCCAGGGTTTGATCACCGCAGAAAACCCGGATCTCGAGGGCTTGGGCTTAATTGACTTCTGCAGCACGCCGGTGTCTCGTCCCGGGTATTCGTCCGGCTTTGAAACGCCCTTTTGGCGAACAAGGTTCTTTGCGACTCGCGCGATCTCGCGTCCCTCTTTCCGAAGTCCGCTTTTTAGTGTCTTCACATCAAAGTCGGCGTACTTGAAGCCCTTCGGGAAGCGAACCTCGACATCAAGAAGCGCCATACTGGGCCTCGCATTCCAAAGCGGTAAAGCGGTGGGCGTCGTTCATGTCCGTCAGGCGCTTCACCAGATACCAGGCCCCCTCGTAGAGGATCTTTGTCGCATGGGTCAGGTCCTGAGGCCGCGTGCCCTTTGTGTAGCGGACGATGAAGCGGTGAGTCACGTCATAGCCTGCCTGAACAGACCCCCAGTAGTTCACGCCGCCGATCACTTCCACCTTCGCCCAGGCGTGAAGCTTCAGCGCCAGGTCGTTCGTGCTGTCGGAGGCATCCTTAGGGCTCGTGTCCAGGCTGTAGATGTCAATAGGGCGCTGCAACTCGCCAATTTGAGGCAGTTTCATGAGCTACCTCCATGTGCGATAGGGGTCCAAAAGCCGGTCGACGAACGGGTTCTCGATCAGGTTTTCAGCCTGGGCGGCCTCCCGATGCTCGTAAAAATGAGCCGCCTGGATCAGAATCCACGCCCGGATGCCTGCCGGAACCCCCGAGGGATCCGTGGCATAACCTTCGACGCCGTCCCTGGTGATAATCCCGTGCTGAAGCTCGTGCTCGGCCATCTGGGTGCAGGCAAGACAAAGAGAGGCGATCAGAGAATCATCCTCCGAATGGTCCACGCGGAAATGACGCTTCGCTTCTTCAAGCGTGACGCCGCTTTCCGCGGTGCTTGTATCAATTCCTGTGAACTCAGTCTCGTTTGACATCACGATGCCTTTACCGCTCTGCGCCTGGGCGCCGCCTTCTTCGTTTCAACCTTGACCGGGGGCTCTTCGGCCGCACCGGACGCTATCAGCGAATCGGCGACGACCCGGGATACCCGGACAACCGTACCAGCTTTGACAAGCCCGGCAGACGGAAGCAGCGCGGCCTTCTTCAAAAGAATCTCTTTTTGCATACGCTCATAAAGCAAACGCCCCGAAAGCAGGAAGCCTCCGGGGCGCATGCGTCAGTTAGCGGCTATCAGGCCGAAGGAACGGTCAGAGCGCCGCCGCAGAGGGCACCCGGGCGTTCGATGCCGAAGCCCAGACGACGCTCGGCGCGGATCGTGATCAGGTTCTTCTCGACGTTGTCGCTGTCCTGCTCAAAGAGCTCGACCGTCATGCCGGTGCGGGTCCAGACCGTGCCGGCCGCCGAGAAGTCGCCCACCATGAAGGTATCGACGGCGACGGCCTGAGTGGTCACCACCGGCAGGCCCCACAGCTGCGGCTGGGCGACAGACGCAGGGGAAGTGAGGTAGTAGTCCGCGCTTCCGTTCTTCAGCATCTGGAGCTTGCTCCAGTTGAGCGGATTCATGAGAATCGCGTTCGGGCGGAAGTAGTTCTGTTCGATCTTGGTCTTCGCGAAGAGAATCAGGTCAAGCAGCGTGGCGTTGGTCGTGCCGAGATCAGCCAGCTTGGCGACGTGCGGGGTGTAGTTCCCGGTGGTGAAAATGCCGGAGAGGTTCTGGCCCTTGCCGTCGCCGGTCGTGATCTGATCCTCAACCGCAAGGTCCACGCCGTAGACGACGCGCTGATTGATGTAGGCTTCGAGAGCCGGAGCATCCTCCATCAGCTGCTTGGAAATGCGGGCGAGGTGGGCAACGGTCTTAATAGTGCCGGAGATGAGCTCGAAGCCGGTCGAGCCAAAGGGCTTCTGAGCGCCTTCAGCCACAGGGGCTGCGCCGTTCACAAACCCGGCGTCCTTTTCCTTCACGTACTCATACGCGTTGGAAGCGACCGGGATGTTGGGGAACAGGGCCTCGATCGTGAAGGGGCGGAAAGCGCCGGCCAGAACGCCGGGGCGGCGGTAAGCCTGAACCACGCCGCCGGTCGGGGTGAGGATCGGATTGACGGCATCGGCCTTGGTCTCGGCCAGTTCCATGCGAGCCTTGGTGGCGGAGCCTTCGACAAAGGCCTTCACAGCATTGGACTCGGCAACCTGGGCTCCGACGCTCTTCGCCTCGGCCTTGGGGGCGACGGCCTTGACGGCGTTCTGCTGCAATTCGATCAGCTGTCGGGAGAGCTTCACCTGTTCGTCGCCAAGACGCTTCAGCTCAGCCTTGTTGGCCTCGGAGGTATCGTTCATTTTGCCTTCGATTCGGTCGAGGGCGTCAGAAATTTCCTTAAGTTCCATGATTTTTCCTTGAGAATTAAAGTGACTGCTCGAAGTTTTTCAGCCTCATGAGCAGTTCCTGAGCCGCTTTTTCCTCGGCCTCGGCATCCCGCTGAGCCTTAAAAAGCGTTTTGCACCGGGCGATAAGGCCCTGCGCTGCCGAGCGCGAGAACCGGCCTGAATCCCTCAGGAAATCCTCAAGCTCGCGAATTGTTTTAATGCCTGCGATGTCCTCGGCCCGGACTTCAGTCACCCTGGCGAAGTTATCGGCGGGCAGAGCCACGACGGAAATCTCGTAGAGCCGGGAGATGTTCTTGATCGTGCGGCCGTATGCGCTGTCCGTCTTCTCTTCGTAGTCGCCTTTGTCAATCGAAAAGCCGATCGAAAGGCCGGAAACGGAGCCGTCTTTCAGGGCGGCAAGCACTTCGTCCGCCTTGGCACTCCCCCGGGTGAGCTGGCCGGTCACGCGCAGGCCTTTCTCATCCTCCTGCATCGTGAGCCACTTCCCGATCGGGATACTCGACCAGTCATGACCGTAAAACATGACTGGCATCTGGCCGCCAGCGATCACGGACTTGTACGCGCCGGGAAGAATCGTGTCTCCATAGCTGTCCGTGTTGCCGAAAGTCGACGCGTATCCGGTGAAGAGGCGCTTGTCGGCGTCAAGCTTCATCTCGGCCGCTTTAATGTCAAAGTCTTTGAATTCCATTTTGCTTGGCTCCCGTGGTCGCGTCCGGGTTCTTTCCCAGCTGATCAACCGGGACGTAATTGCTCATGGTCGTGAGCACGTCGCAACCTTTTTCTGGCGGCAGATTCTCCTGCCCGCGGGCCTCGTTTCTCGTCATCAGACCGCCCTCGACCATCGTCGTGTAGTATTTGGCCCGGGATTCGGACGACCCGCGCAGGAAGGCGTCCGTCTTGAATTCGATCTCTGTTTCCTCGTCGCCCGTTGGTATCAGGCGCTTAGAAAAAGCCTGTTCAAGCTGAGTCAGGAGCGGATTGATCGTGAATTTGTGGAATCCGTCCACCAGCTGTTCGATCCCGGAGCCCCAGGTGCTCTGTACGGACGACCCGACAATCACCGCCGGAACGCCAAACCACCGGCAGATTTCCTCAACGGAGAACCGCCTGGTCTCAAGCAGCTGTGCGTCCGCAGGATTCAGGCTCAGCTGTGCGTACTTAAGGCCGCGATCCGCGATCAGAAGTCCGCCCGTGGGATTCGACATCTGCTCCCCGAAGCGCTGAATCAGCATCGCCATCTGCTCCGGGTTCAGCTTCGAGTCCGTCTGCAGCACACCGGTCGGCTTCGATCCTTTCCCGAAGAGATTGTTGGCGTTTTCCTGGGCATGAATGCTCTCATTCATCGAGGCCCGCATGAATTCAAGCTTCGCAAGCCCGATATAGCCGTTTCCAAGGCCTTTCCAGTGAATCACGCTCTCCGGGGCGAGAATGGTCCGAACACCGTCCTGCGTGTAAACGTAGACCATGCCGCCGGCCACGACGGATGTTTCCATCTGATCCGCGGCGAGCGGGATAAGGGCCACAGGCTCGTCTCCCGCGCCCCAGACGATCTGGGCGTAGGCGTTGCCTCGCAGAAGCCGGTTCATACACATCGTGCTGATGAAGTCGGCTGGCGTCATCCATTTGTTGGGCCGGTCGTGCAACAGAAACCAGAGCGGAGAAGCCCTGAACGGCTCCCGGCCGCCGGAGGGGAGCCTGCGGTACACGCAGACCGGAAGCGAGCTGATCGTGCTCGAAAGCAGTTCAACGCAGGCGTAGACGGTCGATATCTGCAGCGCGGCATCGGCCGGAACGGGCTTCGTGTTGTCGATTATCGGCGCCGTAGGCAGGGGAATCTGCTGGCCTGAAGCCGTCCCAAGGGGCCCGCCCCACGAGGCAACCCAGTTGATCAATCGCTGTAGAAACATAAATGTGATTACCAGCTTAAAAATGTGCCCGAGGGAGAACCTTCAAAATCCGCATACTCGTCGGCGTCAGACTCCGCGCCGAACAGCGCGAGGATCAAAGCCACCGGCCCGTCGATCTTCTGCTCGTAGCGCTCCTTTCGCGGGAAAATATTGTCCTTTGCGTCTACCCTCGCCACCACGTTGCTCATCATCCAGTCCATGACCGGATTCGCCTCATGCGCGAGCCTGTGGTCGAGCACAAGGGCCTCGAGTGACTTCATCGGGCTCGACACGTTCGCGACAACGACGGAGCACTCCACCAGGGGAGCCCCGGAATCATCCAGGTTGTTGATCAGCTGCGTGGCGTGCCACGGGTCGTAGACGATGCCGAGAACGTTGTACCGGGATAGATCATCCCGGATGTCCTCTTCGACCACGTTGTAGTCGGTCATGGCCCCTTCGGTCACATGGATCAAGCCTTGATCGGCCCAACCCTGATACTGCGAGTTGACCGAGTTCTGAACCGCGTTCCGCGGCAGATAAAAGTCCGAAAAAACCGTGTAGCGAGGCTTGCCGTCCTCGCTCTCACGGGGAAAAAGCAGCACTTTCGCCGTCATGTCCGACTTCGACCCGAGGTCTAGCCCTATGTAGCAGTCTTCACCCTCGAAATCCTCGCGGCGCAGGGAGGAATCTCCTCCCCGAAGCCACTCGGGCATGTTCATCCAGGCGGATGCGGCGCTGCACCAGACATCAAGGTGCTTCGTCTGAAAATTCCCGGCCGCTGATGGCAGCGCAATCGCCTTCTTCTGCAGAGAAGTGACCATCTCCGGCATGACCGACACACCCCAGTTGGGATTGGCCTTCTCAAGCGCTTCGACGCTCTTCCAGTCGTCTCCGGCGTCCAGCCCGTAGATGATTCCGAACTGCGTTTCGTCGGACACCGTGCCCTCAAGCACCTCCAGAACCATCGTCCGGACCTCGTAGCAGATGCCGGAAGTGTCGAAACCGGCGGTCGTAATGACCCACATCAGGCTGTTTTTGCGCTTGCCAAGACTTGTCTCGACAACGTCATAAACTGCCCTTGTCTTGTGGGCGTGGAGCTCGTCGATGATGGCCAAATGGGTATTCAAGCCGTCCAGCGTGCTCCCTTCGGCCGATTTGGCCTGAAAAGTGCTGTTCGTCGACTCGACATAAAGCGAATGCGCCAGTATCTCGAGGCCAAAATGCTTACAAAGAGATGGCGTCTGCTGAGCCATTCGCTTCGCATCGCCGAAAACGATGCCGGCCTGGTCCCGAGTTGTGGCGAACGAATACACTTCGGCGCCGGGCTCGTGGTCTGCCAGAAGGCAGTAGAGCGCAACGCCGGAGGAGAGACAGCTCTTTCCGTTGCCCCTGGGCACTTCGATGTAGACGCGGCGGAACCGTCTCCCGCCGTCCGACCGGCGCCTCCAGCCGAAAACAGTGGTCAAAATCCAAACCTGCCACGGCTCGAGCCTGATTTTTTGCCCGGCGAGCTGTCCCTTCGTGTGCGGGAGCAATTCGACGAACCGGCAGACTAAAGAAGCTTCATTTTCATCGAAGTAGTAGGCCGATTTCGCCCCGGAATATCGCTCCAGATCGCTTTTTTGCCGGCGAACAGCCAGCTTTACGAACTCGCAGGCCGGGATTTCGCCGTTCAGCACACGCTCGCCGTAATCCCGGGCAATCGCGCAGTAATTACGAGGTGAAGTCCGCAAAATCTCCGTCCTTTTCCGGCGCTGCGTCCGCGGGCGCGTGCGCGCGGGCGACCGGCGTGAAGCCCAGCTCCTTTTCAAGCTTGATCAATGCCGCCAAAAGGGCCTGCATGGCCGTGAATTCCGGGCTCAGCTTCCTGCTTCCCGACTTTTCGTCCACGTCGTAGAGCGCCCCATGCTCGACCGCCTTGGCCATCTTCCGCCACAAGGCGTATGTGCGGCACCATTGCTCGAGCGCAGGGCCGTCAACAACCGACAGGCGGCCTTCCGGCGCGTTTTTGACCGCAAGCGCCCACGCTTCCTTCGCGTCTCCCGGCACGCCGACCGGCGGCTCTTCGCTCAGCCTGTCCTTCGCCACCGGGATCGTCCTGCCGTTCATGCGGCATTTCTGCAGCGTGCCCCTGGCGGCCTTCTCAGCATCCGATTTTCGTGGTCTGGGCATGGTTCAAGGCGTGAAAAGCACGTGCAAAAAATTAGCTAAGGGCGCGGTCTAGAGGCCTTCTGCCGCCACTTTTCGACCCCGGGGGGTGGGTTGGCGCGAAAGCCATCGTGGTAGTGTTGGATTGTCCAGATCCATCCCGCCACGAGGCCTCGCATGGAAACAATCTTTTCCTTTCTAAAGGCGGTCGCGCTGGCCGCCGTACAGCTTGTGAGGCTTGCCATGTCGCTGAGAGCCTGCGGTGTTCAGTTCCATCCTCTCGTATCGAGGAACAAAGACGGAACCTATCTGGTAGAAGCGTGGCTCACGCCCGGGAGGGACGAGGTCCGCTTCGACACCTTCGTGGCCAAAGGCTGCGACATCTGGCCGTCCATAAGCCAAAGCGCTCCCGTGTTCAGGGACAAGGCTCCAATCAGCGAGATCGTCGCTCCGGCCTACGATGGAACAGGCGACTCCTGCTTCACCGTAAGAATCAAGCCCAGGCGCAAAATGGAAAAGGTCCAGCTCGTCATCAAGGGCGGCTGGCTCAATCAGCTGAACGCTTCACGGTATTTGGACAACCCGAACTCTAAGATCCACGCCTCCGTCCTGTAGCGGCGTTCTCTTAGTGATTGAAAATGGCGCTGTAGATGCTGGATGCAAGTCCGGCCTTTTCATCTTCGTCATCCGATTGCTCGGGTTCTTCAGAGAGCTTCTCCCGAACAAACTCGCCATCGAGGTAAAGCAGAGCGCCGCAATGGATGCACCGAAGCGCTATCCGGTTCGCCGTCGCGAGGGAAGAGCTGTCGTACTCCCAGGCGAATTCGCCGCAAACCGGGCAGGTTATGTGTCCCTTTTCGGCAAAAGACTGCATGTAGTCCCGGAATTTTCGTTCAAGGTCGTCCCGATCCGCGCCTGCTGCCATTACCAAACCCTCCATCCTCTCTGGCCGTTTTCTTGCTGTGGCATTCGTGGCACAAGGCCTGAAGATTGTCCCAGTCCCAGAAAAGCTCCGGATCACCTTTGTGCGGCCGGATATGGTCAACATCAGTGGCCGGCGTGATCCGTCCGCGCTTCCTGCACTCCTCGCACAGCGGATGCTCGCGCAGGAAAGCCGCTCTCCTCTTCTGCCACGAGTAGCCGTAGCCCCGCTCGGTGGAAGAGCCTGTCCTCTCTGTTCTCCGCCTGTCCCTCGCGGCCTTCAGCCGGGCGTCGCGCTTCTCGCCCTTCTCCTCATGTCTCCGGCAATACCGGACCCCCAGAGGAACCGGTGTATGGCACCCGGGGTAAGCGCAGATATGAAGGAGAGGCATCTAGGCCTTTCCTCGCCAAACATCCCCGATCCTCCGAACGGCATCGGCCAGATCAGTGCAGGCGAAATCAATCAGGTAGTAAAGTCCGAAGACTGCGCAAAAGGCATACCCAATGAACGACATAGCTCTGGCCGGGGCGAAAACAATGGCAATGAGCATGCCAAGACCGGCCAGAGCCGCAACGATCTGTCGAAGTTTCTGCACGATCTCGATGACAAATAGAAAGCGCCGGGAGCGAGTCCCGGCCAAAGCACCGCACTTAGGAGAGTCGGCTGCAATAGGGGTGCCGGAGCTTCGCTGCAAGCAACAACCAATGAACGTTAAATGTAGGAATGCGAAGCCCCGGCGCGATCTGGCGCCGGATGAGTCCCGTCGGGGATTCGGCCACGCCGATAGTATTTCCGAGCTCACCCGGCATAAAAGAATGGGCGCTGAGGAAGTACCAGTTCTTCAGCGCCCTTGTGGCAAATTCCGGTGGAAGCCAGTCCTTGCCTGTCATTAAACTGTTGAGCCCGGAATGCCGTTTCATTGGAATCCCGGGCTTGTGACCATTCGATGATCTGCCAGCCTGTTCGGTTGCTTCCTTCATTCTCAGAGGGCGCAAAGCCCCCATAGATGTTGAAAGGCACGAACTAATCGGCATGCGAATTGTCACTGCATATAGTATCACGGAGGATTAAAAAATACAAGCGGTTGTAGGCGCGGGCAATGCACTGGTCATAAAATCTCCGACGGATTCCGGCCCTGCGGCACAGATCAACCCGGGAGATCGATCCCTGGACGTAGATGTCGATGAGCAGCGTCCTCTCGGGGCAGTTCCCGAGGGAGGCTATGGCCCGGTCGAGCTCCACGGCATCGGACTCGTCCGGCGTGAGGCGAGAGTCCCCGGAGCAGTCCGGCTTATAGCCCATCCTGACCAGCACTCCGAGGAGGGCGCTCGCTCTGGGTCCCCGACCGCTCCTTGACCACCGGCCCCAGTTCACAAGCCGGGCCTTGAGCTGATTGAGTTCACTCTCCGTCATTCTTCACTCCGTTTGGTCCGGGTGGTGGCGGATAACAAATTTTCATCCGCCACCAGTTGGTGTTCCTGTATTCCGTTGATTTTAAACCGTGTTTTCATCGTTGTTTCCGGGTTGGTGGCGGTGGTGGCGGATAAAATGTCTATTGTTATTTCCTAGAGTTTTTTGGTTGGGTTTTCCCTAATGCTTTTTATTACTTATTTTCTTCTATAAAAGGGTTAGCCACATTTATCCGCCACCACCGCCACCACATCAATAAAAGCCAATAACCACGGGGTTCTTCGTGGTGGCGGATCAGTGAAATCATCCGCCACCACATCCGCCACCACCGCCACCAATGTCACCAAATTCGCCCTTAAAACTGGATTTCATCATCCGTTAAGCCGCCCTCGGCTACCCGCTTTTGGTCCTTAACGTAGAAACGAAGAGAAATGCGTTTTCCGTTGACCCGTGCCGTGGCCTTTTTGTATTCATAGCCGAGAGACGCCATGCATGCTGACAGCCGCCGTGCGTCTGCCGTAGTAACCCGGCTTCCTCTCAGGCCCAGAGCAAGCTCCAGAATGTTTGCCGCCGTGAGCGGGATATCTTCTCCCGTCATTGGATCCTTCAGGTTTGCCGGATCAGAGAGCCAGATCTCGAGCTTCTCTGTCCACGGGTCGATGCGCATATACTCCTCGTTCACTTTGGCTGAGAGCCGCTCCACCGGCTCGTGCCTGATTCCCTCGGCGAGGAAGATCTGGAGGGCCTCGGCCCACAGCTGCGGCATGTCGGCCCGCGCCCGGTCGATGTCGATCATTCCGACCCTGACCGGGGCGAATCGGCGGTTTCCCGTGGTGTCGACCAAAAACTTGTCGTCATTCGTCGTCATAACGAATATGCACCGACGGGGAACGGTTTTTGCATGTTCCTGGTATTTTGGGGTCCAGGTGTCCTCTGTGAGCGTGATGTAGCGCTTCACCTCTTCAACCTCGCGGCGCCTGAAGCCGGCGAGCTCCGGGATTTCGACCGTGAGCTTACCGCCGATCGCCCGGGCCAGATCCTCATCCCTCGAGTTGAAAGTAATGTTCCCGGAGAATCGATCCTCGAGAGCCAGAACCCTGACGAGGGTTGACTTTCTGCTTCCCTGCCGGCCTACGAGCACCACTACGATGTCGGCCTTCACCCCCCGGATCGAGATCGCCCGGCCCGCCATCGCGGCAAAGATATAGTGCGCCACCGCCCGGGTGTATTCCGTATCCTCGGATCCGCAGTAGGCCGAAAAGAAGGCGTCCACCCGGTGCACGCCGTCCCATTCGGGAAGCTGTTTGATGTACTCGGTCATTGAGTCCCGACGGTTTTCCTGCGCCACCACTTCAATCGCCCCCCGAAGATCCCCAATTGCGATCGCCGGATGAAAGCCCCTCTCGTGCTCAAGCCGGGCCTTAAGCGAATACTCATCGGCATCGGTGATTTCGGTCCAGATGTCTCGGGAGTTCTTCCTCACAACCGTGCGGCCGCAGAACGAGTCGAAGCTCATCTCAAGCCCGCAGAAGCGGTACCCGAGTCGCAGCGCGGAGATGACGGCGGCGAGGCTGGTCTTAGGCCGTCCGTCCTTGTCGTTGAACTCAGCCATGAACTTTGCCTCGGGGCTGGGCTCTTCCACGGCGGCCGGAGCGGCCTCGGGGAAGTCCTCCGGGAGCGTCTCCTGAAAACCCTGATTCTTCGCCCAGGCCTTGAAGTCCCCGAGGTTCTTGTCCTTGCAGTGGCCGTGCAGGCACACGAAGGCTCCTTCCGGATAGCCGTTAGTTCCGGCCTGGTAGTACGTGGTCGAGGTGTCTCCGGCCTCGCCTGTCGTGTGCTGGTCCTCCCACGGGCAGACGATCTGGAGCTCGCCGGGGCGCGGCTCAGACAGCACCCTCCCGGTTTCCCGCAGCCAGTCCGCGAGCCGGTCCTCCTGCAGTTCCGTCTCGCCCTTCTGCCGTTCCGGCCTGGCGCGGCCGCGTACAGTCTCGGCTCCGATCGCGGTCCTGATGTTATTCACCAGATCTCCGAAATCTTTTTCAGAGCAGTGCGGCACGTGGTCGTCGTCGAGCTTCTGCGTGAGCTCGTAGGGCTTTCCGCTTGAGACGTGGAGCCCGGCGAGAACGAATTGCTGGCCCCGCGAGAGGATCTCGACCATGTTGTGTTCATCGACCCGCAGGACCTGCTTTTGCAGGCTCGCGTCGGTGCGGATCGGGATGAGGCAGTGGCTGGAGCCCTCGCGCTGCCGGATGAGGACTGCCCGCCCGAAGCGGCTCCGCACGGCCCGGACCGCCTTTTGCGCGATCTTCGGGTCGTCGCAGTCGATGTCGATCGCGTTGACCCCGAACCCGGTGCGCACGCAGATTCCGAGCCTGCTGTTGCCGGACCACCGCTTGATTTCCTCTGGCGTGGTCTCGTGCTTCGTCCATGCGGGGAATCCCACGGCCTGGCCCTGGCCGTTGTAGGCCGAGGGGACCTTGCCCAGAATCTTGAGGGTGGAGTTGCTCGAGACCTCGGAGCTCTTGTCGCAAACGACCGGGAGCAGGATTGAAGTCCAGCCGAGCGCCACAGCGTCCTGCCACACAGCGGCCGGGGCGCCAACCGAGTTCTGCTTATAAGCGATCGGGGCTGTCATTTTTCGGCCCTCTTGTTCTGTTCGGTCTGACCTGTGAGGATGAGCAGATTCAGAATGCGAACCGCTGCGGAGTATTTGGGGTCCGAAATTTCTCCAGTTGCAATTCGTGAGAGTGTCGACTGGTTGACGCCCGTTAAAGCGGCGATGCGCTTTTGCGTGAGGCCTCGTTTTGTCAGTTCTTTGATTGCTTCCGCAGGGGTGCAGGTTTCCATGCTAAATAGCCTTATGAGTCCGTAATTTGCTAAATCGCATTTTAGTAAATCGCATTGCAAAAGTAAAACGAGTTCGCTGATAATTGGCAAATACTTATGCTGTTATGCATAGTTAAGAAGGGAGGAAGGCTCATGACCAAGCTAGGAGAAAACCTAAAGCAGCTGATGACAGCTAAGACTCTGTCAGCTACTCAGCTTGCACGAATGTCTGGCGTGGCTCAATCTCAGATCACCAGAATTCTTACAGGCGAAGCTAAGCATCCGACAATTGATACTGTTGTTGCTCTTGCTCAGGGTCTGAATGTTTCTTTGTATGACCTAGTTTCAACATCCGGCGGCGGTATTAAGGTTTTTCCGCCGGAGGAGCCGGTAGACGATAGTCTGTATGTGCTGGTGCCTGACGTAAAAGCTTCCCTTTCCGCCGGTCCGGGCTGCGACTGGCTGTTGGAGCCAGAGGATGAAGGGGCTCAAGTGGCCTATAAACGGGACTTCTTCGTTAAGAAGCACGTTAATCCTAAGAACACCTTCCGCATGAGGGTCCACGGGGATTCCATGTACCCGTACTTTTTTGATGGTGATTCCGTTCTTATAGAAAGATATAAGGAAGGAGATCCCATTCGCTCTGGCCGCATTTATGCGTTTTCGTTTGCGGGTGAACTGCGGGTGAAGCGTCTCCGTGTTCGTATGGACGGAAAAATTGCTATCGAGTCCGAGAATTCATCCGCGTATCACGAAGAGCTTGTCTCCCAGGAAGAGTTCTTTAATCGGGCGAAAATTCTTGGCCGCGTCATTGATCGCTCCGGCGGCGATTTTCTTTAACTACCGCTTTTACTTCGACTTGCGTTTGCGTTTTGCAATCGATGCAGGGATTATTTTTGCCTCTTCAAATTGTTGCTAATTGTAAATCTAATGCTAAATAACATTGTGTTTTAGCATTATGTCGGGTAGACTCTAGTCATGCGAAATCACATTGACTAGGAGCCCGAGCTATGCAGTTAGCGATTCTCCACAGAGTTCTCGACGTTTTCACCGGAAGGTCTTTCGGTGATGTCTCCGACCGTGAGCGCTTTCAGGCGCTGCTTTGGGCCGTCCTCATCAATTCCCTTTTCGTCCTGGTTTTCATTTTCCGGAAACCACTCTTCACTTTCCTTCTTGGACTTTAAAACATGTACCTCGAAGACCTCATAAAAGAGCAGACGGAGGCCCTTGCCCGGCTCACGGCCGCGGTGGACTCCCTCCGGGAGGAGCTTAAGGCCGGACGGGCGCCCGATGCGCCTGCTCCTGAGCCGGCTCCCGCTCCCTCCCCGGCGCCGGAAGCGGCCGCCGCCCCTGAACCCGTACCGGCTTCCGAGCCTGAGCCCGTCACGGAGACTCAGCTCAAGCAGGCCGCGCTGGATGCCGCCGCTCGCAATGGTCGCGAGTTCCTTGTGAACGCACTGCACAAGTTCTCGGTCGAGAAAGTCACGGAGCTGATGCCCGACCAGTACCAGGCGTTCGTCGACAAGCTGAAGGAGACGGCCTGATGCACGCGGTCCTTTCGCCGTCGTCGTCCCGCCGATGGATTCACTGCCCTGGGTCCGCCGCGCTGATCGAGCGCTATTCGCCCAAGGAGCAGACCTCGGAATTCGCGGACGAGGGCACCTACGCCCATGCCGTGGCCGCCGCGATGCTGACCGGCCAGCCGCTTCCGGCCTCCAAGCGCTACAGCTCCGAGGAGGTCGCGGAGACGGTTCGGCCTTACGTGGACTACGTGAACGCCCTCCGGACGAGCGGCGCCGCCGGGTGCCCCTCGCAGATCGAGCAGGAGCTCGACATCCGCCCCGTCACAGGAGAGATCGGAGCCCACGGCACGGCGGACGCACTCGTGTTCCTTCCGAGCGAGCTGGTCGTTGTCGATCTGAAGTACGGCATGGGCGTGAAGGTCTCCGCGGAATTCAACCCCCAGCTCACGATTTACGCCGCGGCGGCTCTCGAGCAGTACCGGGCGGTTTTCGACCGCATCGAGACCGTGCGCCTCGTGATCGTGCAGCCGCGGCTCAACAGCGTCTCTGAGTGGCGCGTTCCGGTGGGGGTGCTCACCGAGCAGGCTTACGACATCACCCAGGCCGCTCGGGAGGCTACTAAGCAGCGCGGCCTTCCGGAAAACAGGCTCTCGTTCTCCCCTTCGGAAAAGGCCTGCAAGTTCTGCCCAATGGCGGGGCGCTGCACGGCTTATGCCCGGTTCTCGGCCGCGGCTGCCGGAGTCGAGGTCGATGCCGCCGGCGCCGTGCTCTCGGACGAGGAGCTTGCTGCCATGTACTCGAAAGTTGACGCGGTCGAGCAGTGGTGTGCCCGCATTCGCGCGACCGCGATGGACCAGCTGATGGACGGGCGACCGCTTCCCGGCTTCAAGCTCGTTGCGGGCCGCGAGGGCATCAGGAAGTGGAGGAGCGAGCTGGTGGCAGACGAGCTCATGCGGGGCTTTCACGTCCCCGCCGGGAAACGCTACCAGTCGAGGCTCATCTCGCCCACGCAGGCCAGCCGCCTCGTGAAGAAAAAGCTCCTGACGAACGAGCAGTGGCAGAAGCTAGAGGCCTGCATCACGCGAGCCGAAGCGAAGCCCGCCATCGCACCGGAGAGCGACCCCCGGCCTTACTGGGTCGCAGCCTCGCCGGAGGATTTTCCGGTTGTGAATCTTGATAGACCCGCATCGGGCAAGGAAAACTGAATGTCTAAGCAAATGCTTTATGGCCGTCTGGCCTTTCCCTACATATTTGAGCCTCGCGCTGACAAGGCCGATCAGAGCAAGAAGCCCCGCTACGAGCTTACGCTCCTGATCGACAAAACCTTTCCGGGAATCGCCAAGTACAAGGCGGCCTGCCTCGAAGTGGCCGTGAAGAAGTTCGGAAATGCCTCCGCGGCTCAGGCCGTTCTTCAGGCCCGCCCGGTCTTCAAGGACGGCAACGCCAAGGCCAAACCGGTTGAGGGTTTCGCGGACCACTACTACATCGCGGCCCGCTCCACCACGATGCCGGACTTCTTCGGCCCCGACCGCCGGAAGCTCTCGACCGAAGAGGCCCGGAAGCTCTTCTATGCCGGGTGCTACGTGAACGTGATCGTGAGCCCCTGGGCGTACTCCTCCAACGGCAACCGCGGCGTGAGCCACGAGCTTGTTGCGCTGCAGTTCGCAGGCCACGGAGACGCCTTCAGCGGCCGTCCCACGGCAAGCGCTGATGACTTCCCGGACGTGAGCGCCCAGGCGGGAGAGACGGCTTTCGCCACCGGGGCCGACGACCTCATCTAACCAGTTTTCCGGTCCCGCTGGCCTTGAATTGTGAGGGCGGCGGTACCGGCCTTCAAACCATGAAACTTTTTCTCGACACGGAAACCTACTGCGAAACGCCAATCGCCTACGGCACACACCGCTACGCCGAGGATGCGGAGCTGATGCTCTTCGCCTGGGCGTTCGATGACGAGCCGGCGCAGGTCGTTGACCTCACCGCCGGGGAGGCCATTCCGCAGCGAGTGCTGAGAGCGTTTAAGGATCCTGCGGTGGAGCTCTGGGCCCACAACAGCCATTTCGACCGCACGATCCTCAAGCGCCAGTTTCCCGAAGTCGCGGACCCGGCCCGTTGGCGTGACACGATGATCCTCGCCTACGCCCATTCCCTTCCCGGAGCTCTGGGGGCGCTCTGTCCACTTCTCGGGATCCCTGAGGATCAGGCGAAGGACCGGGACGGGCACCGCCTGGTGCTTTTGTTCTGCAAGCCACAGTCTGCTTTCCGGAAGATCAGGCGCCATACTCGCCTCACCGATCCGGAGGACTGGGCGCACTTCAAGGAATACTGCCGGCGTGACGTGGGTTCCATGCACGAGGTGTGGAAGCGCCTGCCGCACTGGAACGAGAAATCCTTCCCGCTCTGGCGTGAATGGACGCTCGACCAGAAGATAAACGATCGCGGTATGCAGATCGATATGGATCTGGTTCATGCGGCGATTGACGCTTCGGCCGCGGCCAAGGCATCTGCCGACCGCCGGGTGCATGAGATGACCTCGGGGCAGGTATCCACCACGGGGCAGAGAGACGAGCTGCTCGGCTTCATGCTCCGGGAATACGGCGTGACGCTGCCTGACATGCAGAAAGCCACTCTTGAGAGGCGGCTGGACGACCCGGAGCTTCCCGACGAAGTGCGGGAGATGATTGCCCTGCGGCTCCAGTCGACAAAGACCTCAGTGCAGAAATTTGTGGCTCTGGCCAATTGCTCGAATAAGGACGGCCGGCTTCGCGGGTGCATGCAGTACATGGGCGCGGCCCGCACCGGCCGTTTCTCCGGCCGGCTCTTTCAGCCGCAGAACCTCCCCCGGGGGTCGATGAAACCCGATGAGGTGGAGGCAGCTATCGCGGCGTTAAAAGGCGGCGTCGCTGATCTGCTTTATTCCGATGTCATGAGCGTGGTGAGCAGCTGTATCCGGGGCGCCATCATCGCTCCGCCGGGCAAGAAACTGGTTGTTGCCGACCTATCCAATATCGAGGGCCGGGTCCTTGCCTGGCTGGCCGGCGAAGAGTGGAAGCTGAAGGCTTTCCGCGCCTACGACGAAGGCACCGGCGTGGACCTCTACAAGGCCACCTACGGCCGTACCTTCGGCGTGAAGCCCGAGGACGTGACGAAGAAGCAGCGCCAGATTGGAAAAGTGCTTGAGCTCGCGATGGGCTACCAGGGAGGCGTCGGGGCTTTTCTCACGTTCGCCCGGGCCTATCGGGTGGATCTGGACGAGCTGGCGGATCATACCCGGAAGGCGATCAACCCGAAGTACTGGTCCGCTGCAGAAGATTCCTATGACTGGTGCCTGAAGCACGGCGGCTCTCACGGCCTCGCGAAGGACACCTACATCGCGTGCGACGCAATCAAGCGGGCGTGGCGCGACGCCCATCCTGCGATCTGCAAGTTCTGGCCCGACGTATCGGAAGCCTGTGACTGGATGCTGACTGCGCAGACCCCGAAGGTGGTCGGGAAGTGCGTGTTCGGGCGTCTTTCCCGATCGTTCTGCGGCGTGAAGCTTCCGTCCGGCCGTTTCGTCTGCTACCCGATGGCGAGGCTTCCTCGGGAAGATGAGCGCGCGACCTTCGGTTATCAGGGCATAAACCAGTACAGCCGCAAGTGGACGGACATCAGGACCTATGGGGGCAAAGTTGTCGAGAACCTCACGCAGGCCACCGCCCGGGACCTGCTGGTCGACTCTTTCGCCCGGGTCGAAGCCGCCGGCTACCGCATCGTTTTTTCTGTTCACGACGAGCTCATTACAGAGTGCCCGGACGCTCCGGAATTCACGGCGGACAGCCTTGCCGGGCTCATGACCTCCGGCGCTCCGTGGTCCAAGGGATTGCCGCTCTCCGCGGCTGGTTTTGAAGGCTATCGATACAAAAAGGATTGACGAATGCGTACACCCATCAGAGAGACACCCGGAAATTTCGCTGCTCAGGCGTTTCAGTCGGTCACAGACTCGGAGAGGAATCGGCTCCAGCTTTTGCTCAACCAGTTCACCGGCTACCCGGTTGCCGCGTTCAATTTTGTCGGCTCGGCCGATGACCGCCGCCAGGCGCTCGTGCGCTATTTCATCGGCCGGCTGAATAACGCCCCCACGAGCCACCACCCTTTCCTGCTCGCCCAGTGGGAGCGGCAGGCTCTGGTGAACGCCGTGGGCGGCCTGTGCCTGTCTGACGTCGCCCGGGCCGCCGAGGACGCGCTGCACCAGATCCGCAAGGAACGGGGGGCGGCGCTATGACCCCGGAAAAGCTGAAGCAGCTCACGGCTGTTCTGTCCGACTGCGAGAAAGCCCGGTGCTTTACCGAGGATGAGCGGCTCGCTTTCACTTCTGCCCGCGGCGCCCTGAAAGTTTTGTTCTCGGAGCGGGAGTCCATGCGCTGGGTCGCCCCGGTGCTTGTAACTCAGCTTCAGCGGGAGAACCTGCTGCGGCGGCTGGTTGATGCCTTTGGGGATTCGCTGTGACTCCGGAAGGCCGGCTTGTCGTGTATCTGCGCCGCCGGGTGAAAGGCCTCGGGGGCGAGACGAGGAAGTGCGCCTGGACGTCGCACATCGGAGCGCCGGATCAGCTGGTGCTTTTCCCCTGCGGAATTCACTTCTGGGTGGAACTGAAGGCTCCGGGAAAGAGGCCCCGTCGGTCCCAGATGCGTGAGTTCGATGTCATGACGCGGGCCGGATGCGCGGTGTTTGTGGCGGACTGCCCGGAGGACATCGAAGCGATTTTGAGAAGTTTTCTGCTGAATGGAGGAGCAGATGAGTAATTTTATTTTCCACGCCGAAGTAGTTCCGGTCCTGAAGGCTCTTGCGGGCTTTACAGCCAGGAACGATATCCGCTGGTACCTGAACGGCATTCACTGCGTGCAGGAAGGGGCTTCGGTGCGGCTTGAGGCAAGCGACAGCCATTCGGTTGCTCGGGTTACTGTGGCGGGGGTCTACATTGACATGCCCGCCCCGGAGCTTATTCTCAGTCCCGCCGGCATGGCCCGCCTGGAAGAGCAAAATTTCTACACCGATCTTGAGCTCAATCCGAGCTGCTATCAGCTGATCGGCGAGTCTCTTCCGGATGTGCCGGTGCAGTGCCGGGCGAAATATCCGGATCTGGCCAAGGCCGAGAAAGAGGTTCGCGATCGGTTTGATCCGGCCGCCGGCTACACCCATTCTTTCAAGCTGAAGCTTCTTCAGCCGATTCTCAAGGCCAAAAAGCATATTTCCGCCAGAAAGCGTGCTGATTCGACAGACGCCGATCGGCTCATCACGCTCACGATGCGCGGACTCCGGCGAGATGACGTCGACCGCTACGGCAAGCAATACGGCGGGGCTTTGGAGTTCAGCTTCCCGGTGAGCATCATGCCGGCTAATGCGGCGAGCGACTTCTCTGGTCTCGTCTTGTCTGTTGCGGATGAGGAGAGGAGATAAGCCATGCGCTTCACTCCCCGGCCCTATCAGAAGCTCATCATGCAGCACATCCTCCGGCACCCCCGGGGCATGGTCTGGTCCAGCATGGGCACCGGCAAGACCGCGAGCACGCTCTTCGCACTCGATACGCTGAAGCGCTGCGGAGAGGACGCCTTCCCGGCGCTTATCCTCGCGCCCCTTCGTGTTGCGGTCTCGACTTGGCCGGACGAAGTGGCCAAATGGAGCGACCTCGGGCTCACGATTCAGCCGATCACCGGTTCAGCCGCCGCCAGACGCCGGGCGCTTTCAACCCCGGCGGATGTCTACACGGCGAACTACGAGAATCTGCCCTGGCTTACGAAAGAGCTGGGCGACAGGTGGCCGTTTCGCACCGTCGTGGCCGATGAGTCCACGAAACTGAAGGGCTTCAGGCTCGGTGGCGGGGGCGGTTTGCGGGCCCGGGCGCTCTCGAAGGTCGCCTTCAAGGGCGTCACCCGCTTCGTTGGGCTTTCCGGCACTCCGGTTCCGAACGGGCTCGAGGATCTCTGGGGCCAGTACTGGTTCGTGGATTCGGGCCTGCGGCTCGGGAAGACCTTCAGCGCGTTTCATCAGCGGTGGTTTTATCCCGAGCGGGTTGGATCAGATCCGCACGCCGTCCGGTGGAACGCGCAGCCCTTCGCTCAGGAGCAGATCGAAGAGCGGGTGCGTGACGTGACTGTGAGCGTTGACGCCGCGGACTACTTCGATGTGACAAAGCCGGTTGAAAACGTGATTTCGGTGGAGCTGCCCCCCGCCGCCCGGACGATCTATCGACGGCTCAGCGCCGACATGGTGGCCGAGCTCCAGTCGGGCCGGGAGATCACAGCGGCCAATGCGGCGGCCCTCTCCGGGAAGTGCGTCCAGTGCGCTTCTGGGGCGGTCTACACAGACGATGCGGGCCACTGGGAAGAGATTCACACAGCAAAGATCGAGGCCCTGAAAGACGTGGTGGAGGAGGCCGCCGGGGCTCCGGTGATGGTCGCATATCACTTCAAGAGCGATCTTGAGCGCCTGAAGAAGGCCTTTCCCAGAGGCCGGGTGCTTGACCGGGATCCCTTCACGATCCGGGACTGGAACGCCGGAAAGATCCCGGTGCTATTCGCCCATCCGGCAAGTGCCGGGCACGGGCTCAACCTGCAGGACGGCGGGAACATTCTCTGCTTCTTTTCCCTCTGGTGGGATTTGGAACAGTTTCAGCAGATCTGCGAGCGGATCGGGCCGGTGCGGCAGATGCAAGCCGGCCACCCCCGCCCGGTGTTCATCCATTACATCGTCGCACGGGGCACGGTTGATGAACTGGTTTTAAAGCGGCTGAAGACTAAAGCGAGCATTCAGTCGATTCTTTTGGAAAGCATGAAGGAGAAGGAACTATGAGCGGAACAAGAGCAATCATGCGCGTGTTGATGCGCGATCTGCAGGACACGGCCCAGAGGGTAGGGAACGATCCGGGCCACGAAACGACAACAAACGCCATGCTGCTTTGCCGGTCGATCAAACTGCTGCATTGGCATCTGCTGGAGGAGCTGAGCGACGGCTATGTCGCGGAGGATAAAACCCGGGAGCTGCTGGCCGTCATTCAGTCTCTCGCGGCGATTCGCTCTTATCTCGAGTGCCTGCGTTACCGGGTGCCGTCCGAGTGCATCGATTTTGAGCTGCTCTCCGTTTCCGATAAGGCCCGGGAGTACATCGAGCAGGATAAGGATCGCAAGACGGATGAAGTGGAGCTTTGCGCTCTTTCATCGCTGTTCACCGTCCTTCAGCAGGTCGAGTCTCAGCTGAAAAACTATCTGACGGACAACGTGAGGTGACGAAATGGTGGATGTGAAGATCAAGGCGCTGCACGAATTCGCCCACGAGCCGACTCTCGGGACGGAGGATGCGGCCTGCTACGACATTTACGCGATCGAAGACCAGTACGTGAAAGCGTGGGAGCCCACAACGATCAGGACCGGGATTGCGTTTGAGGTCCCGAAGGGCTATCGGATGGCGGTCTACAGCAGGAGCTCGAACCTCCTGCGCCGCAACGCGATTCAGGTGCCGCTCATCGTGGACGCGGACTTCAGGGGCGAGGTTCTTGTCTGCTGGATCTGCACGAAGGACTACCAGATCCTCGCCGGGGACCGGGTGGCGCAGGTCGCGGTGGAGCCGGTGATTCCGGTGCAATTCAAGTGGGTCAACGAGCTGAGCCCGACAAAGCGCGGGACCGGCGATACGGCTCAGCCGGACGCTGATCATGCCAAAGAGCAAACGCCCACGGAAGCCGCACCGCCGGGTCGATGTCCAGGCGGGATGGTCTGCGGCGCAGAAGCTGTGCAACTACCTGATCCGGGGGTACGGCGGGTGGTCGGACTCCGATCGAAACGAGTTCGCCGGGCATTTTCTCGAGCCGGTGACAGCTCTGCGCTACAGCGATCCGAAGGACGACCTAAGGCCGCTCTTCGCCCTCGCCAAGGCCCAGATGGTACTCGCCTGGGGCCTCACGAGCTGGTACGTGACCGAGGGCCGGGAGTACGAGCGGGACGAGATCGCCGCGGCCAATCAGGCGCTGCAGGTCGCGTTCAACGTGTGGCTCGACCACCGGAGGATGCTCTATCCGCAGCTGAAGGTGGCTCGTGAGCTGATGCGGGATCGGTTTGAAAACATGACGACGTATTTCGAGCCCTACGAGATCAGCAGCCAGCGCTACACGATGGCTCACGGTGCCGGATTCTACGACCGGGCTGAGGCGGAGCTCGACGGAAGATTGAGATTCAAGAGGAATTGAAATGGGACAGGTAAAGGTTTGGCCGAAGGACGAGCGGGCGAAAGATGTGGTCATGAACCACGGCGAAGAGATCAAGAAGCTGAAAGCCGGGGGGCAGACGATCCCGCAGCTCGCCATGAAGTACCAGGTTGACCCGAAGGTAATTCGGCAGGTTCTGCACGACTACTGGCCGCGTTGGAAAGAAGAGCCGAAGACTGAGGACGCTATCTCGGAAGTGAAGGCTGAAGCTCCAGCTCCGGCTCCGCAGGAGGAAAAGCCGGCGAAAGCGCTCGAGTCCGACCCGGTAAATCACCCGGCGCATTACACGAAGTACACCCGTGAGGTGATCGAGCTCACGGAGCGGTGCAGCTTCTGCCTGGGCAACGCCTTCAAGTACATTCTGCGGGCGCCGTTCAAAGGCCGCCGGGAAGAGGACATTGACAAGTCCTTGTGGTATTTGGACCGGTATTTCAGCGAGGCATCCGACTTCAATCCGGACATAGCCGGGAAGTATTTTGCTAGTCTTGCCTGGCCGTACGTCATGGATCTGATGGAGTGGCAGGAATACGAGCTTTGCAGTTATTTTCTCGGCGTCATCAAAGCCAGAGACGCGAAGGGAGCGGAAAGAAGGAGAGCCTGGCTGAAGTTCAAAGAGCTTGCTGAAGAGGCTAAGAAAGGAGTCGGGGAGGAAGGAAAATGAGAAAGCGCAGCGAAACAAAGCCGGAGCTCGGCTATCTCATGGTTGACGTCAAGCAGGCGGCGGCCATGCTCTCCATCGGCGTGAGCACTGTTTGGAAAAAAGTAAAGAATGAACCCAGCTTTCCTCAGCCGGTATATTTCTCCAAAAAATGCGCACGCTTTAAAGTAGAGGACATCAAGAGGTGGGTGAAGGAGGTTAAGGCAGAAGACAAGAATGAGACCGCCAGTGCCTGAGCGTACCCCGTCACGAGAAATTGACGGGGTTTTATTTGACCGTGTTGCTTATAAATAGTTTCACAATATCGTTATCTTTTGACAGCTGAGCTTTTGCTTTGAACTTCAAGACATCCCCGGAGGCGAACGAAGAAACATAGTCGTTTTGCTCGGTTTGCAACGCTGGATCGGTAATAAGCCCGTTAATGCGAGTATCCGAGTCTTGGCCGTTCAGAGACAATTTGCAAGCGCCGGTAACCTTATCCAGCTCAGTCAACAGGCCCTCATACGTTTTCTCTTCATCAACTTTTTGAATTGGCTTGTCGAAATATTCCTTCAGGGATCTGTCTGCGGAAACGATTGGTCTTTTCTCTTCATCCAAAACCGAAACTGTATTGCAGGATTTCCCAATGGGCGACAACGCCTGTCTTGTCGCGGAAACGAGTCCGTCAGACATTTTGTCTATGGTTGCCATAAGCCTGTCCTGTAGCTCTTTGTTTTGGGCTAGTGACTGTTGGAGGGCGGCAGAAAGATATTCCATTTCCTTCTTTTTCCTCCTGCTTATAACGTAAGCGATTATTGGCGAAAAGACCGCTCCGGCGAACCCGGAAAACAAATTTGCCACTTCTGGCGAAACCGAAACCGGCAACTCTATGCAGCCTTTTTCCAGTTTGGCGTTTGTTGTTACCTTGGTGCCAAGAGTGCTGTACTTTCTGTTGTACTGCCCGGTTGAAACAAAATTGCCGACGCACACCAGAATCTTGGCGAATCCTTGAAGGGATTCACCCAAGTCTGATAAATTTATCGAATTGTCTGAATTGATTAAACCGTCAAACTGAATGACGTAAGAAACCGAACCGTCAGGCATTTTCGTCTCCGGTAGCAAGCAAAGAATAGCAGAACTTCCCCCAGGCGTCGTAGACCTCGCGCATGTCACCCAGCGCCTGCTCTCGGTCGTAGGCGCACTGATAGGATTCGTTGCGGTGGTCAAGGCAACTCTCTCTTAAATCGCGCGAGAACGGCTTGTGGCCGTATCCTTTAGCGTCCTTGGCCCAAGTGTTGAATGTAGCCCGGGCGAGGCCGTGCAGCGTCACTATGCGGGGCTTGCCGGTCTTCGCATGGAACTGATCCGGATCCACCCAGCCGATGCCATCTATTTTCCGTTGCTTGTCGTGCATGCGTTTGATGAGCGCCCGAACGGCGTCGCGCGTAAACGGCGAACTATGCCCCTTGTTGACGTTCGGGAAGATATAGTCGCCCGAATCATTTCCCATCCGAGGCGCCGTCCTGATCAACTGGACGGCCTCGTCACAAAGCGGGGTCTTTCGATCAAACGGGATTTTTTCGCTTTTAACCTTCATACGCGCCCGTGGGATCACATGCAGCCACTGGCCGTTGTCATCCTGACGGATTTCTCCCCACGTAGCCTCGCGAGCTGTCGAGTTGCGGGCCGATGTCAGGATAGCGAAGGCGAGGCACCGGGCCGTCTGGCTCACGGGAACCAGCTGCATGAGCGCCTTGAAGAAGGCTGGCATTCTCTTTGGCGGCAGAGCGGGCTCATGGCCTCCTTCTGGACGATCAAGCGGAAGCAGATCTCCAAGGCGCCCGTCGACAACCTGGCACGGGTTCACCATCGGTGGGACCATCTCAGAGCGAATAGCCCAGTCTATCGCCCGCTTTGCATCTCCGAGGATGCGCTCCGGCGTATCAATCATGGTGCGCCATTTCTCGCCCAGGGCGTCGCAGAACATTTGGGGAGTCAAATCCACAACCGGGCAGTCGCGGATCTCCTGCGGGATGTGATTCCTGAAGAACCCCGTCCAAACCTGATCCCGGGATTTGTTCGCGTTCTTCCACCGGCCGCGCTTTTCATTGAACTCGATCCACTTCCATATCAGCTTTTCGAAAGTCAGAACGTTCTCTTCTTTGCCCGGGTCTGCAGGACGCAACGCCTCCATCGCGGCCTTCTCTTCCTTGGCCGGGTCAATCCCCTCAGCAATCTTCTTTTTCCACAACCTTCCTTTTTCGAATGCCTCGGCCAAGGTCATCTCAGGGAATTTACCTAGTGTGAATACACGCTTCAGGCTGCGCTCACGAAGCAGGAAATACTTCGCGTATGAACCGTCCTTGAGCCTCCTGACAGACACATAAAGCCCCGGCACAACACCGCACGAAGCGTCTGCTGTCAAGGCTTTCAGCCGCTTTTCAGTCATTCGGTTTGCCACTCTCATGAACGCTAATTCCTCGCAACAGATTGTTTTTCTGTACAAAAAATAGTTATTGCCACAAAAAAATTCGTGGTTTAGCTGCCTATTTTTTAAGCACGGGCTTTATTTGTGGTAATAATTGTGGCATAGATTTCGAGCTTACGACATGGTCATGTAGACAAACATAAGCAATGACAACGCTTATGAATTGTCATAAGCTCATGATTTTATTGAGAGTGCGTAGACAAAGACAAAGAAAAAGGAGGCAACTTACGTCACCTCCTTTCCTGGATTTGGTCGGGGTGGTGGGATTCGAACTCACGACCCCTTGCACCCCATGCAAGTGCGCTACCAGGCTGCGCCACACCCCGAGACTTCTAACTATAGCACAAAACTTTTATAAAAGAAAGTCCCGAATAGAAGCCCGGATATCCTCCAGTTCCTCCAGAATTCCCTTTCCCGCGGCCGCCCTAACCTTCTGATCCGTTTTTTTGCGCTTGAGGTATTTTTTCGCCCCCGCAAGCGTGAAGCCCTTGTCGTAGAGCAGCTCGCGGATCTCCCGGGCCTTCAGGATGTCTTTGCGCTCATAGCGGCGGCGCGAGCCGTGGCGGCCCGGGGAGAGCTGCTTGAACTCTTCCTCCCAGAAGCGGAGCACGGAAGTAGCAACACCGACAAGCTCCGCCGCCTCCCCAATCGTAAAGAAGCGTTTGTCGGGAATCGGCGGAAGATCTTCAGTTTTTCTCTCAGCCATTCCTTGGTCCATCCCATGTTGATTGGAGATTGTAATCGCAAAAAAAGAAAAGGCAGGGCCCCGCCAAAGCGCAGGCTCTGCCTGATTTGCGGCGCGGCGGCCCTATCAGTCGCCCGATCTGGCCGGGCAGCCGGCGAGCACCGCTTCGCGCAGCTTCGCCGAGGCGTGGAAGGTCACGACGCGGCGGGCGGTGATGGCAATGTCCTGCCCGGTCTTGGGATTGCGGCCGGGACGCTGGGACTTGTCGCGGAGCTGGAAGTTGCCGAAACCCGACAGCTTCACGGCGCTTCCCATCTCAAGGCGGGTGCGGATCTCGTCGAAAAACACGTCGACCAGAAGCTTCGCCTCGCGCTTGGACAGGCCCATGCGGTCAAACAGGACGTCTACAAGATCCGCCTTGGTCATGGTGGCCCCGACCTGGGCTTCAGGCTTGTTGTCTTTAATGCTCATTTCTCTGCTACCTTTTACTCGCGCAGTTTGATGTTCAGTTTAGCAAGGCTCGAGACAACGGCCTGCACCGCTTTCTCCGTCTCGGACTCCGAGAGCGGATTCTCGCCGAAAGACTCCAGCACAATGCGGAAGGCCATCGACTTGTCGGCCTGGGGCGCATCCTTCGGCCGGTACACATCGAAGAGCCTGAAGTCTGCAAGGCCCGCAAGGCAGGGGTCGGAAGAGCGCGCAGCCTCAACCGTGCCGTAGATCTGGCTCAGGGTCACCGCCCGCGGCACGAGCACCGAAATGTCGCGTAGCTGCGGTTGGAACTTCGAGACCGGCCTGTACTGCGGCACCGGCACCGCGAGGAGGGGCTCGGCCTCAACCTCAAAAACTACCGGGGCGAGCGGCAGGTCATAGGCCTGCTGCAGCTTCGGGTGCAGCTCGCCGATCATGCCGATGCGGCGGCCGTCGAGATAGACTCCGGCGCTGCGCCCGGGGTGCAGCGCGGGGAAGACCTCGGGCACAAAGCTGAGCTTGAGCGGGAAAGCGATCGCCTCCAGGTCACCCTTAAGGTCGAAGAAATCAACCCTGCGGGCCTTTTCGCCCCACTGCAGGGAGGCCGCGTCCCCATAGGCAAGCGCCGCGAGATGCTCGGGCTGGCGCACGCCCTTGACCGACGTGTCGGAAGGCTCGACCGACGGGTCGCGGAAAAACACGCGCCCGAGCTCGAAAACCCTGACCCGGTCGGCCTTGCGGTTGAGGTTATAGCCCAAAACGGACACAAGGCCGCCCAGCAGCTGGGTGCGCATCACCGACAGCTGGGAGGCGATCGGGTTCAGAAGGCGGATCGGATTGCTGTTGCCGGCGAAGTCGCGCTCCCAGCGCTCCTCCACGAAGGAAAAGTTCACGAGCTCCTGGTAGCCGCGGGCCGCAAGGCCGCGGCGCAGGTCGTGGCCGCTGCGGCGCTCCTCGCGCTCGGGCAGCATCACGGCGCGCTCGAGCGGGGGATTCTCCGGCAGGCGCCCGTAGCCCCAGAGCCGCGCCACCTCCTCGACGAGGTCTTCCTCAATCTCAATGTCGAAGCGGTAGGTCGGGGACACGACGCTGAAGAGCTCCCCGTCGCGGCTGTACTCAAAGCCGAGGCGCTGGAAGGCCTGCTCCATGAAGTCGGTCGGAATGTCCACCCCGACCAGCTTCCTGCAGCGCTGCGCCCTCATCTTCACCACCGGCGGGCGGGGCATGTCCTGCTGCACGTCATGGACCGGACCCACCTTCGTCTCGGCCGTGCCGCAGATGTCGAGCACGAGCTTCGTGATGTATTCGAGGTGTTCGGCCACGGAGCCGTAGTCAACGCCGCGCTCGAAGCGGAAGGAGGCGTCCGTCGAGAAATTGAGCCTGCGCGCGCGGCCCTGGATCGCGCTGCGGCGGAAGAAGGCGCTCTCGATGAACAGCGAGGTCGTCTCCGGGCCGATCGATCCGGCCTTGCCGCCCATGATGCCGGCAAGCGCCTGCGGGCCGCGGTCATCGGCGATCACGCCGAAATAAGGAGACAGGGCCACCGTGCGGTCATTGAGCAGCTCGAGGCTCTCGCCCTCGCGTCCCCAGCGCACCGTGATCCCGCCCGAGAGCCGGTCCAGGTCAAAGAAGTGCGTCGGGCGCCCGAGCTCGAACATGACGTAGTTGCTGATGTCCACCAGCGGCGAGATGCAGCGCTGGCCCAGCCGCTCGAGGCGCTCGCGCATCCAGTCCGGCGTCCGCGCGTTCGGATTAAGACCGCGGATGACCCGGCCCGCATAGCGGGCGCAGAGGTCCTTCGCCTCGATGTGAATCGGAAACTGCTCGTCGCAGTTCGGCTCGACCGGCGTGAAGGCCGGCAGCGACAGCGGCGCGCCGGTGATGGCGTGGACCTCGCGGGCGATGCCGATCAGGGAGAGCGCATCGCCGCGGTTGGGCGTCACGTTGAGGTCCACCACGGTGTCGTCGAGATGCGCGTAAGCGCGGATGTCCTTTCCCACCGGGGCATCATCGGGCAGGATCCACAGCCCGGAGTGGTCTTCGGAGACCCCGAGCTCGCGGGCTGAGCAGAGCATGCCGTTTGAGGCCACGCCGCGCAGCTTCGCCTTCTTGATCCTGAAATCGCCGGGCAGAACGGCGCCCACCAGGGCGCATGGAACCTTCACTCCGGCCTTGACATTCGGGGCTCCACAGACGATCTGCAGGGTTTCACCCGCGCCGGCGTCAACCTGGCAGACATGCAGATGGTCGGAATTCTCGTGCGGAACGCACTCCAGGACCTTCGCGACCACGACGCCGGTGAAAGCGGGCGCCGCGGGCCAGGACTCCTCAACCTCCAGCCCGTGCATCGTGAGCGCATCGAGAAGCTCCGCGGTGCTGATCGCGGGATTGACGTAGGTACGCAGCCAATTTTCAGAAAACAGCATTTTCCCTTCCTCTCCCCTTACTCGTTGAACTGCCGCAGGAACCGCAGGTCGCCTTCGAAGAACAGGCGCAGGTCGTCAATGCCGTAGCGCAGCATCGTCAGCCGCTCCAGACCCGAGCCGAAGGCAAAGCCGCAGTATTTTTCAGGGTCGAGGCCGTAGTTGCGGATCACGTTCGGGTGAACCTCGCCCGCGCCGGAGATCTCGAGCCACTTGCCGCGGCGCGCTCCGGTCGTGAACATCATGTCCACCTCGACCGAAGGCTCCGTGAACGGGAAGTAGCTCGGGCGGAAGCGCACGACGAGGTCGTCGGTTTCAAAGAACCGGCGCAGAAACATCGAGTAGACGCCCTTCAGGTCGGCAAAGCTCACGCTGTCGCCCACCCACAGGCCCTCGACCTGATGGAACATCGGCGAGTGCGTCGCGTCGGAGTCGACCCTGTAGGTGCGGCCCGGGGCGATCACCTTGATGGGAGGACGGTGCGTGCGCGAATAGCGCACCTGCATGGGGGAGGTGTGGGGCCGCAGCGGCAGCGGCAGTCCGTTCTCATCCTTCAGGTCCACGTAGAAGGTATCCTGCATGGAACGGGCCGGATGATTCGGCGGGTTGTTGAGAGCGGTGAACGTGTACCAGTCGTTTTCGATTTCCGGACCTGAGGCAACGTCAAATCCGATGGAGCGGAAGATCTCCTCGATCCTGATCCACGTCCTGATCACGGGGTGGATGCCGCCCGCGCTGGAGACCCGCCCCGGCAGCGTCACGTCAATCGCCTCGGCAGACAGCTTCTGCTCGAGAGCCGCCCGGGCGAGGGCCTCGCGGCGCTCGTTGAGCGCCTGCTCCACGGCCTTCTTCGCCTCGTTGATCTTCGCGCCCGCCTGCCGGCGCTCGTCGGCCGCCAGCTCGCGGAGGCCCTTCATCATCACAGTGAGTTCGCCGGTCTTGCCGAGGAACTTCGCCTTGGCGTCTTCAAGGGCGGCGGACTGCGTCGCCTCTTCGAAGGCCTGCCTGGCCTGTTCTATCAGTTTGGATAAATCTTGCATTTTTCTTCCATTCCAGGACGGAAAAAAACTCTGCTGGGCCTGCTGCGGCCCGCTTCGGAAAAAAAGCGCTTGACGCCGCGCCCGCCTCGCGCGGCCCGCCTTTTTTCCGAAAGGGGTTGACGCGGCCCTCTCAGGGCGTGGATGAAAAAAGGGCGGCCTCAAAAACCGGGGCCGCCCTTTTTAAAGCCGGGGAAGCTGCGGGATGCGGCACGCAAAAGCCGGCCGGCCCGCATTCCCCGCCGCGACGCTCTGACGCGGGCTCAGAAAGCCCGATCAGGCGGCGCGAGCTGCTTTAGCTTTTTCAACCAGGGCAGCGAAGGCTTCCTTGTCGAACACGGCCATGTCGGCGAGCACCTTGCGGTCCAGGCAGATATTGGCCTTGTGGAGGCCGTTGATGAAGCAGCTGTAAGTCAGTCCGTTCGCGCGGGTGGCCGCATTGATGCGGGCGATCCACAGGCGGCGGAAGACGCGCTTCTTCGCACGGCGGTCGCGGTAGGCGTACTGGGCGCCGCGCATGACGGCTTCCTTCGCGACGCGGAAAACGTTATTCGCGCGGAGGCTGTAGCCCTTGGAGAGGGCAAGCAGCTTCTTATGACGGGCACGGGCAGTTACACCACGCTTGACTCGAGGCATCTTTTTATCTCCTATCCAGATCAGGAAGCGATCGCAAGCATGCGCTTGACGTTGAGCTCATTGCACTTCGCAACAGTCACCATGCCGCGCAGATGACGCTTGTTCTTCGTCGTGCGGTGAGACAGGATATGACGCTTGGTCGAGTGTCCAAACTTGATGGAACCGCCGGAGCGAAGCTTGAAGCGCTTCGCGGCGGCCCGCTTGGTTTTCATCTTCGGCATTTGCCGTTACCTCTTTTTTTGCATGGCTCAAGGGCGCTTTCCCTTCAAAAGGGCGGGAAAGGCTTGACGGCCCCGAGTCACTTCTTTTAAAAACTCCGCACCCGGCCCATTGCCGGCCAGGCTCCGGAGGTACTGCTAAATTTCTTTGCCGGCCCGGGCGGCCCCGCGCTGCGGGAGTCCGCCCCGGCGGGTCACTTCTTTCTCTTCGGCCCGAGGACCATGATCATCTGCCGGCCTTCGAGCTTCGGACGGCTCTCGACCTGCGCGACATCGGCAAGGTCCGTGGTCACGCGGTCGAGCAGCTCCGCGCCGAACTCCTGGTGGGCCATCTCACGGCCGCGGTAGCGCAGCGTGATCTTCGCCTTGTCGCCGTTTTCAAGGAAGCGGCGGACCGAGCGCAGCTTGGTCTGGTAGTCGTTCTCGTCGGTGGCGGGGCGGAACTTCACTTCCTTGACCTGAGTGACCTTCTGCTTCGCCTTCGCCTCCTGGGCGCGCTTCTGCTCCTGATACTTGAACTTCCCGTAATCGATCAGACGGCAGACCGGAGGACGGGCCTTGGGAGCGACCTCGACGAGATCGACCCCCATGTCCTCGGCCATGCGAAGCGCCTCGGCCGTCGCCATAATCTGGCTCGAGCCGTCGGGCATCGTCACGCGGACTTCCGGAATGCGGATCTCGCGGTTCACGCGGTGCCCGCGCGGTTCTTTATCTTTTGCAGGGGTTGTTGCCCTATTCAATATCACTTGGCGACCTCAATGTTCGACTTTGCGGCGACCTGCGACTCCAGCATCTTCAGGAACTGCTCGAGGCTCATAGCGCCCAGGTTCTTGCCGCCCCTTTCGCGGACGGAAACCGTACCCGCCTGGCGCTCCTTGTCCCCGACCACGAGGATGTAAGGAATCTTCACCTGGCTAAGCTCACGGATTTTATAGTTTATCTTCTCGCTGCGCAAATCCTCTTCTACTCGATAACCCGCAGCGAAGAGTTTTTCGTAGACTTCATGCGCGTAGGAGGCCTGCGCGTCGGTGATCGAGGCGACGGCCGCCTGAACCGGCGCGAGCCACGTGGGCAGCGCGCCCGCGTAGTGCTCGAGCAGCATGCCGATCCAGCGCTCGAGGGAGCCGAGGATCGCACGGTGCAGCATCACGGGCACCTTCCTCGAGTCGTCGGAGGCCACGTATTCGGCGCCCAGCCTTCCGGGCATCTGGAAGTCAACCTGGACCGTGCCGCACTGCCAGGAGCGGCCGAGGCAGTCCTTCAGGTGGTACTCCACCTTCGGGCCGTAGAACGCGCCCTCGCCGGGCAGGATCTTGTAGGTCACGCCCGCGCTGTCAAGCGCTTCCATCAGCGCCTTTTCAGCCTTGTCCCAGACCGCGTCCTCGCCGATTCTCATCTCGGGGCGCGTGGCGATAAAGTATTCGATGTCGCTGAAGCCGAAGTCCTTGTAGACCTTCTGCACGAGGGAGGTGAAATGCACGCACTCCGAGAGAATCTGGTCTTCCGTGCAGAAAATGTGGCCGTCGTCCTGCGTGAAGCCGCGCACGCGCATCAGCCCGTGCAGAGAGCCCGAGGGCTCGTTGCGGTGGCACTGGCCGAACTCGCCGTAGCGGATCGGCAGGTCGCGGTAGGAGCGCACGGCGTTCTTGAAGATCTGAATGTGGCCCGGGCAGTTCATGGGCTTCAGAGCGTAGATGCGGTTCTCGCTCTCGGTGGTGAACATGTTGGAGCGATACTTCGCCCAGTGGCCGGAGCGCTCCCAGAGGGAACGGTCGAGAAGCTGCGGGGCCTTCACCTCCTGATAGCCGTTGTCGCGGTAGACGCCGCGCATGTACTGCTCGATCACCTGCCAGAGGGCCCAGCCGCGGGCGTGCCAGAAGATCATGCCCGGGGCCTCTTCCTGGAGGTGGAAGAGATCCATCGTCTTGCCGAGCTTGCGGTGGTCGCGGCGGCCGGCCTCCTCGAGCATGTGCAGGTAGTTCTTGAGCTGCTCGCGGGTCGCGAAGGCCGTGCCGTAAATGCGCTGCAGCATCTCGTTTTTCGAGTCGCCGCGCCAGTACGCGCCGGCCACCTTCATCAGCTTGTGCACCTTGAGGCAGCCCGTGCTCGGGACGTGGGGGCCGCGGCACAGGTCGGTGAAATCGCCCTGCGTGTAGAGCGTGATCTTCTCGCCCTCGGGGATGGCCCGCACGAGCTCGACCTTGTAGTGCTCGCCCTCGGACTCGAAGAACTTCACGGCCTCCTCGCGGCTCACCTCGCGGCGGGTGATCGGCAGATCCTGCTTGACGATCTCGTCCATGCGCTGCTCGATCGCCGCGAGATCCTCCTGCGTGAAGGGCTTCTTCGAGGAGAAGTCATAGTAAAAGCCGTTTTCGATCGCCGGGCCTATCGTCACCTGCACGGAGGGGTACAGCTGCTTGACGGCCTGAGCCATCAGGTGAGCCGTCGAATGCCGGATAATCTGCAGCCCGTCTTCATCGGAGGCGGTCACGATGGAGACCGCGGCGCTGTGGTCGACCGGCGTGGACAGATCGACGAGCTGTCCGTCCACTCGTCCCGCAATCGCCGCGCGGGCCAGTCCCGCGCCAATCGACGCAGCGATCTGGGCGACCGTCTGCGCTCCTTCGTACTGGCGTTTGGATCCGTCAGGCAGTGTAATTTCGATCATCTGGAACTCCCAATTCCCCACCAGTGTTGCCGGCGAGCCTTATCGGTAAAAAAAAAGTGCGGGCTGAGCCGCACTTTTTAAGCTAAGGAACTGCTGTGTGACTCGCCCCGTTAGAAACGAGTCAGGGTAGTTTGACCAAATACAATGCAGTCGAACACCGCAACAGCTCCCAGAATAAATATTGGTAGGCACGATTGGACTCGAACCAACGACCCCCACCATGTCAAGGTGATGCTCTAACCAGCTGAGCTACGTGCCTGAGAGGTTTTTAATTTTACGGATTCGGAAGAAAAAAGCAAGTCCGTCCATAAAAAAACTTCTTTTTAAGGGATATCACTACCCTTTCCCTTCCGTCCTCGCTCAGCAGCGCCTGGCCGATATCACGCCCTTCACCCCGAGAATCTCTTTGAGAGCCTGGTGCAGCAGCGCCGTCCCCGTCACCTCGAGCCCGAAGCGCAGCCGGGCGACATTCTTCACCGTCTGGGTGTTGACGTGCGTGATGTTGATCTTGAGGCGAATGAAGATGTCGGTCACGTCCTTGATGAGCCCGATTCTGTCGCGCGCGAGCACCAGGATCTCGAGGGGGTAGACCGCATCTTCGGGCGGCTTTCCCCAAGAGACGTCGATCAGCCTCTCGCGCGAGTGCTCCATCAGATTCTTGAGGTTCGGACAGTCGGCCCGGTGCACCACAACGCCGCGGCCGCGGCTCACAAAGCCCACGATCTCGTCGGGAGGCACCGGATGGCAGCAGCGGGCAAGCTGCGTGAGCAGCGAGTCCACCCCCACCACGAGCACGCCGCCCGCCCCGCGGCCGCGGGGCTTCGCCTGCAGGGAGCGCAGGGGCGGCTCGGGTGCCTCTTCGGCTTTCTTCTCGGAGGGCGCCACCGCCGCTTCGATCGCTCGGGTCGAGATCTCGCCCTTGTCGAAGGTCGTGCAGAGATCCTCCACGGACTCGAAGCCGAGCGTTTTCGCGAGCAGCTCGAGCTTGAACGTGCTGCGTCCGAGCCGCGCGAGCTCCCGGTCAAGCTTGTCGCGGCCGCGCTCGATCTGCTCCTGGAGCTGCTGCGCGTTGAACCAGGCCCTCACTTTGCCGCGCGTGCGCGGCATCGCCGCAAACCCGAGCTCCGGGTTCATCCAGTCGCGCGAAGGGCCGCCGGACTTCGCCGCAATGATCTCCACCGTGTCGCCCGTGTGGATCTTGTGCGTGAGCGGCACCATCACGCCGTTGACCTTCGCGCCCCGGCAGCGGTGCCCGAGCTGAGTGTGGACCATGTAGGCGAAGTCGACCGGCGTGCTGCCGGCGTCAAGCTCCACGACCCTGCCCATCGGCGTGAGCGCATAGACATGCTCGTCCTCGACGCCCGGAGCCTTCGGTGGCTCCACGTCAGAGTGCCAGGCAAGC
Organism: Mesosutterella porci; assembly: GCF_022134585.1. Lineage (GTDB taxonomy): Bacteria > Pseudomonadota > Gammaproteobacteria > Burkholderiales > Burkholderiaceae_F > Mesosutterella > Mesosutterella porci. Next base: position 45,774 of record NZ_JAKNCT010000012.1, read on the forward strand.
AACTGCCGCAGCCACACCACCTTCTGCTCCTCGGCGCTGTTCACCCCGAGAGAGTTGCCCGCCTCCTTGTAGCGCCAGTGAGCCGCAAAGCCAAGCTCTGCGAACTCGTGCATCTCCCGGGTCCTGATCTGGATCTCGACGGGCAGTCCGTTGCTCGCCCGCACAACGGTGTGCAGCGAGCGGTAGCCGTTCGGCTTCGGGTGGGCGATGTAGTCGTCGTACTCGGAGGAGATGGCGCTGAAGGATTCGTTGATGATCGACAGCACCTCGTAGCACTGCGCGACGGTGTCGACAATGATGCGCAGCGCCCTCAGGTCGAAAAGCCGCTCGAAGGGCAGGTGCTTGCGCTCCATCTTGAGCCAGATCGAGTAGATGTGCTTGGAGCGGCCCGACACCTCCGCTCGGATTCCCCTTTTCTCCAGCAGCGCGCGGATCTTGCGCACGCAGTCCTGGACGAAGGCGATGCGCTGGCTGCGCGTCGCGTCGAGCTTCTTCACGATGCTTTCGTAGACCTCCGGCCTCGTGAAGCGCAGCGACAGGTCCTCGAGCTCCCACTTCAGCTGCCAGATGCCCAGGCGGTTCGCAAGCGGCGAGTAAAGCTGCAGCGTCTCCGCACCGTAAATCTCGGCCTCGGGGTTCGGGTGCATGGCGAACCAGCGCAGCGTCTGCAGGCGGCTAGCCAGCCGCAGCAGCACCACGCGCAGGTCCCCGCACATCGCAAGCAGCATCCGGCGCAGCTTCTCGGGCTGGGAGGCGGCGTTCGCCTCCTTATTCTTCGAGCGCGCCTGCACGGAAAGCCGGATCAGGCCCTGCAGCTGGCGGCACAGCCCGAGCACCCGCGTCCCAAAGGACTTCTCTATCCACTCGTCGGAGTTCTTGAGAAAGACCTGCACCGAATAGAGATAGGCCGCCGCAAGCAGCTCGTCGTCGTCGCGGATTCCCCGCAGGATGGCCGCCATGCCGTCGGCATGGGCCAGCCTCGGCTCTCCGGTCTCAAGGACCTGACCTGCGTAGATCGGCTCCACCATCGAGCGGGCGAGCTGCCAGTTCACGGGCCTGGCCATTTCCTTTGTCTCTGAAGCTTCCATCTGTGTTCACCGAACCGCTGAAAAAAGCAGGCGCATCTGAAGAAAGCGCGGGGCCCCGAGCGGGCAGGCGCGCAGCAAAAGGCCTGCAGTGCAGTATAGACAATTCCGCAGGAGGAACCCGGCGCCGCGGCTTTTCAGCTCACGCCGATGCGGGCAAGCAGCGCGGCGATGTCGACGCCGTTGCGCACCGAGAGCTTCCGGCAGGCCGAGCCGCGGTGCACCTTCACGGTTTTCTCTGCGATCGCGAGCCGCTGCGCGATCTCCTTGTTCTGCAGCCCCTGGGCGACGAGCTTCACCACCTCTTTTTCACGGTCGGTGAGCGTGCCGTAGGCTTCGCGCTCCGCGCTCACCCGGCGCTCCTGCTGCCGGGCCGCAACCGAGCGGTCGACGGCCGCGCGGGTGACGGAGATCAGCCGGGCTGCGTCGACGGGCTTCTGCAGGAAGTCGACGGCGCCCTGCTTGAGCACGTGCACGGCCATGTCCACATCGCCGTGGCCGGTGATGAAGATCACCGGCAGCGCGATGCCGCGCTCCTGCAGGGCATCCTGCAGCTCGAGCCCCGTCATGCCCGGCATCCGCGCATCCAGCAGCAGGCAGCCGGGCCTGGAGGAGTCGCCCTGCCCCAGAAATTCCTCAGCCCCCGCGAAGCAGGCGGTCTGGAAGCCTGCGGCCTCGAGAAGAAACGCGGTGGACTGCCGCACTCCGGGATCGTCATCGATGATGCGGACCAGAGGCTGGTCGTTTTCATTCGTCATAGCGCAACTGCACCTGCCCAGTATCGGATCAAAGCATTAAGACAAAAGACTCAATTTCAGGAGGCTAGTTTCCCCTTCCCCCGGCCGGGAGGGCGCCCTCCCCGAAGCCGCGGGGCGATGCCGCCGCGGCTTCGCAGAGGCTGGCCGAGCCGCCCGCGGCTTTAGTTCTTCAGGCTGTGGATCGGGGCGGGAATACGGCCGCCCAGGGCCATGAACTTCGAGGACTCGCCGCCCGGCACGCGGATCACGGCGGCCTCGCCCAGCAGGCCTCCGAACACAGCCTTGTCGCCCACGGTCTTGCCCGGAACCGGAATGACGCGCACCGCCGTGGCCTTGTTGTTGATCATGCCGATCGCGGCCTCGTCTGCGATGATGCCGGCCACCGTGGCCGCCGTCGTGTCGCCCGGAATCGCGATCATGTCGAGCCCCACCGAGCACACGGAGGTCATCGCCTCGAGCTTCTCAAAGGACAGGGCGCCGGAGCGGGCCGCCGCCTCGATGGAGGCGTCCTCCGAGACGGGGATGAAGGCGCCGGAAAGACCGCCGACATGCGAGGAGGCAAAGACTCCGCCCTTCTTAACCGCGTCGTTGAGCATCGCAAGAATGGCCGTGGTGCCGGGCGCGCCGATGGAAGAGAGCCCGAGGGCCTGGAAGATCTCACCCACGGAATCGCCCACGGCGGGCGTCGGGGCGAGCGAAAGGTCGGCCACGCCGAACGGGATGTTCAGCGCCGCGGCCACGTCGCGGCCGATGATCTCGCCCACGCGGGTCACCTTGAAGGCCGTGTACTTGATCGTTTCGGCCACATCGTCGACGGTGACGCGGCGGCCCCCGGCCTTGTCCTGCATCAGGCGGTCCAGCGCCTTTTTCACCACCCCGGGCCCGGACACGCCGACGTCGATCACGACGTCGGGCTCGCCCACGCCCAGATAGGCGCCCGCCATGAAGGGCACGTCCTGGGGGATGTTGCAGAAGACGACGAGCTTGGCCGCGCCAAGCCCGTCGCGGTCTGCGGTGGCCTGCGCGACGTCGATCACGCGCTGCCCCATGAGGGCGACGGCATCCATGTTGATGCCCGCCTTGGTCGAGCCCACGTTGATCGATGAGCAGACCCGGTCGGAGGTCGCAAGCGCCTCGGGCAGCGCGTCAATCAGGTTGCGCTCGCCGGGAGTGATGCCCTTTTCGACCAGGGCGCCAAAGCCCCCGACGAAATCCACCCCCACTTCCTTGGCGGCTGCGTCAAGCTCGCGGCAGACCGCCGCCATCTGGTCGCGCGTGAACGACGAGCAGACCGTGCCGATCGGAGAGACGGAGATGCGCTTGTTCACCACCGGGATGCCGTAGCGGTCGCCCACCATGTTGCAGGTCTCGACAAGGCGCTTCGCGTAGCGGGAGATCTTCGAACGGAGCCGGTAGGAGAAGGTGTCAAGGTCCGTGCTCGCGCAGTCAAACAGGCTGATGCCCAGCGTCACGGTGCGCACGTCGAGGTGCTCCGTGCGGGTCATGTTGATGGTCGAGAGAATTTCGCTTTCTGAGATCATTCTTGTTCCATTCTTAGAAAAAGGAAGAGCCCGGCGGGGCTGCGCTCAGCAGATGTCCACGTGATGCATCGCGTCAAAGATCCGGCGGTGCTGCATCGTGAGGGTGAGCCCCATGGCGGTCGCCCGGTCGGACATCACGCGGTGCAGCGCCCTCACGTCGACGCTCTTGGGCACCGCGACCTCGAAGATCTGCACCGACTCGCCGTTGCCAAGGGGCTTCGCGCGCAGGTCGTGGATGTTGATCCGCTGCTCACTCATCATCCGCGAGAACGTGGAAACGATGTCGTTGCCGTCCTTGCCCCAGATCGTGACGACGAACGGGTCGGACTCGGGGACGCTCTCGCGGGGCAGCTGCTCGTAGTCCCGGATCACCAGCGAGAGCCTGAAGCGCCTGCGCTCCAGCCCCTTTTCGATTTCCTGCTTCATCTGCTCGTTGGTGAGCCCGTCGGGCTTGTTGACCAGGTAAATGCCTGAAAACTGGTCATGAAGCGTCGACTGCGTCATCTCCTCGATGTTGCAGTTGAGCCGCGTCAGAGCGGAGGACACAGAGGCGACGATGCCGGGCTGGTCGAGCCCGATCACAGCAACAAGCGCGCTGTTTTCCTTGGTGTATTCAGTCATAGCACGGAACCGGGCCCTCGCCCGGAAAAAAGAATTTTCAGCAGTGTAACTCCAAACGGCCGGCGGTCCGTTCCTGCCGCTCCAAAATGGAGCGGAAGCCCGGAAAGCTGTCAAGCGCATTCTCGAAAAGCTGCCCGGCCAGCTCCTGCGCGGGGACGCCCCGCAGCTCCGCAAGGACTTCCAGATAGCCGGCGAGATCGGCAGGCTCCGTTCTCAGGCGGCCCGCGTCGCGCCTGGCCGAGGAAGGCATGTCCGGACAATCCGTTTCAAGGACGATCGAAGAAAGCGGCAGGCTGGCGGCGAGGCGCCGTATCCGCAGGCTGCCCGCATAAGTCATGGCGCCTCCGAACCCCAGCCGGAAGCCTAGCCTGAGAAAGGCTTCAGCCTGCTCCTTCGAGCCGTTGAAGGCGTGGATCACGCCGCCGGGAACCTCAATGCGCCGCAGCCACTTCGCCACCTGGTCGGCGGCGCGCCGCGCGTGCACCGACACCGGCAGCGCGAAGTCACGGGCGATACGCAGCTGCTCGGCGAAAAAGTACTCGTCCCGCTCGAAATTGGCGCGCTCCCCGTAGAGGTCGAGCCCTATTTCGGCGACCGCGATCACGGGCGAGGCGGGGTCGGCCTTCTCGCGCCCGAGCGCGGCCCGGAGCTCCGCGAGGGCTTCTTCGGGTGTCTGCGGGACGGCAAGCGGGTGCACTCCAAAGCCAGCGGCCCAGCCGAAGCTCCGGGCGAGCCTCGCGCAGTCGGTCCAGTCAGAGGGAGAGCCGCCCGCGATGAGTCCCGAGGCCACCCCCCTGCGGCGGGCCTCCGAGACCAGGCGGACGCGGTCCCCGTCAAAGCGCTCCGACTGCAGGTGGCAGTGCGTGTCGATGAGCCTCATGGCGCAGGGCTCCGCTGCCTCAGCCGGCCATCCTCCAGCGCGAGCACCCGGTCGCAGCGCGCGGCAAGCTCCAGGTCATGGGTCACGATCACGATGGCCGCCTCCCTCTCGCGGGCGAGCTTCAGGAAAAGATCCCAGATCTGGCGGGCCGTCTCCTGGTCAAGATTGCCGGTCGGCTCGTCGGCCAGCACGCAGGCCGGACGCGTCACGATCGCACGCGCGATGGCGACCCGCTGGCGCTCCCCGCCCGAGAGCTCCGAAGGAAAATGCTCCGCGCGCCCCGCCAGCCCCACCTCCGCGAGCACCTCTGCGGCTGCCTTTTCGGCCAGGGCGCGGCTCTCGCGCCGGATGAGCAGCGGCATCTCCGCATTTTCAAGCGCCGTGAATTCAGGCAGGAGGTGGTGGAACTGATAAACGAAGCCCAGCCTGCGGTTGCGCAGCTCCCCGCGCTTTTTCTCAGACATGTGGAGGATGTCCACCCCGTCGATGAGAATCCTGCCCGCGTCGGCCTCATCGAGCCCGCCGAGGCAGTGCAGCAGCGTCGACTTCCCGGCGCCTGATGCGCCCACGACCGCGACCGTCTCCCCCCTGTCGACCCGGAAGGTCACGCCGCGCAGCACCGGGGTCGTCCGCGCGCCTTCGCGGTAGGACTTCTGCAGCCCCGAGACCTCTATGGCGGCGCCGCCCCGCTTCATTGTTATTTCGTCATTCATAGCGCAGGGCCTCCGCCGGGTTGAGCTTCGAGGCTCGCCAGCTGGGGTAAACCGTGGCGGCCAGGGATAGCGCGAGGGAGCACAGGGCGATAGGGACGATGTCCCCCGCCCGGGGTTCCGAGGGCATGGTGTTGATCAGATATATCGACTGCGGAAGAAACTCCACATGGAAAATGGCCTCGATTGCCGACACGATGGAGGAGAGATTGCAGGCGACAAGCAGGCCGAGCGCCACGCCGGCGGCCACGCCGATGACGCCGATCACGGCGCCCTGCACCATGAAAATGGCCATGATGGAGCCGGGGGACGCGCCCTGGGTGCGCAAAATGGCAATGTCGGACTGCTTCTCGGTCACGGTCATCACCAGCGTGGAGACAAGCCCGAAGGCTCCCACGAGGACAATGAGGAAAAGAATGATGGACATCATCCGCTTTTCAACCTGCACGGCCGCAAACCAGGTCTTGTTCTCCACCGACCAGTCCCGGGCCGCGTAGCCCGGCGGCAGCGACTCGATGAGCTCCCGGGCGATCTGCGGGGCCCGGTTCATGTCCCGGGTCTGGACCCGCACGCCCATGGGCCCGCCGGTGCGCAGCAACGCCGCGGCGTCCTCGATGTTAAGGAACACCATCGAGGAGTCGTACTCGTAGTGCCCGGCGGAGAAAACCCCGGAAACGGTCATCGTGCGGGCCCTCGGAATCAGGCCCGCGGGCGTCATCGTTCCCTCGGGGACCACCAGCGCGATGCGGTCTCCGGGATAGACCCCGAGCCGGGCGGCAAGCACCGACCCCAGCACCACGTGGAAACTGCCGGGCTGCAGGCTCGCAAGGGAGGACGCCGGCATCGTCGAGGCGACCTCGCTCGCCCGCGGCTCCTGCGCCGGGTCTATGCCCTGGATCATCACGCCCGTGACGACGCCCCCGTTGGAGACGAGGCCCTGGCCGTTCACGTAGGGAGCCGCACCCGTCACCTCGGGGTTCTTCATCGCGGCGGCGGCCAGAGCCCGCCAATCCTCGACCGAGCCGCCGACGCGGGTGATCTGGATGTGCGGAATGACGGACAGCATTCGGTCGCGCACCTGCGTCTGGAAGCCGTTCATGACCGAAAGCACCACGATCAGCGCCATCACGCCCAGGGCGATGGAAGCCATTGAGGTGGCCGATATAAATGAGACGAAGCGGTCGCGGCGGCCGGAGCGGCGGCCGGAGCGCGTGTAGCGCAGACCGATGAAAAGTTCGAAGGGAAGAGAGATTTTCATGCCGGAAGCGGCGCCGGACGCAACGGGGCAAGCCGCCCTGCCGTCAGGCGCCAGAAATAAGTGCCGCCTGTGATTGTAAGCGGGCCGAAGCGGCGCCTAGCGGCCGGGCGCTGAAAATTTGAAACTCCGTTTTACAATGTGGCCCAACATGTCTAACGCTTACTTTCTCATTCCCGGCGGCCTGCTGCCCCCGAAGGCGGCCTCGGAGGCGCTTGACGCCGAGGCACGGCAGAGCCTGGAGGAGCTCCTCGGGGACTGCCGGGCGTCGGCGCCGCAGCAGCTCGCCCAAGGGCTGCTGCTGCCCTTTGCCCGCTGCACCCATCACCTCTGGTTCTGGGCGGCGGTGACGCGCGCCCGCACCACGCCGGCCCACGCGGGCTACGAATGGCTCGCGGAGAACGGCCCCGCCCTTGCGGGCGAGGTCTGGTCCGTCACGCCCTGCAGGCTGCAGGACGGACGCACCGCGGGCCTCGGCGGCTCGCCCCTCACCCCTCAGGAGGTGGAGCAGTGCTCTCCCGCCCTGCGGGCCGTGCTTGAAAAATCAGGCTTTGTGCTTCAGCTCTGGGACGCCGAATGGTACGCAACGAGGAAGCAGGACTGGGAAGTCGTCGCCAGGCCCTGGCGCTGTCAGGAAGGCTTTGCGGCCGATGACGAGGAGGCCCTCGCGGGCGACCGCGGAGCAGCTCTCGCCCTGATGAAGGCCTGCGGAGAAGCCCTCGCCGGCACGCAGGTCTCGCAGCTCCGCCGGGAGGCCGGCCTGCCCGCCCCGGATTTCGCCTGGATCTCAGGCGGCGGGAGAGCGGTCCGCTTTTATCCGCCCACGAAAGTGCGCGCTGTCCTTTCCGACGAGCCGGTGCTGCTGAGCTGGGCGCGCGAAGCCGGAATCCTTAAGGAATACACGGCCACGGCCAGCGCTCTCGCCTGGCCCGCGGACGCGCCCCCGGGCGACGTCATCGCCGTGGTGAGCGATCTCTGGGAGCCGTGGCTTCAATCCGACTGGCAGGCCTGGCGCCGGGCGCTTCCCAAGGCGCTTGACAAGGTCCGGACGCTTCGCAGCCTCGCTCGGCTCAGAGGCAGCGAAACAGCAGTCTTCGTCGCCTGCGGCCGGGGTTGCGCGGTCACTCTCGCCCCGGAGCGGAAAACCCTGCACAGCAGGCTGCTCGGGCGCTTTTCCACCCGCCGCGGCCCCGGTCTGACCTGGATCGCGGACCCCGGGCTCTCGCCCGACGGAGCTGCCCCATGACAAAGACGCGCTTCATCACCCGGCCCTACGACCCCGCGGTTTCCACCCGCCTGGTCGCCGAGGGCTACTCCCGCCCTGTCGCCCAGGCCCTGGCCGGCCGCAACGTCATCAGCAGAAGCGACATGGACACGGCCTTCTCCGCGCTTGTCTCGCCCAAAAGCCTGCCGGGCGCCGGGCGCGCCGCCCAGCTCCTCGCCGATGCTCTGATGAGGGGCGACAGGGTGGCCGTCGTCGGAGATTACGACTGCGACGGCGCTACCGCCTGCACGGTGGCCCTGCGGGGGCTGACCATGATAGGCTTCAGCCCCAGCCGCCTCTGCTACTTCGTCCCGAGGCGCCTTGACATGGGCTACGGCCTGTCGCCCGTGGTGGTCGACACCCTCTGCGAGGAAAACGGCAAGCCCGACCTCATCGTCACGGTCGACAATGGCACGACCAGCTTTGAAGGCGTTGCGCGCTGCCGCGAGCTCGGCATCCGCGTGATCATCACCGACCACCATCTGACGGGCCGGGAGCTGCCGGAGGCGGACTGCTTCGTGAACCCCAGCGCCCCGGGCAGCCTTGGCTGCCCGCTCTTGAGAAACCTGGCGGGCGTGGGCGTGTTCTTCTACGTCCTGATCGCGCTTCGCAGCGAACTGCGCAGCAGAGGGCTCTTCAGCGGCCGCCCCGAACCCAACCTCGCCTCGCTGCTCGATCTGGTCGCCCTCGGAACCGTGGCCGACGTGGTTCCTCTCGACCGCAACAACAGGATTCTCGTTGCGCAGGGCATCCGCAGGCTCCGGGCGGGCCGGGGCAGCGCGGGCCTCGGCGCGCTTTTCTCCCTTGCCACGCAGAACCGACGGCCGCTGTCGACCCTGTCGGTGAAGGACCTGGGATTCGCGCTCGCGCCCCGGATCAACGCGGCCGGGCGCATCTCGAGCATGGACATCGGCATCGAATGCCTGCTCTCCGGCCCGGACTCCGCCATGGGGCATGCCCAGCGGCTCGAGGCCATCAACCAGCAGCGCAAGGACATCGAGCAGGGGATGCAGGCCGAGGCCCAGGAGCTGCTCGAGCATATGGATCTCGGTTCCAGAAAGTCTCTGGTGCTCTATCACAAAAACTGGCACCAGGGCCTTGTCGGGCTGATCTCCAGCCGCATCAAGGAACAGGTCAACCGCCCCGTGATCGCCTTCGCGGACGTGGGCGAAGGGCTGCTGCGCGGTTCAGGGCGCTCCGTGCCGGGCCTGCAGCTGCGAGACGCCCTTGAGAGCGTGAACTCGACCCGACCGGGAATGCTCCTCAAATTCGGCGGTCACGCGCTCGCGGCCGGGCTCACCATCCGGAAGAAGGCGCTCGAAGATTTTTCCGAGGCCTTCGAAGAAACCGTGAAGGCGGCGGCCGGCCAGGACACCTTCACGCAGGAAATCCTCGTCGACGGTGCGCTTTCGCCCGAGGAATTCACCTTCCGGCTGATCCACGAGATCGATTCGATCGTGTGGGGGCAGAACTTTGAGGCGCCGCTTTTCGCCAACACCTTCCATGTCGTCCATCAGCAGCTCCTGCGCGGCGGCGAACACCTCCGGGCCCTCGTGGAGACCGGGGGGCAGACCCTCGAGGCCGTGTTCTTCCGGCACGGGGAGCTTCTGCCGGGGACCGCGAGGCTCGCCTTCCGCCCTGATGTCAACGAGTGGCAGGGAAGGCGCACTCTGCAGCTGCTGATTGAAAACATGGAAGAGTGAAGCAGCTGCGGCCTTCTTCCGCCCATTGTCGGGCGGTCCGCTCCATTGCGCCTTCTCCGTTATAATTTAGGTTTTCTCTTTTTTCCCAGCTGGAGCCATACATGGAAGCCGAACAGCTCAATCAGATCGAGCATGGAATTGCCGATCTTGGAGACCGCCTGAAAGGTCTCAGGGGGTATCTTTGACATCGACCGGAAAACCCGGCGTCTCGAGGAACTGAACCGGGAAATCGAAAATCCCAACCTCTGGGACGATCCCAAGCACGCGGAAAAGATCACCCGCGAAAAAAAACTTCTCGAGGACACGGTCCTCACCTTCAACAAGCTTGAATCCGGCATCCGCGATTCCCGGGAGCTTTTTGAAATGTCGACCGCCGAAGAGGACTGGCCGGCGGTCGAAAGCATCGGTCAGGACGTGGACAGGATCCGCTCCCAGGTCGAAAAGCTCGAATTCAAGCGCATGTTCAACCAGCCGATGGACTCCGCCAACTGCTATCTGGAAATTCAGGCGGGAGCGGGCGGAACCGAGGCGCAGGACTGGTCTTCGATGCTGGAGCGTATGTACCTGAAATACACCGAGTCCAAGGGCTTCACCGTCAAGCTCAACAGCGAGACCGAAGGCGACGTGGCTGGCATCAAGAACTGCTCCATCTACGTGCAGGGCGACTGGGCGTACGGAACGCTTCGTACGGAGACCGGCATCCACCGCCTCGTGCGCAAAAGCCCCTTTGATTCCAATGCGAGGCGGCACACCTCCTTTGCTTCCGTGTATGTCTACCCTGAGGTGGACGACTCCATCGAGATCGAAATCAACCCGGCGGACCTGCGCATCGACGTCTACCGCTCCTCAGGAGCCGGCGGACAGCACATTCAGAAGACCGAGTCGGCCGTCCGCATCACGCACCTGCCGACCGGCATCGTGACTGAGTGCCAGGACGAGCGCTCGCAGCACCAGAACAAGGACCGGGCCATGCAGCAGCTGCGCGCCAAGCTCTACGAGTACGAGATGCAGAAGCGCCGCGCCGAGCAGCAGAAGCTCGAGGATGCGAAGGACGACATCGGCTGGGGCCACCAGATCCGCTCCTACGTGCTCGACCAGAGCCGGGTCAAGGACCTGAGGACCGGGGTTGAGAACACCAACACCACGGCCGTGCTCAACGGCGACCTTGACGGCTTCATCGAAGCGAGCCTCAAGCAGGGCGTATGACTTTTTCAAGGGCGCGCGCGAGCCGCGCGCCCGGACTGGAAAGCAAATGACAGAAAATAAACAGGGAAAAAACTCTCAGCCGGCGCCTGACGCCGCCGCTGAGGAAAATCACACCATCGCCGAACGACGCGCGAAGCTGCAGGCCCTCCGGGACGCGGGCGTCGCCTATCCCAACGATTTCCGCCGCAAGGACTATTTCGGCGACCTGCGTGAAAAGTACGGCTCCAGGACCCGCGAGGAATTTGAGGCCGGCGACAGAATCGAAGTTCAGGCCGCCGGGCGCATTATGCTCAAGCGCGTCATGGGCAAGGTCTCGTTCCTCACGGTCCACGACATGACCGGCGACATGCAGTTCTTCGTGACCCGCGACGCTCTCGGAGAGGAAGCCTACAAGAATTTCAAGACTTGGGACGCGGGCGACATCGTCGGAACGACGGGCTATCTCTTCAAGACCAAAACCGGGGAGCTCTCGATCCATGTTGAAACGCTGCGTCTGCTGACCAAGTCCATTCGGCCGCTACCCGACAAGCACAAGGGAATCACCGATCCTGAGCTGATCTACCGCCAGCGCTACGTCGACCTCATGACCAACGAAGTCTCCCGCCGGCGCTTCATTACTCGCTCCAAGATCATCGCGGCCATCCGCGATTTCATGGCGAAAAACCGCTTCATGGAAGTCGAGACGCCCATGCTGCACCCGATTCCGGGCGGCGCCAACGCAAAGCCCTTCATTACGCACCACAATGCGCTTGACATCGACCTGTACATGCGCATCGCCCCCGAGCTCTACCTGAAACGGCTTGTAGTGGGCGGCTTCGAGCGCGTCTACGACATGAACCGCTGCTTCCGCAATGAGGGAATGGACGTCCGCCACAATCCCGAGTTCACCACCATTGAGTGGTACGCGACCTACTGGGACTACCGGATCCAGATGGACTTTACCGAAGAGCTGCTGCGCTATGCCGCCATTCAGGCGACCGGCTCGGCCGTCGTCCAGTATCAGGGCACCACAGTGGATCTTTCCAAACCCTTTGACCGCCTGACTCCGAAGCAGGCGATCATGAAGTATTCGGATTACACCGAGGCGCAGCTCGACAACGAGAAATTCATGCGCGCCGAACTCGCGCGCCGCGGCAATCCGCAGCCTGACTTCGCCGGACGCGGGACTCTGCTGATGGCGATGTTTGATCTGGTGGCCGAAGAAAAGCTGATCCAGCCGACTTTCCTCATCGACTTCCCGACGGAGGTCTCGCCTCTCGCCCGCGCCTCCGACAAAGACCCCTCGATCTGCGAACGCTTCGAGCTTTATATCGTCGGCCGCGAACACGCCAACGGATTCTCCGAACTCAACGACCCGGACGACCAGGCCGCAAGGTTCAAGGCCCAGGCCGAAGCCAAGTCGAAGGGGGACGATGAGGCCATGTACTACGACGCGGACTACATTCGTGCGCTCGAATACGGGCTTGCACCCACTTCCGGCTGCGGCGTGGGCATCGACCGCCTGGTCATGCTGCTGACCGACGCCCCGAGCATCCGCGACGTGCTCCTGTTCCCGCAGATGCGCCCTGAAACGGGGCTTGGGATCGGCCGGTGAGGTTCGGGTCATGACCGATACCAAATGGCGGATCGGAAAGTCCTTCTGCAAGTACTCGAAGATCGCGCGCACGCCGCTTGACCCCTCGCGGACGCCTTTCCTGATCGGCGGAATCCGCTGCGGATCGGCCTCTCCCGAAGACGCGAAACTGATCGCAGAGCACGCCGAGGGCTTTTCCCTTGACGACGGCGCAGGCCTGGTGCTGCACGACGAGGACATGGATGAAAATGCGCGGACGGAGGCGCTTGCCGCGGCCGCCGTCCTTCTGAGGGACCAGGGCCGCATCAGGGCCTGGCGCGGGGAGCTGCTGGAAGTCCGCGCCTGCGAGGGCGGCCCGCGCCTTGCCGTCCTCGAGCGCAGCGCCTTCAGGCTTTTAGGGCTCACGACGCTTGCCGTCCATATGAACGGCGTCACCCCCGACGGACGCATATGGACCTCCCGGAGGGCGCAGGACAAGGCGATCAATCCCGGCCGCTGGGACAACCTCGCCGCAGGCATGGTCGCCGCTGGCGAGCAGCCGCTGCAGGCCATGCGGCGCGAAGCGCACGAGGAGGCCGGGCTCGAAGAGGGAAAAGACTTCCGGCTGACCCCCTCTTTCCGCTTCTTCAGCTCCAGGCCCACGGAAAACGGCTGGCTGCGGGAAGCCTCCTACTGCTATCTTGCGGAGCTTTCCCCGGAGGCGCTTCCCCATAACCTGGACGGAGAGGTCGATTCTAGCGAACTTCTCACGGCAGACGCCATGGCCGAGCTTATCGCCCGCGGCCTGGTCACCCAGGAGGCCGCGCTCACGGCCCTCTTCTGGCTGGCTGCGAAGACAGGGAAAAAGCTGCCGGAAGGCTTCTACAGGCCTCTTGCCTGAACGAAAGCCCGCGGAAAAGCCTGACCCAAAGACAAGCGCCTCCAGAGGGATCCCTTCTGGAGGCGCTTTCCTTTTAGCCTTCCGGCCGGCCGCTTCAGGCCAGAGCAGCCACCAGGGCCGCCTTGATGGTGTGAAGACGGTTGCCGGCCTGCTGGAACACAATGGAGGCAGGCGACTCGAACACTTCGTCCGTCACCTCAATCCCCCCGGCCAGATCCGGATGGGACTTGATGACCGCCTGCCCGACCTTCGTCTCCGCATTGTGGTATGCGGGCAGGCAGTGCATGAACTTCACCTGCGGGTTGCCCGAGGCCGCCATCAAAGCGGCGTTCACCTGGTAGGGCCTGAGGTCATGGATTCTCCTGTCCCAGGCCTCCGCAGGCTCTCCCATGGACACCCAGATGTCGGTGTGGATGAAATCGACGCCGCGGACGGCTTCCACAGGATCTTCCGTAAGAGTGATCCTTGCCCCCGACTCCTTCGCAAAGCCCCTGCACATTTCAATGATGTTTTCTTCCGGCCAGTAAGCCTTCGGAGCGCCGATGCGGACGTCCATCCCCATTTTCGCGCCGATCATCAGCAGGGAATTGCCGGTATTGAAGCGTGCGTCCCCCATGTAGGCAAAGCTGATCGCATGGAAGGGGCGGCCCGCAGAGGCCTCGCGCATCGTAAGAAGATCGCAGAGCATCTGCGTCGGGTGCCATTGGTCGGTCAGCCCGTTGAAGACCGGCACGCCGGCGTAGCGGGCGAGCTCTTCGACCGTGGACTGGGCGAAGCCCCGATACTCAATGGCATCGAAAATCTGCCCCAGGACGCGTGCGGAATCCTTGACGCTCTCCTTGTGCCCGAACTGGGAGGAAGACGGGTCAAAGAACGTTGTGTGAGCCCCCTGGTCGGCGGCGGCCACCTCAAAGGCGCTGCGAGTGCGCGTGGAGGTCTTCTCAAAAATAAGCGCAATGTTGCGGCCGCGCAGCCTCTGCGTCTCGGTCCCCGCCCTCTTGGCTTTCTTCAGATCTTCGGCAAGATCCACAAGGAAGCGGATCTCTTCAGGCGTATGGTGGCAGAGGCTGAGCAGACTGCGGTTCCTGAGATTAAACGGCATGGAATTGTCCTTTTGATTTCGATGCGGGCCGCGGAACTGAGCGCGATGCGCGAACCCTTCGCTTAATGTGTCGAGTTTAAAGATTTTTCAACCCGCCCTGCAAATAGAAAACCGCGCCTGCGCGCGGTTTTCTTTCCGAAGGAAAAGCAGCGGGTCAAGGGCGAGGGGCCTCAGCCCCGTTTTTCCCTCAGTCCCGCTCTTCCAGCCAGGCCTGCAGGATGGCCTCCAGAATGCTCTCGCTGCTTTTTTCCGGGTCGTCCCTGAAGTCCGGCAGCTTCATGACCATGTCGTGGAGTTCGGTAAAGCGCAGCGTTGTGGGATCCAGCTCGGGATTGCGATCGCAAAGCTCTTCGGCCACGGCCTGCGCGTCCTTCCAAGTCAACGCCATGTCTCAGTCCTCCTCCGACACCTGGTTGCGGCTGTATTTCGGGATTTCGATGGTCAGATCCTCGGTGCCGACCTTGACCTGGCAGGAAAGCCGGGAGTTGGGCCCCGCCCCCCAGGCGCGGTCCAAGCAGTCGTACTCCTTGTCTGAAGGCTCCTCCAGAGACTGGAACCCCTTGGACACGATGACATGGCAGGTGGCGCATGCGCAGCTCATCTCGCAGGCGTGCTCGATCTTCACCCCGTGGTCCAGCAGTCCGCGGATCAGCGTCTCCCCTTCCTTCATCTCAAACTGCACGCCCTGAGGGCAGGCCTTGGGATGGGGAAGAACTGTGATTTTCGGCATGATTTCTTTCTCCTATAGTTCGTTGACGCTGTGGCCGGCCAAAGCCTTGCGAATGCTCCGGTCCATGCGCAGCTCGGCAAAATGCTCCGTGGCGCGGGCGAGCGCATCCATGGCGGCCTTGATGGCCTGCGTGTCGGAGCCGTCGGACAGGCGGAGGGTTTCGGCTGCAAGCTTCCTGATCTCCTCCTGCTCCTGCGCGCCGAGCAGATCCGAATCTTCCTTGAGCGCGCTCGCCGTCGACTCGACAATCCGCTTCGCCTCGACCTGGGCTTCGCGCAGGTCTCGGGCAGCCTTGTCCTGGGCGGCCGACTGATTGCCGTCGCGCAGCATCCTGACAATCTCCTCATCCGACAGTCCGTAGGAAGGCTTGACCGTCACGGAACTTTCAACGCCGGTGGTCATTTCGCGGGCCGACACGGAAAGAAGGCCGTCGGCATCCACCTGAAAGGTCACGCGTATCCTCGCGGCCCCGGCCAGCATCGGCGGGATTCCCCGGAGCTCAAAGCGCGCAAGGGAGCGGCAGTTCTCGACCAGCTCCCGCTCACCCTGCACGACGTGAATCATCATGGCCGTCTGGCCGTCGCGGAATGTGGTGAAATCCTGAGCCCTTGCAACCGGAATGGGAGTGTTGCGCGGAATCACCTTCTCGGCCAGGCCGCCCATCGTTTCAAGCCCGAGAGAGAGGGGCGTCACGTCAAGAAGCAGAAAGTCCTTGTCCACGTCGTTGCCAGCGAGCTTGTTCGCCTGAATGGCCGCTCCGATGGCCACGACCTTGTCGGGGTCAATGCCTGTGAGGGGGCTGCGGCCGAGCTCTTCGCTGATGCAGCGCCGGATCATCGGCATGCGGGTGGCCCCTCCGACCAGCACGATGCCCTGGATTTCAGAGGCGAAAAGGTGCGCGTCAGCCAGCGTCGCGCGGACCGCCGCAATAGTTCTCTCGGCGAGATCCCGGGTCATGTCTTCAAGATCGTCGCGGGTCAGGCGGCAGTTAAGCCTGCGGCCGTCCTCCAGCTCCACGTTAAAGCGAGCCTCCCGCTCGCTGCTGAGCGCCTCCTTGACCGCACGGCTTTCGGCCAGAAGCTGCCGCTTGTCGGCGGCCGTGAGAGACCCGGGTGCCACAGCACACGCGCGCAGGGCCCAGTCGAAAACCCTGTGGTCGAAATCATCGCCCCCCAGGGCCGAGTCGCCGCCCGTTGCAAGCACCTGGAAAACGCCCCGGTCGAGCTTCAGGATCGAAACATCAAAGGTGCCTCCGCCCAGGTCGTAGACCATGTAGACCCCTTCGTTTTTCTCCTCGTCCAGCCCGTAGGCGAGCGCCGCCGCCGTGGGCTCGTTGAGAAGCCGCAGGACGTTGAGGCCGGCGAGCCTTCCCGCATCTTTCGTGGCCTGGCGCTGAGCGTCGTCGAAATACGCCGGGCAGGTGATCACAGCACCGACCAGTTCGCCGCCCAGTTCTTTTTCCGCCCGCTGCTTCAGCACCTTCAGAACCTCCGAGGAGACTTCCTCCGGCGTCTTCACCCCAGCCGCGGTGGAGATCTTCACAATGCCGGGCTCATCGAGCAGTTTGAACGGGAGCGACCCCCGGTTGGAAATTTCTGAGAGCGTGTGGCCGATCAGCCGCTTTGCGCTTGAAATCGTATTGGCGGGATCCTGCGCTGCGCTCTCGAGGGCTTTTTCACCCACCTCAACGCTGCCGTCCGGAAAATAGCGGACGACCGAGGGCAGCAGAGCCTTCCCCTGTTCGTCGACAAGCACCCGGGGCTTGCCGTCCTCGACTGTCGCAACCAGAGAGTTGGTCGTGCCCAGATCGATGCCAACGGCGAGGTGGACGCTGTGCGGGGTCTCAGACATCCCCGGCTCTGCAATCTGCAACAAAGGCATGCTGCGTTATCCTTTTATATTTTGTTAGAACAGGCGGCCGGGCTGCTGAGCTCGCGTGCCATCTTGTCAACGAACATCAGACGCCGGACCAGCTCGGCCGCTTTCTTCGGATCTTTCTGGTCGTCAAGCGCCGAGGCTATCTCGCCTGTGAGCCGCTCATCCTCAGCGGCGACAGCGGCAACAAGGCTTTGCATGGCCTTCGCGTCGTTTTTTTCCTTCGCGGCCTCGAAACGCTCCCGCCAGTCCATCTGCTGCATCAGAAAATCGACAGGCATCCGGGTGCTGTTTTCCGCGTCGACAGGAACCCCCATGCGGCCACAGAGATACACCGCCCGGCTGAGCGGGTTCGACAGCACGGAGTGAGCCTCGTTGGCCCGGACGGACCACTGCTCGGCGACCCTCTTCATCGCAGGGGACGCCCCGGCGAAGCGATCCGGATGGACTTCCAGTTCGATGCGGCGGAAAGCCTCTTCAAGCGCTTTGCCGTCTATCCTGAAACGGGCCGGAAGGCCGAAAAGCTCGAAGTAATCCTCCGTCAAAGCCATGGCTCGCCTCAAACGCTGAAGGATTTGCCGCAGCCGCAGTGTTCCTTCTCATTGGGGTTCTGGAATTTGAACCCCTCCTGCAGGCCTTCGCGGCGGTAATCAAGCTGCGTGCCGTCGATGTACACAAGACTCTTCGGATCCACCAGAACACGGATGCCGAAAGAGTCGAACTCCTGGTCATCGTCTTCCTTCTTGTCCGCAAACTCGAGCTTGTAGGACATGCCGGAGCAGCCCGATGTCTTAACGCCGACGCGAAGCCCGATGCCCCGGCCCCGCTTGGCGAGATACTGTGCGACATGCTTGGCTGCCGCTTCGGTAAGAGTCACTGCCATTTTCTGTTTCCTGTGTTTTCTGCTTTAGGCCTTGGCGTTTTTCGAAGACTGCTTGCTGCGGTAATCGGCGATGGCGGCCTTCACCGCGTCCTCGGCCAGAATCGAGCAGTGGATTTTCACCGGCGGCAACGCGAGCTCCTCAGCGATCTGGGAGTTTTTAAGCGCCTCGGCCTCCGAGAGCGTCTTGCCCTTCACCCACTCGGTCACCAGAGAGCTTGACGCGATGGCTGAGCCGCAGCCGTAGGTCTTGAATTTGGCGTCTTCGATGACGCCGGTCTTGTCGTTGACCTGAATCTGCAGGCGCATCACATCGCCGCAGGCGGGCGCTCCCACCATGCCGGTTCCCACGTCCTTGCGCTCAGCGTCCAGCGTCCCGACGTTCCTCGGGTGTTCATAATGATCAAGAAGCTTCTTGCTATAGGGCACTTTGGTGTCCTCCTTCAAAAAATAAAGTTCCTGCCGCGGCCATCAGGAGAGCCGTCCGCCCGCGGCAAACCGGCCGTATCGCGCCGAAGAGAGCCCGATGGGGCTCACATCTTGCTCCACTGGACCTTGGCGGTGTCCACGCCCTTCAGGTGCATTTCCCAAAGCGGCGAGAGATCGCGCAGCTTCTTCACGGCCTCCGTGAGTTCCTTAATGGCGAAATCGATTTCCTCTTCGGTGGTGTAGCGCCCGAGCGTGAACCTGATGGAGCTGTGGGCGAGCTCGTCGGGGCGCCCGAGGGCCTTGAGCACATAGGAAGGCTCAAGGGAGGCCGAAGTGCAGGCCGAGCCGGAGGAAACGGCGAGGTTCTTGCAGGCCATCATCAGGGACTCGCCCTCGATGTACTCGAAGGACACATTCAGATTGAACCCCACGCGGTGCTCCATGGTTCCGTTGAGCACAACGCACGGAATGTTCTTCTGAATGCCGGCCCAGAGGCGGTCGCGCAGCTTTTCAATCCTTGCGTTCTCCTCGTCCATTTCCTCGCCCATGATCTGGTAGGCCTCGCCCATGCCGACGATCTGCTGGGTGGCCAGGGTGCCGGAGCGCATGCCGCGCTCATGGCCGCCGCCGTGCATCTGACACTCGATGCGGACGCGGGGCTTGCGGCGGACGTAAAGTGCGCCGATGCCCTTCGGACCGTAGACCTTGTGACCGCTCATGCTCAGCAGGTCAATGGGCTGCTCGGCCATGTTGAAATGAATTTTCCCGATGGCCTGCGTCGCGTCGACGTGGAAAAGGACGCCGTGCCGGCGGCAGATTTCGCCGATTTCAAAGATGGGCTGGATGGTGCCGATCTCGTTGTTGACCGCCATGATGGACACAAGCGTCGTGTCGGGACGGATGGCCGCTTCGAGCTCCTTCACGTCCACGAGCCCGCCTTCGTCGACATCGAGGTAGGTCACCTCGTAGCCCTCGGACTCCAGCTGGCGCATCGAATCAAGGACAGCCTTGTGCTCGGTCTTCTGGGTGATCAGGTGGCGGCCCTTGTCCTTGTGGAAATGAGCCACGCCCTTGATGGCGAGATTGTCAGCCTCGGTCGCGCCGGAGGTCCACACAATTTCGCGCGGATCAGCCCCGATCAGATCGGCAACCTGCTTGCGGGCGGCCTCAACCGCTTTTTCAGCCTCCCAGCCATACGCATGGCTGCGGCTTGCCGGATTCCCGAACTTCTCGGTGAAATACGGCAGCATTTTCTTCAGAACCCGGGGATCTACCGGCGTTGTGGCGGAATAATCCAGATAAACAGGTAGTTTGAGCATTTAAAGCTTTCTCCTCAATCAATTTTTCGATTCAAGCGTTTTTTTAAGCGGGAATCGTCCCAACGGCCTCGGCGCATAGCCTCCGGATCCACTTTGACTAAAGTAATGCCTTCGGCTGCATTTTTTCTGCGCTCCTCGCACTGCGCCACCAGGCGCGACAGCGTGGCATTCCTCAGAACAGTCTCCAGCGTCTGGTTAAGGGAAGCCCACAGTTCGTGGGTCAGGCATTCGATGCCGCTGTGATGGCAGTCGCTGGTCCCGCCACACTGCGTGGCGTCCAGATTGTCCTCCACGACATCGACGATGTCTCCGGCCGAAATCTCATCGGGCGACCTGGCCAGAAGGTATCCCCCGCCGGGGCCGCGGATGCTCACCACCAGGCCGGCACGGCGCAGTTTGCCAAAGAGCTGCTCCAGATAGGCGACGGAAATGGACTCCCTTTCCGCAATCTCGTTGAGGGAGACGGGCTTTTTTCCACCGTACATGGCCATATCCACGAGAGCTGTGACGGCAAAGCGCCCTTTCGTAGTCAGCCTCATTTTTCGAGCAGCTCCTCTGTTATTCCCTTTGACAAATGCGCATGATACACCAATACCCGACAATTTAACTCAAGAATTGACCGGGCGTTCGCCCGGCCGGACATGAAGGGGAAAATCAACTGGCCGGCAGCCTCCCAACCGAATGCAGCCTTCCTGCGCCGCCGGGGCCCTTCCTGCCAGCCTCTCCTGCGTGCATCGCCGCGCCGGCGCGATCGGGTAGAGAGTGACCTCACGGTCACTCCCTCCCACACCGCATTGCCCCAGTGAGGGCTACGGACATGCCGTTCGGCATCCGGCGGTTTTCAAACGTAAGAGGCGGGCTTACTGCATACGGCCTCTGCTGACTTCCTTGTCGATATTCCTTGGCCTCTCGACCGCGGTAGCCCTGCGGCATCGTCAAGGATCTCCCCAGGTCTCACACGTGCGCTTTGCGTCCTGCCTGCTGGATCTACGCCGGCTCCTTCCGTATCGATATGGGGTTAACAGAATGTGGCCTGCCCTCCCGGAGTCGTCGCCTCATATCCAGTTCCTGTTCGTCAGGCTGACGTTTTGCTATCGGCTTCCTTCATCAGTTTGTTACCTCCCTGACTCTGCCGAGTCGCTAGCCCTTCCCTCGATCGGGCGGACGGTGGACTTTCACCACTGGCCACACGTGCGCTGCTGGGCGCACCACCAAAAAAAGAGGACAGCCCCCTGATCGGGCTGTCCTCCGGGAGCGCTGTGGCCGCAGTACTCTGCGGGCCTTACGAGGCTCCGCTGTCCTTTATCAGTGAAGGGGCGTACATGGACACCCGTCTCTTGACGATCTCAAGCAGCCCCTGGCAGGCATCCTCGCAGTAATCCAGCACCAAGCTGAATCCATTGGCGCCGCCGTAATACGGATCCGGAATGACTGCGGCATCATATTCGCTGGCGTAGCGCATCAGCAGATGCAGCTTGTGCCGGTATATCGGGGGGCACTGCCGCTGCAGTTCCGTCAGATTCTCCCAATCCATGGCGAGAATGAAATCACAGGTGCGGTAATCATCCATCGTAATCTGCCGCGCCCTATGCCCGGACAGATCATAGCCGCGCTTTCGGCTGGCAAGCTGCGAGCGGACGTCAGGCGCCTCGCCCACGTGGTAGGCATGCGTGCCGGCGGAATCGACGCTCACCTCAGAACTGATCCCCGCCTCCTCCACCATTTTGCGAAATACAGCCTCTGCCGTTGGGGAGCGGCAGATATTGCCCATGCAGACGAATAAGACCTTAAT
This sequence comes from Mesosutterella porci, assembly GCF_022134585.1. Lineage (GTDB taxonomy): Bacteria > Pseudomonadota > Gammaproteobacteria > Burkholderiales > Burkholderiaceae_F > Mesosutterella > Mesosutterella porci. The sequence continues at coordinate 67,377 of NZ_JAKNCT010000012.1, forward strand.
CATATTTGGGTAAATAAACGCAAAAAATGATCCGTTTAGACAAAAAACGATATGGTAGCTTCAATCCTAACTCTTTTGTCGTTTCAAGCACAGGCAATCATTGATACGGTTTGTTGCAGCGCAAGGCGCCGCCCCCTTGCTCAGCACTGGTCCGGCACTGACGCTCCGAAGAGCCTTTGACGAAGCTGCTCGAGCTGGTCGCGCACCCGGGCCGCTTTTTCAAACTCCAGATCACGCGCATAGTCGTTCATCTGCTTTTCCAGGCGGCGTATCTGCTGGGAGGCGGCCTCCTCGCTGAGCGGCGCCCCGGCCGGCTCCGCCGCGGCCGCTTCGTTCTGAACCGCATCCGGCCGATAGACGCCGTCGATGATGTCCCTCACTTCCTTCACAATGCCGCGTGGAGTGATGTGGTGGTCGCTGTTGAACTGAAGCTGCTTCGCACGGCGGCGGTTTGTTTCCGTAATGGCTGCCTTCATGGAGTCCGTCATCTGGTCGGCGTAGAGGATCGCCTTGCCATGAAGGTTGCGGGCTGCCCTGCCGATAGTCTGGATCAGGCTTCGCTCGCTTCTGAGGAACCCCTCCTTGTCGGCATCGAGGATCGCCACCAGCGAAACCTCCGGGATATCCAGTCCTTCCCTGAGCAGGTTGATGCCCACAAGCACGTCAAAAACCCCGGCCCTCAGATCGCGGATGATCTCAACCCTCTCAACCGTGTCGATGTCCGAATGTAGGTAACGGACCTTGACCTTGTTCTCGGCCAGAAAATCCGTCAGGTCTTCCGCCATTTTTTTCGTCAGGGTAGTGATCAGCACCCTTTCTCCGCGGCGCGTCCGTGCGTAGATCTCAACGAGGACATCGTCGACCTGGGTCTGCGCAGGCCGCACTTCCACTTCAGGATCCAGCAGTCCCGTCGGACGCACCACCTGCTCGACCACCTGGGCCGAATGCTCAAGCTCCCAGGCGGCAGGCGTAGCCGAAACGAATACCGACCTACGCATCTTCCGCTCAAACTCCTCAAATTTGAGAGGTCTGTTGTCCATGGCCGAAGGCAGGCGGAATCCGTACTGTACCAAGGTCTCCTTTCTTGAATGGTCCCCGCGGTACATGCCCCCGAGCTGCCCCATGGTGACGTGGCTCTCATCGAAAAACATGATGGCGTCGGCGGGGAGGTAATCAATCAGGCAGGCAGGAGGCTCCCCCGGCTTCAGGCCGGAAAGATGGCGGGAATAATTTTCAATGCCCTTGCAGAACCCCACTTCCTGGAGCATTTCCAGGTCAAACATCGTCCTTTGCTCCAGCCGCTGCGCCTCAACCTCCTTGCCCTCGCGGTGAAAATACGCGAGCCTTTCCTTCAGCTCCTGCTTGATCGTGTCAATCGCCCGAAGCAGGTCTTCTCTCGGCGTGACGTAGTTGGAAGCGGGATAAACAACAAAGCGCGGGACCTTCTGACGGATCTCCCCTGTCAAAGGATCAAAGAGCAGCACCGCGTCGACTTCATCGTCAAACAGCTCAATGCGGACCGCCAATTCCGCATGCTCGGCCGGAAAAACATCGATGGTGTCGCCCCGGACTCGGAAAGTGCCGCGCTTGAACTCAAGATCGCTGCGCTTGTACTGCATCACGACCAGCTGGCGGATGAAATCGCTGCGGCTCTTCGTATCCCCCTGCCTGAGGATAAGCCGCATCTCGGTGTAGCTTTCCGGTTTCCCAATGCCGTAGATGGCGGATACCGTCGCCACGATGATCGTGTCGCGCCTTTCCAGAATGGACTTCGTGGCCGCCAGCCTCATCTGCTCAATATGGTCATTGATCGCGGAATCTTTTTCTATGAACAGATCCCGGGAGGGCACATAAGCCTCGGGCTGGTAGTAGTCGTAGTACGACACAAAGTATTCGACCGCGTTGCGCGGGAAGAAATCCCTGAATTCGGAGTAAAGCTGCGCAGCTAGAGTCTTGTTGGGCGCCATGACCAGAGTCGGGACTCCGATTCTTGCGATCACATTGGCCATCGTGAAGGTTTTGCCGGATCCGGTCACGCCAAGCAGCGTCTGCCCCATCAGTCCGTTTTCAAGGCCCTCTGTCAGTTTTTCAATAGCCTCAGGCTGATCTCCGCTCGGGTCGTAAGGAGCGTGCAGCTCAAATGGCGAGCCTTCGAAAGTGAGAATTTTGTCCACAGGAATAAGCCTAAAAGGATGGAGAGGACCTCAAATTTCAAAGAGATCCCTCTCCGCAGCCTCATGATCTGGGCCAACATTGTTTTCTTTTGGAGACATAATAGTGGATATTCTGTTTTCTCTGCCCCCTGCTCCTGGCCGGGGCTGCCGGGAAAACAAATATATACAAAAACAACTCCTCTCTAACTGGAATAGAAATGACAGACAAGCTTTTTGAAAAGATCCCTGCCGCTCCTGAAGACCCAATTCTTGGAGTCGGCCAGCAGTTCAAGGCCGACCCCCGCGCAGAGAAAGTGAACCTGAGCGTCGGCGTTTACCAGACAGAAGAAGGGAAAATTCCCGTTCTGAATGTCGTGCGCGAGGCTGAAACCCGCCTCTACAAGGCAAACAAGCCCCATGGCTACGGCCCGATTTCCGGCAACCCGGACGTCGATCACTATATTCAGGAGCTGCTGTTCGGCAAGGACTCCGAAGTCATCGCAAGCAAGCGGGCCTGCACTGTCCAGTCCCTCGGCGGCACCGGCGCCATCAAGCTTGCCGCAGACCTCCTTCATGTCGTACTGGGCAAGAACAAAGCCGCCACTTCAGCTCCGACCTGGGGCAACCACAACACGATCTTCAAGCAGGCGGGTTACGAGGTCAGTCATTACCGCTACTACAACAAGGAAGCCGGCACGATCGATTTCGACCATCTCATCGGGGACATCAGGGCTCTGGAGGCTGGAACCGTCGTCGTGCTCCACGCCTGCTGCCACAACCCGACGGGACTCGATTTCTCGGAAGAGCAGTGGAAGACGCTGCTTGACGTGATCGTCGAACGGGGACTCACGCCGCTGCTGGACATCGCCTATCAGGGCTTTGACAAGGGCCTGGACGAGGATGCCTCTTCCATCCGCCTCTTCGCTAAAGCCGGCATCAGCTTCCTGGTCTCTTCCTCCTTCTCCAAGTCTTTCAGTCTGTACGGCGAAAGAATCGGAGGCCTGACCGTCGTCACCCAGAATGCAGACGAGGCCGCGCGGGTTCTTTCTCAGGTCAAGCAGATGGCCAGAGCCAATTATTCCAATCCCCCGCTTTACGGCGCCGCCCTTGTTGCCACTGTTCTAGGAGATCCCAAGCTGCGTGCGGAATGGGAGCAGGAGCTTGCCGCCATGCGCAACCGCATCCGCGAAATGAGGGAGCTGCTTGCCGAGGCGATGAAAAAAGCCGGTTCTCCCCGCGACTTCAGCTTTGTCACCAAACAGGATGGCATGTTCTCCTTCACAGGCTTTACTCCTGAACAGATCGAGAGGCTGAAGAAGGATTACGGCATCTACGCGGTTGCTAACGGCAGAATCTGCATCGCAGGGCTCAATCACAAGAATATTGAGTACGTGGCCAAAGCCTTTACCGCCGTCCAGAAGTGACGCATCCCGGCAAAGGAAGGAATTTATCCTTCCTTTGTCCCGCATATGTGTTATGCAGTAAAAAAATCTTGACAGAGTTCGATTAACTGTGTAAAGTTTCTTCTCGTCATTCCCCGATAGCTCAGTCGGTAGAGCAACGGACTGTTAATCCGTGGGTCGTTGGTTCGAGCCCAACTCGGGGAGCCAGATTTCGAAAGCCGGAGCACTGGGTGTTCCGGCTTTCTTTTTTACCCTTTTTGAAGTGGTATTGGTTTTTTGGACACAAAGGAGCCCAAAACCATGTCCATCCCACTCTCCATTAGAGAACAAGCCTGCGAGGGGCTTTTACACGGTCGCCCCAAGAAAACTCTGGCCAGAGAGCTT
>NZ_JAKNCT010000013.1 GCF_022134585.1 Mesosutterella porci
GAATTTCTGCAGGAGCCGTTCGTGACTGGTCCATTTTTATTCAGAATGGATTTTTCGACTGGGTCAGCAGACCCAACGTAGGTTTTCGAAAAGAACTGCTTCAACGAGCCGTTTGTTATTGGCTGAAGGACGCGGGTCGGAATGCCTCTTTTGCAGAGTCGCGGCCCCGCGCCTGGCTTCTTTCCCTTCGGACGGAATTTAGGCCTTTTTCCTTATTTCTTTTGTTCTAAAGACTATTTCCTTCTTCTTGTCCAGGCGAAAGGTAGCCAATTTAGGGCATGATGCCTGCAATTCGAAATCAAATCTCTAAAATATATACAATTAGTTTTTAAAAAATTTCTTGTTGCTCTCATTCGAGTGTTTTTTTAGGAAGAGTGTCATGCAGACGCTTGCTCGTATCAGTCTGTTTTTTAATAAGACCTTTGCGCTTTGGGTTGTGCTCGTGGGCGCACTGGCCTATTTTTTCCCCTCAACATTCAAGCCTCTCGGCGGCTATATCGCGTACCTGCTCGGCGTCGTGATGTTCGGCATGGGCCTGACCCTCACGACCTCTGATTTCCGCGAAGTGGTCAGGCAGCCCCGCGATGTTCTGATCGGCATCGTCTCCCAGTTCGTCGTGATGCCGCTCATCGCCTATGTCCTCTGCATCGTCATGAACCTTCCGCCTGAAATCGCCGTCGGCGTGATTCTGGTCGGCTGCTGCCCCGGCGGCACGTCCTCGAACGTGATGACCTTCCTCGCCCGCGGCGACCTTCCGCTTTCCGTCACCATTACTGCCTGCACCACGCTGCTCGCTCCGGTGGTCACGCCGTTCCTCATCTGGCTGTTTGCCAAGCAGTGGATTCAGATCGACCCCTATGCGATGTTCCTCTCGATCGTCAAGATCGTGCTCCTTCCGATCGCCCTCGGCGTCCTGCTGCACTCGCTCTTCGGCGAGAAAGTTGAGAACGTGGCCGCGGTCATGCCGCTCGTGTCAGTGACTGCCATCGCCCTCATTGTGGCCGCCGTGGTGGCCGCTACCGCGAACAAGCTGCTCGCCGTCGGACCGCTCGTCTTCCTCGTCGTGGTTCTGCACAACGGCTTCGGCTATCTGTTCGGCTACATTGTGGCCAAGCTCACGGGAATGTCGCTGGCCAAGCGCAAGTGCCTGTCCATCGAGGTCGGCATGCAGAACTCGGGTCTGGGCGTCGCGCTTGCCACCACGCACTTTGCTTCCATGCCGATGGCTGCCGTTCCGTCCGCCGTGTTCTCCTTCTGGCACAACATTTCCGGCCCGATCGTCGCGACCCTGTACCACTCCTGGCATGAGGCCGGAGAGAAGGAAACCTTCATCGACAAGATTGAAAAGAAGACCGGCCGCTGATCCTTCGGAACTGCTGGCCTGAACGAAAGAGCCGGACCTTGAGGTCCGGTTCTTTTTATCAGAGGCTGCATCTGAGCGCGGCCTGCGGCCTCAGCCCAGGTTTCTTCTGATCAGTCCCACGGCCTCTCCGATCAGATGCCGGCGCGCGGACTCCGGGCATTCCAGTTCGCCGAACCCGGGGGCATCAGCCGCAAAGAGCATTCGGCCGCCGTCTTTTCTGACGCGCCGCAGCATCGCCTTTCCGCCAAAGCGCACCAGCGCGATCCTGCCCTCGGGCGGCCACTGCGTCGTGCGGCGGATGGCCACCCAGTCGCCCGGCCTGATTCCAGACCTTTCCATGGATTCGTCCGGAGCGCTGTAGAGCCCGTCGGCGCGGGGAGTGAAAACGTCCGGGGAGATTTTCACCCAGGCCGTAGCCTCTGCCTCTCCGGAGGCCGTTCCAAAGAGATCGACCGGAAGCGCCGCGTCGGAAGCGCGGAAGCGCAGCGCGGGCTCCAGCAGCAAAACGCCCCTCGCTTTTCCGGGCACCAGCCTGATCAGTCCTTTGCGGGCGAGCGCGCGCAGGTGCTGCTCCGCCGCGTTGGCCGACGAAAAGCCGAATCTGCCTGCGATTTCCGCCCGGGTGGGGGCGGAGCCGTTTTCCGAGACGTAATCGCGGATGAATTTCAAAATGCCGAACTGTTTCGGCGTGAGCCTGCGCGGCCGGCCGGCGCTTTCCGCCATAGTCGAGTTCCCTCAAGCGGCCTCGCCCCGCTGCTGTGCCCAAGCCGCCGGAGGCCGCATGTTAAACTTCCTTCCCGTTGATTGGAGGTATTGTAGGTGCAATCCGGACTTGACCTCGGGGTAAATTCAGCCGATGAGGGCATTAACGATCCCGTCCTCGTCATCGAGGGGGCGCTCCTTACCGCCGGCCGCCCTCTGAAGGTTAATGACCTGGGCCGGCTTTTTGCACGGGCCTGGCCGCGAAAGCAGATTCTCCAGTGGCTCTCGCAGCTTCAGAGCAAATGGGAGGGCTCGGCCGTGCGGCTGGAGGAAACTGCGGGCGGCTGGCGCTTCGTCGGAAGCCGCGTTCTGCAGCCTTATCTTGACCGGCTTTCCGAAGAAAAGCCCCCGCGCTACTCGCGCAGCTTCATGGAGACGCTTGCCATCATCGCGTACCGCCAGCCGGTGACCCGCGGCGACATCGAGGACATTCGCGGCGTGAGCGTGAACAGCAATGTCATGAAGCAGCTCCAGGACCGGGGCTGGATCGAGTGCGTGGGTCATCGCGAAACACCCGGCCGTCCGGCGCTCTGGGCGACGACCCGGCGCTTCCTGCAGGATTTTTCGCTGAAGTCGCTTTCGGGACTGCCGCCGCTTGATGCGGAGGACAGCCCGCAGCCGCCGGAGAGCTCCGTCCAGCGCGGCACGCCCGGACAGCAGGGGGAGTTCCCGGATATCATCGGACGGCAGCCGGAGCGCTAGCGGCTTTTCTTCCGATGAGAAGCCGCGCTCATCGATAAGGGGGTACCAGCCATGGACAATGAGGTAAAGGAAGAGCTTGACAACCTGAAGGCGAAATGCCGCGAGGGCTCCGAGAAGCTGCAGAAAGTCCTCGCTGACGCCGGCCTTGGCTCGCGCCGCAGCATGGAGGCGGTCATCGCCGGGGGCCGCGTCAGGGTGAACGGGAAGACGGCCCGCCTCGGGCAGCGCGTGATGCCCGGAGACCGCATCGAGCTTGACGGACAGCCGGTCGCGCGGCCGGCCCTCAAGGACCGGGTGCCGAGGGTGCTGCTCTACAACAAGCCCATGGGTGAAATCGTCTCCATGAAGGACCCTCAGGGGCGGCGTTCCGTCTTTGAGAGCCTGCCGGCTGCCAGGGAGGGAAGATGGATCTCAGTGGGCCGGCTTGACTTCAACACCGAGGGGCTCCTGATTTTCACGACCAGCGGCGAGCTCGCCAACCTCCTCATGCACCCGCGGTACGCCATTGAAAGGGAGTATCTCGCGAGGGTTTCGGGAGCGCTTTCCGACGAGCAGGGGCAGCGGCTCGTCGACGGGGTGCAGCTCGAGGACGGCCCGGCTCACTTCTCGCACATCTCGGACCAGGGAGGCACCGGCGTCAACCACTGGTATCTTGTGCGGCTCTCGGAGGGACGCAACCGGGAAGTGCGCCGAATGTTCGAGGCGGTGGGCCTCACGGTGAGCCGCCTGATCCGGGTTCGGTTCGGAGAGGTCGATCTGCCCCGCGGCCTACACCGCGGCCAGTTCGCCGAAATGAATCCCGAGTGGATCCAGAAATGGATCCTGAGCCTGCGCTCCCGCGAGGCGAAGGCGCCGGAGCGGGGAGAATTTACCCGCGGACATGCCGCCGGACGACGCGAAACGGCCCGCACCGGCGCTGCCGCGAAGCGCCGTCTGCCTTCTGCGCATCCGGCTGCGGGATCTTCCCGCGGCCGCTCGGGCGGACACGGCGGCCGGATGGGCGGCGGCAGCCGCCCCTGAAGTTTCCCGCCCCGTCTGCGGATTTATTCCAATGATTGAAAATAAATGGCTTTTTAGCTAGTAAAGAGGGGAAAAACAGGATATAATCCGTGCGTCTTTAAATCGCAGGGCTCCATGGGTTTCGGTAGCTCTGCGTCTCGATTTCATGTTCCCCGCCTGACGGAGCGTCGGTTGCGCCGGCTGTGGCGGGGGATGTCGCTGGATCGGAGTTCTTCCGGGAAGGCTACGGAAATGGGCGTTGGGCCCATTTTTTTTTGGATATTTTCTGAAACGGGCTTCTGCAGGGCCCGTTCTGGAGACAACGCATTTTCATGACAGCCAAGACTTTGGATTTGTCCGCTCTGGTCGAACAGACGCTCGAGGGCATGGGCTTTGAGCTCGTCGGCTTCGACCGTCTGCCGGGCTCTCAGCTCCGGGTGACGATTGACAGCAGCCGCGAGGGCGGGGTGACGGTCGACGACTGCGAGGCCGTCAGCAATCAGCTCACGGCTCTCTTTACTGTCGAAAACGTCGACTATGAGAGGCTCGAGGTCTCGAGCCCCGGCGTGGAAAGGCCCCTGAGGCGCGCCCGCGACTGGGCGCGCTTCGCAGGCTCCCAGGCGCATGTGGAGCTGTATGCGCCGCTGCATGCGGAGGGCTTCCCCGAGGCGGGCAGGAGAAAGCTTGACGGAAAGATCCTTTCCCTCGAAGGCGAGCCGGGCAGCGAGATCGTCCGGTTCGAATTCACGGGCACCAGGCCTGTGCGGACGCCCTCCCAGGCCTTCCGCGAAAGGAACGCGGCCCGCAGAAGCGGCAAGCCGGCCGGCGAGGCGGTGAGCATCCCGGTGGAGTTCCCGCTGTCCGAAGTTGAACACGCACATTTGATAGCTGAATTAGATTTTAAAGGTGGACGTAAATGAGTAAAGAGATGAACGGCAGGGACCTGCTGGATATGGTCGAGGTTCTGGCGCACGAAAAGAGCGTGCCCCTCGACGTTGTGTTTGGCGTTGTCGAGTCCGCCCTGGCCACAGCGATCAAGCGCTCGACCTTCCCCGGCGAGGACGCCGACATTCAGGTTCACATCGACCGGGAAACCGGAGAGTATTCCGTGCAGCGCCGCTGGGTCGTCGTGCCTGACGAACAGGGCCTGCAGGAGCCGGACCGCGAGGAGATGTTCAGCGACATCCATGACGAATATCCCGACCTCAAGGTGGGAGACTACATCACCCATCCGGTTGTTCCGGAGCATGCCGACGCCCGCCGCTTCGCCCAGGACGCGAAGCAGGTGATCCTGCAGCGCCTTCGCGACGCCGAACGCGCCCAGATCCTGCAGGAATTCCTCGACCGCGGCGACTCCGTGGTGAGCGGGCAGGTCAAGCGCATGGACAAGGGCGACGCGATCGTAGAGATCGGCCGCCTCGACGCCCGCCTTCCCCGCGACCAGATGATCCCGCGCGAGAACATTCACCCGGGAGACCGCGTGAGGGCCTACTTCCTGAAGGTTGAGGACAGCCAGCGCGGCAAGCAGGTGATCCTTTCGAGGACCTCGCCCGAATTCCTGAAGAAGCTCTTCGAGCTGGAAGTCCCTGAAATAGAGGAAGGCCTTCTGGAGATCAAGAGTGTGGCGCGCGACCCCGGCCTTCGCTCGAAGGTGGCCGTCTATGCGCACGACAAGCGCATCGATCCGATCGGCACCTGCGTGGGCATCCACGGCAGCCGGGTCAACGCCGTGACGGCGGAGCTCTCCAACGAGCACATCGACATCGTCCTCTGGAACGAGGACCCGGCTCTGTTCGTCCTCGAGGCCCTGAAGCCCGCGGAAGTTCAGTCCATCGTCCTGAACGAGGATGACAAGAGCGCCGACGTCGTGGTGCCGGAGGAAAAGCTCGCCGTTGCCATCGGCAGCCGCGGCCAGAATGTCCGACTCGCCTCGGAGCTGACGGGCTGGCAGATCAACATCATGACCGCTGACGAGGCCGACGAAAAGCACAAGAAGGAAACCGCCGCGAGCCGCAAGGAATTCATCGAGCAGCTGGGGCTGGATGAGGATGCGGCCGACGTGCTGATTGACGCCGGGCTCGCCTCCATCGAGGACGTGGCCTACATCCCTGAGAAGGAACTGCTCGAGATCGGCGCATTCGACGAGGATACGGTCAAGGAGCTGCGCTCGCGCGCGAGATCCGTTCTGACCCGCCGCGCGATCAAGCGCGAGGAGAACCTGCGCCAGGCGGACAAGAAGCTGCTCGAGCTGCCCGGCATCGACGGCGACACCGTGAGCCTGCTGGTGGGCAGCGGCATCAAGACGGTTGAGGATCTGGCGGATCTGGCGACCGATGAGCTGGTTGAAAAGACCGGCATGGACGAAAAAGCGGCGGCTGACCTGATTATCGCGGCCCGTGCGGTTGTGTATCCCTAGGCTGAAGCGGAATTCGAGAGGTAAAGAGATCTATGGCGAATAAAACAGTTTTCGAATTTGCCCAGGAATTGAAGGTTGCGGCCAAGACGCTGCTCGAACAGCTGAAGGCGGCCGGCGTGCACAAGAATTCCGAGTCTGACGAGCTTTCCGAGGGAGACAAAACGCGTCTGCTCGAGTCGCTGAGGCTTGAGCGCCACAAGGAGGACGAAGGCGAGGCGCCCCGCAGGACGCTGCGCCGGATTACGGTGACCCGCAAGGAAAAGTCCGTGATCAAGAAGGCGGATGCCACGGGCCGGACCCGTACGGTCCAGGTCGAGGTCCGCCGCCGTCGCGTGTTCGTGAAGAATCCCGCCGCCGAGGCCGCCCAGAGGGCTGAGCTTGAAAAGGCGCTGGCCGAGAAAGAGGCTGCGGAGAAGGCGGAGGCTGCCGCCCGCGAGGCGGAGGCCAAGGCTGAGGCTGAGCGCGCTGCCGCAGCGAAGGCGGAGGCCGACAGGCTTGCCCGCGAGGCCGCCGAGGCCGAAGAGAAGGCTCGCGCCGAGGCGGAGTCCGCCAGGGCTAAGACCGCTGAGGAAGCGAAGAAAAACGCTGCGGAAAAAGAGCGCCAGATGAAGGAGCAGAAGGTGCAGAAGCAGGCCGCCCGCGCCCGCAGAGCCGCCGAAGAGCGCGCCCGAATCGAGCGCGATGCGGCTGCCATGAGGGCTTCCCGCGAAATGGCCGCCCGGGCTGCCGCGAAGAAGAAGGAAGAGTCTCCGGAAGAGATCGCTCGCCGCGAGGCTGAACGCGCCAAGGCTGCGGCTGAGGCTGCGGCCCGCGCCGCCCAAAAGGCCAAGGAAGATGCCGAGGCGGCCAAGCGCCGCGCCGAGGCCCGCGCCAAGGCCGAAGCGGAAGCCCGCGCGATTCGCGAAATGCTCAATCGCCCGCGCAATGTCCAGAAGCCGAAGCCCGAGGAGCCTGAAAAGAAGGCCGAGGCCGCGGCTGCGGCCAAGCCGAAGGCGGCCAAGAAGGACGAACCCAAGCGCCCGGCGCATCTGCGCCCGGCCGCCGCCCCGAAGAATGCGGGCGAAGGCGCGTCGCGCACCAAGAAGGGCCGCCGCGGCGGACGCCGCGATGAGGAGGAGCATCACCGTACGATCAAGACCCGCGGAGTGATCGATGAGAATCCGAACGGATGGCGCACCGCCCGCGGCCGCCGCTCGCAGGATTCCCGCCGCAATGCGGAGCCGGCTCCTGCGCCTGTGGAGCCCGTGGTCCGCGAGGTCGAGGTCCCGGAGACGATTTCGGTGGCCGATCTGGCCAAGAAGATGGCCGTCAAGGCGACCGAGGTCATCAAGCAGCTGATGAAGGACGGTCAGATGGTGACCATCAACCAGATGCTGGATCAGGACACGGCCATGATCGTGGTTGAGGAAATGGGCCACAAGGCCATCCAGGCCAAGGCGGACGATCCGGAAGCCTTCCTGGGAGAAATCGGCGAGACCAACCAGGTCGAGCCGACGCCGCGCCCGCCTGTCGTGACCATCATGGGCCACGTCGACCACGGCAAGACCTCCCTGCTCGATTACATCCGGCGCACGAAGGTCGCCGCGGGCGAGGCCGGCGGAATCACTCAGCACATCGGCGCCTACCATGTGAAGACGCCGCGCGGCATCATCACGTTCCTCGACACCCCGGGGCACGAGGCCTTTACAGCCATGCGCGCCCGCGGCGCCCAGGTCACCGACATCGTGATTCTGGTCGTGGCCGCCGACGACGGCGTGATGCCTCAGACCAAGGAGGCCATTGCGCACGCCCGTTCGGCCAACGTGCCGATCGTGGTCGCCATCAACAAGTGCGACAAGCCCGACGCCCACCCCGAAGTGGTCAAGCAGGAGCTGGTGCAGGCCGGCGTGATCCCCGAGGAGTACGGCGGCGACTCGCCTTTCGTTCTCGTTTCGGCGAAGACGGGCCAGGGAGTCGACGAGCTGCTTGAAAACGTGCTGCTGCAGGCCGAGGTGCTCGAGCTCAAGGCTCCTGCCGAAGGCCTTGCGAAGGGCTTCGTGCTCGAGTCCCGCCTGGACAAGGGCCGCGGCCCGGTGGCCTCCGTGCTGGTGCAGTCCGGAAAGCTGCAGCGCGGCGACATCGTGCTGGCCGGAGCCCAGTTCGGACGCGTTCGCGCCATGATCGGTGAAAACGGCAAGGCGCTGAAGGAAGCCGGCCCCTCGATTCCTGTGGAAATCCAGGGCCTGTCGGGCATTCCTCAGGCGGGCGACGAGTTCTTCGTGCTGCCCGATGAGAAGAAGGCCCGCGAGATCGCTCTCTTCCGCCAGGGCAAGTACCGCGATGTGAAGCTGGCCCGCGCACAGGCGGCCAACCTGCAGAACATCTTCAAGAACAGCGACGGCAAGCAGAAGACCCTGCCGCTTATCATCAAGGCGGACCTGCAGGGCTCGCAGGAAGCGCTGGTTCAGTCGCTCAACAAGCTGTCCACCGATGAGGTGCGCGTGCAGGTGGTCCACTCTGCGGTGGGCGGCATTACAGAGACGGACGTCAACCTCGCCATCGCCGCGGGGGCCGTGATCGTCGGCTTCAACGTGCGTGCCGACGCCGGCGCCCGCAAGCTCGCGGAGCACGAGGGCGTGGACATCCGCTACTACGACATCATTTACGATGCCGTCAACGAGATCAAGGCCGCCATGAGCGGTATGCTCGCCCCTGTGAAGAAGGAGACGAACCTTGGTCTGGCGGAGATCCGTCAGGTCATTCATGTGCCGAAGGTGGGTAACATTGCGGGCTGCCGCGTCACGGAAGGCGTGGTCCGCAGGAGCGCGAGCGTGCGGCTGCTGCGCGACAACGTGGTGGTCTGGACCGGAGAGCTTGCCTCCCTCAAGCATTTCAAGGACGACGTCCGCGAGGTTTCAGCCGGACAGGAATGCGGCATATCGCTCAAGGGCTACGATGACATCAAGGCCGGAGACCAGCTGGAAGTGTTCGAAGTGACGGAAGTCGCCCGGACGCTGTAAGAAAGGGGCGCAGGAAAGCCGCCCGGGTCCGCCCCGAAGGGCGGGTTAGCCGGCGGCTTTCCGATTCCTTTAAGAACAAGGGGAAAAATCAAGTGAGAAAGGCAAAACCTGGACGCTCGACTCGCATAGCCGATCAGATCGCCCGTGACATCGCCGAGCTGATCCCGAAGGAAGTGCGGGATCCCCGCGTGGGCTTCGTTACCGTGACGGGCTGCGAGATCACGCCGGACTATGCTCACGCGACCCTTTACTTTACGGTGATGGGCGCGGATGTGGACGAGTGCACGGCGGGCCTGAACGCGGCGGCCGGAATGCTTCGCAGCCTGATTTTCAAGAAGCTGAGAATCCATACGGTCCCCACGCTGCACTTCGTTCACGATGACAGCGTGGACCGCGGCTTTGAGATGGACCGGCTGATCGCCAGGGCCGTTGAGAAGACGGGAGAGTAAGGTGCCAAGAGCTCATCGGGGAGGGAAAGTGAACGGGGTGTTGCTTCTGCGCAAGCCCGGCGGCGTGAGTTCAAACCACGCGCTGCAGGGGGCCAGAAGGCTGCTCAACGCCGCCAAGGCGGGGCACTGCGGAACGCTCGATCCCCTGGCGACGGGCCTGCTCCCGATAGCCTTCGGCGAAGCGACGAAGTTTTCCTCCGACCTGCTCGACGCGGACAAGGCCTATGAGGCCGAAGCCCGTCTCGGGGAGGTGACGGACACGGGCGACGTCACCGGAGCCGTTCTCGAGCGCCATGCGGTGAACGTCGGCCTGGAAGCGATGCGGCAGGCCGCCAGCCGGCTGACCGGGGACATCAAGCAGGTGCCGCCGATGTACTCGGCGCTCAAGCGCGACGGCGTGGCCCTTTATCGCCTGGCCCGCGAGGGCAAGACCGTGGAGCGCGAGCCGCGCAGCGTCCGTATTTACAGCTTCCGCGTCGTTTCCGAAGAAAACGGGCTGGTGAAGCTGCACTGCGAGGTCTCGAAGGGCACGTACATCCGCACCCTGATCGAGGACTGGGGCCGGATTCTGGGATGCGGAGCCACCATGGCAGCTTTGTGCCGCACCCGCGTGGGCAGCCTCAGGCTGGACGACGCGGTCACGCTCGAGGAGCTTGAAAAGCTCCCTGGCCCCCGGGAGCGGGCGGCGATGCTGCGCCCTCCAGACGCCCTGATTCAGGCGCTTGAGCCGGTAGAGCTCAGCGCAGAGGATGAGCTCAGGCTTAAAAACGGACAGCGGCTCGCACTGCACCTCCCGAACAGGGGCCGCGTCAGGGTTTACGGCCCGGGCAGCAGACTGCTGGGAACCGCGCTGGTCAATGAGCGCGGGGTCCTGGCTCCGGAAAGATTAATAGCAACAAATTAGAGAAAGAGACAGAACAAATGACACGAGCTATTCGCAATATCGCCATTATTGCCCACGTCGACCACGGCAAAACCACGATGGTTGACGCCCTGCTGAAGACAGCGGGCACCTTCCGCGCCAACCAGGCGGTTGAAGAGCGTGTGATGGACAGCAACGCGATTGAAAAGGAAAGAGGCATCACCATTCTCGCCAAGAACTGCGCGGTGGAATGGAAGGGCGTGCACATCAACATCATCGACACCCCGGGGCACGCGGACTTCGGCGGCGAGGTGGAGCGCGTGCTGTCCATGGTCGACGGCGTGCTTCTGCTGGTCGATGCGGTGGACGGCCCGATGCCCCAGACCCGCTTCGTGACCCGCAAGGCGCTTGCCCAGGGCCTGAAGCCGATCGTCGTCATCAACAAGATCGACCGCCCGGGCGCTCGCCCCGACTGGGTCGTCAACCAGACCTTCGAGCTTTTCGACAAGCTGGGCGCCACCGAGGACCAGCTCGACTTCCCCGTGATTTATGCCTCTGCCCTTAACGGCTACGCCGGCGAGACGGAGGATGTCGAGGAGCTCAAGAAGATCGGAAACATGAACGCCATTCTCGACACCGTGCTCGAGAAGGTGCCTGTCCGCGAGGACGACCCCGACGGGAACCTGATTCTTCAGATCTGCTCGCTCGACTACTCCAGCTATGTGGGCAAAATCGGCATCGGCCGCGTTCACCGCGGCACGCTGCACGCCGGCCAGGCCGTGTGCTTCATGGACGGCCCGGACGACACCCCCAAGCACGGCAAGATCAACCAGATTCTGCAGTTTGAGGGCCTCGCCCGCAAGGAGACTCCGTCGGCTCAGGCCGGCGACATCGTGCTCGTGACCGGCATCGAGGACCTGAACATCGGCACGACCATCACCAGCGTCGATCACCCCGAGGCGCTTCCGATGCTGCACGTCGATGAGCCGACCCTGAAGATGGAGTTCATGGTGAATACCTCGCCGCTGGCCGGCAAGGAAGGCAAGTTCGTGACGAGCCGCCAGATCCGCGAGCGCCTCGCCCGGGAGCTCAAGTCGAACGTCGCCATGCGGGTCGAGCCGACCAAGGACGAGAAGGTCTTCATGGTGGCCGGCCGCGGCGAGCTGCACCTCACGGTTCTGCTTGAAAACATGCGCCGCGAGGGCTTTGAGGTCGCGGTCTCGAGGCCGCGCGTCATTCTCAAGGAAGAAAACGGCAAGAAGCTCGAGCCCTATGAGCTCCTCACGGTCGACGTCGAGGAGGAAAACCAGGGTGCCGTGATGGAGGAGCTCGGGCGCCGCAAGGGCGAGCTCACCGACATGGAGCCTGACGGCAAGGGCCGCGTGAGGCTGGAGTATCGCATCCCCGCTCGCGGGCTCATCGGCTTCCAGAGCCTTTTCATGACCATGTGCCGCGGCACGGGCGTCATGAGCCATGTGTTCGACAGCTATGACGTCATCAAGCCCGGCAGCGTGGGCGAGCGCCGCTCCGGCGCCATCATTTCCGGCGAAGACGGCAACGCTGTGGCTTATGCGCTCTGGTACATTCAGGAGCGCGGCCGACTGTTCGTCAACCCCGGCGACCCGGTTTACGAGGGCATGATCATCGGCGAGCACTCCCGCGAAAACGACATCGTGGTGAATGCGATCCGCACGAAGCATCTGACGAACGTCCGCGCTTCGGGCTCCGACGAGGCGATCCGCCTTGTGCCGCCCACGCAGCTCACGCTGGAGAGCGCCGTCGAGTTCATCAACGATGACGAGCTTGTGGAGATCACTCCGAAGTCCATCCGCCTGCGCAAGCGCTATCTGAAGGAGTACGAGCGCAAGCGCGCCGCCCGCGCGGCCCAGGCTGAGCTGGGCGACTCCGAGGCCACGGTCGCGAACTGACCGGACGCGGGAGTTCCGGGAAGATGAAGAAGGCTCTCAGCCCCGACAGCTCCTGCCCCTGCGGCAGCGGCCTGAGCTACGGGCGGTGCTGCGGAGCGCTTCACGCGGGGGCACCGGCTCCCGACGCCCGCGCCCTGATGGCGAGCCGCTACAGCGCTTATGCGCTGGGGCTGGAAGTCTACCTGAGGGACACGTGGGCGCCGGAGAAGCGGCCGCAGCGCCTTGATCTCGAAAGCGACGGGATTAAGTGGCTGGGGCTGCGGATCCGCTCTTTCAAGGAAACCGGCGAAGACCGGGCCGAAGTCGAGTACGTCGCCCGCGGCAGAGTCGGCGGGGGCGCGGCCTTCAGGCTTCACGAAAAGGCGCGCTTCGAGCGCCGGCAGGGCCGATGGCTCTACGTCGACGGGGACCTGCTCCCCTAGCCGCCCTGACGGGGCCTGCGCCCCGGCCAGGCGGCTTTAATTTTTTCTTTCCGAATCCAGACGCCGGCGCCGGACTGCCCGGCGCTGACGGGCTGAGGCCCGGCGCTCTGGACCGGCAACCTTCCTTTGCACAAAGATGACCGAAGCGATCAAAGCGGAGTCCTGGCGTTTCTGCGTGGCGCCCATGCTTGACTGGACGGACCGCTGGTGCCGCCATTTCCACAGACTGCTCACCAAGCGCGCGAGGCTTTACACTGAGATGATCGCTGCGCCGGCCCTTCTCTACGGCGACCGCCGCCGGCTGCTCGGCTACGAGCCGGGCGTGAATCCGTGCGCTCTCCAGCTCGGGGGATCGGATCCTCAGCTTCTCGCACGGTGCGCGCGCTGGGGCGAAGAGGCGGGATACGATGAGATCAACCTTAACTGCGGCTGCCCGTCCGAGAAAGTCCAGTCCGGGTCGTTCGGCGCGGTGCTGATGCTCAGGCCCGCCCTTGTGGCCGACTGCGTGAAGGCGATGCAGGACGCCGTGAGCGTCCCTGTCACGGTGAAGCACCGCATCGGCGTCGACCGCAGCGTTTCCTATGAGTTCGTGCGCGATTTTGTCGGCAAGCTCTATGAGGCCGGCGTGCGCGTGTTCATCGTGCACGCGAGGGCCGCCTGGCTGCAGGGGCTTTCCCCGAAGGAAAACCGCGATGTGCCGCCTCTTGACCGCGGGCTTGCCGCGCGGCTCAAGGAGGACTTTCCTCACGCCGTCCTCGTTGTGAACGGCGGCCTGCGGACGCTGGAGGAATGCCGCTCGGAGCTTGAGCGCTTTGACGGCGTGATGGTCGGGCGGGAGGCGTACAACAATCCCTGGCTGCTGTCGAGGGTGGATGAAGTTCTGTGGGGAAGCCGGCCCGAGGGGAAGAGCCGCACGGACGTCATCCGGGAGATGGCGGACTACATAGCGGGCGTGCAGGAGGAAGAGCCGCTTGCGGCCCGGACGGCTGCGAATCACCTGATGGGCATCGCCCAGGGGCTGGCCGGAGCGCGGGCCTGGCGGCGCGAGCTCACCTCGCCCGAATCCTGGCGGCACCTGCGGGCGCGGGAGATCATCCTGAGCGCCTGGCGCCATGTGGCGGATCCGGGGGCTCGTGCCGGAGCCTGAAAAGCGGGCCTTTTGCGCCCGGGTAGTCTTTTGAAGCGGGAGCCCGGCTGGACGCGGCTCCCCCGGCGGGCAGGAAAAAAACGCCCCTCGACGGCGAAGGGCCGGGAGGGGCGGATCTGCCGCAGCTGAAAGAGGTCAGCGCTTCGCGGCCTTCACTGCCGGGGCGGCTTCCGCAATCGCCTTTCTCACGGCGGCGGCCGCCGTGTCGTTGAAGCGGTACTGGAAGTCGGTCACAGGAATGTTGGCGTGGACGTGGTAGCCGGGCACCACCGAGACCGTGTTTCCTTTCTTCATCTCAACAAGGGCCGGGCTCACGGCGTTGCGCGAAAGCTCGAAAATGCCCGTGTCAGGAGCGCGCACCGTCGCCGGGAAGGTCATGGAAAGGCCGCGCGTGCCGTTGAGCGTGACGATCTTGTAAGTTCCCTTGGCCGCAGGCGTATCGGTCGTGCGCTGGCAGAACACGGTGCCGGTCTTCACGTGCATCAGGCTCACCGGGCCGCTGGCCGGAACGCTGCTCTGGCTTGTGACGGGAACCTTTTTGGTGATGACTTTCTTGACTTTCTTGCCGCGCTTGTTCTTCACCCACGTGGTCTGCTTGACTGTCTTGTAGGTCGTGGCCGAACCGGCGGAAAGCGCAAACGAGTCAAAGGAGACGCCATAGGCCTGGTAGCCCGCGCGGGACAGGTAGCTCAGGCAGTAGGGAATGTCCTTGCTGAAGTTGCGCACGAACCCCTCCACGGAGCCCGAGCCGGTGAAGGCGTTGGGATGCAGGACGATGAAGGTGTCCTCCGAGGCGAAAACCTGGGGCATGTAGGCGATCGAGCCCTTGGGGAAGACCGCGGTCGTATAGCGGGCGGTGTCGGTCGGGTAATTCGTGCGGGTGCGCAGGAATTTGTAGACCGGAAGCCCGGAAACGTCAAAGGCCCAGAGCTTGAGGCGCAGCGACAGCGGGGTCGAGCCCGTGACGCCCGTCACCTTCACCGACCCGTCGGATTCCTCCGTGATGTAGGACGGGTTTTCGATGGAGACGGCCTCGCCGTTGCGCACGACCGGCGTGAGGTTCGTGTTCATGGCGAATCCGTGAGGCTTGCCCTTGGTGAAGGATTCCTGAACGGCGTAATGGTTCTGGGCGTCCTTGCCCGTGATGCGGAACGAGGATTCTTCCGTATCGTTGAAATAATAGACGCCCTTGTTTTCAAAGGCCTCGCGGGTGGAAAGCGACTTCAGCGGCCGGGCTCCCTTGATGGAGGGCACGGAAGAGAGCATGAAGCCGTAGGTGCCGTCGGAGAACCGGTCTCCGGTGACGGGGACGGGGGTCTCGGCCGCAGCGGCCGGTGCAGGCTCCTGCTTGGCCGGTGCCGCGGCCTTGGGGGCGCTCTGGCAGCCGCCCAGCAGCAGGGCGCAGGCAGCGGCGGCAGCGACGGCGCTGAGGCGGCTGAATTTCACGGAAAGATTGTTTGCCATTTTTTTACCGGAAAGTTAATGCGGGCCGCAAAGCCAGGGCCCGCCGGATAAAACGCTGGGGTGATTTTAATTATTTTGCGGAGAGCGGGAGGCCGCCGAAGGACGGGAAAAGGCGCAGGAGGGGCGCCGTCCGCATACAGACAAAGCCCCCGGCGCGCATTTCGGAAAAGCGCGCCGGGGGCGTTCCCGGCAGAGCGCGGCGCCGGCCGCAGCCTCGCGGACTGCGGAGGCGGCCGCTCGGAGCCTGTTACTTGAGGGCGTCGAAGACGCGGGCGGTGATTTCCTCGATCGTGCCCAGCCCGGAAATGGAGCGGTACTTCGGCGCGGAGGCGTCGCCCGAGGCGGCCAGGTCGGAATAGAACTTCACGAGGGCCTCGGTCTGTTCGTGGTAGACCTTCAGGCGGTTGCGCACCACTTCTTCCTTGTCGTCATCGCGCTGGATCAGGGGGGCGCCCGTCACGTCGTCCCTGCCCTCGACCTTGGGCGGGTTGTACTTGACGTGATAGGTGCGGCCCGAGGCCGGGTCGATTCTGCGGCCGCTGATGCGGGTGATGATTTCTTCGTCAGGCACGGAGATCTCGAGCACAAAGTCGATCGGGATGCCGGTCTGCCTGAGTGCTTCGGCCTGGGGAATGGTGCGGGGGAAGCCGTCGAGCAGGAAGCCCTTTTCGCAGTCCGGCTTGGCGAGGCGCTCCTTCATGAGGCCCAGGATGATGTCATCGCTGACAAGGCCGCCGGATGCCATCACGGCCTTCGCCTTCAGTCCGAGCGGGGTCCCCGCCTTGACGGCAGCGCGAAGCATGTCACCGGTCGAGATCTGCGGAATCCCGAAATGTTCCTTGATGAATGCAGCCTGGGTTCCCTTTCCCGCTCCGGGGGGCCCGATCAGAATAAGACGCATTTTGCTTGTGTCTCCAGTGTAAAGAAATAAACAAGGCCTATTCTAGCCGCACCGGGCGGGACCCTGAAAGCGCCGCTGTCCGCGGGAGCCGGTCAGGACGGGAGCGAGCCGCGGCGATAGGCTTCGCGCACCCGCTCGAGGTCGGCCTCGGTGTCCACCCCGGGGGGAAGCGCCTCGGGAAGGACCAGCACCGCGATCCGCTCCCCGTTCCAGAGCGCGCGCAGCTGCTCGAGGCTCTCGGCGCTCTCGATCGGCGAGGGCGGCAGCTTCGGATAGCGTTTCAGAAAGCCGGCGCGGTACGCATAGAGGCCGATGTGGTGCAGGGCCGTGAACTGCCCGGGCAGCCGCCCGGGGTCCTTTCGGAACGCGTCGCGCGGCCAGGGCAGCGGCGCGCGGCTGAACGTCATCGCCTCAGACCGGGCGTTGAGCTCGACCTTGACGACGTTGGGGCTCATGAAGTCTTCGATCGAGCCGATCGGGTGCGCGGCCGTGGCCATGGCGCAGCCGGGCTTCGCGGCCAGCAGCGCGGCCACCTTGTCCACTGTCGAAGGCGGGATGAGCGGTTCGTCGCCCTGGATGTTCACGACGATTTCATCATCGCCGAGAGCGAGCTTTTCGCAGACCTCGGCGAGCCGGTCCGTGCCCGTCGGATGGTTCGGGCTGGTGAGAAGCGCCTCGACGCCGCGGCTGCTGCAGGCTTCGAGGATCTCGCTGTGGTCGGTCGCAACGATGATCCTTGCGGCCTGAGTGAGGGAGGCCCGTTCGGCGACCCGCACAACCATGGGGCGGCCTTCGATGTCCGCCAGGGGCTTGCGCGGCAGGCGGGTGGAGTGCATGCGCGTGGGGATGATGATGGTGTAGCTCATGTGTCTGCTTCTGATGCTGGGACGGGGAAAGGACGGAGCGCCTTGCCTCTCAGAGGGGGTCGAGGGGGGCGGCGGTGCGCGCCGCGCGCAGCTTCTCGGCTTCCTCCTCGCTCACTGTCCGGGCGTTGTGCTCGATCATGTCGGGGATGCCGTCCTTCACGCCGTAGGCGAGCCGGCAGGCCGTGCAGACAAGCTCCCCGGCCTTGTTGACCGCGAGCGGCCCCTTGCAGACGGGGCAGACCAGGACTTCAGTGATTTTGGGATCCATGGGGCTTTTCTTCCTTCCTGGGAAAATGCTCTCGAATTTTTCGCTCAATGAGCTCGATCAGGTAGTTTTCGAGGGTGATGTCGTACTGGGCGACCCAAATGCGGGCGTCCGAGCTGATTTCGGGAATCTGGCGGCATTTCACCGCATCTTTTTCCGTGATGAGAATGCAGTCGGCCTGAAGCGCCTTGAAGGGGTTCACGGCGTAGTCGAAGTGATCGCCCAGCTCCAGTGTTTCGGAGCAGACGAAGCCGTGGGCCCGCAGCATTGAGAAAAAGCGCGACGGGGCCGCAATGCCCGCGGCGGCAGCGGTTTTTCTGCCGCGCATCCGCTCGGCGAGCTCGTCGATATCCGCCGTCTCGCCCGTGGCGAGGCTGCGGCAGGAGGCAAGCGACGGGGCGGCGGCGAAGCGCGGCGTGCGCGTGGCGAGCACCTCGCCGGTTGAATTGAGGATGATCGCGTCGACATGGTCCAGCCGCGACGGAGGCTCGCGAAGCGGGCCGGCCGGGAGCACCCACTCGTTGCCGAGCCCCCGGGCTCCGATGACGCAAAGCTCCACGTCCCGGGCGATCCCGTAGTGCTGCAGCCCGTCGTCGGAAATGATGAGATTGACCTCCGGATGGCTTTTCAGGAGAAGCCGCCCGGCCTCGACGCGGTCCTGGCCCACGGCGACGGGTACGAGCGCTTTCCTCGCGATGAGCAGCGGCTCGTCGCCGCTGGAGGCAGCGGTGGTCTCGGGGCTGATCAGCAGCGGAGGGTCTTCCCTGCGGCCATACCCGCGCGAGATCACTCCGGGGCGCCAGCCTCTGGCGGCCATCTGCTTCGCAAGCGCAATCGTGACCGGCGTTTTGCCCGTGCCGCCCACGTAGATGTTGCCTACCACAACCACCGGAACCGGCAGGCGCCTGGGGACGGCGTCGCGGCACCGGCACTGCGTGACGCAGAGAAAGATGAAGGAGAGCGGCGAGAGAAGCCAGGGGATGATCCCTTTTCTGGACCACTGCCGGTGCACCCACGACTCAAGCTTTGCGCGTGCGTTGAGGGCGCGGCTGCGCGGCATTCCCGGTGATGATTCTGAAATACGCGATCGAGGTCGATCAGTGTCCATATCCTGAAATTGGAGCCTCGGCCTTTCCGTTGCTGGAGACGGCGGTGCGGGCTCTTTCGAAGGCCTTCTGAAATGAATGCAATGATACCCGGGATGAAGGTGGAAAGGGGGGTGTGGAAGAAATCGGGGAAAAGCGAGGGAAAGAGGTGCAGACCGTTGATAACAAAGGATAAATTAAGATCTGTGGATAACTGGATAACTTTAAAAGAATAAATTTTTCAATGACTTGCTGAAGCGCTTCGCCCGGCCCGGAGGAGAGGGCGAAGCGCGGCGTGCAGGGGCTGCCCGCGCGTCAGCCCGCGCTCCCGGAGGGGACGAGACAGGTCGCGTGAACGTCATCTCTTTGTTTTTAAACAACAAGCAGGAATTGCTCCGGCGCTGCCCGCTCAAAACCCCCGAAAAGGGCATGGGGAAAAGAAAATCTTTTGAAAACAAAGTGAAGCAGGTCATTCCACTGCTCAGGTGGAAAGCATGTCAGGAAGCTCAAGGATAAGTGGCGTAACCGAATGAAGTGAAAGAGGAATGCCTAAATTGCCTAAAATTTAGGCAATTCAAAATATTTAAATTAATCAACTGGCTGCGCGAAAGAATTTTCCTGGCCGGGAAGGGCGGGAGCCGGCCGGCGGCTTTAAGCGCCCCGGAGGGTGTGAAAAGGGGCCTTTCCTGCCTTTTCGGGGCCCGGCCGCAGTCCTGCTGCGGGCGTCCGCGGGGCTTTTTCTCCGCTTTTCCTCTCGATGCTGTGGATAACTTTGTGCAAAAAAAAGAATAATTTCCCTAAGTGACTGAAGAAGCGGTACTTTTTCTGGAAGAGCGGATAATGGAAGTAAACATAAAAAAATAAAATAAAAACAATAACTTGCCAGAAATAATCAGGCTTCTTCGGGAGCGGGGGGGATAAAAAAGGGGCTTGACAAAACGGAAAAGAGGAAAACTGTGCAAAACTGCAGGCGTCAGATCCACAGGCTTTGGAAAAAGCGGAGCTGAAGCTCTCATTGCGCAGCGCCGGCGCGGGATTGAGCCGCGGTGTATGCTGAAAAGCCGGCGGCAGGCGTCCTTTCTCGCCGTCTCCATTACGGGAAAGCCATGGCTGATTTTTTCGATGCTGATTTTTTCGGAGCCGACGCGGCCGGATCCTCCGGGGTCCGCAGGCCCGCGGACGAGGCCTCGGGCCTGAGCGGGGCGGCCGGCAGGCCGCGGCCCGCCGCGCAGCCGGTCTTTTCGGTCTCGGCGGTGTGCCGCAGCTGGAGCACCTCGCTGCAGAGAAACTTCCCTCCGGCCTGGGTCGGCGGCGAGATCGCCTCCTTTACGCGCGCCGCGAGCGGGCACTGCTACTTTGAGCTCAAGGATGCCTCGGCGCAGCTGCGCTGCGTGATGTTCCGCGGCAGCGCGGCCAGCCTCGCCTTCAGACCCCAGTCGGGCGACCGCGTGGAGGTCTACGGGGCGCCTTCGATCTATGCCGCGCGCGGCAGCCTGCAGCTGCAGGTGACGCGGATGCGCAGGGCGGGGTTGGGAGAGCTCTACGAGCAGTTTCTCAGGCTGCGTGAGAGGCTCGCCCGGGAGGGGCTCTTCGAGGCCTCGCTCAAGCGTCCCCTGCCTTTCATGCCCGCGACGATCGGCATCGTCTCAAGTCTCGCCGCGGCCGGCCTGCGCGACGTCCTGAAAACTCTCGAGAGGCGCGCGCCCTACGCCTCGATCATCCTTTACCCGGCTTCGGTCCAAGGCTGCAGCGCTCCCGCCGAGATCGTGCAGGCCCTCGGGGAGGCGGGCAGGCGGTGCGAGGCTGACGTGCTGCTGCTCGTGCGCGGCGGAGGCTCCTTCGAGGATCTCGCCTGCTTCAACACCGAGGAGGTGGCACGCGCCGTGCGGGCCTCGCCGATTCCCGTCGTGACCGGCATCGGGCACGAGGTGGACACGACTCTGGCGGACCTCGCGGCCGATCTCCGGGCGGCCACGCCCACGGCCGCCGCCGAGCGGTGCGCGGCGGACGCCGGCGTTCTCGCCGCGCAGCTGCGGCAGCTCGCCTCAAGGCTGCGCGCCGCAGCCGACAGCGGGCTCAATGTCCGCTATCAGAGGCTTGACGGGGCCTCGGCGAGGCTGCGCCCACCCGGCTTTTTCCTGCGCCAGCGCCGCGAGCGGCTGGAGCGGCTCGCCGAACGGGCCCGCTCGATCGCGTCCGCCCGCCTGCAGTCCGAGGCCCTGAGGCTCTCGGAGCTTCGGAACGCGGCCGGCCGGGGCCTGAAGGATCAGGCGGCGGCCCGGGCCCAGGCCCTCGAGCGGTTCAGGGGAAGGCTGCTCGTCTGCGGCCGGGGCATCGCCGCGGAGCGCGGCGAAAGCCTGCAGGGGCTCGAGCTCAGGCTGGCGCGGGTGAAGCCGCGCACGGCCGGGCAGCAGGCGCGCCTCACGCAGGCCGAGGCCCGGCTGCGGCTGAGGCTCAGCGGCGGCTTTGAGCAGCGGCGGCGCCGCTTCGAGGCCCTGGAGGCCCGCTTCCTCGCCATGGATTTCCTGAAAGTGCTGGGCCGGGGCTTTGCCGTGGTGGTTTCGGAAGGCGGCGCCGTGAAAAGCGCCGCGTCGCTGAAGGCCGGCGGGAAAATCAGGCTGATTTTCCGCGACGGCGAGGCTCTTGCGACGGTTGACGGCGTGCGCCTCGGGGAGGGGCTGCGGATGATGACCGGCAGCCGGCGGGAATCCGGCTCCTAGCGCGGCAGCCCCTGCACGCGCACCCCGGGCTTCAGCCCCCGCTTCTCCAAGCTGCCCGCCGGCGCCTCGATGCCGTAGGCAGCGGGTTCGGGCGGGCAGTGCAGGTGGGACGAGAAGGGCTGCATCGGCTCCACGCTGATGACGCGCCCGTCCTCCGAGACAAAGGCGATGGAAAGAGGCGCGGGGGTGTCTTTCATCCACATGCACCATCCCGAGGGGTGCGGGAAGACAAACAGCATCGCGCGGCCGTCGGGCAGGGCGGGCCTGCCCATGAGGCCGCGCTCGAGCTGGGCGCGTGTGCGGGCGACTTCGGCCTCAAGGACCGACCCGGCCGCCTGCAGCCGGACGGTTTCCGCCGCCGGAGCGCTCCCGGCGGCCAGTCCCAGGGCCGCTGCTGCGGCGAGGCTTCGGAGGAACATTTTCGAGCATAAAAAAATCCGCCCCTTTCTCTGAAAGAAACGGGCGGATTCGAGACCTGAAGCAGCTTATTCGGCCGGGGTGATGTTGGCGGCCTGCTTGCCCTTCGGCCCTTCAACCACGTCGAACGTGACGCGCTGGCCTTCCTTCAGGGACTTGAAGCCGTCCATCTTGATCGCGGAGAAATGAGCGAAGAGATCCTCGCCCTTTTCATCCGGGGTAATGAAGCCGTAACCCTTGGCGTCATTAAACCACTTCACGGTACCAGTAGCCATTTGATAATTCTCCATCTGAAGCAAAAACCGCCCGGTTGCCCGACCATACGGGACGAACGGCGCAAACTTACCCGCGGAAAAGCCCGAAGGGTATGAGCAGCGAGCGTGATTACAGAGTACTGCTCATCAAGCTTACCGCACGAACTCAGACAATACGCCAACTGAAGAAAACTTGCACAAGGGAAGAGGGATTTAACTAATAAAAAAATATCTTTCGTCAGGGATTCTCGCTTTTTGACGGACCCCGGCCGGGCAAAAGGCTCACGCCCCTGCGTTTTTTTTAGCAGAATGGTGGAAGACGAAATCAATAGAGACCAGAAGCCTCAGCAACCGATCCCAGATGAGCAAGAAAGACAGAGAAGAAGAGACTGACTACGGCTGCCTCGCGCTTGCCGACAAAAAGACGCAGCTCAGGAGGCCGCGCCCGTGGTGCGTCTTTCTCCTGAACGACGACTACACGACCATGGATTTTGTGGTGAAGGTGCTGCGTTCGGTGTTCGGCCGCAGTCTCGAGGAGGCCGAGGCCATCATGATGAAAGTGCACCGCGAGGGCCGGGGGCTTGCGGGCGTCTACCCGCTGGACATCGCAGAGAGTCTGGCTGCCGAGACGATGCAAAAGGCCCGCGCGGCGGGCTTTCCCCTTCGCTGCGAGGTCAAGATACAGGGCGGAAAATGATAGACAAGCAGCTTGAAAAGAATTTTCAGAACGTCTTTATAGCCGCCTCGTCGGAAAAATGCCGGCTGATCACGGTCGAGGCCCTGCTGCGTGAACTGCTATCGAACGGCGGGGTCTACAGGGTGCTTGACGCCTGCGGCTGCGACATCGCGCGGCTGCGCTGCGAGCTCGACGAGTTCGTCCGCCGCCAGGTGCCGAAGCTGTCGGGGCCGGACGACGAGCCCCAGCCCTCGGTGGGCTTTCAGCGCGTGGTGGAAAGCGCCATGATGCATGTGCAGCAGTCCGAGCGGGCCGACGTCCTGCTGCATGGCGAAGACCTGCTGGTTGCGATCTTCGACGAGCCGGAGAGCTGGGCGGTGAGCTTTCTTACCGAGCAGGGGGTGACGAAGCTCAAAGTGACGGAGTGGCTGTGCCGCAACGGTTTTGCCGGCGGCCCGGACAGCCCCTGCCCCGAAGGCGGAGAAGAGAAGGAAGACGAAGCCGAAGCCGACGACGGCGCCGGCGAGTCTCCCTGCCGCGGCGCGCAGCATCGGCCCCCCAGGAGCCGGAGCGCCCTTGAGTCCTTTACCGTCAACCTCAATGAGAAGGCGAAGAAAGGCGGCCTCGATCCGCTGGTCGGCCGGGAGGAGGAAATCCGCCGGATGATCCAGATCCTCTGCCGGCGCAGGAAGAACAACCCGCTGCTTGTGGGCGAGGCGGGGGTCGGCAAGACGGCCCTGGCCGAGGGGCTGGCCGAGAGGATCGCCTCGGGCCGGGTGCCCTGCGTGCTCCGCAACCGCGTCGTGCGCTCGCTCAGCCTGGGCGGCCTCGTCGCTGGGACCAAGTACCGCGGGGACTTCGAGGCGAGGATCAAGGCCCTGCTCGACGAGGTGAAGGCGCACCCCGAAACGATCCTGTTCATAGACGAAATCCACAGCGTGATTGGGGCGGGCTCGAGCTCGAATTCGCAGTCCCTCGACGCGGCCGATCTCTTCAAGCCCGCGCTCTCCGACGGCAGCCTGTCGTGCATCGGCGCCACCACCTACGACGAGTACCGGCGCATTTTCGAAAAGGACCACGCCTTCTCGCGCCGCTTCCAGAAGGTGGACGTGAAGGAGCCGAGCGAGGAGGAGACCTTCGAGATCCTGAAGGGACTCAGGGGCCGTTTCGAGAAGTTCCACGGGATCGCCTACAGCGAGGAGGCGCTCCGGGCCGCGGTGAAGCTCTCGCAGCGCTACATCAGCGACCGGCGGCTGCCCGACAAGGCGATTGACGTCATCGATGAGGCGGGGGCCGCGCAGCGGCTCCTCGCCCCGGGGGACAAGCCCCCGGTGATCGGCCCCGGAGAGATCGCGGCCACCGTTTCCGCCATGGCCCGCGTGCCGGTGGACGCGGTGAGCGCGGGCGAGGCCGACCGCCTGAAGAGCCTGGGCGAGTCCATCCGCCGCGCGATCTACGGCCAGGACGAGGCGGTCGACGCCGTCGTGAGCGCGATCCGCCTCTCAAGGTCCGGGCTGGGTGGCCACGACCGCCCCGTGGGCAGCTTCCTGTTCACCGGCCCCACGGGCGTCGGGAAAACCGAACTCGCCCGGCAGCTCGCCCGCGCCCTCGGAGTGGAGCTCATCCGCTTTGACATGAGCGAATACGCGGAGCCCCATTCGGTAAGCCGCCTGATCGGGGCGCCTCCGGGCTACGTGGGCTTCGAGCAGGGCGGACTGCTCACGGACGCCGTGGCAAAGCAGCCCTACGCCGTGGTGCTGCTCGATGAAATCGAAAAGGCGCACCCCGACATCTACAACGTCCTGCTGCAGGTGATGGACCACGGGTCCCTCACCGACAACAACGGGCGGCACGCGGACTTTCGCAACGTCATCCTCATCATGACCTCGAACGCCGGAGCGAGGCTGGTCTCGAGAAACGTCATAGGATTCGGCGAGGCGGGCGGCGCAGGCGACGACACGGCGGAGATCAACCGCATCTTCCCGCCCGAGTTCCGCAACAGGCTTGACGCGATCGTGAGGTTCCATCCTCTCGCCGGGGAGCTCATCGCGAAAATCGTGGACAAGCTCCTTGCGGAACTCTCCGAGAGGCTCGCCGCGAAAAAAGTGCGCGCCGTCTTCACCCCGGCGCTCAGAAGCTTTCTCGCGGAAAAGGGGGTCGATCCCCGGATGGGCGCAAGGCCCATGCGCCGGCTGGTGCAGGACAGAGTCGAGCGGCTGCTGGCCGACGAGCTGCTGTTCGGGCGCCTGCAGAAGGGCGGCTTCGTCACCGTCGGATTCCAAGCCGGAGAGGTGACGCTGCGGTTCCCGCAGGAGGGCGGGGCCGCGCCCTCCGTGCGTGCGAAAAAAGCCCTCCGCGCTTAAAGCGCGGGCGGACGGCAGGGGAGGGGCTTCAGGACAGGCCCGTGGAGCCGAATCCTCCTTCGCCCCTGCTGCTTTTTTCGAAGCTGTCGACCACGTGGAGCTCCGGCTGGACCACAGGGACGATCACCAGCTGCGCGAGCCGCTCGAAGGGCTCGATCGTGAAGGCCGCGCCGCTCCGGTTCCAGGCCGAGATCATGAGTTCGCCCTGGTAGTCCGAATCGATCAGCCCCACGAGGTTGCCCAGCACGATGCCGTGCTTGTGCCCGAGGCCGGAGCGCGGCAGCACCAGGGCCGCGTAGCCGGGGTCCGCGATGTGGATGGCAAGCCCCGTGCGGACCAGCTCGGTCTGCCCGGGCTCGAGCGTAAGGGGCTGCTCGAGCATCGCCCGGAGGTCAACGCCCGCGCTGCCGCTTGTGGCGGGGCGGGGCAGGAAGGCGCGAATGCGCGGATCAAGAATTCGAAGGTCGATCTGCATGCTGTGAGGAAAGGAAAAAGAAGGTTTTAAAGAGGGAGGCGGCGCTCAGCCCTTGCTTTTCACCGCGCCCAGGAAGCCGAGGAAGGTGACCGCCATGCCGAGCAGCACGAGCTCCTCGCGGTCGAGCGCGCCGCCGATCGCAAAAAGCGTGAAACCGATGAAGGCCGTGAGGCCGCTGAAAGCGGCCATCGCCTGGCTGCGGCCCGCGTTCCGGGCGCGGCGCCGCATTTTCTCCTGGGGCGACTCCGGGACTGCCGGGCCGCCCGGGGCGGGGCCGGTCTCCGGGGCTCCGCCCGGCAGCGAGATCCGGGCGAGCTCCTCGAGCGCGGAGCGATGCCGCCGCGGCGCGGCCGGGGACGGCGAGCCCTGGGAGCCCGCGATCTGCAGCGGGTCCAGGTTTCTGATGCGGCCGGCCTGCAGCGCCTGCAGGTAAGCCACGTAATCGCCATGGGGCGGTTCAAGTCCAAAGGGATCGTTCATTCGCTTCTCACTTCGATTGAGGGGGGCTGCCCCACGCCTTCATCCTACTCCCCCGCCTGCGGCGGGGGAGGCTGAGGGGTCTCTACCGCCCGAGCGAGCCGGCCGCCCGGCGCAGAATGAACCGGGCCACTTCGTCCTTGCCCGCGGGGCCGAAGTTCTCGGTGCCTTCGCGGGTGACATAAAGAATCGTGTTGCGCTCCGAGCCTGCGGCCAGGTCGAAGCGGTTGCCGACGATCGCGTCGGCCTTCTTCACTTCAAGCTTCCTGCGCGCCCGCTTCTCGAGTTCGCCCGTCTCGGCCGCAAAGCCGATCGTATAGGGGCGGCACTCAGGGTTCAGGGCGCCCACCTCGGCCAGAATGTCAGGATTTTCAACAAGCCTGATTTCCGGGGCCGCGTCCGTCTTGCGAAGCTTCTCCGCAGCCGCGCTGGCGGGCCTCCAGTCGCTCACGGCGGCCACGGACACGAAAAGCGCGGTCCCGGGCAGATGCCCGATCACCGCGTCGCGCATCTCCTGCGCGGTTTCGACGTCGATGCGCGTGACGCCCGCGGGGGTCTCAAGCGCGCAGGGGCCGGCGACGAGCGTGACGGCCGCGCCCGCCCGCGCGGCCTCGCGCGCGATCTCGAAGCCCTGGCGGCCGCTCGAGCGGTTGGTGAGGATCCGCACCGGGTCGATCGGCTCGGCCGTCGGCCCGGCCGTCACCAGCACCCGCCGCCCCCGGAGGAATTTTTCTGAAAAGAAGCCGATCACCCGCTCGAGGATTTCGCCGGGCTCGAGCATCCTGCCCGGGCCGGTGTCGCCGCAGGCGAGCCCGCCCGAGGCCGGCCCCCAGACGAGGCTGCCGTCCTCGGCGAGCTGCTCGATGTTTCTCAGGTTCGGGGGATTGCGCCACATGCGCTCGTTCATCGCCGGCGCGAAGGCCGCCGGGCAGCGCCGGGCGGCAAACAGCGTGCTCACGAGATCGTCTGCGATGCCCAGGGCGGCCTTGGCGATGATGTTGGCGGTTGCGGGCGCCACAAGAAGCAGCGACGCCCCCTCGGTGGCCGTGATGTGAGGCATCGCTGCGCCGCGGCCGTCCCACTCCGAGACGGCGGCGGGGTGCCCGCTGAGCGCCTCGAAGGTGAGCGGCGTCACAAAGCGCGCCGCCTCCGCGGTCATCACCACGGAGACATCGGCTCCGTTTTTCTTCAGCAGCCGCACGAGCTCGCAGCTTTTGTAGGCGGCGATGCCGCCGGTGACGGCAAGCACGATGCGGCGGTTCTCTAGGATCGGCATGGAAGTCACTCCCGGCCGCCGGCTGCGGCGGCCACGGTCATGGGAAAAGTCCCTTAAAGGCGCGCGCTTCGGGCAGGCGCCTTCAAGGCAGCGCGAGGGCCTTTTCAGCGGCGGCGCGAAACGGTGTAGTCGATGATCGTCTCGAGCGCGTCCCGGTAGGGGCTCGCCGGCAGGGACTGCAGAGCCTGCTTGCCGGCCCGGGCCTCCTGCGCGGCCCGCTCGAGCGAGGCGTCAAGCGCCCCGGTTTCGCGCACGATCGCGCTGATCGCCTCGAAGTCGCCGTGGCCCCTGCGGACCGCCTCCTCGATCAGCGAGCGCTTTTCGGGCTGCGCGCGCTGCATGGCGTATATGAGCGGCAGCGTCACCTTGCCTTCCTCGAGGTCGGCCCCAAGGTTCTTGCCGGTCACGGCCGCATCGCCCGCGTAGTCGAGGTAGTCGTCGGCGATCTGGAAGGCGTAGCCCAGGCGCCGGGCGTATTCCGCGAGGGCCTTTTCCTGTTCTTCGGAGGCCGCGGCGACCGAGCAGGCAATGAGCGAGGCGCACTCGAAGAGGCAGGCGGTCTTGCGCTCGATCACCTGGTAGTAGCGTTCGATTCCAACGCCCGGGTCGTGCGCGTTGTCCATCTGCAGGACTTCGCCCTCGGCCAGGCGGTTGGCGGCCGCGGCGATTTCGGCCATCGCCCGGAGGTTTGCGGTCTTCACCATCATCTGGAAGGCGCGGGTGTAGAGGAAGTCGCCCACGAGCACCGCGGTCGAGTTGTCCCAGCGGGCGTTCGCGGTGGGTTTGCCGCGCCTCATGTCGGCCTCGTCCACCACGTCGTCGTGCATCAGCGTCGCGGTGTGCAGGATCTCGATCACGGCTCCGAGGTACACGGGCTTGTCGCCCGTGCAGCCGAGGGCTCCCGCCGACAGCAGCACGAGAGCGGGGCGCATGCGCTTGCCCCCAGAGCTCGTGATGTAATCGGCGACTTCGGCGACACGGCGGATTTCGCTGCCCAGCTCGCGGTGGATGGTCTCGTCGACCCGCTTCATGTCGGGGGCGATGAGGTTCATGGCGGCTTTCAGGCCGGCTCTGGAGATGATGTTTTTCAGCATGATGAAGGCATTATACGAAGTTTGCGGCGCTTCCCGCCGCAGCGCTGCGCGCAGCAAAAAAACGCCTCCGGGAATACCGGAGGCGTCGGGCCGGGCTGCAAAAGCGCGGGCGTCCGCCCGCCGTCAGCTGCGGCCGCCTTTGAGCTCCTTCCAGCACAGCAGCGCCACTCCGGCCACGATGGCCGCGTCGGCGATGTTGAACGCGGGCCAGTGCAGCGCCCCGATGTGGAAGTCGAGAAAGTCCGTGACGGCGCCCGCGAGCAGCCGGTCGGCGAGGTTGCCGAGCGCGCCCCCGATCACAAGCGCGCAGCCCGTGCACAGCAGGGCGTCCGTCCGGTGCCTGAGGATCAGCGCGCCGAGGAAGGCGGAAATGCCGACGGCGGCCGCGCCGAAGAAAAGCTGCTGCCAGCCGCCCGCGTCGGCGAGAAACGAGAAGGCGGAGCCGGTGTTGCGCAGCAGCACGAGGCTGAAGAATCCCGTCACCTCGATCCATCCGTCGGCGAGCGCGGCGTTTGCCCAGGCCTTGGCGGCCTGGTCGGCCGCAAAGACCGCCAGGGCGATCAGAAACCAGCGGGCCGCGCCGCCTGTCCTGCTGCTCGGTTGCATCGGCTGTCCTCCGGGGCTTCAGGCCTTCGTGCGGGTCTCTCCCGCCCCGAAGAGGTTCTCGATGCAGCGCGGGCAGAGGTCCGGATGGGCGGCGTTGGAGCCGACGTCCTCCTCATAGTGCCAGCAGCGCAGGCATTTCTTCGCGCGGCTGGCCTCGGCGGTGCAGGTCGTGGGAGAGCCTTCGGCGCCCTGCCGGAGTTCGGCGCGGCTTGTCACCATGACGAACTTCAGCTCGTCGCCCAGGCCTGCAAGCGCCTTGTAGGTGTCGCCCGAAGCAGAAATGCAGACGTTCGCCTGCAGCGACGAGCCCACCGCTCCGGTTCCACGCAGGTCCTCCACCGTCTTCTGCACGACGGCGCGGGCCTCGCGGATGAGGGCCCAGCGCGCGATCAGCTCGTCGGCCCCTGGAATCTCGGGCAGCCTGTGGTGCGTCTCGGTGAAGATCGTGCCGGACTCGTTCGGGCTGAAGACCGCGAAGGCCTCCTCGGCGGTGAAGGTGAGCACCGGGGCCATGAGCCGCAGGTAGCTCGCCGTGATGTGCCACAGCGCGGTCTGAGCCGAGCGGCGGGCGAGGCTCTTCGCCCCGCATGTGTAGAGCCTGTCCTTGAGGATGTCGAGGTAGAAGCTGCCCAGGTCGTCGGAGGCGAAGGAGTGAAGCCTCGAGACCATCGTGTGGAACTCGCAGCGGTCCGCGTCGGCGATCACGTCGCGCTGCAGCTGCGCGGCGCGCGCGAGCGCCCAGCGGTCGATGTCGAGCATCTGCTCGACCGGAACGGCGTCGCGCTCGATGTCGAAGTCGCTCGTGTTGGCCAGCAGGAACCGCAGCGTGTTGCGGATGCGCCGGTAGGAGTCGACGACGCCCTTCAGGATGGTCTTGCCGAGGCGCAGCTCCCCGGTGTAGTCGGTGGAGGCGACCCACAGGCGCAGGATCTCAGCCCCGAACTTGTCGGAGATCTCCTGCGGGCGGACGACGTTGCCCTTCGACTTGGACATTTTCTCGCCGTTCTCGTCCACCGTGAAGCCGTGGGTGAGCAGCGCGTTGTAGGGCGGGCGGCCGTCGAGCATCGAGGCGGTGAGCAGCGAGCTGTGGAACCAGCCGCGGTGCTGGTCGGAGCCTTCAAGGTACATGTCGGCCGGGAAGCCGAGGTCGTCCTTGTGGCTGCCGCGCATCACCGTGTAGTGCGTGGTGCCCGAGTCAAACCAGACGTCGAGCGTGTTGTTGGTCTTCTCGTAGAGCTTCGCCTCGTCCGCGGGCATGAAGTCCTCGGCTTTCGCCGTAGTCCAGATCTCGATGCCGCCTTTTTCGACCTTCCTGGCGACCTCTTCCATGATTTCGAGCGTGCGCGGATGCAGCTCCCCGGTCGCCTTGTTCACGAAGAAGGGCATCGGCACGCCCCAGGTCCTCTGGCGCGACAGGCACCAGTCGGGGCGGTTCGCGATCATGGCGTGCAGCCGGTTGTAGCCCCAGGGCGGATAGAACTTCGTCGCGTCCACTCCGCGCAGCGCGATCTCGCGCAGCGGCTCGGGCTCGGGGGCGCCCTCGGGCTGCAGCACGCCCCTGGTGTCGGGCGTCGAGCGGTCCATTCTCACGAACCACTGGGAGGTGGCCCTGAAGATGAGCGGCGTCTTGTGGCGCCAGCAGTGCATGTAGCTGTGGACGATCGAGTCCTCGTTGAGCAGGTTGCCGGCAAGCCGCAGCATGTCGAGCACCTTGCGGCCGGCCTTCCAGATGTTCATGCCGCCGAAAAGCGGCAGCGAGGCCGCGTAGGTGCCGTCGTTCTGCACGGGGCTCAGGATTTCGTCGTTCTTCATCCCGTAGGCCTTGCAGGTGTTGAAGTCGTCCACGCCGTAGGCGGGAGCGGAGTGCACGATGCCCGTGCCGGCGGTGGCGTCGACGTACTCGGCCAGGTAGACGGGCGAGCAGCGGTCGTAGCCCTTGTCCATCTGCGCGAGGGGATGGCGGAAGCGGATCAGCTCGAGCGAGCGGCCCTTCGTGACGGCCAGCGTCCGGCCGGTCATGCCATAGCGCTTGAGGGCCTCTGCGGCCAGCTTCTCGCACAGGATGAGCAGCCTGTCGCCCGTGTCGATCAGGGCGTAGTCGAGATCGGGGTGGACGTTGAGGGCCTGGTTGGCCGGAATGGTCCAGGGCGTCGTGGTCCAGATCACGGCCGCGGCGGGCTTCGTGACGGCGACGCCGAAGGCTTTCTCGAGCTTCGCGCGGTCCTCTTCAAGCAGCGGGAAGGCGACGTCGAGCGTGGGGCTCTTGATGTCCTTGTACTCGACCTCGGCCTCGGCCAGCGCGCTCTGGCAGTCGAAGCACCAGTTGACGGGCTTCAGGCCGCGGTAGACGTACCCCTTGGCCATGATCTTCGCGAGGGCGCGGATTTCCGCCGCCTCGGTCTCGTGGCGCAGCGTGAGGTACGGGTGGCCCCAGTCGGCGAGCACGCCGAGCCGCTTGAAGTCCTTCATCTGGCGCGCCACCTGCTCGTGGGCGTAGGCGCGGCACTTGCTCTGGCGCTCCAGAACGGGGATGTTCTTCCCGTACTGCTTTTCGATCTGGATCTCGATGGGCATGCCGTGGCAGTCCCAGCCCGGCACGTAGGGCACGTCATAGCCCTCGAGCAGCTTCGACTTGTTGATGATGTCCTTCAGGATCTTGTTAACAGCGTGGCCGAGGTGGATGTCGCCGTTCGCATACGGGGGGCCGTCGTGCAGGATGAACTTCTTCGCTCCCTGGCGGGCCCGCCGCACCACGTGGTAGAGGTCCTTGCGGTCCCACTCGTCGATCCAGCGCGGTTCGCGCTGGGGAAGGTTTCCGCGCATCGGAAACGGCGTATCCGGCAGGTTGAGCGGATACTTCCTCGTCTGATTGTCGCTGTTGGCCATGTTCTGTTAATCTCCCGGCCCCCTCGGGCTCTTCGGTTGGATTAAGTGTTGGAGGGACGCTCTGTGAAGGCCCGGCCGGGGTCTTCCTGCGTCTCCGAGAAAAAGGCGCGGGCCGCAGCCTCGTCGCCCCTGATGCCGGCCCTGAGCTCCTCAAGGCCGGAAAACTTGCGATTGTCCCGCAGCCTGCGCACGAGCCGCACCTGGATCATCCGGCCGTAGGCGTCGCCCCTCCAGTCGAGCACGTTCGTCTCGCAGGTGTAGCGCAGCCGCTCGCCCAGCGTCGGGCGGCAGCCGATGCTTGTGATGCTGGGCAGGGGCCGGTCGGCCAGCCCGCAGACCCAGGAAGCGAACACCCCCTCGGCGGCAGGCCTGGCGCGGCAGCCGGGCGGCAGCGGCCTCAGGTTGAGGGTGGGGAAGCCGAGCTTTCGGCCCATTTCCTCGCCGTGCCCGACGCGGCCCGTGATCGTGCAGGGGTGCCCCATCAGGCGCTCGGCCTCCTCGAGATTCCCGGCGGCAAGCAGCGCGCGAAGCCTCGAAGAGGAGACGCAGTCGCCGTCCTCGCGCAGCACTTCGGGCGCGAACACCTCGATGCCGAGCGGCGCGCACAGCCGCCGCAGGTCGCCGGCCGTGCCGCAGCCACGGCGCCCGAAGGAAAAGTTCGAGCCCACGGCGACGAAGACCGCGTGCAGCTTCTCCTTGAGAATGCCGCTCACGAACTGCTCGGGGGTCATGTCCGCGAACGCGCGGTCGAAGCGCGCGACGCAGGCCATCTCCGAGCCGTAGCGGGAGAAAAGCGCGATTTTGTCGCGCAGGGTCGAGATGCGGGCCGGAGCGCTGTCCGGGCAGAAGAACTCCTTCGGGTGCGGCTCGAAGGTGAGCGCGCAGGCCGTGACCCCGGGGTGCGCAGCGGCGTAGTCCGCTGCGCCGCGCAGCAGCACCTGGTGGCCGCGGTGCACGCCGTCGAAATTGCCGATCGCGACGGCCGTGCGGGCCGCGGCGCGCTGCGGGGGGAAGCCTAGGAAGACCTTCATGGGAAAGGAAACTGCGTCCGTTTCTGTGGGAACAAAGAGCAAACATTATACCGGCCGCGGAGTTCGTCTGCGCAGTGCCGGCCCGGCCTTCCGTTACAATATCGGCATTATGAAAAACATCGTCATTTTGATTTCCGGCCGAGGCTCCAACTTCGAGGCGATTCTGCGCGCAAGCCGCGAGCAGCGCTGGGAGCAGAACCCGGGGGCCCGCATCGCCGCGGTCATCTCCAACCGACCCGGCGCCCGCGGGCTGGAGACGGCCCGGCGCGAGGGGATCCCCGCGGTCGCCGTGGACCACAAGCTCTACCCGACCCGCGAGGCCTTCGAGGAGCGTCTGGCCCAGGAGGTCGACCGGTTCGAGCCCGACCTCATCGTGCTCGCCGGCTTCATGCGGATTCTCACCGAACGGTTCGTTGCGCCGCGCGAGGGGAAGATCCTCAACATCCATCCGGCGCTGCTGCCGCTCTTCAAGGGCCTGGACACGCACCAGAGGGCGATCGACGCGGGCGTGCGCGTCCACGGCTCGACCGTCCACTTCGTGTCCGCGGCGCTTGACGGCGGAGCCATCATCGGGCAGGCCGTCGTGCCGGTGCTGCCGAGCGACACCGCCGAGACCCTGGCCGCACGCGGGCTCGAGCTGGAGCACGTGCTCTATCCGCGCGTGTGCCGCGCGGTGCTCGAAGGCCGCGTCCGCCTCGAGGACGGCCGCGCGGTGATGGACGACGACACCGCCCGGGAGCTTGCGATTTTCGCCTGAACGGCTTTTCGTGCTTTTGTTCAGGAAACTTGTTTTCTTCGGCCGCCCGCTTTCCGCCCTGATCGGGAAAGAGGCGGCCTGCATTTTTGCATTCTGGAGGCTTTGAGCTATGGGCATGCCCGGACAGCGGAACAGACACTTCGAGGGGAGAGCCGTGGCGCGCGGCAAAGGACGCGGCGCCACCCGTCCCCGGGCAGCGGGCGCGGGGCGGCCGGGCGGCGGCCGCGGCCCCCGCAGCGAGGTTGTGGGAACGCCGTTCATCGTGGGGCACCTCGCCGACGCGCTGCACATGGTGCTCAAGCTCGACGGCCCGGCCGACGTGCTGCTGTCGCTTTATTTCAGAAAAAACCACGAGCTCGGGTCGCGCGACCGCGGCCTCGTGGCTGAAACCGTGTACTACGCGCTGCGGCACCTCGCCTCGATCGCCTGGGCGATGGCGCCGGCCGTGCCCGAGCGCTCGCCCCGGCTTGTCGCCCTGGTGGCGATCGCCCTGCGCTTTGGCCGCAGGGAGCTCTCCGAGGCCGCCGCGGGGCGCGACGCCGCCGCGGTCGATGCGGTGCTCGCAAAGGACGTCGGGCAGGCCCCGGCCCCGGTGCGCGCGGAGCTGCCCGACTGGCTCTACGACAGGATCAAGGCGCAGTACCCCGACGCCGAGGCCTTCTTCCGCGCGATCGCCCAGCCCGCGCCGCTCGACCTGCGCGTGAACTCCCTCAAGGCCGACCCGAAGTCCGTCGCGGAGGAGTTCGCCGAGCGCGGCGTGCAGGCCTCCCCGATGCACTACTCGCCCGACGGGCTGAGGCTCGCCGAGAAGGTGGGCATCGGCTCTTGGCCCGTCTACCGCGAGGGCCGCGTCGACATCCAGGACGAGGGCAGCCAGCTCATCGCGAGGCTGCTCGCGCCTTGCCGCAGGCTGATGGTCTGCGACTTCTGCGCGGGCGCGGGCGGAAAGACCCTCGCGATCGGGGCGCTCATGAAGTCAACCGGATCGCTCTACGCCTTCGACGTGAACGCCAAACGGCTCGCCGGCATGGTGCCCAGGCTCCGCCGCTCGGGCCTCACCAACGTGCACCCGATTGCGATCCGCGATGAGTACGACCGCAGGCTCGGCCGCCTAATCGGAAAATTCGACCGCGTGCTGGTCGACGCCCCGTGCACCGGCACGGGGACGCTGCGGCGCAACCCCGACCTGCGCTGGAGGCTCTCGGTGGCGGAGCTTGAGCGCATCAACGCGGTCCAGGCCTCCGTGATCCGCTCGGCGGCCCGCCTCGTGAAAAAAGGCGGGCGGCTCGTCTACGCGACCTGCTCGGTGCTGCGCGAGGAGAACCAGGCGGTGATCGAGGCGTTCCTCGCCGAGCACCCGGAGTTCGAGCTGCGGAGCGCCCCGGACATTCTCGCCGCCCAGAAGGTGCCTTTCACAAGCGAAGAGCGCGAGAGGATGGGCAGCTACTTTGTCATGCTCCCGCAGGCCAACTCCACCGACGGCTTTTTCTCCGCGGTGCTTGAGCGGGTGGCCGAGGACCCGGCGCGGGCCGCGCATGAGGGCGGGGCCCTCCGCGGCCGCTGAAAAAAAGGGGCCCGCCCGGAAGGGAGGGCGGGCGCTTTTTTGAAACATGTGCGATCGGGTAGAGAGTGACCTCACGGTCACTCCCTCCTACACCGCATTGCCCCAGTGAGGGCTGCGGACATGCCGTTCGGCATCCGGCGGTTTTCAAACGTAAGAGGCGGGCTTACTGCATACGGCCTCTGCTGACTTCCTTGGCGATATGCCTTGGCCTCTCGACCGAGGCAGCCCTGCGGCATCGTCAAGGATCTCCCCAGGTCTCACACGTGCGCTTTGCGTCCTGTCTGCTGGATCTACGCCGGCTCTTTCCGTATCAATATGGGGGTAACAGAATCTGGCCTGCTCTCCCGGAGTCGCCGCCTCATATCCAGTTCCTGTTCGTCAGGCTGACGTTTTGCTATCGGCTTCCTTCATCAGTTTGTTACCTCCCTGACTCTGCCGAGTCGCTAGTCCTTCCCTCGATCGGGCGGACGGTGGACTTTCACCACTGGTCACACGTGCGCTGCTGGGCGCACCACAAAAAAACCGGATGGGCGAGCCATCCGGTTTTGTGAGGAAACTGCAGCCCGGAATTACTTGAGCTTGGTTTCCTTGTAGATCACGTGCTTGCGGGCCACCGGGTCATACTTGCTGAATTCCAGCTTGCCCGTGGTGGTGCGCTTGTTCTTCGTGGTCGTATAGAAGTGACCGGTACCGGCGGTCGACTCCAGCTTGATCTTTTCGCGATTTCCCTTTGCCATGGTGAAGCTCCTGAATTACATCTCACCGCGGGCGCGGAGATCCGCTAAAACCGCATCGATACCAACCTTGTCAACCGTCCGCAGACCCGCCGTCGTCAAACGCAGGCGGACCCAACGGTTTTCGCTCTCAACCCAGAAACGACGATACTGCAGGTTGGGCATGAAGCGACGCTTGGTTTTATTGTTCGCGTGCGAGACGGTATGGCCGACCATCGGCGCCTTGCCGGTGACTTGACACACTCGTGCCATCGCTATCTCCAGTTCAAAATGATTAAAAAACGCCGGGTGCTGAGGAAGCAAAAGTCATCTCGCACGCAATGGCGTTGCTGAAAACATTAATTATACGTCAAAAAATATTTATTTGCCACAAAGCGGCAACTGCTCCTCCGGGCCCGCGGCGAAGTGCCTCTCCTGCGGCCGGAATTTTTCAACGCGGGTCGGATTGTATACGAACGGAGGCGATCGCGCATCAGGAGGAATACTGCCGCCTCTTTTAAAATATGCGGAAAGCACCGCCCGGCAGAGGCGCGGCGCTTTCCTCATAAGGAGCTTCCGATGGTGAAAATCCTGCTCGCCCAGCCCCGCGGATTCTGCGCGGGCGTCGACCGCGCGATCGCGATCGTTGAAAGGGCGCTTGAAATTTACGGCCGCCCGATCTATGTGCGCCACGAGATCGTGCACAACCGCACCGTGGTCGAGGGCCTCAGGCGCCGCGGCGCGGTGTTCATCGACACGCTCTCGGACGTGCCCGAGGGGGCGACGCTCGTGTTTTCGGCGCACGGGGTGCCGCTCGCGGTCGAGCGCGAGGCGAGAAGCCGCGGGCTGAGGGTTTTTGACGCCACCTGCCCGCTGGTGACCAAGGTGCACCGCGAGGTGGCCCGCATGCGCGAGGCGGGCCGCATCGTCATCATGATCGGGCACCGCGGGCACCCGGAGGTCGAGGGCACCATGGGGCAGGCCGAGGGCGGCATGGAGCTCGTTGAGACCGCCTCCGATGTCGCCGGCCTGAAGGTTCCCGAGGGCGCGAAGACCGCCTACGTCACGCAGACGACGCTCTCGCTTGACGATTCCGAGGAGGTCGCCCGGGCGCTGCGGCGGCGCTTTCCGGACATCGACCGCCCGAAAAAGGACGACATCTGCTACGCGACGCAGCACCGGCAGGACGCCGTGAAGCGGCTCGCCGCGGCCGTGCAGCTCGTGCTCGTGATCGGCTCCTCGACCAGCTCGAACTCCAACCGCCTGCGCGAGGTGGCCGAGCGGGTCGGCGTGCCCGCGCACCTGGTCGACACGGCCGAGGACGTGCGGCTCGAATGGCTCGAGGGGATCGAGCGGATCGGCATCACGGCGGGCGCCTCGGCTCCCGAGCCGCTCGTGCGGGACGTGGTCGAGCGGATTCGCAGCGCCTGCGGAGGCGCCGAGGTCGAGGAGCAGGCGGGCGAGCGCGAGTCGCTTGTCTTTCCGCTGCCCAAGGGGCTCTGGGACCGGGACCTCGAGGCGGCCCGCGCCGCCCGGGCAGCGTCCGCAGGAGAGGGCTCATGAGGCCGCTGCCCGCCGGCCGCTCGGTGCGGCTGCTGCGCTGGCCGTTTGCCGACGTCGAAATCCTCGCCGACGGCTCGGGGATGCTCTTGGGCGTGGAGGTGTATCCTCCAGGAAGCCGTCCGGAGCCCTCCGCGCCCTGCGGCTCGGAATCGGTGGAGAGGGCGCGCGCCGCGCTTGAAGCCTATTTTGAAAATCCGCAGAGCCTCGACTGCAGGGACTGGACGGACGAGCCCTGCCTCGCGCGCGGGAGCGCCTTCGAGCAGCGGATCTGGCGCGCCCTGGCCGACATCCCCTGCGGGGCGACCGAAACCTACGGGGAGCTCGCCGCCCGGGTGGGCAGCCCCGGGGGCGCCCGGGCCGCGGGGCACGCCGCCCGCACGAATCCGCTGGCGATCCTGCTGCCCTGCCACCGCGTGGTGGGGGCCTCGGGGCTTACGGGCTACCACGGACGCACGGACGGGCCGTTTGTGGAGGTGAAACGGGCGCTGCTGCAGCGCGAGGCCGAGCAGAC
The DNA here is from genome assembly GCF_022134585.1 of Mesosutterella porci. Classification (GTDB taxonomy): domain Bacteria; phylum Pseudomonadota; class Gammaproteobacteria; order Burkholderiales; family Burkholderiaceae_F; genus Mesosutterella; species Mesosutterella porci. The sequence goes on from NZ_JAKNCT010000013.1 coordinate 38,014, forward strand.
GATCCGCTGGTGGTTTTAATTTTCAGGAAAAGACCGGAAGAAATGTCAAAGGAAAAACATGTGAGCGCAACGCCCGCCACCGACTGGCTCAAGGCGCACAAGGTCGACTTCAGGCTGCACACCTATGACTTCGTGCCTCACGGCGGGACCGACCAGGCGGCGAAGGAGCTCGGGGTCGATCCCCACATCATGATCAAGACCCTCATCATGGAGGACGAGAACGGCGAGCCGCTTGTGATACTGATGCACGGCGACTGCGTGGTGTCGACGAAGAACCTCGCCCGCCAGGTGGGCCGCAAGCACATCGCTCCCTGCGAGCCGGAGCAGGCGCAGCGCAATTCCGGCTACTTCGTGGGCGGCACGAGCCCCTTCGGGACCCGAAAGAGGATGCCCGTCTTCGTGCAGGACACGGTGGCGCAGCTGCCCGTGATCTACATCAACGGCGGCCGCCGCGGGGTGATCGCCGAAATGGCGGGCAGCGTCCTCACCGAGGTGCTGAAGGCGGTCCCGGTGCACGTGGCGAACCCCAAGGAATGACGGGCTCCCGGTAAAGTCTGCCGCGGGCGGAAAGTTTCCGCCGCGGGAAAAAAGGAGAAGAAAAAAGAGGGGGAGCCTTCCGGCGCCCCGCTCCCTTGTTCTTCTTTTTTGTCAGAGTCCTGCCGCGCCGTCCGGGTGCGCGGCCTCGGTGAGCGTCCAGCGGGGCTTGGCCGTGAAGGCGAGGCGGTGGCGGCAGGCCTCGCGCTCCTCTTCCGTCATGGCCTCGAGCCGCTTCAAGCCCGCCACGGCGATCATCGCGCCGTTGTCGGTGCACAGGGCGAGGGGCGGAAAGAAGATCTTCCCGCGGCGCGCCTCGACGGCGGCGGTGAGGGCGGCGCGGAGCTGCTTGTTCGCGCTCACGCCCCCGGCGACCACCAGCGAGCTGAGTCTGGTCTTTTTCAGCGCCCGCACGGCCTTCGCGGTGAGCACGTCGGTCACGGCGTCGACGAAGCCGCGCGCGACGTCGGCCCGGAACTGCGGATCCTCCGGATGCTCGGCTTTGGTGACGGTGTTGAGGACCGCGGTCTTGAGCCCCGAGAAGCTCATGTTGAGGTCCGGGGAGTGGATCATCGGGCGCGGGAACTCAAAGGCGCCTGGGCGCCCTTTTTCGGCCAGCGCGGACACCGCGGGGCCGCCCGGGTAGCACATGCCGAGCAGCTGCGCGGTTTTGTCGAAGGCCTCGCCCGCGGCGTCGTCGAGCGTCTCGCCGAGAAGCTCGTAGCTGCCGAAGCGCTGCACGCGCATGAACTGGGTGTGCCCGCCCGAGACGAGCAGCGCCACAAAGGGAAAGCGGGGAGCCGGGTCGGCCAGCAGCGAGGCGAGCAGGTGCCCTTCGAGATGGTGAACCCCGATCACAGGCAGCCCGAGCGCGTAGCCGATGGCGTGCGCGACCGATACGCCGACGAGCAGCGCCCCGGCCAGGCCCGGGCCCTCGGTGACGGCGACCGCGGTGAGGTCGCCGCGGCTGCGGCCCGCCTCCTCGAGCACTTCGTCGGTGAGCGCGAGCACGCGGCGGATGTGGTCGCGGCTCGCAAGTTCGGGCACCACCCCGCCGAAGGCGCGGTGCATGTCGATCTGGGTGTGGATGCGGTGGGCGAGCAGCCCCAGGCTGGAGTCGATCAGGGCGACTCCGGTCTCGTCGCAGGAAGATTCAATACCTAGGATAAGCATGGCCGTATTGTAAACGAGCCTGCTCCGGTCCCGCCCGGGGGGAGGGTTTCTCCTCCGCGGGCCCGATCCTGCTGCGCTACACAAAGCCTTTTATTTGTGAGAGAATTACCAGTCTGCCGTTTCCCTCTGCGGAGGGAAGCGCAGGGTTTTATCGTTTTTGGGAAAACACTCTTCCCTTTCATCATTAATAAAGGTTTTTTACTCAATGCCAACCATTCGCGTCAAGGAAAACGAACCCTTTGAAGTCGCCCTGCGCCGTTTCAAGCGCACCATCGAGAAGTCGGGCCTGCTCACCGAGCTGCGCGCCCGCGAGTTCTACGAGAAGCCCACGGCCGAGCGCAAGCGCAAGAAGGCTGCCGCCATCAAGCGCCACTACAAGCGTCTGCGCAGCATGATGCTGCCGAAGAAGCTTTACTAATTCCAAACTCCAGCGTTAATTTTTCAGCATCCAGGCAGAAAAATGGCTCTCAGGGAACAGATTCAGTCTGATATGAAGGACGCCCTTCGCGCCCACGACAGCGCGAGGCTCAACGCGATCCGCATGCTCTGGTCTGCCGTAAAGCAGAAAGAGGTGGACGAGCGCGTGACCGCCGACGACGCCATCATCACCTCCCTCATCGCCAAGGCGGTGAAGGAGCACCGCGACTCCGTCGCGCAGTATGAGAAAGGCGGCCGCCAGGATCTCGTCGACAAAGAGAACTTCGAGATCAAGGTTCTGTCCGGCTATCTGCCCAAGCCTCTCACGGAAGACGAAGTGAAGGCGGTCATCGACGAGGCGATCGCCCAGACGGGCGCCTCGGGGCTGGCCGGCATGGGCCGCGTGATGGGCGCGGTGAAGCCCAAGCTCACCGGACGCACCGACATGAGCCGCGTCTCGGCTCTGGTGCGCGAGCGCCTGACGGCCGGAAAGCAGGCCTGAGGAAAGAGAAACGCTGAGCCGCGGGCCCCACGCCCCCGGCATTGTTCAAACGCATTGAGTTGCTCCGGGTGAAGGAGGTGTTTCCGCCCGCGAGCCCGAACGCCCGGAATGGTCTAGACTGTCCGGGCGTTTTTTCTGCCCCAGCCCTTCTGTTTTGTCCACAAGCCCGCCCCGGGAGGCCCGCGCGATGATCCCTGAGTCGTTTATCAAAGACCTGCTCGACCGCGTCGACATCGTCGATGTCGTCTCGCGTTTCGTCACGCTGAAGAAAAAGGGCATCAACTGGTTCGGACTGTGCCCCTTCCACCACGAAAAGACGGGCAGCTTCTCGGTCAACCAGAGCAAGCAGTTCTACAAGTGCTTCGGCTGCGGGGCCCACGGCAACGCAATCGGCTTTCTCATGCAGTACAAGGGCATCAGCTACCCCGAGGCGATCCGGGAGCTCGCCGCAGAGGTCGGCATGCAGGTGCCCGAGGAGCCGGGCTCGAGGCGGCGGCGCGAGAAGACCGAGTCGCTCACCGAGCTCATGGACCGGGCCCGCGGCTTTTACGCGCTCGAGCTCAGGAAGTCTCCCGCCGCTCTGGCCTACCTCCAGGGCCGGCAGATTTCCGAGGCGACGCAGGCGAAGTTCAGCCTCGGGTATTCGCCGGACTCCTGGCAGGCGCTCGAGGCGCTCTTCGGGGCGCATTACGGCGACAAGGCCCTCGAGGCCTGCGGGCTTGTGATTTCGAAGGACGGGCACCGCTACGACCGCTTCCGCGGCCGGGTGATGTTCCCGATCCGCAACCCGCGCGGGCAGGTGATCGGCTTCGGCGCCCGCGTGATGGGCCAGGGCGAGCCCAAATACCTGAACAGCCCGGAGACCGACATCTTCAGGAAGGGGCAGGAGGTCTACGGCCTCTGGGAGGGCCGCGAGGCCATCCGCAAGGCCGGGCGGGCGATCGTCTGCGAGGGGTACATGGACGTGATCCAGCTCTCGCAGGCGGGATTCGGCGAGGCGGTGGCCGCGCTCGGCACCGCGATCGGCCAGGCCCACATCAGGAAGCTCTTCAAGATCGTTCCGCGCATTTATTTTTCCTTTGACGGCGACGCGGCCGGCCGGCACGCGGCGCGGCGGGCCCTCGAGCAGGTGCTGCCCGTGATCGAGGACACGCTGGAGGCGCGCTTCGTGCTGCTGCCCCCGGAGCACGACCCCGACAGCCTCATCAAGGCCGAGGGGCCGCAGGCCTACGAGCGGGAGCTCGAGCACTCCTTCCCGCTTTCCGCCTTTCTTGTGAACTCGCTCAAGGAGGGCAAGGCGATGGGCTCGCCCGAAGGGCGCGCCCAGTTCGTGAGCGAGGCCAAGCCGCTGCTGGCTTCGCTCACCCACGCCCCGATGCTGCGCCGGCAGCTGCTCGGATCGCTTGCGATGGAGGTCCAGATGGCCCCCCAGGAGCTCGCCGCGCTCATCGGGATCCCGACCCTCGTCGCCGCCGAGCCGCGCCAGGTTTCGCGGGAAGGCTGGGCCGCGGGCCGCGCGGCTGCGGCCCCGCCCTCTGGCTTCGGGCGCAGTGCTGCCGGGCGCAGGCAGGGGGCGGTGCCTGTGCCGGACCTGCGCGAGAAGATGCTGCGCTGCCTGCTTGCCTGGCCCGAGCTCGGGCGCGAATTCTCCGGGCAGATGGAGGACTGGGTGGCGGGCGGAGGCACCGAGCTCGACCGCCGGCTGCTTGAGGTCTGGAGAGCCTGCTGCGGCACCGAGGAAGACGCCCCGCAGACCAGCGGCGCGCTGCTCAACGCGCTGCGCGACAGCCCGAATCTTGAGCTCTACCAGTCGCTGCTCGACCGGGAGCTGGAGGTCGAGACTACGCTCGAGCAGGCCCGCGGGAGCCTGAACCTCGCCTTTCTCAAGATCGCCGAGGGGGAGCTGAAGCAGCGCTGTCAGGAGGTGGGTAAGAAGGAGCCCTTTGACGAGGAGCTCTACAAGTCGCTCGAGAAGCGCCTGGCCGAGGTGAGCCGGGAGATCCGCGAGGCGGGCTCGGGCGAAGGAGCGGCCAGGCGCGAGCCGTCTGCGGGGATCTGAGGCGCGGCTCTCCCGCCCGTGCGGGTGGGGCCGGAAAGGGGCCCTGCGCCTCAGGCCCGCTGCAAAATTTTCCTGTCAGGAAAAGAGGGGCCTGTGTTATAATGCTATTTATATTTGCCTGCAGAGACGGCAGCGTTTCGCGCAGGGGCGCCCAGGAGACACCATGGTCGGAGGCGCCGGCACAAACTTTTTCCAGCAGCATCGTGCGCAAGGGGAGCCGGATGACTAGTTCCGGCAGCACAGCTTATGATCAGTCCCCGCATCAATGGGCGCCGGCTGCAGGAATTCCAAGGGCAGACTGCGCCATCCGCAGCCTGTGAGACGGAGCGGCCGCCTCGGGCGGAGCTTCGTTCGCGGACCGGACGGCGGCCTGCGGCGCGTGCGGTTCGCGCCGATACGGAAAGCTCGCTCTTCAGAGAATTTAGGATTCAAATGGCAAAAAACAAACACTCGGCGGAGACGGCGCAGGAATCTGTTTCGCGCCCGGCCTCTGATGACGATGCTCTCCAGTCCGGAGAGATCCTTCTTGTTTCAGATAAGGAATACCAGGAGCTGATGAAATCGGAATCGGACGGCGGCAAAGGCGCCCCGGAGGACGGGGAAGACTCGGGCGGATGGATCCGCCTGGTCTCCGATGAGGAGTTTGCCGAGCTCATGCGCGGCGGGGACGAGCCGGCGGATGCCGCGAAGAAGCCCGCCAAGCAAGCCGGCCGCGCCAAGGCCGCCCCGGGCCGGGGCCCGAAGAAGGCCCCGCGCGCCGAGGCCGCGCCCGAAGCGTTCGACGAGGACGGGGACTTCGAGTCCGGGGAGGACTCGGACGAGGACGGCGACGAGGACGCGCGGATTGCCGAGGAGGCCCTGGGGAAGGCGCCGGCGCGCCGCCGCCGCTCGAGCAAGCAGGAGCGCGAGAAGGCGATGCGCGAGGCGATCGCGAAGTCCTACCACGCGCAGGAGGAGGACGCGGAGTCGAGGCAGCAGAAATGGCGCACCCTGATCAAGCTCGGGCGAGACCGCGGCTACCTCACCTATGCCGAGCTCAACGACTACCTGCCTGAAACCATGGTGGAGCAGGACGACATCGACCAGGTGGTCTCGACCCTGGCCGACCTCAACATCCAGGTCTACGACCAGGCGCCGGACGCCGAGACGATGCTGCTCAACGACAACGCCGTCACGGACTCCGACAGCGACGACGAGGCCGACGCCGCGCTCTCCTCGATGGACAGCGAGTTCGGGCGCACGACCGATCCGGTGCGCATGTACATGCGCGAGATGGGCTCGGTCGAGCTGCTCACCCGCGAGGGCGAGATCGCCATTGCGAAGCGCATCGAGGACGGCCTCAACCACATGGTGATCGCCATTTCGACCAGCCCCACGACGATCCGCGAGATCCTGTCCGACGCGAAGAAGATCCGCGAGGGGACGCTTGCGATCGACGAGGTGGTCGACGGCATCAACGACCCGAAGAGCCGCATGGAGGACGACATGGCCGACATCGGCGCCTCGGGCATGACCGCTGGGCAGCTCGAGGACCTGAAGAAGAAGTCGCTCGCCATCTTCGACCGCGTCGCCGCGCTCTACGAGGACCTGAAGAAGGTCTACGACCGGGACCGCTCCCGCACCCCGGAGTTCATCGCCAAGCAGGAGGCGATCCGCTCCGAGCTCTCGCTCGTGCGCTTCACCGCGAAGACCGTCGACCGGCTCTGCGGAACGCTGCGCCGGACGATCGAGGAGGTGCGCGGCATCGAAAAGCAGATCAAGGAAATCGTGGTGGACCGCTCCGGGGTCGACGTCGACTTCTTCCTGTCGGACTTCATGAAGCATGAGACGGATCTCGACTGGGCGCCGCGGCTTCTCGACTCGGGCAAGCCCTTCGTTGAGGTGCTCCGGCGCAACATCCCGGCCGTGGTGCAGCTGCAGCAGAAGCTGATCGGCATGGAGACCGACGCGCTGCTGCCGATCGCGGATCTGCGCGACATCTACAAGCAGATGGCCACGGGCGAGGCCAAGGCCCGCAACGCCAAAAAGGAGATGACGGAGGCGAACCTGCGGCTCGTGATCTCGATTGCGAAGAAGTACACGAACCGCGGCCTGCAGTTCCTCGATCTCATTCAGGAGGGCAACGTCGGGCTCATGAAGGCGGTCGACAAGTTCGAATACCGCCGCGGCTACAAGTTCTCGACCTACGCCACGTGGTGGATCCGCCAGGCGATCACGCGCTCGATCGCCGACCAGGCCCGCACGATCCGCATCCCCGTGCACATGATCGAGACGATCAACAAGATGAACCGCATCACCCGCCAGGTGCTCCAGGAGACGGGCATGGAGCCCGATCCCTCGGAGCTGGCCGAGCGGATGCAGATTCCCGAGGACAAGATCCGCCGCATCCTGAAGATCGCGAAGGAGCCGATCTCGATGGAGACGCCGATCGGAGACGACGAGGATTCGCATCTCGGGGACTTCATCGAGGACACGGTGACGGAGGCCCCGGCTGACGCCGCCCAGAACGAGAACCTCGAGGAGGCGATCCGCCAGGTGCTCGACTCGCTCACGCCGCGCGAGGCGAAGGTGCTCCGCATGCGCTTCGGCATCGAGATGTCAAGCGACCACACGCTCGAGGAGGTCGGCAAGCAGTTTGACGTGACCCGCGAGCGCATCCGCCAGATCGAGGCGAAGGCGCTGCGCAAGCTGCGCCATCCCTCGCGCTCCGACAAGCTGAAGAGCTTCATCGAGGGCGAGGGCAAGAAGTAAGAGGAGAGCCACCCGGTTTGAGCGGGCGGACGGAAAGAACATCATGCGGGCCGCCTCCGGTGGCGGCCTCCCGGCTTTCGTCGGGCGCCCTGTGGTCCGGGGCCCGGAGCCGGCAACGAACATTGCTTGGGTGTCAGAAGTGACTGAATCAGTGCAGAACACGGAACAGGAAAAACCGAGGAAGAAGCGCAGCAGCGCCCGTTCTGCGGCAGCGGCCGACGCTGCCCCGGCCTCGAAGAAGAAGGCGCCGTCCCGCGCGGCTGTCAAGGGCCGGCGCGGCCGCCCGAAGACAAAGCCCGAGGCGGCCGAAGGCGCCGCCGAGGGCGGCGAGGGCATCCTCGATCTGGGCGACGACAGCTTCATGGAGGATGAGGACGAGGCCTCGGAAGAGCAGCGCGATCTCGAGGAAGCTGAAAAAAGCGTCTTGATCAAGGAGCCGCTTGCGCCCTCCGAGGAGCTCACGAACAGCTACAAGGCCCTGGTCCACCTGGGGCGCCAGAGGGGCTGGATTTCGATCGAGGACATCAACGACCACCTGCCCGAGAGCGCCCTCAGCCACGAGGACGCGGTCTCCGAGGTCGCCGAGCGCATTGCGCTGCTGGGCATCCAGGTGTTCGACCAGGCCCCCGACAGCGACGACATGTTGCTCGCCTCCGTCACGGCCGATTCGCAGGACGACATCGATGAGGACGACGCCGCGGAAATCCTCTCGCCCGAGGAGTCGGCGGGGCTGTCGCGCGATCCCTTGAGGGCGTACCTGAGGGGCGTGGGCACGCACAAACTGCTCACCCGCGAGGAGGAGATCGAGGTTGCCAAGCAGATCGAGCTCTACACACAGAAGCTAGTGTCGGTGCTCGCGGGCTTCCCGCTTGTAATGCCGAAGCTGCTTGAGATCCGCGGCCAGCTTGAGGCCGACGAAGTCACGATCGACAATGTGGCCGACGGCTTCAACGAGGCGCTCGAGAACGAGGCCCCCGAGGCCGACGGTCAGCAGCCCTCGGGCGACATCGGCGCCTCGGGCATGAGCACCGAGCAGCTCAAGGCGATGAAGCAGCGTGTGGTGGACATCATCGGGCGCTGCGAGGGGCATTACGCGAAGGTGCGCGAGTGCTTCCCGGATCCGCAGCGCCAGGCCGAGTACAACCGCGAGCGGATGGCGATCGTGAAGGAGCTCTCCGTGATCCGCTTCTCCGGAAAGACCGTGGCCGCACTCTCCGAGCTCGTGAGCGATCATATGAAGAAGGTGAACGAGCTCATGTCGCGCATGCGGGCGCTCGCGGTCGAGGACTGCGGCATTCCGCTTCAGCACTTTCTCGACGAGTTCTCGCTGCGCTCCTCCGAGCCCGACTTCTTCGAGCGCTTTGCCGCAGAGAAGGCGCCGTACGCGCAGCGCGTGCAGGAGAAGATGCCGCTGCTGCTCGCGCTGCAGGAGGAGCTCGGAGAGCTGGAAAAGGGCATGTGCCTGTCGCTGTCCGAGCAGCGCGAGCTTGCCAAGTCCGTGAAGATCGCCCAGAACAACCTCTCGGCCGCCAAGAGCCGGATGATCGAGGCGAACCTGAGGCTTGTGATCTCGATCGCCAAGTCGTACGTGAACCGGGGGCTCGCCATGACCGACCTCATCCAGGAGGGCAACCTCGGGCTCATGAAGGCGGTCGACAAGTTCGAATACCGGCGCGGCTACAAGTTCTCCACCTACGCGACCTGGTGGGTGAAGCAGTCGGTGACCCGGGCCGTGGCCGACTACGGCGCGACGATCCGCGTGCCGGTGCACATGACCGAGTCCTACAACAAGCTGCGCCGCATCAAGCAGCGCTATCTGCAGACCCACGACGGGCGCGCCCCGACCGACTCCGAGCTTGCGAAGCTGGGCGACATGCCGCTGTCCAAGGTGCACCTGCTCATGAACGCGATGCGCGGCGTCGAGTCGATCGACGCGCCGATCGGCGACGACGACGACGCGACGAAGCTCGACTTCGTGCGCGGCGATGAGGACACGGATCCCCAGCGCCGCTACATGGAGACGGCGATGAGCGACGAGATCGTGAAGTCGCTCGATGACCTCACGGCCCGCGAGGCCTCCGTCATCCGGCTGCGCTACGGGATCGGCTCGAACCGCGACCACACGCTCGAGGAGGTGGGCAAGGCGCTCGGCCTCACCCGCGAGCGCGTGAGGCAGATCGAGTCTGCGGCGCTCCGGAAGCTCCGCAGCAACGCAGCCAAGGCCCGGCTCAAGGATTACAAGGACTTTGAGGATTAGGCCCGGAAAATTTCTGTACAATACCTTCCTCGTTGCGACCGTCCGGTCCTTCCCGATTGAGGGGCGGACCGGTGCGGGCCCGGGCCAGTAGCTCAGTCGGTTAGAGCAGGCGACTCATAATCGCTTGGTCGTAGGTTCAAGTCCTACCTGGCCTACCATTTTCATCCCGTTTCCTCCAGGCCCCGCCAGCGTCGGTGCGCCTCCCGGGCTGTTCCAGCCCCGGCAGTTTCGTATGTCTCGTGGAGTGACCCTTTGCCTATGACAGAACCTCAGGATTTTTCCTCGTTTCAGCTTGATCCCCGAATCCTCGCGGCGATCAGTGAGATGGGCTATGTGAAGCCCACCCCGATTCAGCAGAAGGCGATTCCGGTGGTGCTCGCGGGCCAGGACGTCATGGGCGCGGCCCAGACCGGCACGGGCAAGACCGCGGGCTACGGCCTGCCACTGCTGCAGAGGATCCTGCCGCACGAGAACTCAAGCGCGTCGCCCGCCCGGCATCCCGTGCGGGCCCTCATTCTCGCGCCGACCCGCGAGCTCGCCGACCAGGTGAACGAGAACCTGAAGGCCTACGCGTCGAAGACCCGCCTGAGGGTGGGCGTCGTCTTCGGCGGCGTCGACATCCGTCCGCAAAGCGAGATGCTGCGCCGCGGCGTTGAGGTTCTGACCGCGACTCCGGGGCGGCTCCTTGACCATATCGAGCAGAAGGCCACGAATCTCTCCCAGGTGGAGATCGTCGTGCTCGACGAGGCTGACCGCATGCTCGACATGGGGTTTCTGCCTGATATTTCCCGCATTCTGCAGCTGATTCCGAAGGGGGTGCAGAGCCTGATGTTTTCGGCCACCTTCTCGCCGGAAATCAAGAAGCTCGCCCGTCAGTTCCTCAAGACTCCGATTCTCATCGAGGTGGCGCGCCAGAACGCTGCGGCCGACACCATCACTCAGCAATGGTTCGTCGTGCGGGATACCGAAAAGTCGGCCGCGCTCATCCAGCTGCTGCGCACGGGCGGCGAAGACGGCGCAGCGCTGCGCCAGGTGCTCGTGTTCGTGAACTCGAAGCTCGTGTGCCGCAGGCTCACGAGGCTGCTGGTGAACGCGGGGATCGCCGCCGACTCGATCCACGGCGACAAGACCCAGGAAGAGCGCCTGAAGGCGCTCGAGGGCTTCAAGAGCGGCGCGACCCACGTGCTTGTGGCCACCGACGTCGCCGCCCGCGGGCTTGACATCGCGGAGCTGCCCGTCGTGATCAACTTCGACGTGCCCTTTGCAGCGGAAGACTACGTGCACCGCATCGGCCGCACGGGCCGCGCGGGCTCGAAGGGCCTTGCGATCACGCTGGCGACCCGCGAGGACGAAAAGCAGCTCGCCGCGATCGAGGAGCTCATCAAGAAGAAGGTGGAGCGCCAGGCGCTGGCCGTGCACCGGGAGCCCCGGGAGGGGGCTCGCGTGCACCGCAGGAGCGGCCGCGCCTGCACCTACACGCCTCCGGCGCCGCCCGCCGATCCGATCTTCGACCATCCCTACGAGCCGAGCGCCCCGGCGGCCGTCCGCCCGGGCGCCGAGCCCGCTCCGCGCGGCAGGAGCCTTTCGGGCCTTGCGGGGGGTTCGCGGCTTGCGCCGCACCGCAGCGCCGTGTGCGCACTGCTTGGCGGCGGCTTCAGGCGCAATTCCCGATAAAAAACGCCTTTTCGCCCCGCGGGGATCCCTTGGGGTCCGCCCTGTTCAGGGCGGACTTTTTCCTTAAGTTGTTTCCCTCGCCCGAAGGGCTCCGGAGCGCCGTCCGCCTTATCATTACAAACAGGATCGTTTGCCGTATTTCTGATGATTCCGCTTGATCCGGATCAGGCTACGTACGTATTCAGGTTCGGAAAATCAGGGAACCACAACACCGGCTGCCGACAAAGCTTTACATCCAATAAAGGCAGCTTTCCTTTAGGAGAAAAATATGACTCAGCTCTCCCGCCGTTCCATTCTGAAGGCCGGCGCGGCCGGCATTGCCCTTTCCGCAGTGCCGGGGCTCACGTTCGCCAAGGTGAAGGCTCGTCCCGCCAAGGCCGAAACCTATGACGCCCTCATCATCGGCGCGGGCGCAGCCGGCCTTGTCGCCGCGATTTCCGCCATCGACAGCGGCGCGAAGAAAGTCGCCGTCATCGAACAGAAGGACCGCCCGGACGGCAACGCGATTTATGCTCTGGGTTCCGTCTGCGGCTGGGGCTCCAAGCGTCAGATCAAGCAGGGGATCAAGGATACCGAGGAAGATTTCTACAAGGCCATGATGGCGGTCTCGAACGGCCGCGCCGATCCGGACCTGACCCGCACCTATGCGAAGGAAATCCCCGCCGGACTCGACTGGCTGGCCGATGTCGTGGGCATTGAGTTCAGGCCTGTGAAGAAGGCTCCTTATCCGCGCGAGTACCGCGTGAACTCGATCAACGGCAAGGGCATCACCGGCGGCTCCCAGATGGTTCAGATGCTGCTCAAGCTCGCGAAGTCCAAGGGCGTCGTGTTCCTCTGGGAAAACCGCGCTCTCGAGCTGCTGACCGACAACCGCCTGCGCGTGATCGGCGTGAAGACGATGACCCCCGAGGGCTACAAGACCTATATGTCGAAGGGCGGCGTGACGCTCGCGACCGGCGGCTTCTCGGCCAACCCCGAGCTCACCGACCAGTACATCGGCGGCTGGGCCTCCCGTCTCGCGATCCGCGGCTCGCGCTCCACCACCGGCGCCAACATCACGCTGGCCCGTCCGCTCAACGCGAAGTTCGTGAACATGGACCAGTTCCACGCCGGCCCGATTATCGCCTCGACCCACGTGAACCCCAACGAAGTGCTCAACTCCGGCTACGGCATCATTGTGGACAACCGCGGCAAGCGCTTCGTCGACGAGCGCAACACCTACGTGATCAAGGCGAAGGCCTGCGCCCAGCTGACGATTGAAAACCACGCCTACGCCATCGTGGACTCCGACTGCAAGGTGATCGATCGCATGGTCAAGCGCTTCGAGATGCTCAACACGCCTTACTACAAGGCCGACAGCGTCGAGGAGCTCGCCAAGAAGATCAGCATCGACCCGAAGGTCCTCAAGAAGGATGTCGACGACTACAACGACGCCCTTAAGAACGGCACGCTCGGGAAGATGAACCCGCCCTGCACCTACAAGCAGCCCTTCCCGATCGCAAAGGCCCCGTTCTACGCGATTCCGTACGAAGGCGGCATGACCGCGACCTTCGGCGGCCCGCTGATTAACACGAAGGCGGAAGTCCAGAACCTCGAAGGCCGGAGCATTCCGGGCCTCTACGCGGCGGGCAACGCCGCGGGCGGACTCTTCTTCCGCGATTACATCGGCGGCGCGCAGCTTGGCGGCGCGACGGTTTTCGGCCGCATCGCCGGCCGCGAAATGGCCGCTCGTGCGAAGGCTGCCCGGTAATCCCATCGAACAGGACTTAGGAGACTTTGATGATGAAAAAGACTTTCGCGGTTCTCACCGCCCTCGCCATGGGACTCACGCTGTCGCTCTCCGCGGGCGCTGCGGAACAGAGCATTTCCCAGCTGCACGGCAAGCAGTGGCCGGTGAGCAAGGACGGCTACGTGACCAAGCAGGCCTGCAAGCAGTGCCACGGCGACTACGACAAGCTCGCCAAGATGACGGAGAACCTGGATCCCAATCCTCACCACAGCCATCTGGGCGACGTGAACTGCACGGACTGCCACAAGCCGGATCTGGCCAAGCCGCAGATCGTCTGCAATGACTGCCACAAGTTCACGATCCGCAAGAAGGCGGCCGCTGCCGCGAAGTAAGGCGGGCGAGAGCCCCTTGCAGGGGGCTTGAGCGAAGCAACGCGAAACGCCCGGGGGGGGGCCCCTCCGGGCGTTTTCTTATGCCCCCGGGATGCGGCGCGCGGCCTTCGGCCGGCCTCAGGGAGAGCTGGCGAGGATTTCCACCACGCTGCCCCAGGGCGTCTCGCCGTAGATTCAGCCGGTGTCCTCGCCGGGACGGCCGTCCGCGCTGCCGGCGGCCCGGTAGAGCCTGCCGCCCATCGCGGCGAAGCGGCGTCAGACCTCGGGAAGGCTGTCGACGAGCACAGCCATGTGCTGGTAGCCGATATCGCAGGTGCGGGCCGGCGGCCGGGGTCTGTCGGTCACATAGTTGAAGAGCTCGATGCGGGTGCCGTCGTCCAGCGCGAGCATCCTGCGCTCGTAAAGCCCATGAAGATTGGAATGGAGGAGCAAGAGCAGAAAGGTGTCACCGTCCCAAGCAGAGCGCTTACAGCAGTTGCTCCTATTCCATGAAATTTTCCCATGATCTTCCTGCTCCGCTCCGGAGGAAAGAAACTCTGAATGTAAGCAATCAGAAAGATCAATACACAGAGCAATACCGTGATTTTAATTGTGTCATAAATGAAGAACTGTATACTGCCGCCAATCCGACTATCTAAATTAAGTCCAACCATGAGCAGCAACTGCTCAATCAGGGCATTCAACCACCTCATTCCAAGGATCTGATCCTGAATAAAAGTCCGCATTACGCAAAACTCGCTTTCGTTTTATTTGCTATTCGCACTAACAAGAGCATGACGGGCACCTCCGTCAGAACGCCTACAGTAGTAGCGAGCGCTGCAGGGCTTGTCGTACCAAATAGTGCAATCGCCACAGCTACCGCAAGTTCAAAGAAATTTGATGCACCGATCATCCCGGCAGGAGCCGCAATATCATGCGGTAATTTCAGTAGCTTGCTTGCTCCATAAGCGATAAAGAAAATCAAAAATGTCTGAATGGTTAGCGGCACCGCGATCAGCACAATATGAAGTGGATTAGACAGAATCACCTCTGCCTGTGAACTGAAGATAATCACCAGCGTCAACAGCAGACCTATTGTTGTGGCATTGTCGAACTTGTGGACAAACGTGCTCTCAAAATAATCCGCGCCTCTTTGTTTCGTGACGGTTATCCTAGTGAGGATACCGCCCACAAGCGGAATCACGACGAACAGAAAAATGCTGACGAACAGAGTGCTGTAGGGAACAACCACATTGGAAACACCTAAAAGGAATTTTACAATCGGAACAAATGCCACCAGAATAATAAGGTCATTGGTGGCCACCTGCACAACCGTATAAGCAGGGTTCCCTTTTGTAAGCGTACTCCACACAAACACCATCGCTGTACATGGAGCAGCTCCTAAAAGCACAGCTCCGGCAAGATACTCCATTGCCAGTCCCGGAGATATGAAGGCTTTGAATACGACAAACAAAAACAGGTAAGCAATTCCATACATAGTGAAAGGCTTGATCAGCCAGTTTGTCACCCATGTGACCAGAAGTCCCTTTGGATTCTTCCCAATCTGTTTTACGCTCTGAAAATCTACTTTCATCATCATAGGGTAGATCATGACCCAGATGAGAACAGCGATAGGAATCGAAATGCCGGAAATCTGAAATTTGCCGAGTGTGGCAGGAATGGCCGGGGCAAAATGCCCAATCAGTACTCCTATAGCCATGCAGAGCAGTACCCACACAGAAAGATACCGCTGAAATGTATTCATGCCTTTGCTTTGATTGTTCATGCCTTTGCCTTCATTAGTTTGATGTATTGATATATATCTATGCTTATGACCTTTATATAGGCAGTCCCAAAGGACTGCCTGTGAATGACAGCTATGGATTACTTCTTTTTCTTACATCCGCAGGATACGCTGCTGTCTGTTTCACATTCGCATCTTGCATAGGAACCGATCATTTCCCGGAAATCTTTGACGCCGTCTGCGGAGATGGAGTAATGCATCCATTTTCCTTCTTTGTAGTAATCAACAAGGCCGCTGTCTGCAAGAATTTTCATGTGGTGCGAAAGAGTCGGCTGCGTGATATTCAGTTCCCTCAGCAGATCACATCCACACTTCTCTCCATGCTGGAGCGCAAGCATGATCGCAAGACGGTTCTCATCTGTGAGCGCCTTTATTTTTTTGGCGTCTTCTCTGAATCCCATGATTTTCACCTCCGAGAGAGGTACATATTATATCGTATACATTCATAGTTGTAAATGTGTGAATGTAATATTGTTTAAAAAGCTTGTCGCCTCTGATGGTAGTGTGGAAGCTTTTTCCAACATCTATCTCGCAGTCACAACTACCCAACATCTAACCTGGCAACTCAACATAGCGGCATCTATCGCGGCAACTCAACCCTCGCACTATTTGACCTGATTTGCCTTTAGAAAGTTACCGAGAAGCGTTTGTCCTGCACTATGCCAAATTTGCCCGATTGCCCGAAAACCGCAGTATACTTAAAATTTTGCGGCTATTTCCCTTCGACCCTTGACATCAACGCTACTGTCTCAACGTGCAGCGTTTCGGGGAAGAGGTCCACGGGGCACAGGGCCGAGACCCGGTAGCCGAGCTGCGCGAACCTCCGGCAGTCCCGGGCGAGGGCGCCCGGCCCGCAGGCGATGTAGACCACTTTTTCGGGCCTCAGGGCGCTGATCGCTTCGGCCACGCCCGCTTCCAGCCCCTTTCTCGGGGGATCGGCGATCACGATGCGGGGCGAGAAGCCCGCGCGGGCGATTTCCGGCAGAATCCCGGCGGCCGGCCCGCAGGCAAACCGGGCGCTGCGGATGCCGTTGGCCTCGGCGTTGCGCTCAGCCTCCTCGACTGAGGCCCGCACGATTTCAACGCCGAAGGCCTCGCGGGCCTGCCGGGCCGCCAGAAGCGTGAGCGTGCCGACGCCGCAGTACAGGTCGAGCACGCGGTCCTGCGGGCGGATTTGAGCGAGGGACAGGGCCAGGTCGTAAAGCCTCGGGGTCTGAAGCGGATTGACCTGCAGGAAGGTTTCCGGGCGGACCCTGAAGCCGAGCCCGCACAATGAGACCCTGACGGAGCCGTCGCCCAGAATCGGGGTCATCTCTCCCCTGAGCGGCGCGTTCCCAGGCTCGGAATTGACGCAGACCGAAGCAGAGGTGACGCCGGCCGAGCGCATGGCCTCGCGGATGCGGGACAGGGCCTGCGCGGAGAGCTTTTCCCCGGTGACGAGGGCGGCGAGCCTTCCGCCCTCGCCGGCGTCCCGCATCAGCAGCGCGCGCAGCGCGCCTTCGAGCCTGCGTTCGTCCCAGGCGCCGAGCCCGAGCTTGGCGCCGGCCTGCGCCACGGCCAGCGCCGTCTCTCCCATCCACGCCGGGCACTGGGGGCAGCGTGCGGTTTGGTCGAGCACTCGGTGCGAGCCCGGGGCGTAGAGCCCGACCGAGAGGGCTTCGCTGCGGCCCGCGAAATGCAGCAGCGCCTTGTTCCGGACAGGGCGCTCGCCGGGCTCGAGCCCCAGGACCGGCCGGATCAGGCCTTCGGGCACGATGTCCCTGAAAAGCTCCGCCAGGCGCCTGCGCTTGAAGTCAAGCTGCGCCGGATAAGAGAGGGCGGCCAGAGGACAGCCTCCGCAGACGCAGGCCTGCGGGCAGAAGGGTTTTTCGCGGCGGGACGGGCTTCGCTGCAGGAAGCGCTCGGGGCGCGCGCTCAGCGAGTGCGAGCCGGCCGGGCCGGGCATCAGCCGGGCCTCGAGCACGTCGCCCGGGAGTCCCCCGGGCACGAACACCCGCACCGAACGCCCTGCGGCCTGCCTCCAGGCAATGCCGGCGCCTGAGTCCGCGATGTCAGTGATGAAGAGCTTCTGGAGTGTCATGGAAAACGCCGCTCAAACGGATAAGGATAAAAGCGCAGCCTGAACCGGCTCCGCGAGGCTGACGGCCCCATCATAAGCGAAAAGGCGGCCCTGCATTCCAGGCGTCTGCAGTCCGGCCGTCCGGTGGCAGAATAGGGCTTCCGCCGCTTTTTTCTTTCGGTTTCCTCCGGTGATGAAAAAAACAGTTCTTCTGCACAGCTGCTGCGCGCCCTGTTCGGCCGCGATCCTGGAATGGATGCTCGCGAACGACTGGGAGCCCGTTCTTTTTTACTACAATCCGAACATTTTTCCCCAGCCGGAGTACGAGGTTCGGAAAAATGAGCTCAGCGCCTACGCCGCGAGATTCGGACTGCGCGTGATCGACGGGGACTGGGACCACAGCGGATGGCGCGAGGCGGTCCGGGGGCTCGAGCAGGAGCCCGAGCGGGGGGCGCGCTGCCTCGCCTGCTTCCGCTACCGGCTGCTCGAGGCGGCGCGAGTGGCCCATGAACAGGGCATTCCAGTGCTTACGACCACGCTCGCCTCCAGCCGCTGGAAGCGCCTCGACCAGGTCTCGGAGGCCGGCCGATGGGCCGTTTCGCACTATCCCGACGTCGAGTTCTGGGATCGGAACTGGAGAAAGGGCGGCCTGCAGGAGCGCCGCGGCGCCCTGCTCCGGGAGAACCATTTCTACAACCAGCTCTACTGCGGGTGCGAATTCTCGATGTCCGCCCTGCAGGAGCGCCGGGCGAGGCAGTCCGAGCAGGCGCGGGAGGATGAGGCCGCGGCCAGGAGCCGGATCGCAGAGGCCTCCGGCCGCTAGCCCGGCCTGTCTTTTCAGGGCGCGGCGGCCCGGGAGGCTTCAGGCAGCGACTGCATGAACGAAGCCGGATCCGCCAGCCACGCCGCGATGCCGAAGCCGATGAAAACGAGGGCGGCGGCTGCGTGCAGCAGCTTCATCGGAATGTATTTGGCAAAGCGGTCGCCCACGAACACGACCGGCACGTCCGCCAGCAGCATGCCGATGGTGGTGCCCATCATCACGGGGATCACGGTTCCCAGCTTGGCGGCGAGCGCCACGGTGGCAATCTGGGTTTTGTCTCCCATTTCGGCCAGGAAAAACAAGATGGCGGTGGCGGCGAAAGCCCCGTATTTCGCATACGGGCTTTTTTCCGCGCTGCCGTCGTCCCGATCGGGGATCAGCATCCACAGGCCCATCGCGATGAAGGAGGCGACCAGCACCCAGCGGAGAATGCCCGGGGTGAGCCAGGTGTTGATCCAGTAGCCCAGAGAGGCCGCGAGTCCGTGGTTGAGAAGCGTGGAGGCGAAAATGCCGAGCACGATCGGCAGGGGATTTCTGAAGCGCGCGGCAAGCGCGAAGGTCAGCAGCTGCGTTTTGTCGCCGATTTCAGAGAGCGCAATGGCGCAGGTGCTGAGAAGAATGGTTTCCAGCATGACAGGGGGTCTTTTATATTTTGGTTAAAGAGGACCTCAGCGCCGCAACAAAAGCGGTGCCGGGCGGCGGTTCCGAAGAGCCGGACAGCAGAATCCGTCTCCTTCCTCTGGTCTTGCCGTTTCCGGGTCAGCGCCCGGGAAGCCTTCGCCACAGCCCATCCGGGCCAGGTATGTTGACGAAGGCAGGGCCCGGACTTCAAGGACCGGAACCCGCGGCTACTCCCCATCGAGCCGGGCAGTATAGCAGTTTGCGCGGACTTTGGGCGAAGTCCGGCCGCCCTTCCCAGGGCCTACGCATGAACAGCCGCCTGGTAAACCCTCGCTAAAGCGTCGAGAGCCGTTTGAGCAGAGCGCAGTTTGTTCATCCAACGCTTTTTGTTTGTGGGCTCAGCGGCTGATTCTTTGCTCTCTTCATTCTGAAGCTTGTTCAGCACCCCGACGGCAAATTTGTTGAGCAGGACGCGGTTGTAAAGGTAGTTCGCATTTTTGCACTGCGTTCGGTCCTGCTGGAAATCCACGTCGAGGACGTAATGCAGCTCGTTCTCCACACCCCGGTGCCTCCTGACCGCCCGTGCGGCCTGCTCGGCAATCAGCCGGCTGTCCCAGCGCAGCGTGGTGATGAAGTAGCGCTCCTGGCTGGATTCTCTGCCGGTCTTTTTGTCTGTTGACTCGGTCACTGCTGCGACGATGCAGCCTTCCTCCAGTCCAATCCAGTGCCCGCACTGCGCCGGCCCGAGCACGGATCCCGGCAGGACGCGAACGCTCCTGCGCTCCAGTCTGCCGTGCTCCAGCGCGGCGTCTCCCGTCCAGGACCTGGCCCGGGTTTCAGTGACGTCCAGAAACGCCATCCGGATGTCATGCCAGAGGGTTTTCTGATTTTCCCTGACCGCCAGACAGTAATCGGCCCCGGCTTCCACCAGGGATTTGGCAAAACTCCTCTGCGTATTCATGGCATCCGCAGTCACAACGCACCCGCTCAGGTCCAGTCCTTCGACCATGGAGGCCGCATGGGTGATTTCATTTTCCTTCCCGCTCACGACCTTCTGGCACAGCGCCACTCCGTTTTCCGTGTCATGGAAGGTCAGCGCAAAGCGGCCCGAGGCGGCTTTTTCCGTACGGCTTGCCCGAACGGCCTGGCCGTCAACGGCCGCAACGCGCGAGAGATATTGGTCCAGCAGTGGGGTGACCAGGCGTTTGTAAAACGAGGCAAATTCGTCCGGGTCAATCAGCATCAGCAGACGCCTGACCGTGTCATGCGAGATGTTTTCCCTGGGGAAATCATCGAAGAGCGCTTCCAAGGCCGGGCGGCTCGATGCCCAGAAATCGGCGATCTGCACGCAGCTGGTCTGTCCCGAAAGACTGGCAAGAAGCGAAACGAGATAAACGTAGTCCAGCGGATATACGACCCTGGACTGCTGACGACTGTCCTTGACTTTTGACGCGGAATCAGGCACTGCCTTTACGCCGTCGGACACTGGTTTCGTTTCCGCGGCCGCGGCCGTCTGCTTTCCCGTTCGAGCAGACGGTTTCTCTGCGGCTTTGGCAGCTGTCTCCTTCAGTTCCTTGACCTGCTGCTTGAGCAGGTAGCTCTTGGAGAACTGAAACTTTCCGTCAACCACGACGCCGACCTGCGTGCGGATCTCCTTCCCGCGCTTCTTCGACGGATCGTAGACATACTTCGATTTGAAAACGTAGTAGCGCTTGTTGGTGGCGTTCCAGTTCACTCGGCAGCCTTCGGGAATCAGCTTCAGGATCTTCTGGTCGACGGGCATTGGGGCCTCCTATGATCTTGATCTATTATCACATATATATTATATGTATATTTAAAAAGTCAGGGCCTATCCCTTGAGTTTTCAAAATTTTCATTTTTTAGAGCTTGTCTTTCATGAGCCCGCCCTGCCGCCCTCCCTTCTCCTTCGGGAGAAAGGGGCGCTGATGGACTAAAATAACCCGTTATTTTCAAGAGAAAGTCCGGCTTCGGACGGACGTCGGATGTTTTTTTACTTTCTGGAATTAAAAGAATCGAGATGACAGAAGTTCGCACACGCATTGCTCCCAGCCCCACCGGCATGATGCATCTGGGCACGGCCCGCACGGCGATTTACTGCTGGGCGGTCGCCCGTCATTTCGGAGGCAAGTTCCTGCTCCGCATCGAAGACACGGACCAGGAGCGCTCCACTCCCGAGGCGACGCAGGTGATTCTCGATTCCATGAAGTGGCTGAACCTGGACTATGACAACCAGGGAGCCGTGGTGTATCAGATGCAGCGCCTGCCGCGCTACAAGGAAGTGGCCGACCAGCTGCTCGCCAAGGGGCTCGCCTACTGGGACTACTGCACGAAAGAGGAGCTCGACGCGATGCGCGAGGCGCAGCGCGCCCGCGGCGAGAAGCCCCGCTACGACGGCCGCTGGAGGCCCGAGCGCGCCGCGGCCCTGGGGCTGGTAAAGCCCGAGGGCGTGAAGCCCGTGCTGCGCTTCCGCAATCCGGACGAGGGCGAGGTGACCTGGAACGACGCCGTCTACGGCACCATCACCGTCTCCAACAAGGAGCTCGATGACCTCATCATCATGCGCGCCGACGGCATCCCCACCTATAACTTTGCGGTGGTGGTCGACGATATCGACATGAAGATGACCCACGTGATCCGCGGCGCGGACCACATCAACAACACGCCGCGCCAGATCAATCTCTACCGGGCCCTCGGCGTCGAGCCCCCGATCTTCGGCCATCTGCCGCTCATCAACGGGCCGGACGGCAAGAAGCTCTCGAAGCGCCACGGTTCGGTCGCCGTGACCGAGTACAAGAAGGCGGGGTACCTGCCCGAGGCGATATTCAACTATCTCGCGCGCCTGGGCTGGGGACACGGCAACATGGAGAAGTTCAGCCGCGAGGAGCTCGCGCGCGTTTTCGATCTCGCCGACTGCTCGCGCGCCGCGGCCCGCATGGATTTCAAGAAGCTCGCGTGGCTGAACGGCCAGTACATGAAGGAAGCCGATGACGCGAGGCTCGCCGGCCTCGTGAAGGAGAGGATCGCCGCGCGCGGCGGCGACCCCGAATCGGCCGATCTCGTGAAGATCTGCGCCCTGCTCAAGGGCCGCTCCCAGACGCTTGAAGACCTCGCCGACCAGGCGATGATCTTCTTCAATCCCTACAGCCCGGTGGAGGCCGACATCGCGAAGTCGCTGGAAAACGGCGGCCGCGAGGCTCTTGCGGCGCTGCTGCCCAGGCTCGAGGCGCTGCCCGAGTGGAAGGCCCCCGGCATCTACGCCGCGATGAAGGCGGTCTGCGAAGAGCAGGGCGTCAAGTTCGGGGTCATTGCCTCGCCGGTGCGCGTGATTGCGGTGGCCGCGGCGAAAGTGCCGCAGATCGACCAGACGCTTGAGATCATCGGGCGCGACAAAGTACTCGAGAGGCTGCGCGCGAGGCTTTGAGCCCTGCGGCCCGCCGGGGCGGCCTTCAGGCCCGGGTCCTAAACCCGGGCCGGGAAGCCCTCCGGGGCGGGTCCCTCACGAAAAACTTGCTTTTTATATTTCTTTGATGTATTATTCTGTCTCTTGCTGATGGGCGCCAAGCCCTTCGGGAGCGTTAAGTCCCTATCGTCTAGAGGCCTAGGACATGACCCTCTCACGGTTAGAACCAGGGTTCGAATCCCTGTGGGGACGCCATGAATTCAATGAATTCAGGCCTTGTGAGGCAGGTACAACTGCGTGGACTACATGATGGACTACATCAAACGGTTCACTGGACCTGAGTTGACGCCGGGAAACTCCGGCATAAAATAAAAAGTAGATTGATTTCTCGCTCTATCTACTTGAACCCATCCTTTCGCCCGGATGGGTATTTTTTTGCCCTCCGCCTGAAGTGGTATTGGTTTTTTGGACACAAAGGAGCCCAAAACCATGTCTATCCCACCTAAACTCCCGGTTAACTGATCCCTAACGCAGGACTTTAGGCGGGAGGGGCACCGACAGAAGCAGCGAGAGAAAATCCCGCTGCTTCTTCGTTATGGGCCGCGTCACCCAGGCATTGCCGCTGGGGCGTTTGTCCGCCTTGATGCACCTTAGCTTTGCCAGCAGGCAGTCAATCGAGTTGTGCGGGAGAGAGACTCCCGGAGCCGCACAGTCGCGGGCCCGCTTCAGCATCATGAGCCTGATGGCGGCGGCCAGAGTGCAGATGAACAGCTTTCCAATGTACCCGGTCTGCGAGCAGCGCAGACGGTCTCCGTCTACCTGGTTCTTGAACTGGTTGAAGTCGAGTTCGACCCGTCCCCTCAGGCGATAAGCCCAAAGAGCGCGGAAGGGATCCTCTTCCTCATTGGTCCGCAGAACAAACATGCCGGCATAGCGGCAGGCGTCCCGCATTGCGTCATCTTTCCTGACCCATCTCACCGCTCCGTTCCTGCCAGAGACCATTTCTACAAAGCGCCCGCAGCTTCTCCACAGATCATCGGACCGCCTGCCGCCTTCATTGAGGGTGTCAAGCAGATCCTCGATCCTGTCCGCCAGCTGCTTCATCTCAAGCTCATCTCCTCCCGGAAAGCGGTAAAGGTGGACGTAGATCGGTTTTCCAACGGGGCCGAAATCCGTGTTCTGGGTCCAGTCTTCCTTGATCGTCCTTGCGTATACCCCGAGCCTGGAGTTGTAGAAGCTCACATTGCGCAGAGACGCGCTGTAGCGGTCAAGTGCACGCAGGATCGAGTCTTCAGCTATGCGGACGCCCTGAATGAAGCGCAGCTCGAGATCGAGCATCTTCTGCACGTTATAGAGGCTCCCATAGCCCCGGTCCGTCACAAGAACCGTGTCTTCAAGGTCGAATCCGGCGCTTTTCATTCGGTAACCGCAAAGTTCTGACTTGGTTTCATGAATCCCATCGCGACTGTGATCTTTATAGTCCGAGAAGCTTCAGGAAGAGCTGGTCGCGCCTGACGGATGTTGTGAAGCGAAATAAATTGACCACCAATTATTCAAAATGAAGTGGCCGCCCCTCCCATTTTTTTTCGACATGAGAGGGTTCCATTGTGGATCGCGATTCGTTAAAACATCAGAGCAGAAAGTCGAAAGGTCTGACTTCATGCTCTCACAATCAATTCGGCAAAGTATTCTGGCACTGCACGAGCAAGGCCAGAGCATCAGGTCCATTCACCGTGCGCTGCACGTTTCTCGCCAGGCCATCAGGCGATGCATCAGAGGCATTGCTCCTCGGAAAGCCGGCCGGCATCCAGGTCCCGGCCTGGCATTCCTCCAGGCAAAGGCCGAGGAATCCAGGGCGCTTTTTCTCAGGGCAGAATGCAGCGCCCCGGTGACTGTTCGGTTGATCAAGGAAAACTATGGGGTGGTGGTGCGGCAGGACACTTTCAACCGTTTCATCAAAGATTTCCGGCACCAGGTCAAGCTTCAGAACCAGCCTTCGCCCGGCAGATTTGAGACCCAGCCGGGAGACCAGATGCAGATTGCCTTTGGAGAGAAAGACGTCGAAATAGCGGGGCTGCGGACGCGAGTGCACGTTTTTGTCGCCGTCCTGGGTTACTCGAGACGCATTTTCGCCATGGCGTTTGAAAAAGAAACACAGGAGGCCTGGCTGCAGGGCATAGAGCAGGCATTTATTTATTTCCAGGACGTTCCCCGGCAGGTGATCAGCGACAACGCGGCCTCGCTGGTGGCTTCCCACAAGCGCCGGGGCGAGGTTCGCTTCACGGATCGTTACCAGTTTCTGACAGACCAGTACGATTTCACCCCTGTCGCCACCGTCGTACGCAAGCCCCGATCCAAAGGCAAGGTCGAGCGCAGCGTCGGGTACGTCAAGCACAACGCGCTGGCGGGCATGCGCTGCGAGTCTCTTGAACAGCTCAACCTGAGTCTGCGGGCCTGGTGCGGCAAGACGGCCGATCCGGCTCTGCACACCCGGGTGCTGACGCTCAGCCGCTGTGTTCCCTACCGGTGCGAGTTGCATACAGGCGCCGGTTCCCATCATGGGGTTCAGGAAGACGCGGCCGATAGAGCGCGCCCTCCTGCGCCCGGGCAGTCCGCGTTAACAGCGCGGACCTGCCCGTTCAGATGTAATACATGCCTATCGTAACGACTACAAGCGCGAACAGGCAGGGAACCGTGGTCCGTTTAACAACCAGCATGGGATTGACGTGCGCAATGCCGCACAGCACGATCAACCCGCCCGCAATAGGAGAGATGGTCCGGCCGATGCCGGCCGCAAGCTGAGCGACGGCGCCGAGCTGCACGATCGTCATCCCGAAGTCTGCCGCATAAGGCGTGATGGCTTCATTGAAGGCTAAAGCTGCCGCGTTGCCGGATCCGCAGACAACAGCCATGAGGAAGGGTCCGATGACAGCGGAGATCATGGCAATCGACCGGGAGCCCTTCATGGCTTCGATCATGGCTCCGGTCAAGCCGATGGACTTCATTCCAGCGGCGAAAAGAGAAGCGGCTGCAATTAAGATGACGATATTGTTAAATCCGTCTCCCGCCCCCTTGCAGAACTGACGCGAGATGTCACCGGGATCCTGCCTGCGAAACAGGCCCACGATGAAGCCCAGGCCGGTGCCAATCAGCATGCAGACAGGCACGGAGAAGGTTTTCGTCGGCAGTAGTCCTACCTGCTTAGAGGCGATGACGAGCAGGAAAAGAGGAACAATAGGAATGAGCGCCATGACGGGATTGACTCTGAAGTGCCTGACTTCTCCGGCCGGGCTGAGCGCCGGATGCGCTGTTCCTACGCCTTCCTTGAGAATACAGCAGATAACCGCAAGCACGACGGCTGACACGACAGCACCGCAGACGGCCGGACCAGCTTCCTGGAAAATGACGATCATGGCGTCGGGCGCAGAGATTTCTCCAGCCTTGTAAGCTATGTCGGCGATTTGAGGGTTGAACATGAGCCCGGGGCTGATCGTCGAACCCCAAGTTCCTAAAAACACGGCGGCGGCCGCCATGACCGGGTTGACCCGCAGAGTAATGAGTGCGGGAATCAGCAGGACGCCTACAGCGGCTGCTACGCCTGCTGCCGACGGCAGGACGATGTTGAGAACCCAGGTAATCAAAACAGTCCCCGGGATGACGATGGCCGGCACATGCGTCAGCGGCCGGACCAGTGCGTTGACGAGATGGTCGGAGCAGTGGGTATAGGTCATAACCGCGCCAAATCCCATCACCGTGGTGATCGTCGGAACCAGTCCTCCGTTGACCAGTTGATTGACGAAGGCGTTGACTGCAGTGCCGACGGTGACCGGAGAGCCTTCGACCAGCCAGCCGATCGCGGCCATCACAATTCCGGAGAGAGCGAGGATTAGGCGGGCTTCATAATTTTTGTAGATGAGGTAGAAAGTCAGAATGACAATGGCAATACCAATCCAGATCATAAAGATTCTCCCGTTGCTGGAAGTTTTAAGAGAGTTCCGCAGGACAGGGCTGCGGAGAAAAGTCAAAGACCGGAGGAGAGCTTTGCGCCCCGTCGCTTTTGGAGCAGAGACCTCACGTTGATCACGAGCTTGCCCAGGCTGGGAGCAAGCGGCGCGCGCGCGCCCTGCGGGGTGGTGATCAATACGCCGCCGGAGACTGGAAATTGATTGTTCTGGTAAATGATCCGGCCCGCATTGATCGTGTAGACGGCCTTCTGTCTGGCGGGATCCGCAACCGTAACGTCGGCATCGGCACCCGGTGAAAAATGTCCCTTTGAAGTCAGCCCCATCTGGCAGGCGGCTTTGTAGCTGCTCTTCAGGACAAATTCATTTAATGACAGCGCCTTGAAGCGGACAAGGGCCAGACCGCAGGAAAGGATCACGTTGCGGGGTATTCCGCCGCCGTCAGTGCAGAAACTGTCGACAAGAAAGCGTCCGTCGGGGCGTTTGCCGACAGCGAAGAAAAAACGCGACAGCCCGGGGTTGACGCTGAAGCTTACGGGGACATCACTGTTTTTTTGCTTCCAGAGCTCAATCCCTTCAGTTTCGTTCACGAGTACGGTTTGTCCGTCCCGCAGGGCGTGAACCTGCGCGATGCCGTCCCGGATCGCTGCGGCAAGTCCCGAGCGCGTCGGTTCATATCCCGACGCGATTAGGCAGTTGCGGGTGACCCCGCTTTCAGGAATCCCTGACGAGCACCGCCCGCTGCAGCCGTTGATTGGGGAAAGGTAGGACTCTGTCTCGATTTCAGGGTGCGCAAGAAGCAACTCCTCGGCCCGCGAGAGTTCGTCCTTCAGCGGCAAGACCATGCCTCGGCAGTAGGCGTTGATGTGAGCGAGGTGAAAGGGATTCCCTGCCGCGAGCTCTATGATTTGGGACATGCCTGAAATATTGGATCCCTGCTGCGTCGTCCCGGCATGTATGGCAAGGAACGCATTGTTTTCCGCGCACAGCCGGATCAGGCTGGCCGTGGACTCCGGGGTCATCGGATAGTGTCCGCCGAGAAGCTTGACGCCGTATGCACCGTTTTCCAGAGCGGCCTCGACCGCCGCTTTCAGTTCGGCCTCATTGGGGGCAGGACCGGAAATGTTTTTGAACGGCCGCAGCTGTTCGAGCAGCGCGATGTTAAGTCCAGTACCGTAAGCGGCCAGATATTGTTTCACTGAATCGACGGGGCCGGCCATTTCCATGGCTGTGGTGACGCCCGCCGCCGCAAGCATCCTGAAGCTCATGGGACCGCCCAGCCATGAGGAGGCATGCATATGACTGTCGATGATGCCGGGAATGACCAGCATGTTCCGGGCGTCGATTTCCTTTTTGGCCGCAGCATCGCATCCTCCGGCAAAGACAATGCGGCCGTCCTTTATTCCAAGATTGCCGATCTGGTTCATATTGTTCTTCCAGTCGACAATGCGTCCGTTCCGAATGATCATATCGAGCATCTCTGTCTCCCCGATGAGTAAATATCCGACTGAGTGAAAGGCTGAAAAGATGCGCTTGTCACGCCTGCCTGATAGGAATGGGGAGGATCGTAGACTGCGGAGTATGTTTTGACTATTATTAATTTTGTTGATAAAAATTAGGATAAAAGTTAACGCTTGAAACAACCGCCGGAACCGAATGTTTCAGCCTGGTTCGAAAAATTAATTAGGGGAAATTGCGATGACCGGTAAACCTCTTCGTTATCTGGAAGCCGTTGCTCAGACCGGGGCCATTTCCGCTGCCGCGCGGCAGCTGTTCGTTTCTCCGCCTTCGCTGTCGCAGTTTGTCAAGAGGCTCGAAGAGGACAACGGAATCGTGATTTTCGACCGAAGCAGCGGACCTTGGAAGCTCACACTGGAAGGAAAATATTTTCTAGACTGCGAAAGGCGTATCGAGGCCATTCTCAGGGAGCGCCACCAGTACTTCGAGGATCTCAAGACTGGTCTGTCCGGCGAGCTGAGAGTCGGGTCTACGCAGTACCGCTCGGAGACTCTTCTAAGCCGCATTCTGCCGGTTTTTGCCGAGCGTTATCCTGGAATCCGCGTTCGGATTACCGAGCTCACGACGCAGGAACTGGTGTCCGCGGCCGGTAACGGCGAGGTGGACTGCGCCTTCGTGATTTCCCGGATGATGACGAAGGAACTCGTCGGAGTAGAGGTCTATCAGGAAAATGTGCTTCTGGCGGTGCCTCGGAAATTGGCCGCAAGGGGCGGCATGAAGGTACCCGGCCCCGGCCGGCCGCCGTTTCCCCGGATTTCCTTTTCCAAGGTTGCGGACCTGCCTTTCATCATCATGAAGTCGGGTCAGGCTTTCCGGGAGTATTTTGAAATCTTGTGTGCGCGCTACGGCGTCAAGCCCGCGGTGGCGCTTGAAACGCAGTCGATTCTGACCGTGCCGGCCCTGGTCTCCGCAGGACTGGGAGCGGCATTGGTTCCGGACACGTTGTGCCCGGAGCTGGGCGAGAAGGAGGTCGAGTTCTTTTCCCTGGGCGGGGACCTGCCAGTCAACACACTGTCACTCGTCCGCAGGCGCGGCAAATATGTGCCGCGAGCCTGCCAGCTGTTTTTCGAAACAGCTTATACAGTGCTGAAAGGGTCCGGCGGACTCAGGTCTGCGGATTTTTAGCGGAGCTTCTCCCGGCTTTGGGCAGCCCGCCGGCCTTCATCCGAGCAGCATGTTGTCGGGGATGTCGGCCTCGCCCCCGGAGGCCTTCTCAAAGAGCGCGAGCAGGTCCGCCACCTGGAGCTTCTTTTTCTCCTCTCCGCGGACGTCCACGATCGCCCGGCCGTTGTGCATCATGATGAGCCGGTTGCCGAAGCGCAGCGCGTCGCGCATGTTGTGCGTGATCATGAGCGTGGTGAGGTGTCCTTCGCGCACGAACCTGTCCGTGATCGCGAGGACCTTCTCGGCCGTCTTCGGGTCGAGCGCGGCGGTGTGCTCGTCAAGCAGCAGCAGCTCCGGGCGGCGGATCGTCGCCATGAGTAGCGTCACGGCCTGGCGCTGTCCGCCCGAGAGCAGCCCCACCTTGGAGTAAAGCCGTTCCTCGAGCCCGAGGTCGAGCTGCACGAGCAGCTCCCGGAACTTCCTGTACTCGGCGGCGTTCTCGCTCCAGCGCAGCCCCAGACGCTTGCCGCGGCGCATCGCCATTGCGAGGTTTTCCGCGATCTGCATGCCGGCGGCTGTTCCCATCATGGGGTCCTGGAAGACGCGCCCGATGAAGCGCGCCCTCAGGTGCTCGGGCATCCGCGTGACGTCCGTGTCCCCGATCACGATGCGGCCCCGGTCCACCGGGAAGACGCCCGCGACCGCGTTGAGCAGCGTGGACTTGCCCGCTCCGTTGCTGCCGATCACCGTGGCGAAGTCCCCGTCCTCGAGCCGCAGGCTTACGCCCTGCAGGGCTTTCTTTTCGTTGGGCGAGCCGGGAAAGAAGGTCTTGTAAACGTTTTCAACCAGCAGCATGGTTCAGGCCCTCCCTGAGCTGTGGCGAAGCGCCTTCAGCCTGGACTGGATGAGAGGCAGCGACAGGGCGAGCGCCACGAGGATCGCGGTAAAGAGCTTGAGGTCGTTCGGCGGCATGCCCATCTCGAGCACCGCGGCGATCACGAGGCGGTAGACGATGGAGCCGAGGATGACCGAAATCAGGCAGTTCTTGAAGCTGCGCGTGCCGAAGAGCACCTCGCCGATGATGACCGAGGCGAGGCCGATCACGATGGTGCCGATGCCCATTCCCGCGTCGGCAAAGCCGTTGCTCTGGGCAACGAGCGCGCCGCTCAGGGCGACCAGGCCGTTGGAGAGCAGCAGCCCCAGCACCACCATGCTGTCGGTGTTCACGCCCTGTGCGCGGCTCATCTGGGGATTGAAGCCGGTGGCCCGGATCGCGAGCCCGATCTCCGTGCCGAAGAACCAGTAGATGAGGCCGGTCACCGCCGCGACGGCGATGACGCCGACCAGCAGCGTCGACTGCACCTCGGTGAGGCCGGCCGAGGTGCCCAGGCTGTAGACGGTGTCGGAGCCCAGCAGCGAGAGGTTTGCGCGCCCCATCACTCGCAGGTTCACCGAGTAGAGCCCGATCATCGTGAGGATGCCCGAAAGCAGCGCCGGAATCCGCAGCTTCGTGGTGAGCAGCCCGGTCACGGCTCCCGCGGCGCAGCCCGCCGCAACGGCGAGCGCGAAGGCGGTCACAAACGAGTGCCCCGAGGCGATGCAGGAGGCCGCCACGGCGGCGCCGAGCGGGAACGTGCCTTCAACCGAGAGGTCTGCTATGTCGAGCACGCGGAAGGTGATGTAGACGCCGAGCGCAAGCAGCGACCAGAGCAGCCCCTGCGACACGGTGGGAATGAGGATGTCAAGCATCGGAAGAGAGTCCAGGATGGAGTAAGGCGGCAGGCCGCGCCCCCAACTGCGGGAAAGCCGCATGAAGGGGGCGGCGGGAGCCTTTTATTTGATGATTTCAGCGTTCGCGCGCACGCTCTCGGGGAACTTGCAGCCGATCTCGGCGGCCGCCTTTTCGTTGAGCGTCACCTTGAAGTCCTTCTGGTAGCGGATCGCGGTGGTCTCGGGCTTGGCCTTGCCCTCGAGAATGTCGGCGCCCATGTCGCCCGTCATGCGGCCGAGCGTGTAGTAGTCGATGCCGATCGTGGCGAGCGCCCCGGACCTCACCATGCCGGGCTCGCCCGCGATCACCGGCAGCTTCGCCGGATTCGTGACCTTGACGAGGGTGGGCATGGCCGAGGCGAGCACGTTGTCGGTCGGGATGTACAGGGCCTGGACTTTGCCGACCAGGCTGTGGGCGGCCTGCTGGATGTCATTCACGCTGGAGACGGTGGCGACCTTGAGCTGCATGCCGAGCTTGCCCGCCTCGGCGCGGAAGGCCTTCACCTGAACTTCGGAGTTCACCTCGCTCGAGTTGTAGATGACGCCCACGGTCTTCACACCGGGCACGAGCTGCTTGATCAGCCCGGCCTGTTCGGCCACCGGGTTCATGTCGGAGGTGCCCGTGACGTTCGTGCCGGGCTTGTCCCGGTTCTTCACGAGCTTCGCGGACTCATAGTCCGTAATGGCGGTGCCCACGATCGGGATGGTCTTCGTGGTGTTTGCGACCGTCTGGGCCGCGGGAGTCGCGATGGCGAAGATGATGCCGCATTTGTTCGAGACGAAGCGCTGGGCAATGTTCTTCATGTTGGACTGGTCGGCCTGGGCATTCTGGCGGTCGATCTTGATTTTTTCGCCGTCACGGTATCCCCTGTCGGCGAGCGCGTCCACGATGCCTTTGTTCGCGAGATCAAGGGCAGGGTGCTCCACGAGCTGGATGATTCCCACGTTCGTCGGCGAGGCCGCCGGGGAGGCTGCGGCTGAAGAGGCGGCGGGCGAGTTGCCTTGCCCTCCGCAGGAGGCAAGCGTCAGGGCGGCCAGGCCGGCCAGCACCCAGGTCAGAGACTTCCTGTGTTTCATAGTTCTGCGACTCCCTTTCAGTTTGAGGCCCCGCCGGCCGCATGGGGCCGGAGGTAATGTTTTTTATTATGCCTTGAACCGGAAGGCCGGGAGCTTCGGAAAGGAAGGGCGGGAGAAAAAAAATCGCGGAAGCTTCTGGCCTCCGCGGAAGCGGGTTCTCCGACTCCAACAGAACCCGCCTCCCGGGCGGGTCCGCCTGGCCGGTTAGGCTGCCGCGTAAAGCGGGGTCGAGTAATAGCGGTCGGCGTTGTCCGGGAAGAGGACGACGATCGTCTTGCCCGCAGCTTCCGGACGCTTGGCGATCTCGACGGCGGCCCAGAGCGCGGCGCCGGCCGAAATGCCCGACAGGACGGCATCCGTGGCGGCCACTTCCTTTCCGGCGGCAAAGGCGGCGTCGTTCTCGACGTCGATCACTTCGTCATAGACGCTGGTGTCAAGGGTCTTCGGGATGAAGCCCGCGCCAATGCCCTGGATCTTGTGCGGACCGGCCTTGCCCTGGGTGAGCACGGGTGAGGAGGCGGGCTCCACGGCCACCACCTTCACGGAGGGCTTCTTTTCCTTGAGATAGCGGCCGACGCCGGTGAGCGTGCCGCCGGTGCCCACGCCGGCCACGAAATAGTCCACGGCTCCGCCGGTCTGTTCAAAGATCTCCGGACCGGTTGACTCGTAGTGCACCTTCGGGTTGGCCGGGTTCACGAACTGTCCGGCCACGATCGAGCCGGGATCCTTTTCATGCAGCTCCTCGGCTTTCGCGATGGCGCCCTTCATGCCGTCCTTGCCCGGCGTGAGCACAATCTCCGCGCCGTAGGCCCGGATCATGCTGCGGCGCTCCACCGACATGGAGTCCGGCATGGTGATCACGACCTTGTAGCCCTTGGCGTGGCCGATGGCGGCGATGCCGATGCCGGTGTTTCCGGAAGTGGGCTCGTAGATGGTGGCGCCGGGCTTGAGCCTGCCGGTGGCCTCCGCGTCTTCAATGATGGCCTTGGCCACGCGGTCCTTCACCGAGCCGGCGGGGTTGAAGGCCTCGAGCTTCGCGATGATCTTCGCCTTAAGGCCCAGCTTTTTTTCAAGCCCGGCGAGTTCGAGAACGGGGGTATGCCCAACGAGGTCGGCAATGGAGGTAAAGACGGTCATTTGATGTTTGTCTCCGAAACAAGGCGCTTGTACGTGCGCCCGCATGAAAGAAGTCTGACGCAAGGCGCTTTCGCTGCGCGCCCGCGGCCGGGGAATTCTCTTATATCCGAGTAATTCTGTCGGATAATCTACCAGTAAACGGGTGAAAATGCAAAACCCATCCCGCGGACAGGGGAAGGGGAGCTTCAGGGAAGAATGACGCAGGGGCCTTTGGCGGCGTCAGAGCGCCCGGTGGTTCGCTGGGAACGCTTTCAACGAGGCCCCCCCGCAGAGCACTTCACGAGTGAACTGGTATGGATTTCTTGGACAGATGTAAGACGGAATTATTTTAGGCATCCGGCTTTTCAATTTCTCGAAAAAATTTCTGTCGTAATCAGCTGCATTCAAGACACCGTTTCCTGTTTCTCCTT
>NZ_JAKNCT010000014.1 GCF_022134585.1 Mesosutterella porci
CACAGATTTTCTCCGACAACAAGAGCAAGGATCTATACGATCTGAGAATTCAGTTAGGTCTTCGCTGCAACATGCATTGCCGTTATTGCGCGCAGTCGGATCGAGCTTTAGAGAAGGCGTGCTGGGGGCCCAAGGACGTACCCGCGTTCATCGCAAAACTCAAGGCCGGAAATGTCAATGTGACCGGCGTCATCGAAATCTGGGGTGGAGAGCCTTTTGTTTATTGGCGGACTATTAAAAATCTTGTTCCTCAGTTGCGCGAAATGTATCCCAACGTCCGGCTTGCCATGATCACAAATGGGACGCTGCTTTCCGTGGAGAAGATTTCGTTTTGTGAAAAGTACAAAATCGATCTGACGTTCAGCCATGACGGTCAGGGCTATAAGCTGAGGGGAAAGGATCCCCTGGATGACCCCAAGATGGTCGATCTTTGGCGCCTTGCCTTCTCGAAACTTCGCTGCAATATTAATTGCGTTTTATCCCCGGCAAACACAGATATAGAGCAGATCATTGAATACATTCATTCCCGCCTGGGTATGGTGCCTATCAATTTCGAAGGCATCATGACCCATGTAGGAGTGACAGATAAAGAATTGATGTTCTCAGACAAGCAGTTGCTCACGCTCCAAAAAAACATTTTTACAGCAATGACATCCGGACCGTGGGCTAAATTTCCGGCTCTGGAGCAGCAGTGCCGCAGCCTCATCCAGATGCTGGTGAACCGAAAGAGACTGAACCCGCGAGCAGTTAAGTGCTGCATGCATTCTCCGGATAATGCTGCAGTCAATCTGAACGGAGACGTACTTTCTTGCCACGATCATTGCACTCCGGACAAATTTGTCGGGAGGATAGAGGACTTGGAGGGCGTGGATATCTCTCGCTGTTTTAAACCGTGGAGCGAGAGGCCAGAGTGTCGCAGATGCCTTGTGCTGTCCATGTGCCGCGGCGCCTGCCCGCAGATTGAGGGTCTGGCAAGGACGCTCACATGCAAAAACGAGTTTGCATACAAGTTTGCCGTCTTCCAGGCTGTTTTCTGGCTACTGTTCGGCATGACGCTGGAGTCGTATGCCCCGGTGGAGGGCTGACCATGTGCACGACTCAGTCAAGATTTTTAGACAAGACGGCCGCCCGAGTTGGCGGCTTTTTTAATACCCCTACTTTGCTCAAAGGTGCGTTCCCGATAGGAGTAGCTGGGATGGATTTTGCAGGACTGCCGCTAAGCAGCTGGATTCAGCTGCTGACTCTGATCTATACAGCGCTCCTCATTCTCGGAGCGATCCCGAAAGCGATAGCTGGCATCCAGGCGCTGAAGGATCGGTTTAGATCCAAGGGGAAGGAAGAAGAATAAAAGCAAACCCGGCGGGAGCTGGAACTCCGGCCGGGCACTAAATACACGACATAGATGGGTGGCATCTATATGGAAGATGATACCAAAGAAAGATTAGACAGACTAGAGGCTTTTATGGATGAGCAAAGGTTGGAAAAAGTTCAGCAAGCCGCCATTGATAACTACAAAAAAGAGCGTTTCCATTATTGGAAAGAGAGAGTCTTAGTCGCTTGCGCTCTTATCGGAGGTGTTCTCGGCGTAATCGGGTTCGTCCGATCACTGTGAGGACTCAGGGAGCTTTTCTCATGAATCGCTATCAAATAGCAGCCATGACCGTATCAGCCGCCACGTTGGTAGGGATCGCCGGGTACGAAGGCTATTCCTCGGTGGCTTATGTTCCGGTAAAGGGCGATGCCCCGACTATCGGATGGGGTACGACAACGGGAGTGAAGAAAGGCGATACTATCGAGCCGACACAGGCGCTCCAGAGACTGTACCGGGATACCGAGATGGCGAAGGCCGGAATAAGTAACTGCATCAAAGTCCCGATAAGCCAAGGGGAACTAGATGCGTATCTGTCGCTTTCTTACAACATCGGGGCCGGGGCGTTTTGCAAGTCGACGCTTGTGAAGAGGTTGAACAAAGGCGACTATGTCGTGGCGTGCGGCGAAATCAAGCGCTGGTGCTACTTCAAGGGCAAAAAAGTACCCGGGTTAGTCGAGAGAAGAGAGAAGGAATACCGGACGTGCTTGAGGGGGCAGCCATGACAAAACTAACGCTACTGAAGATTCTTTCCTTCATTGCCTACATAGTTGCGCTCTTCGCCGCCGGCTACCAGTACGGGCACCAGAAGACAGCCGCGGCCTACGAGGCACAGATCGCCAAAGACAAGGCGGCTCAGGCCGAGTCCGCTCAGGCGCTAGAGTCACAATATCGGGAGAAAGAAAATGAGAGTGCAAAGAGAGTCGACGCGGCTCTGGCTGCGAGAGACAAAGCCCTGGCTGATGCTAGTCGTGTGCGGGCTGATGCTGAGCGGGTGCGCCTCCAGTCCGACAGTCTCAGCAAGCGTCTGTCCAGAGCCTCCGAAGCCCACGCCGCTGCCGCAGACGGTCACTCAGAGCGACTCGGAAAGTGCGAGAGCTTACTCTCAGAAAGTTCAGACCTTCTCGGCGAAAGTGTCGAGCTGGCAGGCGAAGGTGCGAGCTTATCTGTCAGAGTAGCCGCCGATAAGGACGCCGTGGTCAATTCAATTCAACCGATCAATTGAATTCGCCGCGCTTGCCAATTTGATGAATTGAATCGAGTTGAATTGACTACATGGGGACAGTTTGTCCCCACGTATACCTCTATTCTTTAACGCTCAAATCGAGCGACCCGCCCAATTTTTTCAAAGCTTCCTCAACCGTATCAATACTGGCGCTGTCCCTCGTAAGGTCGACAAGCCTGCTTGCTTCTGAGTGTGAGACGCCGAGTTTTTTTGCTACATCAGAGATCTTCAGTCCTTTGCTTTTCATGAAGTTCCAAAACAGCATTTTCGCCTGAACTCTCGCCGGAACAGCGATCCCAACCTCTCCTTTCCTTAAGCGGCTCGGAAGAGGAAACGGAAGCTGCTTTTTCCGATAGAAGATGACCAATGTTCCAGGAAGCATCTGGCTGGCAAGATCCAGAACTTCTTTCTCCGTATCGGCGTCATAAACGCACTCCGGGATGTCCCGGCAGGTTACTTCAAACTTCCCGTCCTTCGGCGTTACCTTTATGCCGTAGCGCATTTAAAATCCTCCTTGAGGTGAGGGTGTGGATGCCTCCCCGACCGAACGGGGGGGGCTTTTAATCACCGAAGCTTTTTAGCTGTGCGGGGCTTCGTTTCTCGCGTGACCTTCTTTAGTTTCAATCGGGCTTTGACGAACCATAGGTTGAGCACTAAATCGAAGGTTTTTTCGGTTTTTATTTCCACATATCTCACCTCCTTTCTGACTATTATGATACACTAACTGTATCATTATGTCAAGAAGGATGTGGGTCATTTCAGTTTATTGCCACAAATGAAGCCACAAACAAAGAGGCTTCTGCCAAATAAAGGCCTATAAATACGGGCTGTTCGAATCCCACCACCGACCAAATCCAGGAAAGGAGGCGACGTAAGTTGCCTCCTTTTTCTTTCTGCAGGCTGGGCTGATGTCGGCCGGAAGGGGGCCTGCTGAACGCGCGTGAATATCAGCAGCCGCCTGTCGCGGGGGCGTTCGGCGTGCGGTGCGGGGCCTCCGTGCCACCTGCCCGGCGCTCCGCGCCTCATCAGTCAGTCTCAAATTCAGGTGAACGGATTCCGGGAACAGGCGGCGCCTGCAGGACGCACGGCCCGGGACCGCCTTCTTCGCATTTCCTCACGGCCTTAAGTGAAGCCCGGTTCAATCCGTTTTCTTATTCGGCCGGTTTCCAGGCGAGCGAGAGCGCAGGCCTGCGCCTCAGGGGCGGCTTTCTCCATAGGACCGGAGTGGGGGAAAGACGAAAAAAAGATGCACCGGCCAAAAATATCCGACTCAATCACTCAAGTATTTAAAAAAAAGAGTAAGCTTCCCCGAAGCGGTGCGCAGCTGATGCGGAAATCATTCGGCAGGTTCGGCGGCCCCGCACCCGGTTTGCTTTTCACGCAGGACATCTAACATGCAGGAAGAAAATAAAGACAAGACTCCGACCGCCGGCCAGGGCCGGCCGGCCTCCCTGGGCAGATCCCAGACCCGGACCATCATTTTGTGGTTCGCGGCGCTCATTGCCGGCGGTTTTCTCGGCTGGCTTCAAATCGACTGGCTTAATGAACTCTTCGGCTTTATCGCCACGGTCTTCACGCGGCTGTTCAAGTTCATCGCCGTGCCGGTGATCGCGCTTGCCGTCATCACCACGCTCTCGCAGCTCGGGGCGAAGAAGGAAACGCGGACGATTTTCGGGCATGCGGTCTTCTACACGCTCGCCACGACTTTTGCGGCCGCTTTCGTTGCTCTGGGGCTCTACATTGCCATCGCCCCGGGCAACATTCCGGTCTCGATCGCATCGGCCGGGGCCTCTCAGGTGCCGCAGAACCTTGAGAAGCTCTCCTACTACGATCATTTCCTGTCCGTGATCCCGGACAACATTCTGCATCCCTTCCTCGCGGGCAACGTCCTGTCTGTCCTGTTCATTGCCGTGGCCGTCGGCCTGGCTCTCGCTTTCATGCCGAAGACCGAGCCCCGCGCGGCCCTGCTCAAGGTGATTTTCGGGCTTCAGGAGCTTTTGTTCACTCTGATCCGGGCGCTGCTTGCCGTGCTGCCCCTGGGCATCCTGGCGTTTGCGGCCCAGCTTTCGGCCCAGATCGAGGCGGGCGTGATCGTGGGGGCTCTCGGCAAGTACGTGGCCGTGGTGCTGGGCGGCAACCTCCTGCAGTACTTTGTGGTGTTGCCGGTGTTCCTGCTGCTGCGGGGGCTCAGCCCGGTCCGCATCTACCGCGGCATGGCTCCCGCCATGGCTGTGGCCCTCTTTTCCAAGAGCTCGGCGGGCACGCTGCCCGTGACGCTTGCCTCAGCGGAAAACAACCTGCACCTCGACAAGCGCGTGACCCGCTTCGTGCTGCCGATCTGCACCACGATCAACATGAACGGCTGCGCGGCCTTTATTCTCGTCACTTCGCTCTTTCTCATGCAGAACGCCGGGATTCCGATTACGGGCGGCACGATGCTGGTCTGGACGGTAATCGCCGTGATTGCGGCTGTTGGAAACGCCGGGGTGCCGATGGGCTGCTACTTCCTCACCCTCTCGCTCATGGCCTCGCTCAACGTCCCGATTGACCTGATGGGCGTGATCCTGCCGATCTATGCGATCATCGACATGATTGAAACCACCGTGAACGTCACGAGCGACTCCTGCGTCGCGGCCATGACGGACCACGATCTGAAGGGGCGCCTTCCCGCGGAGGGCGGCGCGGCCTGAGATCCAGGGGAGCGCGTGTTCCCGGGCTGCCGCAAGGAAGCGAAAACCCCGGCTCCGCATCGGCGAAGCCGGGGTTTGATGAATTTAAGGCCGGAGAAGGAGGGCGAAAGCCCTCCGCGCTTGCGGGCGGCGTCTTTTTCTTTAGCGCTCCTGCGGCTCCTTTTCGAGCATCGAAAGGATGTCCCGGGCGCGTTGGGCCGCCCCGCTGCGGCCGAGAACCCGGGCGCTGTAGAGCTCGATCAGCTCCTGCAGCAGCTTTTTTTCATCATCCGAGGAGAAGGCTTCCTCAAGCGCGATCACTCTTCTGCCCTCGGCCTGAAGCGCGGCGTCCAGATAGCAGAACCCGGAGGGGAGCACCCGGTCGGGGGTCTCCACGATAATGGTTCTCACCTGCTTGTTTTTCAGCAGCTTCAGCAGCCCCCGGCGGCGGTCGTTGGTCACGCTCGCGATCTCGCTCGCCTTGTCGATCACACTCCAGCCCATGCTCGCCGCATAGACCTCAAGGCGCCTCATCTGGCGCTCGAGCCGGTCTTTTTCGGCAACGGTGGAAACGCGTGCGTAAAGGCCGACCCCGCCGGCGGCCGGAACGTCATCGACCACAATGGTTCCCGAGGGCAGCTGGCAGGCGGGCACGGGCAGCTTCCCGTTTTTCCACAGCCTCCATGCCGTCTGATAGCAGATGCCTCTTTGGCGGGCCCAAACCGATAGCTTCATGTCTTGAAGAGTGAACGACCCTGTGTCAGCACAGGAGGGTTTGTAAGAACATCACAGTGGCGAAGTATATACTTTCCCGCCTGTTTCGTGAGGCCGCCGCCCTGATTCCCGGCCTCTTCCCGCCCCGGCCGAAGGCTGTCGATCCCTGAAGCCGCTATCATTAGCGGCATCGGTTCGGGGCCGCGGGCCCCGTCCTGGGCGGCGCCGCCTGAGCTGCGCCGCCGGAGATAGACGGAAAACGCCCATGCATATACTTATTTCCAATGACGACGGATACTCCGCGCGAGGCATCCAGGCGCTCGCTGCGGCGATGGGCGCCTTCGGCGAAGTGACGGTCTGCGCTCCGGAGCACAACCAGTCCGGCGCGAGCAACTCGCTCACGCTGCAGATGCCCCTGCGGGCGACCGAGGTTGCGCACAACGTCTTCGCCGTGAGCGGCACGCCCTCGGACTGCGTTCACCTTGCCTTCACCGGACTGCTGCGTTCGAAGCCCGACCTCGTGGTCTCGGGCATCAACTCAGGGGCCAACATGGGCGATGACACCATGTACTCCGGCACCGTGGCGGCAGCCGTCGAAGGCTTTCAGTTCGGGGTCGACGCCATCGCCTTCTCTCAAATTGACCGCGGATGGATGGAGCTCGAGTCGGCCGCCCGGGTGGCCTCCGACATCGTCAGGCAGTTCCTTGAAAGGAAAAGCTCCGGAGAACCGGTGCTGCTGAACGTGAACATCCCCAATATGCCCTACAGCGTGCTCTCCGGAGTGCAGGTGACGAGGCTGGGCCGCCGCCACAGCGCGGGCGGCGTCTTCGAGGAAATCGACCCCCGGGGCGAGAAGGTATACTGGCTCGGTCGCGCGGGAGATCCGAAGGATCAGGGGCCGGGAACGGATTTTTATGCAACCGCGCATGGATTTGTATCCGTGTCGCCTTTGCAAATAGACTTAACGCAGTACAGCCAGCTCTCGCCAGCAGCGACCTGGTTTGACGAGGCCCTTCCCGGCAGGGAAGGCGCCTGAAGGGATTCAATGAGGAGTCAGCAGCATGTCTCATGCATCAAAGCTTTTAATCGCGTCTTCGGTCTGCGCGGCGCTTCTGTCAGCCTGCTCGTCGGTGAGCCTCGCGCCGGTGGATGAAAAGAGCAGCACCTCTTCCACGCCCCCGGCCCGGACCGCCCCGGTTCCCGCGGCGCCGGCCGCCCCGGCCGAACCGGTGGCGCAGGCCGTGCCCCTGGGCGGCTCCCCGGCCGCAGCGCCGGTTCGGCCCGCTGCGAAACCGGCTACCGGAACCTACGTCGTCCAGCGCGGCGACACGCTCTATCGCATCGCGAAGAACCACGGCGTGAGCGTCCACGCCCTGATGAGCGAGAACGGCATCACCGACCCGACCAAGCTCGAGACGGGCCGCACTCTCAAGATCCCGGGCGGCGCCTCCGCGGTCCACAGCGCGGCAGCTCCGGGCGCCGCAGCCGCTGCGCCCGCGCCCAAGGCCGCTCAGAGCGCGCCGGCCGCCTCCGCTGAAGCCCAGACGGCTGTCAAGACCGTCCCGGGGACCGGAGAGGCCCTGCAGTGGCCGGTGAAGGGTGAAGTGACGAAAGGATTCAGCGCCGCCACCCGCGGCATAGACATCAAGGCCGCCCGCGGAACCCCCGTGAAGGCGGCGGCAAACGGCGAGGTGCTGCTGATTTCCAACGCCTTCAAGGGCTACGGGACCATCGTGATCCTGCGCCACGGGGACGGGAATTTCGTGACCACCTACGGCCAGCTCCAGAGCGTTGCCGTGAAGAAGGGCGAACGCGTGAAGGCCGGGCAGAAGATCGCCACGGTGGGGGGGCTGAACGCCTCCAGCCCGGTGCTGCATTTCGAGGTGCGCATCGCCGGCAAGCCGGTCGATCCCCGCGAATATCTGCGCTGAGAACGGGGCGGCCGCATCCGCACCGCTGCGCAGGAGTGCGCCCGGGGCCGACAGGTTCCCGGGCTTTCATCTTTAAAAAGAAAGAAGCCGGGCCTCATCGGCGGCCGGCTCCGGAGGTGACCCGCAATGGGCCGTTCCTATCACAGCAAAAAAAAGCAGAAGACCCCTGACAGGTTTGAAATAGAAATCGAGAGCCTCGACCAGAACGGCCGCGGCGTCGGGCACCGCGAGGGCAAGGCCGTGTTCGTCGAGGGCGCGCTGCCCCGCGAGCGGGTGATATACGAGCGGGTTCGCAACAAAGCCTCTTTCGAAGACGGGTGGATTGTGAGGCTGCTGCGGGAGGGGCCGCTGCGCCTGAAGCCGAGGTGCCCGCATTTCGGCCTTGAGCCGGGCTGCTGCGGGGGCTGCGCCATGCAGCACCTCGATCCGGCCGCGCAGGTGGCGATGAAGCAGCGGGTGCTGATCGACGCGCTCTGGCACATCGGGAAGCTGCGCCCGGAGCTGATCCTGCCGCCGATATACGGGCCCTACTGGGGCTACCGCCACCGGGCGCGGCTTTCGGTGCGGGACGTGGCGAAAAAAGGCGGGGTGCTTGTGGGCTTTCACGAGCGCTCGTCGAGCTTCGTGGCGCAGATGCACTGCTGCCCGATCCTGCCGCGGCATGTCTCGGAAATGATCGACCCGCTGCGCGGCCTGGTGGAGTCCCTGAAGATCAGGCAGCGGCTGCCTCAGATCGAGGTCGCCGTGGACGGCAGGGGCCGTACGGCACTTGTTTTCCGGCATCTCGTTCCGGTTGAAAAGGACGATCTCGACAAACTGCTCGCCTTTGGGCGGGAGCACGGGGCCGACATCTGGCTGCAGCCCGCGGGACCGGATTCCGCCGCTCCGGTGGACCCGGCGCTGCGCGACGCGCTGCGGCTCACGCTGCCGGAGTTCGGGGTGGAAATCCCCTTCCGTCCGACTGACTTCACGCAGGTGAACCACGACCTCAACCGGGTGATGGTGAGCCGGGCGGTGAGGATGCTTGGGCTGGAGCCCGGGATGCACGCGGTGGACTTCTTCTGCGGGCTCGGGAACTTTACGCTGCCGCTTGCCCGCAGGTGCGCCCGCGTGACGGGGCTGGAGGGC
The DNA here is from genome assembly GCF_022134585.1 of Mesosutterella porci. GTDB lineage: Bacteria > Pseudomonadota > Gammaproteobacteria > Burkholderiales > Burkholderiaceae_F > Mesosutterella > Mesosutterella porci. The sequence continues at coordinate 9,037 of NZ_JAKNCT010000014.1, forward strand.
AGCGACGCGCTGGTCGCCCGCGCCCGGGCCGGGGCGACCGCCAACGGTCTGTCGGACAAGACGGATTTTGTCGCGAGAAACCTCTTCACCTGGTCGCAGAAGGACTGGGACGAGCTCTGGGAGCGCTCTTCAGGGATCGACCGGGTGTTGCTCGATCCGCCGCGCGAGGGCGCACAGGCCGTAGCCCAGGTCCTTGCGGCCGCCGAGCGCCGGCCAGGCCGCGTCGTGTACGTTTCCTGCAACCCGGCCACGCTCGCCCGGGACTGCGCGATCCTGATGCACCAGGGGGGCTGGCGGCTTGCCGCCGCGGGCATCATGAACATGTTCCCGCACACCGGGCACGTCGAGTCGATCGCGCTGCTCCTGCCGGGGCCGAAGCCGGTGCAGGGCGAGGGCGAAAAGAAGGCTGAAAAGGAAGGTGCCAGTCCCGCGGCATGTTAAAATAAATCCCTTTAGATTTAGGGCCGTCCGGGGCTGCACGCCCGGGGCGGCGTCAGAGGCTGCGGCGAGGCCGCTTCCGGCCCCCAAGGCCGGCGCCCGCGCCCTGCCTGTTTTTTCTTTTTACTGGAAACAAAATGGCTATTCAGCGTACCCTTTCCATCGTCAAGCCCGATGCCGTCCGCAAGAACGTGATCGGCAAGATCTACACCCGTTTCGAAGACGCCGGCCTCAAGATTGTCGCCGCCCAGATGCGCCAGCTCTCCAAGGCCGAAGCCGAAGGCTTCTACGAAGTGCACAAGGATCGTCCCTTCTTCAAGGACCTCGTGGCCTTCATGACCTCCGGCCCCGTCATGATCCAGGTGCTCGAGGGCGAGAACGCCATTCTGAAGAACCGTGAGCTCATGGGTGCCACCGATCCGAAGAAGGCTGCCCCCGGCACGATCCGCCACGACTTCGCCGAGTCCATCGACGCGAACGCAGTGCACGGTTCCGACGCCCCCGAAACGGCCGCCCGCGAGATCGCGTATTTCTTCCCGACGCTCGCGATTCACTCCCGTTAATTTCTGAAGCGTTCCCGCCGGCGGCGGGGCCCGGAATCCTTTTGGAGGAGAAGGGCCTTCCCGCCGGCGCGTTTCTCTTTTTCAGGAGGCCGACTGCCAATGGCTGCCGAGCGAATCAATCTTCTCGACTTCGACCGCGAGGGACTCACCAGATGGTGCGACGGGCTGGGCGAGAAACCCTTCCGGGCCGTGCAGCTCACAAGATGGATCCACCGCAATCTGGAGAGCGACTTCAGCCGGATGACGAATCTCGCGAAGAGCTTCCGCGCAAAGCTCGAGGAGCTCGCGGAGGTGCGCCCTCCGGAGCCGATTCGCGAGCAGATCTCCTCGGACGGCACCCGCAAGTGGGCTTTTGACGTCGGCAGCGGCAACGCCGTCGAGGCGGTCTACATCCCAGAGGATGACCGCGGTACGCTCTGCATCTCGACGCAGGCGGGCTGCGCGATGGGCTGCCTGTTCTGCTCGACGGGCAAGCAGGGCTTCGCCCGCAACCTGAAGACCTCCGAAATCGTGGGCCAGCTCTTCTGGGCCGAGCGCGAGCTGCGCCGCGAGGCGGGCACGGACAATCCCAACGACCGCATGATCAGCAATGTGGTGCTGATGGGGATGGGCGAGCCGCTGCAGAACCTCGAGGCCGTGGTGCCCGCGGTGCGCCTGTTTATGGACGACCACGCCTACGGCATCTCGAGGCGCCGCGTGACGATTTCGACCTGCGGGCTCGTCAACCAGATGGACAAGCTCGCGCAGCTCGCCCCGGTGGCCCTTGCTGTGTCGCTGCACGCGCCGACCAACGAACTGCGCGACAAGCTGATGCCGATCAACCGCAAGCATCCGCTCGAGGACCTGATGGCCGCCTGCAGGCGCTACCTGAAGTACGCTCCCCGCGACTACGTGACGTTCGAGTACCTGATGCTCAGCGGCGTGAACGACTCGCTCGAGCAGGCCGACCAGCTCGTGAACCTGGTGCGGCGCGTGCCCTGCAAGGTGAACCTGATACCGTTCAATCCCTTCCCGGGCTCGGGGCTTGCCAAGACCGACCGGGAGCGGGTGCTCGCCTTCGAGCGCAGGATGAACGACGCGGGCATCGTGACGACGATCCGCAAAACCCGCGGCGACGACATCGACGCCGCCTGCGGGCAGCTCGCGGGTCAGGTGAAGGACCGGACCAACCGGGCGGTGCGGCTGATCCGGCAGAGAAAGGAAGCCGCGTCGATTCTGAATGCGGCCGGAAAGGAAAATGACTGAGAACAACGCCCAGGTGGCAGTGAAGGATGAAGCCCCGGCTGCGGGCTTCGGGAAAATGCTGCGGCAGATCCGCGAAAACGCGGGCCTGTCGCTTGACGACTTGGTGAGCCGCACGAAGATCAGCCGCAATCAGCTCGAGGCGCTTGAGGCTGAGACAATGCGCCTGCTGCCCGAGCCGGTCTACGTGCGCGCATTTATCCGGGACATCTGCCGGGTGACCGAGACCGATCCGAAGCCGGTGATCGAGGCCTACATGAAGGCCTATGCCCCGGTCTCTTCCTCGGGGACGCCGGCGGACCTCGTGCGCAGCAGTCCGGTGCCCGAGCACGGGCTGCGCAAGGACGTGGAGTTCCATGCGAGCGCGCGCAAGCGCGGACTGAGGGTCCTGATCGCCTTCGCGGTGGTCGTGGTGCTCGCGCTGCTCGCCTGGGCAGGCTGGGGGCACGATCTGGTCGAGAAGTTCGGCGGCAGCGACATCGAAGCGGTGCAGGTCACGCAAAACGAGGGCTCCAACATCGCGGCCTTGCAACGTCCGAGGTCTCCCTCGAACGCGCTTCCTGCCTCGGCCCCCGCCTCCGCGCTGGCCGATCAGGCCGCGGAAGCAGCCAGGGAAAGCCAGGGCGCGGCTTCCGAGACCGCCCAGTCTCCCGCCGCTCAGTCCCCCGCCGCAGATGAAAAGGCCGCAGCCCAGAGCGGCGCCACCCCGGGGCAGGGCGTGGTGCAGATCCGCACGATCGGCGCGAGCTGGGTGAAGCTGGTCGATGCCGACGGCCGCGTGCTTGTGCAGGCGGAGATGAAGGCGGGCGAGGAGCGCAGCTTCACCGGCCGGCTCCCGATCCGCGCGACGGTGGGCAACACCGGCAGCTGCGCGGTGTCGCTCAACGGCGAGCCGGTGGACCTCTCGGCCTACTCAAAGGGCAGCGTCGCCCGCTTCGTGATGAACTGACGGATCCGCTTAAGATGACCGCTGAAGTGATTGTGAAGCCTCCCCGCAGGCACACCCCCCGGGTTCACGTGAGGTGGCAGGACGCTGATGTCGTGATGGGCGGAGGAGCCCCGGTGGTGGTGCAGTCGATGACCAACACCCCGACCGACGACGTCGAGGCGACTGCGAAGCAGGCCGCGGAGCTCGCCCGCGCGGGCTCCGAGCTCGTGCGCATCACGGTGAACACGCCGCAGGCCGCGCGCGCAGTGTCCGAGATCCGCGACAGGCTCGACGGGCAGGGCATCCACACTCCCCTCGTGGGAGATTTCCACTACAACGGCCACAAACTGCTCGCCGACTATCCGGAGTGCGCCCGCGCTCTGTCGAAGTACCGCATCAATCCGGGCAACGTGGGCCGCGGCGCCTCGCGCGACCTGCATTTCTGCCGCATGGTTGAAATCGCCTGCCGGGAGGACCGCCCGGTCCGCATCGGCGTGAACTGGGGCTCGCTGGACCAGGAGCTGCTCGCCCGGATGATGGACGAGAACGCGTCGAAGGGGTCCCCGCTCGGGCCAGAGGCAGTGCTGCGCCGGGCGCTGATCGAAAGCGCCCTGGAGTCGGCCCGCAGGGCCCGCGAGGTGGGGCTGGGGGCTGACCGCATCGTGCTGTCGGTGAAGGTCTCGGGCGTGCCCGACCTGGTGGAGATCTACCGCGAGCTCGCGGCGCGCTGCAGCTATTGCCTGCACCTGGGGCTTACGGAAGCGGGCATGGGCGTAAAGGGGATCGTTTCCTCGAGCGCCGCGCTTGCGATCCTGCTCGAGCGCGGCATCGGCGACACCATCCGGGTCTCGCTCACCCCGCGCCCCGGCGAGCCGAGAACCGAGGAAGTGCTGGTCGCCCAGCAGATCCTCCAGTCGCTTGAGCTTCGCTCGTTCATGCCCGAGGTGACCTCGTGCCCGGGCTGCGGGCGCACCTCGAGCGACCTCTTCCAGCGGCTTGCCAAAAGCGCCGGCGAATACATCCTCGAGCGCATGCCGGCGTGGCGCGCGAGCTGCCCCGGCGTTGAGCGCATGAGGGTGGCCGTGATGGGCTGCGTGGTCAACGGCCCGGGCGAGTCCGCCCACGCAGACGTGGGGCTGTCGCTGCCCGGCGCGGGCGAGGCGCCGGTCGCGCCCGTCTTCATCAACGGCGAGCGCAGGACCTCGCTCAAGGGCGAGGACCTGGCCGGCCAGTTCAACCGGATTCTGGAAGAATACGTGCAGAGCACTTACGGCGCCGCCGCGCAGCAGCCGAAGCAGGGAAACAATCAAAAGGAAAACTGAGACTATGGCGTCCAAAGCAAAAATCAAGGCTGTCACGGGCATGAACGACATGCTGCCGGGCGACAGCGCGATCTGGACTTTCTTCGAGGACACGGTCCGCGACGTGGCGACATCCTACGGGTACCGCCCGATGCGCACGCCGGTGCTCGAGCCGACAGCGCTTTTCACGCACGGCATCGGCGAGGCGACCGACGTGGTGGAAAAGGAGATGTATTCGTTCGAGGACTCGCTCAACGGCGAGAAGCTCTCGCTGCGGCCCGAGAACACGGCCGGCATCGTGAGGGCCGCGATCGAGCACAATCTTCTCTACGACGCCCCGCGCCGCGTCTGGTACTTCGGCCCGATGTTCCGCCACGAGCGCCCGCAGCGCGGCCGCTACCGCCAGTTCTACCAGTTCGGCTGCGAGGCGCTCGGGTTCGCCGGGCCTGACGTTGACGCCGAGCTCATCCTCATGACCTCGAGGCTCTGGAAAGAGCTCGGGATCCGCGAGGTGAAGCTCGAGCTCAACACGCTGGGCGAGCCGGCCGAGCGGGCTGCGCACCGCGAGGCGCTCATCAAATACTTCGAGGCTCATCTCGACGCCCTCAACGAGACCGCGCGTCACCGCCTTTATCTCAACCCGCTGCGCATCCTCGACACGAAGGATCCCGACATGCAGCAGCTCGTGGAGGCCGCGCCCCGGCTGATAGACTATCTGGGAGAGGGCTCCCGGGCCTTCCTCGCCTCGCTCGAGCGGCAGCTCGAGCGCGCCGGCGTGGATTACGTGATCAATCCGCGGCTTGTGCGCGGGCTTGACTACTACAGTCACACGGTGTTCGAGTGGACCACCGACCGGCTGGGCTCCCAGGCGACGATCTGCGGAGGCGGGCGCTATGACGGGCTCATGGAGATCCTGGGCGGGAAGCCCGCGCCCTGCGTCGGCTTCGCGATGGGCGCCGAGCGCGTGCTCGAGCTGATGAAGGAGTTCGGCGTGCATCCGACCGAGCCCGACTGCACGGTCTACGTCGTGCACTGCGGCGAGGGCACGCTCGACCCGGCCGTCGAGGTCGCCGAGGAGCTGCGCGATCTGGGCGTCGCCACGATTGTGCACGGCGGCGAGGCGAGCATGAAGAGCCAAATGAAGAAGGCTGACGCCTCGGGGGCGCTGTTTGCGCTCATCGTGGGCGAGAGCGAGGCCGCCGCGGGCCAGGTTTCCATCAAGCCGCTGCGCGAGCTGCCCGAGAAGACCGCGTTCTCCGGTCAGAAGACCGTGCCGGCGGAAGAGGCGGCCCGTATGATTTTTGACGAGATTCTCGTCATCGACACCAAGGATCTTTGATATGGCTTATAACCTTGAGGAACAGGAGTCCATCGACAACCTGAAGGGCTGGTGGGAAAAGTGGGGCACCCCGGTGATGGTGGTCATCATCGTTGTGTGCCTTGGATTCGCCGGCTTCAACGGCTGGCGGTGGTACAAGCACCGCCAGACGGCGAAGGCCTCGGCCGCCTACTCGCAGCTCCAGCAGGCGATTCTCACGCACAACGACAAGAACATTAAGTCGCTCTCCGAGGGCCTGATGGATCAGTACGGCTCGACCGTGTTCGGCCCGCTCGCCGCCTTTGCGGCGGCGCGCTCCGCGATGGACTCCGGCGACGAGAAGGCAGCCGAGGAGAAGCTGCGCTGGGTGGTCGAAAAATCCGGCCGCGAAGAGTTCGAGGCCGTGGCCCGGGTGAGGCTCGCGGGGCTGCTGCTCGATGAAAAGAAGGCCGACGAGGCGCTCAAGCTCCTGCAGGCCTTCAAGCCGAAGTCCGATGCCGAGAAATCGATCGTGAACGACCGGCTGGGAGACGTCTATCAGACGCTTGGACGCACGGAAGACGCGAAGAAGGCCTGGACGGAGGCCCTCGCCGCCACCCAGAAGGGAGAGCCCTTCGAGCAGTTCCTGCAGATGAAGCTCGAGTCGCTGCCCGACGCGGATGAGGCCGTGCCGGCCGGCGCCCCGGCAGCCGCCTCCTCCTCTGCGGCGGCTTCCTCTGCGGCCTCGTCGCCCGCTGCTGCGGCCGCGAAGTGACGGCCGCGCGCCCGCCGCTCTGCCTTCAGGCGGCGGGCCGGAAGATGCGAAAAGAACAACAGTTATCTGGAAAGGGATGATGCCGATGAATAAAAAAATCGCCTCCGCGTTCGCCGCTGCGCTGGCCTCGGCGCTGCTGCTCGGCGGCTGCTCTTCGCTCTTCAGGTCGGGGACTCCGCACGATCCGGCCGATCTCGTGAGCCTGAAGGGCTCGGCTCAGACTGCCGCGGTATGGAGCGTGCGGGTCGGGAAGTCCGAAAACAGCTTCCTCACGCCTGCGGTCACCTCCAACGCCATCTATGCGGCCGGCTCCGACAGCCTCAGCCGCATCGATCCGTCCAGCGGCAGCTTGGTCTGGAGCGCGCGGGTGAAGTCCGAGGTCACCTCCGGGGTGGGCTCGGACGGCTACTACGCCGCCCTGGGGACGGCCGACGGCCAGGTCGTGGTCTTTTCGGCCGAGGGGCGGGAGCTTTGGCGCAAGAAGCTTTCGGCGGAAATGGACATGCCGCCGCTGGTCGGCCGCGACCTTGTGATCGTGCACACCTCGGACACGCGCATCACGGCTTTCCGGGCCAAGAGCGGCGAGCAGGTCTGGCGCTACCAGGGGCAGGTGCCGATCCTGTCGGTGCGGGCTCCCCGCCAGATGATCTTCTTTGCCGACGGGCTGCTGGTGGGCAATGCCGGGGGCAAACTGATCGGCGTGTCGATGACGGGCAAGCCCGCGCTTGAGGCGGCCATCTCCCAGCCCTCGGGCATCACCGAGGTCGAGAGGCTCAACGACGTCGTGGGCGCCCCGCTTGTCACAGGCGGGCTGCTGTGCGCCGCCACCTATCAGGGGCGGCTCACCTGCATGAGCAGCCGCAACGGCGTGACGCGCTGGTCGGTCAAGGTCGATGCCGTGACCGGTCCCACGGCCGATGCGCGCGCGGTCTATGTCGTGGACTCGAAGGGAGTCATCCACGCCTATTCGAAGGACAGCGGCGCCGAAATCTGGAAGAACGCGACGATGACCTATCGCGCCAACAGCTCGCCCGTGCCGCTCGGCCGCTACCTCGCCTGCGGGGATTTCGAAGGCTACGTGCATCTGCTCGACCCCCTCACCGGAGCGGAGCAGGGCCGCGGCCGGCTCTCCGGGGCAGTGGTCACCAATCCGGTGGCCATGGGCGACGGGGCTGTCTTCCAGACCAACAAGGGCGAAGTGGCGCTCGTCAGGGCCCGCTGATCCCGCAACGATCACTGATTATTTAGGAGCCGCACGCTTATGCTGCCGGTCATAGCTCTCGTCGGGCGCCCGAACGTGGGGAAAAGCACGCTCTACAACCGCCTGACACGAACCCGCGACGCGATCGTCGCTGATTTCGCCGGCCTCACCCGCGACCGCCACTACGGCACCGGGAAGGTGGGGCCCGTGCCTTACCTGGTGGTGGACACCGGCGGCTTTGAGCCGGTGAGGCCGGAGGGCATCGTCAGGCACATGGCCTCGCAGGCCGAGCTCGCGATCGAGGAGGCCGACGCGGTCATTTTCGTGACCGACGCCCGCACGGGCCTCGCGCCCCAGGATCACCGGATTGCGCAGACGCTGCGCGAGTCAGGCAGGCGGGTCTACCTCGCGGTGAACAAGGCCGAGGGGCTGCCCGCGTCAGCGGCGGCCGAGTTCTATGAGCTGGGCATAGGCGAGCCCTACCTCATCTCCGCCGCCCACGGCCAGGGCATCGGCTCGCTGATGGACGATGTGCTCGCCAGGTTTGCGCCGCAGCCCGGGGAGCAGCCGCAGGGCGCCGGGCAGCCTGAGCCGCAGGAAGAAGGTCCCAGGCGCGTGCGGGTCGCCATCGCAGGGCGTCCGAACGTCGGCAAGTCCACCCTTGTGAACGCGCTGCTGGGCGAGGAGCGCGTCGTCGCCTATGACATGCCCGGCACCACGCGCGATGCGATCGACGTCGACTTCGACTACGACGGCCGGGCCTACACGCTCGTCGACACGGCGGGCCTGCGCAAAAAGGGCCGGGTCTTCGAGGCGATAGAGAAGTTTTCGGTCGTGAAGACGCTGCAGGCCATCGCCGACTCGAACGTCGTCGTGCTCGTGATCGACGCCCAGTCGGGCGTGGCCGAGCACGATGCGCACATCGCCGCCTACGCGCTCGAATCGGGCCGTGCGCTCGTGGTCGCGATCAACAAGTGGGACGGGCTCGACCGCTACCAGCGCGAGCAGCTGGACCTTCAGCTTGAGCTCAAACTGAAGTTTCTGCACTGGGCTCGCTTCGTGCACATCTCGGCGCTCAAGCACAATGGGCTCAATCACCTGATGCAGGCCGTGCACGAGGCCTGGGAGGCTTCCCAGGCGAAGCTCTCGACGCCGAAGCTCACCCGCAGCCTCATCGAGGCGGTGGCGAGGCAGCAGCCCCCGCGCGTCGGGCGCGTCAGGCCGAAGATGCGCTATGCGCATCAGGGCGGCTCCAATCCCCCGGTGATCGTGATCCACGGCAATTCCCTGCAGGCGGTGGGCGACAGCTACAGGCGTTATCTTGAAAGCTGGTTCCGGGATCAGTTTGGTCTGGCGGGCACGCCCCTGCGGATCGAGTTCCGCGTGAACCGCAATCCATATGTTCAGGGCGACGGCAGCGCAGGCCGCAGGAAAGGCTGAGGCCCCGGCCGCCCCCGGGGGGAGAAAACAACCATGCAGAAGAGCAGATCGATGATCGCCTGGGCCGCGATGGCCGTGGTTTTTGTGATTTCCTTCCTGCTGGTGCACTGGCTGGGCGCGCCCAAGGGCAACCCGGACCACACGCTGCTTTATGCGGTGGCGGTGGTTTTCGCGGCCTCCGCGGCGCTGCTGACCCGGGAGCTGGTTGCGCCGCGCCGCTTCCCGGGCGACGCGACCGGGCTCGGGGCCTTCAGGCTCCCGCTCGGCGTGGCCGTGATGACCGTTGCGCTGGCGGGCCTGGGGGTCGCCTTCGTCGTGCTGCGGCACCCGGTGGTCGCAGGATTCCTTTCGGGCGCGGCCTTCGCCGCGGTGCTCCTGCATCCGGTGATCACGCTGCTGCTCGCAAAGATCTGCTGGGGCGTGCCCATCGCGGACCGGCCCAGCGCCACCACTATCTGGCGCGCGCGCGTCGCGCAGCTCGTCTCGGCCGAGAAGAACGAGGTCGTGCTCGACCGGCTGCAGGAGCTGCAGAGGCTTTGCGCGAGACAGCCCGAGGATCCCCGCAACCCCGAGGATTTCGAGGGGCTGCGCGCGACCAACCTCGAAATCGAGGACTGCCTGGCGGGGCTGCGCGGGCTCGTGCTCGGCAGCGGCGACCTCGATCGCATCTCCTCGATGATCGCGGAGCTTGAAAAATATCTGGACCGGCGCCTCAGCATTCTCTCCGGGGGCAGTATCATAGAGGGCAAGGCGGCTCGCCGCTGAGCGGCTGTTCTCCGCCCCGCTTGAGGGGCGCCGGGCGGCCACAGACACGAAGAACAAGCGCGAAACAAGTGCTGGGATAAGAACAAAATGACGAATAACAACAAGGGTCAGCTTCTTCAGGATCCATTCCTCAACGCTCTGCGGAAGGAGCACATTCCGGTCAACATTTATCTGATCAACGGCATCAAGCTGCAGGGCCAGGTCGAGTCTTTCGACCAGTATGTGGTGCTGCTGCGCAACACCGTGACGCAGATGGTCTACAAGCATGCCATCAGCACGGTGGTCCCCACCCGTCCGGTGAACATCACCGTAACCGCTCCGGAGTCCTAAGCTGACAGTTTTCCAAATTGATCAGGAGCGGGACCGCCGTCCCGCCCAGGCCTGGCTCGTCTGCATACGCACGGGGCGCGACAGCCGCCCCGATGCCGCGGGCGAGCTTTCTCTTCTTGTGTCCTCCGACGGGATGGAGGCGGCGGGCCTCACCGAGGCGCACCGCGACCGTCCCGACCCGGCCACTTATCTGGGCAGCGGCAAGATCTCCGAGATCGCTTCTCTCGCACGCGGGGCGGGCGCCGAGGTTCTTGTGTTCGACACGGCCCTGTCGGCCGCGCAGGAGCGCAACATCGAGCGGGCCTCGGGGCTGCCCGTGCTCGACCGCACGGAGCTGATCCTTGAGATTTTCCAGCGCCGCGCCAAAAGCCGCGAGGGGCGGCTGCAGGTGGAGCTTGCGAAGCTCGAGCACCTCTCGACGCGGCTCGTGCGCGGCTGGACCCACCTTGAGCGCCAGCGCGGCGGACTCTCGAAGACCGGCGGCCCGGGCGAGAAGCAGATCGAGCTCGACCGGCGCATGATTGCCGAGCGGGTCAAGATCCTGCGCGGACAGCTGCGCAGGCTCTCGCGCCAGCGCGACACGCAGCGCCGCTCCCGCCAGCGCGGCGAGCAGCTCACCGTTTCTCTCGTGGGCTACACCAATGCGGGCAAGAGCACGCTGTTTAACCGTCTCACGCGCTCCGGCGCTTATGTCGCCAACCAGCTTTTCGCTACGCTCGACACGACGGCGCGGCGCTGCTGGGTGGGCGGCGGCGAGATGGTCGTGCTCTCCGACACGGTCGGGTTCATCCGCGACCTGCCCACGCAGCTGATCGAGGCCTTCAAGTCGACGCTTGACGAGACCGTGCACGCGAATCTTCTGCTGCACGTGGTCGACGCCTCGAGCGTGGTGCGCGAGGAGCAGATTGACTCCGTGAACCAGGTGCTCAAGGAAGTGGGCGCCGCGGACGTGCCCTCGATCATCGTGTACAACAAGGCGGATCTCGCGCCCGCTGTGCTCGGACCCGTGCGCGGCGAAGGCGGAAGGATCGCCTCGGTAGGGGTGAGCGCCCTCACCGGCGAAGGCATCGACGAGCTTCGGGCTGCCCTTTTCGAGGCGGCGCAGAGCTGGCGGCGCGACAACGCCCTGCAACCCCGCGAGCTCGAGCCCTGGGAGCGGGCGAAGCTCGAGGCCGAGGAGCGGCGCGCGCTCGCCTCCGGGGAGACGGGCGAGCCCCCGGCAGACAGCCCGTGAGCGGCGGCCTTCCGGTGTTAGACTTCCGCAGACAGCGCGGGCCCCGCAGGCCCGCAGGAAATAAGACAAGACCCTTATGCCACTAGACGACAACCGCTGGGGACGCCGCCTCGAGCCTGAAGACAAGGGCGGAGCGGCTTCTCCTCACGAAAACAAGCGCGACGAGACGGGCGAGGATTCCCGCGAATCCTCGCCGCGGGCCCCGTCGGATTCGTCTGGGGAAGGCTCTCGGACGCAGGCGCCCCGGGACGGCCGCCAGGGCGCAGAGGGTTCCGGCAGCGAGGACTCCCGGCGCAGCGCCCGGGATCTCGAGGCGGAATGGCAGGCGTTCAACGAGCTGCTGCGCAGCCTGAACACGGGGCGCGGGCGGCGGCCCGGAGAGAAACGTCCGCAGCAGCGCCCCTCCGCGCCGCGCCGCGGCGAGGCCGGGGCCCCGGGCAGGGGCCGCTCCATTCTGCCCGCCCTGATTGGGCTCGCCTTTTTTTTCGGGCTCTCTGCCTATCTCTGCGCGGGCTTTTACACGGTGCCCGCAGGCGAATCCGCCGCTCTTTACACGACCGGGAGCTTCCGGGAGCTCGTGGGGCCCGGCACGCACTGGCACCTGCCCTGGCCTTTTGAGAAGGTGCGCATGGTGGACACCCGTCTCATGCGCAAAAGCGAGGTGAGCTTCTCCGGCTCGGGCTCCGAGGGCTACCTGCTCACGGCAGACGGCGCTCTCGTGCGCGCCAGGGGCGCCGTACAGTGGAAGGTCGCGCCAGAGGGCGTGCGCAGCTACCTCGAGCACGTTTCAAACCCGTCTCAGGCGATCAGCTCCGCGCTTCGGAGAGCGATGCGCCAGAGCTTCGGCGACATGACCGTAAGCGACGCGATGGAGGGCCGCGCGGCGCTTCTTTCCGCGGACTTCGCCCGCGAGGTTCAGGCTGAGGCTGACGCCCTGGGGCTCGGCGTGAAGATCGAGTCGGTCACCATCAGCGACGTGAGGCTGCCCGTGAAGGTGGAGGGCTCCGCCGACAGCGCTCAGAAGGCCGAAAGCGCCGACGAGGGGGCTTTCCGAGCCGCTCAGCGCTGGGCGGGCCTGGCCGAGACGCTCTCGACGGGCACGGCGCGCCGCATCCTGGAAAGCGCGGAGTCTTACCAGCAGCGCGTGACGCATGTCGCCCAGGCGGACTCGGAGTTCCTCGATTACCTCTACAGCCGTCCGTTCCCGGAGGCTGACCGGCAGGCCGCGCTCGAGCGGGCCTGGAACGCCGCGATGGCGGCCTCGCTGCCCAACCCCGGCGAGCTCTCCGAGACAAGCGCCGCCGACATCATGGCCGTGATCCGCTCGAAGAAGCCCGCCGCCGAGGGGCCGGCTGACGCAAAGGAAGGCCCGCCTGTGGTCACGGCCGCCGAGGTCGCTGCTGCAAAGAAGGCAGCTTCCGCCGCCGCTGCCGCCTCCGCGCGCGGCGCGGCCAGGGCCGAGCCGCCTTCGGGGGCGGGGAAGGCGGCCGCGCCTTCGTCCCCGGTGCTCGAAGACCGCGACACGACTGAGGACCGCAGCGCTTACCTGAGAAACGGAGGCCGGTGAAAATGAAGAAGGCCATCGTCCTGCTCCTTGCAGCGCTTGTGCTGGGACTGCTCGCAAGACTCTCATTCTTTACGGTGGAGGAGGGGCGCAGCGCCCTTGTGATCGGCTGGCAGCAGCTCAGGGCCGTGCGCGCCAGCCCGGGGATCCACGCCAAGCTGCCCGATCCGGTCGAGCGCGTCGTCATGGTGGACATGCGCGGGCAGCAGCTTTCGGTTTCCTCGGATGAGCCCGCCGACGGGGCGGAGCTGCCGGCGCTCGGCTACGACGTCGTCTGGCGCGTGTCGGATCCCGCGCAGTGGTGGAAGAGCTTCGGGGGCAGCGATTCGGAAACCGCCCGGGGCATTTCCAAGAAGATCAGCGAGAGCTCGCGCAGTGTTCTGAGCGGACTCGGAGACGCCGATCTTGTGCGCCGCGGCGACGGACTGATCGCGGCGCGGGTGCTCGCCGAGGCGCAGAAAAGCCTCCTCGGCCAGGGCGTGTCGCTCGATTCCGTGCGGGTGTCGGGCATCCGCATGAGCCAGAGCGGCCTTGAAAAGGCCATGGCCGACACCTCGAGAATATGGAGCGGGGAGATCAGCGCCTCGGGCCGGCTCGAGCGCGAGAGCGCCCAGGCGCTGCGGGCCCAGGCCGACGCGAAGGCCCAGCAGACCCTTGAGAGCGCGCTCAGGCAGGCCGGGGATCTCAGGGCCGCGGCCGATGCCGCCGCGAGCAGGCTTTATGGGCGGCTCGACAGCCGGCCCGGACTCTCGGGGTTCTCCGCAAGGCTCGCTGCGGCGAGGGCGGAAACCCGGCGCAGCGGGCGCCCCGAGCCAATGCAGACCGCCGGAGCTCAGGCCCAGCGGCAGGGAGGGCGTCCCGATGGGAGTCAATGAGCTGTTCTGCGCGCTGGGCTTCGCAGTGATTTTTGAGTGCTTCATGCCGATGGTGGCGCCAGCGCGCTGGAAAAGCGCGCTCGAGAGGCTGCTGCAGGTGCCGGAGTCTACACTCAGGTGGATCGGCGCCCTGGGAGTCGCCAGCGGACTTGCGCTGGTGTGGCTGCTGCAGACCGGGACGCTTTCCTTGGGCTGAGGGCAAGTAGAGGACTTTTCGATGACAAACTGGCTTTTACCGGACCATATTTCTGACATGCTGCCGCGCCAGGCCCGGGAGCTCGAGCGGCTCAGGGCTCTGACGCTCGGGATCATGCGCAGCCACGGCTTCGAGGTGATCAGACCGCCGATGTTCGAGTTTCTCGACTCGCTGCTCACGGGTTCAGGCAACCGGCTCGAGCGCTCCACGATCAAGTTCGTGGACGAAAGCAGCGGCCGCCTTGCTGGCTTCCGCGCCGACATCACGCCGCAGGTCGCCCGCATCGACGCGCACATCCTGAACCGGCCGGGGATCACGAGGCTGTGCTATGCGGGCTCGGTCCTGCATGCCAAGCCCCGGCATCCGCTTGCAACCCGCCAGCCCTATGTCGTGGGCGCGGAGATGTTCGGCGCGACCGGGCGGGAAAGTGACCTCGAGATGGTGAAGCTCGCCTCAGAGGTGCTGCGCAGGATCGGCGTGCCGCGCGTGCACCTCGTGCTCGGGCATACCGGGATCGTGCGGGCGGTCCTCAAGTCCGACCCCGCCCTCGGCGCCGAGGCGCAGCGCCAGATTGTCTCCGCGCTGGGCGACAAGGACCCCTCGGAGCTCGCCTCGGCCACGGCCGGCCTTGCTGAGAGCACCCGCCGCGCCCTGTCGGCTCTTTGCCTCATCTACGGCGGCACCGAGTCCCTTTCCGAGATCGAGTCGGTCTGTGCGGGCTTCCCCCAGGCGCTTGAGGCCGTGCAGGAGCTGCGCTGGCTCACCGAGCGCTGCGGGGCCGATGAGGTGACGGTCGACGGCAGCTCGGTCACGGGCTTTGATTACTATACGGGGGTGTCCTTTGCGGGCATCCTCGAGGACCTGCCCGAGCCCATCCTGAGGGGCGGCCGCTACGACGGCATCGGGCTCGCCTTCGGGCGCTACCGCCCGGCCGTTGGGTTTACCATTTACATGCGTGAGTACGCCGCGCTGCATGACGCGGAGCTGCCCGAGGCGACAACGGCTCCGGCCTCCGAAGACCCGGCGCTCGGCAGCCTCATTGAAAAGCTCCGGGAGCAGGGGGAGATTGTTGTCCAGCTGCTGCCCGGCGAGAAGCCGCAGGGGCTTTCAGAGAGCTTCCGGCTCACTCACCGGATTGTTTTTGAGGATGGCCGCTGGACGGTGAAGGGCACCGCGGCGGGCACAGACTAGGGAGAAGAAGAGATGGCTAGAAACGTAGTCGTAGTCGGAGCTCAGTGGGGCGACGAGGGCAAGGGAAAGATCGTCGACTGGCTGACCTCCAGGGTGTATGGCGTCGTGCGCTTCAACGGCGGAAACAACGCCGGCCACACCATTGTCGTGAACGGGAACAAGACCGTGCTGCGTCTCATCCCGTCCGGCGTCATGCATCCGGACGTGCAGTGCTTCCTGGGCAACGGCGTCGTGCTGTCGCCCTCGGCCTTCTTCTCCGAGCTCGACGAGCTCAAAAAGCACGGCCTTGACGCCGAGGACCGCATGCATGTCTCGGGCAACAGCGCGCTGCTCATGCCCTACCACGTCGCGCTCGACCACGCCCGCGAGCTCAACCTTGGGGCAAAGAAAATCGGCACCACGGGCCGCGGCATCGGACCGGCCTACGAGGACAAGGTGGCGCGCCGTACGGTGCGCGTGGCCGACCTTTACAACGAGTCGTTTTTCGAGGAACGCGTGCGCGGAGCGCTTGACTATCACAACTTCGTGCTGAAGAACTACCTGCACGCCGAGCCGCTCGATCCCCAGAAGGTGATCGACGGGACGCTCGCCTTCGCCCCCCGGCTCAAGCCCATGGTGACCGACGTCTCCCATACCCTCAACCGCCTGATGGCCGAAGGCCGGCAGTTCCTGTTCGAGGGAGCGCAGGGTTCCATGCTGGACATCGACCACGGCACCTACCCGTTTGTCACGTCCTCGAATACCGTTGCGGGCTCGGCCACCTCGGGCGCAGGCGTCGGACCCCACCTCATCAACTATGTGCTGGGGATCACGAAGGCCTACTGCACGCGCGTCGGCGCCGGCCCCTTCCCCACGGAGCTCACCGGTGAGGAGGGCGAGAAGATCCGCCAGCGCGGCAACGAGTTCGGGGCGGTCACCGGAAGGCCGCGCCGCTGCGGCTGGTTCGACGGGGCCGCCCTGCGCCGCGCCGTGGAGATCAACGGCCTCACGGGACTCGCGGTGATGAAGCTCGACGTGCTTGACGAGTGCGATACCGTGCGCCTGGGCGTGGGCTACAGGAAGGACGGCCAGGACCTTGACGTGATGCCTTACGGCGCCGAGGAGGTTGCGAGCTGCGAGGTGATCTACGAGGACTTCCCCGGCTGGAAGCAGAGCACGTACGGCATCACCCGCTGGGACGATCTGCCGCAGGCGGCCCGCCGCTATCTCGAGCGGCTTTCTGAAGTCGCCGGCTGCCCGATCGCCGCCGTCTCGACTGGCCCGGACCGCGCGCAGACGATTCTGCTGCACGACCCCTTTGAAGCCTGAAGCTGCCCGTCAGGGCGGTTCGCTCGCGGGCGGTTTCCTCCGCGGCGGCCGCCCGCTATCATTTGCGTACAGGGCCTGACGGCTCCGATGTGAGGGAGGCCGCCGGGTCTTTTTTCTTTCATCCGATTGCTGGCATTTTTTTCCTATGGCCGATTTATTCGTTTCCTGGCAGGACTACATCGATCTGAACGAGCAGCTGGTGCTCAAGGTGGCAGACAGCGGCTGGGAGTTCGACTCCCTGCTTTGCCTCGCCCGCGGCGGCATGCGCCCCGGGGATATTTTCTCGCGGGTGATGTCGCGCCCCCTCAACGTCCTCTCGACGAGTTCCTACCGGGCCGACGCCGGCCGCACCCAGGGAGAGCTCAGCATCAGTTCGCGGATCACCGGCACCGGGGAGATCAGGGGCAGGCTCCTGCTGGTCGATGACATGGTGGATTCGGGCCTGACGATCCGCCGCGTCGTGGAGAGCCTGAAGAAAAACTTCCCCGCCGTGACCGAGGTGCGCGTGGCCGTGCTCTGGTGGAAGGAGCGCAGCGCCTTCAGGCCGGACTACTACGTCTCCTATCTGAAGGGCGATCCCTGGATTCACCAGCCCTTCGAGATGTACGACGATCTCGGCGTTGAAAAGCTGCGCGAGAAGCGGCTCGGAGAGGCGTCCTGAAGGCGGCAGAGGCCAGTAGAGGCGATGAAGGCGTTCAGCGCTTATCCGGCGTTCTTCCAGCTCAGCCGGGACGGCGTTTACAGCGTGCGCTTCAGGGACTTTGAAAACGCGGGCTCGGAAGGCCGCAGTCTCGAGGAGGCGCTCCACGGCGTGCACGCTGCGCTCATCGGGGCGATGAAGGCCTGCGTGGCCCGCGGCGAGCTGATTCCGGAGCCTTCGGAGCCCCAGCCGGGCGAAGAACTCGTGCGGCTGGCCCCGTCGCTCGGGGTGAAGATCCTGCTTGTGAACGACATGATCAGGACGGGGATCCGTCCCTCGGAGCTTGCGCGGCGCATGGGCATTCTCCCGCAGGAGGCCTCGCGGCTTCTCAACCTCGGGCATGCCTCGAAAATCGACACTCTGGCGCGGGCCCTCGAGGCGCTCGATCTGCAGCTCGTCTGCAGCGTGCAGCTCCGGGAGGGCTGAGGAGGGGCGCTTTTTGTCCGCCCCGCAGCCCCGGCGGCGCCTTTGTGCGACAATAGCGGAACCTCAGGCAACAAAAAAGGATCTATGGCCGGTGCCGTAGATCCTTTATCGCGCGGTTCATCTGGAACCGCCGGACTGAAAGTCCGATGGTCGCTGAAGCAGTGGTGCCCGGGACTAGCGCCAATCATATTGCTGTGGGATTCCACAGCGTGCTGTGAAGATAAATAAAAACATCAGGTTATAAAAATTCTAAACTTTTCTGATGCTGTTGCGTGCTGTGAATAACTGCCTACAGCTATCATGTCTATGTAGTCCACAATGTAGTCCCGGGGAAGCGCAGCGACATGAGAAAAGCCAAAGACCTGACTGTTATAGCCATTGAATCCTTCATCAAAGAGACAGGGGCAAAAGGACGGGAAAGCCACATATCGGACGGAAAGGTGCCGGGGCTTTCTCTGTGGGTGCGCTGCGGGCCGAGAGTGACGGCGCGGTGGAAATACACCTACAGGCGCTCCGGTGAAAACAAAACCTTCGGACTGGGGAACTACCCGGCGGTTTCTCTGAAAGCAGCGAGGGAGCGAGCCGGGCAACTCAGGGCGCAGCTGCTGAGCGGCATAGATCCCCGGGAAGAGGAACGAAAGAAAAAGGCTGCGGACGAACAGGCCCGAGCAGCGGCCGCCCATGATGCGATAACCGTAGGCGAACTGTTTGAAACATTTATCGAGGCCCAGAAGGACAACTGGAGCCGGGAAAAGTATCGGCTGACTGAACCCAACAGGGTGCGGCGCCACATCATGCCCATACTGGGGCCGGTATCGGTAGAGGAAGCGACAGTTTCAGATGTGGCCCGGGCGGTGAAGCCTGTGTGGTTAGAGCATCCGGAGACGGCCAGAAAGACCCTTGTGCTGTTGGGACAATTTTTTAACTGGGCCATGGCCGGGGAAGAGTTTCGCAAGAACAAAGCAAATCCGGTTAACTGGAAGCTGATAGCGCTGATCAATGGAAAGGCTAGGCAGCAGGGCGGGCACCGCGGGGCGGTGGACTGGCAGCAGATTCCTGATTTATTCGCCGTGCTTCACCAGAGGAAGGGAACGGCAGCCCGGGCGCTCATGTACGCAATCCTGACCAATGTACGAATAGAAAACGCGATAGGGCTGAGATGGGGCGCCGTGGATTTTGAAAAGGGCGTAGTGCGTTATCTGGCGTCCGAAATGAAGGTAAAGAGCAACGGGGACTTTACGGCTTGTTTGTCCGCCCAAACCGTGCAGCTGCTGAAAGCCCAGGCTGAAGAAAATGAGGTTTTTGGACGGAATGGGGGCGGCTATGTCTTTCCATCCGGGACGAAGAAGGGCGCCCACATTACAAACGCGTTCCTTGAGCAGACCATGAAGCGCATATGCATGGAGCAGAGACTTGTAGACCGGCAGGAAACCAAACGAGCCGGGGCGCCGGTCTATCCAACACCGCACGGGACGGCTCGCGCTTCCTTTCTTACATGGGTAGTAGACAACAAGAAAGACAAGGCGGCCGCAGAGCTTAACCTTCATCACAAACTAAAAACAAAGATAGAGGACGCCTACGACAGGGCCGACTATATGGAGGATCGCAGGAGGCTGACGCAGGAATGGGCCGATTTCTGTTTCTCTAAAATTCAGCACTGAAGACAGGGGGAATAGGGGGAAAAAGGGGGAACGCAGTATTGGCGGGGCTTAGAACAGAACAAGCAAGGGGGAATTAAGGGGGAATAAAGGGGGAATAGAAGGGAAAAATTTATTTATTTATTTTTTTATCTATCTATCTTTCCATTCCTTCCTATTACATCCCGGCGCTTGTTTTTGTCAGGCGCTGCTGCTCCGTCAGCTGCTAGTCGTTCCCATCTGGAGCCGGTGAAATGGCAGCTAGTAAAGCGCGGCGCGGAGCGGACAGGGAAAGCAACGGGCAGCGAGCGGGAAAACCTCAGAAAACTTGACCTTCTACGTGTGCGCGGAAAGTTAAAGAAATTCTGGCTACGCCTTTCCGGTGTTGGGGGCGCCGGCGGGCAAAGAAGGCCGCAGCCTCCGCGGCCGGGACAGGGGGAAGGCGCCGGGGTGAAGAGGTTTTCCGTGCGGTTCGCGCGGAGGCGCGCGGAGAGTTAAGGAAAATCAATCCTGCTTTGCCGGGCTTTCCGGGGCCATGAAGGCGTCCGGCAGCGGCGCCGCATCAATTACCCCATTCAGCCATTCGCGGCCGCCCAGTGCCTTTAATTTCTCAATGCGGGACGGTGCAAGGAACAGGACAACGCGCTGAACCCCCTCGCCTATCTTTTTCCGTCCGGCGCCCTTTCTTGCCCCGCCCCAATTCGGGCTTTTTGGCTTTGCGGCTTTGCGCGGCATTGATGAACTCCATAAAATTTAATGTACCACATTGATTATATTGCCTCTAATCGTGATGAATCAATGGAGCTAATTCATCATGAAACAATGCATTAAATTCAACATAATTTATCTTATGTTGACTAACCCTAGCGTAGAAGCCTGATCCAATTTGATATTTACATTTCTTTTGTTCATTATTGGGCCGCACTTGCCTGATGGTTTCCAACCCGCGGCAGCCATCCAGTTGATCATCTTTTATTTTTGGCGCCCTTTAAATCCATCCAATTCAACTTAATTGAATTGATCCGTTGAATTGATCAGTTGAATTGATCAGTTGAATTGAATTCCGGCGCCTACTGGTTAATAAAACTAAAGGTTTCGGACATCCAGAGAACGCGACCGCTTCGGCTGCTAGTAAAAACTTGTGTTTCCGAAACGGTCCGCGCGTACGTGCATGATGGTGGGAGCAGCCCGGCGCCTTCAGTTGCTTGAACCTATGGGTTTCTAAAACAGCCGGAAATAGATATCCGGGTACAGAAAGCGAGGGGGCTTTAGCAGGAATTTATACAACGGTCCGCGCGGGCGCATGTGAATATGGGACAATTCTCATATGTCCGAACATATTCTTACGGCGGTGAACTGAATGCAGATGATATTACGGAGCAGAGGAAAAGAAAGGACGGTTAACGTTCCTGATGATTGGAACAAGGGGCGCACGTGCCTGAACGTGTATCAGGTAGCAGCGCTTTTAGGTCTGGCGCCTTCAACCATCTGGAGGAAGGTGAAGACTGAATCCGCCTTCCCCCGCCCTTGCCGTATCAGTGCGCACACAACAGCGTGGTACTCGGATGAACTGGATGAATACTTGAATGCTGCGCCCGCCGATTTTGGTAAGGGCGAAAGATTCCGGGACTGTGTGCTTGAAGCTATGAGGAATCCGCGATACAGGCGCGAGCTGATTGAGTTTCTTGTATCGTCCGGCCTGATCAATGAAACCAACATCAATAAAGCGCTTAACATTTCTTAGCTTCCCTACCCGCGGGCGGTTCCATCATCCTCGCGCGCGCGCGGACTGGCGCAGAAAATCTTCCCCACCCGCGGGCGGTGTCATCCCGGGGCCAATGTCGCAACTAGAACGCGCGCAGTGCCATCAGGCGGGCCGGGTATAAAGGAACACCGGCCTCATTGAGAAAGATTGGCAGCGAGAACTTGGTAAAACCTGAGATTGCTAGCGCGCGAGGACTTCCATCCGGTGCCATAAAACGGAGAAACCCCGCGGCGCCCTGAGTTCATTGAGCCATTGCGTGGTCTGCGGGTTATTGGAAGCACTGGAGCGCGGCTGTAACCTGAAACAGTTACGCACGGTATGAGCTGCTCCAGTGGCTGCGTTCTATGCGCTGCCTGTAAACGCCAACGGGGGTAGGGGGATCAGATTTTGAAATCGAAAAACCTCAAGACCGCGCCCTTAGCCTTTTTTTTGCGCACGAATTTCATTTTTTGGAAACCTGAAGCAGCGGCCTATCCACCCTACCCCCGGTGTTCAAAAGTACACGCGAAAGCCCTATAGACCGCGTTCATAGCCAATTTTTTGTAAGTGCCTTTCGTTTTTAGGGGTTTTGGGGGTTTTTGACCTTTTCCCCGGCGAATCAAGAAAACTGGCAGAAATGGAAAGCGATAAGGCGCACCGGTAGAGGCGCCGGTGCGTTCCATTGAGTGCTGTGTTGTTGTGTAAGCCTCATCCCCGCGGAAGATCAGCACCGGAGCAAGCAAGCAGCCGCAAAGAAAACGGCCCGACCTAAAAAAACCTCACAAAACCTTACTTTTCTCGCCCGCGCAGGTGCGCCCGTGAAGGTGCGGCCGCGGCGCTGCTTTTTTCAATTCTTGATTTCCCTAAAACAGGAACGAACAGGCTCTAACCTTGGTTGTCATCTAAAATTGAATCAGGTGCGCTCCCGGCGCCGGATTGATCCCCGGCGTTTTTCCTGTGGTGCTGCGAAACCCCTTTATAAGCGGCCGCAGGACGGGGAGCGGCCATCTGATTGCTCGAATGCTTGAAAGGGGTAAGGGGCTTGAATGAATCAGGAACAGCGCAGGAAGTGGTTGCAAAAGGACGGGTGGACTTTACTTGAGGGGGCGCTGCTACTGGCAGACATTGACCCCGAAACTTCAGGGGTTATTACTACACAACATGGGCCGAAAAAAAAGATAACCATTAAATGCCATGTTCACAGCATTGCTAGCTATGCCGATGATTGCCCACGAGGACTTTTCCTAGAAGGCCTAGAGGGGCCTTTCAAAGTCAAACCTATCAATTACCACATAGCAGGCGAAATTTTTCGCTTACTTTGGCGAGTGCTTGAAGAAAAAAACACATCCATGCCCGCCCGGAGGCCCCATCCTTTAACTCTATTGGAACACCGTCCGGTAATTAAGTTTTTAGACAATCCACAAATTAACCACAATAGACTACATTTATTAGACATACGCTTTAGGCTCGCAGAGTTTGAACAGTTTGCCAAGATCTACATTGCAACAATTCGACCTCCTGAGCCTTTATTTGGCAAACCCTATCCAGTTGTGGCCGTTCCTGTTCCCATCTTCGGGCTGACTGTTCCCGGCGTTTCAGACATTTCTACGCCTACTGATTCCATGCCAAAACAAGAAAACAGAGACGGCGCCGATAGCAACCCGGCGCAGGACGAAGAAATAAACAGACTTAGAAACGAAAACGAAGAGCAACGGGAGCGCTGCGAGAAGCTTGAAAGAGAGCTTAATGCGGTGGTGACCGAGCGCGATGAGCTGAAGGCAAAACTCGCAGCAACACCCCCAGTAGGTGCCGGAGAGGAAGATTTGGGGCGGGGTGTGACGTTGCAGGATGTCCGCGAGCTTTTGAAAACCACAAAGGAACAGGCGGGCGCGGCTGCTACTCTCCCACTGGCTGCAATGATTGAAGCGTTTGTTCATGTCCGGCGGTACGGATCGAACAGGAACGGAACAAACGCAGCCATACGCGATTACTTGAAGAAGAATTTTGTGGGCGAGGATGGAAAATGCATCTTTTCCCAGAATGTTCTGGAAGCCATGGGAAAGGTGAGCAACTGGCGGGCAAAACCGGGGCGGCCGCGGCAGAAAACTGAAGACTGAAAAACTTTTATGGGTGTCGGAAATTATGGGCACCCATAATTAAAGCTATGGGTACCCCCCATTTAAACCTGTGGGTACCCCCATTTTTTTATTGAAAACATCTGCATACGCTTTCCATTGAACGCGCCGGGAACGGCTAAGGCGCGCCAAAACATTACGGAGAACGCTATGCAGGGTAACAAACCACTAAAGCTTACTGTTCGGGTAAAAGAAATCGCGGCCGCTACCGGTCTGGGGCGGTCGACCATTCGGCAATATGTAGCAGAGGGGAAATTTCCTAAGCCTTTCAAAGTTGGAGCTGCCACGCTCTGGCTCTGGTCGGACGTTACCAAGTGGATTGATGAGCAGGCCGGGAAATCGAAGAATGCGGAGGCGTGAAAATGCAGCGCAGCCGCAGAAAATCGATTTCCATACTAGACATCTTCAGGACTGAACAAGAACACCCTCCAGTTGCCCCCAGAAAGCCCCGTAAGCCTTCCGGCGAGGATAAACAGCCGGAACCATCAGACAGTCCACAGAAGGGCAGGAAAGGCCGCAGAACGAAAAGCGTGGCCGGTATTTGCCACGGGGCGCCGCGCAGTGCTAAAGTTTCCGCATCCGTATTAACAAGCGGATACGGCTTTAGCAGGCCGAAAAGCTATAGGCGAGCAATCGCCGCACTTCTTCAAGCGCGGTTTTTTGTTGCTCAATCTCATGGCATTAGTGCGCCCGCAGTTTCTATGGGCGCGCCGTGCGGGACGCCTTCGGGCGTGCCGGTTCCTATAGCCCGGTCTGCTAACCCGCACGGTGCCGCCCGCCCTTTAGCAGGGGCGCGCGGTTCCATTCCTTACTTAGCTATAGGGGCAAGCCATGAGTAACGCTCGCAATGGCGGCCGCAGCATATCCGGCCGCAGCCTGTTTTCACCTTCTTCCCTCTCATCCATCCGGCGCCTTATCGGTGCAGCAGTGAACGCTACCGCATTCCTGATGGCCATTGTCTTCGTTGTTCTTTTCTTCATGGAGGGGGCGTGATCATGGCTGAGAACAAATATCCGGAAACCCTTGAAGGATTTAAGGCGGCCTACAGGAACATGCTTCCCCCGGAGCAGCAGAAAATCGACCCACTGGAGCGGGCCTTCAATCTGTATCTGGCTTACTCGTGGTCGCTCTGTTTGGATAGTGACGAAAGGAGAAACCTTTTTACAGGCGGGGCGAACGCCGCTCTGGAGCTTGAAACCTCTGAGGCCCTTGATCGGATATCCGGAATCATGGGTGCGGTCAATGCGTTTTCGTCTGATCTGCTCAAGGCTGTTCGAATTATTGGAACGCTTGAGAAAACAGCCCCGGGCGCAATACCGGAAATAATTCCGGAAACCCTCTGCTACAGGCTGCTTGTTCTGTCCCAGAACCTCATGGATTACGGGAGAGTGCTCGCAACGCTGTTGGATGCGATAAGAGGACCCTCGGACTGGAGGGAGCGCCCAGATGAATAGTAGATATCTAACCTTCCCTTCCCGCTTCGAACTGTTCGCGGCTATGGGCATTGAAGACCGGGGCGACATCAAGACCGGCGGCCAGATCATCCGCACCAATCGGATTGATCGCGGGCGCCGGGACGATTCTGGCTACTACATGGTTTTCCCAACGGGCTGCATTCTGGCCGGCTGTTGGAGTACGGGGCTGTCCGGTCTGTACCTTCCCAAGGGCGGGCGCCGTCTAAGTAAAGAAGAGCTTCGCCATATGAAAGCGAAGATTGAGGCTGAGCGCGAAGCGGCGAGGATCAGACAGGCAAAGGAACATGATGCCGCGGCCGGACTGGCTAAGGCGGTCTGGGGCTGTTCCTTGCCGGTCAATCCCTCTTTCTGCTGCTTCGCCTATTTCCAGAAAAAGGGACTTTCCCCGGTTAGGGAATGCCGCACATTGGGCTGCATCAAAATCAAGAAACTAGCCCAACTTATCGGCTACTGGCCGCGCGGCAAGGGCGCCCGGCTGTTAGCCGGAGAGTGGTGCCTTGTCGTTCCAATCATCAAGCAGGGGCGAATGTGCAGCCTTGAATTGATTGACGGAGACGGCTGCAAGTCCTTCCTCCGGGGCGGGGATCTGCGCGGCGGCTCGTGGTGCACTCAAGGCGGTTTTGAGGCGGCGCCGGTGATCGGAATATGCGAGGGAGTAGCCACCGCGCTCAGCATTGCCAGATTGAAAAAGTACGCGGGTATTCCGGTATTCGCTGCTATGTCCTGCGGGAATCTGGAGCGGGTGGCCGAAATTCTTCAAGCAGAGTATCCAAACTCGGAAATCATTGTTTTCGGTGATGTGGGCAACGGATCAAGTTGCGCCGTTCAGGCGGCGCAGCGCACCTATTCGGGGCGGTACTGCTTTCCTTCGTTTTCAGACATAGACCGGGCGGTGTTTTCGGAAACGATTGGAGGCGAGCCTACGGACTTCAACGACTACTACCAGATAAAAAAAATAGAGGGAGCGATCAAACATCATGCTGAGCGAGAAAACTAAAAAGAAACTTTTAAGCGAGGCGCCGGACGAGACGGCGCCCGCAGTGCAGGAAGGCCGGGCCTTTCCGAAGATCGAGATAAACGGGCATGAATTCGTTCCGAGGGATGGCGCCTACTGGCTGCACCAGTCGAAAGACGCGGACGAGGACAAGGACATAAAGCTGTGTTCCCTGATCCGCGTTACTGCCAAATACTCGAGCAAGGACGGGCTTACGCGCGGCCTGATTATCGAGGTGATTGATGAAGATGAAAATGCGGTTCAGCTTGTTCTGGGCATGGATGTAATAAACGACCTGAGCGCCCTGATCAAGCGGCTTTCGAACGCGGGGCTGCGGATTTTTGCCGGATCGAGGCAGAATGGCCGCGGCCTGATCTCTGAGCTTATATCCAACTTTCCCACGGCCAATATCGAGCGGCTGCGCGGCGTATCGGTGAACGGATGGATAAAGCCGGGCTACTGCTATGTACGGCCGGGCGGCGAGGTGATCGGGAAGCTTCCGACTGGCCAGAAAGTCATCAGCCTGGGCCATGATTACCCGGATGACTCGAAAGGAACGCTTGAGGGATGGAAGAGGAACGCAGCGCTTCCCGGGCTTAAATCCTCGCGCATCATGACGGCGCTAGGGGTGAGCTTCGCCGGAGCGCTGCTTGCTCTGATAAACATGAGTTCCCGGGGGATCCATTTCTACGGAACCTCCACCACAGGCAAGTCCGTTACGGCCACTGTAGGCTGTTCGGTATGGGGTACATCCAAAAACGCTGCTGAACCCGGTTCAGGGCATTTTGGCTCATGGAACACTTCGAGCGCGGGCGTAGAGGCTCATTTCAGAAGAAATAGCTCCAGTGTCTCAGCACTGGATGAACTGCACCTAGCGGGGCGCCTGATCCGCGACTTGAAGGATGTTTCCTTGTTTTTCGGGAACGAGCAGCCGAGGGGGCGCGGAACACCGGACGCTACGCTGCGGAAGCAATCAGGATGGCGTGAAACGCTGATCAGCACAGGCGAAAAGCCTGTGTATGAAATCCTGATAGAAAACGGCTGCAATGGCCAGTCGGCAGGAGCCGAAAGAAGGCTTACGGGGGTGAATGCCATAGTTCCCGGCAGCCGGGACATTTTCGAGCCGGGCTACTTCCCGTCCTTTGATGATTCTTTTAAATTCGTCAATCGACTGGCCGAGATAACCGAAACCGAGCAATACGGAACCGCGGGGCCGGCTTTCATCCGGAAAATTATCGAGCTTTACCAGAAGGAAGGGCCGGCGGCGCTGCCTGAAAAAGTGAAGGCCTTCAGGGATGAGGCCAGAAGCCGCTTTATCCCCCGTATTGATCCTTCCATGGTCGCGGGACAGCAGCTGAATGAAGTGTTCGTAGGCTTCGAGGTTTACTACGCGGCGCTGAAACTGGCCCGGGAGTTTGAAGTGCTTCCCCCAGAGTACACGGACGAGGCCATAGGGGCGGCCATCCATTCATGCGCTGAAAGCGCTGCGGAGAGCTTCCGGGGTAGTGACTGGCAGATGAGAAACTACGCGCAGCAGATTCTGGACGCACTGGTGCAGAAGGGCGGCCATTTCATCCAACGGTACGAGACGGGAACCCGTGACGATATTACGGGGGCAGTCATGGAGAACTTCACCCCGGACGAAAAGACGGAAGTGTATGGCTGCATCCGAGGGTTTCATAAGGGGAGCGAAGACGAAACGGCTTACTTCATAAAGTCAGCCTTTTCGAAATACGTTATCCCGGGGCATATGGCCGATTCAGTGGCCCGGATGCTTCCCCGTTCCTGTTATGCGGGCAATATGGCGCCTTCGAGCATCAAAAACAAGGAAGAGAGGATGCGCAAGAAGTGGCTTTATAAAAGCCCGAAGCCGCTTGATGGGCTTGAGGCCGGGGTGCGCTATCTGGCGCTTAATGTCTCAGAGCTTAAGAAAATCGCAGGGTAGCAGCATGAAGCTGCTGGGACATTCTGGCGGGGTCATCCCCGCCTTTTTTATGGCGCCGGAGGTGGTAGGGCAAATCCCCTAGAAATGGGTCATTTTTCCCTTCGAAGGCGAGGAGAAAGGGGGAATTCCCCCTATATTTCCTCCACTCAAGAGGGAAAAGACGGCAGCAAGGGGAAAGATAATATTAAATAAAATCAATATATTGTAAGATTGCGCGGCTTTGTTCCCCCTTTTCCCCCTATTTTTTGAAGGGTAGAGGAAGTTTTGTAAGAGGACGGGCAAAAAAATACCCATCCGGGCGGGGGATGGGTTCAGATCAGATTGAGCGAGAAAGCCAATCTGCTTTATATTCTATGTCGAGCTTTCACTGCGTCAACAACCGGCCTACAGCGAAGGGTTTTATGTAGTCCACAATGTAGTCCACAGAGTGGTCATACCCTTGAAAGGCCTGATACGCTTGAAGCAGTGGTGCCCGGGACTGGACTCGAACCAGCACGCCGGTGAAGGCGCTAGCACCTGAAGCTAGTGCGTCTACCAATTTCGCCACCCGGGCACTGCTCAAACGAGGTTAGAATTATTATCTTCAAAACTAATTTTGTCAATATTCAACTCAAGCAAAATGCGTCGATCTAGGGTAAACGCTAGTAAAAAAGAAAAAAGAAACGCCGGGCGCCGCGACGCGGAGCCGATGAGCGCCTCGCAGCTCTCGCAGACGGCCTATGAAATCGAGACCGTTCTCGGCCGGGCCGGGACTCCGCTTGCCCTGGATGAGATCCTGTCGCTGGTGCGCGACCAGTTCCAGTCGCGCAGCCGCGAGGAGATCTCCGCAGGCCTGTCGCGGCTGCTCGAGGACGGCGTGGCCGCCGAAGCCGATGGAGGCGCCTACCGGCTCTCGGCCTCGGCCGAGTGGATGGCGGGCACGGTGGCCGGCACCCGTTCAGGCCGCGTTTTCTTCGATCCCGACGGGGCCGAGGGGCGCGAGCCTTCGTACGTGTTCCCCCAGGAGCAGGCGGAAAGCGTCTTCCCGGGAGACCGCGTCCGCGTGGTGAAGCTCGGCCCGGACGGCCGCAGCCGCGTGCTCGTGTCGCTGCGCGAAGTGCTTGAGCACAATACGCGCGAGATTGTCGGCACCGTCGAGCAGCGCGGCAAGGACTACTGGCTCAGGCCCGCCGACTGCCGGATCCGCGTGCCCGTGCGGCTCAGCGGGGCCCCGGCGGTGCCGGGCCAGGCGGTGGTCGCTGCGGTGATCGCGCAGCCTTCGATCGGCGCGCCCGCCCGGGCCCAGGTGAAGGAGATACTCGGGTCCGCCGACGACTCTTCGGTCGAGATCGAGATGGCCGTGCGCCGCTTCGGGCTGCCCGCGCAGTTCTCCGCCGAGGCGCTCGAGCAGGCAAGGGCGCTGCCCGACCACGTGCTGCGGCGCGACTGCGCCCGGCGGGTGGACCTGCGCGACATCGCCTTCGTCACGATCGACGGCGAGGACGCAAGGGACTTCGACGACGCGGTCTGGTGCGCGCCCCTCAAGGCGGGCGGCTGGAGGCTGCTCGTGGCGATTGCCGACGTCTCCTGGTACGTCCGGCCCGGAAGCGCCATTGACCGGGCGGCGCAGGAGCGGCTCACCTCGGTCTATTTCCCGCGGCGGGTGATCCCGATGCTGCCCGTCGAGCTCTCCAACGGGCTGTGCTCGCTCAACCCCGACGTCGACCGCTGCACGCTGGTCTGCGACGCGGTGATCACCCCCGAAGGCCGGGTGAAGGCCTATCAGTTCTATCACGGCCTCATTCATTCGCACGCGAGGCTCACCTACACCCAGGTCTGGTCGGCTCTGAAGGGCGAAAAAGAGGGGCGCGATGCGCTCGGAGCGGTGTTGCCGGACGTGCAGAACCTCTATGCGCTCTACAAGGCGCTTGCCGCCGAACGGGCCCGTCGCGGTGCGATCAGCTTCGAGAGCCGCGAGACTTTCGTGCAGACTGACGAGCAGGGCCGCATCACGGCCATCCTGCCGCGCGAGCACAACGACGCCCACCGGCTCATCGAGGAGGCGATGCTTGTGGCCAATACCTGCGCGGCGGACTTCCTCGTGCGGCGCCGCGCCGAGGGGCTCTTCCGAGTCCACGAGGGGCCGACTCCGGAAAAGCTCGAGCAGCTGCGGGCGCTCCTGTCGGGCTTCGGGCTGTCGCTGGGCGGCGGGGACAAGCCCGCGCCCGCTGACTACGAGGCCGTCATGCGGCAGGTCCGCGGCACGCCCGACGAAGCGGCGGTGCAGACCGCGTTGCTGCGCAGCATGCAGCGGGCCGTCTATCTGCCCGACGAGCTCGGGCACTTCGGGCTCGCCTACGAGTACTATACGCACTTCACTTCGCCGATCCGCCGCTATCCGGATCTGCTTGTGCACCGCGCGATTCACAGCATCCTCACGCGCCGTCGCTACAGGCCCGAGGTGCTCGTGGACTGGCCTGAGGCGGCCGAGCAGGGATTTGCCGCCCGCCCGGGCAGCCACGGCGTGGGGCAGTCCGCGGCGCAGGCCGCGGCGAAGAAGGGGCCGATGTACAAGACCTGGGCCAGGCTCGGGCGCATGTGCTCGGCCGCAGAGAGGCGGGCCGACGAGGCGAGCCTCGACGTCACGGCCTGGCTCAAGTGCCGCTACATGGAGGACTACCGCGGCGAGACCTTCGAGGGAACGGTAAGCGCGGTGACGCCCTCGGGCGTCTATGTGACGCTCAACGACCTCTTTGTCGAGGGCTACGTCCATGTCTCGAACCTCGGCTGGGACTACTACGTGTTCGACGAGTCGAAGTCGACCTTCGAGGGCAGCTCCTCAGGCGAGGTTATCCGTTGCGGAACGCCTCTTTCGGTGATCGTGAGCGGGGTGGATCTCGACTCGAGGAGCATCGAGTTCATGCGGCGCGACCCGGGCCGCAGGAAGGGCGCCAGGCGTCTGAGAAACGGCTCGTGAGCCCGAGGCGCGGCAAAACAAAAGGCAAAGGGGATAAGGAACAGACGACATGGCAGACAAGGTGATTCTCGCAGGCTTTCACGCCGTACTCGCCCGCCTTCGGCTCAACCCGAAGACGCTGCGCGAGGTCTACATCGACCGCAGCCGGCACGACCGGCGCATGCACGAGCTGTGCGTGCAGCTGCGCGAAGCGGGGCTGCGCCCGATCGAGTCTGACGCGCAGCGGCTCCGGGGGCTTGCGGGCGACGTCCCGCACCAGGGCGTCGCGGCCGTGGCCGACCGGCTCGAGCGCACGATGAGCTTTGACGAGCTGCTTGATTCCATCAGCGATGAGACGCTGCTGCTCGTTCTCGACGGCGTCACCGATCCGCGCAATTTCGGCGCGTGTCTGCGCGTGGCCGACGCGGCCGGAGCGCAGGCGGTGATTGCGCCGCTTAACCGTTCCTCGCACGTGACGCCCGCGGCCGCGAAGGCGGCCGCCGGCGCCGAGGAGTCGGTGCCCGTGATTTACGTGGTGAATCTCGCCTCGGCGATCGGAGAGCTGCGCGAGGCCGGCGTCACGGTCGTGGGGACGGCGGGTGAGACCGAACGCTCAATCTACGACTTCGACCAGAAGAAGGCCTTCGCCTGGGTGCTTGGGTCCGAAGGCGAGGGACTGCGGCAGCTCACGCGCCGCCGCTGCGACGCGCTCGCCGCGATCCCGATGAAGGGTTCGGTCGAGTCCCTCAATGTGTCCGTCGCGGCCGGGGTCTGCCTCTTTGAGACGCTCCGGCAGCGCCTGGGCGGAGCCCCGGGAAAGGTGGATAACGCATCCCGTGCAAAATTTTGAAATTTAGAGTAAAATAACTATCTTTCGTTTGTTAGTCCTTGCCGCACCGGGAGACGCCCTGGGCGGTTTTTTCCGCAAGGAGGATCAATGCGTCACTACGAAATCTGCATCATCGTGCACCCGGATCAGTCCGAGCAGGTTCCCGCGATGATCGAACGCTACAAGAACCTGGTTGTTGAACAGGGTGGAAAAATCGAACGCATCGAAGACTGGGGCCGTCGTCAGCTCGCCTACCCCATCCAGAAGCTCGTGAAGGCTCACTATGTTCTGATGAACATCGAGTGCTCCGATGCGACGCTTGCCGACATTGAAAACAACTTCCGTTTCAACGACGCGATCCTTCGCCACCTTGTGGTGAAGACCAAGCACGCCGAGACCGCCCCCTCCCCGATGATGAAGCTCGTCGAGAAGGAAGAGGCGAAGAAGGCTGCCGTCGCTGCTCGCGCCGTGAAGGCCGCCCACAAGACCGAAGAGGCTGTGTCCGAGGCGAAGCCCGCCGAGGCCGCTGCCGAGTGACCGGTCGCAAGGCAGCGCTGGTCCGGCGGTGAACACGCTCGTCCTTGACGGCACCATCGTAAAGCGCGAAGAAGCGCGCTACACGCCGTCGGGTATGCAGGTGTTCGAGGGAGTCCTCCGCCATGAGGGTGAAGTCCGGGAAGCCGGAGGGATCCGAAAGCTCGAGTTCGAGTGCATGGTGGTGGCGTTCGGCGAAACGGCCTCGAGGCTCCAGTGCCTGGAGCTTCCCGCCCGGGTGGTTCTGAAGGGCTACATTTCGCCGCGGTCCCGCCGCACGCAGCGTCTGCTTGTTTACATAACGGATTTCAATTAGGAGTATCAAAATGGCTTTTGGTTCCAGGGGTCGTTCTGGCGGCCGCCAGTCTTCCCAGGGCAACGCCCTTTTCAAGCGTAAGAAGTTCTGCCGCTTCACTGCGGCCCACGTCGAGCAGATCGATTACAAGGATATCGACACGCTGCGCGATTTCATCCAGGACAACGGCAAGATCATGCCGGCCCGTCTGACCGGCACGAAGGCGATCTACCAGCGCCAGCTCGATACCGCCATCAAGCGCGCCCGCTTCCTCGCTCTGCTGCCCTACACCGACAACCAGTAATACCGGGGAGACATTCAAATGCAAGTCATTCTGCTTGAGAACATTCATCACCTCGGCAACCTCGGCGACGTGGTCAAGGTGAAGGACGGCTACGGCCGCAACTTCCTGATCCCCCAGGGTCATGCGAAGCGCGCCACGAAGGCCGCCATCGCTGAGTTCGAAGCCCGCCGCGCCGAGCTTGAGAAGGCTCAGGCCGAGCGCCTCGCCAACGCCAAGGCCCTCGCCGAGAAGCTGAACGGCACGAGCCTCACGATCGCCTCCAAGGCCGGCGTGGACGGACGCCTGTTCGGCTCTGTCACCAACTCCGACGTGGCCGAGGCCCTCGGTAAGCTCGGCTTCAGCATCAAGAAGAGCCAGGTCCGCACGCCTCTCGGCATGATCAAGGCCGTGGGCGAGTATCCGCTCACGATCGCCCTGCTCAACAACGAAGTGACCGCCGACATTACCGTGCAGGTCGTTGCCGACGAGTAATCGGACGCCGCGCCCCCCTGTCTGAGGGGAGCACGCAGAGGCTGGAAGAATTTCCCGCGGCAGCGGGGGCTCTTCCAGCTTTTTTCTTTTGGCCCCGAAGCTCTTCGCTCCGGGGCATGGTTTAAGATAGGGGTCCGCCGCTGCGCTTCGCCGCCGATTCTGCGCGAAGGGGCAGGGGGAGTCCGTTCTCAGCCCCTTTTTTTCCTCTCTAAACAGCGTACCGGAAGGAGTCAACAGATGCCTGAGCAGCAGGACAAGCACGCGCCGCCGCAGAGTGCGGTTCGGGTGCCGCCCAACTCGATTGACAGCGAGCAGACCATTCTGGGCGGCCTCATGCTTAACTCCGAAGCCTTCGACCAGATCTCGGACGTGATCACCGCCGAGGACTTCTACCGCGCCGACCACCGGATCATCTTTGAGGCGATCACCTCGCTGCACACGCGGGGCGAGCCCGCCGACGTCCTCACGGTCTTCAACGAGCTCGAGCGCAGCGGGCGAGCGGAAGCGGCCGGCGGCAGGCCCTACCTCATCTCGCTCACCACGAATTCGCTGGGCGCGGCCAACATCCGCCAGTACGCGCAGATCGTGCGCGACTGCTCGATGCTGCGGCAGCTGATCAGCGCGGGCGACCAGATCGTGAGCTCGGCGCTGGCCCCGAATGGCCGCGAAACGAAGGACATCATCGACGACGCCGAGCGGCTCGTGCTGCAGATCAACGAAAAGGCCGACCGGGGCGGAAAGGGATTCGTGCGCATCAACAAGCTCGCGGCGAACGTCTCGGACGTGATCGCGGACCGCTACCGCACGCACTCCTCCAATGACGTGACCGGGATCCCGACCGGCTACCGCTTCCTCGACCTACAGACCTCCGGCATGCAGCCCGGCGACCTCATCATCATCGCCGGCCGCCCCTCGATGGGCAAGACCGCGCTCGCGCTGAACATCGCCGAGCACGTCGCTTTTGCGGGGCGGGCGAGCTGGCCCGTGGCTGTCTTTTCCATGGAAATGAGCGGCGAGCAGCTCGCGATGCGCCTGATCTGCTCACACGGGCGGCTTGACGCGCAGAAGGTGCGTCGCGGCCGCCTCGACGAGGACGGCGAATGGGACCGCTTCACCACGGCGGTGGCCGACATGGAGAAGGCGCCGCTTTACATCGACGACACGCCGGGCCTCAACGTGACCTCGCTGCGCAGCCGCGCGCGCCGCCTGATGACGATCACCGGCCAGCTCGGCCTGATCGTGGTCGACTACCTGCAGCTCATGTCGGGCTCCGGGAGGTCGCGCGACGAGAACCGCGCCACAGAGATCTCGGAAATCTCCCGCGGCCTGAAGAGCCTCGCCAAGGAGCTGCGGGTGCCGGTGATCGCGCTCTCGCAGCTCAACCGTTCGGTCGACTCGCGCCCTGACAAGCGGCCCGTGATGTCGGACCTGCGCGAGTCGGGCGCCATCGAACAGGACGCGGACGTGATCATGTTCATTTATCGCGACTGGGTTTACAACAAGGACTCTGATCCCACCGAGGCGGAGGTGATCATCGGCAAGCAGCGCAACGGCCCCATCGGCACCGTGAAGCTCACCTTCAACGGCAAGTACACGTCGTTTGAAACTCGCGTGGAAGCGCCCGAAGGCTACATTCCCGACGACGTGCCGCGCGAGGGCTGACTGACGCCGCCGCACCACTTAAGGACAGAAACGCTATGGAATACTTCCTTTATCTCATCGCCCTCGCGCTGATCGCGGTCGGCTTGGCGGGCACGCTCATTCCGGCGATTCCTGGGCTGCCGCTCATCTTTGCGGGCGGCTGGCTCATCGCCTGGGCCAGCGGCTACACGCTGCTTGGCGTGAGCAGCGTGGTCATCCTCGCCCTGCTCGCGGCGGTAGGCGTCGGGATCGACTTCCTCGCGCAGTTTCTCGGCGCGAAAAAGGCAGGGGCGAGCCGCGCGGGCCTGTGGGGCGCCGCGGCCGGCACGCTGCTCGGGCTCTTCACCGGCGTGGTGGGCATCGTCTTTTTCCCGCTCATCGGCGCAGTAGCGGGCGAAATCATCGCCGGACGCGACATGCTCAAGGCGGGCACGGTCGGCATCGCGACCTGGATCGGCATGGCCGTGGGCATCGGCGTGAAGATCGCGCTCGCCTTCATGATGCTCGCCCTCATTCTTTTTAACTGCATCACCAACTCTGAGATCGGTCACTTCCTGAAGGGCGGCAGCACCGCTTCCTCCTCGTCGGCCGCCGTGCCGCAGGCTCCGGCTGAGGCGGCGCCGCTTGAGGCCTACCCGGGTAAGCCCGAGCCGCGCCGTTCCTACAGGCAGGCGGCCTCCGGGGAGGCTTCCTCCGCCGAGGCTTCTTCGCCCGCCGCTCAGGGCAGCTCTCCGGCCTCGGACGAGATTGCGGTGCGGCCGGCCGAGTCCCTGCCGGGCGCGGCGCAGCCTCAGGCTCCTGCGGCATCCGCTGGCGAGGCCGCCCAGGGCCAGCCTGCCTCTGCGGCGCAGACCACCTCTCCGGCTGCCGCTCCTTAAACGGGCGGCCCCGTTCTCTCTTTCCTCTTTCCGGCCGGCGCGGCCGGAAAAAAACAGTCCGCCCCGCGCTTTTTTAAGGCGCGGGGCGGATTTGTTCTGCCTGCGGGGCGCAGGGGAGGCGCAGGCCTGCCGCGCCTTCCTTTCCTGCTTTTCAAAGCACCGAGGAGGCGAAGTCCGCGAGCCTGCTTCGCTCGCCGCGCTCGAGGGTGATGTGCCCGGCGTGTGCCCAGCCCTTGAAGCGGTCCACGACAAAGGTGAGCCCGGAGCTGCCCTCGGTGAGGTAGGGCGTGTCGATCTGAGAGATGTTGCCCATGCAGACGATCTTCGTGCCCGGGCCCGCGCGCGTGATGAGGGTCTTCATCTGCTTTGGCGAGAGATTCTGCGCCTCGTCGATGATGAGGAAGCGGTTCTGGAAGGTGCGGCCGCGCATGAAGCTCATCGACTTCACGCGGATCCTCGAGCGGATCAGGTCGGCTGCGGCGTCGTGCCCCCAGCTGCCGGAGGCGGGGTCGGTGCGGTTGAGCACCTCGAGGTTGTCGTCGAGCGCCCCCATCCAGGGCAGCATCTTCTCCTCCTCGGTTCCGGGCAGGAACCCGATGTCCTCGCCTACGGACACGGTCGCGCGGGTGAAGATGATTTCCGTATAGCGCCGCTCGTCCAGGGTCTGCGTGAGCGCGGCAGCGAGCGTGAGGAGGGTCTTGCCCGTGCCGGCCTGTCCGAGCAGGGTGACGAAGTCGATCTCGGGGTTAAGCAGCAGGTTGAGCGCGAAGTTCTGGTCGCGGTTGCGCGCGGTGATGCCCCAGACCGCGTTCTTCGGCTGCGTGTAGGACCTGAGCGAGCGGAACACGGCCTCGTCGCGGTCCACGGAGGCCACGATGCCCTCGAATCCGCCAGGGGCCCCCTCGGTGTAGACGAATTCGTTCACGAACATGCTGCGCACGAGAGGGCCCTTCACGCGGTACCAGGTGCTGCCGTCCTTCTGCCAGGACTTGAGTCCGCTGCCGTGGGTTTCCCAGAAGTCGGACGGCAGCGCGAGCTTGCCCGTGTAGAGCAGGTCGGTGTCGTCGATCGCTTTGTCGTTGAAGTAGTCTTCCGCGGGCAGCCCGAGCGTGGCCGCCTTGATGCGCATGTTGATGTCTTTGGAGACGAGCACCACCGTGCGGTCCTTGCATTCGGCGGCCAGGCCGGCGACGCACTTGAGGATTTCGTTGTCGCCGCTGCCCGTGCTGATGTAGCCGGGGAGGTCTCCCGCGGGCTTGAAGGAGCGGGTCTGGCAGTAAAGCCGGCCGGTCGCCTCGCGGTTGCCCAGGGCATTGAGGGGGATCCCCTCATTCAGGTCCGGGTATCCGGCGGCCTCCATCAGCTGGTCGATCGTGCGCGAGACCTGCCGTGCGTTGCGCGCGACGTCGCTCATGCCGGTCTTGTGGCGGTCGAGCTCCTCGAGCGAGGTGATCGGCAGGAACACGTCGTGCTCTTCGAAGCGAAAGAGGCAGGACGGATCGTGCAGGAGCACATTGGTGTCGAGCGCGAAGAGCCGCTTCGCGCCCGCTTCCATGCGGGCGCGGCGCCGCCGCACGACAAGGGGCGAGACTTTTTTCTGAGCCTGGGCCGCCAGAGGCGCAAATCCCGGGGCCTGATCCGCCGCGGGCTTCTTCGCCGCGGACGGCTTCTTAGGCGAGGGTTTTCCTGCGGCAGCGGCGGGTTTGGAGCGCCCGCTTTTTTTCGGGGCCCTCGGAGCCTTGGGCGCCGTGAGCAGCGCCGCCTGCTTGGCCTCGGCCCGGGCTTTCCCGCGGGGCGGAGCCGCAGGCTTCTCGGCGGGCTTCGGGTCCGCGAGCTCGAGGTCGTTCTTGCTGTTGTAATCGGAAAGGATGTCGCCCAAGGCTTTGGGCGAAGAAGGCAGGGGCATGGAGAACTCCGGTTTCAAAACGCGCAATGCTGCTTAAGGGAAACTATAACGCTTCAGCGCCGCCAGGCGCAGGCCGGGCTTGCCGGAAGCGGATCCGCCCTCCACCCCGGGCCGTGCCATATTTGGTACGATTTTCTCCTGCAGTGTCTTCAAAATTACAGTAAGCCCCGGACAGGTGCGCGGGCTTCCGCTTCATTTTCTGCGGCGGCAGCGGCGGCCCCGGCGGCTCAGGGGGAAAAGGCATCGGTATGGAAGCGATCAAGATTGGGCTTGCGGGAGCAGGAACGGTGGGCGGCGGGGTCGTTCGGGTGCTCGCGCGCAACAGGGAGCAGATTACGGCCCGTGCCGGCGCGAGCATCTTGGTTCAGAGAGCCATCTGCCGGCACCCGGAGAACCGCTCGGACCTCGCCCCGTTCGTGGGCGAGCTCGGACTGGACTGGCACGCCCTCATCGACGACCCCGAGATTTCCATTGTGGTTGAGGCGATGGGCGGGATCGAGCCGGCCCGCAGCCTCATTCTCGCGGCCATCGATGCCGGCAAGCACGTTGTTACGGCCAACAAGGCGCTGCTCGCGAAGCACGGCAACGAGATCTTCGCCGCGGCGGCCCGCAAGGGCGTGATCGTGGGGTTCGAGGCCGCGGTGGCCGGCGGGGTGCCGATCATCAAGGCCCTGCGCGAATCGCTCGTCGCCAACCGCATCGAGTCGGTCGTGGGCATCATCAACGGCACTTCGAACTACATCCTCACCTGCATGCGCAAGGAGCACATCTCCTTTGACGAGGCGCTGCGGCGCGCCCAGGAGATGGGCTACGCGGAGGCCGACCCGTCCTTCGACATCGACGGGATCGACTCGGCGCACAAACTTTCCATCCTCTCCTCAATTGCCTTCGGCGGCCCCATTTCCTTCGACAAGGCCTACATCGAGGGCATCCGCGGCCTGCAGTCCCTCGACATCGAGTACGCCGAGGAGCTGGGCTACCGGGTCAAGCTGCTCGGCATCACCAAGCGGCGCGGCAACGGGATCGAGCTGCGCGTGCACCCCGCGCTCGTGCCCGAACGACGGCTGCTCGCCCATGTGGGCGGGGTCATGAACGCGGTCGTCGTGAAGGGTGACGCCGTGGGTTCGACTCTTTACTATGGGCGGGGCGCGGGCTCGGAGCCCACGGCCTCCTCGATCATCGCCGACATCGTCGACGTGGTGCGCCTGATCGGCGTGTCCGCCAACCACCAGGTGCCGCCCCTGGGCTACAGGGTCGCCAACGAGGAGTACCTGCCGGTGCTGCCGATGGGCGAGACGGTCTGCTCGTTTTACATGCGCATCCACGTGAAGGACAGCCCCGGCGTCCTCGCCGACGTGAGCCGGGTGTTCGCCGACATGGGCATCAGCATCGAGGCGCTCACCCAGCGCGAGGCCCGCGTGGGCGACAGCTCGACCTCGATCGTCCTCATGACACACACGGCCCGCGAGGACGCGGTCCAGGAGGCCATCAAGCGCATCGAGGCGCTCGACAGCGTGACCGGCCGCGTGATCCTGCTGCGAAAGGAAGAGCTCAACTGATAGGGCGCCGGAATACAGAGAAAAGGGCCAGAGGATATGTCTGAAAGCATCAGTTACGTTTCAACCCGGGGCGGAGACGCCCCGGCCACTTACGCCGAGATCGTGCTGCGGGGGCTCGCCCAGGACGGCGGCCTTTTCGTCCCGCAGAGCTATCCGCGCGTGACCCCGTCCGAGCTGCGCCGCTGGCGAGGCCTGTCCTACGCGGACCTCGCCTTTGAGGTGCTCAGGCTCTTTGCGAGCGGCATCGATGAGGAGGCGCTGCGGAGCCTGTGCCGCTCGACCTACACCGCGCAGACCTACTGCAATGCGAGGCCCGGCCAGGACGCCTCGGAGATCACGCCGCTTCTGTGGCTCGAGGACGGGCTGGGGCTGCTGCAGCTCTCCAACGGTCCGACGCTCGCCTTCAAGGACATGGCGATGCAGTTCCTCGGGGCGCTCTTCGAGCATCTGCTGGGGCTGCAGGGGCGGCGGCTCAACATCCTGGGCGCCACTTCGGGCGACACCGGGTCGGCCGCCGAGTATGCGATGCGGGGCAGGCGCGGCATCCGCGTCTTCATGCTCTCGCCCTACGGCCGCATGAGCGGATTCCAGCGCGCGCAGATGTACTCGCTGCAGGATCCCAACATTTTCAACATCGCCGTGAAGGGGACGTTCGATCAGGCGCAGGACATCGTGAAGGCGGTCTCCAACGACCACGCCTTCAAGGCCTCGCACGCCATCGGGACGGTGAACTCCATCAACTGGGCGCGCGTGGCCGCGCAGACCGTCTACTACTTCAAGGGCTGGCTTGCGGCCGCCGGGAGCGACGATGAGCCGGTGTCCTTCGCGGTCCCGAGCGGAAACTTCGGCGATGTGCTCGCCGGCTGGATCGCGCGCCAGATGGGACTGCCCGTCGCGAGCCTCATCGTGGCGACCAACGAGAACGACGTGCTCGCCGAATTCTTCGAGACCGGCTGCTACCGGCCCCGGGACCCCGCCCACACCTACGTGACCTCCTCGCCCTCGATGGACATCAGCCGCGCTTCGAATTTCGAGCGCTATGTCTTCGACGTAACAGGGCGCAGCCCCGAGCGGCTGCGCGCGCTCTGGAAGGAGCTGGACGAGAAGGGTTCCTTCACGCTCTCAGGCGAGGACTGGGAGCGGGTGAAGGCCTCGGGCTTCTGCGCGGGCCGCAGCGTGCACGCCGACCGCCTCCGCACGATCCGCGGCCTCTGGGAGACCAGCGGGGTGCTCGTCGACCCCCACACGGCCGACGGGATCACGGTAGCTCGCAGAAAGCGCCTCCCCGGGGTGAAGTGCATTTGCCTTGAGACCGCGCAGCCCGCGAAGTTCGCCTCGACCATCCGCGAGGCGGCCGGGATCCTGCCGCCGGTGCCATCCTCCTGCGCGGGCCTGGAGGACAGGCCCCAGCGGTTCGAGGTGATGGAGCCCGACGTCCGGGCTGTCAAGGACTATATCGACCGGCACACTTCAGAGCAGTAGGCCCTTTCATGTTTCTCATCGGTTTTGTAGGCTACTCCGGCAGCGGCAAGACAACGCTTGCCGTCCGGGTGGTCTCCGAGCTTCGGGCGCGCGGCTTTTCGGTCTCTGCCGTGAAGGACGCCCACCATCATGTCGAGACGGACACGCCGGGGAAGGACACCTGGCGGTACCGCGAGGCGGGGGCGCGGCAGGTGGTGCTGCGCACGCCGGAGCGCTGGGCGGTGATGGAGGAGACCCCGGAAGGGCGCGTGCCGCTCAGCGAGATCCTGCGCGCCCTGCGGCCCGTGGACGTTGTGGTGGTCGAGGGCTTCAAGCACGAGGAGCACTTTCCGAGAATCGAGGTGAGGCGACGGGGCTGCTCCTCGCCCGCGCTCTGGCTGGAGCGCGGCGACATTGCGGCCGTTGCGACCGACGATCCGGAGCTGGACGTGCCCGCGTCGCTTGCGCGGCTTGATGTGAACAGCCCTTCGGAGGTTGCGGATTTTGTGGAGGGGCTTCTTGAGGGAGAGCCTGGTCAACAGTTTGGAGAGGAAGAGAAATGATTCCCTTTCGTGAGGCTTTGAAAACGCTGCTTGAGGCGGCCCGCCCGGTCGATCGGACGGAAACCGTGCCGACGCTTTACGCGGA
Organism: Mesosutterella porci; assembly: GCF_022134585.1. Classification (GTDB taxonomy): domain Bacteria; phylum Pseudomonadota; class Gammaproteobacteria; order Burkholderiales; family Burkholderiaceae_F; genus Mesosutterella; species Mesosutterella porci. The sequence continues at coordinate 50,202 of NZ_JAKNCT010000014.1, forward strand.
GTCCCGGATTCTCGCCGAGGACATCGTCTCGGCGATCGACGTGCCGCCTGCGGACAATTCTCAGATGGACGGCTATGCGGTGCGCTCGGAGGATCTCTCCGGGGCTTCGGAGAGCAGCCCCGTGACGCTGCCGGTTACACAGCGCATTCCCGCGGGCCGCGTGGGCTCAAGGCTGGAGCCGGGAAGCGCCGCCCGGATTTTCACCGGCGCGCCCATTCCTCCCGGGGCCGACGCCGTGGTGCAGCAGGAGCTTGCTCAGGCGGGCGAAGGCTGCGTCACCTTCCGCGCGCCGGTACCGCGCGGCCGCTTCATCCGCCTCGCAGGCGGAGACTTCAAGGCGGGGCAGCCGGTGCTGCACGCGGGCGAGAAGCTCACGCCTTCGAAACTCGGTCTCGCGGCTGCCGCGGGACGCGCTTACGTCAAGGTGCGCCAGAAGCTGCGCGTCGGCATCTTCTGTTCGGGCGACGAGCTCATGCGTCCGGGCGAGCCCCTGAGGCCGGGGGCTATCTACAACTCCAACCGCTACCAGTTGCGGGCGCTGCTGCACGCGCTCGGCTGCGAGGTCGAGGACGTGGGCAGCGTCAGCGACACGCTGGAGGCCACGATCGAGGCCTTCGAGCGGGCGGCGCGCACTTCGGATGTGATCATCACGACCGGCGGCATGAGCGTGGGCGAGGAAGATCACGTGAAGCCCGCGGTGAAGAGCCTCGGGGATCTGACGATGTGGCGGCTCGCCGTGAAGCCCGGCAAGCCCTTCGCCTTTGGCGAAGTGCGGGGCGTGCCGTTTCTGGGGCTTCCCGGCAATCCCGTGGCGGTTTTTGTGGAGACGCTGATGCTGGTGCGCCCGTACCTGGCCGCCATGCAGGGCGAAAAGGCGAACCCCGTGCGGCCGATCTCCGTGCGGGCGGACTTCGACTGGAAGGGCGGTGAGCGCGAGGAGTTCATCCGGGTGCGCCGCAATGATGCGGGCGGGCTCGACCTGATGCCTAACCAGAACTCCCAGATCCTCTCCTCGTGCGCTTTTGCCGACGGCATCGTCGATGTGCCGGCGGGAGGCGTGATCGCCCGCGGCGATTCGGTGGACTACTATCCGCTTGCGGAGTTCCTCGCCTGACGGGCGGGCTCCGGGTCTTTTTAGATGAGGAAAGGGACTATGAAAATCAAGGTGATGTATTTTGCTTTCATGCGCGACGCGATGGGCCGCTCCAGCGAGGTGGTGGACGCCCCTGAGTCGGTGAAGACGATCTCGGAGCTGCGCGCGTACCTCATGGGGCTGGGAGACCCCTGGGCCTCGGCCTTCGCGAACGTGAAGCGCGTGCGCTCATCCGTGAACCAGGTGATGGCCGCCGAGGACGCGCCGGTGAAGGCGGGCGACGAGGTGGCTTTCTTTCCTCCGGTGACGGGAGGCTGAACCGCCATGGGTGTCACTAAGGTCGAAGTGAGGCACGAGGATTTCAGCCTCGAGGAGGAAATGGCGGCGCTGCGGCGCCAGGACCAGAGCGCGGGTGCGGCCGTGAGCTTCGTCGGCGTCGTGCGCAACCGCAACCAGGGCGATCGCATCCTCGCCCTCGAGCTTGAGTACTACCCGGGCATGACCGAGTCGGCGATCCGCACGATCGTCTCGGACGCGAGAAAGCGCTGGGAAATCGAGGATGTCGTGGTGATCCACCGCGTGGGCAGGCTTGCGATCGGCGAGCAGATCGTGCTCTGCCTGGTCACCTCCGAGCACCGCGGCGAGGCCTTCAGTGCCTGCGAGTTCATTATGGACTGGCTCAAGACCGAGGCGCCTTTCTGGAAGCGCGAGCAGACCCCGAAGGGGCTGCGCTGGGTGGAGGCGAGGGAAAGCGACGAGCGCTCCCGCGATCGCTGGAAGACGCCCGGGCAGGGCGCCTGAAGCCCTAAGGCCGGCTTTTTAAGCCGGCGGTTTTTTTCTGCCTTTTCAGCGCGGGCGGCCCCCGGGACAGCCTTGAAAGGACGCAGGTTCATCCCCATATAAGAAGTATCGGACGGCGGGCTTAACCGCCGTTTAGAAAAGGGGATCAACAATTTATGCGTCAAGACAAACTCACCACTAAATTTCAGGAAGTTCTGGGCGATGCCCAGAGCCTGGCTGTCGCCAATGACAACCAGTTCCTGGAGCCGGTGCATCTGCTTGCCGCCGTACTGCATGACAAGGACGGCGGGGCGCCGGCGCTGCTTGGCCGCGCTGGCGTAAACGTTCCGGCGCTCACGCTTGCCGTGGATCAGGCCGTGAAGGCGCTGCCCCGCGTGACAGGCACGGGCGGAGACGTCCAGGTGAGCCGCGACCTCGCCAATGTGCTCAACCTCACGGAAAAAGCCGCGATGCAGCACGGCGACGAGTACATAGCTGTTGAAATGTTCCTGCTCGCGCTGGCCGACGACCGCAGCGAGGCGGGGCGGCTCGCCCGCGAAAACGGGCTTACGCGCCCGGCCCTTGAGGCTGCGATACAGTCCGTGCGCGGCGGCCAGAAGGCCGACAGCCCGGATGCGGAGCAGTCGCGCGGCGCGCTGCAGAAGTATACGATCGACCTCACCGCGCGCGCCCGCGAGGGCAAGCTCGACCCGGTGATCGGGCGCGACGACGAAATCCGCCGCACCATGCAGATCCTGCAGCGCCGCACGAAGAACAACCCGGTGCTGATCGGCGAGCCGGGCGTCGGCAAGACCGCCGTGGTCGAGGGGCTCGCGCAGCGCATCGTGAACGGCGAGGTGCCTGACTCCCTTAAGAACAAGGTGATTCTCTCGCTTGACATGGCAGGGCTGATCGCCGGTGCGAAGTACCGCGGTGAATTCGAGGAGAGGCTCAAGGCCCTCCTGAAGGAAGTGACCGCGCAGAACGGCCGCATCATTCTCTTTATCGACGAGCTGCACACCGTGGTGGGCGCCGGCAAGACCGAGGGCTCGATGGACGCGGGCAACATGCTCAAGCCTGCGCTCGCCCGCGGCGAGTTGCACGTGATCGGCGCGACCACTCTGAACGAGTACCGCCAGTACATCGAGAAGGACGCGGCCCTCGAGCGCCGTTTCCAGAAGGTCATGATCGGCGAGCCTTCGGTCGAGGACACGATCGCGATTCTGCGCGGCCTGCAGGAGAAGTACGAGGCCCATCACGGCGTTCAGATCACGGACCCTGCGATCGTGGCCGCTGCCGAGCTCTCGAACCGCTATATCACGGACCGCTTCCTGCCCGACAAGGCGATCGATCTGATCGATGAGGCCGCGGCCCGGGTGAAGATGGAGATCGACTCCAAGCCCGAGGCGCTTGACCGCATCGACCGGCGTCTGATTCAGCTCAAGATTGAGCGCGAGGCGATGAAGAAGGAGACCGACGACGCCTCCAAGAAGCGCCTGGCGGCGATTGAGGAGGAAATCGAGCGGCTGTCGCGCAAATATTCCGATCTCGAGGAAATCTGGAAGCGCGAAAAGAATGACGCGCTTGGCGAAAAGGAGACGCGCGACAAGATCGACCAGGTCCGCCACGAAATGGATGAGTGCCGCCGCAGCGCCCGCTACGAGAGGCTGGCCGAACTGCAGTATTCGGTGCTGCCCGCCCTTGAGAAGAAGCTGAAGAAGGAAAGCGCTCAGGTCAAGAGCGACGAGGATCCGAACGCGCCGCACCTGCTGCGCACGAGCGTGGGCGCCGAGGAAATCGCCGAGGTGGTGTCGCGCGCAACCGGCATCCCGGTCTCGAAGATGATGCAGGGCGAGCGCGAGAAGCTGCTGCATATGCGCGAGGCGCTCTCCGAGCGCGTCGTGGGACAGGACGAGGCCGTGCGCCGCGTGGCCGAGACGATCCAGAGGAGCCGCGCGGGGCTTTCGGACCCGAACAGGCCCTACGGTTCGTTCCTGTTCCTGGGCCCCACGGGCGTCGGCAAGACCGAGCTCACGAAAGCCCTCGCCGCTTTCCTCTTTGACAGCGAAAAGGCGATGATCCGCATCGACATGTCCGAGTACATGGAAAAGCACAGCGTCGCCCGCCTGATCGGCGCTCCTCCGGGATATGTCGGCTACGACCAGGGCGGCTACCTCACTGAGGCCGTCCGGCGCCGCCCCTACAGCGTGATCCTCTTCGACGAGGTCGAGAAGGCTCATCCGGATGTCTTCAACGTGCTGCTGCAGGTGCTCGACGACGGCCGAATGACCGACGGCCAGGGCCGCACGGTTGACTTCAAGAATACCGTGATCGTGATGACCTCCAACCTCGGCAGCCAGCAGATCATGGCGATGGCGGGCCGGCCCCACGATGAAGTGAAGGCGGCTGTGATGAACGAGGTGAAGGCGCACTTCAGGCCTGAGTTCATCAACCGCATTGACGAGATCGTGGTGTTCAACTCGCTTGGCGCCGACTCGATCCGCAAGATCGCGGGCATCCAGCTCAAGAAGCTGGCCGGCCGCGTGGCCGAGCAGGGCATCAAGCTCGAAGTTTCGGACGCCGCGATCGCCCAGATCGCGAAGGCGGGCTACGATCCGGTCTTCGGCGCGAGGCCCCTGCGCCGCGAGGTGCAGGACGCCGTGGAGACGCCGCTCGCGGAGCTTCTGCTGCGCGGCGGCGCGGCCGAGGGCGATATCGTGAAAGTGGATCTCAAGGACTCGAAGCTCGACTTCAGCGTCGTGAAGGCGCCCGAGCCCGAGGGTGAAGCGGCCTGAGCCTTTTGGGGCCGCCAGGCTCCGGGACCGCTCCCCGGGGCGGGGAAAGCCGGCGCATCCGTGCAGGATGCGCCGGCTTTTCTGCGGGTGCGCCCAGCAGCGCACGTGTGACCAGTGGTGAAAGTCCACCGTCCGCCCGATCGAGGGAAGGACTAGCGACTCGGCAGAGTCAGGGAGGTAACAAACTGATGAAGGAAGCCGATAGCAAAATGTCAGCCTGACGAACAGGAACTGGATGACGGAGCAGGATAGAGTGATCCAACAAGCCATCGCTCAGGTGCTGACTGAGCATTTCGACCCGACGTTTTCGGAATTCAGTTATGGATTCCGCCCCGGGAGGAGTGCCCGTCAGGCCGTCGAACAGGCCCAAAGGTACATAGCCGAAGGGTACAGCTGCGTGGTGGAAATGGACCTCGCGAAATTCTTCGATACCGTCAACCATGACCGCCTGATGTCGAAACTGGAAAAGCACATCGAAGACAAGATGCTCCTGAGGCTCATCCGCCGATACCTTCGCACGGGCATCATGACGGAAGGCATGGTACAGGCGAGGGATGAAGGAACTCCGCAGG
>NZ_JAKNCT010000015.1 GCF_022134585.1 Mesosutterella porci
GAAGGAGAAACAGGAAACGGTGTCTTGAATGCTGCTGATTACGACAGAAATTTTTTCGAGAAATTGAAAAGCCGGATGCCTAAAATAATTCCGTCTTACATCTGTCCAAGAAATCCATACCAGTTCAGGCCACCCATGCCTTGCTGTCATCCCAGCAGCTTCAGGCCGACTATGCCGCCCACGATCATCACGAGGCATCCAATTTGTCCCAGCGTCAGTTCATCTCCGAAGAGGAGAACGCTCGCGACAATGGTCCCTGCGCTTCCAATGCCGGTCCATATCGCATAGGCGATTCCCAGTGGCAGCGTCTTCACCGCTCCCGACAGAAAATAAAAGCTCGCGATCATGCCGACAATCGTGACAACGCTCGGCACGAGCTTCGTGAATCCCTCGGTGAACTTCAGGCCAACTGCCCACCAGATTTCGCACAGTCCCGCAATGAAAAGATATGCCCAGCTCATAGTCTGCGCTTCATCAGAAAAGTAAAAAAAAAGCACCCGAAACCATGCTTCGTGCCCGACGGCACTGCCTGCGCATGATTTCAGGTGCTTGCGTTCATCCGGCGATGAACGCTCCTGTCTTCAAGGCGAATTGTCTACCAAATACCCCAGGTTTGTCAAAAGGGAGTTCTCCTCGCTATTCGAGCCGCTTTTTACTGCCCGTTTTCCGAGTATCTTGACATCTGCTTTTGAACTTGACAAGCTTATAGCTCCCAATATAAAATACTAAGTTAACCTATAACCGGGTTTCTCGTAGCAGTTCCCCAGCTGATGTCCCCGGTCCCGGCAGTATCCCAGCCAGCGGTTCTTTTTTTTGCGTAGAGGTTAACGATGCGAATCCTTCAGAAGGCCCTCACTTTCGATGACGTGCTTCTTGTCCCGGCGTATTCAAATGTTCTCCCGCGGGAGACGTCCCTGAAAACAAAGCTGACTCGCACCATCTCTTTGAACATTCCGCTCGTTTCTGCCGCAATGGATACCGTGACTGAATCGCGGCTGGCAATTGCTCTGGCAGAGCAGGGCGGCATCGGCATCATTCACAAGAACATGTCTGCGCAGGCCCAGGCTGCAGAAGTCCGCAAGGTCAAGCGTTATGAAGCGGGCATCGTGAACGATCCCATTACCGTCTCTCCCCAGATGACGGTGGGCGATGTTCTGCGGCTCTCCCATGCGCGCCACATTTCCGGGTTCCCGGTTGTGGCTGATGATCGGACGGTTCTGGGCATGGTGACTAACCGCGATCTGCGTTTTGAAGACCGGCATGATGCCCCCGTAACGGATGTGATGACTCCCCGCGACCGCCTGGTTGTCGTGAAGAAGGGCGCAAGCCTCAATGAGGCCAAGGCTCTCATGCACGCTCACCGACTCGAGCGCGTCATCGTGGTGGACGATGACTTTAAGCTGGCCGGTCTGATGACGGTTCGGGATATCGTGAAGGCCTCGGAATTTCCGAACGCCTGCTACGATGCGTCCGGCAAGCTGGTGTGCGGCGCTGCCGTTTCCGTCGGCGCTGGAACTGAAGAGCGCATCGAGGCTCTGGTTGACGCTGGCGTGGACGTTCTTTGCGTTGATACCGCGCATGGCCATTCGCAGGGCGTGCTCGACCGCGTCGAGTGGGTCAAGAAGAATTATCCCAATGTGCAGGTCATCGGCGGCAACATTGCAACCGGTGATGCGGCCCGGGCCCTGGTGGATCATGGCGCCGATGCGGTGAAGGTCGGCATTGGGCCTGGCTCCATCTGCACGACCCGCATTGTGGCCGGTGTTGGTGTTCCCCAGATTACAGCTATTGCTAATGTTGCCGACGCCCTCAAGGATTCGGACGTTCCTCTCATCGCCGACGGCGGTATCCGCTTCTCCGGCGATATCGCCAAGGCCCTCGCAGCCGGCGCGTATTCCGTGATGATGGGCTCGATGTTCGCGGGCACCGACGAGGCCCCCGGTGAAGTAATTCTTTCCCAGGGCCGTACCTTCAAGTCCTATCGCGGGATGGGTTCGCTCGGTGCCATGAGCCACGGATCGGCCGACCGCTACTTCCAGGACAACAATCAGGGCAACATTTCCAAGTTTGTGCCCGAGGGCATTGAAGGCATGGTTCCGTACAAGGGACCGGTTGCCTCAATTATTTACCAGCTGATGGGCGGGCTGCATTCCTCCATGGGCTACTGCGGCTGCCCGACCATCGATGACATGCGCAAGAAGGCCTGCTTCGTGGAGATAACGGCTGCCGGCATGCGCGAGTCTCACGTCCATGACGTGAAGATCACGAAGGAAGCTCCGAACTACCATCAGCAGTAATCTGACCTAAGGTCTGATAGGCTAAAATGACGGGCATCCAGGGCTCTTGGAACAATGGGTTCAAGGGCTGCGGGATGCCCGCTTTTTTGTTTGTGCAACAGCCTCATTGAAAGAGAATTCATGAACTACGACCGCATTTTGATTCTTGACTTCGGCAGTCAGGTGACCCAGCTGATCGCCAGACGCGTGCGAGAAGCCCATGTGTATTGCGAAGTGCACGCTAATGACGTCGGCGAGGATTTCATCCGGAAATTCAATCCAAGCGGCATCATTCTTTCCGGCTCCTATATGAGCGCCTATGAGGAGTCGACGGATCAGGCCAGCCCGGCTGTGTTTAATGCAGGGGTCCCTGTTCTGGGCATCTGCTACGGCATGCAGACGATGGCGGAGCAGCTTGGCGGAAAAGTTGAGCCCGGGACCAAGCGTGAATTCGGTTACGCGGAGGTTCGCGCCCGCAATCACACGAAGCTTCTCGAGGGGATCGAAGACTTCAAGGGGCCGAACGGCGAAGGAATGCTGAAGGTTTGGATGAGTCATGGCGACCGGGTGTCGGAACTCCCGAAGGGGTTTGTGGTCATGGCTTCGACGCCTTCTTGCCCGATAGCGGCAATGGCAGACGAGACCCGGCGCTTTTACGGGGTTCAGTTCCATCCTGAGGTGACCCATACCGAAAAAGGGCGCGAAATCCTGCAGCGGTTTGTTTTGGATATCTGCGGATGCAAGCCGGACTGGGAAATGGGCAATTTTGCGAAAGAGGCGATTGAGGAAATTCGCCGCAAGGTGGGCAAGGATGAGGTTATCCTCGGCCTTTCCGGCGGTGTGGATTCGTCCGTAACCGCCGCTCTCATTCACCGTGCAGTCGGCGATCAGCTCACCTGCGTGTTTGTCGATCACGGGCTGCTTCGGCTCAATGAGGCCGAGCAGGTGCGCGAGACATTTGAAAAGAACATGGGTATGAAGCTCGTGATGGTGGATGCCTCTGAAAAGTTCCTTTCTGATCTCAAGGGAGTGACGGATCCGGAGAAGAAGCGCAAGATCATCGGCCGTGATTTTGTGGAATGTTTCCAGTCCGAAGCGAAGAAGCTGACCGGTGCCAAGTGGCTTGCTCAGGGGACCATCTATCCTGATGTTATCGAGTCTGCTGCCGCCAACACCAAGAAAGCGAAGGTCATTAAGTCGCATCACAATGTGGGCGGCCTTCCCCCCGATATGCACCTCCAGCTGCTGGAGCCGATCCGCGGCCTTTTCAAGGACGAGGTACGCGAGCTGGGGCTTCAGCTCGGGCTTCCGCGGGAGATGGTTTTCCGCCATCCTTTCCCGGGGCCGGGGCTTGGTGTGCGCATTCTGGGCGAGGTGAAGCGCGAATATGCTGATCTCCTGAAGCGTGCCGATGCCATCTTTATTGATGAGTTGCGTGCGGCAGGCTGGTATGACAAGGTGTCTCAGGCCTTTGCGGTGTTTCTGCCTGTTCGTTCCGTCGGGGTGATGGGCGACGGGCGTACTTACGATTATGTTGTGGCTCTGAGATCTGTCGAGACCACGGACTTTATGACTGCCAAATGGTCGCAGCTTCCCTATGATCTGCTCGGCAAAGTCTCCAACCGCATAATTAATGAGGTGAAGGGAATTAACCGAGTCTGCTATGACATCTCCGGAAAGCCGCCGGCGACGATTGAGTGGGAATGATCTAAATTTAACCAGATAGCACCCAATAGCGGGCAGTTAAAGGCATTAAGTTGTTGAAAATGCTTTGAATTGCCCGCTTTATTTATATCAACTCCGATCACTATCGATTAGTTCGAAGCAACAAAAAATCATGGCACGGAAAATGATATAGTTCCTTAGGCGGCCGATACCACGCATGGTTGCATGGTTTCGATGCTAAAAAATCGAATGGTACTCGAAGGAACTGGAAAATATGCTTTCCGATACCAAGATCAAAACCCTCAAGCCTAAGGACAGGCTGTACCGTGTAGCTGACCGCGACGGCCTGTATCTGGCTGTGACGAGGACCGGAGTGAAGTCTTTCCGGTACAACTACAAAATCGACGGGAGGCAGGAAACCATTACCTTCGGTCAGTACCCTGTGATATCCCTCGCTGAAGCGAGAGAGATGCTGCTTCAAGCCAAGAAGGTTCTAGCGTTGGGGCGCTCACCGGCTCGGGAAAAGAAGGCTGCAGCAATAGGAAGGAAAGCCGAAGACACGATAGAGGCAGGAATAGGGGAGTGGATCGAGAAGGCTCAGATGGCGGAATCAACCCGCAGGGCCCGGCGCTACACAATCCGCAGCGTGATCATCCCCAAACTTGGCAGGCTGCACATTTCCGAACTGACCGACAATGACATCCGCAAGGCGATTGAGCCGATCAAAGCCTCTGCGCCAGCCACCGCATTGACTGCCCGGGACATCCTTTCATCCTTCTATCTCTGGCTCAATGAAACCAAGGGCATCCGGATTGACAATCCTGCCCGTTATGTAAAGCCCAGCACAATTCACGTCTTTAAATCCCGTGACAGAACACTTTCGGCTGAGGAGCTCAAAAATTTTCTGCGGGCCCTGGATTACACGCCCATCGCTTCTTCCAACAAGGCCTTCCTCAAGCTTCTGTTGCTGACCGCTGTACGAAAAGGAGAGCTGGTGGGGGCGAAGTGGGATGAGGTGGATTTCGAAGCCGGGAAGTGGACAATACCGTCCGAGCGCATGAAAGGCGGCTTGGCTCATATTGTGTACCTGAGCCGTCAGGCCGTCGATCTCTTCATTGGTCTGCAGTACATAGGGGACGGCGCCTCGGAATACGTCTTTCCGGGCAGGAACGACTCGACGATTTCCATCGTCCCCCAGTCTCCCAACAAGTGGATCAATGACGCTCGCCGGGCGGCGGCAAAGAAGGGGATAGAGATCGCAGCGTTTACTCCTCACGACTTCCGGCGCACGTTCTCAACATTTGCAAACGAGGAGGGATTCAGGCCCGACATCATTGAACGCTGCTTAGCCCACGAGCACCACGACATTCGGGCGGTCTACAACCGGGCGGAATATGCGAAGGAGAGGAAGGAACTTATGCAGTGGTGGGCAGATAAGGTAACCGCAATTGCAACGGAGAGGGCAGTTAATCGGTGATGTTTTTGAGGGCTTCGATCAATTTCGCAGCTGGGGCAGCATCAGAGATCTTTGAGTTTTCGGTTAGTTTTTGAGAAACGGGGAATATTACAGCTTTAATTAAGGCTATCAAAAGAATGGTAGGAATAGAGGCTGAAATGATCATAGCGGTTATTAAAACATGGGGCTCAGTATTCTCGGCCCCGCACAACACCGCTTTTAACGCAAAGAACAAAAGCGCATAGAAAGCAATCATCGCCAGCGCAGTTATCCAAACTATGCAAGTTCTTCCGGCCGAATTTTTCTTTATACGGTCAAGAGACTCTTTCTCAATATCCAACCTGCACTGGCGGAGCTCCAGCTCAAGCTCTGTGATTCTCAGTTAAGCTTGAGATTTTGAATCTATCGCAGAAGTATCGTTAACTATTTCCTTAACGGGGGAGGTTAGGTCGATCTCTTCTTTATTGTCAGTCATAGGAAATAACCTAGTTTCGCCAAGCGAAGATTGAGCGCTTGAGAAGATACGCCGAGAACCTGGCGCAGTCTTACCGGGTCTTTGATCCCTACCTTTTCGATCAGAGCTTTTATCGCTATCGCCGGCATGATCAAATCAGCAGCGAACCTGTTGGCTGCTGCTTCTTTGACAGGGTCGTAGCTCATTGCCCCGCTCGGGAAAACAGTGTTTCTTTCAGCGCTTCCATGCCCCAGGCAATGATGGCCAAGTTCATGAGCAATTGTGAACCGCTGGCGCTCAGGTATTTCTTTTTCGTTGACAAAAATGGTCTTTTTGCCCTCGTCAAGATAGCCGGAGCGGTAGCCAAGATCCTTCTTTACGACTGACAAGCCCAACTTTTCGGCAAAATATTCGGGCTTGATGGGCACCTTCATATCCCAAAACTCTTCCAAGAGAGCTTGAGCAGTATATGTTGTCATATGCCCTCCAAAAAAAGTAAGTGATAAAGGAAAACAACTAAAGAAGGCGGAAAAGCAGAAGGCCCACGAGGAATTCCCCGCAGGCCAGCGCCGGATGGGGGAGTCCCCGTCCCATTACGCTTCCATATTATTTGAATGGAGCATCGAAGTCAAAATAGAATTGTAAACTTTATGTGTCAGTTTAGATCTATTCCACGCAAAAACCGACTTTCTTTTTAAATTCTTCGATGTCTATCTTGCGGTAGCGAAGTACCTTTGTGTTTATTCTTAAAGGCTTAGGAAAGTCAGGATTGTACTTTTCCCACCTGTAAAGCGTAGACCTGCTGACCTGAAACATCTCGCACACCTCCTTCGGGGTAAGAGTCACCTCGAAGTTAATCCCCTGTTTAATCATTTTCCTTCTCCTCCTTGATCGCGGCCTCCAGTTCTTTGATCGCCCAGCTCAGGTTCCCGTCGGCAATGAACTGGAGGGCCTGCCGAATGTTTTCAACGGTCGCTTCCATAGAAACATGACGCAGTGCGATCTCCTCCTCGACCTCAATCCCGGTTTCAATATGGAGCTCCTGAATTCTCCGCAGGTACCAGATCGCTTTCCGCAGGTCGCGCTCGTACTCTCCCTTGAAAGGCGCGCGAAGGATGTACTTGATGGCCGACCCGGCGCAGAAATTCATGCGGTCGATGATGTCTATGACTTCGATCGAAAAGTGCGTGTAGTGCGCAGGATGGTTTACCATATCAGACATAGTTCATCTCCTTGAAGTGCAGGCGAGCGTCCATTTCTTCTTCGGCCCGGTCGTAGAAGGCCGGTGCCTTTGCCATTGCATACCGCTGGCTCGCGATCTCATACGGCTCGAAGTTGTTTAGCAGCGTCTCGTACTGCTCCGCCATGCGGGTTCGGCACAGCTTGAGCTGCGGATACAAGATGCGGCCATGCCGCTGCCAAACGTTAAAGACGGTCTGGAAGGCGAGATTGGCCTCGGCCAGTTTTTCGCGCTCTGCGACTTTCTCGTCCTCTGCATACCAGTTGGTGAGACCACAGGCGAATGTCAACTGAACTTTTGCCAGCCTGAAGTACTCCATGAGGTATGGATCCTTTCCCTTCGAAAAGCGGATAGCTGCGAACGGCTCGAGAAAAGCCAGGCCGAATCCCAGTCTGTCATCGCGGGTCCAGACGCCATTTCCGCGGATCAGGATTTGGGAGAGGGCGGACGCAGCGCGGAGCCCGGCGAGTGTTGAGACTTTGCGGTGCGGCTTCCGTGGTTTCTTGCTTTTCGGCATGATCACCGCCCCGTTGACCCGAACCCACCGGCGCCGCGTTCAGTCACCGAAAGCTTCGTGACCGGGACAACCATCACATCCGGAATAGGAAGAATCATGATCTGGGCGATCCTGTCCCCAATGTGGACGTGCCAAGGCGCCGTGGCGAAAAGCGGCACACCTACTTCACCGCGGTAGTCCGAATCGATGACCGTGGCCGGTTTTAAGACCCCGTGCTTAGCCAGCATGCTCGACCTCGTAAAGATCAACCCCGCGTGACTGCTTGGGATCTCCATCGCAAGTCCTGTACCAACTATTGTTGTTTTACCAATTTCAAGATCAATATCTTGTATTGAGTACAGGCCAAGACACGCTGCGCCATACGAGCCCTTCGTCGGCAGCTTCGCCAGCTCGTTAAGTTTTCGACAGTAAAGAATCACTCCGCTCATGACAAAGCCTCCGACTTTTGAGCTTCAGCCAGCTGCTGCCTGGCGAGGTAAATGATGTTTGTCAGGTTGTCGAGCTGCTTCTCGGATGTGATGCGGATCTGCATCACGATCTCGCCCAGGGACCCGTTCCTGATGAGCAGCTTGGGGTAGCCGGACCCGATCTCGACTGAAAAGTTCATCTCGCACATTTCTATTTGCCTTCTTGTTTCTTTGCTTGCTGATCGAGCCAGGCCTCAACCTCCGACCATTTCCAAAGGGAAACGCGCGGGTTGATTTTTATGGGCTTTGGAAACTTCCCATCATGGACATATTGGAAAATGGTCGAAGGACTCAGGCCGATAGCCGCAGAAAGGTCTTTCATGCGGACGGTAAGCAGCTTCGGTTCTTGCGTTTCTTTCTCTGTTGAAGACATTTGCGCTTCGTCCTTATCAAGAAATCCTTAGTGATTTGCCAGGCGCAGAGAGCTTGGCGCCTGGTACGTCATCTCCAGCTTTCAAATCAGCTTTAAGAAGCGTCTTATTGAGCCGCGGCTCGGAAATCCAGTACTTATCAGGGATCTGAGCCTCGTCGAAAATCTCGACGCTGGGGGCCGTTTTGGCCACGCTGATCCGGAAGTCCGGAGATTCAACCTTCTTGATCCCTTGAGCAGTCATCGCGTCGAGCAGGTACTGCTTGAGGTGCTTGTTGCGATTCTCCAGAGCCTTTCTGCGTTTGTAGATAGCCTCTTCTCGATCCTTCATTTGCTCGATCAGCGCCTGGCTGTCGTCCATAAATGCGGCGACAGCGCAAGCTTTGGCGTTGAATGTGGCCTGGAGCGAGGAGAGTTCCAATTCAGCTGCGGCGAGAGCTTTTTCGTCCTCCACCTCTCCTGTTTCTGCGTCAAAGCAGAGCTGGAGGCGATTGATGGCAGCAGAAAGCTGATCGTTAATTTCGTACAGAGAACTCATGGCCATTCCTTAAAACGGGATGTTTTCGTCAGGTTCGCTAGACGAGGCTTCCTGGATGGGCTCGGAAGTACGAACGCGGAGCGTACGGTCTTTCAGCTTCGCAAGCCTCTTTTCCATCGCTTTTGCCTCGGTAGCTCGGTCGAGGATTTCGGCCGCGGTCATCTTCGTCGTCTTGTCGAAAGGCGTGACGATGTTCATGCTGTACGGGTAGCGCTCGTTGCTGGGATCGTTGATCCTCTGGAGGAGCAGGCCAATCGGCTTGTCGATGAGTTCAGGAAAGCGATCAACAGGCGTCACAGTTCCGTTGCGATTCACATCTCCGCTTACAGATACAACCTCCTTCAGGCGAAGAACTGTCATGATGGCGTCCACAATGGCGCGGTTGAATGTCGCTTCGCCATTGATCTTCTGAACACACATCGAAATGTTGCACCGCTGTCCCTCAACAGACAGGAAGTCAAAATGCATGAACCCAGCGCCGCTGCGTGTTCTGATGAAATAAGCGTCCTTAAAAACGCCCTCATAGGCGCCGCTGATATCAATCATTTGTGCTTTTCCGACAGAGCGAGCGCCCTTAGGATCGAGAGAAAATTTCATTTCATGCTCCTTTAACGTTTGAAGTGATTCCGTAGTAGCTGCATATAGCCGCATCGACTGCAGCAAGGTCGTTGTCGATTTCTGGATCATTGAAGAGTCCCATGGGCGACTTGACGGTGTCTGACCCCGAGTTCTGCGTTGAGAAGAAATAGCGGCCATTGACGACGTGTGTTCTAAGAACTGTGGTGAACAAGCCCTCTACAACAATCTTGTCGTCCAGAAGCTTTCCGAGCGTCTTGATGCGCGTGTTCCCGAACTCGTCCGTTGCTGTGTGAGCAAGGACGTAAACCCGCTTGTCGTGATCGAGATCTGAAGCGGCTTTTGCGATATCGAATCCGGCGCCCCCGATGTCGTTGAACTTGTCGAACGATTTCTCGTTTCTCCGGTTCATGTACATATTCGCTAGGATGTACTGCCAGTCGTCGATCACGATGATGCTGGCCGTTGTCCGGTGCATGGCTTCAATAATCGTCTTCGGGTTGTCGGTTACATAGATGTTTCCGCCGTCTCCCTTGGTTTTGATCTCGTTCCAACCGGTCGGAGGGAAAGGCAGCGGCTTGCGATCTGGCTGGATCAGCAGTGTTTTCGTTGGATCCAGGTTTCTGAGCGAGCACGTCTTTCCAGACCCGCTTTCACCCAAGATCAATGTGGCATAACTCATGTTTGCTCCATAAAAAAATCCGCCTGACTTGCGCCTGGCGGATCTGATGTAAAACTCTAAAATTTTCAACCTACTACAATTTGTAGTAAATTGCTTTGCTTAATTTGTCAGCATCTCAATTATTTTTGCTAGCCTATTAAACTGTTCTCGGAACGAATCCCTGCTGCGCTTCATCGTATCTAGTGCGTAGCCGAATTGTTTTTGCCCAATAATATCTTCGTCAGTAAGTGCAAAAACAGGTTTAGAAAGGCTCTGGCTCATTGCTATAAGTGAATTAAAGTCAGAGATGTGAGCAAGATCATAGGCATTAAGTCCCCCTCCATTTTTAGAGCGGTTGGCATTTAAAACATCCTGAACTGTTCCCCGATCAACTATGCAATCAATTTCTTTTAATGAGGGGATTAAAACGGTATCTATAGCCTTTCTTATCTCATTAATCCATCTGTCAAAGGATTTAGCCGGTTCTTGATTCCTAATGCGGTAGCGCTGTTGAATTGTCCCAAGAAATTGAGGATGATTGGTAAGAGAGGAGCTTGTCCGCCCTGGTACCGATAATTTAAAGCTGTCGATTTCCTGGTGCCATGATTTAATGTGTTTTGATAGTGATGAAATTGCTTGCCAGCAGAAGAAATCCGGTGTCGTTGGCACAATGAAATAGTCGCTTGACATCAGCATTACTTCGTTAATTCCGCCAACATTGGGGCTCATATCGTAAATAATGAAATCAAACCCGTCTCTTTCAGCAAGCGATCTAATTAAACGAGGTAATGCCCCAGGAAGGTTTCGTGTGGCGGGGATGCCAACAGCAATTTTCAAAGCAATACTTACCTGAGAGTCCATATCTGAAATATTCAGGCTCCCAGGCAAAAGATATAAATTCTCATTTTGAGTGGGGAAAAGGTTACCTTTTTCATTCCCTAAAATGTTATCTGGAGTATCCCCGTCGATTAATTGCTCAACAATAGTCTTAAGAGTAAGGTTTGCCCGGCTTCCATAAAAATTGTCAAGTCCATCGCTCATTTTCCCGTAACCCAGAACAATCCCCGTCAGGTTGCATTGAGAATCCAAATCAACGAGAAGTACCTTATAACCGGCGTCCGCCAGAGCCCACCCTAGATTAAATGCGGTCGTCGTTTTGCTGACTCCGCCTTTGTGATTAAATAAAGAAATTGATTTAAGCATTGCCCGGCCTCTTTGTAGGAAATACATTCTGTGTTCGGCTTATCGCCATTAAAACGTGCCACTAATTTTAACGGCTACTAAAGCGCCCACAGATGCCCTCTGTTAAAAGAGCATGTGTTGGCGTTTTGTCCTCCCTGCACTGGTGGAACCTGCCCCAGGCCTATGGCTCAGAAGAGCTTCAGGAAGTTAGCCGCGTGAGGTCGTGCAGCTTGTCACTCGGGCTCCCCGGCATGCCGCTGCCGGATCAGAGCCGTCCGGGGAATTTCACCCCTTGAACTTGCCTTTATCGCAAGCCCTTGTGTCTGGATGTGGTCCAGAGATAAGGGTTCGCTTTTCTCCCTGTGGGATGATTGAGTTTGTAGAGGACCTAGCAAGCTCTCTTAGCTCAACCATCCCTTAGGAGAAATCACATGACAGAAAAAGATTCAAACGCCTTTACTTCCGAAGAGGCTGCCCAGATCATCATTGCTGGTATTGAAAAAGGAGCTATCCATTTCCCGTTCCTCCAGGCGTTCGATCATGAGAAGCTTCAGAGCCTTGTTAAGCAGGACATCGAAATGCGAACTTCCAGTAGAGTTCCGTTCGAGAAGGCAATAAACGAGGCAATAAGCAATCGTTTCGCGTCTCAACTTGGCTTTTTGGCTCGAATGGATGCCCTCTACCTTCTCTGTCTCAGGCAGATGCTTGTCACCGGACTTAAGGATGAAGAAGCCAAGAGGATCGTCGATATGGCCGCCAGTCAGTTCATGTAAGTCCTTGAGAACGTCAATCAGGTGGTTTGTTGTCGATCCCCACCTGTGAAAAGACTCAGTGCCGTTCTTGAGCTCGGCCGCCCAGATGTCGCGGGCGGCCTCAGCGGTGATCTTTTTGCCTTCCATCTCACCACTCCTTCCTGTTTCCATTGGTGAGCCCCTCTGTGAGGTAAAGTTCTTGGAGACCAATCCTTATTTCCCTCACAGAGGGGGTGCAGCAATGCTCAATTTCATCAAAGCCATTGAGCCGTTTTTCACTATCATTTCCGCCATAGGAGCCATAGCTACGGCCTATTTCGTCTTCACGGGGCTGGGTTTGAACAGGCCAGATATTTGGATTCACAGCACCGGAATGGTTTCCTCCGATGTTGGGAAAAGGAATCGCCTTTTCTTTGTTGTTCTTTCTGTAAACCGCGTGCCGCCAAACTTTGTGATCAAGAAAATCACAATCAAAGGGTGCAAAGTGTTCCCCGAGATCGATCCAGGCAGGCTCTCCGAGAAAGACATTGAACGAATGCAAACGAGCTCCACGGGAAGCCTGACGATTCATAACCTCGACAGAGTTCAGAACCTGCAGGTGTTTTTTATCCCGCCAGAAAACTGGAATGGCATTATTCATTTGGTTCTCCTAGGCTCTTATCTGACGCGCATGAGCTTTGACGTAAGGTTCCGTGACTTTTTTTCAGAGTTCTAGAAAGCTCATCAATTGAAGCGCTTAGCGTGAGAAGGCCGGACCCGATTTGCACTGAGAGAAACACAATGGCCACGCAAATCGCAATGCCAGTCAACGAAAGAAAAAATGCCGTCATCTCAGACCCCCGCGATCGCCCGCAGCGCCCAGAGCACCCAGCCGCCGACGGTGAATGCTCCAATGACCGCGAGGACGATCACCGATCCAAAAATGAAATCGTCTTTCATGTCTGGCTCCTCTCTCAGATGCACCGGGCCGTTTTCGCAAGCGCCCTGTCGAAGCCGAAGAGCTCCAAAAGATCGGCTCTGGTGTTGTTGTCCGGGGCGACCCCCTGCCCCTTGTCGAATGCGGACATGTTCCCGTGGTCGTCAGTGAAAACCACTTGGGCTTCCCATGTGTGGCACGGGATGTTCTTGTCTCCGTAGGTACAGGCCTCGTGCCTGCGGATGAAGACAATCTTGGTGCCCTTGCTGGGGAAAACCGCGAAACAGCGTTCCATTTTCTTTTCCTCTTTCCACTTCGCCTCGATGAGGTCTTTCATGTCTGGCTCCTTGCTCCGAGCCGAAACGGCTCGTGTAGCTCGTGTATTAACTAACAACACGAAAATTTCTTTGTGATCTGAATGCTAACACAATGTTAGCTATATGTCAAAAAAAAACGCCTCTTGAACTAACGAGGCGTTATTTTGTTTCGGAGAGCGAAGTTTAATGTGGGTGCCACAATTTCTTTGGAACAATAGCTAAAACCGGGTGGATTGATTTTACTTTTTGTTTGGGAATAATGACATCTTTATAAGCATCATTTACCGACCCTAAATATAAATAACCATCTCTCCAATACAAGAATCTTTTTACCATAGCTCTCGAAGTGGTGTCTTGCACAACCACTTCGTCTCCGGGCATGGCTTCTATAGACGGTTCGGCGACCACAAACTCTCCCGGGCGAATTCGCGGGAGCATTGAGCTTCCCTCGCACCGCAGCGCATAAGCGTTTGGATCTTTGCTTTGTAGCCTTATATAGCCATCTGGATCATCATAGAAGGAAAAGTCGGCGAAATCGTTGTCATCCCCAAGCTGTGCCCTTCCAACAACGGGAATGTGCCCAGAGAGAACCACTGGGATTGCACTATTTGGCACCTCTTCGGCCCTGCCGAGAAGAACATCTATACCAACTCCCAATACATCGGCGGCTCGCGGAAGTCGATCGGCAGGTATTCCTCGTCGCTTCCAGTTAGACACATACGACGACTGAACTCCCATTAGCCGTGCAAACTCTGCTGCTTTAATGTTCCGTTCTTTTAATAGCGAAACAATCTTTTGCATTACCGCCCGACCTTCATTTATTGGAATAGACATTTTGGCTCACTCCTTGTTAGTAATTTTAACGGAATGACGCAACAATATGCCTAACAGTGTGTTAGAATATTCGACATAACAAATTGTTCGGCTATCAAAATGACAGATGAAGAGCTCATTAAATTCCTCGGGGGGCCGTCGGCCGTAGCTCGACACCTTGGGTTTACCGGGAAAAAGGGGGTGACGCGAGTGTGCATGTGGGCAAAGCGTGGAATCCCCGCAAAAGTAAAACTTGAAAATTTAGGGTACTTCGTTATACGGCCATCCAAAAAAGAAACCCCTAAAAAATAGAGGCGGTCGAAATGGATCAGTGGCTTGGAATTGCCGCTACCCGAAAAGCTTGGGAAGCAAATGTCAAAACATCAACACAACGTCTGATGCTTTTGGCGTTGGCTAAGTACTCAGACGATAAATGCACCTCATTTCCGTCTGTGCCTTCTCTATGCGCAGATACTCTGCTCAACAGAAAAACTGTGTTTAAGGTTTTAAAAGAACTCAAAGAGATGGGTTTTATTTCAGTTGAGAAACGACCGAACAACGGAAACAAGTACTTGATTCAATGTAGTCCCAAAAACGGTACTACCGAAAACGGTACTACCGAAAACGGTACTACCGAAAACGGTACTACCGAAAACGGTACTACCGAAAACGGTACTACCGGTAGTCCCAAAAACGGTACATCGGTAGTCCCAAAAACGGGACATGAAGAGTATCAGTTAACAAATCAATTAACAGATAAAGAAGCTCTTCCTCCCTCCCCGCCTCCGGCGAGGAGGAAGACCGCGTTCCCCTGCCCACCAGAAATCAACCCTGAGGCATGGGACGCGTGGATGCAGGTTAGGAAAGCAAAGAGGACGGGCGGAATCACGAAGTATGGGTGGAAGCTCTTCTGCAATCAAGCGGCTAAGGCTGGACTAACACCAGCGCAGGCGATAGATCTCTGCATAGAGCGGGGATGGCAAGGATTTAAAGCCGAGTGGCTGAAGAGAGAGCAGGAACCGGAGGACGACTTCAAACGCATGGGTAGGCAGGAACGAGAAAGGCAGAGGCTTGCGAAGCAGCAGGGTCAGGCGCCGGCGCCTTCTTCGAAGCCCGCTTCTGAACCACAGAACCACGACGACGAAATCTACGAGGAACTCAATGGACTCTTTTGAAGCCGCACGGATCGACCGTCATGCTCCATTCGGACCGGTGATCTACATCACCTTCCGATCAAAGGTTTTTCCGGATCACGCAACACCAAGGCTCAAGGTTAACTGGGGCTTCGGTGACGGCGAGGAAGATCTCGTTCCATACGTTGACGACGAGGTTTTTATCGATCCATTGGACAGGTTCCAGGACGTGGACTGGCGATTCTGCCGGGGGCATTCCGTTTCCGTGAAGTCTGAGGAGGGTATGGATCCGGTGATGTGGGCCTGCAGAGACAACATATTGAACGCTGATCCGTGCTTCGCTTCTTTCCTGGACTCAACCGACAGAATGGAGGTTTACAGAGATGGCAGATGTCTTTGCAGGGACCGTTGAACCGGCAAAAACCCGCGGCGCCTGGAGTGACTACAACGCCCGGATTGCCGAGGACATCGTCAAGTGCGGACAGCTGCAGGGCGATATCGCTTCGGAGTTGATGTACCCGGCCAGTCGGCTTGCAGGAAAGAATCCGCTCGTGAAGTCCTTTGACTTCCGTCCTTCGGAACTCACTATCTGGGGCGGCGAAAACGGAGCGGGAAAGTCAGCCCTTATGAATCAGCTTGCTCTTTCCATGATGTCTCAGAGCCAGAAAGTTTGTTTGTTCTCGTTCGAAATGGATCCGAAGCGGACGCTGATCAGCTGCATGCGCTGCGCTTTTGGCCGTTCGCCCACGACTCAGGATCTTTTCCCTTTCTTCGACTGGGCGAACGATTTGCTCTACATCTACAGGAACCAGGGCGCTATCAGCGCGGAGTACTGCGCAGACGGTGTCTTCTACGCCGCAAAAATGCTCGGGTGCCGGCACATCGTTGTGGATAACCTCATGATGCTCACGACTGGAAACAGCTCGGACTCGGTTATGCAGTCTCAGAAGCGCGTGGTCCAGACCATGAAAGAAATCGCTATCGCAACCGGCGCCCATATCCATCTTGTCGCTCATCTTCGCAAGCCGGCGAATGGTCAGGGGCAGAACGCGAAGCCGTCCCGTTTTGACATCTCCGGATCGTCAGACATCAGCAACCTGGCCGATAACGTGGCCTTGCTCAGGCGCAATCGAGAGAAGGAGCAGCAGATTATCGACGGCGGATTTCGTAATGACCAGTGGGACTCTGAACCGGATGTCCTTCTGACAGTCGATAAGCAGCGAGCAACCGGAGACTCAAGCATGACGCCGCTCTGGTACGACAAGCCTAGCGGCCAGTTCTGCATAAGCTCAGCTCGGTATCTGCAGGACTACATGCCGTCCGGGATGTCCGGAATCGACACGACAAAACCGCATCAGCTCGATGCCATTCAGGGACTTAAGGAAAGGAGCAAGCCATGGGAACCGATATGAGCTACTGGAGCAGCCAGCTCGCAGCGCTTGATCATGAGTGTGAGCGAGCGAGGCGGGACAAGGCAAAACGAGCTGAAGTCAACAAGAGGTCGTTGGAACGAGTCTATAGAACCCGGAAATCAAGAATTCCTACGCCGGAAGAGCTGGCTGTCATCGTAAGAGCCTATGGAACTATGCCGGTTGAGCGGTTCTGCCTGGCATCCGGGACTAACAGGTGCTCTATGAGCAGGCTCATCCGCGGACTGCCAGTTGGCATAAAAACTCTTGAAAAAGCTTTGACGTTCTCAAAAACCATTGTGGAGGCGAACGGTGGTTGAGTTCGATAAGCATGATTGCACTTCTGTACGGATAAGGACGATAGAGGAGTTTTGGCATCCATGATTTTTAAAACCGCGCATCGAAACTACGCACTGGAAGGACTCAGGGCCAGAGGTCGTCTCAAAACAGGCGAGCTGAACAAGACCGAGCAGTCGTACTCCGATTACTTGGAGGGAGAAAAGCGCTCAGGACGCATCTTAGATTTTTGGTTCGAGAGCATGAAGCTCAAAGTGGCTGATGGCTCATGCTGGTACACGCCGGATTTCGTCGTTCTTCGCCCAGATGGCAGGATCGAGCTGCACGAAGTGAAAGGCGCTCCAGCGGTGTTCATGGACGACGCGAAGATAAAGTGCAAAGTCATTGCCGACAAATACCCGTTCGATTTTTTTGTTATCTATCCCCGACGCAAAAAAGACGGCGGCGGGTTCGATGTCATTCCTTATCCCACAAGGAGATAGTCCGATGCAGTACACGTGGCACACAGTTCACCAGCCGAAAGACCTGCCAAAAAACGGGGTGCGGGTACTCTTCGAGGCTCGCTCAGGATTCCGCTTTTATGGACGCAGGACCGGACGCGAAACGATCGAGGTGCTGCTTACGGGCCGCGAGATCTCATGGCTGCTCATCAAGATGTGGGCCGTGGATGAGGTCCCAGAAAATGATGGAGCTGAAGAGCGTGGGCTGAGATTCTTCAACAGGAGCTACTATGGACGTTGAGGAGCGGCTTCGTAATTGGGGGAGGTGGAGCAGGACTGGAAGCGGTTCGCATTCCCAGGCTTCTCCAATCTACCGAATCATGGTCGAAAACGATCCAAACTATGAGATAGAGCCATCCTCCAGTGGAGTATGCGACGAGGGCGACGCTCTACGGGTCGACAGGGCCATAACAAAAGCAAAACTGAAGCCGTATGAAAAGGAGATGCTGAAGCTTCGGTACATCCAGCTCTACAACAAGACGGCCATCTGCAGCTATGAGCGGATCCTTTATAGGGAGTTTGAAACGCTCATGGCTGCGGCTGTTGCCAAGGTAAAGCAGGAATTAGAGTTTGATGTATAATAAATCAAACAATTCGAACGGTGCCAATAGGCTTTAAATCTGCGGCGACGCAGAGTTTTTGCACCCTAAAGAAACGCAAACCCGAGAAGAACCATCTTCCCGGGTTAATTTTTTATGCCGGGCGGGGTTTCTTGGCTTAAGGCCGGCCCCCAGCTCGGCGCCACTTATGCCGGGGCTTCGCTTCTTTTTTCTCCTGATTGGAATTGTCTTGCTTACCGCTGCATGAAGCGAAACCTCGGCACCAACATCCACACAGATAGTTCTCCTAAGTGGTGAATGATTCTTTTGTCGTGATGTAAGTTAAAATAGTTTCTTCAATCCATTTTCCGGAGATGAAAATGGAAAACGTCACGACGAAAACAGAAACTTTCTTTGTTGAATTCGATGGGCCTGCGTTTGATAAGCACGAAATATCTGCTGCGGCTTTAGCGCAATCTTTGTTGGCACTTGATGGGTTTTCTCAGCAAGTGGCGAGAGAGATTTATGGCAGAAACGTTCAGGCGGAGCTTAAGGTTAGTGGAGGTTTTCGCCCGGGGTCGTTTATTGTTGATTTGTGTTTTCAGTCTACTGGCGCGTTGGCTGCTGCAGTAACTGCCGTTCGCGGCGTTATTGATACTGTTAAAGATGTTGTTAAGCTCGGGAAATGGGCTTTTGGCGAAAAGGTTGATGTTGAAGCAAAGCCAAACGCGGCTGGAGAAGTCCGTGCCATAAACAAATTTGGTCAATCAATCAACATCAACGCCGGAGTTGTTAACATTTATAGTTCGATGAAAACGCGAACACAGCTTTCAAGGTTTACACAGACGCTAGACATTGATGGTGTTGATAAGATAAAAATTTCCGGAAATAAGGATTCCTCACCCGAAGAAATAACAAAGGACGATAGAAAGTACTTCCGCCACGAAGAAGGGATTGTTCTTACCGACAACGAGACAGAAGTTATTCTTGAAGTTATTGGACCAATGCTGAACGGAACGCCGAAGGGCTGGACATTTAGCGAAGGCGAGGATGGCATAACGTTTACAGCAACAGTCGAGGATAATGATTTTCTTGAGGACGTTAAGAGCAGAAAGATTATGATTGAAAACGGAACAAGCATCAGGGCGGTGGTACGGGTTGTGCAACGGAAAAATGTCCGTACAAAAACAGATAGGACAATCGTTGAGGTAAAGGAAGTTATTCAGCCAGACGCAACTCCGAAAACAAATTAATTTATATGAAACGAATTAAACGACCCCGCCCTCGTGATGAGGACGGGTTTTGTTTAATTGTTTACTGTTGAAAGATCGAACTGGCTGCCGATGGCAATGAGAGCGTTTTCAATCGCCTCCATGCTCGCCTTATCCTGCGACATGTCAGTGAGCCTTGATGCGTTGGCCTGGGGAATGCCGAGTTTCCTAGCCAGTTCATTGACTCCGATTCCTTTCTCAATCATTTTGTTCCAGAGAAGTATCTTTGCCTGAACGCGAGCCGGAACATAAATGTAATGCTCACCTTTCGCTTTAGGCATGGGGATGGGTTTTCTGTTTTTCCTGTATAGCAGATACATCATCCCAGGAAGGGCGTCACACATGAAGTCGAGGGCCTCTGACTCCGTGGCGAACTCGTCTGATACGGAGGCACCGAGGTCTTCGCTTTCGGCCTTGAACTTGCCGTTTGAAAGCTTTGTAAGTTTTACTGCGTATCTCATAAAATGCTCCTTGGAGGTGCTTGCTTCGGTGGATGGTGCCCCCGGTTTCCCGGGGGCTTGCGGTGCTACTTATTACGGGGCTCCGCTTTCCGTTCTTCGGTTGTTTCCTTCGTGATCTCTATCTTGACTTTGAGGATCTTGAGATTGATCTCGAAGGAGAACTTCCGCACTACCTTTGTTTCATCCACTAAGCATCACCTCCTTTCTGATTCATATAATATCATAAAAAACTATCAATGATAGTATAATATGGTATTATATTGATTTAAAGCAAGCCATGACCGTGCTGAACATAGATATCGAAAAAGAACTTAACGATCTGTCTTCTCGCCTGGCAATCGTTGAAAAAGACCTTCAGGCAAAAGAATATCGAGAGCAAAAGACGATAGAAGAACAGGCGAAAAGATCGGAGAGAAGGCAGAGCACGTTTGTCGGCTTCCTCTGGGGGCTTTGTCTTGGCCTTGGTGTAATGCTTGTTCTGTTTTGGGCTAAGAAAACAGGTATTTAATACCCTCACTTATAAAAACAACAATAAGTGCAACAGGCCCCGCAACGAAGAGGCTTGTTCTTCTTGTCTGTTGAGCTCTTCTTTCCGCTTCGACCTTGGACTCCATAGCTATTTGCCTTTGTAGTATTTCGTTTTGCTTGTTAATTCTTTCAAGAGCTTGAATCAAGGAGAAAGCAAACGATCTTGCGCTGTCGTCAACACTGCCGGCCATTTGACGTGCGGCGTCGCCAACAAAGTTGTTGGAAAACGGATTGGCTTTGATTAAGGTTTGAAACAGGCAGGCGGATGCGTAGTTAATAAGCTCTTTTTCGTGGTCTGTGATTGCCATTCTTAAACTCCTTTGTTTCGTGACAGTATGCCTCTCCTTCATATCTGCGCTTATCCGGGGTGCCAGGCGGCGATTCCGGTTGAAGAGAAGTTCTGCGCGAAGCACAAGGAGAAGGGAAAATCGCTGGCCGCCGAACGCGAGGCACGGAGAAAAAGATTCAAGGGAACGGCTGCGCAGCGTGGCTACGGTTCGAAGTGGCAGCGCCTGCGGGCCCAGTTCCTTAAGTCTCATCCTCTTTGTGAGGAGTGCAAGCGGCAAGGCCGGCTGACTAAAGCCACGGATGTTGATCACATCATTCCGCATCATGGCGACCCAAAGCTAATGTGGGATCAGAGCAACTGGCAGGCTCTGTGCCACGAATGTCACAGCCGCAAGACCGCTAAAGAAAACGGTGGGTTCGGTAACTCAGTGCTTTGAGAAGCGGTTGTTAAGGTCCGCAATGATTTTGGGTTGAGTAATAAGTATCTCGACGGCTGAATTGATCAGAGTGGATAAGCTTTCTGCGGTTCCTTTGGGGTCGAGCCCAGACTTGTCCAAGCTGTCTAATGTTCCCGCGTGAACAAATTCATTACCGGCAAATCGGCAGACATTTAGAAGGCTTTCGATCTGAGTGTTTCTCTTCGAAACTTCAATAATTTTAGAGGCTAAAGTTTTCTGGTCGTAGCCCAGCCAAGTTAAAAGTTGTTCGAGGCAAAGTCTTAACAGCATGCATGATCCTCTTGGCGATCTAGTGAGGATGCTCTGAGCTTCTCGAAATGTTTTCGCAGCTGGCTCCGGCATGTCTTTATGCGGTGCAACGTCTTTGTAATCCGGATAGACAAGCTCTTTATTCACCCAGAGAGCGGGCTTGTTGCAATTGAAGCAAACAGAGATGGCTGCTTCTTCGCTCTTAAAGTCTTCTGAGAAGTCCTTTTTTATAGAAACCCAGTTCATTGTGGCCAAAACACCACAGTGCGGACAGGTGAACGCGTGAGCCTTAAATTTAGGTTCGTTCATAGAGGTGCTTATGTCGGTTGAGAATAAAGTGTCCTGCCTTTCCTCTGTATATAAGGGCATTGGCGAGGCTAGAAAGATTTTAGATCGACTGGCCGAGATCACGAACAAAAGATTCAGCGGAGAAGTGCTGCCGCTTGAAGAGATCGTTTCTCTGTCGTCGCAGCTTGACGAATGCAAGACCGATATTGAAATCAAGCTCATTGAGTCCGAGCAGGTCGACAGCAGGGGGTAGGGGGATCAGATTTTGGAATCGAAAGCCCTCAAGACCGCGCCCTTAGCCTTTTTTTTGCGCACGAACATCGATTTTTTGAACTATGCCGGCACGACGAGTATCAGATGAAAGAAAACGGGCGACCGGTGTTCATCTGAGCGCTAGGAGCGTTAGAAGAACTGTTCCTGTCGTTGGAAACAAGCTTAGCGATGATCCACCGGTCGGAGTTCCGGGGGATGCAAAGGAAGCCTGGGAGCTTGCGGTCAAAAACGCGCCGGAAGGCCGCCTGTCGGTTGTTGACGGGCCTGCGCTAGAGCAGTGGTGCCGCACTTACGCTCTATGGCGGAAGATGGCGAAGGCGGTTGAGCATGGTGCGCTCTATGACGTCGACGAGAAGTCTGGCAGCAGGAAGCTGAGCCCGGAATTCACGGCCATGCAGGCCCTTCTGGCGTCATTGATCAAGCTTGAAAAGGAGCTTGGCTTCACGCCGGTCGCCCGCACGCACGCGCCCGCGCGCGAGGAAGAGAAACCGGAATCTAACAATCCATATTTGAATAACGAATGAAGAAGCCGGACTACGTTGCCATTGCGAAAAAGTACATGCGCGACGTGGCGGACGGTACTGTGCCTGCATGCCGGTACGTGAAGGAGGCAGTGCAGCGGCAGGCCGATGACCTGAAGAGATGGTCATCCCCTGATGGGGACTACCATTTTGACGAAAAGGAGGCCGGGCGCCCCTGCTGGTTCATTGAGAACCTGACGCACACGAAGGGTGAACTCGCGGGCCGGCCTATTCATCTTGAGCCGTGGCAGGTGTTCCTTCTTACGACGCTTTTCGGGTGGAAGGCTAAAGCCGGAAACAGGCGTTTCAGATCTGCTTACGTTGAAGTGCCGCGTGGAAACGGCAAAAGTACATTGCTTTCAGGAATAGGGCTGTTCTGCCTCTGCGCCGACCATGAACCAGGCGCCGAGGTCTACAGTTTTGCGACAACCCGCGAGCAGGCGAAAATCGTCTTTGGGGACGCCCAGACGATGGCTCGCGGGAACAAGAGCCTTCAGGAAGCTTTTGGACTCGAAGTAACGGCTCACGCTATCGTAGTCGAGGGCACGCACAGTTACTTTCAGGCGAAGAGCTCCGAAGGAAGCACGCTGGACGGCCTGAACACGCACCTCGCGATCATTGACGAGCTGCACGCCCACAAGAAGCGGGATGTTTTTGACGTGGTTGAGACTTCGCTCGGCAAGCGGCGCAATTCGCTGATGGTTTCAATCACAACGGCAGGTGTTGACCGCACCGGGATCTGCTACGAGCAGCGCAGCATTGTAACGAAGATCCTGTCGCGCACGATTAATGATGAGTCCTACTTCGGGATCATTTACACACTTGATCCGGAGGACGATTGGAAGAGCGACGCGGCGCTGTCTAAAGCGAACCCAAACTGGGGCGTGAGCGTTCGCCCGGAAGTGATCCGGGCCCTCCAGGCTAAAGCCATAGCGACGCCCAGTGCTGAGAACAACTTTAAGACGAAGCACCTCGATGTGTGGTGCAACGCCGATGTTGGCTGGATGGACATGAAGGCGTGGGACGCCTGCGCGGACGAAAGCCTGGACGAAACTGATTTTGACGGCGAGCCCTGTTGGATTGGGCTGGATCTTGCTTCAACAAATGACATGACGGCGAAGGTGAAGATCTTTCACCGCATGGTCAACGGCGAAAACAACTACTACCTGTTCGGCGACTACTGGCTGCCGCGGGCCGCGATCGAGCGCGGGAAGAACAGTCAGTACCAGGGATGGGAGTACCTGGGGTACCTGCATGTAAACGAAGGGCCAGTGACGGACTACGCGCTGATTAGGGATTCGATTCTCGAGGACTGCGGACGCTATGAGGTGCAGTGCGTGGCTTACGACCCGTTCCAGGCTGTGCAGCTCTCCAAAGAACTCTCGGATGACGGAGTCCCGATGGTGCTTTGCAAGCAGACGGTTGCCAACCTCTCGGATCCAATGAAGCAGTTTCAGGCTCTCGTGCTCGACCACCGCCTCCACTTCAACGGGGATCCGGTGTTGACATGGATGGTGAGCAACGTGGTCTGTCACGTTGACGCCAAGGAGAACATCTATCCGCGCAAAGACGTGCCGGAGAACAAGATCGACGGGGTTGTGGCCGGAATCATGGCGCTTTCTCGTGCCCTGCTGAAGGAAGACCACCAGGCAATGGATTTGAATGAGTTTCTTGAACTATGAAGATAGCCTCTATTTTTGGGTCCATCGCCCACTGGGCCGGATGGGGCTCGCCGATTGGCGATGTCTCCGGTCTCCAGCGCAGGGAGCCAACTGGGCCCGTTGTAAGCGGAGTCCAGCCGATTCCTCCGGACCACGGCTTGCAGCTTTCAGCCGTGTGGTCGTGCGTTACCCTGCTCGCCGAAACAATTGCCTCTCTCCCCATCGTTGTATACCGCCGGGATCCTGACGGAAACCGCACAGAGGAGAGGGGGTGCCGCGTATGGCAGGTGCTTCGCGCCCCGAATGCCAACATGACGCCGCACGATTTCTGGATGGCTATGGGGCTGAACCGCTTCCTCAGAGGCAACGGATACGCTCTTATTTCGCGAGACGGAACGGGGCAGCTCGTAAGCCTCACTCCTCTAGCGGCCGATCAGATGGAGGTAGGTGTTGTCGACGGCGATGTGGTCTATCAGTACTACAAGGACGGCAGCATCTATTACTTCAAGTCCGACAAGATCCTTCACTGGAAGGGGCTTGGGAACGGCATTGTCGGGCTGTCGACGCTCGAGTACATGCAGGCGACCACAACCGAGCTCGTGAACGCTCAGAAGAACGCCACGACGATGTATGGGAACGGCAATCAGTTGACCGGACTTCTTATGATCGATCAGGACCTGAATCCTTCTCAGATCCGCCAGCTGAAGGAGCGCTATGCGAACCTGACGCCGGTGACCGGGAGTTCCGGAGACTGGTTGCATGTCCTTCCGGGCGACATGAAGTACCAGCAGATTTCGATGTCGGCCGCAGACGCCCAGCTGCTTGAAACACGGCAGTTCGGGATTGAGGAAATCGGCCGGTGGTTCGGTGTGCCGAGCGCACTTTTGAACAGCTCCGGAGGTACGGCGGCAAGCGGCCTCGAGCAGATTATCGAAGGCTTCTACCGATCGACGATTCAACCGCTTTGCACCGGCCTAGAGCAGGCGCTGACAAAAACCCTTCTCACGATCGAAGAGCAGGAAACGCTCAATTGTGAATTCAAGATGAGCGCGCTGCAGAGAGCGAACATCGCTAGCCGCTATGACAGTTACAGCAAGGCTCTGCAGAACGGATTCATGACGCGAAACGAGGTGAGAAAACTCGAGAACCTGCCGACGGTGGACGGGGCCGACGCTCTGACCGCGCAGAACAACCTCGTGCCGCTTGATCGCCTGGGGGAACAGACGAACACCGATCAGACGCCGCTCGGCGACCCGATTAAGCAATGAGGCGCATATGACTCAGATTATTGAAAAGACGCTCTCGCTCAATGAAGTGGAGCTTAAAACTGAAGGCGAGGCCGGGCTTTTCCGCGGCTACGCCTCGAAGTTCAACGGCATCGACAGCTACGGGGACACAATTCTCCCGGGGGCGTATCAGAAAGTGCTGGGCCGGATGCCTCCCATCTTTCTGAACCACAACACGATGGACCTGCCCATTGGCCGCTATACGGCGATGAAAGAGAACGCCCAGGGGCTGTATGTCGAAGGTCAGCTGACGCTTTCGATCCAGAAGGCCCGGGACGTCTATGAAGCGATGAAGGCGGGGACGATCGACGGCCTGTCGGTCGGAATTCTGCTTTCAAAGCAGGATTACGAATGGAATGAGGCCGGCGGAAGGAACATTAAGTCAGTTTCCGGCCTCCGCGAAATATCGGTCTGCACTTTCCCGGCCGATGACCGGGCGCGGATCGGGCTGGTGAAGTCGGAAGACATTCAGAAAGCTATATCAATTCGAGAGCTGGAAGAGAGCCTGCGGGATGCCGGCCTGTCGAAAGCTCAGGCTCAGGCCTTTATTGCCAAGGCCAAGGAGCTGATTGCCAGCGAAAAGGCTCAGAGGGATTCTGAGTCTGAGGCTGAAAAACAGGTGTTGGCAAGAATTAAGGCCATCGCCGAAAGGTTTTAACCACTAAAGGAAATACAAATGGCAGAAGATATCAAAATCGCTCTCGAGGCTCTGAACAAGATTGACGCCTCCATCGCGACCATGCAGGAATCCGTCAAGAAGGGCGAAGCCGCCCAGGCGGACGTTCAGAAGAAAATTGACGAACTGGGTGAAAAGCAGGTGCTCTTTTCCCGCCAGCTGCTCGACATTCAGCAGAAGGCTCAGAAGGCCGATGGCTCTGAAGTCGCCGACAAGTCTATCGGTGCGCAGTTTGTGAACTCCGAGTCCTACAAGCGCTTCAAGGGCGTGACCGGCGTTCGCTCTGCGTCCGCTATTGTCGCGAACAAGGCGGCAGAAAACCCCGTCACATCCGCGCAGGCTCACCTGACGCCGTACCGCGTCCCGGGCATCGTTCCGCTCGAAACCCGCGAGCTTTCGATTGAAGCCCTCTTCCCGAAGCTTCCGACCTCTGCTCAGTCGATCGAGTACCTCCGTGAAAAGACCTTCACGAACGGCGCCGCGACCGTTGCTGAAGCCGCAAAGAAGCCCTCGTCCGCGTTCGAGTTCGAACTCATGCAGACTCCGGTGCAGGTTATCGCCCACTGGACGAAGATCACCCGCCAGCTCGCTGACGACGCCCCGGCTCTTCAGGCTTTTATTAACGCCCGCATGATCTACGGCGTGAATCTCGCGGCCGAGGATCAGCTGCTTTCAGGCAATGGAACTTCTCCCAATCTGTCCGGCATTATGGCGACCGGAAACTACACCGCCCAGGCGTTCAAACTCGCTCAGCTGGGCGGCTCCGGAGCGACGATGCTTGATCTGCTGCGCATCTCCTTCGCGACCGTCAAC
The DNA here is from genome assembly GCF_022134585.1 of Mesosutterella porci. GTDB lineage: Bacteria > Pseudomonadota > Gammaproteobacteria > Burkholderiales > Burkholderiaceae_F > Mesosutterella > Mesosutterella porci. The sequence goes on from NZ_JAKNCT010000015.1 coordinate 26,852, forward strand.
GCCGCTGGTTACCGCACCAGCGCCGTTGTGCTTAACCCGATGGACTGGGCTGTACTGCAGGGCCTAAAGTCCTCTGACGGTTCTTATCTGCTCGGATCTCCGGCCAACAGCTTCTCCGCCTCCACGATCTGGGGCGTGCGCGTTGTTGAGTCCGCCGCGATGGCTCAGGGTAAGTTCCTCGCCGGCGATTTCGCCCGCGCCGCTACGGTGTACGACCGCATGCAGACCGTGGTTGATATTGCCGCGCAGAACGAAGACGACTTCATCAAGAACCTCTACACGATCCGTGCGGAGCGTCGTCTTGCGCTGGCTGTTGAGCACTCCACCGCCGTTATCGGCGGCGCGCTCAGCGTTCCCACGGCCTGATGAGCCTGTAAACGCTTGACCGAGGCGGGAGGGGAAACTCTCCCGCTTTTCTTTTATGCGAATTGAATTTCTCAAGGACTGTCTCTCGATGGTCGGAACGCGGAAAGCGGGCGATGTCGAAGAGGTTTACGACCCATACGCCGTTGTCCTGATTGAGCAGGGGCTGGCTCAGGCCGCGAAGGTTGTTTCGCCGTCAAAGGCTCGATCGAGAAAAGCGGCGAAGGAAGACAAAAATGAGTGACTATTTCGGCGCCGTGACGCTTGATGCCGCAAAGAAGCAGCTTCGCGTTGATTACGCCGATGAGGATGAGCTCATAGTCACCTACATCATGGCAGCGACCGCCCAGTGCGAGCAGATCTGCGGTCGTGAAATTGTGAAGCGCTCCGATGAGAACGCGCTCTGTGACTCTGTTGACGATGTTCCGGAGGCTGTCAGGACATGGGTGCTTTTAACCGTGACAGATCTTTACGAGCACCGCGGGGCATCAGAGAGCTCCATTGCGACTGGCAGGCGGTTCTATGACCATCTGCTCGACGGCTATCGGATCTTTTAGGGGGCCTTATGCAGCTTCCAAAAGTTGGCGAACTGAAGCGCCCCATCGACATTTACAGCCTTGAAACGAACCCGAAGGACGCATCCGACAGCGCGAACGACTTGACGCTGAAGCTCCATGTCTGGGCGAAGGTCGAAGTGATCGGGGGCGTGAACTACTGGGGGTCCGTGCAGGCGGGCTTTGACGTGACGCATCGCTTCATCGTCCGTTACACGACTGGAACGCGCCCTCAGGACCTGACCCATGCAACCAAGGTCTTTTACGAAGGGTCCTGGTATCTGGTGAAGCGCTTGACGGACATGAATGACGCCCACCGCTTTACCGCTTTGGAATGCGAGGCCCAGTATGGCGCTTCTTAATGTCGAGGTTCGCTTTCCGAAGGGCTTCAAGTATGCCGACTTTGACGTGAAGACGCTCAAAAGCGGGCTGCGCAAAGAAGGTCGCGAGATCGCCCGGGTCGCAAAGAACCTTGTTCGGAAAAAAGGCGTTTCAAAGCCGGACGAATATCCGGGAAGGGACACCGGCGTGCTGCAGAAAGCCATTAAGCCCAAGCCCTCGAGGTCCGGGTTTTCCGTGGTGATCAAGCCCTGGAAGACGGATCAGATGGGAAAAGATTTCTACCCGGCCTACGTCTATTACGGTCACAGAGGACCCAGAACGCGGACCGCAGCCGACAACCGGCGCAGAAAGAAGACCGCCGGGAAGAAAGTGGCCCAGCCCCGCAAAAATTTCATGGTTGATGCGACAAAGCAGGTTGGAGAAGAAAAGATTGAGGGGAACCTCGCCCAGCTGATGGACAAAGCGCTTGTCGCGAAGGAGATCTCGTTTAAATGAAGCTCGCACCAATCATCGAATGCCTGCGAGAAAACTGCCCGTCATTTGAGCGCCGGGTGTTCGGGGCCTATGCGTGGTTCAACATCGACGACAGCGTCAATCCGTCGATGCCCTGTGCCTTTGTTCTTCCAGCCGGAGTTACGGCTGAGACTGCGACGACATCGACCAAGTACCGCCAGCCGATCGACAACCATTTTTCAATCAACATCTGCGTCTCTCTTACAAGTGATGACGCTCTGGGGAAAACCGGGCACGACTACTTGGAGGACCTGAAGGAAGAAGTTTTTAAGGCTGTGCTGGGGCTTCCGCTTGGCTATCCGGAGCAGACAAACCGGATCGTTTATTTCGAGAGCCAGAGCGTGAATACGTCGGCTTGCAACCGAGCGAGGCTCGTTGAGACGCTCGACTTTGCCTACGGCGAGCTCTTGATGGGAAGCGTTACGGCGCAGCAGCGAATCATTGACGCCCTGCCGGTTCTGCAGTCTGTAAGGCTCAAAGCTAAAGATTTTTCTACTGCGGACGAGGATGACAAACTCGTCACCGCTGAACTTTTAACTAAATAAGAGGCAACTATGGCAGTTTCCTTCTCCAACATCCCGTCCGGGATTCGCGTTCCGCTCTTTTATGCGGAGCTCGACAATTCTCAGGCTAATACGGCGACGAGCATTCTGAAAACGCTGCTGATCGGCCAGATGACAAAAGGCAAGGCCACGGCCCTTAAGCCGCAGCTTGTGTCTTCCTCAGCCCAGGGCGAAGAACTTTTCGGCCACGGCTCCCAGCTCGCGCTGATGAATACGATGTATCGCAAGAACGATACTTTCGGCGAGGTCTGGTGCATTCCTGTGGCGGATCCGACCGGGACCAAGGCTTCCGCTACGGCAACCATCTCCGGTACCCCGACTGAGGCGGGCACGATCAATCTTTACATTGGGTCGGTGCGGGTAGCTGTCGCTGTTGCGGCTGATGATACGGCGACTGCCATTGCTTCGGCGATCGCTTCTGCTGTGACCGCCAATGTCGACCTTCCGGTGACTGCCGCTGCGGCCGCAGGGGTTGTGACCTTCAACGCGAAGAACGCGGGCCTTGTCGGAAACGACATCCAGCTTGCCGTGAACCTGCAGGGCTATTCTGCCGGCGAGGAGCTTCCCGAGGGCGTGAGTGTTGTGCTGACTGCGTTCTCGGGCGGGACTGGAACGCCTGATCTGGCCGGAGTGGTGGCTGCGATGGGCGAAGAGCAGTATGACGTGATTGCCTGTCCTTTTGCGGACGCTGCAAGCCTGACTACTTTGGCCGCAGAATTGAACGACGCGTCCGGTCGCTGGTCTCCGATGCGCCAGCTCTACGGCCACGTTTTCACGGTCAAGCGCGGTCCTGTTTCTGATCTGGTTTCCTTCGGAAAGAGCCGAAACAATCAGCATGAAACGGTGCTTGGCATCGAATCCGCCGTAGCTTCTTCCTGCTCGGAGGTCCTTGGTGCTTACGCCGCCCGGGCCGCGAGCGCTCTCAACAACGATCCCGCCCGTCCGCTTCAGACTCTGGAGCTGATTGGCGTGGCGGCGGCGCAGGCCGGCTCGAGGTTCAACCTCTCGGAGCGCCAGAGCCTCCTCACCTCGGGCATTGCGACCGAGTACACCCAGGGCGGCTACATGAGGATTGAGAGGGCGATCACGACCTATCAGACGAACGCCTTCGGGTCGGCCGACAACTCGTACCTGGATGACTGCACGCTCTTTACCCTCGCGTACATTCTGAGGGATCTGAAGACCGTCATCACGAGCAAATACCCGAGGCACAAGCTTGCCTCCGATGGCACGCACTTTGGCTCCGGACAGGCTGTCGTTACGCCCTCGATCATCCGCGCCGAGCTCATCGCCGAGTATCAGAAGCTCGAGGAGAAGGCTCTTGTCGAGAACCTGGACGCCTTCAAGGAGAACCTCATCGTGGAGAGGAACGCGGATGATCCGAACCGGGTCGATGTGCTTCTGCCGCCTGACCTTGTGAACCAGCTGAGGATCTTCGCGGTTCTCGCCCAGTTCCGTCTGAATTAAGGAGTGTTAAATGGCAAACCAGAGAATTTCAGGAACCTGCTACATCACGGTGGACGGCGAGGAGCTCAACCTGAGCGGATCCCTCCAGATCCCGGTCAACAAGTACACGCGTCAGGCCGTGACGGCCTCGGGCCGGGTGATCGGATATTCCGAAACGCCGGTCGTGCCGTTCATTTCAGGCAACTTCTACGTTGATTCGGATTTCCCGCTTGAGAAGCTGAGAACCGCGACTGACATGACGATCGTGGCGGAGCTTGCGAACGGCATGCGCTACACGCTCTCTGACGCTTTCCTCGCGGGCGACAATGCGAATTTCGCCCCGGAGGACGGAACGGTTCAGCTTGTTTTCAACGGCGTAAGAGGTGACTGGTCATGAGTCCGGTTGAGGTAAGTCTGAAGACACCGGTTAACTACCAGGGCACGACATACGAAAAGCTCTCTTTTCGCGTGCCGATCCTTGCGGACGTCCGGGCGCTCAAGATGATGGGCGATGAGAAGACCAACGCTGAGGCCTTTGATCATGTCATGCAATACGCGCAGCGTCTTTGCACAACCATAGATTCGAAGTCTTTCGGGCAGGTGACGGTTGAAGACAGCATGGCCATCGCGAAGGCGATAGCTCCTCTTTTTGGAGTGCCGCCGGTGGCTGAAAGCGATTGACGGCGTCGAGGAATCGATCTTTCGAATGGCGAGGTTCTGGGGCATGTCGCCGGAGGAATTCGGCGGCATGACTCTTGAGCGCATCTGCCAGTACGCGGAAATGACGAATAAGGTTCATGCCGAGGAGTGTGAGTGATGGCAGGGCAGGAATATTTACTGCAGACCGTTCTTCAGCTGAGGGACAATTTGTCAGCTCCGCTGAAGGATGTCCGCAGACGCATGAACGCGTTTGGAAGGTCGATTCGCGAGCTCAATCAGGCTTCGATGGATCTGGCCGGGGTGATCGCCAAGCCCTTCGCCATCCTTGCCGGCGCCGGCGGTTTTTCCATTAAAGGCGCGGTTTCTTCGTACCTCGAGCTGGCCGATGCGATTGACAAGGCTTCGATCCGGGCTGGAGTATCGGTTGAGGCTCTGCAGAAGCTTCGCTACGGGGCTCAGCTCTCTGGCATGACAGCCGATGAGCTCGACGGAGCGCTCACCAAGCTCACGTCCAACATGAGCAAGGCGGCCGCGGGTCAGAACGCCGACCTTGTGGCCATGTTTAAGCACCTTGGCATTGCGCTTAAGGACAGCAACGGGCATATCCGCAGCGCGGCCGATGTGATGAATAACCTCGCCCAGGCGGTGAAGAACAACGAATCGACTGCGGCGCGGATGCAGATTCTGACAGCGGCCTTTGGCGACAAGGTGGCAGCGAGGCTGATCCCGCTTCTCAAGGATGGGGCCGAGGGGCTCCAGGCTTTCGGAAAGCGAGCCGAAGAGCTGGGCCTTGTCATGTCGGCCGCGGACGTCAAGGCGGCCAACGAGTTCGGCGATCAGCTCTCCGAGCTCCAGTCGGTCACAAAAACGCTCTCTACCGCGATCGGATCCAGGCTCCAGCCGGTTCTTCAGGGCCTGATCGAGCCTATGGAGCAGACGATCGTCAAGTGCCGGGACCTGATTGCGACCAATGTCCAGTATTTTGTGGAAGAGCTGACAAAAGAGCTGAAAGACGTCAACTGGCAGTCAATGATCCAGGGCGCGTTTGATTCGATCCGCGCTTTCACGGACTTCATTCGATCCGTTGGCGGCGTATCGACGATTCTGAAGGCTTTTGGCGTGCTGATCGGCATGGACCTTGTGATCAAGGTCGGGGCGTTTGTGAAATCGATCGCCACAGTGATCGGTGCGCTGAGGCTCCTTGGAGTCGCGGCCATGACGAATCCTGTGGGACTTGTCCTTACGGCGCTGGCCGCCGGCATTGCGCTGGCCATCAAGTTCAAAGACACCTGGATGCCGGTGCTGGACAGCTTCCTCGACAAACTGTCCGCTGTCGGCGGTTTCCTGAAGAAGCTTTTTGGTGAAACTGAAGAGTTGTCGAGCCGTGGGAACAGGCTCTCCGACAGCTACGGCAGGCTTCCTGCGGGTTTCAGGGGCGTGGACGAAGGCGTGGTGGCAGGCAACGGCAGAGTGACCGCCCAAAGTGAAGTGCGCCTTCGCATCCAGACGGATAAGGGAACAACGGTTAGGACAGAGGGCGTTGCGTCGCGCGGTCCGATGTCGCTTACGACCGATTACAGCTATGACGCGATTCCGGGGACTGATTGATGGCTACTTTTGAAGAAAAGCTGTGGCCGGCGTCTTTCCGGGGCGTGCCGTTCAACGCAACGGCGAGCACGCTCACGATTGGCCGCCGGACGCATGTGTTTGAATACCCGCAGCGCGACAAGCCCTTTGTCGAAGACTTGGGCAAAAGCGCGCGCGAAATCACTCTGACAGCGGTTTTCGCGGGCCCCGAGTACATCACTGGCATGAACCGCCTGCTTGAGGCGATGGAGCAGGAGGGCTCCGGCGTCCTCGTCCACCCAATGCTTGGCAGCATGACGGTGACGCCCAAAGCAACGACCAAGGTCACTTATTCGACGACCAAGCTCGGGTTTTCGTCCGCCGATCTCGTTTTCGTCGAATCCGGGGACTATGTTTTCCCGACTTCCTCGAATGATACGGCGGCGGTAAGCGCCTCGGCCTCTGAAACCCTGAAGCAGAGCGCACTGGACGCATTTCTCGACAAGTTTGATCTTTCCGGCGCCCAGGACTTCGTGAAGGCGGCGGTTACGGGAAATCTTTCGAAGTTCTTCGAGCTCAGCGACTACAAGGAGCTCTGCCGGCTGTTTTCCGTGTCCGACGAGATGTCTGAGCTGTCGGCCAAGGCAATTTCCCTTGTGAGCAGCGATGTCGAGGTGTTTGCGAAGACCGTCGCCGACTCCTTCGGGTATTCGAGGCTGGCTTACAGCGTCAACAACTGGAGGCGTGTGACGAGGCTTTTGAGCCGCCTGGTGAGATCGGACGGCATGAACAACGATTACCAGACGGGGCAGGTTTCCGATGAAGAAGCGAGAACGACGGCTCAGTCTTCAACCCTCCAGTCTCTTGCTCGTCAGACGCTGCTTGCTGAGGCCGTTTCGGCGTCGGCTAAGGTTGGCGGTGATGAAGATACGGCAGAAGGCGGCATAGCCTACGAGGACATGATCGCGGTGCGCGACCAGGTTCTTGCGGCGCTCGACGCTGAGATGCTGGAGACCGAGAGCGACGATGTTTATCTGGCGCTGGAAGACGCCCGATCGGCGGTGTCTGATGACATGACGACTCGGGCTCAGGACTCGGCTCGTTTAATATCTGTTACACCTCCGGACGTACAGCCGGCCCTGGTGGTTGCCTATAATTTTTATGAGGATGCCGATCGGGAGAAAGAGATCATCGACCGCAACGGCATTCGGCACGGCGGGTTCGTCCCCGCCAGGGAGTTGAAGCTTCTGAGCCGGTGACCGCCATGAAAAAGATCCTTGCTGTTGTTGCTGCTGTGCTTGGGGTTTGCTTAAGCGTCAACGCATTTGCGTATCATCGTGTTGCAAAAGAATGGGTTGATGCAGAAGGAGTAAAGCATCAGGAACTTATCTTGGTTCCAGATCCTCCAGGAACAAAGTATGCCCCTTATAAATTGACGCGCGAGCAGGAGCTTAAAGCGGATTATGAGCGGAAATTAAAAGAAATACAGGAAGAGCAACGCTGGCGCGATGAACACAATAAGTTCGTAAAAAACGGAACAATAGGAAAATACACCAATTACTATAACCCTGTAACGAAGCAGAGTATTTTGGTAGATCCCAAAACCGGTATTATCAAAATAGATAAGCCTTAATGGGATTGGTTTAAATAGGAGCACCTCAAGAAATTGGGGTGCTTTTTTTTATGGCACCAGAAAACGAAGTCACACTATATATAAACGGTCGTAAATATATTGGCTGGCGGTCTGTTCAAATTGATGTCAGTGTGAATTCTTTAGTTCGCGTATGCGAACTTGGTGCGGCACGAACTTCCAATAGAACGAGTCTTTGCGATGGCATAGAAGAAGGCGCTGATGCTGTTGTTAAAATAGGTTCTGATACTGTTTTGACAGGATATGTCGTTAGCAAAAAAGTTAGCTATTCTGAAAACAGCACACAGATCCAAATAACGATTAAAAGTAAAACCGTTGATTTGGAAGAATGCATGATTCCGCCAAAAAAACCAAATCAATGGAAAAATGCGCGGATTTCTTCAGTAATAAAAACGGTGGCTGGGTATTACGGAATAGAAACAATTGATAATGGCTTAGCTAAAAACGCTCGGAATATTGATTTTTCTACCCACGAAACTATAGGCAAGGGGATCGTAAACCTGCTTAAAGCTGACAGCCTTCTTATAAATGATGATGAATTTGGTGATTTAGTTATATGCGATATTGGTCAAAATGGTGACGCTCATGACCAACTTATATATGGTAAAAATATTTTGAGTGGGTCAAGGGACCACGATATATCAAAGGTTTTCAAAACATATGTTGTTATTGGGCAAGGCACAGATCCGGAAAGTAAAAGCAAAAATCCGGCAAATTCTTTGTCTGAGCCTTCGGAAAATGCAGAGTTTCCTAGAAATAGGGTCTTGGTTACTGAACAATCAGGAAATAGAACAAGAAAAGAGCTTAAAACTAGAGCAGATAATTTAAAGTTCAATTCTGTAGGAAATGCGGATGTTTTAACCTATCAAGTGCAGGGTTGGCGGCAAAGCAACGGGGATTTGTGGAAACAAAACATGAATGTCGTAGTAAAAGACCCAATGCTTGACATTAGCCAAACGCTCTTGGTTTCAAAAATTAGCTATAAGCTTGATCAAGACGGATCTACGACAACGATGGTGCTGAAATCCCATTGGGCGTTTGCGGTGACGGATCTACCAGATGCCGAAAAAGGCAAAACGACCAAAAAAACTAAAACGAAGCAGGCCAAGAAAGGAACGACATTCCTTGCCAAAGCGGGGTCCGGCAAACTATGAGCAACGGTCTGATTGATCTGGTCACGAGAGGAGTGCTGCTGGCCAAGAACGCCGCCCGGAAGATGCGGACGGTGCAGGTGCAGCTCTTTGCCGATGACCTGCGGGACGATGTCGAGCATTTCGAACCGTACGGCTTCACATCCGAGGCTAAAACGGGGGCTGAAGTGCTTGCGGCCTCCCTGGCAGGCGACAGAGAGCACACGATCGCTTTCTGCATCACCGACCGGCGCTACCGCCCAACGGGACTCAAGGATGGCGAGGTCTGCGTTTTTGACGATCTGGGGCGAAAGGTCTACTTCTCTCGATCCGGGATCGTGGTCGAAGGCAAGGATTCGCCAGTGACAGTAAAGAGTTCTAGTTCTGTGACGATTGATGCGCCCGAAACCACCATTACGGGCAAGCTGATCGTAACCGGGGACATTCAGGGCAAGGCTCAGGTCTACGACAGCAATGGCCGCCTGCAGGCCATCCGCGACACATACAACAGCCACACCCACAACGGCGGCTCGGCTCCCGATCAGAAGATGTGAGGCGAATATGAAGCGTAGCTGGAAGACGATGAAGCTTCTGATGGAGAGGTTCGAAGATGAATCGCTCCCGGAATATTTGAACGAGGTGAACGACGCTCCGGAATATGAAATTGACCCTCAGGATCGGGAAGAGGCGATCCGCAGGCGCGATCTGGTCTTCGGACATCTGCTGCTTCTGCAAGATTCGAACCTTGTGGCGGGGGTGGTGACGGTCAAAAGACTGCATGGAGGCAAGTGGGGGTTCAATCTAAACGCTCCCCGCCTGACGATGTCCGGGCATGACGCGCTGGGAGCCTTAAGAAGCGATCCCGTTTGGCGGCTGGTATCGAAAAAAGCGGCGGAGGCCTCGGTGCCGATCACACTGGAGCTGATCAAAGCGGGGCTGAAGGCGCTGATCTGAAAACCCGCAGCGCACAAAACTAAACCCAGTCAGACGGGCATCTGGCTGGGCTTTTTTATGACCTCAATCGTACTGAGGACACTGGAAATTATAGCAATGGTGATCATGAAACTTCTCGCCCCGGACCAAAAGCTTCGGCTGTGGGGAAGGGTTCTTCCGTGGGCCGTTATCGCCTGCCTGGTGATGGTCGCCGCGTCCTTTTCGTGGAGCTTGGTCAAATGATTCTGATGCTCAACGGCGTTGAGTCGACTTTGTCCGATTTTTGTGACGATGAGTTAAGACGGGCTGTGTACAACAGCCTTTTTTCATGGGCGCGGGCTTCGGATTCAGACGAGCTCCCAGGGGATTCGAAGCAGGGCTGGTGGGGTGACACCTATGCGGATGACACGGGCGACCATTTCGGATCGAAGCTTTGGCTGCTGTCTCGAGCGAAGGTGACACAGGAGACGCTGCTTAAAGCGCAGGAATACGCCGCGGCGGCGCTGCAGTGGATGATCGAAGACGGCATTGCCAAAAGCGTGGCCGTTTCCGCAGACCGGGGAGGCGCCGACCAGCTTAATCTAACGGTCACGATTCAGAAACCGAGCGACGCAGACCTGATCGGTATGAGGTTTCAAGACATTTGGAGCGAATGATGGCATTTGTTAGACCAACACTGCGGGAGCTGATTTCCCGCATAAGTTCGGGAATCCAATCGCGCCTGAGCGTTCCGCAGGTGCGCAGAAGCAACGCGAACGTCTACAGCCGGGTGCTGGCAGGGGCGAGCCATGAACTGCACGGCTTCATTGAGTACGTCTCCAAACAGATTTTCGTCGACACGGCAGACTCCGAGCATCTCGACCGCCATGCTTCAATCTTCGGGATCACAAGGAAGGCTGCTTCGAAAGCCTCCGGAACGGTGAAATTTAGCTTTCAGGACGGCGTTGTGAACGTACCCGTAGGGACAATTCTGCAGGGCGGAGACGAGCAGCAGTTCCAGGTGACCGTCGCTCCGGATGCGGAGGGGGTTTCCTCTGTTGAGGCCCTGGTAGCGGGAGAAGCGGGCAACATCGACTCCGGCGATACGCTCACGCTGATCTCGCCAATCGAAGGTGTGATTTCCGAGGTTAAGTCCCAAGGTATTGCGGGGGGAGCTGATGCGGAGGACGACGAAAGCCTGCGGGCCCGTGTTCTTGCACGGCAGCGGGAAACGCCGCATGGAGGTACTTCGTCTGACTATGTCCAGTGGGCCCTGGCTGTACCGGGTGTGACAAGAGCCTGGTGCTATCCGCTTGAAAATGGAGACGGAACGGTTGTTGTGAGGTTTGTCTGCGACGATCTGGCAGACATTTCCCCGACGTTAGAAATGGTGAAGCAGGTTCAGTCCTATATAGATTCAAAGCGCCCGGTGACGGCTGACGTAACCGTCATGGGTCCGACGCTCAAGGCGGTCAATATCGAAATCAGTACGCTCACCCCGGACACGTCTGACGTCAGGGCGGCGGTTGAAGCCGAGCTTAAGGACCTGTTCATGAAGGAGAGCGAACCCTCGAGGAGCATCTATCTTTCGCACATAAGAGCGGCCATTTCGGCCGCGGCGGGTGAGGTTGACCATGTCCTCGTGTCTCCGACTTCCAACCCGACAGCGGGAACAAATGAGCTTCTCACGCTGGGGACAATCACATGGAACTGACGACACAGGAAGAGTACTCCCGGATGCTGAAGCAGCTGCTTCCGCCGGGTCCGGCGTGGCCGAGGGGTGATGCCGCATCCCTCATGGGGATGATGATCGAAGTTTGGGCGGAGGAATTCAGTCGCATCGATTCAAGAGTACGGGCGCTGATGCGGGAGGCCGACCCTCGCTTTGCTGTGGAAACTTTCGAAGACTGGCTGAATGACTGGGGCCTTCCGGATGACTGCATCAGAGCTTGGTCAAGCGCAAATCAGACGACGCTGCGCACGCTGCTCATGTACAAGATTAAGAACATCGGCAGGCAGGACCGGTCCTACTTCTTTGAGCTGGCCGAAATGTTTGGGTATCGAATCGTCATTGATGAGTTCCGCCAGCACTCCGTTCAGTCCACCTCAATGGATGCGGTCTGCGGCGAGAACTGGAGGCACGTCTGGCGAGTTGACGTGATGACCGGAGCCGGGTCTGTCATGGGGTATCACAACACGCTGGGACCGGTAAACGAGGCGCTTGCGTGGTGGGGAGACAGGCTTATTGAATGCCTGATTCAGCGCTACAAGCCGGCCCACACTGAGCTGTACTTTGGATACTACAGTTTTGAAGGAGACAATGCGTAATGGACAGGATCTTTCTTTCCGGAGCCGTGCAGAACGAGCCCAACATTCCCGATGACGTCGACCCGGGGTATCCGACAGACGGATCGTCCGGTGGCGGTATAGCATCGACCATCCCAGGTGCGATCTGGTACAACGCGGTCATGATGGAGCTGATCAATGCGATCAAGGGCGGCGGCATCACGCCGGACCGGCACGACAATGCTCAGCTTGACGCAGCTATCAAAGCCCAAATCAAGACTGTGAATCAGGCTCTGACAGACGCTGTTGCCCAGATCCAGGCAAAAGTTGCTCAAGTTGAAGTGGTTCCCTCCGGCGCCATCATGTTCTTTCCTACTTCTTCTTCTCCGAACGCAAACTGGCTTGTATGCAACGGCCAGGCGGTGAGCCGTTCGGCCTACGCGAACCTGTTCTCTGTGATCGGGACCAAATATGGCTCGGGTAACGGGAGCACGACATTCAATCTGCCATATCTGATCGACAAGACGGTGTGGGGCGGGCAGAGCAACGTTGGCGAGCAGAGAAGCGCCGGCCTTCCGAACATTACCGGCACCTTCCTGAACTGGACTCGTGGGAACGCCTCGGCAGACGGTTCTTTCTACGTGTCAGATGTCACAAGCCGTGGTCTGAAGGGCGGATCCGGCGGTGATGAGGGGCGGTATCACTTCGACGCCTCTCTCTCCAACGTGATTTATGGACGGTCAGGCACAGTGCAGCCTCCGGCTCTTGTTTTGCTCCCGTGCATTCATATTTAAGCTTTTAGTAGAAAGACAAGCCCCGCCCAGACGGCCATCTGAGCGGGGTTTTTGTTATCGAGAAGAAACGGTTCCCGATGAATGAAATTATACCCGTGCTGGCGGCACTTCTGCCGCTGAGAGAGGCCATGATGAAGCCAGACAAGGAACTTCCTGCTTATCTGCGAGTGTTGCGGTGGGGAGTGACGATATTTGTTCTCGCTTACGGGATCCTGCTTATTGCCGAGAAGATGAAAAGCATTTTCTTTTAGAGGTAAAGATGAAGAGACTTTATTACTCAGACGCGTCTGACACGCCGCCTTCTCCGCCTAAGAATCCGATCACAAATCAGTATCCGCAGGATGGAAACAGAGCGAAAAAGCAGATGCCGACAGTGATCGGGGCCTACTGGTACCACATGATCACCGAGGAGTTCATGGCGGTGATCGAACAGGCCGGGCTGGAGCCGTCGCTTACAAATCTGCATCAGCTGGCCGATGTCTTTGCCGACTTCAAAACGCGGGCCGCAGGGGCCGAGGCTTACAAAACAGCGGCTGAAGCGGCCGCGACCCGGGCTGAAACGGCTGCCAACGGCGTTGTCACTGAAACAGCATCAAAGATTCAAGAAATCGATGCTGAAGGCGATAAGCAGGTCAAAGCCGTTCAGGACGCCGGGTCGACTGTTTCGTCTGACATCGAAGCGGGGAAAACCGCCCTGCAGAGCAAGCTCACGGAGCTTATTGCACAGCTGGATGCAGAGGGAGGAACCGAGGCCGCGTACGTGAAGC
>NZ_JAKNCT010000016.1 GCF_022134585.1 Mesosutterella porci
AGCTCTCTGGCCAGAGTTTTCTTGGGGCGACCGTGTAAAAGCCCCTCGCAGGCTTGTTCTCTAATGGAGAGTGGGATGGACATGGTTTTGGGCTCCTTTGTGTCCAAAAAACCAATACCACTTCACGAGTGCGGATAAAAAGAAACCCGGCCGGAGCCGGGTTTGCGCCTTAAAAAGGTTGTCCTTCAGTCCGGACCTGTCAGATCTGGCGGATCGGGATCAGCTTCTTCGGAGTGGGCAGAACCTTGTCGTAGTTCTTGATGCCCTGCTCGGCCATCTTGCGGCGCACGAAGGCGATCTGGGTGCGCAGCGGCAGCTTCTTCGGGCAGAAGTCGTCGCAGCCGAGCAGCGACATGCAGCCAAAGACGCCGGAGTCGTCGCCCACGAGCTCGTAGTAGTCCGCGTCGTTGCGGTCGTCGCGGGGATCAAGGCGGAAGCGGGCGATCTTGTTGATCGCGACCGCGCCGACGAAGTCCGGACGCATGCGGAAGGTGCCGCAGCCGGCCACGCAGCAGCCGCACTCGATGCAGTGGTCGAGGTTGTAGAGGTCTTCCGCGAGTTGCGGATCCATCGGCTTTTCGAGCTTGCGCATGTCGATGTCGACTTCCTTCGTGTGCACCCAGGCTTCGATGCGCTCGGACATGTTGCGCATCCACTTGCCGGTGTTCACGGAAAGGTCGGCGATCAGCTCAAAGCCCGGCAGCGGGGCGAGCGTGAACTCCGTGGGCAGGTCGCGGGTCAGCGTGCGGCAGGCCAGGCCCGGCTTGCCGTTGATCAGCATCGCGCAGGAGCCGCAGATGCCGGCGCGGCAGACGAAGTCGAACTGCAGGGTCGGGTCCTGCTCGTCGCGGATGTCGTTGAGCGCGATGAACAGGGTCATGCGGTCGCCCTCGGGCAACTCGTAGGTCTGCATGTGCGGAACGCTTTCCGGATCAGCGGGGTTGTAGCGCAGAATGCTGATCTTAAGCAGACGGTGCTGGGTTTCGTTGGGTGTCTTGCTCATTTTTTTCTGTCTGCTCCTAATTAATCGTTCAGAGGCTCGTAGGTGCGCTCATTGCGGCCGCGCAGGCGCTTGGGCAGCTTGTCCTGATAGGGCATGAGGGCGTCCTGAATCTGGAAGCGGTCCTTGCCTTCGGCTTCCATCTTCGCGCGGATCTCGTCGACCTGCTTCTGGCGGGCGACGGACTCGGGGTTCTCGATGTAGTTCTTCGCGCCGTAGCCGCGGAATCCCGGAGGCAGCTCCATCTTGGAGATGTCGAGCTTCTCGTAGGAGATGTCGGGCAGGGTGGACTTCGGATCCTTCCAGGTCGTGATCGTGCGGTTGAGCCAGTTCACGTCGTCGCGGCGCGGGTAGTCCTCGCGGGAGTGGGCGCCGCGGGATTCCTTGCGGGCCAGAGCGCCGGCGGCCACCGTGAGGGCGACCTTCAGCATCTTGCGGGTGCGGTACGCGTAGACGAGCTCGGGGTTGTTGCCGACGGCGTCCTTGACCGGGATGTGGTAGGAGCGCTCGAGCAGCTGCTGCAGCTCGTCGACCGCTTCCTGCATCGCCTTGCCGTTGCGGAAGATGCCGATCTTGGAGGTCATGATCTCCTGCATGCGGGTGCGGATCTTGACGGCGTTCTCATTGCCGGTGTTGTGGATGAAGCCGTTGATCTCGTCCTGGACCTTGCGGGCGAAGTCGTAGACGATGGAGGTCGGGATGTCGATCACGTTCTCGGGCTTCTCGCAGAAGTCGGCGATGTACTCGCCCACGATCATGCCGGCCACGACGGTCTCGGCCACGGAGTTGCCGCCCAGGCGGTTGAACCCGTGCATATCCCAGCAGGCCGCCTCGCCGGCCGCGAACAGGCCCTTCAGCTGGCGCGATTCGCCGGTGTAGTCGGTGCGGATGCCGCCCATCGTGTAGTGCTGCGCCGGGCGCACCGGGATCCAGTCCTTCACAGGATCGATGCCGAGGAAGTAGTGGCAGATGTCATAGACCTCGCGCAGGTTGTGCTTGATGTGGTGCTCGCCCAGCAGCGTGATGTCGAGCCAGAGGTGGTCGCCGTACTTGGAGTGGGCGCCCTTGCCCTGGGCGATGCGCTCCTCCATGCGGCGGGAAACCACGTCGCGGGAGGCGAGCTCCTTCTTTTCGGGCTCCACGTCGGGCATGAAGCGGTAACCGTCGACGTCGCGCAGCAGGCCGCCGTCGCCGCGGCAGCCTTCGGTCACCAGAATGCCGGCCGGGAAGATGCCGGTCGGGTGGAACTGGATCGCCTCCATGTTGCCCAGCCCGGCCACGCCGGTTTCGAGGGCGAGGGCGGCGCCGATGCCTTCGCAGATCACGGCGTTCGTCGTGACGCGGTAGATGCGGCCGCAGCCGCCGGTGGCCATGGCGGTCGCCTTGGCGACGTAGGCCATCAGCTCGCCGGTGATCAGGTCACGCACGATCGCGCCGTAGCAGCGCTTGCCGTCGTGAATCAGGGCGAGGGCCTCGACGCGCTCCATCACCGGGATGTGCTCGGCGATCACGCGGTCGGAGACGGCGTTGAGCATGGCGTGGCCCGTGCCGTCGGAAGCAAACACGCAGCGCCACTTCTTCGTGCCGCCGAAATCACGCTGGCGCAGCAGCCCCTGGCATTCCTTGCGCTCGGTGATTGTGACGCGCTGGCCGTTGATCACTACCTCGTGGTCGCCGGCGGTGATGCGCGACCAGGTCACGCCCCAGGCTGCGAGCTCGCGGGCGGCCTTCGGGGCCGTGTTCACGAACATGCGGCAGACGTCCTGGTCAGCGCCCCAGTCGGAGCCGCGGACAGTATCGACAAAGTGCAGGTCTTCGTTGTCTCCCAGGCCCTTGATCATGTTGCCGAGGGAAGCCTGCATGCCGCCCTGCGCAGCCTTCGAATGAGAGCGTTTCGGGGGGCAGAGGGACAGAACAATGGCATCCTGGCCGCGGCGCTTGACCGCCACAGCCATACGCAGGCCCGCCAGCCCGGCACCGATCACCAATACGTCGGTGTAGATGATTTTCATGTTTGCTAGGTCTCCTAAGTTGGTTCGCGCGGAACCCGGCGCTTCGAGCTCCGCGAACCACGTTGATTGTGCCGAGCTCCAGGGCTCGCGTCCAATTGGGGCCGGCCGACCCCGGAAGGATCCGGGGACTGCTTCCAGTTAAAAAAGATCGACATCAGCCAGAGCACCACGGAGTCTGCATCTCCTGCGCTCTGAAAGGCAGGGAGGCGCATGCCGTGAGTCTCAGGGCGGGCAGGACGCTGTTTCGCCTTGCCGCGGGTCTGCATGCACCTCTTTGCGGATAGGTGGGATTCCCTAACCAACTTTATTTTAAAAGGACGGACGAAGTGTAGTGAACGATACGCCGTTCGAACTAGTAGGGAAAACCCTTTTAAATGCCGTTGTCCATAAGGCTGTGCCGGCTCCACGCAAACAGGGACCGGGCCGGATCACGGAATTTGATACGGAGACCGCGGCCTCCTCCCCTCGGGGAGGAGACCGTCAGAAGGAGAAACTTTATACCTATTTAGATTTATATAGTAAACACCTAATACCTTGACTTCGACCGTGTTTCCCTCCTGAAGGGACGGGGATCGGGCGGATAAAATGATAAGCATACAGACAATAGAGAAGGAAAGCCGCTCCGAAGCGCCCAAGCCATGCCAGCACCGAAAGAAGACTATTACCGCGGAGCGGGCCGCCCGAAGCTCAGGCAGAAGGGCGAAAAGCTCGCGCCGCTTTCCGAGCGGCTCGCCCGAATCGGGCTCGCCTCGGACTGGGACTTCGTGCTGCACCTGCCGCTGCGCTACGAGGACGAGACCGCGATCGTCCCGATCGGCTCGCTCAAGGCCGGGGTGACAGCCCAGGTCGAGGGCGAGGTGACGCTCGAGCGGGTGACGCCCCGGTCGCTCACCGCCGAGGTCGCCGACGCGACGGGGCGGCTGCAGGTGAGGCTGCTGCACTTCTATCCCTCGCAGGTGCGCCAGCTCGAGCGCGGCTCCCGCGTCCGCCTTTACGGCGAGGCGCGGCCCGCCTGGGGCGCGGGCGGGCTCGAGATGGTGCACCCGAAGGTGCGCCGGGCCCTCGCCGAGGGCGAGCGGCTGCCTTCGACCCTCACTCCCGTCTACCCGGCCGGCGAGGGCATCACGCAGCTCTGGCTCAGAAAGAGGATCGCCCGGGCGCTGCTTGACGTGGACCTCTCGGACCTGATGCCGGAGGCCCTGCGCGTGAAGCTCGGGCTGCCGCGGCTGCGCGAGGCGCTCCTTTATCTCCACCGCCCGCCGCCCGGGGCGGATCTGTCGGCGCTGCAGGAGCGCACGGCCCCGGCCTGGAAGAGGCTCAAGTTCGACGAGCTGCTCGCCCAGCAGATCGCACTGCGCCACTCGAGGGCGCTGCGCTCGGCGGCCCGCGCGCCAAGGCTTGCGCCGCAGGACGGAGGGCGCCTCACCTCGAGGCTGATCGAAGGCCTGCCCTTTGCTCTCACCGGGGCGCAGCTGCGGGTCTGGAAGGAGGTCGCCGCGGATCTCGCCTCCGCCTCTCCCATGAACCGGCTCGTCCAGGGCGACGTGGGTTCCGGCAAGACCGTGATCGCCGCGCTTGCCGCCTGCCGCGCGATCGAGTCGGGGCGGCAGGCCGCCCTTATGGCGCCCACCGAGATCCTGGCCGAACAGCACTATCGGGGGATTTCGCGCTGGCTCGAGCCCCTGGGCGTCCGCACGGCCTGGCTCTCGGGCCACATGAAGGGGGCGGAGAAGCGCGAGATGTCCGCCCGCATCGCCTCGGGCGAGGCGCAGTTTGTCGTCGGCACCCACGCCCTCATCCAGGACGGCGTCGCCTTCCACAGTCTGGGACTCGCGATTATCGATGAGCAGCACCGCTTCGGCGTGGAGCAGCGCCTCGCGCTGCGCGGCGGCTCGGGCGGGCTCACGCCCCACCTTCTCATGCTCTCGGCCACGCCCATTCCCCGGACGCTGGCGATGAGCTACCTCGCCGACTTCGACGTCTCGGTGATTGACGAGCTGCCGCCGGGCCGCAAGCCCGTGTCGACGAGGCTCGTGTCGATCGCCCGGCGCGACGAGCTCATCGCCGCGGTCGGCTCCGAAATCTCCCGGGGCCGCCAGGCCTACTGGGTCTGCCCGCTGATTGACGAGAACGAACAGCTCGACCTCACCCCCGCGAAGACGGCCTTCGAGGAGATCCGCTCAAAGCTGCCCGCGGCGAGCGTGGGGCTGATCCACGGGGCTCTTCCCCAGGCCGAGAAAGATGCGGTCATGGAGTCCTTCAAGGAGGGAAAGACGGATCTGCTCGTCGCTACCACGGTGATCGAGGTGGGAGTGGACGTGCCCAACGCCACCGTGATGGTGATCGAGCACGCCGAGAGGTTCGGGCTGGCGCAGCTGCACCAGCTGCGGGGGCGGGTCGGCCGCGGGTCTGAGAAAAGCTGGTGTGTGCTGCTCTACGGCGAGCCCCTGTCCGAGACCGGCCGCGAGAGGCTGCGCGTGATCCGCCAGAGCAGCGACGGCTTTGAAATTGCGAGAAAGGACCTCGAGCTGCGCGGGCCCGGGGAGTTTCTCGGGGCGCGCCAGTCGGGCATGCCGATGCTGCGCTTCGCGAGCCTTGAGGAAGACGGTGATCTGATCGACCTCGCGCGCGAGGCCGCGGCCGAGTGGCTGAGGACCGATCCGCAGACGGCGCTGCGGCACGCGAAGCGCTGGTTCGCACAGCGCGAGGGGTTCCTCGAAGCTTGAAGGCGGCCGGGTCTCCGGCGGTCCCGTCCTCCTGAAAAGGCGCGCCGTTCAGTGCCCGGGGCCGTAGTCGCGCGGGCCGAAAATGGCGCTTCCGATCCGCACCATCGTGCTGCCGCAGGCGATCGCCTCCTCGAAGTCCCCGCTCATGCCCATGGAGAGCGTGTCAACCGGCAGCCCCGCCTCCTGCGCCGACAAAAAGAGGCTTCGCATGGCCTTGAAGGGCCCGGCCTGGCTGGCGGGGTCGCTGGCCGGAGCGGGAATCGCCATGAAGCCGCGCACCCGCAGCCGAGGCAGCTTCGAGGCCTCGAGCGCGAACGCGACGGCCTCCTGCGGCGCGAGGCCGCTTTTGCTCGCTTCGCCGTCGATGTTCACTTCGACGAGGACGTTGAGGTCGGGCAGGTCCTGCGGCCGCTGCTCGGAGAGCCGCCGGGCGATTTTCATCCGGTTCACGCTCTGCACCCAGTCGAAGCGCTCGGCCACCATCCGCGTCTTGTTGGACTGCAGCGGCCCGATGAAGTGCCATTCGAGCTTGAGCCCGGGGCGGTTCTCGCGGAACCAGTCCACTTTTTCGCACCCTTCCTGGGCGTAGTTCTCCCCGAAGGCCCTCAGGCCCGCGGCCGCGGCCTCCTCCACCGCCGAGGCGGGGAAAGTCTTGGAGACGGCGAGCAGCCGCACCTCCCCCGGGCCGCGCGACGAGCGCTCGCAGGCCGCCTTCATCCTTTCCTGAATGCTTCTGATCCGACCCTCGATTCCTGGCAAGAGCACTGACATAAAGCGGTTTCTTCTCCGGAAAACACCCCTCGCGAAGGACCGTTCCGCGGGGATTAGCCTATCCGCGCTATGGCCTTCGAAACGCCGCCGGCGGCAGACCGGGAGGTGTTTTCAAAATTCTTAAAATATTAAAAAATCAACACATTATGGTGTATAAGCAGAAGCCTTGCGCGGCATCCTAGGGTTTGTGCTTAAAAAGCCCTTTTTTTCTGCCGGGCGCGGCTCCATAGAATACATCCACGCTAAAGGAAGAAGAGGCTTTCCCCAGCGCAGACTCGCGTCCGCGCGGCGAGCCGTTCCGTTTTTTTTGTCTCTTTTTTAGAAGAAAAAATGACTCATTTCAGAAAACTCGCCGCTGCGGCGGCCGGCGTGGCCGCGGCGCTCGCCTCGAGCGGCGCTTTTGCCGCAGGCTTCCAGCTTAACGAGCAGTCCATCGTCGGCATGGGCCGCTCCTATGCGGGCGAAGGCATCATGGGCGACGACGTCTCGGCCGCCTGGTACAACCCCGCGGGCCTTACTCTTCTGCCCGGCACCCAGATCCAGGTGGGCGGTATGGACGTCGAGCTCGACCTTGAATACAAGGGCAAGGACGGCGGCTCTGAGAACGGCCGCAAGCGCTCTTCGCCGATTCTGCACCAGATGATGAGCCGCCAGTTCAGCGACAGGCTCTGGGGCGGGCTGGCGTTCGTCATGCCCTACGGGCTGTCGACTTCCTACGGCGCCGACTGGGCGCAGAACCAGCGCGGCTATGACGCGAGGCTGCTCGCGGTCACTATCAATCCGTCGCTCGCGTGGAAGCTCACCGACAAGGTCTCCGTGGGCGCGGGCTTCCAGGCCCAGCACATCGACGCCACTGTTTCCATGAAGAAAAACGTCATGGGCTACGGCGCCTACAGCCGTCTGGAGGCCGACGACTGGGGCTTCGGCTGGAACGTCGGGGCGATGTGGGAGCCCACCGAGACGCTTCGCTTCGGCTTCGGGTACCGCTCGCAGATGAACCATAACGCCCACGGGCACGTGAAGCTCACGGCAGACAGCGCTTCCCAGAGCGGCATCCAGAACCTTATGAAGGCCGCGAGCGCGAACTCCGCGATCATGTCGCAGCTGAAGGCGCTCGCCGCCCAGAACGGCATCAGCTCCTCGGCCCTCATGAGCATCGCCTCGAGCGGCTCGATGACGCTGCCGGGCGGCGCGAACATGAAGTCGCCGGCCAACGCGAACTTCACGGTGGTCTGGAAGTACTCTCCGAAGCTGCGCCTGTCGAGCACCATCCGCTGGACGGACTGGAGCAGCTTCGACAGGCTCATCATCACCGCGGGAAACCTTCCGCACAGCTCGACCGACATCCCGATGAAGTGGCGCGACACCTGGTTCGTGTCCCTCGGCTATGACCTCGACATCACCCCGAAGTGGACGATCCGCGGCGGCGTCGCCTACGACCGCTCCCCGATCAAGGACGCGCGCTACCGCACGGCGATCATTCCGGACGCGAACCGCGGATGGCTGTCGCTGGGCGCCTCCTACCGCCTGAATGACCGCTGGCAGTTCGACCTCGCGGCCATGCACGTGCACGCCTTCGGCAACCGCGACCTCTATTCGGACTACACGAGCTCGGGCGAGAAGGTGGGGCACTTCAAGAGCCTCAACTCCTACCTGCTTGGCGCGGGCTTCGTCTACCGCTTCTAAGGGCATCCGCAGGGCTTCGGCCCGGCGTCCCTCAAGGCGCGGAACTCCTCATCGGGGAGCTCCGCGCTTTTTTTTCCTGCCTTGACTCTGCAGTTACTGCAGGCTTTTTAATGAAGCCATAAGACTTGAGGGAGGCACGGAAAATGCCTGATTCTAAGAGCAGCCTGGTGATCAGCGTGCCGGACATGGACTGTCCGGTCGAGGAGGGCGAGATCCGGGCGGAAATGAAAAAGCATCCGGAGATACCGGAAGGGATTTACAGCACGGGAAAGCGCACGATCCGCTTTGAGGCGGACGCGGCCCTCGGTCCCGAAATCCTCGCGGCGCTTAAGGCCGCGGGGAACCCGGGCAGCCTGCAGGAGGCGTCCGCCGCGCGGCAGATCCTCATCCGCGTGCCGGACATGGACTGTCCGGTCGAGGAGGGCGAGATCCGGGCGGAAATGAAGAAACATCCGGAAATTCCGCAGGGAACTTACAGCACGGAAAAGCGCACGATCCGCTTCGAGGCGGATCCGGCGCTCGTGCCGGAAATCCTCGCGGCGCTTGAGGCCGCCGGGCACCCGGGCAGCGTGCAGACGCAGTCCGGGCAGGAAGACGACGGCATTGTCATCTCGGTTCCGGAGATGGACTGCCCGGCCGAGGAGGCCGAGATCCGCCGGGCGCTTAAGGCGCTGCCCGGCCTGCCCGAAGGGACGTACGACACGGCCCGGCGCACGATCGCCTTCCGCACGGGGCGCGGGGCCGCCCCCGAGATCATCGAGGCGATCCACCGGGCGGGGTTTGAGGCGAGCCTGCAGATCGGGCGGCGCGCGGCGGACCCTGCTCACTCGAGCCGGATTCCTTGGAAGCGGTTCGGTCTCGCCTTCGCGTTCGCTCTCTGCGCGGAAATCATCCCCGAGGCGCTCGAGGCGGCCGGGATTCCCGGCCCGGCGATCGGCTCCGGGGTCTGGTCCGTGAGCGCTGCCGCGGCGGCGGGCTTTGTTCTCGCGCTGGCGGCTGTGGTGCTTTCGGGCTTGAAGACTCTGAAAAAAGGCTTCGCTTCGTTTTTCAGGCTGCGCTTCAACATGAGCGCTCTCATGGCGCTGGCGGTGGCAGGGGCCTTTCTTACCGGCAACTGGGCCGAGGGCGCCATGGTGATGGCGCTTTTCGAGCTCTCGGAGGGCATTGAGCAGCTCTGCCTTGAAAAATCCAGGAACGCGGTGAAGTCCCTGCTTTCGATTGTTCCGCAGACGGCCTCGGTGAAGCGCGGCGGGGCTTTCGTTGACGTGTCCGTCGAGGAGCTGCGCGTGGGCGACACGGTCCGGGTGCTCGCCGGCGAGCGCATACCGGCCGACGGCGAAGTGATTTCGGGCGAATCCTCGGCCGACGAGTCCATGCTCACGGGCGAGCCCATCCCGGCCGCCAAGCGTCCGGGCAGTCCCGTCATGGCCGGAACCGTCAACTCCACGGGGGTGCTTGAAGTGCGGGTGAAGGCCGAGGCCCGCGACTCGAGCGCCTCGCGCATCATCGCCTCGGTCGAGGAGGCCGAGCAGAAGAAGGCTCCGGTGCAGCGCTTCGTCGACCGCTTTGCCGCGTGGTACACGCCCTCGGTGTTCGCGCTGGCGCTGGCCACCGCGCTGCTGCCTCCGCTTTTCCTTGGCGGCGAGTGGCTCGAGTGGATTTACCGCGGTCTCGTGCTGCTCGTGATCGGCTGCCCCTGCGCCCTCGTGATCGGCACGCCCGTCACGATCATCTCCTCGCTGGCCTGCGCGGTGCGCGAGGGCATCATCATCAAGGGCGGCGTGTACCTCGAGATGGGGCGCAGGCTCAGGAACGTGGCGCTTGACAAGACAGGGACGATCACGACCGGCAGGCCGGTGTGCACGGACGTGATTGCGCTCGGGCCCGCGAAGGACCGCGCCTCGCTGCTGCGCGCCGCGTCCTCGCTGTCGAGGCTTTCGGACCATCCGGTGTCGGCCGCCATCACGAGGCTTGCCGCCGCCGAGCACGCGCTGGGCGAACCCGCTTCGTCTCTGAAGGCGATTCCGGGCTCGGGCATCGAGGCCCGGTGCGGCAGCTGCAGGCTGAGGCTCGTGTCCGCGGCTGCGGCCGGAGCACTGTCGGCTTCTGCGGCTGCCTCGGTCAGGGCGCTGCAGGCCGGGGGCAAGTCGGTTTCGATTCTCCTTGACGCTCTTGGGCCGGTCGCCGCCTTCGGCGTCGCCGACCGCGTGAAGAGCGGGGCGCGCGAAGCCGTGGCCGATCTGAAGGCCGCCGGGCTCGTGCCCTGGATTCTCACCGGCGACGGCGAGCAGGCGGCGCGCGCCGCGGCCGGCGAGGTCGGGATAGAGCACGTCGCCTCCGGGCTGCGGCCCGAGGGAAAGCTCGCCAAGATTGAAGAGCTCAGGAAGGAGGGCCTCACCGCGATGGCGGGTGACGGCATCAACGACGCGCCGGCCCTTGCGGCCGCCGATATCGGCTTTGCGATGGGGGTGAAGGGCGCGGACTCGGCGCTGGAGGCCTCGGGTGTGATGCTGATGGACGACAACATCGGCAAGATCGCCTTCTTCAAGCGCCTCTCGCAGAAGACCTGGCGTTTCCTCGTCGGGAACATCGTCTTCGCGCTTTCGGTGAAGGCCGCCTTCGCGCTGCTAGACTTCATGGGGCTGGCCACCATGTGGATGGCAGTCTTCGCCGACACGGGCGTGACGCTCATCGTGGTGGCGAACGCCCTGAGGCTGCTGCGGGCTGCCCCGGAGATCAAGAAGGACATCGAGCGCTCGCGCGGCCCGCTGCGCGCGGTCCGGGGTTCTTCCGGAACCGAGGGCCTCGCCTCCGGCGCGGCCTGATAAAAAGTCCCGGCGTCCGGCCTCAGGGGGCGGACGGCGGGAAGGGCGCCTTCCGGGTCCCGGCCTGAGAGCCGGGGCTTGGCAGGGCGCCCTTTTTTATGCGGAAGTCCGCCCTGCGCGCAGGCGCTCCGTCCCCCCCCCCCCCCCAGCTGCTTTCTCCACCCCGCTGCTGCGGGCCGGCCCCCTGTCGTTTTCAGATTCCTGTATTTCCTATAAACAAAAATGAGAATAACACTTACTAAAATGAACAGCAATCAAATAATAATATAACATATTGATATTTATATATTTATAGTAAATAGCTCTCAATAAACTACGCACTATTCCCTAAGATAAAATAATATGGTATAGTTTCCTCTCGTAGGTAAAACGCCTTAGGTAAAAAATTGTAGTCAGCGAGGGCGGGTGCAAGCCTTCCCTCCACCCCGAAACAATGCATGACCCGGGCGGGACCCGGGTTTTTACAGGAGAGAGCGATGTCTCGAATCGAACACGATTTCCTCGGCGATCTTGAGATCCCGGATGACGTCTACTACGGCGTGCAGTCGCTGCGCGGCAAGGAGAACTTCCACATCACCGAGCACTCCATGCGCGAGGACAAGTACTTCATCGAGGCCTTCGCCCAGGTGAAGAAGGCCGCCGCCCGCACGAACAAGGAGCTGGGCACGATTCCGGCCAACGTCGCCGATGCCCTCATCTCCGCCTGCGACGACCTGATCGCGGGCAAGTACCACGACCAGTTCGTGACCGACTGGCTGCAGGGCGGGGCGGGCACCTCCACCAACATGAACACGAACGAGGTGATCTGCAACATCGCCTGCGAGAAGCTGGGGCTGCCCAAGGGCTCCCAGAAGCAGGTCTCGCCCAACGACCACGCGAACTTCGGCCAGTCCACGAACGACACCTATCCGACCGCGCTGCACCTCGCGATGTATCTGCGCTCCGAGGATCTGCTGAAGGCCCTGGGGCAGCTGCGCGACTCCTTCTACAAGAAGGCCGATGAATTCAAGAACGTGCTCAAGATGGGCCGCACCCACCTGCAGGACGCCGTCCCGATGTCGATGGGCCAGGAGTTCCACGGCTGGGGCCGCACGATCGAGGACGAGATCGAGACGATCAAGGACGCCCAGAAGCATCTGCGCGTGATCAACCTGGGCGCCACCGCGATCGGCACCACCGTCACCTGCCATCCGGACTATCCGGCGAAGGCCGTGAAGTACCTCTCCGAGCAGACCGGCATTGACTTCCACAACAGCACGGACCTCATCGCCGCCACCTCCGACTGCGGCGCCTACGTCGCGATTTCCTCGGCCCTGAAGAGCCTCGCCGTGAAGCTCACGAAGGTCTGCAACGACATCCGGCTACTCGCCTCGGGCCCCCGCACGGGTCTGTCCGAAATCAACCTGCCGATGCGCCAGCCCGGCTCCTCGATCATGCCGGGCAAGGTGAACCCGGTGATCCCGGAGGTGACCAACCAGGCCTGCTTCCTCGCGATCGGCCTTGACACCACCGTAATGCTCGCCGCCTCCGCCGGCCAGCTCGAGCTCAACGTGATGGAGCCGGTGATCTCGTTTGCGGTCTTCACCTCGATGAAGGTCCTCACGAACGCCATGGTGACGCTGCGCGAGAAGTGCGTCGACGGCATCACCGCGAACGCCGAGCACACGAAGGACCTCGTCATGAACTCCTTGGGGATCGTGACGCTGCTCAAGCCCCACTTCGGCTACATGCTGTGCGCCGAAATGGCGAAGGAAGGCTACCTGCAGCACAAGTCCCTGCACCAGATCGTGGTCGAGGAGCGCAGGCTTATGACCGAAGAGAAGTGGAACGAGGTGTTCTCCTTCCAGAACCTCATCGCGCCGAAGTTCGAAATGTAATTTGCCCCCAGGGCAGACCGGAGGCCTGTTCAAAGGGGCCTCCGGGCCGGACCGCCGGAACAAAGGAGCGGGCGGTCCGGCAGACGACCGGATCCGGAAGATGACGGGAGCCGGTGGACGGGCGGGCCGCAACCGAAGGCCCCCCGCATATCAATCAACCAGGGACAGCGAACCCGGGAGAGCTGTTTTTTCCCGGGCGGGCTGATAAAAGCAAAATGGATATCATGTTGATTCTGCAGATCATCGTTCTGCTGGGCGCGATCTTCATCGGCGTCAGGCTGGGCGGCATCGGCATCGGCTACGCCGGCGGCGCCGGCGTCCTTATTCTCGGGCTCGTGCTCGGCATGAAGCCGGGCAACATCCCGTGGGACGTGATCCTCATCATCGCGTCCGTGATTTCGGCTATCTCCGCCATGCAGCTCGCGGGCGGCCTCGACTTCCTCGTGCAGATCGCCGAGCGGATCCTGCGCAGCAATCCGAAGCACATCAATTACCTCGCCCCGATCGTGACCTACTTCCTCACGATCTTCGCGGGCACCGGCCACACGGCCTTCTCCATGATCCCGGTGATCGTCGAGGTCGCCAAGGAGCAGCACATCAAGCCGGTGTGCCCGCTGTCGATCGCAGTGGTGGCCTCCCAGATCGCCATCACGGCTTCGCCGGTTTCCGCGGCCGTGATCTACATGAGCGGCGTGCTGGAGAACTTCGGCTGGAGCTATCCGGTGCTGCTCGTGATCTGGCTGGCGACGACGTTCATCGGCTGCATGATCACCGCCTTTATCATGACCCACATCCAGAACATGGATCTTGACTCCGACCCGGTCTATCAGCAGCGCCTCGCCAAGGGGCTCGTGAAGGCTCCGGAGCCTTCCGCCGTGAAGACCCTCAAGCCCTTTGCCAAGCGCTCCGTGGGGATCTTCCTGCTGGGCGTGCTCGCCGTGGTGTTCTACGCCTCGGCCATCTCCCCGGCCGTGGGCCTCATCAAGCATGTGATCGTCCCGCGCGACGCGGCCATCATCAGCCTCATGATGCTGGTCGGCTTCCTGATCACCGTGTGCTGCAAGGCTGACATCAGCAACGTCGCCTCCACGAGTGTCTTCAAGAGCGGCATGGTTGCCATCATCTGCGTGCTGGGCGTCGCCTGGCTTGGCGACACCTTCGTCTCGGGCCACAGCGCCGAGATCAAGAGCTTCGCGGCCTCTACGGTCGCCGCCTACCCGGCCCTGCTTGCCGTCGTGTTCTTCTTCGCGGCCATGCTGCTGTACTCGCAGGCCGCCACCGCGAAGGCGATCACCCCGGCCATCGTTGCCGCCCTCGGCATCACCTCTTCGAACCCCGGCGACTCCTACATGCTGGTCGCCTGCTTCGCGGCCGTCTCGGCTCTGTTCGTTCTGCCCACCTATCCGACCCTGCTCGGCGCGGTTCAGATGGACGACACCGGCACCACCCGCATTGGCAAGTGGGTCTTCAACCACGCCTTCTTCCTTCCCGGCATCCTCGCCATCGTGTTCAGCGTGGCGCTCGGGTTCCTTGCGACGAAGCTCTTCTAAAAAAGCTTCCCGCCGTCAGGCCGCCCTTCGGCCCCGGGGCCCTGCGCCCCGGCTGGAGGCCAGATGACAGAAACGCCGCCCCGATCAGGGCGGCGTTTTTTATTTCTGCTGTTTCATAGCTTCGGTTCAATATAATGGAATTGGTGAGAACACTAGGGGCCGCAGGCGCCTGCCGCTGTTTGAAGCCGCGCGGAGCGACCTCCGCGGCCGGATTTGAAAAGGAGCAGCCATGAAAGAGATTTCCCGCAGAAGTTTTCTCAAGGGCAGCGCCGCCGCGGGCGGCCTGGCGGCGATGCCGGCCCTCGCCTCGGGACCCTCGGCGCTGCCGCGCGCCTGGACCTATGAGGCCGATGTGGTCGTCGTGGGCGGCGGCGGGGCGGGCCTGCCCGCTGCGATCGGGGCGCGCGACCGGGGGCTTTCCGTCATCGTGGTCGACGCGAACTACGACGTGGGCGGACACGCGATCGTCTCGGGCGGCAACGTGCCGCTGGGCGGCGGTACGGCTCAGCAGAAGAAGTACGGCATCAGGGACGACCCCATGACCTATTTCCGCGACCTCACGGACTGGTCGGTCGTGGAGACGAGCGGGATGCCTGACTACCGCTACAACGACCGGACCGTGCAGTACGCGATCGCGATGAACGCCGCCCGGACCTACGACTTCCTCGTCGCCAACGGCGTGCGCTTCGAGGACCGCGCCCCTGACAATCTCGGCGCGCACGCCGTGGGCATCTCGGCCCGCCGCGAGCACCACTGCGTCTGGAAATCGGGCCAGTGCGCTGAGAGCCCGGCGGGGGCCGGAGGGGCCGCTCTCATGCGGCCGCTTGAGTACTCGGCCCGGAAAAAGGGCGTGCGCTTCCTTCTCAACTACCACATGGACGAGATTTTCCGCGAGGACGGCGGGCGCGGCCGCGTCTGCGGGATCCAGGCCCGCTACACGCCCCGGATCCTGCCCGACGGGAAGCGCCTCGAGAGCTTCAGAAGCGAGGGCGGCATCGACTGCCGCGAGCCCTCCGTCACGGTTCGCGCGAGAAAGGCGGTCGTGATCGCGACCGGCGGGAACTCCGGCAACGTCGAGTTCCGGCGCATCTTCGACCCGAGGCTCACCGGGGAGTATGCGAATGCCGCGGGCGAGTACTCGCCGCAGGACGCCTCCGGGGAGCTTGCGGCGATGGCGGTGGGCGCTTCGCTCTGGGGCGCGGCCAACCAGGCGATGGACAGGAACGGGTCGCTGCGCAAGCGCCAGGTGATCGGCGTGCGCACGAACTACGTGAGCTGGACGAAGAAGTCGCCTGTGTTCCCGTTCGTGAAATACCCGGGGCTGCGGATCCTCAACTGGCAGGACGCGATCATCGTGAACCAGGCGGGCCGGCGCTTCTACAGCGAGTTCGAGAACGGCTACCCCAACGGCACCCACGAGGGCTTCTACAAGGACGGCGCGCCCTATGTGCAGGGCAGCTGGCGCAACACGACGAGAATCAAGTTCCGGCCCCGCAACTACATCGACGCGGCGCTGGCGCTGAACGAGGGCTCGAAGCCGCCGCTTTTCTCCGCCGGCCCCCAGTGGGCGGTCTTCGACTCAAAGGGCGCGGCCCGCGAGCACATGAAAATCGAGCCGGGCTGCTGCGATCCCCAGGTGTTCTTCTCGGCCCCCACGATTGAGGAGCTCGCGCAGAAAATCAACACCTCGCCCTGGCAGAGGTCGAAGATGGACCCGAAGGCGCTCGCCGAGACCGTGCGGCGCTACAACGGGTTTGTCGATGCGCACAGGGACGAGGACTTTGACAAGCCGTCGCCGCGCTTCAAGATCGAGACCGGGCCCTTCTACGCGGCCTGGGCGAGCTTTGCGGTGCACGACTCCTATGCGGGCCTGCGGATCGACGAGAACTGCCGGGTGCTCGACCTGAGGGGACGGGTGATCGAGGGCCTTTACTGCGGAGGAGAAAGCGCCGGGGGCTGCAGCCAGCACGGGCTGGGCCGCACGCTGACGCAGGGCTACATCATCGGGCAGAAGGCCGGGGCCTGAGCGCCTGGTCCAAGAGAAAAAGGAAGCCCTTTTTTCATCGGGACTTCCTTTTTTTTCCACAAGACGGCGCAGGAAGGCCGCGGCGCTCCCCGGCCGGGGGCGGGAAGGGCGGGGGAGCCCTCCTCCTGCGGCCTTCTCAGGGCGTGCCGGGGCGGCCGGCGCCGCCTTTTTTCTGCCTGCGGTTCGAGCCTGCGACCAGGTCGAAGCG
Organism: Mesosutterella porci; assembly: GCF_022134585.1. Classification (GTDB taxonomy): domain Bacteria; phylum Pseudomonadota; class Gammaproteobacteria; order Burkholderiales; family Burkholderiaceae_F; genus Mesosutterella; species Mesosutterella porci. The sequence continues at coordinate 16,682 of NZ_JAKNCT010000016.1, forward strand.
GAAGAAGCGGCATTCGAGTGGGCCGTTGAAGAGCACCGTGCGGCGGCTCTCCTTCAGGTGCATCTCTCCCGGCAGGTGCAGGTCCGAGGTGAGCATCCACGCCCTCCAGCCCGGGAAGGCGTGCTTTAGGTTGTCGGCCACCTTTCGCATCATCGAGCCCACCGTGGCGCTGCGCGGCGAGGACTGTTCGCCGTAGGGAGGATTGGCGACGATCAGCCCCGGCTCCGTTCCTTCGGGAGGCACGATCTCGCGCGCGTCGCCCGTGCGGAAGGAGAGCCTCCCGTCCTCAAGCAGCGGCGCGAGCCCGGCGCGCAGGGCGTTCGCGCGCGCTTTTCCGACCACGATCGAGGAGATGTCGCTCGCCTCGATCCGCAGCTCCCGGTGCAGGTTCACCTCGCTTTTCGCGTCTTCAAGGAGCTCCTGCCAGGTTTCCGGCTCGAAGCTGAGCAGCTGCTCGAAGGCAAAGTGCCGCCGCAGGCCCGGCGCGACGCCGCAGGCCGTGCAGGCCGCCTCGATCGCGATGGTGCCCGAGCCGCAGAAGGGGTCGAGCAGCGTCGTCCCGGGCTCCCAGCCCGAGAGCATCAGCAGCCCCGAGGCGAGATTCTCCTTGAGCGGCGCCTCGCCCTTGTCCGTGCGCCAGCCGCGCTTGAAAAGGGGCTCCCCCGCGAGGTCGACGTAGAGGGTGCAGTACTTTTCATCCAGGTAGGCCGCGATCTGGACGTCCGGGCTGTCGCGGTCCACGTCGGGGCGGCTGCCGCAGGCCTGCACGAAGTGGTCGCAGACCGCGTCCTTGATGCGCAGCGTCGTGAAGTCGAGGGACTTGAGCGGCGCGCGGTGCGCGGAGACCGAAACGCGGATCGACTGCGAGGGCAGGAAGTAGTTTTCCCAGGCGACGGATCTGGCGAGCGCGTAGATGTCCCGGCTGTCCCAATAGTCGTGGAATCCCACTTCCTCGAGCACCCGCGAGGCGAGGCGAGACCGCAGGCAAAGCTCCCAGGCGGCCTGGCGCGGCCCCTCGAAGGCAACGCCCGAAGGGGTCGCACGCGTGCGTTTCGCTCCGCACGAGCGGGCCTCCTCTTCGAGGAGCTTTTCAAGCCCCCAGGGGCAGGCGGCGTAAAAACGGTGGTTCTTTCGGTCTGTCATCGCAGCGCTCTTCTGTTTAGTTTGCAGGCGCAGGCCCCTTTCCTCAGGCCCGCAGCTCCCCGTGCCCGAGCACGATGTACTTCTGGCTTGTGAGGCCCTCGAGCCCCACGGGGCCGCGGGCGTGCAGCTTGTCGGTCGAGATGCCGATCTCAGCCCCGAGCCCGTACTCGAACCCGTCGGCGAAGCGCGTCGAGGTGTTCACCATGACGGAGGCGGAGTCCACCTCGCGCAGGAACCGCTCGGCCGCCTCGTGGCTCGAGGTGATGATGGCGTCGGTGTGGTGCGAGCCGTGCTCGTTGATGAAGTCGATCGCCTCGGAGAGGCTCCTGACCACCGCGATCGAAATCACGGGGGCGTTGTACTCGGTGTCCCAGTCCTCGGGCGTAGCCTCGATCGCGGCGTAGCCCGCGTTCTGCACGAGCGAGAGGCTCGCCTCGTCGCAGCGCATCTCGACGCCCTTGTCGTGGAAGATCCGGGCGATGCGCGGCAGGAACTCGACGGCGGACTTCTCGTGCACGAGCAGCGTTTCAGTCGCGTTGCAGGGCGAGTAGCGCTGGGTCTTCGCATTGTCGGTCACCCGCACGGCAAGCTCCAGGTCGCAGGGGCTGTCCACGTAGGTGTGGCAGATGCCGTTCAGGTGCTTGATCATCGGCACGCGCGCTTTTCCCATGAGCCGCGAGATGAGCCCTTTGCCGCCGCGCGGGATGATGACGTCGATCCACTGGGGCGAGGTGATCATCTGGTCGACCATGGCGCGGTCGGTCGTCTCCACGTACTGAACCGCCAGGGCCGGCAGCCCCGCCTTCTGCAGCGCCTCGGAGACGAGCCGGGCGAGCAGCCGGTTCGTGCGGATCGATTCGCTGCCGCCGCGCAGGATCGCGCAGTTCCCGCTTTTCAGTGCGAGGGCCGCGGCCTCCACGGTGACGTTGGGGCGGCTCTCGTAGATGATGCCGATCACGCCGAGCGGCACGCGCATCCGGCCCACGATGATGCCGGAGGGCTGCGGGCGCAGCTCCTCGACGCTGCCCACGGGGTCTGGGAGCCGCGCGGTCTGCTCGAGGCTTTCGGCCATGCGCGCGATCACCGCGGGGGTCGCGGCAAGCCGGTCGAGGAACGCCGCAGGGTAGTTTTCGGAGCGAGCCGCCTCGAGGTCCTTTTCGTTTTCGGAGCGGATGTCGGCCGCGCGGGCGCGGATCAGGGCCGCGAGCGCGAGCAGGGCCTCGTTCTTGGCCCGGGTGGAGGCTCGCGCGAGCTCCCTGGAGGCTTTGCGGGCGTCCTGCCCGAGGCGCTTCATGTAAAGCGCGGGATCCAGATTTTCGTCTGCCATTTCCTTGTGTGTCCTCCCGGAGCGAGCCGGGGCGCCTGCGCTGGAGGCCGCCGCCGGAGTTCCTTCAACAATTTGTCTGAGCCATCGGCCTTTTTTTCAGCGCGAGAGAAACGCCGCGACCGACTTGAGTTCGATCCACGGGTCGGAGTCCCTGCCCGGCACCTCGAGCCCCTTGTAGATCTGATCGATGTCGGCGCACACGACAAGCGCGTTCCTCAACTTTGCGGTGCTCAGGCGCTTCGCGCCCGCGATGACCGCGGCGGCCTTCTCGCGCGGGAATATCCGCAGCTCGCGCGCCGCAGCCTGCGCGTTTTCGCCCTGGTCGAGCCGCGCCCGCAGGGCGATCATCCGGCGGATGTCCTCGCTGAATGTGTAGAGCAGGATGGGCATCACCTGGCTTGTCGTGAATTCGCCCCGCAGCCCTTCGATCGCCCGGCAGGCCCGCGCCCCGTCGCCCAGCATCGCTGAGGTCGAGACCGTGGCCACATCGTAGCGCGAATTGTCGAGCACCGAGGCCTCGACCTCCTCGAGCGTCACGGGCCCCTCGGAGTCGTGCAGCAGGGCGAGCTTGCGGATTTCCTGCGCCGCGGCAAGGAGGTTTCCCTCGGTCTGGTCGGCGAGGCACCGCAGGGCCTCCTCGGTCGCCTCGAGCCCTTCGCCCTTCAGCCTGCGGCCGAGCCAGGCGGGAAGCTGCGCGCGCGCGACGGGGTCGCAGTCCACCAGGTTCCCCGCGGCGGCGAGGGCCTTGAACCACTGGCTTTTGGCGACGCGCCAGTCGGCCTGCGGAACGGAAACCATGACGCACAGGCCCGGCATCGGCGTCTGCGCGAGCTGCTCGAGGGCGGCCGCCCCCCGCACTCCGGGCGAGGGGGCCGAGAGCCTCGCCTCGATGATCCTGCGCTCCGAAAAAAGCGAGGTTTCGCCCACGGCCTCGGCGAGCTGCCGCCAGTCGCTGCCGGCGCCCAGCACGAGTACGCGCCGCTCCGAGCAGCCGGCGGCCCGCGCGGTTGCCCGGATCGCGTCGGCCGCCTCCTGGGCGAGAAGCGGCTCGCGGTCCGCGATCAGCCAGAGGGGATCGACCGCGCCCGCCTTCTTCTGGGCGGCAAGCTTCGGGGAGAGCGTCGCGCTATTGAACCGCATGGGGCTTGGCCGCCTCGAGGCGGCGCAGCAGCTGTATCGCGATGTCTTTTTCAATGTCGCGGTAGAGCGTCGCCTCTTCCGTTTCGCGGGAAAGGTAGTTCTTGTAGGTGTAGGGGATGTCGCGCCTCGCCGAAAGCGTCGTGGCCGGCATGAACTCGTAGCCTTCGGGCGAGGTGAGCCTGAAGGTGATGTCGAGCCCCAGGCGGTATTCGCGGGCGTCGCCGCTGTCGTTGTAGGAGTTGACGACGCGGGTGCGGCTGGTCGAGTCGGTCGAGAGGATCGCCTCGGCATCCCGGATGTCGTCCACCACGGTGGCGGAGGTCTCCGCCTCGATCCGGCGGCGGATTTCGTGGGTGAGGGGCGACTGGCCGCTCATTTGAATATAGAGCGTCTTGAAGGGGACGGAAAAGCGGCCGCGCGGCCGGAAGCCGCACCCCGAGGCGAGAAGAGCGGCGGCTGCCGCAGCCAGGATCCTGCGCCTTGAAAGGCCGAGTTCGGGCAACATGACACTCCCTAAAGAGAAGCTGTTCTACAAAAAAGCGACGGCCCCATTATACGGGCCGCGGGGGGCGGCCGCCCGGAGGTGCGGGCGGGCTTCCGGCGCCGCCTCCTGTCGCAGGGACTTCAAAAAAATCCCCCCTGAGGCGGCCTCAAGGGGGACTGCGGAAGGGGCGGGACCGCCCCTTTGGCGCCTTCTGAAGGCCGTCAGGCCTTGGGCGCCGGCGCCACGATGTTCACGAGGCGCTTAGGCACGATGATGACGCGCCGCACGGGCGTCGAGCCGATGAAGCGCTTCACGTCCGGGTTCTCGAGCGCGGCTTTTTCGATCTGCTCCTTCGCCGCATCGGCGGGCACCATGATGCGGCCGCGCAGCTTGCCGTTGACCTGGACCACGAGCTGGATCTCGTCGGCCGCGAGGTCGGACTCCGTCGGGCGGGGCCACGGCGCGTCGATCAGCTCGGAGATCTGGCGCACGAACCCCAGCTCGTCCCAGAGCGAGGTCGTGATGTGGGGCGCGAGCGGGTAGAGCACGCGCAGCAGCAGCGACATCGACTCGCGCAGAACCGCGGCCGCGCCCTCGCTACCGTCGTCCTTGAAGGCCTCGATCGCGTTCATCATCTTCATGGCGGCCGAGACCACCGTGTTGTACTGCATGCGGTCGAGGTCGGCGGTCGCCTGGGCGACGTTCACGTACATCTCGCGCCGGAGCGCCTTTTCAGGCTCAGAGGCGCGCGCGGCGTCGTAGGGGCGCGCCGCGAGCAGCTCGTCGTGGTGCGCGTAGACCCAGGCCCACAGGCGCTTGAGGAACCTGTAGGTGCCCTCCGCGCCCGCGTTGCTCCAGGCGGCGGACTGGTCCGGGGGTCCGGCGAACATCACGAACGTGCGGGCCGTGTCAGCGCCGTACTTCTTGATGATGTCGCGCGGCTCGACCACGTTGCACTTCGACTTCGACATCTTCTGGATGCCGGCCGAGATGACGGGCTGGCCGTCTTCCTTCGCGACCGCACCCGCGGGCCTGCCCTTTTCGTCGGTCTTGATCTCAATCTCGTCGGGGTAGTACCAGCGCTTGTGCCCGTCGGGCATGTCGCGGTAGAACGCCTCGGCGCAGAGCATGCCCTGCGTGAACAGCCGCGTGAAGGGCTCGTCGAACTTCACGAGCCCGAGGTCGCGCATCACCTTCGTCCAGAAGCGGGCATAGAGCAGGTGCAGCACCGCGTGCTCGATGCCGCCGATGTACTGGTCCATCGGCATCCAGTAGTCGTTGCGCTCGTCGACCATGCGGTCCTTCGCGCCCGGGCAACAGTAGCGCATGAAGTACCAGCTCGAGTCGACGAAGGTGTCCATCGTATCGGTCTCGCGCCTGGCCGGGCCGCCGCACTTCGGGCAGCGCACGTTGAGGAACGCCTCGTCCTTGTTGAGGGGGTTGCCCGAGCCGTCGGGAATCTGGTCCTCGGGGAGGATCACGGGAAGGTCCTTTTCGGGGACGGGGACGGCGCCGCACTTCGGGCAGTTGATCATCGGGATCGGGGTGCCCCAGTAGCGCTGGCGCGAAATCGACCAGTCGCGCAGCCTGAACTGCACCTTCTTTTCTCCGAGGCCCTTCTCGTGCAGCGCCTCGGCCACTGCGTCGATCGCCTCGTGCAGGTGCAGCCCGTCAAAGCGGCCGGAGTTCACGCAGTAGGGATTGAGCGTCTTGTCGCCGTACCACTCCTGCCAGTGGTCCGTGGTGAAGGGCTCGACGCCGTCGACGTTCACCGCCTGGCGGATCGCGATGCCGAATTTCTTGGCGAAGGCGAAGTCGCGCTCGTCGTGGGCGGGCACGCCCATCACGGCGCCTTCGCCGAAGGTCATGAGCACGTAGTTGCCGACCCAGACCGGGATTTCCTCTCCGGTGAGGGGGTGGCGCACGGTGAGCGAGGTCTTCACGCCCTTTTTCTCGCGGGTGGCGAGGTCGGCCTCGGAGACGCCGCCCTTCGCGCACTCCTCGATGAAGGCGGCGACCTTCGGGTCGCTCTTGGCCGCGTACTTGGCGAGCGGATGCTCGGCCGCGACGGCGACGAAGGTGACGCCCATGATCGTGTCGGCGCGGGTCGTGTAGACGCGCAGCTGCCGCTCTTCTCCTTCAAGCGTGTACGGGAAGGCGAAGTCAACGCCCTCGGAGCGCCCGATCCAGTGGCGCTGCATCGTGCGGACCTCTTCGGGCCAGCCTCCGAGCTTGTCCAGGTCGTCGAGCAGCTCCTGGGCGTACTGGGTGATGCGCAGGTAGTAGCCCGGGATCTCCTTCTTCTCGACGATCGCGCCGGAGCGCCAGCCGCGGCCCTCGATCACCTGCTCGTTGGCGAGCACGGTCTTGTCGACCGGGTCCCAGTTGACGACCTGGGTCTTGCGGTAGGCGATGCCGCGCTCGAGCATCTTGAGGAAGAGCCACTGGTTCCAGCGGTAGTACTCGGGCTTGCAGGTGGTCACCTCGCGCGACCAGTCGAAAGCGAGCCCGAGCGGGGCCATCTGCGCCTTCATGTCGGCGATGTTGCTGTACGTCCACTTCGCGGGCGGGACCTTCTTGGCGAGCGCGGCGTTCTCTGCGGGCAGCCCGAAGGAGTCCCAGCCCATCGGCGTCATGACGCTGTAGCCGCACATGCGGCGGTAGCGGTAGAGGACGTCGTTCAGGGTGTAGTTCCTCACGTGCCCCATGTGCAGCTTGCCCGACGGATAGGGCAGCATCGAGCAGACGTAGTACTTCGGCTTTTCCCTGCCGTTCGCGTCAAGCGCGTGTTCCACGGCCCGGTAGACGTCCTGCGCCTTCCATTTGGCCTGGATTTCGGCTTCGACGAGCTCCGGGGAATAATTCTCACGCATTTGTGGAGTTCCAGTCTTTGAAAAATGAAAACAATCCAATAAGTATAGTACCGGCAGACCCGCGCCTAGGGCGGGCGCGAGGTGCGCGGAGCGCTTTGCGGGTAGAATGCGTGTGCTTCTTTTCATCCCTTCTTTTTCCGGCGGGCGGGCGCGGCGCGCTCCCCGACGTCTGAATCCATGACCCAGGAAGATCCTTTGACCGCGGGGCTCAACCCCCAGCAGCGGGAAGCCGTGACGTTTCCCGACCAGAACGTGCTCGTGCTCGCAGGGGCGGGCTCAGGAAAGACCCGCGTGCTCACCAGCCGCATCGCCTGGCTGATCCGCGAGGGCCGGGCGAGGCCCTCGGGAATTCTCGCCGTCACCTTCACGAACAAGGCCTCGCGCGAGATGCTCGAGCGAATCGAGCGGCAGATGCCGGGGGTGTCGACCCGCGGCATGTGGGTGGGGACGTTCCACGGGCTGTGCAACCGGTTGCTGCGCGTCCACGCGGCCGAGGCGGGCCTGCAGCCGTCCTTCCAGATCATCGACCAGGCCGACCAGCTCTCGGTGGTTAAGCGCGTCATGAAGGCCGCGGGCGTGGGCAAGGAGACGATCGAGCCGCGGGCCGTGCAGAGCTACATCTCCCGCATGAAGGAGGAGGGGCTGCGGGCCTCGGAGGTGAAGGGACCGGACATGCACACCGCGAACGCCGCGGTCGCGCTGCAGCTCTACCGCGCCTACGAAAGGCTCTGCGTCGAGGAGGGCATCGTCGATTTCGCGGAGCTGCTGCTGCGCAGCTACGAGCTGCTGCAGAGAAACGAGCTCATCCGGCGCCACTACGAGCAGCGCTTCTCGCACATCCTCGTCGACGAGTTCCAGGACACGAACGTGCTGCAGTATCGCTGGCTCAAGACCCTCGCGGGCTACGGCCGGGGGCCTGAGCGCGAGGAGGGCGCCGCGAACACGATCTTCGCCGTGGGCGACGACGACCAGTCGATCTACGCCTTCCGCGGCGCGAACGTCGGGAACATGGACGACTTCAGGCGCGAGCTGGGCGTCCGGAAGGTGATCAGGCTCGAGCAGAACTACCGCTCGACAGGCCACATCCTCGGGGCCGCCAACGCCCTGATCGGCTGCAACACGAAGCGGCTGGGCAAGAACCTCTGGACGGACGCGGGCGAAGGCAGCCGCATCCAGGTGATGCCCTGCCCCTCGGGCGAGGCCGAGGCGCGCTTCGTGGCCGAGGAAATCGAATCCGGGCACTCCCGGGGGCGCTCCTACCGGGACTTCGCGGTGCTCTACCGCTCCAACGCCCAGTCGCGCGCGATCGAGTCGGTGCTCATGGCGGGCGGGATTCCCTACCGCATCTACGGCGGGCACAGGTTCTTCGAGCGCGCGCACGTGAAGGACGTGCTCGCCTACCTGCGGCTCGTGGAGAATCCCTCCGACAACACCGCGTTCCTGCGCGCGGTGAACACGCCCGCGCGGGGCGTCGGGGCGAAGACGCTTGAAAAGCTGGACGAGACTGCCCGGGCCGCGGACCTCTCGCTCATGGGCGCGGTCTCCGAAATGAAGGGCGCGGCGGCCTCGAAGCTGCGGGGCTTCGGCGAGCTGGTGATGGGCATCCGCCGGGCCGCCTCCGGGCGCAGCCTCACCGACCTGGTGAGGATCGTGCTCGAGCGCTCGACGCTCAAGGGTTATTACGAGGACCTGGACCGCCGGGAAAAAACCGCGAAGGCCGAGGACCTCTCCGAAATCGTCAACGCCGCAGCGGCCTTCCTGAAAAGCGCGGACATCGACCCGGAGGCCGACGCGATGGAGCCCCGGGGCGAGGACGAGCTCTCGCCCCTTTCGTCCTTTCTCGCCCTGGCCACGCTCGAGGCGGGCGACAACCAGGCCGGCGCCGAGGCCGATGCCGTGCAGCTCATGACGGTGCACGCGGCCAAGGGGCTCGAGTTCCCGGTGGTCTTCATCACCGGGCTCGAGGAGAATCTGTTCCCGCACGTGAGCTCGCTGCGCGAGGGCGGGCAGGCGGGGCGCGAGGAGGAGCGCCGGCTCATGTACGTCGCGATCACCCGCGCGAAGCGCGAGCTCTACCTCACCTATGCGGCGCGCCGCTTCATCAACGGCACGTACCAGAACGAGCAGCAGTCCTCGTTTCTCGACGAGATTCCCCGCGAGCACCTGAGCTGGCGCCGCAGCCCCGCGGGCCTGAGCGAGGAGGCGGAGGCCTGGGGCGAGGGAGGCGGCCGCAGGAACGCGGCTTCGGGCCGGGGCGGGTGGTCGGGCCGCCGCGGCTCAGACGAGGACTCCGGGCAGGAGCGCACCTCTTACGGCTACTCCTGGCGGCCCCGCGGCGCGGACAGCTCCTACAACGGCTCGAAGTCGGAGCCGCTTCTGAAGAAGCGGACCGAGGCGGGCTGGAGCGCGGGGCAGCACGTGAGGCACCCGAAGTTCGGCAAGGGCGTGGTGATCTCGGTCTCGGGTTCCGGGGACCTCACCAAGGTGCAGGTCGCCTTCGCGGGAGCGGGCGTGAAGCAGCTGCTCGCGTCCATGGCGAAGCTTGAAAAGATCTGAGGACTGAAAAGAGGGCGGCGGGCGCGTTTCCCCGCCTCCGCCCGGAAAAAGAGATGGGGTGTTCAGGGCGCCCTTATGGAGCGGTGTTTTTTTGCGCTTTCAGCCTTCTCAGACTTTCCTTCGCTGTCGCCAGCGTTTAATATTCTCCGAACGAAATCCGCGCGCCAGGCGCAGAGAAGCACTCGAAGAAGGCGGCTTTCGGCTCTGAAAGGAGCTCGGAGCGGCCCGGCGGCTCACCGGTTTTCGGCCTGCGATCTTTGGCTCCATTTCCACGTATGGAAACCTTTTATCTAGTCATTCTTGGCTTTCTCGCGCTGCTTGCCGTCATCGACCTCTTTGTGGGGGTGAGCAACGACGCCACCAACTTCCTCAATTCAGCGGTGGGCTGCAGGATCGCCCCCTTCAAGGTGATTCTCGCGGTGGCAGGCGCGGGCGTGCTGCTGGGCGCCACCTTCTCGGGCGGCATGATGGAGATCGCGAAAAGCGGCGTCTTCAACCCCGGGATGTTCACCTTCAAGTCCGTCATGGTGATCTATCTGTCGGTCATGGTGACCGACGTGATGCTGCTCAATTTTTTCAACTCGCTGGGACTGCCGACCTCGACTTCGGTGTCAATCGTCTTCGAGCTGCTGGGCGCTTCCGTGGGGGTCGCCGCCAACGAGATCCTTTCCGACGGCGGGACGCTCTCGGAGCTGGGCGGCTACATCAACAACGAGAAGGCCTTCGCGATGATTGCGGCGATCCTCGTCTCGGTGGTGGTCGCCTTTGTGAGCGGCGTGGTCGTGCAGTATCTCATGCGGATGATCTTCACTTTCCGCTATGAGAAGACTTTCCGGAAGCTGGGCGGCCTTTTCGGCGGCTTCAGCCTAGCGATGGTTTTCTACTTCCTCGTGATGAAGGGCGCGCGCGGCGCCTCCTTCATGACCCCGGAGCTGCTCGCCTTCCTTGACGACCACACCTGGCAGATCCTCGGCTCGATCTTCGTCGCGGGCAGCGTCGTCCTGCAGCTTGGGATGGCGTTCTTCCGGCTCAACGTCTTCCGGGTCGTCATCCTCGCGGGCACGTTCGCGCTTGCCTTCGCCTTTGCGGGCAACGACCTCGTTAATTTCGTGGGCGTGCCGATCGCCGCGCTCGACAGCTGGAAAATCTACAGCGCGGGCGGCGGGGCGGTTCCCCCCGAGGCCTTCTACATGGACGCGCTCGCGCTGCCGATCGCTCCGCCCACGGTCCTGCTGCTGCTCTCGGGCATCGTGATGGTGCTCACGCTGCGGTTTTCCAAAAGCGCGCGGCGCGTGATTGAAACCTCGCTCAACCTCTCCTCGTCCTCGACGGGCGACCGCGAGCAGTTCGGGGCCTCGGCGCCGGGCCGGCTCATCGTGCGGACCATGATGGGGGTGGGGCAGGTCGTGCTCGCCTTCGTCCCGCTTTCCCTGCAGCGGGCGGTCAACCGCCGCTTTGAGCCCGTGGAGCCCCCCGCGGGGACCGAGCCTCTGCCTTTTGACTACGTGCGCGCCTCGGTGAACCTCATCCTCACGGCGATTCTCATCTCCACGGCCACTTCGATGCAGCTGCCGCTGTCGACCACCTACGTCACCTTCATGGTCGGAATGGGCTCGTCGCTTGCCGACCGCGCCTGGGACCGGGAGTCGGCCGTCTACCGCATCTCAGGCGTCCTCGTGGTCGTGGTGGGATGGTTCCTCACGGCGCTCACGGCCTTCATCGCCGCCTCGCTCGTGGCCACCCTGGTGCTCTACGGCGGGCGCCCGGTGAGCGTCCTGCTCATCGTGCTCGTGCTTGCCGTGATCGTCCGGATGAATCTGTCGAAGCGCAGGGATCAGAAGAAAAAGAGAATCGACGTCCGCAGCCTCGACCGGTTCGGAGTGCGCACGCTCCTGAACGAAGACGTCGCGCGCAACTACATCGCCTCGGTGAGCATCTTCAGCGAGGTCGTGAACGCGCTGCTCGTCGACAGCGAGCGGGCGCTGCGGCACACGAACAACCGCGCCACGGTGCTGATGGACGAGGTCTCCGCGAGCCGCTCGCTCTACTACACGATGGCGAAGTACCACGGCACGCACGATGACCTCGACGCGCGCTTCCTCTACTACCGCAGCCTCACCAACATGAAGGAGGTGTGCCGCTCGCTGCAGCGCGTGGCCTCCCAGGCCCAGGAGCACGTGGCCAACCGCCACCGCATCTTCAGCGGGAACCTTGCGCAGAACCTGGTGCACCTGGCCGGGCAGCTCGCCGAGACCGAGGAGGTGATACGCGACTTCAGCGAAGGATGGGCGAGCGCCGCGGACGTGCAGAAGAAGGGCCAGAAGCTGATCGACCAGGTCGCGCGCGACCAGGAAGCGCTTCTCGCGGGCATTTCGGAGTACCGCCTGTCGCTGCGCGGCTGCGAGCTCTACATGACCTTCCTGCAGTTCGTGCGCGACATCGTGAACCACTACAGCATCGTGGTGGCGCTGCAGAACCGGCTCAATGAGATCTGCGCGGAGGATTCGAACGATCTGGGCGATCCGAAGGGCGGTCAGGCTTCTTCAGCCCCAGCCCCTCTCGGAAAAGCCTGAGCGCGAGGTCGGGCAGGCCCCGGGGGCCGTCCTTCGACCAGGAGCCGCCGAAGCCGAAGCCGCCCGCGATCAGCGCGGCCGCGCTCCAGTCGGTGTACGCGAAGAGGTACCAGGCCGTGAGCAGGCTTGGAATGAGCGTGAGCCGCAGCGCGAGGCACGCGGCGGCTGCGGCCGCCGCCGCGGCCCAGGATCCCGAGAGCCTGTGCACGAGCAGCGCCGTGCCCGCGAGAATGGCCGCGATCCAGGCCGACAGGGCGAGCGCGAGGAGAAGTTTTCCGGGCCGGATTTTCATTTTTTTTCGGGAAGAAAGAAAAAAGACTTGCTTTTTTTAAATTACAGGCGTAACATTCTAAATCTCGATTGCGCCCGTAGCTCAGTTGGATAGAGCACCTGGCTACGAACCAGGGGGTCGCGGGTTCGAATCCTACCGGGCGCACCAATTTTTATTAGCCCTGAAAGCGGAAGTTTTCAGGGCTAACTGTTAGGGACGGTTTTTGAATCAAAGCCGCTTCCCGGCAGGCATACAATCGGTTTCGGCGAAGCGATTCGCCTTGGTGGAGAAGTGGCCGAGTGGCTGAAGGCACACCCCTGCTAAGGGTGCAGGTCCAAATTTACGGGCCTCGAGGGTTCGAATCCCTCCTTCTCCGCCATTAAGAAATTTTGAACCCCGGAGTCAAGCAACCTAAACTCCCGGTTAACTGATCCCTAACGCAGGACTTTAGGCGGGAGGGGCACCGACAGAAGCAGCGAGAGAAAATCCCGCTGCTTCTTCGTTATGGGCCGCGTCACCCAGGCATTGCCGCTGGGGCGTTTGTCCGCCTTGATGCACCTTAGCTTTGCCAGCAGGCAGTCAATCGAGTTGTGCGGAAGAGAGACTCCCGGAGCAGCACAGTCGCGGGCCCGCTTCAGCATCATGAGCCTGATGGCGGCGGCCAGAGTGCAGATGAACAGCTTTCCAATGTACCCGGTCTGCGAGCAGCGCAGACGGTCTCCGTCTACCTGGTTCTTGAACTGGTTGAAGTCGAGTTCGACCCGTCCCCTCAGGCGATAAGCCCAAAGAGCGCGGAAGGGATCCTCTTCCTCATTGGTCCGCAGAACAAACATGCCGGCATAGCGGCAGGCGTCCCGCATTGCGTCATCTTTCCTGACCCATCTCACCGCTCCGTTCCTGCCAGAGACCTTTTCTACAAAACGCCCGCAGCTTCTCCACAGGTCATCGGGCCGCCTGCCGCCTTCATTGAGGATGTCCAGCAGATCCTCGATTCTGACCGCCAGCTGCTTCATCTCAAGCTCATCTCCTCCCGGAAAGCGGTAAAGGTGGACGTAGACCGGTTTTCCAACGGGGCCGAAATCCGTATTCCGGGTCCAGTCTTCCTTGATCGTCCTTGCGTACACCTCGAGCCTGGGGTTGTAGAAGCTCACGTCGCGCAGAGACGCGCTGTAGCGGTCAAGCGCACGCAGGACTGAGTCTTCGGCCCTGCGGACGCCTTGAATGAAGCGCAGCTCGAGATCGAGCATCTTCTGCACGTTATAGAGGCTCCCATAGCCTCGGTCCGTCACAAGAACCGTGTCTTCAAGGTCAAATCCGGCGCTTTTCATCCGGTAAAGAATGTCGCTCAGGGCGGTGACGTCATTGACGGAGCCCGCATAGGCATGCGCATAGGCAATGTCGCCGGTGGCCTGGTCGCAGACAAAGGTGTAGTTGATCTTCCTGAGCTCTGGATCGCGTTTGGCATGCCCGAATTCAGCATCATCGATGGTAGTCGAGTACGTGGAAACGGAAGTGTTGTCCAAGGCGTAAAAAGTCTTCTCCTGCCGGCTTCTCGCCTGCTCGAGAATCCTCTGGTGCCGCAGGGCAAAGTAACTCTCGACATTCTTCTGCTTCACGCTTTCCGTCAGTTCGCTGATGCGCTGGGAGCTGAGCCGGCTGCGGGTCTGGAGGTAAACGTTGCGCCGCCAGTCCTCGCAGGCGGCCATTGATCCCCCGTTGTTAAGCTTGTAAATGGCAAGCGCCAGCAGGTCATTGGCATCGTCTCCGAAGACTGCTTTCAAATCGCTGCGCATCCCGGATTGATCGGCAATGGACTCGGCCGCCCAGGTCACGCCGGCGCTGAGCGTCTCATCCAGCTCCGGATCTTCCTCTGGCCTGGGTCCGGGTGCGGCCGGAAAGTCCTGCCGGTAGGTCACTTCATCCACGAGGGTTTTGTCGACTCCGTAAAAGAAGTCACCTTCGGCATAGGCGGGAAAATCAGCCAGGAAGCGCTTCCCAAACGACACTCTGCCATCCTCATGCAGCCGCCCCGCATAGCGTTTCGCGCTGCGGCGGGACTGCTTTTTCACTGGATCCCAGCGTGTCTGATAGGCATAGACGTAAGAAAGTCCTTGGGCGTTTGTTTCAACAGTGAAATGCCATCTGTCAGGGTTGTTTCGGCGCATGGGACAGCCTTTATGATCATTATTAATAAAATATGGATCATTTTACATTATAAAAGAAAACTCCACAATTTCTTTTTCAAAGAAATCACGGAGTTATCAACTTTAATAAGAGGTTGTTTGACTTACGTCATCCTTTTTCTTGATCAGTTAAATGGGAGTTTGGGAAGCAATTGATTTCCGGGGTTTTCTTTTGCCGGATAAAGTGAAGTGGTATTGGTTTTTTGGACACAAAGGAGCCCAAAACCATGTCCATCCCGCTCTCCATTAGAGAACAAGCCTGCGAGGGGCTTTTACACGGTCGCCCCAAGAAAACTCTGGCCAGAGAGCTTG
>NZ_JAKNCT010000017.1 GCF_022134585.1 Mesosutterella porci
ATCCTGTCGTTCCGCAAATTTGCTCCCGGAGCCATGCTTCACAGTGACCGCGGGAGCATCTATACCTCGGAGATCTTCCGGCAGCTGCTTGCTGATATGGGCGTGACGCAAAGTTTCTCTCGCACGGACAACTGCTATGACAATGCCACCATGGAGAGCTTCAACGGCACCTTTAAGGTCGAATCCCTGTACAACTCCCTGCTCAGCAGGGAGAAGCCGAGCTTCCAGGAACAGAATGACAGCATTGCCTGCTATATCGATTTTTACAACAGCCGCCGGCCTTGCTCAGTGATCGGCAACGTCCCCCCGTCAGAGTACCGGCAGCAGCGCCAGAAGGAGAAACAGGAAACGGTGTCTTGAATGCTGCTGATTACGACAGAAATTTTTTCGAGAAATTGAAAAGTCGGATGCCTAAAATAATTCCGTCTTACATCTGTCCAAGAAATCCATACCAGTTCAGCCCGCTTTCCGCGGCTCCGGGGGCTATTCGCCCAGCACCAGGAAGTCGAGCGCCTCGATCACAGCCAGGTAAATCGCCGTGAAAAGGACGCCCCGGAGGTAGTTCGGCCTGTTTTTCCTGTGCCACTCGGTCCCGATCAGCCACACGGGTATGAATCCGAGAAGAAGCAGGAAATTAAGGATGGAGGAGAGCTTCACTTGAGGGCCTCAGGGTTGCGGGAAAAAGACGGCCAGCCCGCCGGGCGGGGGCCGGGCATCGCGGGGACATTTTAGCCGCGCGGCAGCCCGTGCAGGGCGCCCCGCGCCCTTTTGCCCGGCGTTTCAGGAGCGGCCCGTCTCCGAGCCCAGCGCTTCCAGCGCCTTCACGATGATCGCGCGGTAGCCCTCGAGGTCTTCCTGCGTGAGCGTCGGAATCACCGCCTGCCGTATGTAGTCGCTCGTGACGTTCATGGACAGCAGCGCGCTGATCCCGGGCAGCGTTCCCGCTCCCCGCATGCGGTCGTGCACGGCGTTGCTCATGAAGGTGACGCCGCCCGCATCCTCGCTCGCGAGCCGGTTGAGCCGGGCGATGATACTCACTTTCTCGGCCGCGCTCTCCGCGTTCATGAACTCCTGCCCCAGCCGGACGATCTGCTCGCCCACCCTGCGGGTCGCCTTTCGTAGCGCCCCCGGCTCGAGCGGCATGGCGTCGTCGGCCAGGAAGATGGGCAGCCCGAGACTTTGCCCTGCGCGAAGCAGCGCCTGCCCGAGCTCCCCGCAGTCCAGGTTTTTCTGAACGCGCACGAGGTAGCGATTTTCCTTCAGATCCCGGGCGGCGGCCGGGGCGTATGCCTTGGATTCGACGACAACGGTCGGGATGCGGTTCAGCCCCAGGCGCTCCATCAGGTCCTTCTTGACGCCCTCACAGACGTTGCCCTCGAGATCCTCGTCGGGGCCGAGGCCGCCGCGGGTGCCGTTCACCACCAGCAGCAGCGACACGGGCAGGCCGTCGAGCTCGATCACCGTCCCGCCGCACCGGTCGTAGTTGGGCGGGGGCGAGACGGGCGAGAGCAGGAAGCTCCCTCCGCCCGCCCTGCCGAAGGAGTCGAGAGCCGCGAGCGCGCAGGCCCCTTCGAAGGCCGAGGGCAGGGGAAGAGCTCCCTGGCCGTAGACCCGCCCGAAGGTGTGGACCGCAGCGTTCTGGGGCAGCGCCGCGTCAAGCCCGATCGAGCGCTCGAGCAGCTCCTGCTCGGCCGGGGTGATCCCGCGCGAGGTCGAGGCGCAGCCCCTCCCCCCGCTCTCGGTTTCCACGGTGACGAGCCCCCGGGCCTGGTCGGCGTACGCGCGCGCGATGCGGGTGTCGGCCGGCAGCGCCTCCTTCAGGATCCGGGCCGCGGCTGCGAACCCTGCGGAGTCGTCCTGAACGAAGCCGCTGTGGCTGTGCACGTGGCCAACGCCCGCGTGCCCGACGATGCCGAAGCGGCCCTTTTCTTTCCCTGACAGACGGATAGTGGTCATAAAACGGAAGTCCCGCTGAAAAAAAACAGGCCGCGGCGCTCATGCGCGCCCCCACTGAAAAAAAGGGGGTACGGCGGGCGGCCCCGGCGCTTAGCCGTAGATGGATTTGGGCGCGTTGAATTTATCGCGGTCGAGCGTGCCGAGCAGCGACGCGGTCGTCACCATGCCCACGGTGTCGCCGGTCACGTTGAGCATCGTGTTGGGCATGTCGATCAGGCGGTAGATGCCCGCCACCCAGGGCACGATGGTCAGCGGCAGGCCCATCGTCTGCATCATGATGGCCGACATCATGATGCCGCCCCCGGGCACGCCCGCGACGCCGGCGGCCATGATGATGCCGAGGAAGCAGATGAGCACGAGCTGCCCGAAGCCGAAATCAAGCCCGAACATCTGCGCCGCGAAGATGGCGTAGATCGGCATTTCCGCGCAGCAGGCCTGCATGTTGATGGTGGCCGCGGGCGGGGCGAGCAGGTTCACGGTCTCGTCGGGCACGCCGGCGCGCTCCTTGGAGCACTTCATCGTGAGCGGCAGCGTTGCGCTTGAGCTGCAGGTCGAGAAGGCGAGGATCATCGCCGGGAACACGTTAGCGTAGTGGCGCAGGGGGCTCACCTTCGCGATGAACTTCAGGATGATCGGGAACATGACGAGCAGGACCGTAGCGTAGGCCACGTACTGCGTCACGAGCATTTTGCCCAGACCGGTGAGCACCTCGGTGCCAAGGGTTCCGGTGACGTCGGCCATGAGGCAGAGAACGCCCAGCGGGGCGAAGACCATCACGATTTCAACCACTTTAGTAATGGCCGTGTTGCAGACTTCGAACCCCTTGCTGAGTAGCCTCTTCGCTTCGGAGCCAGCCGGCAGCAGCGCGATCGCAAACCCGAGGAAGAGCGAGAAGATGATGACCTGCAGGATGTTGAAGTTCGTGAAGGAGGCGAACACGTTGTCGGGAAACCAGTTGACGAGGCTGTTTACGACGCTCACGTCCTTCGTGCTGAAGGCGGCCTTCTCGGCGAGATGGATGCCCACGCCGGGCTCGATCACGTAGGCCCAGAAGATGCCGGAGATGGCGGCGAGCATCGAGGCGAGGAACCAGAAGACGAGGAAGGTTCCGCCTACTTTCTTGAGCCGCTGCAGGTTGGCCACGCTCGCCACGCCGCAGACGATGGAAAAGAAGACGAGCGGAATGATCGTCATCTTGAGAAGCCGTATGAAGATCGTTCCGATGGGCTGGGTCACCTGGCCCCAGATGTCGTAGCTGCCCTTGAAGATGAAACCGAACGCGGCGCCTACCACCATGGCCAGAAGAATTTTGGTGGCTAAGCCCAGTTTTTTAGTTTTTGCGGCCATTACTTTCTCCCTTGTTGAATCCCGGCCTCCGGAGCGCGAGGGGAGCGCCTGAACTGGGGCGGGCTTCAAGGTCAGTGTACGCTGCGGGAGAAAGAAAGTCTTGAGCAGATTTGATTAGCTTATTTTATTTAAGAACAATAACTTAGATCTAATTTTCCGTAACAGAAACCCCTCCCCGGCCTGGCCGCGGAGAGAAGGCCGCAGGGGCGATCCCCAGGCGAGCCTGAAGCGCGCCCCGCCGCCCCGGACCGGCCGCGCCTTTTCAGGCGGAAGGACGCCCGAAGGCTTTTTGGATGCGCCCGAGCGCCTCTTCGAGGACGGCGCGGGGCACGGCGATGTTCATGCGCACGAAGCCCCCGCCCGCGGGGCCGAAGTCAAGCCCGTTGCAGAGCCTGATGCCCGCCTGCTCCATGAAGGCCTCGCCCAGTTTTTCCGCCCGGATGCCGAGCCCCCTGCAGTCGAGCCAGAGCAGGAACCCGGCCTCGGGGCGATAGGTGCGCACCGCGGGGAGCTCCCGCTCGAAGAACTGCAACGCGAGGTCAATGTTTCCAAGCAGGTAGGTCCGCAGCTGCCGCTGCCAGTCGTCGGCCTGGCCCTCGAGGACGGAGCGGGCCGCTGCGGCGGCGCAGGCGTTCACGGCGTAACCGAAGCTGTGCGCCTGCGAGGCCTGCGCGAAGCGCTCGCGCAGCTTCGGGGAGGCCACGGCGACGATCGCGTGGGGCAGCCCCATCAGGTTGAACCCCTTGCTCATGCTCACGATCTGTATTGAGACCGCGCGGGCCTCGGCCGAGGCCGCGAGAATCGGAGTGTGGAGGTGGTTGCCGTAGGTGAGCAGCGAGTGCACCTCGTCGGAGATGATCGGGACGCTGTAGCGCGCGCAGATCGACGCGAGCCGGGCGAGCTCCTGCTTTGTGAAGACCCTTCCCGTGGGGTTCTGGGGATTGACCAGAACGAAGGCGGCGGGCCGCTCCTCGCGGACCTTCTGCTCGAAGTCCTCGAAGTCGATTTCAAAGTGCCCGCGCACCGGCTTCATCGGGTTTCTGAGAACCCGGCAGCCCGACAGAGAGATCATGCGGCGGATGGGCCCGAAGCTCGGACACTGGAGGATGACCTGGCTGTTGGGCTTCATGAACAGCCCCAGTGCAAGCCGCACGGCGGCAAGCGTTCCCGGGACGCTGAAGAGCCATTCGCGCTCGATCCTGAGGCCGTAGGTGCGGCTGTACCAGTCCTCGACAGCGCGGAAATAGCCCTCGGGCAGGCGCCTGTAATTGTAGGTGTTTTCTTCGACAATCGGCCGCAGCGCCTCGCGCACGCAGGGCGGGCACTCGAAGTCGAGATCCGCGGTGTCCATGCCGATCACATCGCTGCGGCCTGCGGGCTGCTCCCAGCGGTAGGAGCCGTCCTTGCGATGGTCGGCGGTCTGGTCAAAGCAGAAATCGGGCATTGTCGTCAACCTCCTGTCTTTGAAAACACATGGAGCTTTTCCTATTGTATGCCTAGGGCGGGGCAGGGCGGGAAGGCGAAAAAACGGGAGGGC
Organism: Mesosutterella porci; assembly: GCF_022134585.1. GTDB lineage: Bacteria > Pseudomonadota > Gammaproteobacteria > Burkholderiales > Burkholderiaceae_F > Mesosutterella > Mesosutterella porci. Next base: position 4,841 of record NZ_JAKNCT010000017.1, read on the forward strand.
CGCTTAAAAAAGCGGCCCTCCCGTTTCCGCCGCGGGGCGCAGCCCCGCGCGCGGTCTGGCCTGTGCCCCGCTTCAGGCCTTGAAGGCCAGCTGCAGCGGCGGGACGATCTGCTTTTTGCGGCTCATCACGCCGGGCATCCACATCGTGGCCGGATCGGCCTTCAGGGCCTTCACGATGAGCTCGGGCTCATCGGAGCACACGAGCAGCTCGGAGCCCTCCCTCATGATGTCGGTCAGCACGAGCAGGGCCGAGTGGCGGCCTTCGGCCTTCACGCGAGCCAGCTCCTCGGCGAGGGCCTTCTTCAGCTCCGGGCTCACCATCGACAGCGAGATGAGCTCGAGCTGTCCGATGCCCACCTTGCGGCCGTTCATGTCGAAGTCCTTGAAGTCGCGGAAGATGAGATCGCGCGGGGAGGCGTCGAGGTTGCTCTTTGCCTTGAACATCTCCATGCCGAGGGCCTCGACGTCGGTGACGCCGGCGATCGAGGCGAGCTCGGCGGCAGCCTTCCTGTCGGCTTCCGTGCAGGTCGGGCTCTTGAAGAGCACGGTGTCGGAGAGGATCGCGCAGAGCATGGCGCCGGCAAGCTCACGGGGCACCTTGACTCCGTAGAAGTCGTACATCAGCTTGAGCACCGTGTTCGAGCAGCCGACCGGCTGGATCCAGCACTCCAGCGGGGCGTCGGAAGTCACGTCGCCCAGCTTGTGGTGGTCGACGATGCCGAGCAGGCGGCATTTGCCGAAGTCAGCGGGAGCCTGGGCGAGGTCGGAGTAGTCGACAAGATAGACGTCGCGGCCGGCCACGGACGTGACGATCTGCGGAGCCTCGAGGCCGAAGCGCTTCAGCACGAAGGCGGTCTCGGGAGCGGGCTCGCCCTGAGCGGCCGCAGCGGCGTCGATGCCGCGGGCCCGGTAAAGATTGGCGGCGGACAGGGCCGCGACGATGGAGTCTGTATCGGGGTTCTTGTGCCCCAGAACCAAAACGCTCATCAGTAACCTCAGAAAAGAAACAAACGGATGAAGGGAAAATGCCGCGGGCAAAAGCGCCGCCCTCCGCCGCAATCCTACACGACGGGGCCGGCGCCCGTCCCGCCTCAGTACTTCATGACGCGGTGCAGGAACTCCGCGACGTCGGCCAGCGCCTCACCGCCGAAGTCGTGCTCCGCCTCGTATTCATGCCAGGTGACGTTCACGCCAAGCTGCGCGAGAAGCCGCGCGCTGTGCTCTGCGAAGGGCAGCGGGACGATTTCGTCGTAGGCGCCGTGCCCGATGAAAAAGGGCGTGGCGCGCCCGCCGCTGCGGATCTCAGCGGGCAGGGCCTGCGAGAGGGGCAGGTAGCCCGACAGCGCGATCACGCCGCCCAGCGCGAGCTCCTGGCGCGCTCCGGTGAAGAGCGCCATCGAGGCGCCCTGGGAGAATCCCGCAAGGAAGATCCTCTGGCGCGGCATGCCCCTAGCGGCAATCTCGTCCACGAGCCTCGTGATGCGGCCGCAGGCCTGGCGGATGCGCGGCTCGTCCTCTTCGTCCGAGAGCCCGCGGCCGGGCAGGTCGTACCAGGCGCGCACGAGCTTGCCCGGCGTGGCGCTCAGCTCGAGCTGCGGCGCGTTCACCATATAGAACTGGGCCGAGGGACCGCGCAGCTCGGAAAGCTGTTCGGGCAGCTCCGAGAAGTCGTGCACGTCGGTGCCCATGCCGCCCAGCCAGACGATCGCGCAGGGCGCGGGCAGCCTGCCGCCGGCGGGATCGAGCCGGAAAACCTCCAGCTGCTCCGCGGCGGGCGTGACCTCCACGGTCCTGCCGCCGGGCACGCGCAGCGGCGCGGGGTCCACGAAAACGCGCCGGGCGCCTTCGTCTCCGGGGGGCTCGGACGGGGCCCCGGCGGAGGGCTGCTGCGGGCGGCCGTTTTGAACGGGCTCGGGCTCTCCCGGCGCGGCGGGCGCCGCCTCGTCCTGCGCCTCGCGCGAGAGCTTTTCCTGCCTCGCCTTGAGGGCGGACTTCGGCCTGAAGGCGCGGCATACCGCCGGGTCGGTTTCAATCCACGGCCCGCCGATGAGGTCGATGCAGTAGGGGATGGCGGCGAAAATGCCCGGGACGATCTGCTCGCCTTCGGGGCCGCGCACGCCTCCGAGCGTCTCCGCGATCGCCTTCGGCTGGCCCGGCAGGTTTACGATGAGGGCCGCATGCCCTGGAATTTCGCGGAGGACCCCGACCTGGCGCGACAGGATGGCGGTGGGCACGAAGTGCAGCGACACGGCCCTCATCTGCTCGCCGAAGCCCGGCAGCTCCCGGGTCGCGACGGCCAGCGTCGCCTCCGGAGTCACGTCGCGCCGCGACGGGCCGGTGCCCCCCGTGGTGAGCACGAGGTCGCAGCGCTCGTCGTCCACCAGGGCGACGAGCGTGCGTTCTATGGCGTAGCGGTCGTCGGCGATGAGCCGCTTCACGAACCTCACCGGGGTCGTGATGGCCCGGGTGCACCATTCAACCAGGGCGGGGATGCCCTTGTCCTCATATGTTCCGGCGCTCGCCCGGTCGGAGATCGACACGAGCCCGATTACGGTTTCACCAGCGTTTGTCGTTTCCATTACTCGTTCTCCTGTTCAGCGCCTGCCCGGACCTGGGCCGCGAGACCGGCTTCGCGCTCGGCCGTGAGGGCTTCGCGCAGGATCTGGTAGATCTCCCTGAAGGGGCGCGGGCTGCGCTTTGCCGGATCCTCCTTGGCCGCCTCCCTGCGGGCCATGCGGATCGTCTGCCGAAGCCGCTGAATGTCCGTCGAGGGATGCTCGTCGACCAGCCGGGTGAGCGCCTCGTCGGAGGCGAGCAGCTCGTCGCGCAGCCTTTCGCACTGGTGCTGGATCGCCACCATTGCGGCGCTCGCCCCGCCGGCGTCTTCCATGGCCGTCCGGATGGCGGAGGCGTCAGCCGCGCGCAGCAGCTTGCCTATGTGCTGGATGTGGCGCTGCTGGGCCTTGAACGTCTTGATGCGCCGGAACTCCCGGACGGCCTCCAGCACGTTCTCGGGCAGCACGGGCGAAACGCGCGCGAGCGTCTCCTCGGGCAGCTTCGTGAGTTCCCGGCCCAGCTCCTGCAGCCCGTGCATTTCGCGCTTGATTTCGGATTTGCTGGGGCCGGACTCTTCGTCGTCGACTTCGCCGTCGTCGCCGAAGGCGTAAGGATCCCGGGTCATGATCTGCATAATTCAGTGTCCTTCCAAAAAACGCCGTCCCGACGGCTCTCGGGGCGGCGCTGCCTGATGGAACCGGAAAAAGTGGCTGCCGGTCAGCGGTCGTATTCGCCGGCGTGCGCGTCGGCAAGGCGCTTTTCGAAAAGCTGCTTCCAGAGGGCCACCTGGCGGCGGACCTGGGCAGGCGCCGTGCCGCCGGTGTGGTTGCGGGCCTTGAGGGCGCCTTCGAGCGTGAGGCAGTCGTACACGTCATCCTCAATCTTATCGCTGAAAGAGCGCAGCACCGACAGCGGCATCTCGTGCAGGTCGACCTTCAGCTCCGAGGCTTTCCTCACCACGCGGCCCACGACATCGTGGGCCGTGCGGAACGGCACGCCCTTGCGGACCAGGTAGTCGGCGAGGTCCGTGGCGGTGGGATAGCCCGCCTGGCAGGCCCGGCGCAGCTCCTCGCGCTGGGGCTCGACCCCGGGCATCATTTCGATGAAAGCATGAAGCGTGTCCTTCACGGTGTCGATCGCATCGAAGACCGGCTCCTTGTCTTCCTGGAGGTCCTTGTTGTAGGCGAGCGGCAGGCCCTTGAGAAGCACGGCGAAGGCGCACATCTCGCCCACGACGCGGGCGGCCTTGCCGCGGGCGGTCTCCGGCACGTCCGGGTTCTTCTTCTGGGGCATGATCGACGAGCCCGTTGTGAAGCGATCGGGCAGGTGGATGAAGTTGAAGCGCTGGCTCATCCAGTAGACGAGTTCCTCGGAAAGCCTCGAGATGTGGATCATGATCAGGCTGGCAGCCGAAAGGAACTCGAGGCCGAAGTCGCGGTCGGAGACGGCGTCGAGCGAGTTCTGCATGACGGTTTCGAACCCGAGCAGCTTCGCACTGTATTCGCGGTCAATCGGGTAGGTCGTTCCGGCCAGGGCGGCGGCGCCGAGCGGCGACCGGTTCACCCGGTGGCGCAGGCTGATGAGCCGCTCGCGGTCGCGCTCGAACATCTCCGCGTAGGCGAGCATGTGGTGGCCGAACGTCACAGGCTGGGCGACCTGCATGTGGGTGAACCCCGGCATGACCGTGTCGGCCTCCTTGTCGGCCAGGTTCACAAGCACCTTCTGCAGGTCGTTGAGCAGGAATGTGATCTCGTCGAGCTCCTCGCGCAGATAAAGCCGCAGGTCGGTGGCGACCTGGTCGTTGCGGGAGCGGCCGGTGTGCAGCCGCTTGCCGGCGTCGCCGATGAGGGCGGTGAGCCTCGCCTCGATGTTGAGGTGCACGTCTTCCAGGGCGAGCTGCCAGTCAAAGGTACCGTTTTTGATCTCTTCGCGGATCTGGGCCATTCCGCGGCGGATGTCCTCGAGGTCCCCGGCGCTGATGACGCCGCACTTCTGCAGCATGGCGGCATGAGCGAGCGACCCCTGGATGTCGGCCATCGCCATGCGCTTGTCAAAGCCGATGGAGGCGGTGTAGCGCAGCACGAAATCGGCCACGGGCTCGGAAAAACGCCCGGACCAGGCTTTGTTTTTAGCATGAAGCGGATCGGAGGAATCGTTGATGTTTGCCATTGCTCAGTGGGGTTGCGGGAACCCGATAATTGAAAGAAAATCGTTATTTTACCGCCCATTTGACGAGCATGCGAAGCCCGCCGGCCGCGGGGCCGCCCGCAGTTTAAAAAAGAAGCGGGTGGGAAATGACGCCGCGCGAACCGGGGCTTCCGGGGCCTAAAAAGGGGCGGCGGGCGTATTCAGCTTGTGGAAATACTCGCTTGTTAAAATAATTCCGAGGCCTTCCCGCAGGGAGAGGCCGGTCGAAAACATTGAAAGGTTGTTTTGAATGGCAGAAATGAAAAAATGCGTCATCGCCACCCGCGAGAGCCCTCTGGCCATGTGGCAGGCCGTTCATGTGAAGGAGCTTCTCGAGCGGCACAGCCCGGGCATGGAAGTCGAGCTGTCCGGCATGACGACCAAGGGCGACCGCATTCTCGACAAGACTCTCTCGAAGATCGGCGGCAAGGGGCTTTTCGTTGTGGAGCTTGAGGCGGCGATTCGCGAAGGAAAGGCGGATCTCGCCGTCCATTCCCTCAAGGACATTCCCATGGAGCTCAGCGAGGGATTCGTCCTCGCGGCTGTGTCGTCCCGCGAGGATCCGAGGGACGCCTTCGTGAGCGGGCGCTACGCGAGCCTGGAGGAAATGCCGGCCGGGGCCGTCGTGGGAACGGCCTCCCTGCGGCGCGAGCTGATGGTCCGCTGCCGCTATCCGCATCTGGTCGTCAGGCCCGTGCGGGGCAACGTCGGCACGCGCCTTCGCAAGCTCGACGAGGGACAGTACGACGCGCTCGTCATGGCTTCGGCCGGGCTCAAGCGGCTGGGGCTCTCGGAGAGGATCCGCTCTGTGATCGAGCCCGAGGTGAGCCTGCCCTCGCCCGGGCAGGGCGCCCTCGGCATCGAGGTGGCCCAGGACAACCTGCAGGCCCGTGAGGCCGTCGCCTTCATCAACGACGCGGCCTGCCGCGCCTGCACGGCGGCCGAGCGCGAGGTCTCCCGCGCCCTCGGCGGATCCTGCCAGGTGCCGCTTGCGGCCTACGCGGTCCCTGAAGGAGACGGCGGGATGTGGCTTCGCGCCATGGTCGGCAACCACCGCACCGGCGAGGCGATCTTCGCCGAGACCCACGGGCGGCTCGAGGCTCCGTTGGAGGCTGCCGCGGAGGTGCTCGGACGGCTTCGCGCAGAAGGCGCGGAACGCATCCTCAAAGAAGTACTCGAGGGCTGAGCAAAGTGCGCGCCGCGACAGCAAATCCGGTCATTCTGACGCGAACCGGCGCGGTCAATCAGCGGCTGGGAACGGAGTTTGAGCAGCTCGGCGCGAGGGTCCTGCTCTGGCCGGCCTTCAAGATCCGGCTGCCGGCCGACGAGCAGCCGGTGGGCGAGCGGCTCTCCAGCCTGGACGACGTCGAGCTCGTGCTCCTCGTGAGCCCTTCGGCCGTGGCCGCCGTGTCGCACTGGGTGGACCGCTGGCCCTCCCACATCACGTTGGCCGCTGTGGGGGAGGGCACGGCGCGGATCGCCCGGAAGGCCTGGGGCGAGGACGTGCCGATCGTTTATCCGCACGGCAGCGCCTCCCAGTCCGGCAGCGAAGCCCTGATGGCCGAGCTCAGGCACCGGGGAATCCCGTCGCGGGTGCTGATCTGCCGCGGTCAGACCGGCCGCGAGTGGCTCTCCCAGCAGCTGATCGCAGAAGGAGCGGACGTCCAGACGCTCACCTGCTACGAGCGCACGCCGCTTGCATTCACGGACTCCGAGCGGCAGCAGATCGGGCAGCTCGCCCTCAGCCTGCCGCCGCCCGTCATTTACATCACGAGCTCGGAGACGGTCAGCACCCTCATGCACGCCCTGCACCCGGTGGAAGGCGCCTGGAAGTGGCTCGTCTCCGGCGGGGCTGTGGTGATCCACCCCAGGAGCGAGGCGGTGGTCCGCGAGGCGGGGTTCCGCTTCGTGCGTATGAGCGACCCCCGGGACGAGGAGGTCATCCGCAGCGTCTTTGAGGTGATGGACCGGCTGAGCAGGTGACCGGCGGGCCCTAAAATATTGAGTCAGGAAATTCGGATGCGGCCCCGGGGCTGCCCTGGGCCGGCGCAGCCGCCGGCCGAATCCCCCTTTCCCTCGGGCGCGCCGGCGAGGGGCTGATATGATACGGACTCGCCGCCCCGGGCGCGGCCTGCGTGCGGCCCGGAACTCCGCGGCCGCCTCCGCGCAGGGCTCTGCCGCGGCGTGAAAGGATGGTCTTCAGAGGAACCAACATGAAACAGATCGTAGCCATCATTAAACCATTCAAGCTTGACGAAGTCCGCGAGGCGCTGGCCGAGCTCGGCATTTCCGGCATGACGGTCACGGAGGTGAAGGGCTTCGGACGCCAGAAGGGCCACACCGAGCTCTACCGCGGGGCCGAATACATCGTGGATTTCCTGCCGAAGGTGAAGGTTGAGGCGGTGGTGTCCGACGAGCTGTGCGACAGCTGCGTGGAGGCGATTCAGAAGGCGGCCTACACGGGCAAGATCGGGGACGGGAAAATTTTCGTCAGCCCGCTCGAGCAGGTGATCCGCATCCGTACGGGCGAGACCGGCGACGCTGCGGTCTGATCCCGGACCAGCCGGGGCGCGGCCGCTTTAGTGGCCGTGCCCGATGAAAAACGCGATGACCGCGCCCAGACCGATGAGCAGGAACTGGCGCAGGAAATCGCTCCGGCTGGAGATTTCAGCGCCGAGCCGCGGGATGAGCTCGCACATCGAAATGTAGAGGAAGCTCGCTCCCGACAGGGCCAGAGCGTAGGGCAGCAGCCACTTGACGGCGTCCATCACAAAATAGCCGAGCAGGCCGCCGGCTGTCGCGGAAGCCCCGGCGATCAGCATGAGCCGGTAGGCGCGGCTCTGGCTGAGCCCCTGGCGGCGCAGCAGCACGAAGTCGCCGATCTCCTGGGGCATCTCGTGCATTAGGATTCCCGCCGTGATGGCCCAGCCGAGGGCCGGGCTCACAAGAAAGGAGCTGGCTATCACAAGGCCGTCCGTGAAGGTGTGCAGCGAGTCGCCCACGATGATCGGCCAGATGCCCCGCAGCGCAAGACTCTGCCCGCGGGAGTCCTTCTGCGCGGCGCCGTGGCTGTGGATGCCGAAGGCATGCTCAAGGAAAATCAGCAGGAATATGCCCGCCCACACGGTGAAACCGACCGCGTGGGGGTTCGAGGCCTGCTCGAAGGCCTCAGGCAGCAGGTGCGTGCAGGCCAGCGCGAGCAGCAGTCCCGTCGAGACGCAGGTCAGGCTGTCGCCCAGACGAAACAGGATCCGGCCGTCGAGCAGCCGGGCCGTCGTGATCGCAAGAACCGTTGCGATCAGGCAGGCGATGAAGATGGAAAGAAGCGTCATTTCTTTTGGTCAGCCTCCGAAGGCTGCGGCCGGGCGGGTGCGTCCTTCACTCCGACAAAGGCCACCGTGTCGGCATCGCCGTAGCGGATTTCCCAGTTGTTATACCAGCAGGCCATTCGGAACAGGCAGATGAAAATCGAAGAGACCCAGACCGCGGCGGTGCTGTCGATGTCCAAGGCGAGCAGGCCGATGTACAGCCAGCAGCCGGCGAACGCCGCGGAGGCGTAGGGCTTGCGGTCGGAGAGCACCAGCGGCAGGCGGTCCAGGAAGACATCGCGCAGCATGCCGCCGCCCGCCCCCGTGCAGACCCCGAGCAGCGTGGCTGGAAGCGCGGGGATGCCCGAGGCGATGGACAGGGCGGTGCCGCCCGCCGAGAAGAATCCCAGGCCGATGGCGTCGGCCCAGATGTAGGCCGAGTATGAGATGCGGTTGCTGAAATGCCGGATCAGCGCCGGAGCGAAGAAGGTGAGCACCAGCGTGAGCCAGACGTAGCCTTCGTGAGAAACCCACCAGAAGGGCCGGTTGTCGATCACGACGTCGCGCATGATGCCTCCGCCGAAGGCCGTGGTGAACGCGAGCACAAACACGCCCACAGGGTCGATCTTTTTATTCTCGGTGGCCAGGATGCCGGCGATGTCAAAGGCGACGATGCCTATGAGGTCGGGGAGATCGGAAAAAATCTGTGCGCTGATGTCCATGGCAGTGCTGGGAGCCGTCTGCTCCCGGAGTGCGGAGGGTCACATTATAAATGCGGCGCCTCCGTCGACAAAGTCCTCGGGGAGGCCGACAGCAGCACCAGAACGGCGCCCGCTCCGCCGTCGATTTCGGGCGCCTCCGCAAACGCCATCACGGTCCCGCACTGCTTGAGCCAGCGGCGGACTTTTTCCTTCAGCACAGGCTGGTGCCCCGGGCTGCCGTTGCCCTTGCCGTGGACGATGCGCACGCAGCGCGCCCCCGCCTTCTGCGAGGAGCGGAGGAATTCGAGCACCGCCTCGCGGGCCGCGTCGGTCCTCAGGCCGTGGAGGTCGAGGTGGTTCTGGACCGTCCAGTCCCCCCGGCGCAGCTTCCGGCAGATGTCGGGCGAGAGCCCTTCGCGCCAGTAGCAGCGCCCGTCCTCGCTTTGAAGGAAAACGAGCGTGTCGACTTCGTCGGAGACGGAGGCGTGGAGCACTGCCTTGCGCTCGGCGATGCTCTGGTGCGGAATGGGCTGCGGGCGGCGCTTCCCGGTGTCCGCGCGCTCCTCTTTTTTGAGGGGCCGGACCCCCATGTCGCTCATGGCGGAAGAGAACAGGCTGGCTTCCTGCCTGCGCCGTGCGGCGCGCTCAGCAGCGCGCCGCTTTTCCTCAAGCCGCAGCTCGGCCTCTTCCTTGAGCTTTGCGCCGACGGACTTCAGATCGGAGAAACTGCTGAGCGTTTTCATTTTCAGTTGCTGTTTTCCTCCAGCCACTTCTGAGCGTCAAGAGCGGCCTTGCAGCCCGTGCCGGCCGAAGTGATGGCCTGGGCGTAAACCGGATCCTGAACGTCGCCGGCGGCGAAGACGCCGGGGACGGAGGTTGCCGTATCCCCGCGGCCGTAGCGGCCCGTCACGATGTAGCCGCGGTCGAGTTCCAGCGCGTCGCCGAAAACGCCGGTGTTCGGAGTGTGGCCGATTGCGATGAAGACGCCGTCGACCGGAAGCTCTTCGGTTTCGGAGGTCTCAGGGTTCTTCAGCCTCAGCCCGGTGACTCCCGTGGCGTCCCCGAGCACCTCGTCGACAACCCGCGGCGTATGGATGACGATGCGGCCCGATTCAGCGGCCTCCTTCACCCGGTTCACCTCGATCGGCTCGGCTCTGAAGGTGTTCCTGCGGTGGATCAGATGAACCTTCGAGGCGATGTTAGCCAGGTAAAGGGCCTCCTCGATGGCCGCGGCGCCGCCGCCCACGACGGCCACTGTCTTCTTGCGGTAGAAAAATCCGTCGCAGGTCGCGCAGGCGGAGACCCCGCGGCCCTTGTAGGCCGTTTCACTCGGTATTCCGAGGTAGCGGGCGGAAGCCCCGGTGGCGATGATGACGCTGTCGGCCGTGTACACGCCGCGCGTGCCGGTAAGCCGGAAGGGGCGGGACGAAAAGTCAACGGACGTGATGACGTCGTTCACAACGCGGGTTCCAAACCGCTTGGCGTGGCTGGCCATGTCGGCCACCAGCTGCGGTCCCATGATGCCGTTGATGGCGCCGGGCCAGTTGTCTACCTCGCTGGTGGTCGTGAGCTGTCCGCCTTCTTCCATTCCGGTGATAAGCGTGGGGGACAGGCCGGCACGGGCGCTGTAGATGGCAGCGGTCCAGCCCGCCGGGCCAGACCCCAAGATCAGGACAGGACTGTGTTCGATTCCAGACATGTCGGGTGTTCCTTAAAATGATGTATAACGGTATGTTACTGAAAAGCGTTTACCCTTGAGAGGCCGGCTGGTCCGGGACCGGCAGGCAGCTTTCCTATAATTCACGCATGACTTTATTTTCGACCAAGAAAGCGAGCCCCCGCGCTCATCGGGCCGCCGTAGGAAAGCCCTACCTGCCGAACTACAGGCAGCAGGAAGCAGCCGTTCCGCACAGGAGTTTTGCCGGGCTCGGCCGCTTTTTATACAGGGCGGCGGGCGTCTGCCTCTGGCTGGGGTGCTTTTCAGCCCTCGTGCTGCTGGGCATTGCGCTGGCCAGCTTCAGCGCAGCCGATCCGGGCTTTTCCATCAGCATGAGCGTTGCTCACACCCATAACCTGCTCGGGCGCCCCGGGGCCTGGATTTCCAACGCCCTCATGTATCTGTTCGGGGGAGCGTCCTGGTGGATCGTCATCGCCGGCATTTTTGCGCTCTTTTCCCGGCTTCTCGAAACTCGGCTGTCGGCTGAAGCACGGGCCGGAGAGGGGCTGCTGTCGGTTTTCGTGAGTCTGGCCGGCTTCGTGTGCCTGATGCTCGGCTCCTCCTGCCTGGAGCGTTTCCTCGAGCTGGACTTCTTCGGGCTGCTGCCCGCCGGTCCCGGAGGGCTGCTCGGGCATTGTTTCTGCAAGGCTCCGGTTCAGATTCTTACCCTTTACCCCGCTCTCGCCCTGTTCGTGGCGATGGTCGTGATAGGGGTTTCAATTGTCTTTCGCTTCTCCTGGCTTGATCTGTGCGAGCGCATCGGAACAATCGTTGACCGCATTCTTCACTGGGGCAGCACCCGCAGGGAAGAGGCGGAGGACCGCCGCATCGGCGAGCAGATCCGGCAGGAAAAGCAGGCGGCGGAACTGCCCGCGCAGCATGAGGTGAGCATTGAAAAAACGACCCAGCCAGCGGCCCGCTCGCCCGCTGCGCCCGCGCAGCCGCTGCCTGAGGAAGGCCGCTCCGGGCCGGAGGCGCCTGCTGCGGAGGCGCAGGCGCCGGCCGAAGGCGCGCAGGACGATGGCTCCGTCCGGGAGCCTGATCTGCCGGAGCTCGCGGACGCGTCCTCCCCGAACCTGTCCCTGTCGCTGCTTGTGCCGCCCGATCCGGTTGTCGACGATGTCGACGAGGACTCGCTCGGGCTCACCTGCCGGCTGATCGAGTCGAAGCTGAAGAGCTTCGGCATCGACGCCCAGGTCGTTTCCGCCCGCCCCGGCCCCGTGATCACCCAGTTCGAGCTTCAGCCCGGGGAGGGCGTGAAGGGCTCAAGGATCGCCGATGTCTGCGACGACCTTGGCCGGGCCCTCGGCGTTGGCAGCCTGCGGCTTGTCATGAACCTGCCCGGCACGACCTGCATGGGGCTGGAAATGCCGAGCGCCAAGCGGCAGACGGTCCGTATTTCCGAGATCATCGGCTCGGATGAATTCCGGAATTCCAGCTCGAAGCTGACGCTTGCCCTGGGCAAGGACATCGCCGGGCGGCCCTATGTGGTGGACCTCGCCAAGATGCCGCATCTTCTGGTGGCGGGGACCACGGGCTCGGGTAAGTCCGTCGGCATCAACGCGATGATCCTCTCGATCCTTTACAAGAGCACGCCCGAGGATGTCCGCTTCGTGATGATCGACCCCAAGATGGTGGAGTTCTCGCCCTATGAGGGCATTCCCAATCTCCTCTGCCAGGTGGTCACCGACATGAGCAAGGCGGTGAACGCCCTGCAGTGGCTCACCCGGGAGATGAACCGCCGCTACGCCGTCATGAGGCGGGTGGGGGTGAAGAGGTTCGAGGCCTTCAACGAAAAGGTGAAGGCCGCGCAGCTGCGCGGTCAGCCCATTGCCGATCCTTTCAGCACTTCGCCTGACGAGCCCTCCTGCCTGTCTCCCTGGCCCTACATCGTCGTGGTCGTGGACGAACTGGCCGATCTGATCCTGGCCGGCGCGCGCAGGGAGGTGGAGATGCTGATCACCAGCCTCGCGCAGAAGGCCAGGGCGGCCGGCATTCATCTGATCCTGGCCACGCAGAGGCCGAGCACTGACGTGGTGACGCCTCTCATTAAGGCGAATATCCCGGCCCACATCGCCTTCCAGGTGGTGACGCGCTATGACTCGCAGGTCATTCTGGGCGAGCCGGGCGCGGAGAACCTGATCGGCAACGGCGACATGCTCTTCCGGGTTCCCGGCATGAGCTCCACCGTGAGGATCCAGGGCTGCTACGTCTCCGACGAGGATGTCGAGAATGTGGTGGCCGAGCTCAAAAAGCGCGGAGAGCCCGATTACATCAACGAAGTGATGGACAAGCCCGAGGAGCCGGCCGGCAGCGGCAAGGCTGGCGGCGAGGCCGACGCCCTCTACGACAAGGCGGTGGAGATCGTTCTCTCCACCAACCGGCCGACGATTTCTTCCCTTCAGCGCCATCTGTCCATTGGGTACAATCGTGCGGCAAATCTGATCGAGGCGATGGAGGAGGCAGGCATTGTGTCCGCCCCTGACGGAGCGGGCAAGCGCACGATCCTGGTTCCGGTCAACAAGGACTAGGCAGCGCCAGCGCCTACAGGGCCGCCCCGTGCAGCCTTATTTGAGGATCATATTTCATGGACGAGACGTCACAGATTAATTTGAGTGGCTTCAGCCGGAGAATGCCCGTCGGCTGGTGCGCGAACGGAGCCCCTTATCCCCTGGATCTGGGCAAGAGCCACGGAGTCATCGTCGGCGGGGGCACTGACGCGGCGAGAAAGCAGACCGTCCAGGCCATGCTCGCCGCCTTTCTGCTCGAAGAGGGCACGGGCGCCGTCTGGTGCGGCGCAGACAGGCCGGAAGCCGAAGGCGTGGAATTTGCCGCGGAAGAAAAGGCGCTCGAGCGCCTGAAGGATTTCTGCAGCGAGCAGATCAGGCGCTACGAGCAGATGAAGGCGGCCGGGTCGAACAACCTCCCCCACTACAATGCCTTCGCCGCCGAGAGAAAGCTCGCCCCGATGCCGTTTCAGCTTTTTATTCTAGAAGACTATCAGGACTGCCTGGCGAGGTTCGGCAGGCCCTTTACGGATCAGCTCTGCTTTGCCGCGAGGTACGGCCGGGCCTGCGGTATGCTGCCCGTCGTCTGCACCTCCAGCGCCGAGCCCGAAAAGCTGCCTTCCCTCCTTAAGGCGGAAATTTCCGACCGCATCTGCCTGGGCGTGCCCTCGCGGCGGGAGTCGTTGTCGCTGCTGGGCGCGCTCGGCGGGGAGAGCCTGAAAAAGGGCGATCTCCTCTACCGGCATGTGGCGGACAAGTCTGAGGCTGTCCGGCTGTCTGCGCAGCCTCTGAAAGGGGAAAACGCATGAGTTTCGCTAAATGGTGCTTTGCCGCGGCTGCGGCGGCCGCCTTTTCAGCCGCGCCCTCCTGGGCCTCCGGCATTGAGCAGCTTTCTGAGTTCCTTAAAAGCACTCAGTCGGCCTCGGGCAGCTTCGTGCAGGAAAATTCCGGTCGAAACGCTTCGGCGAAAAAAAACTTTTCGGGAACTTTTGTTTTCAAGCGCCCCGGGAAATTTGTGTGGTCCTACGACAAGCCCTATAAGCAAGACATTTACTCCAACGGACGCCAGGTCTCCATATGGGACCCGGACCTCAGGCAGGTGACGGTGCGCTCGATTGTGGGGGCGATGCCCGCGAGCCCGGCCGCCATTTTGTTCGGGAACAATGACTTCAGGCGGGACTTTACGGTGAAGGAGCTGCCCGCTGAGGACGGCGCCGAGTGGATCGAGGCAGTTCCCAAAAACAAGGATTCGTCCTTCAGGGATTTCAGAATCGGGTTCCGGGCAGCGATGCCTGTTGCGATGGTGATGCACGACAGCTTCGGCCAGACGCTCAGCCTGAAGTTTTCCGGCTGGAAGAAGAATCCCGCCGTCGGTCCGGCGCGGTTTGAGTTCAAGCCTCCCCGCGGGGCTGAGATCCTGAAAGAATGACGCCTGCTCTTAAGGTGAGTGCGTTCCCCGTATAATCAACTTATCGTAAGCAATTAAGGCTGAATGTCGCCGCAGGCGTCCTTCAGCCGAAGCGGGGTTCCTTTGATGGATTTTCTAATGCGCGCGATGCGCATTGCCAGCCTGGGGGAGGGCCGCCCACGGGGCGGCGCCTTCTCGTCCGTGGCTTTTTTCTTTTCCGGCAGTCCGGCGCCGCGCTCTGCGGCCGGGCCGGTGCTTCCGGGTCGCGGAGGCCGGTCATGAGCTCTCATGGTCACCGGCGCCACGATGCAGGCCGCCGCGGTCCCCTTAAGAGAAAGGCGCAGCTTCCTGAGATTTTTTTCTGCGGCGATCCCCACGGCGAGTTTGATCAGATCAACACCGCCGCTCGGGAGTACAAGCCCGATGCGATGATCATTCTGGGGGATCTCCAGCCGCCCGACGAGCTCGACCGGGTGCTGGAGGAGGCGCTCGCCTTCACCGACGTCTGGTGGATTCCCGGCAACCACGACTCCGATACGGACGCCTATTATGACCGCCTCTGGAAGGGGTCTCTGGCCAGCCACAACCTTCACGGACGCGTCGGCAATGTGGCCGGGCTGCGGGTGGCCGGCCTGGGGGGCGTATTCCGCGGACAGATCTGGATGCCCGACGGCGAGCCAAACTACAGCTCCGTCGGCAGCTTTCTGCGGCGCATCGGCCGCAACAACACCTGGCGCGGAGGGCTGCCCAGGCGGCATCGCACCACCATTTTCCCTTCGGTTTACGAAAACCTGTCGCGCCAGCATGCCGACATACTGGTCACGCATGAAGCCCCCTCGTGCCACAGGAAGGGCTTCACCGCCATTGACCGGCTGGCTCAGGACCTGCACGTGCGCTGGCTTTTCCACGGCCACCAGCATGAAAGCATCGCCTATGGAAAATGCGGCGGCATATGGATCAGAGCGGTGGGCCTGCGCGGCATCGTGAACTTAAGGGGCGAGGAAGTCGTCGAGTCGCAGCTCGATCCCAAGGACGCGGCTGCGATGGCCGCCCGCGGAGAGCTGGTTCTCGGCAGCTCCGAGGGAGACGCCACGCTCGTTGTGATCGATGAGAAGTGCTGCTCCGCCAAGGCCCAGACGCTTAAGGGAAAGATCGTGGCTCAGCCCTGGCGGATTTCAGATCAGCTGTCAAGCAGGCCGAAGAAGGGCTGAACCAGAACCTGCTCGCCCGGTTCGACCGCGCCCCTGTCCTTATCGAGCCAGACGATGCAGTTTCCCCTGCACATGGAGGTGAGCATGGCCGAGGACTGCATGCCCGTGCTTTTCACCACCGCGCGGCCTTTTTCATCGATCCGGAAAATCCCGCGCTGCATTTCGTAGCGCCCCGGCCGCTTCTTGAAGCGGCCTTCCGCTGTCGCCGTGAGGCAGGGCGGGTCCGCGTCGCCCAGCTCGCCGCCTGTTTTCCTTATGGCGCCCCGGGCGAATTCAAGGAAGGTCACAGCTGCGGCCACCGGGTTGCCGGGCAGGCAGAAAAGGAGCCTGCCGGCCACGACGCCGACGGCCATGGGGCGGCCGGGACGCATGGGGACTTCCCAGTTGAAGATCTCCCCCTTCTGCGCTGCGACAAAACGGGTGAAGTCCGCTGCGCCGACGGATACGCCGCCACTGGTGAGAATGACATCGGCTTCAATCGCTTCCTCGAGCGCCTGCAGGAGCTCCTTCGGATCATCCCTGACGATTTTCCTCATGGCGATCTCTGCGCCGGCCCGCTGCGCAAGCGCCGCGATGGAAAAGGAGTTCGCATCGTAAATGCGCCCTTTCCCAAGCGGCTGCCCGGGATCGGTGAGCTCGTCGCCTGTTGAGAGAATGGCGACCCGGGGACGGCGGTAAACGCGGACCGTCCGCAGTCCCAGAGTGGCCGTCAGGCCGATCCAGGCCGGCGTGAGCCGGGTGCCGGCCGGAATCGCCGGGCAGCCCCGGCGGAGCTCCTCTCCGCGCAGGCGCACGTTCCCGCCCCTGCCGACGCCCGCCGCAAAGGAAACGAGGCTGCCGTCGACGCGGGTCAGCTCCTGCTGGATCACGGTGTCGCAGCAGTCGGGGACTTCGGCGCCCGTCATGATCCGGATGCACTCGCCCGGCTCAAGCCGGCCGGTGAAGGGGTGCCCCGCGAAAGACTCGCCGGCGAGCCTGAGCGTGCCGCTGCCGTCGGCGGCGAGATCCGAAAACTTCATGGCGTAGCCGTCCATGGCGGAGTTGTTCGCCTCGGGGACATTAACGGGGCTCACGACGTCTTCGCTCAGAACCCTCGAGAGGGCTTTTTCAATGGGGAGCTCTTCGGTCTCGCGCACGGGACGGACAAAAGACTGGATGGACGAGCGCGCCTCCTGGTAGGAAACGGGCCTGCGGTTGAATGTGGGATT
This sequence comes from Mesosutterella porci, assembly GCF_022134585.1. Taxonomy (GTDB): domain Bacteria; phylum Pseudomonadota; class Gammaproteobacteria; order Burkholderiales; family Burkholderiaceae_F; genus Mesosutterella; species Mesosutterella porci. The sequence continues at coordinate 21,644 of NZ_JAKNCT010000017.1, forward strand.
CATCTTTGAATAGCTGCCTGTGGTTCATTGGGCTATAGGAATCTATTGTATAGAGGCCGGCGGCTTGAAGGCCATGACGTCCTGAAACGGGCGGAATGAAAACTTTTTTAAAAAATATTTGACATTTTCAAATTGGCAATGCATAATAATGATCTGCGCCGCTTAAAGCGCAGTGATCTTTAAAAACTGAACAACGAACCGATAAGCGTGGGCATCTGGTTTTTGAGAGCCTCAGGAATTCCTTCGGGAGTTCCGCTCAAAAGAAATCAGGTGCTCGAAAAAAAACGAATG
>NZ_JAKNCT010000018.1 GCF_022134585.1 Mesosutterella porci
GCAGGGCGGCCCCACTCCTTCCCATTCCGAACAGGACAGTGAAACGCCTTTGCGCCGATGATAGTCAGTTGTATTTCTGGTGAAAGTAGGTCACCGTCAGGCTTCTCCATCAAGCCCCTCCGGACATCCGTCCGGAGGGGCTTTTCCTTTTCCCGCTCGGAAAAGCGGGCCTTTTCGATCGAAGCCTCGAACCGCCCTGCGTGCGCCTCAAGGCACGTCGCATGAGATTGGTGGACGCTCCTAGGAGCCTGTTTTACCCTGGGCAGCGAGGCGGCAGAGCTCAGGAAACGGAGGTGTTCCTTTTTTGAGAGACGGCTTTGTCAGTCCGCCCGGAACAAGATTGAACTCACGCCGCACTTTGTACAGATTCTCTGCAGCTCTGGCTCACTCACGAGCATGAGGCCTGCGGAGCGGTTTTCACCTAATTTTTCAAGAACGCCGAAATGCTTCATCTTGAGTCTGAGCTGCTCTTCCGTGCTGGCGGCAGATATTGGGTGAAGGATTCCCTGCCGGCTGTAGATCAGGTCTATGCCGACGTTGTTTGAGTCTCTGTAGTAGCTGATGCGCTCCGGGTCTCCCCAAATCCCACCGGACAGTCCGCAGGCCGCCTCATTGATCATAAGTCCGGGCAGGAACGGGCTCCTGCTGAGAACACCCGGCTCAGCGGCATCGAGGAGATAGGCCGCAAGTCCTGGGTCTGCGAAAAGTGCTTTTGAGCGCTTGACCGGGCGGCGTTGCTCTGTTTTGAGCGGTCGCAGCTCATGGATGACGCATGCATCGCTCAGCGCCTGAAGCCAGGAAGCGACCGTCATGGAGGTTTTGCCGCAGCCTCGGGCGATCTCACTCATGTTTATCTCTCGCCCCGAGGCGGCAGCGGTTGATTTCATGAAGCGGTAGAACGATTCCGGATCATTGACCCTCAAAAGGCTTTCGGCCGTTTCCTCCATGAAGGCCGCGGTCCAGTCAGACCAAAAGTCTGACTCATGGCCTGGCGGCGTACCGTTTAGCGAGGGAAGAGCGCCGCAGGCCAGCCCTGCGATCTCTATCTCTGCTTCCTGCGGCTTGCTTCCGGCAATAAGTTCCTCAAACGCCTCATGTTTCTCCGGGACAGGCGTTAGTTCTATTTTCATAAAGGGCGAGCGGCTTCCGCTCCTGAGCTTTTGAAGCTCTTTGTGTCCGGGGTTGCCTACCAGAACGAGCTTCCGGCTTTCAGCTCCGGCTGCCTCAAGTTCGATCAGGCGGGGGGCTTTTTCACAGTCGTCAATTATGAGCGGGCTCCCGTAGACCGAGTGGAACGCTTCAGGAGCGTTCTGCGCCAGGTTTCTCGTTTTGACCGAACGGCAGGAAACGTATCTGAAATCCGGGAACAGGCGTTTCACGAGTCTTGTTTTCCCCGTGCCCCGGATCCCTCGCACCAGAATGATGAACGACTGTGCGTGCTCTGCGAGCCTCTTCGCCTCCTCAAGCTCTCTGTCCATTCGGTCCGTCATCCTGCTGTCCTTTGCTCCGCGCTCCCGGCCGGCCTGCAGCCGTCCTTCCGATTCGCTCTATTGTGGCGGCAGAGCCTTTCTTTTTCAAGGGATTCCCTTTTGGTGGTACAGTGGTTCCATGACTGAAAATACAAATCCTGAAGAGCGCTTTCCGATGAATTGGAAGGTGCTTCTTGGCATTCTGACAATCACCGCGATGATGATGTCGGCGAGCTATACGATGCTCGTGCCGTTCCTCCCACTGTACTTGACGCAGGAGCTCGGCGTTTCTGACCATGTCAATCTGTGGTCAGGGGCTATTTTTTCAGTTACCTTCGTTTTCAGCGCCATCATGGCCCCGATCTGGGGCGCTATGTCCGACCGAGGCAGCCGCAAGATGATGGCGATCCGCTCGGCGGTGCTGCTGGCCCTGACTTACACGCTGGGCGGCCTTGTTCAGACGCCGTTTCAGCTTTTCCTGGTGCGCGTTCTGCAAGGCTTTGCCGCCGGACTCTGGCCCGCATTGCTGTCGCTCATGTCATCGAACTGCCCTCAGCGTAAGATCGGCTTTGCCATGGGCATCATGCAGGGGGCGCTTACGGCTGGACATGTCATCGGGCCGCTGGCGGGCGGCGTCCTTGCCCAGTATCTAGGCATGAGATTTTCCTTTTTCACGGGCGGTGCGGCGCTTTTTACCATCACTCTCGTCATTCTTTTTGCCGTTCGGGAGAAGCCCCGCGACAGGAAGGCTGCCGCCGCGTCAATCCCGCTTTCAGGCCCCAGGCGCTCTTCGCTTTTCAAGATTCCGGTCATCTCCGCGCTTCTTGTGGCGGCGGCGCTCACCCAGACTTCAATCACCGTGTCGATGCCGATTTTTACCTATTACGTGGGCGAGCTGCTGGGGACGACAGATCATCTCGTGGCCATTTCGGGTTACGTGTTTGCAGTGCTGGGCATCGCAGGCGTAATCGCCTCGCCGATCTGGGGCTGGGTCGGACAGTCGATCGGATTCAAGCCCGTTCTTCTTGTCTCGATGCTCGGGGCCGGCATATTTGCCATAGTCTCAGCGCTTCCCGGCGTTCTCGAGCCCTTTGTGTTGCTGCGTTTTATCGGCGGTCTGGCCTTCGCGGGGATTTTTCCGGCGATTAACGCCATGCTGACCCGCTACTCCCCGGTTACAGATCGCGGCCGCGTGTTCGGGGTTTCGTTTTCCGTTCAGCAGGCGGGCTCCATCGTCGGGCCGCTGCTGGGCGGAGCCGTTGCCTCTTTCATGACGCTGCAGTCCGTCATGATCTTTTCAGGGATTGTGCAGCTAGCTGCCTTCACCCATATCTGGCTTGTTCGTTCTCGGTTTTCGAAACCTGAGGCCGAGCAGACCCTGGGGGTGCCGCGCAACTGACTCCCCCGCCTTTCAGGCTCAGGATTTCCCGGTCTTGGAAGGTTCGGCTTTTTCAGTTCTGAAGCGGATATTCTCAGGAAGGATGACAGGCTGGGCGCGGCACCTTTTCGCCTTTGCCGGCGCGCCGCAGGGCGTGAAGCGCATTTCCTTGAGCATCGTGCGCCTGTGCTGCAGCATTTCCAGAGTCGGATGGATGGCGAGGACTGCGTTTTCAGTGTCCGGATCGAGCGCATCAGCCAGCGTATACCGGTTAAGCTCCTCATAGAACTTGCGCATGGTTCTCCAGAGCACGCCGGCGAGGCTGCAGTGGCCGGTGAGCACGCAGTCCACCTTGTGGCAGTCGATCACCGAGCTGCCTTCGAGCTCCTGAAGGATGTCGCCTATCCGGTACTCGGCCGGGTCCCGAGCGAGGCGGATGCCGCCGCCCCTGCCGCGTAGCGTCACAATGTAGCCGAGCTGTCCCATGTTGTGCACGATCTTCACCAGATGATTCCGGCTGATCGCAAACTGTGAGGAAAGCTCCTCAACTGTGACCGGCGGATTGCGGTCCCTGTCAACGCTCAGGTAGAGCAGAACCCGCAGGCTGTAGTCTGTGAATCTTGTGAGCTGCATGAAGTTCTTCCTAAAGGATTATTTCTGATACAGCTTTCATTTTAGCTATAGAAGAAGGCGAAGTCCCGGGAAATGGGGGCTTCGCCCATAGCGTTTTCAGGCGGTGCGCTGAATGCTCAGTTCTCGGCTCCAGTGACTGCCGCGCCCCGGCGCATAACCCAGGTCCAGGGCGTGGTGAGCCAGTCCGTGAGATCCTTGAGCTGGTCGGAGTTTATCATCTTCATTTCCTCGGCCTTTGCGAGGATGAAGGAGAAGGGAAGCATGGAGTAGGTGACGACGTTGGCTTTCTCGAACAGTCTTGCGGTTTCCGGCATGTCGAAGTTCGTGATGGCCAGGCAGTCGGTGACCGTTGCTCCTTCGGCTCGCAGAGCTTCGATCGCGTCGAGGCAGGACAAGCCGGTGGAAATGTGATCCTCGATCAGCAGGATTTTCTTGCCTTTGACCGAGCCGCCCTCAAACCTCGAGCGGTCGCCGTAGGTCTTGGCCGAGCGGCGCACGTAGATGGCGGGCTTGTTCATTCGATAGGCGAGGGCTGCCGCGTGGCAGACTCCCGCGGACTCGACTCCCGCGATGCAGTCGAAGTCCAGCTTGAGCTCCTCCACGAAGGAGGCCATGGTCTCGATGACGTCATGCCACTCCTCGGGATGCGAGATCAGCTGCCGGTTGTCGACGTAAATCGGGGTGACCAGGCCTGACTTCAGGCGGATCGGTTCTTCGTCCAGGAAGTTGATCGCCCCGATGCTCAGGAGGTTTTCAGCGGTGATGTCCCGCGCAAGCGGCGAAGAGGCCATCAGGCGGCGGTTGCTTTTGTTTTCATTTCTCTGCATTTCAGGTGTTCCTCCGGCTTCAGGCGGCTGCTTTCTTGTCATAGGGGATGAGGCCCAGAACCTTGCGGCCGTTGACCGTTGCGATTCTGACCAGGTTGTCGAAGTCATCGAACCGGCAGCCTGTGGCAAGCAGCTGCAGTTCGTGCCACATGTCTCCTGAACACCACGGCACCATGGCGTCGCAGACATTGTCGGTGCCGAGGGCGACCGTGACGCCTGCGGGGATCAGCTCGTCAACCGGAGTCATGGAGTTGTGCGACAGGCCGATCGTGTTGCTGCGCCGGGTGTCGATCCAGGCTGTCGGGCAGGTCACCATCATGACCTTCGCTTCCTTCATGAGCTTGTAGAGGCGGCTGCGGTATTTCTGTGAATGAGCGGCGATCGAGATGCCGTGAATGCCGACGACGCGTCCCTGCATGCCGTGCTCGATCGTTTTGGAGCAGAGCATCTCGGATTCGTACTCATCGGAGGTGTTGAACTGGTCGACGTGCGCGTGCACCATCTTCCCGTATTTCTTGGCCGTTTCCATGATGATGTCGAAGGCCTCTTCGCCGCGCCCGTAATCCCTCTCGTCGCGCTTCGGGAGCGCCCCGATGATGTCGACGACCTGTGCGCCGCGGTCAAACCAGGCGCGGGCCTCCGGGTCGATCACACCCTTGAGAGTCTGGTTGGCGAACTTCACCGTAATCTGATCCTGATAGTGCTCTCGCGCGCGCAGGCCCGCCTTGATCGCCCGGTCTTCAGACTGCGGGTCGATGTCCACGAAGGTTCCCATTGCGGTCACGCCCTGGCTGATCATCAGCTCGAAGAACTGGCAGAACCTCCGATAGTAATCTTCCTCGGTAGAGTTGCGCTTGAGCTGGTCGAGGACGTCCCATTTCTGCTGCAGCGAGTAAGTTCTGCGGATTTCAAGCACCTTTTCAGACAGCGTGAAGGCTCTGTCCGCGTGGGCGTGCGTGTTGACCCAGCCGCCGGCCTTCATGATGGCCGGTTCAATGAGGTCGCGTACCGTCAAGGGTTTGTCAGTCATGCTTTTTAGCCTCGAGCAAATATATTGTGTGGGGATTCGGATTGCTGCGGCCACAGGGTCGGCGGCTCCGGTATTGAGATAAAAGCGGGCGGCGGGAGGAGTGCGGCCCGCAGGAATGCAAAAAAAATCTTCCCGCAAAGGGAAGATTCTTCAGGAAACAGTTCTGCAGGCTTCGATGAGTACGAAGCCAGTTCAACGAATTCCGGACAACAGGCACAAAAAGATCCCTGCCGGAAAAAAGGACTGTCATCGGCATGGCAGGAAAGATAGACTTTAAGAAAGACAAAGTCAAGCGAAGCCGGGGTAAAAAGCTCGGTTCGCTTTTCCATTAAGGAGCCCGCGGCGAGGCTGCGCCCGATCCCGGACGCCAGGCGCCGGTTGGCTGATCGCAAGGAGCCTAAAGATGCAAAACTTTAATTTTTGTTCCCCCACGCAGCTTGTCTTTGGCAAGGGCTGTGAATGCGAGATCGGGAACAGACTGGCCGAGCGCTTCCCTGGCGGCCGCGTGATGATGGTCTACGGCGGGGGATCCATCCGCCGCAGCGGACTCTATGACCGCGTCATGGCCTCGCTGCGCCAGGCGGGGCTGCAGGTGAGGGAAAAGGGCGGAGTGCATCCCAACCCTGACATCGGCTTTGTCCGCGACCTGATTGCGGAGTGCAGAAACTGGCAGCCTGATGTGCTTCTTGCCGTGGGCGGAGGTTCCGTGATCGACACCGCTAAGGCCGCCGCTATGGGGGTGCCCTACGAGGGTGACGTCTGGGACTTTTTCTGCGGAAAAGCCGTCTGCACGAAGGCTCTGCCGATCGCTGTCGTTCTAACCATACCTGCGGCCGGCTCCGAGCTGTCCATGCGCGTTGTCATCACCAATGAAGGCAGGAAATGGGGGACGGCCAGCCAGGCGATCCGCTCTTACCTCTCCGTGATTGACCCTGAGCTCTTCTTCACGCTGCCGGCCTGGCAGGCTGCAGCCGGCGTTGTCGACATGATGAGCCACATCATGGAGCGCTACCTCACCAATACGACAGGGACGGGCTTTGTGGACGCGCAGGCCGAGGCCGCCATGAAAACGATCATGAAGTACGGCCGCTTCGTGCACAAGTTCCCCCAGGATTATGACGCCTGGAGCCAGATCGGCCTGGCGGGAACCTTCGCTCACAACGGATTTTTCGGGCTGGGGCAGGAAGAGGACTGGGCCTGCCACGGCATCGAGCATGAGCTCTCGGCCTGGAAGCCGGAGATCACTCACGGAGCCGGGCTTGCCGTGGTGACGCCTGGATATCTGTCTTATGTAGCGCGCCGCAATCCCGCCCGCATCCTGCAGTGGGCGCGCAACGTGATGGAGGTAGACCCCGAGCTGGACGAAAGCAAGGCCGTGGCCGGCGCTGTCGCCAGCCTTCGCGATTTCTACAAGAGCCTTGGCATGCCTCTGACGCTTCGCGAGCTGGGGGCGGGCGACGCGCCGATCGAGCAGCTGGCCGAGCGCGCCGTTGCCAAGGGGCCGCTGGGGCACTACGTTCCGCTCAAGGCCGCAGATGTCGCAGCAATTCTTAGAAGCGTATTGTAAGGAAACATATACATAAAATGTCTAGTTTTCTAATCAAAAACGCTCTTTTATATGACCCTGTAAAGGTTGGCATCAGAGATATTATTGTCTCAGAAGGAAGAATTGCCGCAATTGCTCCTGATCTCGATCTCTCCTGGCCCGGCCTCGAAACGTTCGACGCCGGCGGGGCGAGTCTTGTCCCTGGTTTCATTGACGAGCATGTCCACGTGACGGGCGGGGGCGGCGAGGGCGGGCAGCAGACGCGGGCCCCCGAGCTGCGGGTCGAAGAGGCGGTGAGCTGCGGCGACACGACCGTGGTGGGCGTTCTCGGCGCCGATACCGTTTCGCGCTCGGTCGTTTCGCTGCCAGCAAAGGTGCGCGCCCTGCAGAACGAGGGCATCTCGGCCTGGATGTGGACTTCCAACTATGCCTATCCGCCCACTTCGCTTACGGGATCCGTGAAGCTGGACCTTTACTCAATTCCGGAGTGCCTGGGCGTCAAGATCGCCATGGCCGAATGCCGCGCCTCCTTCATTTCACTCGAGGAGATGATGAGGCTTGCGGCTGAGGCCTGGGAGGGCGGACGGCTTGCCGGCAAGCGCGGGATCCTGCACGTGCACGTTGGCACTCTGGGGGGAGCTTTCGGGATGTTCGAGCAGGCCGTGAAGCGCGGACTGCCCATCGAGCATTTTCTGCCCACCCACTGCGCGAGGGATTTCGACGCGGCAGTGGCCTTCGCAAAGGCGGGCGGAAGGGTGGACTTTACGACGGACCGCCCGACGGAAGCTGCACAGGCTGTGCTCCGGGCCCTGGACAGGGGAGTGAAGGGTGACCGGATCTCTCTTTCGACGGACGGCCACGGGGCGCTGCCCGTGTATGACGAAAGGGGGGCCCTCAAGGCGCTTGACACTCTCGACATCGGCAACAACCTCAGGGCGTTCAAGCTGCTCGCGCGGGAACTCGGGCTGGAGCGGGCGCTGCCCTTCATCACCTCGAATGTCTCCGATACGCTCATGATCCCCAAGGGCCGCGTGCGCATCGGCTGGGATGCAGATTTCTGCATCCTAGACGATTCGTATGAGCCGGTGAGCGTGGTGGCGCGCGGCCGCTTCGTCAAAAAAGACGGTGTAGTCACTGTGAAGGGGCTATACTCCTGAGGCCCTAGTCTTGAAGGACAGGGTTCTACCAACCCTGTCCCTTTGCATTTAGGATTTGATCCGGGCTCATATATTTTTGGGAGGGTTCTGATGGAGAAGGCGAATTCACCAACCGGAGGCGCTGCGCCTTCCCCTGAGGCTCTCGCTCCGGCGGCCATAGAGGCAAAGGCTGAGGCGGTGGGCGTCTCGAAGGCCGCCATGAGGCTTTCCCAACTCGCGCCCCTTGCGGTCGCGGCAGGTTTTTTCATTGGGTTGGGGGGGCTTTATTTCACGCTGTTCATGGCTGATGACACGCTGTCCTTTGCCGTTCAGCGCTTTGCGGGCGCCGTTGTCTTCAGCCTGGGCCTTGCCCTGGTCATCATTTGCGGAGCAGAGCTCTTCACGGGCAACTCCCTCATGGTGGCGGCGCGGCTCTCAGGCCGGATCGGCACGGCACCGATGCTTGCCAACTGGGCCTGGGTCTGGGTTTTCAATTTCATCGGGGCGCTCGCTCTGGTCGCCCTCGTCTACCTCTCGCAGACCTACGCTCTCGGGAAAATGGGTGCGGCCATGCTGAAAATCGCCTCGGGAAAAGTCTCGATGCCCTGGGCGGTTCTCTTTTTCAAGGGCATTTTGTGCAATGTTCTTGTCTGCCTTGCGGTATGGATCGGCTTTGCGAGCCGTACGGTCATTGACCGTCTGTTCGCCGTGGTGCTTCCGATATCGGCTTTTGTCGCCCTGGGGTTTGAACACTGCGTGGCCAATATGTATTTCCTGCCGCTGGGCCTGCTGCTGCTCGCAAGCGGTTTCCCGGTTCCCCCGGGCGTTGATGCTTCCGCCCTGACGTTCACGGGCGTCGCTTACAACCTGTCGGCGGTCACGCTGGGCAATATCGTGGGCGGGGTGCTGGTCGGAATGGTGTACTGGGCTGCTTATGGAAGAAAGAGGGCTTGAAAAGAGAGCAGGCCCGGCGCTTTTGCCGCCGCTGTAGAAAAAAGCCGGGACCTTGAACTGTCCCTACTTTGTGAGACAGAATTAATTGAGCGTCGGAGTGGTTTTACCTGTTACCGCTTCCCTGAATTGCCTGGGGGAGCGGTAACTTAATTTCGCTTGAATGCGTTTCTCATTGTAATAGGCGCAATAGGCTTCAATTTCCCGCCGGGCCTGGTTAAAAGTCAACAGATTTTTGTCAAAGCGCTTGTCCGGGTGGTACAGCCACTCCGTCTTCAGCGTTCCGTTTCAGCCCTCCATGACGGCGTTGTCCCAACAGTTCCCTTTGCGTGAATAGCTCTGCTTAAAGCCGTAATCCCGAGCTTGTTTCCTGAACATCGGGCTGGTGTACAGCACTCCTTGGTCGCTGTGCAGCACAGCCGGTCCGCTGGCCACCGCCTTAAGCGAGTGGAGCGCCTGCATCGCAAGCGCCATATTTTGGCAGGGGCTCATTTCACAGACGACGATTTCGCGAGTGCAAAGATCCATAACGAGCGAAAGATAGAGCCAGCCAGTTTTAGTTGGAATATAGGTTACATCCGTCACAAATACCTTGCCCGGCTCCTGTTGAGTAAATTTGCGATTCAGCGTGTTCTCGAGAACAGTCCCGTCGGCCAGCCGCCCCTTTGTGAGGCTGACTCTGTATGTGCTCTTCCTTCGAATCACGGCCTGGCATCCAAGTTCCTTCATGGCGCGTGCGACTTGGTTGTGTCCGGGTTTTCGTTTATGGCCATCCATGCGAAGGGCTGCCGTCATCCTTCTGACGCCATATCGTCCTTCGTGGCGTTTTTGGAGCACTTTGATGCGATCGCCAAGAGCCTTAGCCGCGAGCACTCTTTTACCAGGATTTCCAATACGGCGGTAAAAGGTGCTCCGGCTGGCACCTGCAATTTCGCAAGCTCGGGCAACGGGTACCCCGCTGCGATGTGCGCTCTTAATTGCCGAATCAAGGATGGCACATTGTTTTTTTTGAGCCCAGATGCTCGTCTATGGACTTCAGCAGGCAGTCCAGGACAATCCGCTGTTCCTCAATGGTCCTCCGGGCTGTCTTAAGCTCTTTGGCCACATTTTCTTTGCCGCGGGATGCAGTTGTTTTATCAGGCATGTTCTTGATCTCCGGGGCTTGGCAACGGACCCCTCTTTTGAGGATGGGAGCGCCGAACTTTTCAACGTTTTGCACATACCGACGTACATCGCTGGCGCTCATCCCCAAAGCACAGCCCGCCGCATTGTACGATTGACAAACAGGGTACACCCTGACAGCCTGCCACGCCATGGCTTCAGTTCTTTTCCGCCAGCTGTTATCCAGGCTCCATGAAACATCACCACGATCAAATGCCGCTTGCCAGTTTTCTACGCTAATGCGGGCCAATCCCAGCTGTTTTGAGATCGTAAAGGATCGAGCTCCCTGCCTCAGTAACGTCAATACTTTTTGACGAATTTCAATCGAGATCTTTTTGGACATGAAAATCCCCAGAAAGTGTCTCACCTTCTGGGGACAGTTCACCTCCTCAGAGGCTCCGGCTTTTTCCATCAGCAGGGGCGCTCACCACTGCTGCAAGGCCCATTCCGGCGGCTTGGGGCAGCCCGAGGAGTGCGTGAGGACCTCGTAGCCGGTTTCTGTCACGTAGAGCGTGTGCTCCCATTGGGCCGACAGCGACCGGTCTGTCGTCACCACGGTCCAGCCGTCTCCCAGATTGGAAATCCGGTGGCGGCCCGCGTTCACCATCGGCTCGATCGTGAACATCATGCCGGGTTCGAGGACGATGCCCGAGGGCGGATAATCGGCGGGCGGAATCGGATAGTGCGACACCCAGGGCTCGCCGTGGAAGACGCCTTTGCCGATGCCGTGTCCGCCGTACTCGCGCACCATGGAGCAGCCGGCGTCAACCGCGACCTTGTTGCAGGCCAGTGCAATGTCGAGGAAAGTATTGCCTGGCTTGACCGCTTCGATCCCCCGCCACATGCTCTCGTAAGTGACCCTGCACAGGCGCGAGCCGGCGATGGTGGGTTTGCCCACGATGAACATGCGGGAGGTGTCGCCGTAGAAGTCATTCCATATGCTCGTGACGTCGATGTTGACGATGTCGCCGTTTTTCAGCTTCTTTACCGAAGGGATTCCGTGGCAGACCACGTTGTTCACGGAGATGCAGCTCGAGGCGGGGAAGGGGACGCCGCGGTCATTCTTGACGCCGAGGTCAGCCGGGCGGCATTTCTGCACGTCGACCGTGTAGTCATGGATCAGGCGGTCGAGCTCGATGGTGGCCACGCCTGGCTTCACGAAGGGCGTGATGTAGTCGAGCAGTTCCGAGGCGAGCCGGCAGGCCGTCCTCTGCCCCTCGATTTCCTCCGGCGTGCAGATGTGGATTTCAGGTAATTTCTTTTCGCTCATGATTTTAGCTTGCAGGGAAAGCCGCCCGGGCCGCGCAGCCGGCGCTGCCGCGTGGAGCTTTTCAAACTGGATTATTTGCGGCACATGGTACACGAAGTGGCGCGGGGCTGGCGGCTCGCGCGCGGTTGAGGCCTCGCCGCATTTGTAATATAATGCCGCGTCCGTCGTTTTATCGACAGACGAAACTTAAATCCTGTTCTTTCCGAAGAACGTTTTCTATTTTTAAATAGCCACTTCGCTTGACCGAGGTGCGGACGGCGGCGCCGGACGCATAAAGCGGAGTGTCAGACGATAACCTTGGAGAAAAAAATCATGGTTAGCATGCGCGAAATGCTCGAAGCCGGTTGCCACTTTGGTCACCAGACCCGCTTCTGGAACCCCAAGATGGCCCAGTACATCTTCGGTTCCCGCAACCACATTCACATCATCAACCTCGAGAAGACCGTTGCCAAGCTGGCCGAGGCTGAGAAGTTCGCCCACGATCTCGCTGCGAAGGGCGGCAAGATCCTGTTCGTCGACACGAAGCGCGGCGGCCGCGAGATCATCGCCGCCGAGGCGCAGCGCGCCGGCATGAACTACGTGGACCGCCGCTGGCTCGGCGGCACCCTCACGAACTTCAATACCGTGAAGAACACCATCAAGCATCTCAAGGAGATGGAAGACAACGTCGCCAACGGCGGCCTTGAGAAGATGACCAAGAAGGAAGCGCTTGACTACACTCGCGAGATCGAGTCCCTCAATCGCTCCATCGGCGGCATCAAGAACATGTTCGCCCGGCCTGATGCCCTGTTCGTCATCGATGTCGGTTATCACAAGATCGCCATCCAGGAAGCCAAGAAGCTCGGCATCCCGGTGATCGGCGTCGTGGATACGAACAGCTCCCCCGACAATGTCGATTACGTGATCCCGGGCAACGATGACGCCGGCAAGGCCGTCGCCATCTACGCCTCCCAGATCGCTGATGCCATCATTGCCGGCACCGCCGAGCACAAGGAAGGTGCCGATAAGGCCGATGCGAACGAAGAGTTCGTTGAGGTCGCCGAAGAGCCGGCTGCCGCTGAAGAAGCCCCCAAGGCCTGAGCTTAGAGCGCTTTCAGCCGCATGAACGAAAAGGGGCGCCCGTTGTAAAGAGCGTCCCTTTTTATGTTTTTCATCCAATCTGATTATTAGTCAGGAGAAATAAATGGCCGTTATTACTGCCGCTCTTGTGAAAGAACTTCGCCAGAAAACGGACGCTCCGATGATGGAGTGCAAGAAGGCTCTTGTGGCTGCCGAAGGCGACTTCGCCAAAGCCGAGGAAATCCTTCGCGTGAAGCTTGGCAATAAGGCCAACAAGGCTTCCGCCCGCGTCGCCGCCGAGGGCGTTGTGGCTGTATATATTTCCGAGGACCGCAAGCTCGGCGCCATGTTCGAAGTGAACTCCGAGACCGACTTCGTTGCGAAGAACCCCGAGTTCCTCGCGATGGCCAACGCCGGTGCCCGGCTCGTGGCCGAGAAGAATCCTGCTGACGTCGCCGCTTTGTCCGCCCTGACGGTGGACGGCAAGACCCTTGAGGAAATCCGCAAGGGCCTGGTCGGCAAGATCGGCGAGAACATGTCTTTCCGCCGCTTCGTGCGCATGGAGGCTCAGGGCCGTCTCGACTCCTACGTCCATGCCGGCTCCAAGATCGGCGCCATGGTGGACATCGTCGGGGGTGACGACGAGCTCGCGCATGACGTGGCCATGCACGTGGCCGCCTCCCGCCCGAAGGCTCTTGACGAGTCCGGCGTGGACCAGGCCTCCATCGAGTCCGAGCGCCGCGTCGCTATCGAGAAGGCCCGCGAGTCCGGCAAGCCCGAAAATCTGATCGAGCGCATCGCCGAGGGTTCCGTGAAGAAGTTCCTGAAGGAAGTGACGTTGCTCAATCAGCCGTTCGTGAAGAACGACAAGGTGACTGTCGGCCAGCTTCTGAAGAGCAAGGGCGCGAAGTGCGTCGCCTTCAACCTCTTCGTGGTCGGCGAGGGCATCGAGAAGCGCAGCGACGACTTCGCCGCTGAAGTGGCCGCCCAGGTGGCCGCTTCCAAGAAGGCCTGACGAGTCTTCGGCTGAGAGGTCCTGAGCCCCTCCCGCCGCCAACGCCAGCGGGAGCCTCGGGCAGATGAGCCCGCAGGGAAAAATTCTCTGCGGGCTTTTCTCTGCCTTTTCGAGTGAAGTGGTATTGGTTTTTTGGACACAAAGGAGCCCAAAACCATGTCCATCCCGCTCTCCATTAGAGAACAAGCCTGCGAGGGGCTTTTACACGGTCGCCCCAAGAAAACTCTGGCCAGAGAGCT
>NZ_JAKNCT010000019.1 GCF_022134585.1 Mesosutterella porci
TAAGGTCGAATCCCTGTACAACTCCCTGCTCAGCAGGGAGAAGCCGAGCTTCCAGGAACAGAATGACAGCATTGCCTTCTATATCGATTTTTACAACAACCGCCGGCCTTGCTCAGTGATCGGCAACGTCCCCCCGTCAGAGTACCGGCAGCAGCGCCAGAAGGAGAAACAGGAAACGGTGTCTTGAATGCTGCTGATTACGACAGAAATTTTTTCGCGAAATTGAAAAGCCGGATGCCTAAAATAATTCCGTTTTACATCTGTCCAAGAAATCCATACCAGTTCATTTCAATCTTTGACTTTCAAAGCAGAGGCGGAAAAAGCCTTTGGATTACCCTTCCAAAGGCTTTTTCCGCAGCATTTGAGGACGCCCCAGACTTCCAGGCCGGCGCCCTGCTTCATCCTCAGTCCCGGGAGCCCCGCCCCCAGCCCATCTTCAGTCCCAGCGCCTTCGCTCTGTCCTCAGAAAGGACGTAACCGAAAATCTGCCGGCGTCCTCCCTCGCCCGGCTCAATGTACACGCCCTGAAGCTCAGGCGTAAAACCGGGAAGGCGGTTGACTAGCTCTTCCAGGGCGAGGAAATAATCGAGCACAACCCCCTCCCAGACCTCTCCGGGCACGCAGGTGATCACTCCAGGAGGATAAGGCAGCGCGCCTTCCAGCGCGATCCGTCCCGTGGCCTTGGACAGAGCGATAAGCTCGCCGTTCCCCCTCACCAGCTCGTAGTTGGCCGCCTGAGGAAGCATGGCCCGTCTGGGAAGCTCATCTTTTCTGAACATCGCCTTCTGCAGCTGCTTCAGGTCATACTCTCTGTAGAAGTCGTGCAGCTCCTGGCAGAGTTTCCTGATCGTATAGCCGCTGTAGCGCTCTTTGTACCGTGTATACAGGCTGGGAAGCACCCGAGAAAGGGGAGCGTCCTGGTCGAGCAGCCGTTCGAAATGAGCAATTCTGTTGACAAGGTTCTCCATCTTCGCCAGATCTTCGGCAGGAGTCATCAGAAAGAGGATGGAGTTGAGATCCGCCTTTTCGGGAATAATGCCGTTTTCGCGCAGATATTCTGCAAGAATCCCGGCCGGGACGCCGAACTCCTCGTAAGTTCCCTTTTCTATATTGATGCCGGGCGTGGTGAGCAGGAATTTGCAGGGATCCACGAAGTACTGGTCTTTGCCATAGTCCTCAAAGCCATGCCACTTGGCTCCGGGCTCATACTTGAAGAACCGCAGCTCGCGGGCGATGAGCTCCGTGGGATAGGACTGCCAGGGATGGCCGTCCACCTCCGGAGGGATAAAAGGCCTGACGTACTTGCAGGTCGCCAGAAGGTATTTCCTCGCATCGATGCCAACCTTGACACAATCGGCCCAAAGCAGACGCCCCGATTCCCCCTCATGCATTTTCGCGTTCACGTCCAGCCCTGCGTAAAGAGGATAAAAGGGACTTGTTGACGCATGCATCATGTAAGCGGAATTGAGCCGCTTGTGCGAGACGTAGCGCTTCTGACCGCGGATGTGGTCGTCCTTCTTGTGGATCTGGGACGTCTGGGAAAATCCGGCCAGCTGCTTGTGTACAGACTGAGTCACAAAAATGCCGGGATCGTCGGGGCCCAGATGAAGCAGCAGCGGGGAGCAGTCCTTCATCATGGGAATGAACTGCTCATAGCCCACCCAGGCCGAATCAAAAAGAATGTAGTCGCACAAATGTCCCAGGCGACTCACGATCTGCCGGGCGTTGCCAATCGTGCCGTCATACGTTCCCAGCTGTATCACCGCAAGCCTGAAAGGCCGGGGCTGCTTCGCCTTAACCGGATCGGCCTCGGCGGCGATTCTGCGTATGTAAGCCTCGTCAAAGCAGTGATTGTCAATGCCGCCGATAAAGCCGTAGGCGTTGCGGGCCGTTTCCAGATAAACAGCCGTAGCACCAGCCTGGATCAAGGCTCCGTGCTGAACGGATTTATGGTTGTTGCTGTCATAGAGCACCAGATCTCCCGGGGCAAGGAGCGCCGTAAGCACAATCTGGTTGGAAGCCGATGTCCCGCCAAGGACAAAATAAGTGCTGTCCGCATTAAAAACCCTGGCCGCATGCCTCTGGGCCTCGAACGGCGCTCCTTCATGAATGAGCAGATCACCCATGGCAACGTCCGCATTGCAGAGGTCGGCCCGGAAAAGGTGCTCACCGAAAAAGTTATAGAACTCCCGTCCGGCCGGATGCCGCCGGAAGAAAGCCCCGCCCTGGTGGCCCGGGCAGTCGAACTGGCTCTTGCCCTCCTCCACATAAGTCTCCAGCGCAGAGAAGAAAGGCGGCAGAAGCGAATCCTCATAGCGCTGTGCCGCAGCGTCAATCTGCCGGCCGTTGTAGATCTGATTGGTCGGATTGTTGTCAATGACCTGAGAGACCTGTCCCAGCAAATCGGGAGGAAACTCCGTATTGTCGTCCTTGACGAGAACAACTGGAATTTCAAAGCAATAAGACTTGACCCGTGAAATCAGCCCCCGGGCTGCTTCCGCAACCGTCATCACGATCGCCGAGGACTCCGTCAGGTCAGAGGATTTCAAATCCACAATTGTTCGTTCAGATATAAATGCCTTGCGGGCTTCCAACGTTGCAGCAATCGTTAGTTTTTTCATGGTCAGGCGCCCGGCCGCCTTTCTGACGGATGCAGGGCTTTCCTCCTTTTCACTGAGGTCGGTCGATCTCAAGGGATCGTCTTCCCAACCGCGCGGGCTGCCACCCGGTGCTGGGCTGTAAACTCCGTAAAAGCGGATTCATTTTAAATGACGGGACGCAGCGCAGCGCCCTTCGGCCAAGCCCGCGGCTGTCCTGGCTCATTCTGAAGATAAAAAAATCCCGAGCTGAAGTCTGAACAGGAGCCCGGGATCGAATATGGCGGAAGGGGAGGGATTCGAACCCTCGATACGGTATAGCCGTATGCCGGATTTCGAATCCGGTGCATTCGACCACTCTGCCACCCTTCCGTAAAAGACAGCAGAGACGAATGTTAGCAAAATTTATAACATCCTGCCACTGCACTAGCCTATCCTTTATGACTCAGTTAAACTAAACGAAATTTACGCTGCCCGCGTATAACGCCCTTTGAAACCTTATTTAATAGGCTCAGCCGTCTTTTGGAGAGATCAATATGGCTTCAGAAAAAAAAGATACCCAGTATTTCCACGACAAGTTCAAATCAGCAATCGAAGCAATTGAAATCCATAACAAGAAAGGCTTGAAGATCCTGCGGCAAAATGCGCTGGATGAACTCCTTTCTGTTGCCAAGGAGTTTGTTTCCAAGACGGGAGAGATGGCCGGAAAGGCTGCAAAGAAAATCGACGAGGCATCCGCCAGGCTTCAGGCCGAAAAAAAGGCTCCTGCCAAACAGGCTGCCGTGAAGGCTCCGGCCCCCAAGAGCGCCGAGCCTGCTAAAAAAGCTCCGGCTAAGAAAGCGGTAGCCAAGCATGCCCCCGCAGCTTCGGCTGCAACGCCAAAAACTGCGGCCGCCAAAACAGCCGTAAAGAAGGCCTCAGCCCCGAAGAAAGCTGCGGCAGCCGCCAAATCCGCCCCGGCCTCTAAGCCGGCAGCTGCGAAAAAAGCAGTTGCTCAGAATGTCCCCGCCTCTAAAAAGGCTGCCGTGAAAAAAGTGCCAGCCGCAGTGAAGAAAACCGCTGCCCCCAAGACGGCAGAAAAGGCTCCGGCTGCAAAAACATCCGTAAAGAAAGCGGCCCCGGCAAAGAAAGCTGCGCCTAAAAAGCAGGCTTCAAAGAAAGCGGCCAAGGCCTGACTGAAATAGTTCCGGTGCAGCCGGGAAAAACTAGGAACAGGCGGCGGGCAACTGTCCCACCGCCCTTTCTTTTTTCTTTTCCGCCAGCGGCGCGCCGGCACGCAGAAGCCTGTCTGTGCACGCACGGTGCGCGCGGAAAAACAGCCCCCGGAAAGCGACAAGCTTTCCGGGGGCCGTTCAGATCCTTCAGGCCTCTGCTCCCTGCTCCATCAAGCCGCGGGGCCGATCTTTTCTAATCCGCCCATATACGGACGCAGGACCTCGGGAACCGTAATCGAGCCGTCAGCGTTCTGATAATTTTCAATCACTGCCACCAGAGCGCGGCCCACAGCGACTCCCGAACCATTGAGCGTGTGAACGTAACGCACCTTTCCGTCCTTTCCCTTGTATCGAGCGCCCATTCTGCGGGCCTGGAAGTCAAGGCAGTTGGAGCAGGAGGAAATTTCGCGGTAGGTGTTCTGCGCCGGCAGCCAGACCTCCAAGTCAAAGGTCTGAGCCGAAGAAAAGCCCATGTCGCCCGTAGAAAGCATGATGACGCGGTACGGCAGGCCCAGGAGCTGCAGCACTTCTTCGGCATTTTTGACCATCTCGTGAAGGTGGTCGTACGAATGCTCGGCCGGGACAATGCGGACCATCTCAACCTTTGCAAACTGATGCTGGCGAATCATACCGCGCGTATCGCGGCCGTAGGAACCCGCTTCGGAACGGAAGCATGGGGTAAGAGCCGTAATCTTGATCGGAAGATCAGATTCCTTCAGAACCTTCCCGGCGACAGAATTCGTGAGCGGGACTTCCGCCGTCGGAATCAGGTACTGGAGCTCATGCTCGCCTTCTTCCTCATAACCTCCGATCCGGGCCGAGTAGAGGTCTTCGGCAAACTTGGGAAGCTGGCCGGTGCCCTGCATGGTAGAGGCGTTGACGATATACGGGGTATAGCACTCCGTGTAGCCGTGCTTGCGGGTGTGGAGATCCAGCATGAACTGGGCGAGAGCTCTGTGCAGATGAGCGATTTCCCCTCGCATGAAGCAGAAGCGGGAACCGGAGAGCTTGGCCGCCGTGTCGAAATCCATCCCAAGAGGAGCCGCCACATCGACGTGGTCTTTGATGGGGAAATCAAAAGTTCTTGGAGTCCCCCACCGCCACTGCTCCACATTGGATCTGTCGTCGGGTCCGATAGGGCATGCCTCATTCGGAAGGTTGGGAACGCGAAGCATCAGGGCTTCGAGTTTCTTGCGAATATCTGAAAGCCGTCCCTCCAGCTCAGCCAGCTTTTTAGGAACCGAGGCGGCCTCAGCCATCAGGTCCTCGCAGGGAGCACCGGATTTTTTAGCAATGCCGATTTTTTTTGACAAAGAATTCCGGCGGCTCTGCAGCTCCTCCGTTTCGGACTGAACCTGCTTGCGGTCAGCTTCCAAAGCCAGAAATTCTTTTTCAGGGAAATCAAAATTACGCGTCTTCAGGCGTGCAATGACTTCAGGCAACTGCTTGCGCAGAAGATTGATGTCGAGCATTACAAAAAATCCTTTAGAGAAACAAATAAAAAGCGAACCTGCTGCAGCAGGATCCCTGCCGCCACCGCTTCGCTCCAGCTGATGGCCGAATGCAGAGATGCCCCCACGACGTCTGCCGCTGCGCAGATAGTTAATTTTGCAACAGGATAACTTAATGATCAAGTTCAGCGTTTTCGCCCCTTGCCCTGTTCCCAAGCCTGTTTGTTAAGCGCATCGAGCCTCGCAAGTTTCTCGGCGATCTTGATCTCCAGCCCTCTCGGATTCGGTTTATACCAGCGCCTGCCTTCTAGTCCTTCTGGCAGATAAATTTCTCCGGCGGCGAAAGCGCCCGGCTCATCATGGGCATAACGATAACCATCGTTGTAGCCGAGCTCGGCCATCAATTTTGTCGGCGCATTCCTCAAATAAAGTGGAACCGGGCGGCTTCTGTCTTTCTTGATCAAGGCACGGACTGCGTTGTAAGCAACCTCGACCGAATTGCTTTTCGGTGCGGCCGCGAGATAGATAACGGCCTGTGCGATCGCGAGCTCTCCTTCCGGAGAACCAAGTCGTTCATAGATTTCTGCAGCTTCAAGGGCAAGCTGTGTTCCCCGAGGATCCGCCAGACCCACATCTTCCACGGCCATGCGCATGACGCGGCGGGCTATATAGCGCGGGTCGCACCCCCCGTCGAGCATACGGCAAAGCCAGTAAAGGGCCGCATCGGGATCAGAGCCGCGAACTGATTTGTGCAGCGCGCTGATCTGATCGTAGAAAGCCTCACCACCCTTGTCGAAACGGCGCTGGGCCGCCGGAACGGCCTTCTGGAGGAACGAACGGTCTATTTCCGTCAAATGGCGGGTCTGAGCCATTTCGGCGGAAACTTCAAGAGCATTCAGCAGCCGGCGGGCGTCTCCGTCGGCAAGATCCACATAAAGCTCACGGGCCTCCTGGGTGATGGTTAAATCCTGATAAAACCTGGCGCGGGCCCGCTCCAGCAACTCCAGACAATCTTCGGGACGAAGAGCCTCTAGCGTATAGACAGTCGAGCGCGACAGCAGAGCGCTGTTAACCTCAAAGGAAGGATTCTCGGTTGTTGCACCGATGAAGATAAACAGGCCCGATTCCACATGAGGCAGGAAGGCATCCTGCTGGGCCTTATTGAAGCGATGAACCTCATCGACGAAGACTACCGTAGGCTCTCCCGTCATCGACTGATGGGCTCTGGCGGCTTCAACTGTTTCCCTTATTTCCTTTACTCCGGATAAAACGGCTGAAATCGCAATGAAAGGCAGATTGAATGCCTTGGCCATGAGCCTTGCAATAGTGGTCTTTCCAACACCGGGGGGCCCCCACAGGATCATGGAGTGGGGGTGCCCGCTTTCCAACGCAACGCGCAGAGGCATCCCCGGTCCAAGCAGGTGCTTCTGACCTACTATCTCGGCCACAGAATCCGGTCTCATTCTTTCCGCCAGAGGCGACTGCGTGGACGAATGTGCGGACGAACTTGAATGCCCGGAGCCGGCTTTTACCTGTGGTTCAATTTCACCAAACAAATCTTTTGACATACAAAGAAACCTGACCGTAAGGACTGTTGCGCAGGCGCATTGATCTATGTTAGCTGTTTTGACATGCGAAGAAGCGGAAAGCTGCCGGGAAAGGGTAAATCTGAAATAAGAATCGCCTGAATGGACTTTCAGGAGCGGAAGCCGCGCGCTTCGCGGACGCGGTAAGGAAAAGCCCCTCCGGACGGATGTTCGGAGGGGCTTGATGGAGAAGCCTGACGGTGACCTACTTTCACCAGAAATACAACTGACTATCATCGGCGCGAAGGCGTTTCACTGTCCTGTTCGGAATGGGAAGGAGTGGGGCCGCCCTGCTATGGCCGTCAGGCAAAGGCTTTGGTTCCTGTCCGCGGGACTTCTTCTTCCGCGGCACGAACCGAATGGCTTTCGGA
>NZ_JAKNCT010000002.1 GCF_022134585.1 Mesosutterella porci
ATGCGGCAAGCGTTCGACAACAGCTTCTTCAAGCGGATGGGGCTTTTCAGCGTCATCAAGATGCAGTAAGCCCGCCTCTTACGTTTGAAAACCGCCGGATGCCGAACGGCATGTCCGCAGCCCTCACCGGGGCAATGCGGTGTAGGAGGGAGTAACCGTGAGGTCACTCTCTACCCGATCGTTTGGTTTGGGCCTGTCCTGCAGAGGAGAGTCTGGAATGTGAAGTGGATCCCGACGCCATCCAATATGCGTTTCCCCGCAAAGGAGGTAAAAGGAGCCTAATTAAAAGCACTGTGGCTGCTGAATGCAAATGCCACAATGCTGCAGGTGGGGAAGGATGCAGCAAGCATCGTTTATTGCTGCGGTTGGATTCGTTCAGAAGCCATTTGCGATTAAACTTCCCGCATTTCAGCGAGATGCCCGGAGCCTAGAACAATACAGGCGGGGCGGTTAGGCTGGTGGAGCTTTGCCTGGCAGAGTTCTCTTCGCTGGCTTCAAAAGCCGAATCTGAACTTCATGCGGGCAACCTGGCTGAAAGAACGCTTAAAAAACTCAGCCGGATGCGTGGAGCTCTGCCATGTGGTGGCAAGGCCTTATGAGCATCTTCACTTTCACAGGTGAAGCTGATGGCGCAGACAGAGGCTTTCTTGTGAAAAGCCACAGAAAAAAAACGTGAAGTCCTGCAGCCGGCATATTCGGTTTTATGGTGTTAAAACGGCAATAGCCTCCCATGCCGGAAGACTCTGTATGGGAGGCGGCGGGAGCAGGCTCGGGAAGTTACTGAGGCTCCTGCCTGATTCAAAGACAGGTGACGTAATCATGATGAGACAAGCAGAAGGAATCGTAGCAGTAGCGACCGCTCCTGGCAGAAGCGGAATTGGCGTTATCCGCTTTTCCGGCGCAGAGTCAGCCTCCCTTGGATTGATAAAGGGGATGACTGGCATCTCTTCGCCGCAGCCCAGGCATGCTTATTTCACCTCTGTTTTAGATATGGCGGGCAAAGTCCTTGATAAAGGGATTGTGATTTGGTTCAAGGCTCCTCATTCTTATACTGGTGAGGATGTGGTTGAATTTCAGGTTCATGGCAATCCAGTGCTTCTGAATCTGATCATCAAAAATATTCTTGCCTTCGATAATTCCGTGCGCTTGGCTGAACCAGGGGAATTTACAAAAAGAGCGTTTCTTAATGGGAGGCTGGATTTGGCTCAGGCGGAAGCGGTCATGGATTTCGTGAATGCGAGTTCCGAGAGTGCGTTGCGCGCCGCCAACCGTTCTCTCAGCGGCGGTTTTTCCAAAGAATGCGAACAGATTGAAGAGGAGCTGATTGAATTAAGGACTCAGGTTGAAGCGATTCTTGATTTTCCTGAGGAAGAGATTGATGCTCTTCAGGAGGGAAAGATTAACGAAAAAATAGGCGGGATCAGTGCTCATCTTCAAACAGTCATCCGAACAGCTGATCAAGGGCAGTTGCTGCAGGAAGGAGCTGTTGTCGTTCTGGTTGGAAGTCCTAATGTCGGGAAATCGAGCCTGCTGAATCGCCTTTCTGAAAAAGATGTGGCCATCGTGACAGAGGTTCCGGGAACTACCCGGGATTTGCTAGGGAACGCCATTTTGATTAATGGAGTTCGGGTTCAGCTGGTGGATACCGCTGGTCTGCGGCAGACCGACGATGTGGTTGAGTCCGCTGGAATCAGCAGGACATTGAAGCAGATAGAAAAGGCTGATATGGTTTTGCACCTCGAGGCATGCAATGTTTCCCAGTCTCCTTCTACGCTTGAGCTTATTCATGAGCACTTGCCCGAGGGTACGCCTGTGCTTCATGTGGTAAACAAAATTGATTTGCTTGAGGAGCCTTTTAAATCTTCGGCTGACAGAATCGGTATATCAGCTAAATTTGGGACTGGAATAGAAGATCTTAAGCGCGCGATTCTGAAAATTGTGGGTTTTGACGGTACCGTGCAATCTGTTTATATGGCCCGCAGAAGGCATCTCGAGGAACTTCGGAAGGCACAGAATCATGTCAGTCAGGCTAAGGACATATTGAATTCCTCTGCTAGGCAGCTGGACTTGGTGGCAGAGGAGCTCAGGCTTGCCGGTACTGCGATGGGACGGATCCTTGGAGAGTTTTCTTCTGACGATTTGCTTGGGAAAATTTTCAGTACATTCTGCATCGGCAAATAACTTTAGCTCTGTCTTTGCTGTATTGTTTCGGTGATGCACGCGAAGCAATGTTCCACGTGAAACAAGGCTATTGTCTTCTCTGAGGAAAAAATGGATTTTCCAATCGTGTTTGATGTCGTGGTAGTGGGTGGCGGCCATGCAGGAATAGAAGCGGCTCTGGTCTCAGCCAGAGCGGGCTGCAGAACTTTGCTACTGACGCACAATATGGACACCTTGGGGCAGATGTCCTGCAATCCATCGATTGGAGGCATTGGCAAGGGGCAGCTTGTTCATGAGATCGACGCTATGGGTGGTGCAATGGGGCGCGCCGCTGACTTGGCCGGAATTCAGATGCGTATTCTCAATGACTCAAAAGGGCCTGCCGTACGGTCTACGCGTGCTCAAATCGACCGTGAACTTTATAAGGCGGCGATGAGGTCATTTCTGGAAAATCAGGAGAATCTCTATATTTTCCAGGAAGCAGCGGATGATTTAATAGTCGTCAATGGACAAGCGGCTGGGGTAGTGTCAAAAACAGGGGTCCGATTTCATTCGGCCTGTGTTGTTATATGCTCGGGCACTTTTCTGCATGGCCTTATTCATGTCGGCCTTCAGCATTATCCAGCCGGCAGGATTGGAGATCCGCCTTCCATCAGACTTGCTGATCGCCTGATTGAACTTGGCATGCCGCAGGGGCGGCTGAAGACGGGAACTCCTCCCCGGATTGACGGAAGATCCATTAACTTCGATGAGTGCGAAAGGCAAGATGTCCCTGCGGAACCTTTGCCTTATTTTTCCTGGAAGGAAAATGTGCCTCACCCTCGCCAGCTGCCTTGCTTTATTACAAGGACTAATCCGAGGGTGCATGAGATTATCCTGGGTTCTCTTGACCGATCTCCCATTTATACGGGCGTAATTACCGGTGTCGGGCCGCGCTATTGCCCTTCTATTGAGACGAAAATCGTGAGATTTAAGGGCAAGGATAGCCATCAGGTTTTCCTCGAGCCCGAAGGGTTGCACAGCAACGTCTTCTATCCCAATGGCGTTTCGACGAGCCTGCCTTTTGATGTTCAACTGGAGATGGTGCACGCCATGAAGGGGCTCGAGAATGCTTATCTCCTGCGTCCTGGATATGCCATTGAATATGATTATTACGATCCGCGGGGGCTGAAGAAATCGCTCGAGACAAAGAAGATGCCGAATTTGTTTTTTGCCGGTCAGATCAACGGAACAACGGGCTATGAAGAGGCTGCAGCGCAGGGGCTTTTAGCAGGCATTAATGCAGCATTGAGAGCGAAGGGAAAGGATTCCTGGGTTCCCCGGCGAGACGAAGCATACCTAGGGGTCATGGTCGACGATTTGACCACCAAGGGTGTGACGGAACCCTACCGCATGTTTACTTCGAGGGCGGAATACCGACTTAATTTGCGAGAAGACAATGCCGACGCACGACTCACTCCTCAGGCGAGGAACCTGGGTGTCGTAACCAATGAGCAATGGGATTTTTTCTGCAGAAAACAGGAAGATGTTTCACGTGAAACACAGCGTCTCAAAACTACATGGGTTCACCCGTCGGAGTTGGAGCCAGGGGAAGCAGCTAGAGTGTTGGGATCAAACGTTGAACATGAATACTCCCTCAAGCAGCTTCTGTCCCGGCCTGAAGTACGCTATCGGGATTTAATGGGGCTTAAGTTGCACGAAGGCAGATCTCTTGCCCCGGATCGGGATCTGACGGACCGTGAGGTACGTGAAATTGAGATTGCTTTCAAATATGAAGGTTACATTGCCAGGCAGAAAGATGAGATCGACAGGGCTCTGAGGAATGAAATGCAGAGAATTCCTGCTGACTTAAATTACGATGATGTCCGGGGGCTTTCCTTTGAAGTAAGGGAGAAGCTGAAGGAAATTAAGCCGGAAACCATTGGGCAGGCCGGAAGGATTTCTGGAGTCACTCCGGCAGCAGTGTCTTTACTTTTGATTTACCTCTCAAAAAGTAAAAGGATGAGGGCATGAATGACGAAGCATTGAAAAAGCTGAGGCTTGGTCTCGATGATCTCGAGCTTTCGCTGTCCTCAGTCCAGCAGTCTGTTTTGCTGGATTACCTTGAGCTGCTCGCCCGATGGAATCGGGTTTTTAATCTGACTTCCATTGAGTCTGTTCAGGAAGGAGTGACGAGGCATCTGCTTGACTGTCTGTCCCTTGTTCCCTATCTCCGAGACAGGGGCGTGGCGGAGGATGCCAAGATTATCGACGTTGGGTCCGGCGGAGGCCTCCCGGCTGTTGTGTTGTCTGTCTGCTTTCCAAAGGCAGAAATTATTTCGATCGATGCTGTTGGGAAAAAAAGCAGGTTTGTCTCACAGGCTGCTGCCCAGCTGAGGTTACCCAATCTTCAGGCCGTTCATGCAAGGATAGAGGATTGCAGAGACCTTTCTGCTGATCTGGCCGTTTGTCGCGCGTTTTCCTCCCTTAGGCTTTTTCTTTCCCTAACAGAGCACTGCGTGCGGCTCGGCGGGACATGGATTGCCATGAAGGGCAAGAGGCCGGACAGCGAAATGAAGGATCTCCCTGAAAATTTCTTTGTAAGCGATGTCAGATACCCGGTCCGGGTGCCCGGGTTACAGGAAGATAGGACATTTGTGGAAATCAAAAGAAAGGGGACTTGAGAGGGGT
Organism: Mesosutterella porci; assembly: GCF_022134585.1. Lineage (GTDB taxonomy): Bacteria > Pseudomonadota > Gammaproteobacteria > Burkholderiales > Burkholderiaceae_F > Mesosutterella > Mesosutterella porci. Next base: position 4,831 of record NZ_JAKNCT010000002.1, read on the forward strand.
CTGGGCTGTTCGCGTAGATCCTATGCCGGAGGTTTAAATGTTCGATACTTTTCTGCAGTCATTCCTGTTAGTGTTTGCCACATTCCTGCCTATCATGAACCCTTTCGGGGGAGCCATGTTTTTTTTAACCCTGACTCAGGGGGTCAGGGTCGACATGAGGGCGAGAATCACCAACAGGATGGCTCTCTTCTGCTTCATCGTTCTCATGGTTTCTATTTTTGCCGGTCGCCTCATTCTGTCCTTTTTTGGAATTTCTTTAGCGGTGCTTCAAGTTGGAGGCGGTCTTGTTCTTGTTTCAGCCGGGTGGCAGGCGCTTCATGCGCCTGTTCATACCGGGGATGTTGAAGACAAAGGCTTGTCTGATCGAAGCGACACTGAACTCATGTCCATGGCTTTTTATCCTCTGACCCTTCCTTTGACAACGGGGCCGGGAACAATTGCGGCGGCCGCAGCGATCGGATCTAGCCAGACGGGAAGCATTGCGACTATTTTCGGCTGCATCGCTGCTTCAATAGCCATTACGCTGCTCACATGGGTTTGTTTCCGCTTCAGTGACAAAATTCCTAAAGCTGTGGGTGCGGCTGGTGCGGATGCGTTGGCCAGGCTGTTTGCTTTCATCCTTGTATGCATTGGCATCAGCGTTTTCTGGCAAGGATTTTCTTCTCTTTGGACGACTCTTCCACAATAGGACAAGGCGCGAATATGGCTCGTATATTTTGTGTGGCTAACCAAAAGGGCGGTGTCGGGAAGACGACCACATGTATTAATCTGGCCGCAGCCCTGTCGCTAAAAGGGCAAAGAGTGCTGATGATTGATCTTGATCCCCAAGGCAACGGAACAATGGGAAGCGGGATAGATAAAAGAACACTGAAAAATTCCGTTTATCAGCTTTTAATCGGTTCCTCCAGGTTTGATGATGTCGTGGTGCGCGCTTTGCCGGAATATGCCAAAGGCAGCTATGACCTTCTGCCTTCTAACAGGGATCTGGCTGGAGCTGAAGTCGAGCTGGTAGACATTGCACACCGTGATTTTCGACTGAGAGACGAATTGGCCGAAAAACTGTCTGACTACGACTTCATCCTGATTGACTGTTCTCCCAGCATTTCGCTTTTGACGCTGAACGCACTTTGCTGCGCCCAGGGAGTCATTATTCCCATGCAGTGCGAGTACTTTGCTCTAGAAGGACTGACGGACCTGGTCGAGACAGTAAAATTTGTGCATCTGCAGAAAAACCGTTACCTTGACACCATTGGACTTCTGAGAGTGATGTTCGATTCACGCATTACCCTTCAGGAACAAGTGAGCGATCAGCTCAAAAGTCATTTCGGCGACCGTGTGTTTGATACAGTGATTCCGAGGAATGTCAGACTAGCGGAAGCTCCGAGTTACGGCGTTCCCGGCGTTTTGTATGACCCGTCCTGCAAGGGGGCCAAGGCTTACAAGGCGTTTGCTTCGGAAATCTTGGCTAAAACCAAAAGTCAGTCCACCCCCTCATAGTAAGGAGTTGAAAGATGGCGTTAAAAAGAAAGGCTCTAGGCAGAGGGCTCGGGGCGCTCGGACTCGGTAGCGCCAAGGAAATCTTTGACAATGAAGTTCCGGAAAAAGACAAAGGCGCGAATCCTGTACCTAAGGAAGGAGGCCTTGCTGAATTGCCGATAGATTGCCTGCAGCCCGGAAAGTATCAGCCGCGCACGCATATGGATCCCGAGTCGATTGCTTCATTGTCTGCGTCCATAAAATCCCAGGGGCTGATGTCGCCGCTTCTGGTCCGTTCGGTCGGGCCTCAGCGCTGGGAAATCATTGCCGGGGAAAGACGTTACCGCGCGGCCAAAATGGCTGGTATGAAAACCATACCCGTCATCATTCGGGATGTTCCGGATAAACAGGCTCTGTCTCTCTCGTTAATTGAAAACATACAAAGAGAGGGTCTCAACCCAATAGAAGAAGCTCAAGGGATGATCCGTCTGATGAAAGAGTTCAATATGACCCAGGATCAGATGTCTGAAGCTCTTGGGAAAAGCCGCCCGGCTATCTCCAATACTCTGCGGCTTCTTAAGCTGACTCCGCAGGTGCAGAACCTTCTGATGGCCGATAAGATCGATATGGGGCATGCGCGCGCGTTGATTCCCCTGAAGCCTGACGATCAGATTTTTGTCGCCAATCAGATTGTGATGAAAGGGCTGTCGGTCAGAGAGACGGAAAGGACCGTATCTGCTCTTTTGTCCGAGGGGCGTAAAAAGACAGTCAAAAAAACGGCCAAAAAAACGAGGGATATCCTTCATATAGAGGAGTCACTGTCCGATACATTCGGTGCTGAAGTGAAACTCTCCGCTGAAACTAGAGAAAAGGGTAAAATAACAATTAAATACACTAGCTTAGATCAATTAAACGAGCTGCTTGAACGTCTGGGGTATACCTCTTAAGAGGTGTTGCTGTTAGTCCGTGGTAGTTGTTTTTTGTTTCTTGTACTACTTCATATTGGTAGTTGTTGAAACAAACGCTTACTTTTAAAATTAGCTGGATTTTCTGGATGAAGGGCTCTTTTTGCGGTGTGGAAAGCGACGGATGGCATAATGCGTTGCTTTCCTATGTCTCGTGCGGCGCAGTGCTGGCGATAGCTGGTGGCGTTGCTGCCGGGTGGAACGGTTTTATTTCTTCCCTGCTAGCCTCGGGATCATATATTTTTCCTTCCGCTCTGCTTATGGCGGTGGTTGCTGCGGTAACCCCACGTCAGCCGCATATAGGGGCGGTTCTTCTCCAGATAGGGATTTTTGTTAGGACATTGACAGCGATAGGCCTCATGTGCCTTGCGGCTTGGTCTTACCAGAATCTCTGTTGGCCAGTGTTTCTAATTTCACTGTTCATAGTAGCTAGCGCTCCTATGGCAGGACAGCTTCTACTGAAGAAATAAGGAAAGGCTTTTATGTCCTCTCTTCCAACTGCCACTGAATATATTCGACATCACCTGGCGAACCTTGCCTCAAGCAAGCAGGCGTCTATTGTCGATTTTTCAGTTATTAACTACGATACGCTGTTCTTTTCCATCCTCATCATGGCCATTGCTCTGTGGCTCCTCTACAAGGCCGCCAACAAGGCAACGGATGGTGTTCCTGGAAAATGGCAGTGCGCTGTTGAGATGATGGTGGAGTTTGTGAATACGCAGGCCCGCACTCTCATTCACGGGGACAGGACCTTCATTGCTCCGCTCGGACTGACGGTTTTCGTCTGGGTGACCTTGATGAACTGCATCGACCTGCTTCCGGTCGATCTCCTTCCCAAGATTGCTTCTCTGCTCGGCTTTGAGCATCTCAGGCCTTTGCCGACAGCCGATTTGAACGGCACTCTCGGCATTTCCGTCGGCGTGCTGCTGCTCATGATTTATTACGGGTTTAAGGCTCACGGATTCGCCGGGTTCTTCAAGGGGCTGATCACAGCTCCGTTTGGTGCCAATCCGCTTCTTTGGCCTTTTAACCTGGTTCTCAATATCATCGAATATTTGGCCAAATGCGTTTCCCTTGGGATGCGACTGTTTGGCAATATGTATGCAGGCGAACTGCTGTTCTTCCTGCTGGCATTGTTGGGAGGCTACGCCCTCAGCTTCGGTGTTGTCGGCGGAACGCTCAGCACGCTCGGGCAGATTGTGGGAGGTCTTGGCTGGTGGCTTTTCCACGTTCTGATCGTTTTGTTACAGGCCTTCATTATGATGATGCTGACCTTGGTTTACTTGGGTCAGGCGCATGAAAGCCATTGATTTAACATTTTTTTGTTCAACTTCTTTACCTCTAACCAAGAAGATCTTAAGGAGTCTTTTAAATGACTAACGTTGCTCTCGTTGCCCTGGCTTGCGGCATTATCATTGCCCTTGGTGCCTGCGGTGCTTCTATCGGTATTGCCATTATGGGTGCGAAGTTCCTCGAATCTTCCGCGCGTCAGCCTGAGCTGATCGATACTCTCCAGACCAAGATGTTCATTCTGGCCGGCCTGATTGATGCTGCGTACCTGATCGGCGTTGGTATCGCCATGATGTTCGCCTTTGCGAATCCCTTCGTCTAAAAAGTTAAAAACACTTTTTAGTTTGTGTTGAACGCTGTTCCTTTAAGGGAACAGATGTTTAACCTTAATGGGACTCAATAATGAACATTAACGCCTCACTATTCGTGCAAATGGTCGTGTTCTTCCTGGGGGCCTGGGTCACCATGAAGTACATCTGGCCGCCGCTGATTCGCGCCATTGAGAATCGGCAGAAAAAGATCGCGGAAGGGCTGAGGGCTGCTGATCTTGGCCAGAGCGCTCTGGCTGAAGCAACGAAGAAGCAGCAGGCCGTTGAAGCTCAGGCTCGCGCTCAGGCTGTTGCGATTGTGGCTGATGGTGAAAAACGCGGCCAGAATATCGTTGAACAGGCTAAGACCCAGGCTCAGGTCGAGGCTGATCGCATTGTCAAAGCAGCCAATGAAGAAGCTGATCAGGAAATTGCCCGCGCCAAGGACGCCTTAAGAGATCAGGTGGCCCAGCTGGCGGTGCTTGGTGCTAAGCAGATTCTGAAGCGGGAAGTTAATGTGGAAACCCACAAAGCCCTGCTCGAAGAACTCAAAGCGAAGCTTTAAACCATGGCAGAAATTTCGACAATTGCACGGCCTTATGCCAAGGGTTTGTATCAGGCTCTTGAGGATCGCCACGCTTCCGTAGAGGAGCATAAGGCGGCCTTGGAAGCTGTGGAGAAGATCTCCAAGGTCATCGCCATGCCTGAGATTGCTCAGGTTTTCGGCGACCCGAAGCTTTCGTCTGAGCAAATCATTGATCTTATCCACAGCGTACTGCCGGAATCAGAAACTCCGAAAGAGGTCAACAACCTTCTTTCAGTGGTCTTGAAGAATGGCCGTATCGCAGCCTGGTCCAGCATTGCTGATGACTATCGTCAGCTCATTAATAGTGCTGAAGGAATTGCCGAAGCTTATATCGAGTCGGCTTTTGAAATGTCCAGTAGCGAGATTGAAGATCTTCTGAAGGCTCTTGCTCGGCATTTCCCCAACAAGAAGCTCGTCCCCCACGTCACGATCAATCGTGACTTGATTGGCGGGGTGCGCATTCGCGTTGGCGATCAGGTTCTTGATGGTTCGATCAGTGCACGTCTTGAACAAATGAAGACGGCTCTCACCGCATAAATTCCGGAGCTGAATAATGCAACTCAATCCTAGTGAAATCAGTGATTTGCTGAAGAAGCGGATCGAAGACCTCGGGGTCTCGGCCGATCTTCGTACGCAGGGCACCGTGATTTCCGTTACCGACGGCATCGTCCGCATTCACGGTCTTTCCGACGTGATGCAGGGCGAAATGCTTGAATTTCCAGGCAACACCTACGGCCTGGCGCTTAATCTGGAGCGTGATTCAGTCGGCGCGGTGATTCTCGGTGAATATACCCATATTTCCGAAGGCGATACAGTTCGTACGACGGGACGCATTCTGCAGGTTCCCGTTGGACCCGAGCTGATTGGCCGTGTTGTTAACGCGCTGGGTCAGCCTATTGACGGCAAAGGCCCAATCAATGCCAAGCAGTACGACGTCGTTGAAAAAATCGCTCCGGGCGTGATCGAGCGCCAGTCTGTGTCTGAACCTGTTCAGACCGGTCTGAAATCGATTGACTCCATGGTGCCGATCGGACGCGGACAGCGCGAACTGATCATTGGCGACCGCCAGACGGGCAAGACTGCCGTTGCTCTGGACACCATCATTAATCAGAAGGGCAAGCACCTGACCTGCATTTATGTGGCTATTGGTCAGAAGGCTTCCACCGTTGCGAACGTTGTTCGTCAGCTCACCGAACACGGCGCAATGGACTATACGATTGTGGTGGCTGCTACGGCTTCTGAAGCCGCCGCTTTGCAGTACATCGCTCCGTACGCGGGTGCCACCATGGGTGAGTATTTCCGCGACAGAGGCCAGGATTCTCTGATTGTTTATGACGACCTGACCAAGCAGGCTTGGGCCTACCGCCAGATATCTCTGCTTCTGCGTCGTCCGCCGGGACGCGAAGCCTACCCGGGCGATGTGTTCTATCTGCATTCCCGCCTGCTTGAGCGGGCTGCTCGAGTCAATGCGGAATATGTGGAGCGCTTCACCAAGGGTGAGGTCAAGGGTAAGACCGGTTCGATGACTGCGCTGCCGATCATTGAAACCCAGGCCGGTGACGTGACCGCCTTTGTTCCGACGAACGTTATTTCCATTACTGACGGCCAGATCTTCCTTGAAACGGATCTGTTCAATGCAGGTATCCGTCCGGCTATCAACCCGGGCATTTCCGTTTCTCGCGTGGGCGGCGCTGCTCAGACGAAGATCATTAAGAAGCTGGGCGGCGGCGTGCGCTTGGCTCTGGCTCAGTATCGTGAACTGGCTGCTTTTGCTCAGTTTGCATCCGATCTGGACGAGACAACCCGCAAGGAACTGGAACGCGGCCGCGTTGTTACGGAACTGATGAAGCAGCCTCAGTATCATCCGCTTCAGGTTTGGGAAGAAGCTCTGGTGCTGTTCTCCGTCAACATCGGGTTCTATGACAACGTCAAGGTGAAGGACGCTCTCCGCGTTCAGGACGCCATGCGCGACTATATGCAGGAGCACTACAAGGAGCTTGTTGACCGCATCGAGGAAAAGAAGGTTCTTGACAAGGAAGATGCCTCTGCTCTCGAAGCTGCGATTAACGAGTTCAAGAAGAACGGTGCTTTTTAAAAGCGACAAGCGATCTTAGAGGACCCAATGCCAAGCACAAAAGAAATACGCTTAAAGATCAAGAGCGTAAACAATACGCGCAAGATCACTAACGCGATGCAGATGGTGGCGGCCTCGAAAATGCGCAAGGCGCAGGATCGTATGTTTGCGGCGCGTCCGTATGGAGAGGATATTCGCAGGATTATTTCTCATCTTGCCTCCTCTCATACGGATTACCGCCATCCGTTCCTCGCTTCGCATAATGACGCCAAAAAAATTGGCCTTATCCTCATTACGACGGATAAGGGCTTGGCCGGTGCGTTGAACACAAACATTCTGCGCGACACCCTGACCCACATCAAGCAGTGGAATGCCGATGGCAATGAGATTTTCGCCACTGCGATCGGCAACAAAGGCCTGGGTTTCCTGCAGAGGTTGGGAATGCCGGTGCAAAGTCAGGTGATCGCGCTGGGTGACAAGCCCAACCTTGACCGACTGATTGGTGCCATTCGAGTCCAGTTTGAAGCCTATGCAAAGGGCGAGGTGTCTGCTGTGTACCTTGCCTACACGCGTTTTATCAATGCGATGAAGCAGGAGCCGGTTTTTGAGCAGCTTTTGCCTCTGCCGACAAGCGAGATGCTGGCAGGAGAGCCTCAAAAGCAGGGCGCTGCTGATTCTCAGGGACCGCACTACACCCGAGACTATGAATATGAACCTAGCGCTCAGGCCGTGCTGGATCTATTGCTGAACCGATACGTTGAAGCGCTTATTTATCAGGCTGTTGCTGAAAATATGGCCTCTGAGCAGAGTGCCCGCATGGTGGCCATGAAGGCCGCTACGGACAATGCGAAGAAACTGGCCGATGAGCTCCAGCTTGTCTTCAATAAGACGCGTCAGGCCGCCATCACGAAGGAAATTACCGAAATCGTGGGCGGCGCTGCTGCTGTGTCTTGACGCTAAGGATTTGAAACTGAGGATTATCCAATAATGAATATCGGACAAATCATTCAGGTTATCGGCGCTGTGGTGGACGTTCAGTTCCCGCGCGACCAGATGCCGAAAGTTTATGAAGCCCTCGTTTTGGAGCACGACGAGAGCAACAAGCTTGCTGAAGAGGGGCTGACCTTCGAGGTGGAGCAGCAGCTTGGCGACGGAGTGGCCCGCTGCATTGCCATGGGCTCTTCCGATGGCCTTCAGCGCGGCATGAAGGTGCGCGCTACGGGTCACGAAATCTCCGTGCCTGTGGGCGAGGGCACCCTCGGCCGCATTATGAATGTGCTGGGCAAGCCGATTGATGAACAGGGCGAAATCAAGGCTGATCGCCGTATGCCTATTCATCGTCTGGCCCCGAAGTTCGATGAACTGAGTCCTTCCGTTGAGCTGCTGGAAACTGGCATCAAGGTGATTGACCTGATCTGCCCGTTTGCCAAGGGCGGCAAGGTCGGCCTGTTCGGCGGTGCCGGCGTGGGCAAGACCGTCAACATGATGGAGTTCATCAACAACATCGCCAAGGCCTATGGCGGTTACTCGGTTTTCGCTGGCGTGGGCGAACGTACCCGTGAAGGCAACGACTTCTATCATGAAATGGAAGGCGCGAAGGTTCTGGACAAGGTGGCCATGGTGTTCGGCCAGATGAACGAACCTCCGGGAAACCGTCTCCGTGTGGCTCTGACCGGTCTGACGATGGCAGAAGCGTTCCGCGACGAAGGCAAGGACATTCTGCTCTTCATCGATAACATTTACCGCTACACCCTGGCTGGCACGGAAGTGTCTGCTCTGCTCGGGCGCATGCCGTCTGCCGTGGGCTATCAGCCGACTCTGGCTGAGGAAATGGGCCGCCTGCAGGAGCGCATTGCTTCGACTAAGGTTGGATCGATTACCTCCGTTCAGGCTGTGTATGTGCCTGCTGACGACTTGACCGATCCGTCACCTGCCACCACCTTCCTGCACTTGGACGCCACGATCGTTCTGTCGCGTGAAATCGCCTCTCTGGGTATTTACCCGGCAGTCGATCCGCTGGACTCTACTTCCCGCCAGGTAGACCCCAACATCATCGGCGAAGAGCATTACAACACGACTCGTCGTGTTCAGGAAACCCTGCAGCGCTACAAGGAACTGCGCGACATCATCGCCATTCTCGGTATGGATGAACTCGCTCCTGAGGATAAGCTGACGGTTTCCCGCGCTCGTAAGATCCAGAGGTTTATGTCTCAGCCTTTCCATGTGGCCGAAGTGTTCACTGGAAATCCGGGGAAGTATGTTCCTCTGAAGGAAACCATTCGCGGCTTCAAGATGATTGTTGACGGCGAATGCGATGAGCTGCCGGAGCAGGCTTTCTACATGGTCGGCACCATCGATGAGGCTTTTGAAAAAGCCAAGACCTTGAAATAATGGCAAGGCCGGGCTTGAACACCCGGCCGGACTCGACAGCGGGGCTACTTGATGAAAACGATAAGAGTAGATGTCGTCAATGCGGAGAAGCATATTTTCTCCGGTGACGCTAAATTTGTTGCGCTGCCCGGTGTTGAAGGCGAATTAGGCGTTCTGCCAGGACATGTTCCGTTTATTACCAGGATCAAGCCCGGTTTTGTCAGAGTGACAATGCCGGATGATCCTGAAGTGAAGAGGATTTTTGTCGCCGGCGGAATTCTGGAGGTTCAGCCTGACATTGTCACGGTTTTGGCCGACACTGCCGTTCGCAGTGAAGACTTGGACGAGGCTAAGGCGAAGAAAGCCCTTGAGGAAACCAAGGAGCTACGCAAGAATGCCAAGGGTGACCTTGAGATCGCGCGCCTTGAAGCAGAGATGCTAGCCTTGTCTGCCGAGCTTAAGATTATTCAGAAGCTGTCGGCGAAGCGTTGACAGAGGCAAAAGCATCAGCAAATACTAAATTCCCTGTGTCCTGATATTTCAGGAGTTCGGGGGGTGAAGGGCAAGAGGGCATCGTGAATTATTCACGATGCTTTTTTGCTATCGGGGCTCGGTCCTGTGAGTCTAGGAGCGGGCGTTCTCCCTCTTCGTAGTCCGCGAGACGGAGGCTTCGCCTCCGGAACTATGTTGCGCAGGCTCTCTGTTATGTTGAAATTTGTTTTCAACTCGCGGAAGGCTCTGTTCATCATGCAGGGTTCTTTTTCCTGCCCTCCACAAGGACCGAAGGCCCGCCAATCTCTCATTCTCGCGGTTGCCAAATCCGCCGCGTTCGTCTTTCACTTCCGGCGGTCGGGATTGGTCAGCCGGTTTCCTTTCTCGGGCTGGCACGCCTTTTTCCTGTTCGCCCTGAGGCTGACCGTCATCTACAGCCGGACCCAGTCTGATAAAGTTACCGTTGCTGGCTTTGTTTTTTTAAGGCTATTTCCCTGGTTGCGGGGGGGTGCCGTTATTGCTCGATAATGTCTCGTGACTATGAAACCTTTAATGAATGATGTTCTTCTTAGAGCTTTGCTGAGGCAGCCTGTCCCCTATACGCCTGTGTGGTTGATGAGGCAGGCGGGAAGGTTCTTGCCTGAATATAGGGCGCTTCGTGCGAAAAGCGGCAGCTTTCTAGCTATGGCCCATTCGCCTGACTTGGCAACGGAGGTCACGCTCCAGCCAGTCGAACGCTTTAATCTGGATGCTGCGATTTTGTTTTCGGATATTCTGACTATTCCAGAAGCAATGGGGCTGGGTTTGAGGTTCGAAAACGGCGTCGGGCCTGTTTTTGAAAAGCCCCTCCAGGATGAAAAGACTGTGCGCATGCTCCAGCCGGTGGACTTGGAAAAGCTCTCCTATGTTATGGACGCCGTATCTAGCATACGCAGGGCTCTGTCATCCAGGGTGCCGCTGCTTGGATTCTCAGGGAGCCCTTTTACGCTTGCCTGCTACATGATTGAAGGCAGGGGGAGCCGGAACTGGCTGACTGTGAAACGCATGATGTATGCCAGGCCAGATTTGTTTGAGCACATCATCAACGTCAATGTGGACTCAGTAGCAGCCTATCTTGCGGCGCAAATCTCTGCTGGCGCCCAAGCCGTTCAGATTTTTGACACCTGGGGAGGATGCCTGTCTGCGGAGATGTTTAGAAGGTACTCTCTGGAAAGTATGCGCCGCGTGATAGAGAGGCTGCCCAAAGAGCACGAAGGACGGCGGGTTCCTGTCATTGTGTTTACCAAGGGAGGCGGGCTTTGGGTTCGGGATCTCGCAGGCATCGGAGCAGACGCTGTCGGACTGGACTGGTGCGTGAGTTTGTCTGAGGTGCGCAAAGCTGTTTCGGATAAGGTTGCCCTTCAAGGCAATCTTGACCCCGCAGTCCTGCTGGCGGGCGAGACCGTCGTTCGGCAGGAGGCCCGGAAGGTGCTGGAATCCTATGGCCCTGTGGATGGCGGCGGACATGTGTTTAATTTGGGACATGGAGTAGATATTCAAACTCCGGTAGAGGCAGTAGCAGCGCTGGTTGATGAAGTGCATTCGTACAGCCGCCGCTTCCATTAAGAGAGGTCAGGACATATGGCTGCTGACCAGTACGCCCAGGTGATCGTCGATGTCGCGGGCCTGCCGCCTCTGGATTACTTGGTGCCGCAGGAAATGCTGGTGGCCGTCGGTGATCTTGTCCTTGTGCCGGTAGGCAGACGAAAAACAGCCGGCCTGGTTGTTGGTCTGAAGCCATGGACGGACATTGAGCGGAGGAAGCTCAGGGCAGTGAGCTGCGTCCTCAACGATTTCTCGCCCCTGCCTGCAGAGTGGCTGTCATGGACGCATTTTGCGGCCGAATACTACTGCAGGACATGGGGAGAAGTGGCTCTCCCAGGCATCCCTGCCTTTTTCAGGAAAAAAGGGGGGGGCCGGCATGAGCTGTCCATGCAGCGGCTGAGGAGCCTGCCGGCTCTGCCGGAAAAGGAGTGCCCGCCGGAGCCTTCATTAAATGCAGAGCAACTGCGCGCCGTGCAGTCCGTCACCGGCAGCAAGGGATTTGTCCCCTGGCTGTTGTACGGCGTGACCGGTTCCGGAAAGACAGAGGTTTATCTTCAGATTATGAAGAGAATTCTGAGTCAGACCGGCGGGGCGCAGGCTCTGCTGCTGGTTCCAGAAATCAACCTGACGCCGCAGCTGTTTTCTCGAGTGAGAAGCCATTTTCCTCATGACCAGATAGTTACCTTGAATTCTGAACTAGCTCCGGGAGAGCGGGCCCGGTCGTGGCTTGCCATCCATGAAGGGCGGGCGAGGATCCTTGTCGGAACGCGTTTGGCTGTTTTTGCTAGTTTCCATGATCTACGACTGATCGTCGTTGACGAAGAGCATGACTTGTCCTACAAGGCTTCCGACGGAGCGAGGTTCTCTGCCAGAGACTTGGCGGTCAAAAGGGCGCAGGATCTTCAGATACCGATAGTCTTAGGTTCCGCTACGCCGTCCTTGGAAAGCTGGGAGCTTGCAAAAAAGGGAAAGTACAAGCTACTTGAGCTGAAGCAGAGGGCAGTCCCCAAAGCCTCTTTCCCGGACCTGCGTCTAATTGAGCTGAACAAAAAGACCTCTGAAGGATTGACTGAGGAGGTGCAGCGCGAAATTTCTCAGGCCCTGCTCAGAAAAGAGCAGGTTTTGGTGTTTCTCAATCGCAGAGGATATTCCCCCAGCCTCTGTTGCCCTTCCTGCGGCTGGATTTCGGCTTGTCCGCACTGTTCAGCCTACATGGTGTTCCATAAGGATATCCGCAGGCTAGTCTGTCACCACTGCGGCTATTCGCGCCCTGTTCCTGAACGCTGTCCCAGTTGCGGAGCGGCGGATATTATCCCGGTGGGATCCGGAACGCAGAGAATTGAAGAGGTTCTGTCAAAGCTGTGGCCGCAGGCCAGAGTGCTGCGCATTGACCGGGACAGTTTGAAAACCAAGAGGGAGACGGACAAAGCTTTTCATGAGGTTCATGCCGGCAGAGTGGACATTTTGGTTGGCACACAGATGATTTCCAAGGGACATGATTTCAAGAACGTTTCCCTTGTTGTAGTGCTGAACTCAGACGCCCAGCTTGTTTCGACGGACATTCGGGCTAAGGAAAGGCTGTTTTCAACACTAATGCAGGTCTCGGGCCGTGCGGGCCGGGCCGGCGGCAGAAGTCTGGTGCTGGTGGAAACCCGTTTTCCCAAGGATATAGTGTTCTCGTTTCTCAAAAAATACGACTATCCTGGATTTGCAGATGCTCTGCTTAAAGAACGCAGGGAAGCCGGGGGTCCTCCTTTTACCTATCAGGCCATGTTCACAGCGGATCATGAGGATTTGGACCAGGCAATGGCTTGTCTCCAGAAAATTACGGAAGAAGGGTTGCAGATTTTGAAAAGAGATTTTCAGGACTCAGACATCGTTCTGTATGATCCGGTGCCGATGCCGCTGGTCAAGGTAGCCAACAGAAATCGTGCTCAGCTGTTGGTGGAAAGTAGTTCGAGAAGGCGGCTCCATGCGTTTCTGAAAGCTTTGCCTGTTCCTGATTTCCATAATGGAAACATTGTGTTGGAAATAGATCCTGTTAGATTTTGATCCTCACATTAGCATTAAGACAAATATTTATTTATAATTACACGCCTGCCTCCGTAGTGAAACGGATCTCACGCAGCCCTCCGAAGGCTGAATTGAAGGTTCGACTCCTTCCGGAGGCACCACATTTTCAATGATGTCAGGGGTTCCAATGCGGCTGCAGCCTCTCACAGGCCGCGCATGCTTTCCGCTGCGGCCCTGACTTTTCGCCGGAAGCTTCCGGCATGCATGAATCGCAGCCTGGTATTCTCAATCCAGTTGCTTACGCCCATCCTGTCTGGACGGGTATTTTTTACTCTTCTCTCGAACGCTTGCCGTCCTCACTTTCAGAAAAAAATGCCCGTTGGCCGGCGGGGAAGCCACCGCGACGGCGTGGGTGCTGTCTTGAAGCCTGAAGGGCGGGTAAAGTTCGGAGTTGGCGGCATTTCGATGGGACCGGAAGGCTTATGGCGGCAAACGATCATTCGCAAGAGCAAAATCAAGAGCAGACGGACTTTGGCTTTGCTGAGGTACGTGAGTCGGAAAAGGAAGGTCGGGTAAAGGAAGTTTTCGATTCCGTTGCGCCAAAATACGACCTGATGAATGACGTCCTGTCTTTCGGGATGCACCGGCTCTGGAAAAAATATGCCGTGATGAAGGCGGCGGCAAGGCCGGGTATGAAGGTTCTGGACATTGCTTCGGGTACGGCGGATCTGGCCCTGCAGTTTGCCGGGAAGTGCGCCCCGGGAGGCGAGGTCTGGGCGACCGATATCAATCGGGAAATGCTGACAATAGGCGCCCACAGGCTCGCCGCACACGGTAGCCACTGTCAGGTGGTGCTTTGCGACAGCGAGCAGCTGCCCTTTCCGGACGATTATTTTGATGTTGTCATGGTTTCCTTCGGCCTTCGCAACATGACGCACAAAGGCCGTGCGCTCGAGGAGATGTGCCGTGTGACAAAGCCCGGCGGCCGGACGCTTGTGCTGGAATTTTCGAAGTGCGCCCGCTGGTTTGCACCTTTTTACGATTTTTACTCTTTTAAATTTATGCCTTGGTTAGGATCTAAGATAGCCGGCGACAGGGACAGTTACGAATATCTGGTGGAATCCATCCGACGGCATCCCCCTCAGGCAGAGCTCGCCAGGATGATGAGCGAAGCAGGTTTTGGGCGCGTGACCTGGAAAAATCTTACATTTGGTGTATGTGCCCTGCATACAGGGGAAAAATTCTAATAATTCATAAGGCAGTTCTGTTTTAGTTTTATTCAACCGTAAGAGGAAAAGATGATGAAAAAGTGGTTTCCCCTTTTAGCGGCCGGCCTCATGGCTTTCGCTTTGGCTACGAACGCTGATGCGGCCAAGCGCTTTGGCGGCGGGATGAGCTTTGGCAGACCGGCCCCGGCTCAGATGGCCCCCGCGAACAGGGGAAGCGGCATTCAGCCGGCTCCGGCTCAAAGGCCCCAGGCTGCTCCTCAGCAGCAAAAGGCGGCCCCTGCCGGAGCGGCTCCTGCAGCGGCCAAACCGGCCAGCCCTTTGCGAGGCATGCTGATGGGGGCGGCTGCGGCCCTGGGTATCGCAGCCCTTGCTCATTATTTGGGCATCGGCTCGGAACTAGGAACTATTTTGTTGATGGCCTTGTTGTTTTTTGCAGGGCTTGCATTGCTGAAGGTTTTGTTTGGACGCAAGCAGCTGCGTCCTGCTGCGCAGCGCGCCTCAGTCCAGAACGCCTCTGTGCTTCGGCAGGAACCCAGCGTTCCTGAGCGCGGTCCGGAATCTGATCGGTCCGGCGCAGCTTATTTCCAAGGCAACAGGGCTCAGGCCGGCTCCGTGCTTGATGAGTTTTCCAAGGGGGCTACTCAGCCCCTTTCCTCGCTTCCCGAAGGTTTCGACAAAACCGCTTTTCTGGACGAGTGCAAGAAAAATTTCACCAGGCTTCAGCAGGCCTGGAGCACCGGAAACGTTCTTCAGCTGAGTGAGTTTTGCACGGACGAGGTATTTACTGTTCTTACCCATCAGTTGCGCGACAGGCACGGGGAAAAGCTCGATATTTCCGTTCTGTCGCTGAATGCAGAGCTGTCGGGCCTGACAACCGAGGGCGACACTTATTTGGCAGCGGTTCATTTTACCGGCAGGGTGAATGTTTCCTGTGAAGTGGAGGAGGTCAATGAAATCTGGTCTCTGGAGCGCCCTGTGGCGGACCAGAATCAGGGCTGGCTGCTGGCCGGCATACAGCAGGTGGCAGAGTCCTGATCTTTTCCGTTGCGTAAAATCGTTCGTCTGACACGAAGGCCCGCGCCATTCTGCATGGCGCGGGCCTTTTGAGTGGTGCGCCCAGCAGCGCACGTGTGACCAGTGGTGAAAGTCCACCGTCCGCCCGATCGAGGGAAGGACTAGCGACTCGGCAGAGTCAGGGAGGTAACAAACTGATGAAGGAAGCCGATAGCAAAACGTCAGCCTGACGAACAGGAACTGGATATGAGGCGACGACTCCGGGAGAGCAGGCCACATTCTGTTAACCCCATATCGATACGGAAGGAGCCGGCGTAGATCCAGCAGGCAGGACGCAAAGCGCACGTGTGAGACCTGGGGAGATCCTTGGCGGTGCCGCAGGGCTGCCGCGGTCGAGAGGCCAAGGCATATCGACAAGGAAGTCAGCAGAGGCCGTAGTAGGCGGAAGCGCCGAAGGGCCGAATTCGAACTTGCAAGTAGAGCGTACAGCTCTCCCGAACCCGGCGACAGCAGCTGTAAAAGTCGAACGATAGGAAGTAGATCGCCTCCGGCGGCAATGGACGGAATCCGAAACCGAACGAGAGCGGCCAGATGGGTCGAAAGGGCGACGGGGCCTGTGCACTGGACGAACACAGGAGGTAACCAGTGATAACGCTGGAAGAAGTCCTATCACCCGAAAACATGCGCGAAGCATGCCGCAGGGTGATGGCAAACAAGGGAGCCGCGGGGGTTGACGGCATGACCGTCAGACAACTGCCGGCTCACTTTGAAAGACATGGAGCAGGCATCCGCGCGCACATCCGCGAGGGCAGGTATATACCTGCCGCGGTCAGGCGCGTCGACAATCCGAAACCGAACGGGGGCACGCGAATGCTCGGCATCCCGACGGCGCAGGATAGAGTGATCCAACAAGCCATCGCTCAGGTGCTGACTGAGCATTTCGACCCGACGTTTTCGGAATTCAGTTATGGATTCCGCCCCGGGAGGAGTGCCCATCAGGCCGTCGAACAGGCCCAAAGGTACATAGCCGAAGGGTACAGCTGCGTGGTGGAAATGGACCTCGCGAAATTCTTCGATACCGTCAACCATGATCGCCTGATGTCGAAACTGGAAAAGCACATCGAAGACAAGATGCTCCTGAGGCTCATCCGCCGATACCTTCGCACGGGCATCATGACGGAAGGCATGGTACAGGCGAGGGATGAAGGAACTCCGCAGGGGTCGCCGCTCAGCCTGGTTTTGTCCCTGGCCGTTCTGGACGAACTGGACAAATACCTCGAAAAGCGGGGCCTGCGATTTACCCGGTATGCTGACGATAACAATGTTTACGTCAGATCGAGGAGAGCGGGGGAACGAGTGCTCGAGAACTTAATCGCTTTTTATAGAGGGGACGCTCAAGCTGCGAGTCAATCGCGGCAAGAGCGGCGTGTTTCGCCCCAACGGAGCGAAATTTCTCGGCTGCACCTTCGTCGGCACAACAGGTGCGCCCCGCGCGCACCCGAAAAGCTTCGGACGGCTCCGTGACAAACTGAAGGACATCTTCTACTGTGCGCGAGGAACTTCCCTGCACGTAGCCATCGCGCGACTAAACCCAGTCCTGCGAGGATGGAGACAGTACTTCAGACTGAACGAACGCAGGGGCGTCTTCGAGGAACTCGACATTCACATCAGACGACATCTGCGCAAGCTCATAGGGATTGCGTGAGAGAACCCGCGGACGAGAGAGCGAAATCTGATCAGAAGGGGCATAGCCCCCGAAAGAGCATGGAAGAGCTCGGTCAACGGCTGCGGGGCGTGGTGGAATTCGAAAGCCCTCCACATGCGGCAAGCGTTCGACAACAGCTTCTTCAAGCGGATGGGGCTTTTCAGCGTCCTCGAGATGCAGTAAGCCCGCCTCTTAAGTTTGAAAACCGCCCCGGATGCCGAACGGCATGTCCGTAGCCCTCACTGGGGCAATGCGGTGTAGGAGGGAGTGACCGTGAGGTCACTCTCTACCCGATTCCGGGACCATGGAAGACCTGCTTCAGCGAACGAAACGAGGGTGAGCTCCTGTTGCAAATCGGCAACAGAACGCCGCAGGGAGCCGCCTTGAAAAGAGGCGCATCAGTTGCATTGAGCCGACAGATGTCCCATTGTTTGATCTATGTGAAACAAAAGAAGATTTTCCAAGTCCATAGAGCCGTTTCCGAGTCTCATTTTTTGGTGTGATTCTTACAATTCAGCCCGCTTTCAAAAAAATAATTTTTCCCGGCTGCTTTTGGGAGGACACGGGTCATGTCTCTCGTCGGTTTTTTGCTGCTTTACATGGCAGTTTCCATTGGGATTGGTCTTTATGCGGCAACCCGCGTAAAAACGACGGCGGATTATGCGCTGGCCGGCCGGTCGCTGCCGCTTGCAATGGTCATTACAGCTACTTTTGCGACATGGTTCGGTTCGGAAACGGTGCTGGGGCTTCCCGGTCGCTTTATTAAAGAGGGGCTGGCCGGAGTTGTGGAGGAGCCCTACGGTTCCGGTATGGCTCTGATCCTCGTTGGAGCTTTTTTTGCCGGCAAGCTCTATAAGATGAACCTTCTGACCATTGGCAGCTTCTACAGGCATCGCTATGGCCGCGGCATCGAGCTCGCCTGCTCCATATTCATCATTATTTCGTATCTTGGCTGGGTGGCTGCGCAGGTGTCTGCCCTGGGACTGGTCCTGAATCTGGTCACAGAAGGAGCGGTTTCCGTTACCCTGGGGATGATCATCGGCACGTGTGTGGTGCTTTTCTACACCATGTACGGCGGCATGTGGTCTGTGGCCATGACGGATTTTTTCCAGATGATCCTGATCATCGTCGGTCTGGCTGTGATTGCTGTTTTTGCAGGTGATCTTGCCGGCGGGGCGGGCAAAGTGTTTTCGTACGCCGAACAACGAGGGCTGTTCCAAGCTCTGCCTGAACCGACGGCCAGCGGGTGGCTGTTCTGGATTTCTTCCGCGATGACCATGATGATCGGCTCTATCCCCCAGCAGGACGTCTTCCAGAGGGTGATGTCGGCGAAGAACGGCCGGGTCGCTGTGGCCGGCCCCATTATCGGCGGCGTGGTTTACATCCTGTTTGCGTCAGTCCCCATGTTTATCGTTGTGGCGGCCTCCATGATCATGCCCGATGCCGCCGGGCGGATGCTTGACAATGATCCTCAGCATCTGCTTCCCACCCTGGTGCGCGACTATATGCCCATGTGGCTGCGCGTGCTGTTTTTCGGCGCCGTGCTTTCAGCCGTCATGTCAACGGCTTCGGCAACGATCCTGGCCCCTTCGACGACTTTTGTGGAGAACGTCCTGAAAAACTTCACCCACGTCAACGAGAAGCATGAGGTCCGCACCATGAGGCTGACAGTGCTTGCCTTTACGCTTCTGGTGCTGATTTATGCGTTGTCGGTGGAAGGAACGGCGATTTACGACATGGTGGCGATGGCGTATCAGTTCCCGGTTGTCGGCGCGTTCTGGCCCTTGGTGCTGGGCCTTTACTGGAAAAAGGCGACTCGTCTGGGTTGCGCCATATCCATTATCCTGGGAGGGCTGTCGTGGGCAATCCTCACTCTCACCCCCTTGGGGGAAGTCCTGCCAAGCGTCTTGGTGGGCTTCGTTGTGGCGGGAATTGGAATGGTGGTCGGCTCCCTGCTTCCTGTTAGGCAGAATCGGGCTGATGTGGCTGAATGGGAAGCTGAGAGCAAGAGGGTCGAATACCGCCCGGCAGTTTAAAGAAAGAGGTCTGAGGAAGGTCCGGGGCGGCAGGCCCTCGCCGCCCGGGGCTTCAAAGAAACAGCCCGGCGCCGGACCTGCGGGCGTTTTCGCTTCCCGCGGGCCTGCCCCAGTGCGCTTTCTGCGGCTGTGCGCGGCTGACCCGGCTGGGACGACTGCCGGCTCCTTCCTGCCCTGAGAGTTCAAAAACAGGAATCTCTTCCGGGTTTCCCTTTAAAATGCTTGAATTCATTATTTCGCAGGTGCAAAGGATGAACATAGTTATTCTGGCTGCCGGGCAGGGCAAACGAATGCGCTCAGACCTTCCCAAGGTGCTGCAGCCCGTTGCGGGCCAGCCTATGGTCGAGCGGGTGGTCCGAGTGGCGGAAAAGGCTGGCGGGAATCCTGTCGTTGTAGTCATAGGACATGGGGGAGAGCTCGTCCGGCAGCGCCTGTCGGAGCATGCCGGCCTTCGCTTCGCCGTCCAGCCCTGCCAGCAGGGGACGGGCGACGCAGTTCGATGTGCTCTTCCATATCTTGATCCGGCCTGCGGGCAGACCCTGGTGCTGCTTGGCGACGTTCCTCTTATTCGGGAATCGACGATTGAGGGACTCTGCCGTAGGACGGGTGACGGAGTTGGCATTTTGACGGCAGTTCTGGACGACCCTGCCGGATATGGAAGAATCGTTTCCCGGCAGGGGAAGGTGCAGAAAATCGTTGAACAGAAGGACGCCACCGCCGAAGAGCAGAAAATTCAGGAGGTCAATTCCGGGATCATGGTGTTTCCGACCCGGCTCCTCGGGCACTGGCTCTCCGCCCTGAACAATTCGAACGCCCAGGGAGAGTTTTATCTGACCGACGTCATTGGGATGGCTGTAAAGGAAGGGATTCCCGTGGTGTCTTACGCAGTGGATGACTCCCGGGAGGTTCTTGGCGTCAATGACAAGAGGCAGCTTGCTGCGGCTGAGCGCGCCTGGCAGGCCGCGGAGGCCCGCCGGCTGCTTGAGGCCGGCGTAACGCTGGCTGATCCCGGGCGCCTGGATGTCCGAGGCAGCCTGATTTGCGGCAGAGACGTGAGCATTGACGTGGGTTGCGTTTTTGAGGGCGAGGTGAGTCTGGGGGACCGCGTGTCTGTCGGCCCTTACTGCGTTCTGAAGGACACTGTCGTTGCTTCAGATACGACGCTGCAGGCCTTTACGCATGCGGACGGGGCCGGCATCGGCCGCGAAGCCCGGATCGGTCCCTTCACGAGGCTGCGTCCCGGGGCCCGGCTGGCGGATCAGACGCATATAGGGAATTTCTGCGAAATCAAGAAATCGACCATCGGACAGGGCAGCAAGGTCAATCATCTGTCTTATATCGGAGACACGACCATGGGCGCCCGTGTGAATATCGGCGCGGGAACCATCACCTGCAACTATGACGGCGTCAATAAATTTCGGACTGAGATTGGAGACGATGCCTTCATTGGCTCCGACACTCAGCTGATTGCGCCTGTGAAGGTTGGCCGCGGTGCCACTCTTGGCGCGGGAACGACGCTGGCGCATGACGCGCCGGCTGAAAAGCTCACACTCTCTCGCGCGCGGCAGGTCACCATCGATGGCTGGAAACGCCCTGTGAAGAAATAAAGAAAAGGTGAACGAATATGTGCGGAATTATGGCGGCAGCCAGCTGCCGGGACGTCACCCCGATTCTTCTGGAAGGTCTAAGGAGACTGGAATACAGAGGCTATGATTCCTGCGGAATCGCTCTCATTGGCCCCGGTCAGGAGCTGGAGCGCGCACGCACGGTTCGGCGCGTGGCCGACCTCACCAGGCAGGTGCAGGAGGAAGGGCTTGCAGGGAGGACGGGCATCGCCCACACGCGCTGGGCGACGCACGGGGCCCCGGAGGTTCGCAACGCCCATCCTATTGTTTCAAACGGCATGATAGCGGTCGTCCACAACGGGATCATTGAAAACTACTCCGAGCTGAAGCGCGAGCTGGAATCGCGCGGCTATCAGTTTGCAAGCCAGACGGATACCGAAGTCATAGCCCATCTCATTCATTTCTACTATGAGGGGGACCTTCTCAGTGCGGTTTCTCGGGCAGTGTCGCGCCTTCGCGGCAGTTTCGGCATAGCGGTCTGCTGCACGAAGGAGCCTCATGTCGTTGTCGGAGCCCGCCGCGGCTCGCCTCTTGTGATGGGGCTCGGGGAGAAGGAAAATTTCCTTGCTTCGGACGTGATGGCCCTGAGCGGCGTCACGGAGCGCTTTGTGTTTCTTGAGGAGGGCGATATTGCCCGCATCACTCCGGAGTCCGCGGAAATATTCAGGGCGGCCGGAGACGGAAAGCCCGAGCCGGTCTCGCGCCGCATCAAGGTCGTGACGGCCCACGACAACAATGTTGCGCTGGGGCCCTACCGCCACTACATGCAGAAGGAGATTTTCGAGCAGCCGCGCGCGATAGCCGACACTCTGGAAGGGGTGGCAGGCATAGTCCCCAGCATCTTCGGCCCAGAGGCGGAGGGAGTGTTCCGCCGGATACGGAGGATTCTGATACTGGCCTGCGGAACCAGCTACTATGCGGGCCTGACGGCCAAATACTGGATTGAGGCGATTGCGGGCATCCCGTGCGAGGTTGAGATCGCAAGCGAGTACCGCTATCGGATCTCTATTCCGCATGAAGATTCGCTGGTTGTCTGCGTTTCCCAGTCCGGCGAGACCTCGGACACCCTGTCGGCGCTTGCCCACGCCCAGTCGCTGGGGATGAAGCATACCCTTGCAATCTGCAATGTGGCCACTTCCGCGCTCGTCCATAACTGCGAACTCCACTACATTACAAGGGCCGGGGTTGAAATCGGCGTGGCCTCCACGAAGGCCTTCACGACTCAGCTGGCTGCTCTGTATCTGCTCACCCTGGTGCTGGCCAAGCTCCACGGCCGGCTTTCTCTGGCGGAGGAAGAGCAGAGGATGAAGGCCCTCAGGCACATTCCCAGCGCACTTCAGGCAGTTCTCGCCTTGGAGCCCCAGATCATGGCGACGGCGGATATTTTCGCCACCAAGCAGGACGCACTTTTTCTCGGCCGCGGGATGCACTATCCCATTGCTCTGGAAGGAGCTCTGAAGCTCAAGGAAATCAGCTACATCCATGCGGAGGCTTATCCTGCCGGGGAACTCAAGCACGGCCCGCTCGCGCTGGTGGATTCATCCATGCCGGTTGTGGTCGTGGCCCCCAATGACAGCCTTTTGGAAAAGCTGAAGGGAAACATGGCGGAGGTGAGTGCCCGCGGCGGTGAGCTTTACGTCTTTGCCGATGGGGACTCAGCCATCGTGGGCGGGGAGAAAGTGCATGTGCTTAGGCTGCCGGAACATTACGGCGACCTGTCCCCTATCCTTCACGTGGTGGCCCTGCAGTTGCTCGCTTACCACACCGCCCTCATTCGCGGCACGGATGTGGACAAGCCGAGAAACCTTGCTAAATCAGTGACCGTCGAATAACGGTGAGTCCGTATTTCAGCTTCTCCTGTTTTTTACGCGGAGGGCTTCATCGCTTTCTCCCGAGCGAGGCGTTTTCGTCCGAGGCAGAAGCAAGGAAAGCTCGTGCCGTCCAAACGTAAATAAACATAAAGGCAGGCAGGAAGAGGGGGCGGCACGCAAGGTTCTGTGGTATAAATGAACATTCGTTCAGTTTTGTAACAGAAGCTTCTGCGGGCTTTTCCGTGAAAATTTTCTGACATTAATCAAAATAATTGTAGCTAAGCTATTGAAATTCGGAGATTTATATAATGAGCGTTCGACAAGTCTCCCGTCGTACAGCACTCACTTTGTCCGTGATTGCCGTTGCGGTTCTGGCGGCAGGATGCGGGAAGCAGCAGGCCGCCACCCAGACGAAGACACCTCCTGTGGAGGTGACTGTGGTCACGGTGTCGGCCAGGCCCATCCAGGTCGATGAGGAGATCTCGGGGCGCACCGTTGCTTATCGCGTGGCGGAGGTTCGTCCTCAAGTGAGCGGCGTTCTTCAGAAGCGTCTGTTTACTGAAGGTCAAATGGTGAAGGCGGGGCAGCCCCTTTACCAGATTGATGCATCTACTTACCGCGCAAATGAAGCGAGCGCAAAGGCCTCTCTGGCCCAGGCCGAAGCGGAACTGGCTCTGGCTAAAGCCGATGCCGCACGTTCTTCTGCCCTGGTGAAGGTCAATGCCGTTTCCAAGCAGTCTGATGACACCGCCCAGGCCAGAGTGCAGACGGCGGAGGCCTCTGTGAAGTCCGCACGCGCCGCCGTGACCAATGCCCAGATTAATGTTCGTTATACCTCGGTGCTCGCCCCAATCAGCGGAAGAGTCTCAATTTCCGAGGTGACGCCCGGCGCGCTGATGACAGCCTACCAGTCGCAGCGCATGACGGTTATTCATCAGCTCGATCCGATTTACGTCGATGTCCAGCAGACCAACAAGCAGCTTCTGCAGCTGCGCAGGGACATTGCCTCGGGCAAGCTGAAGTCCAACGCTGACGGAACCACTCCCGTCAAAATCATTTTGGAAGACGGAACGGTCTACCCGATCATGGGCCGTCTCACCTTTAGGGGCGTGTCAGTCGGTGAAGATTCCGGAACGGTGACCCTGAGAGCGGTCGTCAGCAATCCCAAGGGCGAGCTGCTGCCGGGCATGTTTGTCCGTGCCTCGCTGCCTGCGGGAAACATGCCCTCCGCCATTACAGTGAGCGCCCGCTCCGTCATGAGGGACATGCGTGGTGACCCGTACGTTTTTGTCGTCACACCGGACAATAAAATCGAGCAGAGAAGCATCAAGACTGGGGCGCTCGTCGGAGGAACCGACTGGGTTGTAGAGTCGGGGCTCAAGGTGGGCGAGAAAGTGGTTTATGCCGGTCTGGATAAAGTCCGCGCCGGGGCCTCTGTCACGGCTGTGGACAAGGACAGCGCACAGGCCGCAGCTCAGAAGCCGTCTGAGGCTTCGCCTGCGGCATCCTCTGCGGCCTCCAGCACGGCGGCCAAGTAAGTCCTCGGGGGAGACGCCATGTCAAGATTTTTTATTGACCGCCCAATTTTTGCCTGGGTGATCGCGCTAGTCCTCATGCTGATGGGGACGCTGTCCATCTTTACCATGCCTGTGTCGCAGTATCCGCAGATTGCGCCCCCGCAGGTGACTGTGGTTGCCAACTACCCGGGCGCTTCTGCTGAGACGCTGCAGAATACGGTCACCCAGGTGATCGAGCAGCAGATGGTCGGCCTCGACGGCCTGATCTACATGAGCAATGAGTCTAACGGAACCGGCAGCATGCAGATGACCCTGACATTTGCGCCGGGAACCAATGCGGATATCGCTCAGGTTCAGGTGAACAACAAGCTCTCAATGGCTGAAGCCATGCTGCCAGAGGATGTGACCAGGCTGGGCATTCAGGTTCAGAAGTCAACGGCGAGCTTCCTGATGGTCGTGTCCTTTACGACCGATGACGGAAGTCTTTCGGTGGCCGATCTGGGCGACTTTCTGGTCAACACGGTGCAGGATCCGCTGTCCCGAATTACCGGCGTCGGACAGACGACGGTTTTCGGCGCTTCCTACGCTATGCGCGTCTGGCTGGATCCCCACAAGCTCTACGCTTATAACCTGACAGCCTCTGACATCACCTCTGCCATTGCAGCTCAGAACGCTCAGGTCACGGCCGGTCAGCTGGGAGGGTTGCCTCACCCGAGCGATCAGCCTGTGGAGCTTAACGCGACAATTACAGCGCAGTCTCTGCTTAAATCGGTGGATGACTTTAAAAAGCTGATTGTCAAAACGACGGAATCCGGCGCGACCGTGCGCCTGGCGGATGTGGCAAACATCGAGCTGGGGCGGCAGTCTTACGACGTGCAGGGCACCTACAACGGCATCCCGTCTTCGGGTATTGCCATTTATCTGTCTGCGGGCGCCAACGCCATCGAAACGGCGGATCTGGTGAAAAAGAAGGTGGCGGAGCTGCAGCCCTACTTCCCGGCCGGCATGAAGGTGGTGTATCCCTATGAGACAACGCCCTTTGTGAAGGCGGCCATGAAGGAAGTGGTGAAGACCTTGATCGAGGCCATCATCCTGGTCGTGGTCGTGATGTATCTCTTCCTTCAGAACTGGAGGGCGACGTTGATCCCGGCAGTTGCCGTGCCGGTGGTGCTGCTGGGCACGTTTGCGGTTCTCAAGTTAACGGGATTCACGCTCAACATGCTGACCATGTTCGGTTTGGTGCTGGCGATCGGCCTGCTGGTCGATGACGCCATCGTCGTGGTCGAGAATGTGGAGCGAGTGATGCGAGAAGACGGAACAGACGCCCGCACCGCCACCATCAAGTCGATGTCCCAGATCACGGGGGCTCTGGTTGGCGTGGCGCTGGTTCTGTCCGCCGTGTTCATCCCGATGGCTTTCTTCGGTGGCTCCACCGGCGTGATTTACCGGCAGTTCTCTATCACCATCGTGACGGCCATGCTCCTGTCGGTTACTGTGGCCTTGTCTCTGTCGCCGGCTCTCTGCGCGTCAATTCTGAAGCCGGTCTCGGACACCCACCATTTTGGGAAGAAAGGGTTCTTCGGGGCCTTTAACCGCGGCTTTGAAAAGGTGTCCAACGACTGCCGGCGCCTTGTTCTGTGGACGCACAATCATCTTTGGATGACTCTCGGCGTCTACGCCCTGATCTGGATTGGGGTTGTGGTCGGCTTTATGAAGTTGCCCGGCTCTTTTGTTCCGGAAGAGGACCAGGGGACGATGATGTTTACCGTCCAGACGCCTGCGGGAAGCGCTCAGGAGCGCGTACAGGAAGCTGAAAAGCAGATCCGCAACTACTTCTTCTCCAAAGAAAAGCAGTATACGGATTCGATTTTCGATGTGGCCGGCTTCTCTCTGGCCGGCGGCGGCCAGAACATGGGACTGGGCTTCGTGAAGCTCAAGGACTGGTCCGAGAGAACGGGCAAAGGGTCTGATCCCCAGTCCATCGCTCTGCGGGCCAATATCGCCATGTCCAAGTACAAAGACGCCCGCATTGTGTTTTTCCCGCCGCCCGCCATTCCAGAGCTGGGCATTGCGGACGGGTTCGATATGTATATCGAAGACCGGTCGGGTCAGGGACATGAAAAGCTGATGCAGGTTCGCAACCAGTTCCTCGCGATGGCGAATAAGGATCCGCGCCTGAGCCTGGTTCGTCCGAATGGCATGGAGGACACGCCGCAGTACAAGCTGGAGATGGATCGTGAAAAACTCCAGTCCTACGGCATCACGCTGAGCAACGCCAACTCGGACCTCAGCACGATCTGGGGTGGAACGTACGTCAACCTGTTTATTGACCGCGAGCGCGTGAAGCGCGTTTACGTTCAGGCCGATCCCCATTTCCGCATGACTCCGGATGACCTGAAGCAGTGGTATGTCCGCAACTCTTCCGGCGAACTCGTGCCCTTCTCCGGTTTCTCCACCGGCAGCTGGTCATTCGGTTCCCCGAGATTGGAGAGGTTTAACGCCAACGCTGCTGTCAACATCCAGGGCAATGCGGCTCCGGGAGTCTCCTCCGGTACGGCTATGGACGCCGTGGAGGAGATCGCCAAGAAGCTGCCCGCCGGGTATTCCATCGAATGGAACGGCGTGTCTTATCAGGAACGCATGGCCAGCCAGGCTGCGGCGCCCCTGTACGCGCTGTCCCTGCTGGTGGTGTTCCTCTGCCTGGCGGCTCTGTACGAGTCCTGGACGATTCCGATCTCCATCCTGCTGGTCGTGCCGACAGGCGTGCTGGGCGCACTGGCGATGACGGGGCTGCTGGGAGGCCACAACGACGTGTACTTCCAGGTCGGCATGCTCACGACGATCGGTCTCGTTTCCAAAAACGCTATTCTGATTGTCGAGTTTGCGAAGATGCTCTATGACGCCGGGGAAGATCTGATTACCGCTTCCCTTGATGCGGTAAAACTCCGCTTCCGCCCGATCGTCATGACTTCGCTTGCCTTCGGGCTGGGCGTTGTTCCGCTGGTCCTGGCGCATGGAGCTGGAGCCGGCGCGCAGAACGCGATCGGCATGGCCGTTTTTGGCGGCATCATTACGGGCACTATCCTGTGCGTGTGCCTGGTGCCCATGTTCTATGTGCAGGTGAACCGCATCTTCAGGACTAAGCGCCGCCAGCTGCCCGACGATAAGGGCGCTGCGGTCTGAGTGGGATGTTGAAAATGAAAAAGAAAACTGTATACGTCTCCCGCCGTGCCTTTTTGGGCCTTGGCGCAGTGTCCTCGGCATTGCTGCTTTCAGGGTGCGTCAACCTGGCGCCGGCTTATAAACAGCCCGCTGCGCCGGCTGAGACCACTGGGCGCTGGGCCGTGGATTCTGCGGCGGCCGGTGTCAAGCAGGCAGAGCTCGTGGTTTGGGAGCAGTTTTTCCTGGACGAAAGGCTGAAGAAGGTCATACGCATGGCCCTGGACAACAACAGGGACCTGCGCAGGGCCATGCTCGAGGTCGAGAGGCTGCGGGCGCTCTATCGCGTGTCGCGGGCGGATCTATTTCCGTCCGTGTCCGCGACGGCTTCAGGCAGTCACGCCAGGTCCTCCGTGGATACGCTCACTCCCGGAGCCTCGCGGATTTCCCATGTCTATGCTGCGGATCTCGCGATGTCCTCTTACGAGATCGACTTTTTCGGACGCATACGCAATTTGAATGAACAGGCGCTGCAGGCTTATCTGGCAGGTGAGGACGCGCATCGGAGTGCCCAGAACACCCTCATCGCGGAAGTGGCCACGATGTGGCTGTCGATTGGGGCGGATCATGCCGCGCTTGATCTGGCCAATACAACGCTTCGCAGTCAGCAGCAGACTTACGCCTTGATGGAAAAGAGCTATCAGTCCGGAACGGCCAACAAGCTTGAACTGTCCCAGTCCCAGCAGACGGTGGCGTCTGCCAAGGCCTCGGTACAGGTTGCTCAGAACAGCCTGACCCAGGACGAAAACGCGCTGCGCCTGCTTGTGGGAGCGGAGGTGCCTCAGGAGCTTCTGCCGCGGCAGATTTCCCTGAAGGCTACGCTTCCTGCTTCGCTTCCGGCGGGGCTGCCCTCCGAGGTGTTGCTGCGCAGGCCCGACATAGCTGAGGCCGAGCGCAACCTCCGTTCAGCCAATGCGAGCATCGGGGTGGCGCGGGCCGCCTTCTTCCCGAGAGTCGCTCTGACGGGATCCATAGGAACTGCCTCTACGGACCTTTCCGATCTCTTCAGCGGCGGCCGGGGCACATGGTCTTTTGCGCCGACGGTTTCCCTGCCGATTTTCCAGGGCGGGGCTAACGTGGCCAATCTTGAGGCTGCGAAGGTTTACCAGAAGGAAATGGTGGCGGCCTATGAAAAGGCGATTCAGTCAGCCTTCCGGGAAGTAAATGACGCCCTGTCTACGGAAAGCACGGTGACCAAGCGGCTGGAGGCTCAGGATGAGCTCGTCAAAGCCTCAGAAACGGCCTACGACCTTGCCATGACCAGATACAAGCGTGGCGTCGACGATTTCCTTTCGGTTCTGGACGCCCAGAGGACGATGGTGGCTGCTCAGCAGACTCAGATTCAGACACAGCTGTCCCGGGCGGCCAGCCTGGTGACGCTCTACAAGGTGCTGGGCGGAGGGCAGGAGATAGAGGTTCCGGTCCGTGGGGACAACAAGGCATCATGAAGGAAGGAGTCAAACGCAGAGGCTCCAAAGCGGCGCAGAGAAGGGGGGAAATTCTGGATGCCGCCCTTCTCTGTTTCCGCGAAAAAGGATTCCACGCGGCCAGCATGAGCTACATTGCCAAGGCCTTTGGAATGAGCGCCGGGCACATTTACAACTACTTCAACAGCAAGGAAGATATCATCGGGGCCTTGGTGGCCCGATGGCTGAAGCAGTACATCAGCGAGACCCTGATAGTTGTAGAGAAAGACCCTGAGATCCAGAAGGAAAGGCTCTACAAAATCGTCTACAGGGAGCTTGATAAAAGAATCAACAGCGGCGACAAGGCTCTGCTGTTTGAAATAGCCGCCGAGAGCCTGCGCAATGAAAAGATCGCCCGGATTATCAGGAGCGCAGAGCAGGAAGCCGCCAACTATCTGACGCAGCAGGTGCTAGAGCGCTACCAGGCCCTGAACCGCAAGCCGCCCAAGGATCTGGTTTACAGGCTTGCCGTTGGAAACGCCATTTTCAACGGCCTTTGCTTTTTGTCCATTTCTAGATCGGACCTTTCCCTTGAGGCCCTGACGCCGATTGTCGTCCAGCTGCTGATGAATTTAGACGGTTTCCCCATCGCAGCCGCTGATGGTTCGGGCTCGAGGCATTCCCCTTCGCCGTCCGGCCAGGGGGAATGAAGGCGCCGCGGCGGGAAAAGGATTTCCCGCCGGGAGCGCGCCGGCTTCTCCCTTACTGGGCCTGCAGCTCAACCGGGACGAAGATCCTGCTCTTGTTTCTCTGGATGAGAAGCGCAATCTGCTTGCGTCCCTTGAGAGCCTTGGAAAGATCCCCGTTGGTCTTGACCGGAGTTCCGTTTACGGACACGATGATGTCCCCCGGACGAATCCCGGCTTTCGCAGCCGCGCCTTCAGCCTGTGCGATCAGAAGACCGGAGGTGCCGGCCCTCTTTGCTTCCTTAGCCGTCAGCGGGCGGACGGTAACGCCGAGTCTGCCCTGGGATTCCTGCTTCACCGCTCCCTGAGAGTCATCGCTGTCCGAGCCTTTGGCCGCATGCGCGCTTTCCGTCGAGCTCCCAATGGTGACAGGAATGCGGATCTCTTTCTTGTCGCGCAGAACAGTCAGTTCGATGCGGGTGCCAGGCTTCGTAAACGAGATCAGCCTCGGCACGTCGCTGAAGCTCTTGATTTTTTCTCCGTTGACGGCAGTGATGATGTCCCCGGGCTTCAGGCCGGAGTTCGCGGCAGGGCCGTTGGCCTCAATCTGAGCAATGACGGCCCCTTTGGTTTCCTCAGGAAGTCCGAAGCTCTTTGCCAGTTCCGGCGACAGCTGCTGCACCATGACCCCGAGGCGGCCGCGGGTCACTTTCCCGTTCTTGATGATCTGGTCCTTGACCTGGCTCGCAATATTGATCGGGATCGCGAAGGAAAGGCCCATTGATCCGCCGGAAGTCGAGAAAATCTGCGAGTTGATGCCGATCACCTCGCCGTTCATGTTGAACAGCGGACCGCCGGAGTTGCCCGGGTTGATGGCGACGTCTGTCTGTATGAACGGGACGATGTTTTCCTCAATGTTGCGGGATTTGGCGGAAACGATGCCCGCCGTGACAGAGTTGGTAAGGCCGAACGGACTGCCGATGGCCGCCACCCATTCGCCGACCTTGACATTGTCGCTGTTGCCGAGACGGACGACGGGAAGCCCCTTCGCGTCAATTTTCACGACAGCAATATCCGTCTGTTCGTCGTAGCCGAGGACCTTGCCCTTGAACTCCCGGTCGTCGGTCAGCCGGACGATGATCTCGTCGGCATCGCTCACCACATGCGCATTGGTGAGGATCAGGCCGTCAGAGCTGATGATGAAGCCCGAGCCAGTGCCCCGCTGCTCAGGGACGGTGCGCTCTCCCCCGCCGAAGAAGGGGAAACCGAAGCGTCTGAAGATTTCTGCTTGGTCATCAGGGATGTTGTTGAACAGGCCGTTGATTTTCTCCTTGTGCTCCTTCTTGACCATGGAAATGTTCACAACAGCCTTGCCGTAGTGATCCACCAGGACCGTAAAATCCGGCAGCTTCTGCTGATTGATGATGGGGCCGGGGGCGGCAGTCGAAGGCGAGGCGGCGTTTTTTGCATTGGCCGTGAAGACTCCGCCTGCGAACGCGGCCACAATGGCTGCCGTAACCAGGGCGGGTTTCATGAATTTAGAAGAAAACAACGTGAATCTCCTCGAAAAATGAGCGCGCAGGCCCTCTGGGCAGCGCCTGCAGATAGGCATAAAGATAATGGAAAACGATATATCTGCGTTTATCAGTTTGTGTTCGAGTTGTGACTGTCCCCCCGGCTTTGTAACAAAAATTTGTCATCAGCGGGGGTGCCCGGCAGAGGAAGCCGGATTTCCATGGTCGTGCCGCGGCCGTCCAGCCCGTCGAGCACCCGAATGCTGCCGTGATGGATCTCGACGATGCGTCTGACGATGGCAAGGCCCAGCCCAGTGCCGGACGTATGGGTGCCAAGAGCCCTGTAGAAGCGCTCAAACACGCGGCTGCGGTCTTTTTCCGGGATTCCCGGGCCATTGTCTGAAACACGGATCAGCACGCCGTTTGTATCCGAAGATGCGGAGAGTTCAATCCGCCCGTTTTCCGGCGTGTACTTGATGGCATTGTCGGTGAGGTTGGTCACCATGAGATGCAGGGCGTCGGGCATCCCCAGAACCGTGAGGCTCGGAGAGGAGGACGAGACAGTGATGTTTTTCTGCCTTGCGATGGGCTGCATCTCACCGGCGATCGCGCCGAGCATTTCATCCACTCGAACGGAAGACTGCGGGTGCTGCACGGAATCTGGGTCAAGGCGCGCGATTGTGAGCAGTTGCTCGATCAAATGGGTCGCCCGGGCAATGCCCTCGTCAAGCCGCAGAAAGTACTTCATGCGCTTCTCGTCCGAATCGGCTTTCCGGGCGAGCTGCGCCTGCAGCTTGATCGCAGTGAGCGGTGTCCGCAGCTCATGGGCGGCATCGGCGGCGAAGCGCTTTTGCGCATCAAGACTCACAGAGAGGCGCTTCAGCAGGCGGTTGAGCTCTTCCACCAGGGAACGAAGCTCCTCGGGCAAACCGCTGGTCGGGAGGGGCGTGAGCGAAGAGGGGGATCGCTGGGCTACGGAGCGGGCGGTTCTGTCCAGCGGGGCGAGCCCTTGGCCCACAATGAGCCAGATCAGAATGGCGGAGATGGGGATGGCGAAAAGGAAAGGCTGAAGGATGTGCAGCGATGACATAGCTGCCAGGCTGGTGCGGACCCGCACGGGCTGGCCTGCCTCGATGATTTCAGTGCCCGACGGCATGGTGTAGACGCGCCAGTCGCTTCCTGCGAGATTCAGGGTGGAGAATCCTTCCTTTTCAAGAATCGGAAAAGGTTCTGTTTTGTCCGACAGAAAAAGCCTGTTGCTGGCTGAGTCGTAGATCTGCAGGCGGACCTGGTGCTCCGGGTTGCTTCCGACCAGCGTGACTTGCGAGGGGGCAAGACTTCCCCTTGTGGCCATGGCGCTGGCGGTCTGCTGCAGCTCTCGGTCGAGCAGGCGGTCAAACTCCTCCTCCGCAGAGTGCAGAGCCGCCCATCCAGCAATGAATCCTCCGACCAGCTGGACAAAAATCAACGTGAAAAGGAGCCGTGTTCTGATGGAGCCCATGGCAGGTTATGTTTCGAGCAGATAGCCGACGCCCCGCACCGTCTTGATGGCATCCTCAGAAAGTTTCTTCCTCAGGTGGTGGATGTGGACTTCTATGGCATTGGAGCCGACAGTGGAGTCCCAGTTGTACAGGTTTTCCTCAAGCTTCGAGCGGGGCTGCACGACGCCCGGACGCTCTGCCAAGGCCTCAAGAAGCGCATACTCCTTGGCGGAGAGGATAACCGGTCTGCCGTCATAGAAGACCTCGCGCGTCGCCGGCCGGATCTGAAGCTTACCTCGCGTTATGACGGGTTCAGCCCGGCCGCTTGCCCTGCGCGACAGGGCGCGGATCCTTGCGGACAGCTCCTCGAGGTCAAAGGGCTTAATCAGATAGTCATCCGCCCCGGAGTCCAGCCCCTTTATTTTGTCGTCCAGCGTATCCCGGGCTGTCGTCACGAGTACAGGAAGATCGTTTTTCAGGCGGCGAATCTCCTTGAGCAGATCAAGTCCGTCCATCCCTGGCAGGCCCAGATCCAGAATAGCCATGGCAAAACCCGTGGTTTTAAGGGCGAGCAGGGCGGAGTCGCCATCCTGCAGCCAGTCAACGGCATAGCCCTCGCCCTGCAGCCAGTCGGAAACACTCTCACCGATCATTGGATCGTCTTCGACCAGTAAAATTCGCATGCAGTCAGCCCCCGGAAAAAAATTTTTCCCATTCATGCCAAAGGATATAGCGAAGACAGGGAAAAAGCACGGCCAGCAGCAGAAGAAAACCCGGCAGACGGTTCCAGACGGAAATCCTGCTCGCGGTCCAGTATTCCGCAGCCGCGCAGAAAGCCGCGCCCGCCGCACAGACAAAGGCCGTCCAAAGCAGGCACCCGAATAGGCACAGGGCTGCGAAACGGCCTGCAGAGAGCCGCTTAGCGAAGCCGGCGCGTATTGGAAAACTCGATTTCGGCAGCGGAAGCACGCGATAGAAAAGCAGCCCCGGCAGCCTCTTGGGAAGCCCGATGCGATGCGTGCGCAGCAGGGGTGAAACCCGGCCAGGCCAAGGCAGAGGCCAGCCGGGGTGCCTTCTGCCCGCGAAAAACCAGAACAGGTCCGAGAGAACCGCGGCGGCAAAGATCACGCAGGCGGTCTGGACGGGAGGAAGGATGCCCGAGGCCGCCAGAAAGGCGGCGAGTACGGCCAGGGTTTCTCCGCCGAGCAAAACGGCCAGGCCTGCGGCCGGCAGGCCCCAGGCCGCGGCGGCGCTCAGAACGGGCATGGCAGGCAACAGTTGGGAAAATGAAAGCATATGCTCGGAAACGTTTGCAGGATCGATCCTTGCCGGAGCAGGCCCGCTGGGCGGCAGGCGGTTTTCCTGCCAGGCAGAAGCGGCCCGATGCCGGGATTTTATCAGCTGGGCGAGTACGCTCTGACCGCAACGAGCTTCTGGGGCGGCCCGGTTGGTGATAATCTTAAAAACTTGTACTCCGGGTGGCTGGTTATGGCTTTAGGTTCAACAATTTATAAAGTGGAGCTGGACATCTCTGATCTGGATCGCAGTTATTATGCGAGCCATTCTCTCACTGTGGCCCGGCATCCCTCAGAGACGGAGAGCCGTCTGATGCTGCGTCTTCTCGCCTTCAGTCTGTGGGGGAGCCCGACGCTGCGCTTCATCGACGGGCTGTCGAGGGACGGCGAGCCCGCGCTCATGGACGTCGACGACACGGGATGGACCAGCCGCTGGATCGAGTTGGGCGTGCCCGCTGTGAAGCTTGTCAGAAAGGCGGCCGGCAGAAGCTCAAAGGTCATCGTTCTGTCCTATGGAGAGAGCCGGATCAGCCAGTGGTGGCAGTCCGGCCGTGCGGATTTTGAAAAAGTGGGCCGTCTGGGCGTCTACTGGATTTCCGATGACGAGCTCGCGGCCCTTGCCGGGCTGTGCGGGCGGCATATGAGGCTGGCTGTGACAGTCCAGGATAAGATCGCATACGTCGCCGATGCGCTCGGACACAACATCGAAATCGATGTGAAAACCCTGAAGACCCCTCGGGCCGACTGAGGGCCGCTACATGTCGCAGGCCTTCAGGGGCGCCCTGAGCTGTGCGCGGACATTGTCCATTCCCGAATAGAAGGCCTTCAGCATCACGAGGCCGAGGAATTTGCCTCTCTTGGTTACGATCAGCCGGTCAGGATCCTGCGGATCCTGCCTGATCGCGCCGATCAGGCGCAGGCCGGTTATTTCCTTAAAAAGCGAGGTATCCAGGTTGACGCCATGGACTTCGCGGAAATATTTTCTGCTCAGTCTTCCTGCGAACACGCTCAGCATGAGCCTGTACTGGAGGATCTGATGCTTGGTGAAGATCCTGCGGCGCTCCGTGCCCATCAGACCGGACTGGATGCGCTGGGCGTACCTGCTCAGACTGAATGTGTTGACGTAAAGGGCATTGCCGAGGAATGAGAATGCCCCGGAGCCGATTCCGAGGTATTCGTCATGGTCAATGACGTACTCATCGATGCCCTCGTCGTTGGTCCTGCCGAAAGTCCATGATGTGAGCTGGCGGTAATGCTTCCCCAGAGTGTTCAAAATGGTGTCGTACTGCTGTGACAGCTCCTGGCCCTTGGCCGCAATGATTCCTTTGACGCTGCGGCGGGTCTGGCTGGTGACCATGAGGGGATAGGTTGTAACCTGGCGGGGGTTGAGCTGGCGGATAAGCTCCATGTCGCGGGCGATCATGTCGAGGGACTGGCCCCGGAAGCCGAACATCATGTCGACGTTGCAGGTGGGGAACAGGTCCTGGCAGGCGGCGATTCGGTCGTAGATTTCAGCACCTGTTCCGAACTTGTCGCGTTCAGTAAGGCGCAGAATGCTGTCGTCGAAGCTCTGCACGCCGATGGACATGCGGTTGACCAGCCCCTTGAGGTTTTTAAAGCTGGGGCTGGCGATTTCCTTGGGGTCTGTTTCGCAGGAAACCTCCTTGATGCCCGGGAACAGTTTCCTCGCCAGTTCGAGCGTCCTGATCAGTTCGTCTTCCAGTATGGTGGTCGTGCCGCCCCCCACGTACACGGACTGAAAATCGTAGCCCAGGTCCTTGGCCATCTGCATCTCGGTCCGGAGGTTTTTGAAATATTCCCGAGCCTTGTATTCCTTGAACAGGAATCGGTGGAAGGTGCAGTAGGTGCACAGCGTGTGGCAGAAAGGCACGTGCATGTAAAGCAAGTACCGGTGCCCTTCCTGAGGAGCGGGCGGCGTCTTGAGCACCACCGGGTCCACAGAAAGTCCCCTGTCGATATAAAACTGCATGATCCGGTCTGTCAGATGGACCTGCCAGTCCGGCATGATGTGCTGGCCGTGAGTGAACGAATGAGGCTGCTCGATGTCAATAGGCATGGGTATCAGAAAAAACAGGCGTGTCCGGGACGTGTGATCGGAAAATAAGGTATTTTTAATACATCTTTTTGATCGCTTCCGCAAATTTTGTGCTCAGCGGGCCGCGCTTAAGCTTCAGCGTGGGGGTGAGCAGCCCGTTGTCGATGGTCCACGGCTCAAGGCTGAGGGTGACGGCGCGGGGAAGAGAGTAGTGCGGGAAGTTTGCGGCTGCTGCCTTGGCGCGCTTCAGGGCGGCCTGCCTCGCCGGCGCCGCGGAGAGGCTTTCAGGATCGCGTGGGTCGAGCTTCAGGCTGCGTGCGAGCTTCTCCCATTCCTCGGGGTTCAGGACGGCGATAAGCGAAATGTAGGGCTTGTTTTCGCCGACGACGAAGGTCTGAGAGAAAAGGGGATCGGTTTCAATGGCGGACTCAAGGTCGACGGGAGGAACCTTCTCGCCCGTCGAGGTGACGATGATTTCCTTGATTCGGCCCTTGATGTACAGGTGGCCGTCCTCCGAGATCGTTCCTACGTCTCCGGTCTTCAGCCAACCGTCGGCGGTGAAGGCGTCCTTGGTGGCGTCGGGCCGGTTCCAGTATCCCCGCATGACGCTTGGTCCCTTGACCTGTATTTCATCGCCCTCGCCCAGGCGCACCTGCACGGAAGTGTATGGATGGCCCACGGTCCGGGGTTGGTTGTCCTGCAGGTTGTTGCCGGCGATCACCGGTGAGGTCTCCGTCATGCCGTAGCCCTGAATGACGGACATCCCCAGCCCGCAGAAAACCTTGGCAACCTTCTGGCTGATGGCAGCCCCGCCGGAGATGGCCACGCGGAGCCGGCCGCCGAACTGATCCAGCAGCATTTGGGAAACGCGCCTTGTAAGCGTTCTTCTCACTATCGGATCGAGGAATTCGCGCGGGCTGTGCTCAACCGGCAGGCGGTTTTTGCGGCAGAACTTTCTCCAGCCGACCTCAACGGCCCAGTCGAAAAGCTTCTGCGCAAAGGGCCCTTTCTTGCCCAGGACGGCCTGAATTTTCGCGTAGGTCCGTTCGTAAATGCGGGGAACGGAGATGATGACAGTGGGCTTCACAACCTTGAAGTCCTCGGCCAGCAGCATGATGGAGCGGTTGTAGACCACCGTACAGCCCATGCCGAGGGGCAGATAGTATCCCAGGGTCCTTTCAAACGTGTGGGAAAGGGGCAGGAAGGACAAGAACACATCGCCTGCGACGGGGGTGAGGCAGTCGGTAGTGTCAACCACGTTGGTCAGGAAGTTTTTGTGGGTAAGCATGACCCCCTTGGGCCTTCCCGTAGTGCCTGATGTGTAGACGATGGCGCCGAGATCTTCCGGTTCGGGCGACTCCGCCAGGGCTGAGTCGGGAACGCCGGCCCCGTCCTTGAGCCACTGCTCGAGGGTGTGCAGGCGCACGCCGGAGCCGGACCCGGCGGGCAGCTGCGTTTCTTCCGTGAAGACGACGTGCTTGAGGTCCGGCATCGGGATCTGCTTGGCGGCTATCGCCTGCCAGCGGCTCAGCTTGTTGGTGATGAGAACCGAGGACTGGGAGTCTATCAGGATGAAGGCGCAGGCTCCCGGAGTGTCGATGGCGTGCAGCGGCACCGGAGTGAGGGCGTTGGAGAGAGCGCCTTGGTCAGCGCAGACTGCGTCAATTCCATTCGGCAGCAGGATGGCGACCCTGGCGTACCTCGCAAGTCCGAGCGTTGCGTAGGCCCGGCGCCACCCGAGGATTCGGTCGGCGAGCTGTCGGTAGCTGTAGCTGTTCCATTTGCCGGCCGTGCGGTCGTACTGCCGCAGTGCCTCGTCATCGGGTGCGACTTTAAGCCGGTTGTTGATCAGGTCAGGTAAAACCCTTGCGGTTTTCAGCAGCGCAATTCGATCCGCAGTCGTGTTGCTCACTTTTTTCGTCCTTCAAAAAGCAGGAAAAATTCGCCCGAAAGCACCGGACGAGGCTAGGAGTTTTCCTCTGCCGCCTTCTTTTTGCCCTCAAGCTCTTCCCAGCGCGCATATTTGCGTTCCAAGATTTTCGGCAGTTCATCGAGCCTGAGGCGGTCCGCCTTGATCTGCTCCACGGGGCTGCGGTGATAGCCCGGGTCAGCCATGGCTGCTATGAGTTTTTCCTGTTCCTGCTCTAGGGCTTCTATATCCCCTGGCAGCGACTCCAGCTCCTTGCCTTCCCTGTAGGTGAGGCGGAGGGCTTTTTTCCGCGCGGGACGTGCCGGGAGGACGGGAGCTTTTTTCTCAGCCGGCTCTGGATTTGCAGGAGCCGGCCGACGGTATTTTAACCAATCGGTGTAGCCGCCGACGTATTCATGCCACTCGCCGCCGCTCTCAGCGGCCAGGACCTGGGTGACAGTGTTGTCGAGGAAGCGGCGGTCATGCGAGACGAGGATCAGGGTGCCGGAGAAGTCGGCAAGCGTCTGCTCCAGAATCTCCAGCGAGTCTATGTCCAGGTCGTTTGTGGGCTCGTCGAGTACTAGCAGGTTAGCGGGCAGCGCGAAAAGTCGGGCCAGCAGGAGGCGGTTCCTCTCCCCGCCTGACAGGGCGGACACGGGGGAGTCTGCTCTCCTCGGGGAGAAAAGAAAATCGGCCAGGTAGCTTTTGACGTGCTTCCTGACTCCTCCGATCTCAACCCATTCGCTGCCGGGAGCGATGGTGTCGGCCACAGTTTTGTTCAGGTCAAGCTGGGCGCGCAGCTGGTCGAAATAGGCAATATGCAGGTTGGTTCCCAGCCTGACCGTTCCCTGATCGGGCGGAAGCTGCCCGAGAAGAATCTTGATGAGGGTGCTTTTTCCGGCCCCGTTCGGTCCTACGAGTCCGAGCCGGTCCCCCCTCATTAGCCGGAAATTCAGTCCTTTGATTATCTGCCTGCCGCCAAAGGACTTTGAAATCCCCCGCAGCTCGGCCACCAGCCGTCCGCTCTTCTCCCCAGAGTCGATCGACATGCTCACCCGCCCCATGCGCTCGCGCCGGGCCTCGCGCTCTCTGCGGAGCCGCTCGAGGCGCCTCACCCGCCCTTCGTTTCTCGTCCTTCGGGCTTCGATGCCCCGGCGAATCCAGACCTCTTCCTGTCTCCAGAATTTGTCGAACTTCCGGTTGGACGTCTCTTCGATGCTGAGCTCGTAGCTTTTATGCTGCTCGTAAGCCGCGAAATTGCCGGGATAGGATCTCAGGATCCCTCGGTCGAGCTCCACGATCCTCGTGGAGACATCGTCGAGGAATGCCCGGTCATGGGTGATCACGACGAGGGCCCTGTTATTTCTGCAGGTTTCCTTGATGAGGTTTTCCAGCATGAGAATGCCGTCGATGTCGAGGTGGTTGGTCGGCTCGTCGAGTAGCAGCAGATCCGGGGACTGAGCGAAGGCAAGGGCGATGGCGGCTTTTTTCCTCTCCCCGCCGGATGCCCTGGCCGGATCGATGTCCGGGTTCACCTTAAGCTTTTGCAGGAAGGCATCCAGCGAGGCGACCTGCTGCCAGTAGGCTCGGGAGTCTTCCTCATCAAAATGGGCGCGCAGAATCAGGCTTTCCTTGAGCGTGGGGGCCGCGGGGAGGTCGGGTTCCTGGGGCAGCCGGACGATTCTCAGACCGTCCTTGGTCTGCTTTTCTCCGTCGTCGAGCCTGATTTCCCCGGCCAGGGCTTGAAGCAGGGAGCTTTTCCCCGTTCCATTGCGCCCGATCAGCCCGATCCTTTCTCCTTCGGCGATGGAAAGCTCCGCATTGTCGAGAAGAGGGACGTCACCATAGGCCAGAGAGGCTTTTCTTAGCGTAAGCAGTGTGTTCAGCATCTAAGACAAAGAGATGGAATTGACGACAGGGACCATTGTAGGGGCAAAATCCAAATGGCTTAAGATCTTGCCCTGAGCGCAGGCAGTCTTTCTGCACAAGGAGGGGATTTTCGATGGCACAACCGCTGGAATCATGGAAGGGCAGGGATCTTTTTGACATCTCCGGAGTGGGCGGGCAGGCCTTCCCTGAAGGCGCCCTCTACATCGTGGGGCTGCCTATTGGGAACTCGGCTGATATCACGATCCGGGCGCTCTGGGTGCTCGCGCTGGCCGACTTTATCGCGGCCGAGGACACTCGCCAGACCCAGAAAATTCTGATGAAGTACGGCATCACCACCCCGGAAATTTCAGTGCGCGAGTTCAATGAGGTGACGGGGGCGCAGCGCATCATCGACAGCCTCAGGGAGGGGCGCAGGGTCGCGTTGGTCACGGATGCGGGGACTCCTGCGGTTTCGGACCCGGGGGCTCTGGTCGCCCGTATTGTGCTCGACGCGGGCTTTCGCGT
Source organism: Mesosutterella porci (assembly GCF_022134585.1). Classification (GTDB taxonomy): domain Bacteria; phylum Pseudomonadota; class Gammaproteobacteria; order Burkholderiales; family Burkholderiaceae_F; genus Mesosutterella; species Mesosutterella porci. The sequence continues at coordinate 44,886 of NZ_JAKNCT010000002.1, forward strand.
CATTCCGATTCCCGGGGCGAGCGCAGTGATCACGGCGCTTTCGGGCTCCGGGCTTCAGGCGAAAACCTTCACTTTCGTCGGTTTCGTTCCCCCGCAGGCCAAGGCGCGCAAGGAGGCTTTGCAGCACTACGCCCGCAGAGGGGACGCCTTTGTGCTGTACGAGGCGCCTCACCGTATCACGGATCTGCTGAAGGATCTGGCGGAGTGCCTCGAGCCGCAGCGCAGGGTCGTTGTGGCCCGGGAGATTACGAAGAAATTCGAGTCTTTTGCGACAGTTCCAGCTTCAGGGCTGGCGGCTTGGGCGCAGGAGCACGAGCCGCGCGGCGAGTATGTTGTCCTCGTCGATCAGGCTGAGAAAAAGCCCGAAGGTCTGGATGAGCGCTCGGTCGCGTGGGCCGCGGCAATCGCCGAGGCTCTTCCCTTGTCGAAGGCCGCCGCCATCGTCTCGAAAGTGACTGGCGTGGCGCGCGAGCAGGCCTATAAGACACTCTGCGAGCTCAAACAGAAGCGAGACTGAAGCGCCTGTGGGGCGGCAGGGACGAGATAGGACGGCAGCTTCGGATCGGGCGGCTCAGGGCCTTTCTGCGATTTCGCGGGTTTTGGAGGACTTGATGTCTCTCACGATGCTGTCGAGCATCATGGAAAGTTCCTCGAGCATGTTGGAATTGGTCACCACGCCGACGAGCTTTCCTTCACCGTCCACAACGGGGAGCCGGCGGATGCCGAATTCACGCATGCGGGCCAGAGCGTCGATGATGTTCTCCTCTCCCTTCGTGACCACTGCCGGGGAAGACATGACTTCTCCCACGCTTGTCGCATCGGCATCCCTGCCGGTCGCGACGACCTCGATGGCGACGTCGCGGTCCGTGATCATTCCTGTGGGCTCGTTTTTCTCGTTGACGACAACAAGGCTGCCGACATGATGCGAGCGCATGGCCTTGGCGCATTCGCGGATGGAAACCTGAGCGGTGATGGTTTCCACGTGATGAACCGCGAGATCAATCACTTTCATGGAACGTGCGCGCATGTTCTCTGCCTCTCCATCAGAAAGATAAGCAAGCTGGTCAACCGCCGCGGCGGGGTAAGGAGATCCCTGGCGGCATGGACGATTATTTTAACGCGATTGGGATTTCTCTCCGCCCCTGGAGCGCCGGGGCTTGAGCGGCGGAGTGTCCGGCGCCAGGGCCTTGAAGTTGCTGAAGTCCCATAAGGTGCGATCCATCAGGTGCGAGGGGGTGACGCGCGTCATGCTCATGAAAATGTTGTACAGCCTGTCACCGTCCTCCCGGTTCCAGCGCTTCATCATTTCCTTGATCTCATGCCGCTTTTTGTTTTCCGCCAGCCCGCAGAGATTTTTGGGGATGAGCGGATAGCCCTGAAGCCTGGCCCATCGGGCGGTCTCCGATTCACGGACATAGGCGAGCGGCCTGATCACGATGTGCCGACCGTCGTCGCTGCGCAGCACGGGAGGCATGCCCTTGAGCCTGCCGCTGTAAAACATGTTGAGCAGCAGCGTGCTCACGATGTCGTCCATCTGGTGGCCCAGCGCAATTTTTGTGATTCCGAGGCGGTCGGCCGCAGAGTAGAGGATGCCCCTCCTGAGCCGTGAGCAGAGCGAACAGATGTGCTGCCCGGTGGGGATGAGCTTCAAAATGGTTTTGTATGTGTCCTGCCGCTCAATGTGATAAGCAACGCCGATTTTTCGAAAGTACTCCGGCAGCAACTCGTGGGGGAAGCCCGGCATGTTCATGTCAACGTTGATCGCCATGATGTCGAAGTGGATCGGCGCCCGCTTTTGCAACTTGAGCAGCGTCTCAAGCAGCACGTAGCTGTCCTTGCCGCCGGACATTGCGACTCCGACCTTGTCGCCCTCTGCGATCATCCCGAAGTCGCAGATCGCCTGCCCGGTGAGCCGGACGATCCTTTTTTCCAGCTTTTTGGCCTCAACCGATTTCTTGACCTTCGGGGCGGCCTGTGCAACAGTCCCTTTGGAACCAGGCTCTTCCTCCTGGTTCAGCGGGCGGATGGGAATCATTGTGTCCGTCATGGATCACTCCTTTATGTAAAGAGCTTCGACGCCGGCCGCGCGGGCCCCGCGCACGGCGTGCGGCTTGCGGCAGCAGACTCGCGCCGCCTTTACTCCCGGCATGGCTGCGAGCCGGGCGAGCATTTTTTCAACGGCGCTCTCTACCAGATTGAGGTGGCCGCTCTGAAGGACTTGCCGGGCGATGTCGCAGAGATCGTCATAATTGACGGTATTCTCGATCGCATCGTCCAGGCGGGCTCTTGGAATCCAGACTTCGAGGGTGACCAGGATGGTCTGCGGGCTGTTGATTTCCCTCGGATAAATGCCTAGCCGGGCCTCGACCCGGAGGTCTTCGATGAAAATGCGGATGCATCCCGCGGCGATTTCCGGCAGTGTTGTCATTGCGGTTCTCCGGACAGAACGGTTTCGACGGCCCGCTCGCGCGCGGCGCGGATGGCCTGCGGAATGGCGGACGGATCGGCGGTTTGGGCGACGACACTCCTGGGGACAATGGACTTTGCTGCGGCCGAGGCGGTCTCCCACCTGTCGCCCCAGGGGCTGCCTAAGAATCGGGCCGCCGCCAACAGGTTTCGAAACCGTTCCGGGCGTCTGAAAAAGTCTGAATTTTCAAATATGTGAACAGCTTGCTGCGCAGTCGGAGGGTTCAGCACGCCGGGCAGGCATCTGGAGATCAGGTCGGCCATGCCCTGAAGTTCGCCGTTTGTCCTGAGCCCGCGGGCTATGCTGCCGGCGCGCTGGCCGCTGCGGCTGAGCAGGACAGTGAAGCGAACGGGCAGGGCCGCGCCGGCTTGGGCGGATTCGTCAAGGCAGCGCAGGGTTTCTTCGTCGCATTCCAGCCCTGGAATGACGCGCTCGAGCGCTCCGCAGCGGGAGAGGACGCGGATCATGCGCGAGGGTTTTTGTTCCATCAGTCCCCTGGACAGTTCGCGCATGACCCTTTCAGGAACCAGCGCGTCGGCCTCTCCGCAGCGGACCATGTCCGTGAGCAGTCTCCATGTGTCCTCCGCGATGCTGAAGTCCGGCAGCCTGGCGCTGAACCGGGCGAGCCGCAGGATGCGCACGGGGTCTTCGCGGAAGGCAGAGCTGACATGCCGGAAGATCCTGTCCCGGATGTCTTTTCTGCCGCCCCATGGATCGATGAAGCGCCCGAGACTGTCCATTGCGATGGCGTTGATGGTCAGGTCCCGCCTCTCCAGATCTTCCTCGAGGGTGACCTCGGGAGAGGCGTGGAAGGTGAAGCCATGGTAGCCGGGGCCTGTTTTTCTCTCGGTCCGCGCCAGGGCGTACTCCTCGTGGGTTTTGGGATGAAGGAAGACGGGAAAATCAGCTCCCACGGGCAGGAAGCCCTTTTGGACCATGTACTGCGGCGTGGCTCCCACCACTACGAAATCCCGGTCCTGCGGGATCACGTCATAGCCCTCCTCTTTAAGGAGCAGGTCCCTCACGTATCCGCCGACGATGAAAATCTGAGGTTTCACGGCTGCTCTGCTCCTGCGGGGGAAATGGTCCCGAGGAGCCCGCTCAGGGTTCCGCGGGATTGGGAGGGCTCGAGAATGCGCTGGTACTCGGCCGTGTTGCCCAGGACTTTCTTGACATAGTCCCTGGTTTCTCTGAAGGGAATAAGTTCCGCGAAAACGGTTCCTTCCATGGGAGCGGAAAGCCTCGCGCGCCATGTGACGGAGCGGCCGGGGCCCGCGTTGTAGCCGGCGGTGGCCAGCACCTTTTGTCCGCTGAATTTATCGTTCAGGAATTTCAGATAGTAGCTGCCGAGCGTGATGTTGGTGGCCGGATCGTCCAGATTGGCGGGGTCTGATGAAACGCCATACTGTTTCGCCGTCCATTTGGCAGTGGCCGGCAGCAGCTGCATCAGGCCGCGGGCGCCTGCCCCGGAGGACACGGCGGGCATGAACCTGGACTCCTGCCGGATGACGCCGTAGACCCAGGCGGCGGGAACTTGGGCTTCGGAGGCAATGCGCGAAACCATGGCGAGCGACGGCGTAGGGAAGGAAAGCTGCGACAGGAACGTCTCGTCGGAGAGTTTTCCCACAGTGTTAATCATGCGATCCGCCAGTCCAATGCGCCTTGCATATTCGGCCGCTGCGGCGAGCTGCCTCTGGTTCGCCCCCCGCAGCGCCCAGTTCCACTCTCTCGAGGCCATGGAATACAGCCGCAGGCGCCGCAGCATGATGGCCCTGATGATGCTGGGGTTCTGCATCCACTGCCCGACGTCTGCCTCGCTGATTCCGGGCTTCGGGAGGCTCTCTCCCGGATAGTCCTGGTTCAGCAGGTCGCAGGCGAGCTTTCCGTAATAGCTATGCTTTTTCATAAGCGGGGTGAGAATGTTCGCGGCTTCGGCCTTCCGGCCAGTCTCCCAACGAGCTCTTCCAAGCCAGTACTGCCAGCCCTCGTCCCTTTGCCTGGACGAGCTCATGAGGGAAACGGCTCTTTCCACCCCGCCCCAGTCCTTCAGTGCGAGGCTTGAGCGGACGCGCCACTCGGCCACGGCGTCGGGCTGGTACAGAGCGCTGTTCGGCTTCATGGAAGCGGCCTTTGAGAAGCTGAGGCGGGCGCTGTCGAAATCTCCGTTCAGGGCCTGGCGGTAGCCCAGGAAATTCCACAGCAGGTCCAGATCCTGCGCGGAAAGAGACGTCCCTGACGGCATGGCGGACAGCGACTCGGCCGCGGCGTCCGGATCCTTGAGCCCTTCCAGAAGGACGGCTGCGATGAAGCTGTCTTTGTCCGGGGCGGGGGTGCCTTCGAGGAACCCCGAGGGATTGGAAAACAGCGAAGACACCGCCCCCGGGCTCAGCTGCGAGTAGGAAGAGGCGATCTGGCGGGCCTTGGTCAGGTTCCGCCCCTGAATCAGGAGAAAAGCGACGGGCCAGGCCTGGTCGGGGCTGCGCTGCAGCACGGCATCGGCCAGCGCAGAGCTGTAGTCGGAGCGCAGGCTCGGGGCGGCGGCGAGCAGTTCGCAGGCTTCGCCCGCGCTGCCCTCGCCCTGCTCCAGGCGGAAGACCTCGCTCCAGGCCTTGAGGTCGGGTTCTTCCTTGTTCCACTGCAGTGGCGCGTAAAGCTTCTGAAAGACTTCAAAGCGTCCCTTGGGCGCGTAAATGCGGGCGAGGTCGGTGCCCAGTCTTTCTGTGACGTATTCGCCCCGGTGGTCCTGGATGAAGGCAAGGGCCTGCTCGAGGGTGATTTCGTCGGCTGGATCGGCCTTCACGGCGTCGTAGAAATTCCAGGCAACGATGTAGTCTGACAGCGGGTAATTCTGAAGCTGAGCGGCGTATGAGGCCTTGTCTTCGGGGGCAAGCGCTCCCGCGCGGCGGCCCGCCATGAAGGCGGCGAAGGCGTCGTCCTGGGTTGTTCTGGGATAGGCCTGGAACAGGAAGTCAGCGGAGGGAAAGCCCGAGGCGGGCGAGGCTGGCGCCGTCTGCGGAAACCGGACGGCTTCAGACGGCGCGCTCTGGGCGGACGGGCTCGAGGCTGCCAGCAGGCAGGCGGAAAAAAGCAGCCCGATATCTTTAAAATTCATTCTTTATTCAGCAAATATCGAATGCGCGGCGAACGAGACGGCGGCCGGGACTCCCAGAGCCGCGCCGCCAGCGCGAGCAGGGGATGTTAATGATAAACAAACTGAACAGAAGGAAAGAACTGCGGGCGGAGCTGCTGGAAAGAAGGCGGCAGCTCGCCCTCCAGCACCCGGAGCTCGGGGCGAGACTGGCGGAGCACGTCAGGGCGTGGCTTGAGACGCAGGAGGATGTTTTTCTGGTGGGGTTCTACACCCCGATCCACTGTGAGCCGGATCTGCTGCCAGCCTTGTCCGCCTGGGTCTCCCGGAAATCAGCCCGAGGCCTCGCGTTGCCGGTCGTCGGCAGGGGCAAAAGCATGACCTACTGCCTCTGGCGGCCGGGAGAGGAACTGGTGGAGGACGTGTTCCACACGAAGGTGCCTAGGGTGAAGCGCCAGGCCTTCCCCGACCTGGTCATCGCTCCCTGCGTCGGATTTACGTCGCAGGGCTTCCGCCTGGGCTACGGGGCCGGCTGCTTCGACCGAATGCTGGAAAATCCCGCCAGCCGGCCGAAGACGCTGGCCGTCGCCTATGAGGCGTGCAGAGCGGACGGCCTGTTCGAGCCGGCCGCGCACGACATCCCGTTTGACTGGGTCGCCACCGAGCTTGGGGTCCGCCCGGTTTCTGGACGCTCCGGCCCGGATCAATACCGGTAGGAGTCGCTCTTGAAGGGGCCGTTCACCGGCACGCCGATGTAGTCAGCCTGCTCCTGGGTGAGTGTGGACAGCTGAGCGTTGAAACGGGTGAGCTGCAACCGGGCAACTTTTTCGTCTAGGATTTTCGGAAGCGTGTAGACCGCGACCGGATACTGGTCCTTTTTGGTGTAGAGCTCGATCTGTGCGAGAACCTGGTTGGCGAAGGAGCTGGACATCACATAGCTCGGGTGACCGGTGGCGCATCCCAGGTTCACGAGACGCCCTTCAGCGAGGAGGATGATCCGGTTGCCTGACGGCAGCTCGATTTCGTCGACCTGCGGCTTGACGTTGTGCCAGGGGTACTGCCGCATGGACGCGACATCGATTTCCGCGTCAAAATGACCGATGTTGCAGACGATGGCCTCGTTTTTCATCCTGAGCATATGCTCGTGGGTGATGACCTTGCAGTTGCCGGTCGCAGTCACAAAAATGTCGGCCTTGTCCGCCGCCCAATCCATGGTCACGACACGGTAGCCTTCCATAGCCGCCTGCAGCGCGCAGATGGGGTCGACCTCCACGACCCAGACCTGCGCGGCAAGGGCGCGGAGAGCCTGCGCGCAGCCTTTGCCGACGTCTCCGTAGCCCACCACCACTGCGATTTTGCCGGCGATCATGACGTCGGTCGCACGCTTGATGCCGTCGACCAGAGACTCGCGGCAGCCGTAGATGTTGTCGAACTTGCTCTTGGTGACCGAATCGTTGACGTTCATTGCGGGGAACAGCAGCTGCCGGTTCTTTTCAAGCTGGTAGAGCCGGTGGGCGCCTGTGGTGGTTTCCTCGGTCACGCCCCTGATGCGCGACGCCCTTTCCGAATACCAGCGGGGATCGGCCTCGAGGTGTCTGCGGATCGAGGCAAAGAGGACTTTTTCCTCGTCGTTCGAGGGGTGGTCGAGCACGGAGCGGTCCTTTTCGGCAGCGCTGCCCAGGTGCATGAGCAGGGTGGCGTCTCCGCCGTCGTCAAGGATCATGTTGGAAAAGCCCCCGTCGGGCCACTCGAAGATCTTGTGGGCGTATTCCCAGTATTCCTCCACTGTCTCGCCTTTTTTGGCGAAAACCGATACGCCGTCGTCGGCTATGGCTGCGGCCGCGTGGTCCTGAGTTGAGAAAATGTTGCAGGAAGTCCACCGGACCTCCGCTCCGAGGTCCAGGAGGGTCTCGATCAGGACCGCCGTCTGGATGGTCATGTGCAGGGAGCCGGAGATGCGCGCGCCCGCCAGGGGTTTGCGGCCCTCGTACTCCTTGCGGATCGCCATGAGGCCGGGCATTTCGGTTTCAGCGATGCGGATTTCGCTGCGGCCCCATTCGACAAGCCCCATATCCGCCACTGAGAATTCGTGGCTGTACTGTTTGGTCATTTTTCGTCCTCTGTTCAGAATCTTCGGAAAAGGCCGCTCAGGCAAGTGAACTGAAGGCGGCAGCGAGCTGTTCGCGGGTGACTCCCTGCGGAATCTTCACCGCCGCAAGAGCGTCCAGGGCCTGAAGGCCGGATTTCTTAAGCTGCGAGACGGCCCTGCCGGCCTCCGCACCGCTCTTCCAGCCCGCGCTTTCCAGCAGCACGGTCCCGTCGGCGGCCACAAGCTTGAAGCCGAAGGTTCCGTCCTGCTCGCGGTACTGCTTGAAGCCGGCGGACCGGCTCTTGGCGGGTTCCTTGCGGACGCCCAGGGAATGCGCGCTTCCCTTGAACTGAGTGAAGGAACGTAGTCCTGTGGCCTTGACGAGCTCTGCCACGAACGGGGCCGCAAGCTTCCTCGCTTTGGCGGCGCCGGCCTGAAGGATGTCTTCCATCACGGAAGGCTCGTTGATGAACTTCTCGTAGCGGGGGCGCATCGGACCGATTTCCCCCTCGATCTGATTGAAAAGCCGGTTTTTTGCCTCTCCCCATCCCAGGCCGTCCTTCAGCTCTTCGCGGAAAAGTGCGTACTGTTCGGGGGTGGAGAAGGCCTTGAAGAGCTGCGTCAGGGAGGTCGAGTCCGGGTCCTTAGGCTCTCCGGGCTTGCGGTCATCCGTGACGATGCGGCTCACCATTTCCTTGAGAGCTTTCGAGCCGCCTTCGAACAGAGGGATCACGTTGTCGTAGCTCTTGCTCATTTTCCTTCCGTCTGTGCCGGGCAGAAGCTCGAGCGACTCGTCGACAAGCGCATAGGGCATGTGGAAGAAGGGCTTCCCCTGAGGCGCGTAGGTGTTGTTGAAGCGTGTCGCGATGTCCCTGGCCATTTCGAGGTGCTGGATCTGATCCTTTCCCACGGGCACGAGATCAGCGTTGAAGATGAGGATGTCGGCCGCCATCAGGATCGGATAGCAGAAAAGCCCCATCGTTGCCTTGGCGTCAGGATCTTCGCCCGCGGCTTCGCTCGCTTCGACGACTGCCTTGTAGGCGTGGGCGCGGTTCATCAGGCCCTTGGAGCACGAACAGGTCAGCATCCATGCCAGGAGCGTGGTTTCCGGCAGGTCGCTCTGGCGGTAGAAAGTCACTTTTTCGGGATCGAGACCGGCAGCCAGCCATGTAGCGGCAATCTGCAGGCGGGACCTTTCGAGCCGCTCGGGATCCTGGCACTTGATGAGGGCGTGCAGATCCGACAGAAAATAGAAGCAGTCGAGATCCGGATTCCGGCTTTGATTGATGCAGGGCCGCAGGGCTCCAACATAGTTGCCGAGGTGAAGGGTGCCCGAGGGGGTGATTCCAGTTAGAACGCGTTTTTTCATGGAAAGTCCTGAAATGAACGGAACTGACGCAGCCGGCGTCGAAGGATCAGATAAGGCGAAGGCCGGCCTCAAGCGCCGGCCTTCGCCAGAAGCGGCTTAAAGTTTAACGGTTAAAGAGCCGCCTTGGACCGAAGGACATCGACCTTGTCTGTCTTTTCCCAGGTGAATTCCGGCTCTTCGCGCCCAAAGTGGCCGTAGCAGGCCGTCTTGAAGTAGATCGGGCGCCGGAGGTCCAGCATCTTGATAATGCCGGCGGGACGCAGATCGAAGGTTTCGGCCACGATTCTCGAGATTTCCTCGTCCGGGATGCGGCCGGTTCCGAAGGTGCGGACGGTGATGTTCATCGGACGGGCGACGCCAATTGCGTAGGCCACTTGCACCTGGCAGCGCCTGGCAATGCCTGCGGCGACGATGTTTTTGGCGACATAGCGGCAGGCGTACGCCGCCGAGCGGTCCACTTTGGTGGGATCCTTGCCGGAGAAGGCTCCGCCGCCGTGCGGGCAGGCGCCGCCGTAGGTGTCGACAATGATCTTGCGCCCGGTAAGGCCGGTGTCGCCCTGGGGGCCGCCCACGACGAAGCGGCCGGTCGGGTTGATAAGAAACTTCGTTTCGCCGGTGATCCATTCCTTCGGAAGGACGGGCCGGATGATCTCCTCTATGACGGCCTCCGTAAACTCGGGCTTCATCCTATTGCCGTCGCTCATTTCCGGAGAGTGCTGGGTCGAAAGGACGACCGTGTCGATGGAAGAGGGGCGCCCGTCCACGTAGCGGAAGGTCAGCTGGCTCTTCGCATCCGGCCGCAGAAACGGCAGCGTCCCGTTCTTGCGGAGAATGGACTGCTGCTGCATAAGCCGGTGCGCATAATAGATCGGGGCCGGCATAAGCGTGTCGGTTTCGTCGCAGGCGTAGCCGAACATCAGGCCCTGGTCGCCGGCGCCGGTTTCAAGGGGATCGTCGCTTGCGCTGTCCACGCCCTGGCTGATGTCGGCGGACTGCTTGTCGTAGCCGACGAGAACCGAGCAGCCGCGGTGGTCGATTCCGTACTCGGTGTTGTCATACCCGATCGATTTCAGGGTCTGGCGGGTGATGCCAATGTAATCGACGTTGGCTGTCGTGGTGATTTCACCGGCAAGGACGACGAGGCCGGTGGCGCACAGCGTCTCTGCCGCAACGCGGGCCATCGGATCCTGCTCGATGACGGCGTCCAGAACAGCATCTGAGATCTGGTCGGCCACCTTGTCGGGATGGCCTTCGCTCACCGATTCAGATGTGAAAAGAAAATTGCTTCCCATTGCATGCTCCATATGTACGGTTCAGCGGGAAAGCGTCCACGCTTGCAGCCGCACCGGGCATGCGCTGACGCTTTAGCGGTATAGATCGAACATCACTTCGCCCCGCAAGTTGTCTTCTTAACTCGGCGAAGTGGCAGAATTATATTCTTTTCCAATTTTTTTGCTTCGGTCCGGCCTGCGGGCGGCGTTTTTGGCTAAAGTATTAGCTTATTGCTTCCCGCGGTTCCGGCCCGCGGCCGATAAAGTGGCGACATGCGCTTTGTGCTCTGGCTTATCTCCGTCATTCCCTTATGCATTCTCCACCCGATAGGCGGTTTTCTGGGGGAGGTGGTCTGGCGCTGTGCTCCGAGATTTCACCGGAGAATGAGCGAAAACCTCAGGCAGGCGGGGTACCGGCCCGAGGCGATGGCCCGCGAAGTGAGCCGGCAACTGGGCATGCAGGCCATTGAGTCGGGCTGGATATGGAAGCGCCCTCACCGGGAGCTCATGAAGTACGTGAAAGCGACCGAGCAGGCTGACCGTCTCATTGCCGATGCGCTCGCCAGCGGCCGCCCGGTTCTGTTCTTGACGCCGCACATCGGCTGCTTTGAAATCACTCCGGTGTGGCTTGCGCAAAGGCACCTTCAGGCCGAGGGGCGCTATATGGCCATCCTTTACCGCACGCCGCGCAAGGCCATTCTCCGCCCGGCGGTGCAAAAGGGCCGGGAGACTCCGGGCATCGTGCCGGCTCCGGCCGATCTCAAGGGGGTTCGGGAGCTGGTCCGCGCCTTCAGGGATGGACAGATCGTGGGTGTGCTTCCCGACCAGGTCCCTTCAAAGGGAGAAGGCGTGTGGGCGGATTTCTGGGGCAGGAAGGCTTACACGATGACCCTGCCGCTCAAGTTGGCCAGGCAGTTCAATGCCATCCGAATCGTCGCCTGGGGGCGGCGCGTCCCCGGCAAGGGCTGGGTCATCGACGCGCGCCGCTGGGAGGGAGACCTGACGGGCGACCTGAACAAGGACGCCGCGGCGATGAACAAGGCTCTCGAAGGAGTGATTCGCCGGATTCCGGAACAGTACCTGTGGAGCTACAACCGCTACAAATGCCCCTCGGGGGTGCAGAGGCCGCCGCAGGAAAGTGAGGCTCGCCATGGATAAGTTTTATTTTTACACAGCGAAGCTGTGCATCCGGCTGCTGTGCCTGCTGTCGGGCACCTCCGTGAGGACGCGCGCGGCGCTCGGAAAGCTGTTGGGAAATGTGCTGTGGCTTGCAGTCCCGAAGAGAAGACATATCGCGCTCACCAACCTGAAGCTGTGCATGCCCGAGCTCTCCGAGAAGCAAAGGCGGGATCTGGCCCTCAGGACTTATCAGAATGCCGGCCGGGCGGCGCTGGATCACGCAGTCTTATGGAAGGGTTCGCGCGAGGAAGTGCAGCGCTTGGTCCGCTTCGAGGGCCTGGAGCTCGTGACAGACCCGACCAACCGGCCGCTGATTGTTGTCTCGCCGCATTTCCTGGGGCTTGAGGCGGCGGGGATAGCTTTTAATACTTATGTCCGCGGCGTCTCCCTGTATCAGAAGCAGGCCAACGCCGCATGGGACGAGGCCTGCCTGAAGGGCAGGCTTCGCTTCAGCAACCCTGTGCTGATCCCCAAAAGCGGGCATTCGGATCTGAGGCCGGTCATTCGGGCGATGCGCCAGGGGCTTCCCTTTTATTACCTTCCGGACATGGATCACGGCAGGAAGAACTCCGTTTTCGTCCCCTTCTTCGGAGTCCAGGCGGCCACCATTCCCATGGTGTCCCGGCTGGCGAGGCTCACCGGGGCAGCCGTTTTGTGGTGTGTGGCCGAGATGACCGCCGAAGGCTACACGGTGCACCTGAAGAGAATGGAGGAGTTTCCGACGCGCGATTACGTGGCGGACACCGCCAGAATCAACCGCGAGCTGGAAGGTTGGATCCGCAGGTTCCCTGATCAGTACCTCTGGACGCACAGAAGGTTTAAAACGAGACCGGAAGGAGAGCCTTCCGTCTATTAACTATGAAAATCCACTTTACAAAAATGCAGGGTGCGGGCAACGACTTCGTCGTCCTCGACTGCACCCGAAGCGCTTTTCATCTGAATGCGGATCAGATCCGCTTTCTGGGCGACCGGCACATGGGCGTCGGCGCCGACCAGATCCTGGTGGTCGAAAAGGCCTCGAGGCCGGATACGGACTTTCGCTATCGGATCTTCAACCAGGACGGGGGCGAAGTCGAGCAGTGCGGCAACGGAGCGCGCTGTTTCGCGAAGTTTGTCTTTGAAAAGGGTCTGACAGACAAGCGCTCCATCCGCGTGGAGACCATGAAGGGCGTCATCGAGCCCAGGCTCTGCGATGACGGCCGCGTCAGGGTGAACATGGGGCTTCCCCGCTTTGAGCCCGAGGAGCTACCGTTTCTCTGCCAGGGCGTATCTCACCTTTCCCGCGGGACGGATACCTTGTGGGAGGTGCGGGCCGGCGGGCAGGACTGTTGGGTGTCTCTGGTTTCCATGGGCAATCCCCACGCCGTCATGGTAGTTGGCGATGTCGATGAAGCCCGGGTGTCCGAGATCGGCCCGGATCTGGAGAACAGTCCCCTTTTCCCCAGGCGCGTAAACGTCGGCTTTCTGCAGCCGCTGAGCCGCTCGAGCGCTAGGCTGCGGGTTTGGGAAAGAGGCGCCGGCGAGACGCTGGCCTGCGGAACCGGCGCCTGCGCGGCGGCCGTGGCGGGAATGCGAAGGGGGCTGTTTGACTCCGCCGTCGAAATCCAGGCCCGCGGCGGGCGCCTCCTCATTGAGTGGCAGGCTGCAGACGGCGAGCCCCGGCCCGTTTATCTCACCGGCCCGGCGGCCATCGTTTTTGAGGGCGAGGTCGATATCCCGGAGGGCGGACTGCCCGCCAAAGGAGCAAATCATGTTTGAAGTGGTGCTGAAAAAAGGGCGTGAGAAGTCCCTCCTGAAACGCCACCCCTGGGTGTACGAATCCGCCGTAGCGAGGGTTTCCGGAGAACCTCGGTCAGGGGATCTGGTCCGGGTGACGGCGCACGACAGCCGCTTTCTTGCATGGGCCTCCTGGTCTCCCTCTTCTGCCATCCGCGCCCGCTGCTGGTCTTTCCGCGCCGATGACGTGATCGACGAGCGGTGGTTTGAGCAGAAGCTGCGCGCCGCCGTCGGGGCCCGAGCAGATCTGGCTTCGAGGACGACCGCAGTGCGGCTTGTTTTCGGCGAGGCTGATCAGCTGCCGGGACTGATCGTCGACCGGTACGGGGACTATCTGGTCTGTGAGATTCTCTCCGCAGGCATGGAAAGCCGCCGCGGGAAGCTGGCTGAGATGCTCATGGAGATCACAGGCTGCCGCGGTGTGTATGAACGGTCAGATTCCGCTGTGCGGCTCCGCGAGGGGCTGCCCAAGCGGGCCGGGCTGCTGTGCGGTGAAGAGCCGCCCCGGGAAATCACCGTGACAGAGGACGGCGTTGAGTACGGCGTGGACGTGCGCATCGGGCACAAAACGGGCTTTTACATTGACCAAAGGGAAAACCGCCTGCTCGCCCAAAGGCTGGCGAAGAACTTTCGGGAAAAGAACGGCAGGGGCCTGAGGGCCCTGAACTGCTTCTGCTACACCGGCGGATTCTCACTTGCACTGATGAAGGGCGGAGCGGAAAGCGTCACTTCCGTGGACTCTTCCGGGGAGGCTCTGGCGCTTGCCCGCGAAAACGCGGACAGAAACGGCTTTGACGGACAATCCCTCTCGTGGGTGGAGGCCGATGTGTTTGATTTTCTGCGCAGGGAGCGTGAGTCCGGCAGACGCTATGACCTCATTGTCCTCGACCCTCCCAAGTTTGCGTCAAGTCATTATCATGTCGAGCGGGCTGCGAGAGCCTACAAGGACATCAGTCTGAATGGACTCAAGCTTTTGTCCCCAGGCGGGCATCTCCTGACCTTTTCCTGCTCCGGAGCCGTCAGCCGCGAGCTGTTCCAGAAAATCATCGCCGGCGCCGTTCAGGACGCCGCCGTCGATGCCTGGCTGGCGGGATGGCTTGGAGCAGGGGCCGATCACCCGCTGCTGATGACCTACCCCGAGGGCGAGTACCTGAAGGGGCTTCACCTTAAGCTGGTTTAAAGATTTTTTGAAGGCTTTGAAATGTCGGACGCTTTTTTCGATTCCTTGATTCCTGTAACCATCGTGACAGGCTTTCTTGGCGCGGGCAAGACCACGCTGCTTAACCGCATTCTGCACGAAGACCACAAGCACAGGATCGCCGTCATTGAAAACGAGTTCGGTGAAGCGGGCATCGATGATGAACTGCTGGTGCACAGCGAGGCTGAGCAGATCGTTTCCATGAACAACGGGTGCATCTGCTGCACCATCCGCGGGGACCTTTCCCGCATCCTGACGGATCTTCGCCGCAAAAAGGAGCGCGGGGAGGCCAAGTTCGACTGGGTGGTCATTGAAACGACAGGAATCGCCGATCCTGGTCCCGTTGCCCAGACGTTTTTCATGGACGACGTGGTGGCTGCCTACTACCGGCTCGACGGGGTCATCACGGTGGTTGATGCCCTGAACGGCGAGGCTACGCTCGACAAGCAGCCGGAGGCGCAGTCCCAGGTGGGATTTGCCGACAGGATTCTCGTGAGCAAGACGGACCTGGTGGACGCCGCCAAGGTAAAGGACCTGGAGGGACGGCTGCGCCAGATGAACCCCCATGCGGAGATCCGCGAGGTCAACATGGGCAACTGCCCGGTTGACGTGGTGATCAACATTAAGGGCTTCAACATGAGCGATGTGCTCAACGTTGCACCGGATTTCCTCACCGGGGCCCATCATCACCACCACAGCGATGAGATCGGCTCGTTTCTTTATCAGTCGGACCGGCCGTTCGATCCCCAGCGCTTCGAGCACTACTTTATGTCGCTCGTGAATGTCTACGGGCCGGACCTGCTGCGCTACAAGGGCATTCTCTATCTCCAGGGCGCAGACCGCCGGCTCGTGCTTCAAGGCGTGCACATGGTGGCCGGCACCCAGGCCTTCGGGCCCTGGGAGGGTAAGCCGGCGACCCAGCTCGTCTTTATCGGAAGGAATCTCCCGAAAGAGGCGCTCATCAAGGGTCTGGACGCTTGCCTGTGCTGAGGCAGCGTCGGGCCGGCGGGAAGAAAAAAACTGAAAAAACTTCCCCCCAAGAGACGAAAAAGTGGTTAAATACCCCCTCCCGGAAATAGAAATTCCCGGAAAAGAGCAACAGGTAACGGCAGGCTTACAGCGAGTTTGAAATGGCAACAAAAAAGAAGATCATCACCGAACAAGAGCTTCTCAGTATGTCAGACGATGACTACATGAATGAAGCGCAGCTTGATTTCTTTCGCGCCCGGCTGCAGGCAATGGAAAGTGAGCTTCGCCATAATGCGGGCCAAACTACTGAAAGCATGCGGCAGACCCAGACTGCGACCGATCCCAATGACCGTGCCACCATCGAGGAAGAGCATGCACTGGAGCTGCGGACGCGGGATCGTGAGCGCAAGCTACTGAAGAAAGTCCAGGCGGCCCTCAAGCGCATCGATGACGGTGAATACGGCTGGTGCGCCGAAACAGGAGAGCCCATTGGCATCGCCCGGCTTCTTGCGCGCCCGACTGCCACACTGTCGCTGGAAGCCCAGCAGCGCCGCGAAATCAAGCAGAAGATGTACAACGACTGAAGCCCGTTCTTCAGAGGCTGCGCCGGAAACGGGAGCTCCCCCAGCAAAAAGGGACGGCTCCCGTTGTTTTTAGGATTCCTCCCGTGGGAAATCCACCCCGGGAGGCGGCAGCGGCCGAACAGGCCGGATGCCGGATCGGGAGAGAGGAATGCTTCGTCTGCTCAAAGCGCTTTACCGGGGAATTGATACGGCCCGCCGGGCGGCTGCCAACCTGCTGTTCCTTCTGGTCTTGCTGGCGATCGCCGCCGTGGTCTGGCTTGCCTTTTCCACGCCGGGAATTCCCTCGGGCACCATTCTGGAGATCCCCCTGAACGGTTCTCTTGTGATGTCCTCCTCGACGCTGAGCACGGGGCGAAGCGTAGTTTCAAAGGTCATGGGCCAGAGCGTGGAGGAAACCACCATTTCCGACGTGACCGAAGCTCTTGACCTCGCGGCCCGGGATCCGCGGATCCGGGCGGTTGTGCTCCGGCTCGACGGCCTTGCCTCCGCCGGTCCGGCGTCCGTGCAGGAAATCGGTGATGCCCTCCAGCGGTTCCGGAAAACCGGACGGAAGGTTTACGCCTGGGCGGACACCTACAGCCAGGCGCGCTGGGCGATAGCCTCGAACGCCGATGAGACTTACATGAGTCCCATGGGGGAGGTGAAGCTCCGGGGCCTGGAGTCTTCCGGCCTGTACTGGGGGCGGCTTATCGACCGGCTGGGGATCACGGTGAGTGTCGTGAAGGCGGGCGCCTACAAAAGCGCCCCCGAGGTCTATACGCGTTCAGGTCCGAGCCCGGAGGCGGTTGAAGCCCAGCGCTCTTGGATGGGGGACGAATGGGAACAGCTCACCGGCCTGATGGAATCGGCCAGGGGGATGCCTGCCGGCGCAGTCCACCGCTGGATTTCCGGGTACCTGGAGCTGTTGCGCCAGCACAACGGCGACGCGGCCCAGGCCGCTGCCGATGCCCGGATGATCACGGCGCTGTCAAGCTGGAGCGATCTCCGGAGCCGGCTGGCCGGGAAGTCGTGCGTGAAGGACGGCTGCGAGAACGCTTTCACCGGCTTTGACCAGTACCTGCTCGCCGCCTCCGGCAGCGTTGCTTCCGATTCGAAAATCGGCGTCGTGACCCTGGAGGGAGAAATCACCGAAGGCCCGGTCGGGACAGGCAAGGCGAGCTCCCAGAGCCTTGTGCCCCTGATTCAGGCCGCTCAGGCCGACAGCAGCCTCAAGGCCCTGATCATCCAGATCAATTCTCCAGGCGGAAGTGCTGTGGCCGCGGAGCAGATCCGCGAGGCCTTGAAGGGATTCCGCTCAACCGGACGTCCGGTCGTCGCTTATTTCGGGGATATGGCGGCCTCGGGCGGCTACTGGGTCTCGACTGCAGCAGACAAGGTGGTCTCCAGCCCGCTCAGCATCACGGGCTCCATCGGCGTGTTCGGGATTATGCCTTCCTTTGAGAAAGTGCTTGACCGCCTTGGAGTGGGCGTTTCTGGCATGAAGACGGAAGAAAAGGGCGGCGAGGCCTCGCTGATTGCTCGGCCCGGGCCCGATGAGCTGCA
Source organism: Mesosutterella porci (assembly GCF_022134585.1). Taxonomy (GTDB): domain Bacteria; phylum Pseudomonadota; class Gammaproteobacteria; order Burkholderiales; family Burkholderiaceae_F; genus Mesosutterella; species Mesosutterella porci. The sequence goes on from NZ_JAKNCT010000002.1 coordinate 62,418, forward strand.
GGCCGCGCAGCTGCAGGTTGACAACACTTACGCCAAGTTCCTTGCAAGGGTCGCCAAAGCCCGCGGCATGACGACGGCCGCTGTTGACAAAGTCGGGCAGGGGCGGGTCTGGACAGGGCGCCAGGCGAAGCAGCGGGGGCTTGTGGACGAGCTGGGCAACTTTGGCGCGGCCGTGGCAGAGGCCTCGAAGCTGGCGGGCATAAAAGGAGACGCAGAGTTGAAGTACCTGCAGCCTGCCGCCACTCAGAGCATCGCCGATATGATGCTCTCCGGAGCACAGGGCAGCGCCGCACCCTCCTGGCTGAAAGGCGTACTGGAGTTTCTGCACGCGGGTTCAAGCTCGATCGATGCGGCGGCCCGGGGCCGCACGGTCGAGGTCAGGGCGCAGACGCTCTGGGAGCCCAGGCTGTAGGCCCCGGCGCCCGCAAGAGCCGAAACCCTCAGGAGAGGCCGGCGGAGCTGCTGCGGCGCCGGCCGCAGACCAGACAGTCGGGATCAGGAGTCAGCGCAAGGGTCTGAAAGTCCCCGTGCAGAAGGTCCACGAGCAGCAGCCGGCTCGTCAGGACGCTGCCTGCGCCCGTCACAAGCTTGGCGGCCTCAGCGGCCTCGAGGGTCCCCATGAGGGTCGTGAGGATCGTGAGCACCCCCAGGCTGGAGGCCTTCAGGTCCTGCTCTGAGTCCTTCGGGAAGGAGCAGGCGTAGCAGGGCTCGCTCTGGGTTCTGAAGTCAAAGACGCTGATCTGACCCATTGCCCGGATGCACCCGGCCGTGACCAGGGGCTTGCGCTCATCGTGGCAGACCCGGTTGACGGCGTGCCGGGTGGCTGAATTGTCGCAGCAGTCGAGTACGACGTCGGCCCTGCGCACAAGGGTTCTTAGTGCTTCTTCATCCACCCGCCGCGGAATCGGTTCAATTTGAACGTAGGGATTGAGCGCGCGCAGCGCGAGGGCGGCGCTTTCAGCTTTGTTCATCCCCAGTCTTTCGGCGGTATGCAGAAACTGCCGCGAGAGGTTGTTCGTTTCCACCACATCCCCGTCGACCAGCAGCAGTCTGCCGGCTCCCGATGCAGCCAGGGTCTGGGCGGCTGGGCAGCCGAGTCCGCCCGCCCCGATTATGAGAAACGTGGACTTCTTCATGGCCTCCTGTCCTTTTTCGCCCCATTCCTTTACGGCCATCTGGCGGAGGTAGCGCTCTTTTTCCTTTTCCTGCATCATGTCTGCGATCCTTCCTCTAAGGAGTGACGAGAACAACTGGGCTCTCAGGGGGCTGCGTCGCCGGCCTTGCCGGGGGAGACCTCTGCCTGCTTGGCGGCTTTTCTGCCGGAGACGGGCTTGGAGCGGGCCACCGGCTCGCCCTTCAGAAAATGGACGGCCTGCTGCAGCGGAAAGTCGCTGTCGTCGCCGAAGTGGTACGTCAGCTTGGGCGCGGGCCGGTCGAAATCATCCTCCGGGGCCGCGTCGTCGTTCCCGTTCTTTTTTTCAGCAGGGGCGCCGTCCACTGTCAGGTGGTTCTCTAAGTCGGCTTCCCGGATGTTAAAAGACGGGTAATTTCCTTCCGGGGTGTCATCGACGGCGATGTCCGGGACGATGCCGGTGGCCTGAATGGTCCGGCCCGAGGGGGTGAAGTAACGGGCTGTCGTGAGCTTGATGCCGGTCGGGCTGTCCTTCGTGCTGCCGGCGAGAGGGAAGATGGTTTGGACGCTGCCTTTGCCGAAGGAGCGCTGCCCCATGAGTGTGGCGCGTTTGTGGTCCTGGAGCGCACCGGAGACGATTTCAGAAGCGGAAGCGCTGGCCGGGTTGATCAGCACCACCATGGGCACCGTCTTGGCCTCCTCGGGGCTCGCTCCTGCCGGAGCGTTGAAGTGCAGCTGCTGACCGGTGAGAAATTCCTTGTTGGAGTCCGGCGTCCGGCCCTTCGTGGAAACCACAAGGGAGCCCTGCGGCAGGAACTGGGAGCAGACGCCGACCGCTGCGTCGAGCAGGCCGCCCGGGTTGTTTCTCAGGTCGAGCACCAGGCCCTTGAGGTGGCCGCTCTTCGAGAGCGACTGCAGGGCCTTCACCAGATCGGCCACGGTTCTTTCCTGAAACTGGGTGATCCGGATGTAGCCGAGCCCGTCGGGCAGCTCCTTTGACTTCACGGACTGCACCTTGATGATGTCGCGCACAAGCTTGATGGTCAGGGGTTTTTTCTCGCCCTTTCTGACGATCTGCAGAGTGATGGGGGTCTTCGGTTCACCGCGCATGAGCTTGACGCACTTGGACAGCGGCAGGTCGTAAGTGAACTGACCGTCGAGCTTGACGATCAGGTCGCCCGCCCGGATGCCTGCCTTGGCCGCAGGTGTGTCGTCGATTGGCGAGACGACCTGCACTCCATTGCGGCCGTCCTTCGTCACCTCAATGCCCAGTCCGCCGAACTCGCCTTCCGTGCCCTCCTGCAGGTCTTTGAAAGATTCGGGATCAAGGTAAGCGGAGTGGGGATCCAGCCCCGACACCATGCCGGTGACAGCCTGCTCGAGCAGTTTTTTATCCCCCACGGGGTCGACATAGTAGGATTTGATGGCTCCGAATATGTCCGTGAACTGGCGGATTTCCTGTAAAGGCAGGGCGCTGTTTTCAGCAGGAGAGGCTTTGTCCGCCCAGGCGTCCACCCCGGCCGTGAGCGCGAGGCCGGCGGCGATGCCCAGGGTAATCATTTTTATTTTGAATGGAAATTTCATAGAGGGTCCTTTCTGGTGGACGTTTCTAGGCTTGCCCCGCAGCGGCTACTTCAACCAGGGCCTCGGATTGATAGGACGGCCTTTATATCGGATTTCAAAGTATAAGCCAGGGGCGTTTCCGTTTTCGCCCGGTCCGACCCGCGCAATCGTCTCGCCGCCGGAGGCGTGCGCTCCGTTTGCCTTCAGCAGGGCGCTGTTGTACGCATAGACGGAGAGGTAGCCTTCGCCGTGATCCAGGATCAGCAGATTGCCGTATCCGCGCAGCTTGCCGGCATAGACAACAGTTCCTTCGGCCACGGCCCTCACGGGGCTGCCCTGCGAGGCGCGGATCATGAGGCCCTGCCAGACGCCGGCGCCGTTTCTGCTCTGTCCGAAGCTGCCGGCTATCGTTCCCGAGGTCGGCATCGGGAGGCGGCCGCGCAGTTTGGCAAAACTGCCGCGCGCAGGCTCCTCTGGAGGCATCTCGGGCTCTTCCTTCGGGGCTGGAGGACGGCTTGTCCTGCCGGTCTGCCTGTTCTTTTCAGCCAGCGCGGCTTCACGCTTCCTACGCTCCTCGGCCTTGCGCTTGAGCTCCTCGCGCTGCCGCGCGAGCTTCTGCCTGCGCGCTTTTTCCTGTTCGGCGATGGCGATGTCGATCTGGCGGATCAGTGCGGCGAGACGCTGTTGGTCGCGCTGCAGTTCCTCGACCTGTTTCTGCTGGCTGGAGATCTGCTGCTCGAGCTTCCTGGCATTGGCTTCGTGAAGCTCCTGCCCGGCCGCAATGCGCTGATTGTTGGCTTTTTCCGTGGCGGCGACGGCCGTGAGTGTTTTTTCACGGCTGGCGGTCTTCTCGGCCTGATGCTGAAGAAGGTCCTTCGTGTCCTCGAGCCGGCCGGCTTTTTTCTGATGCCGGTCGGCCAGATAGGCCAGAACCGCGGCGTTTCTGTTGACCTTGGCCGGCGAAGTCCCGGAGAGCACGCTCTCCCAGGGCTTTTCCCCGGCGTGCAGATAGCGCAGCTTTGCGTTGACCGCGATGTTCTGCCTTGTCGTGGCCAGCTTCGAGACAACCTGCCCCGACTGCACACGGATGTTGTTGAGGATGCTGCGGGTTTTTGTTTTCTCCGTGTCGAGCCGCTCTAGCTTCTGGTTGGAGGCGTTCAGCTCTTTTTTGGCGGTTTGCGCGGCGGAGGCCTCCTTGCGCTTCTGCACCTGCTTTTGTGAGATGTCCTGCCGCAGGCGGCCGATCTGCTGCTGCAGGTCGCGGCTCTGCTTCTCCAGTCCTTTTTTCTGTGCAGACTGCGAGGAGGGAGCTGCGCTGCCGGTTTTACCGGAAGCGGCTCTGCTCTTGGCGTTGTTTTTTTTCTTGCCCGCGGCCTTTGCCGGGGCCGCCCGCCTGTCCTGATGGGCGGCGGCTACGGTCCTGCGGCCGTGGGAGCTCTGGGGAGGCTGCTGGGCGGCCAGAGCCTGGCCGCCCAGCAGCCCCAAGGCTGTCAGAAAAACGAAAAACGGAGCCTTCTTCATGGGTTCTGCATCAGCTTCAAGGGAGCTTCCGGCGGCCTCTTACGCAGAGTAGCCGGGGCCGGGAGCCGCGCGCTCGGGGTTCTCAGTGCGATCTGCCCTGCGCGGCAACGGCGGCGATCGCCTTCTGGATCTCCTCTTGGTTGCCGAGGTAGTAGTGGCGGATGGGCTTCATGTCATCGTCGAACTCGTAGACAAGGGGCTGAGCGGTCGGGATGTTGAGAGAGGCGATGTTCTCGTCGCTGATCTGGTCGATGTGCTTGATCAGCGCCCTCAGGCTGTTGCCGTGGGCGGCCACCAGAACCCTTTTGCCTGCGCTCACTGCGGGGCGGATGTCGCTTTCCCAGTACGGGATCACCCGAGCCACCGTGTCCTTGAGGCACTCGCAGGCCGGGATCTCGTCCTCACTGAGGGAGCTGTATCTCGGGTCTTTGCCCGGCCACATCGGGCTTTCCCTGTCGAGGGCGCCCGGGCGCACATCGTAGGAGCGGCGCCAGATGAGAACCTGCTGGTCGCCGTACTTCCGCGCAGTTTCGGCCTTGTTGAGTCCCTGCAGGGCCCCGTAATGCCTTTCGTTTAGCCTCCAGGATTTTCTGACGGGCAGCCAGGCCTGGTCGATCGCGTCCAGCGTGATCCAAAGCGTGTGGATCGCGCGGCGCAGCACGCTGGTAAAAGCAAGATCAAACTGGTAGCCCTGCTCTTTGAGCAGTTCGCCCGCCTTGGCGGCCTCCTGCCGCCCCTGTTCGGTCAGGTCGACGTCAACCCAGCCGGTGAAGCGGTTTTCCAGATTCCACTGGCTCTGGCCGTGGCGCATCAGTACGAGTTTGTGCATTTGATCCTCTTGAGCGGAAGAAATTCCACTTTAAATTGTCCCTCATTCTATAATTGATCGTCTGAGTCTGATCCCTTCAAGGTGTACAAGGAATAAAAATCGTGGTTGATTTTCTTTACCAGAATATTCTGCTGGTGGTCCTGATCGTCATTTCAGGCGGAATGCTTCTCTGGCCGCTGGTGACGGGCGGCAGGAAGCAGAAGGAAGTGGACAGCGCCGGCGCGACGGAGATGATTAATCACGACAATGCCCAGGTGATTGACATCCGCACGGAAGCGGATTTTAAGGCCGGACACATCGCCGGCTCCGTGAACCTGCCGGCCACAGTGATCCACCACCGCCTGAACGAGCTCGACAAGAAGCGCCCCGTCCTTCTCGTTTCCAGCGACGGAAACACCAGTATGCCCGGCAGCCTGCTCAAAGGCATGGGCTTTACCGTGTCCACCCTCAAAGGCGGCATCAAGGGTTGGAAGGCCGAAGACCTTCCCCTGGTTCGCTAAGGGCTTTTGCATCAGATTCTCCTCCAACCTTTTTTTATGGATCCTCTTATGGCAGAAGAAAGCACAAACAATTCCCAGCCGGCGGACGGCCAGGCCCAGCAGCCGGCCTCCCAGCCTCAGCAGGAACCGGTCATGCAGCTGGAGCGCTGCTACTTCAAGGACGCTTCGCTGGAAATGCCGCACGCTCCGGACATCTTCTATGAACAGCTGACGGAGCAGCCCACGGTCGACATCCAGTTTGAGGTCGTGCCGGTTAGGATGCAGGTGGAAAACCGCTTTGAGGTGACGGTCCGGGGGACGATCACGGTGAAGTCCAAGGACAAGACGCTTTTCCTCGCGGAGGGGAAGCAGGCGGGCATTTTCATCATTGCGGGCTTTACGGACGAGCAGATGCAACTCATCACGAATATATCGTGCCCGGCGATCATTTATCCCTACCTCAGGGCGAACCTGGCGGATCTGATCACCCGCTGCAGCATGCCTCCCGTGCATTTGCCTGAGGTCAATTTCGAGGCGCTGTACCAGCAGCGCGTCGCTCAGCAGCAGGCGAAAGCTGAGTCTTCCGTGCAGCAGCCGTCCTGATATCACAGGGGAGGGCGCCGTTCGCGGCGGCCTTCCCCTTTTTTTGAGGGCTTAAGAGCATGAACGATAAGGTTTCTACTCCTGCCGGAGCTGAAGGGAATGGCCGCAGGATCAAGATTCTTCTGGTCGATGACCACACGCTGTTCAGGAGCGGGCTGAAGGCTCTGCTGCAGAGGCAGTCTGACTTCGTCGTAGTGGGCGAGACCGACAACGGACTGGACGGCGTGAAGCTGGCCGAGCAGCTCAAGCCGGACGTGGTGCTGCTTGACCTCGACATGCCCGTGATGAACGGGCGCGAGGCTCTGGCTCAGATCCTTGAGGCGCAGCCTGACATGGCGGTGCTGATGCTCACCGTGAGCGAGGACGGCGACGATCTTGTGGAGTGCATGAGGCTCGGCGCCAGAGGCTATCTGCTCAAGAAGATCAATACGGATTTCCTTCTTTCGGGCATTCGTCACGCCGTTGAGGGCGATTCCGTGCTTTCCCCGGAGATGACCTCCAAGCTGGTCATGAAGATTCGCCGCGACCGCGTCGAGCAGTCTTCGCCCGCCTCGGATGTCAATTCCCTTACGCCCCGCGAGCGCGAGACGCTGGCCTGGCTCGCCCGCGGCGTGTCCAATAAAGAGATCGCCCGTGCGCTGGATCTTGCCGAATCGACCGTTAAGGTCCATGTCCAGAGCATTCTGCGGAAGCTGAACCTGAGCAGCCGTGTTCAGGCGGCGGTGTTCGCTGTCGAACACCATATGGACAGACCCTAAGCACGGGGCTGACACGCCGGAGGAGCCGCGGGCTGTGCGCTGCAGTGCTCTTCTGGCGGAATACAGGCTCCCGCCCGGGAGTCCAAAAAACTGCAGGAAAAAACTTTTCTCTGTCCGGGGCGAAAAGCCCTGCGGCCTCGTCATCCGCATTCGTTGATTCCCAGCTTTCCCCGGACGAGGCTCCCGCGGCGCACGAAATTTTCCCCTCCGGCCCCTGTGCGTCTGTTACGCTCGACTCTGAAAAGGCTTCCCCAAAATTGTTTTTCCAGTGCGGTTTCTGAACGCACCGTGGGCGGTGTGGGAATAATTCTCGGGTCCCCTGAAAATTTGACAGCAGCGCGGAAGCCGGATGCACAATTACTCTTGTCGTTTGCCTGCGCTCCTTCAAGGGGAGGCCGTTTGCCGGGCCCGCCTGCGGGCGCAGCGGGAGAACCACAGGCCGCGGGCCGGCGGGGTTCTCTTCGCAAGCTCATAAATCCATGCCCGGATGAGGGAGGTCAGATGACTGCTCCGAAGAACCTTTACGAAAAGATTTTGGAAACCCATACCGTCAAGCGGCTTGACGAAGGGACGATTCTTCTGTACGCCGACATTCACTTCGCCAATGAGTACACCAGCCCCCAAGCGTTCAGCGGACTCGCTCAGCGGGGTGCGCCGGTCCTGTCGCCGGATTCGCACCTGTGCGTTGTGGACCATATCATTCCGACGGCGGACGTCACGCCGCGGGTGATAGCCGACCCGGCCAGCGCGAAGCAGGCCTCCACAATGCAGGAAAACTGCCTGCGCTTTGGGATAAAAGCGTTTTACGGTCCGAACGATCCCGGACAGGGCATTGAGCATGTGGTCATGGACGAGCAGGGGCTGGTCCGCCCCGGCATGGTCGTGATCTGCGGCGACAGCCACACGACGACGCACGGCGCACTGGGCGCTCTTGCATTCGGCATAGGGACGACGGAAATTGAGCATATTCTGGCGACCCAGACGCTCGTCTACAGGCTGGCCCGTTCAATGCTGATCACGATTTCGGGCCGGCTGCCAGCGTGTGCAGCGGCCAAAGACCTCGCGCTGGCCGTGTTGAGGAAGATATCCGCCCGGGGAGCCCTGGGCTGCGTGGTCGAGTATGCCGGCTCTGCGGTGGACAGCCTTTCCATTGAAGGACGGATGACGCTTTGCAATCTCACGGTCGAAGCAGGCGCCCGAGGCGCCCTGATCGCCCCCGATGAGAAGGCCGAGGCCTGGGTGGAAGAACACGCCGAGGATCTGCGCGGCGAGGAGCTCGAACGGGCGCGCGGCTACTGGAGGACGCTCAGGAGCGATCCTGGCGCGCACTATGACGTCCGGGTGGAATTCGACGCCTCCGGGATCGAGCCTATGGTGACCTGGGGGACGAGCCCGGATCAGTCGGTCGGGATTTCCGAGGCCATTCCCGAGCCGGGTTCCTTTCCCGATCCCATCGCGCGGGAGGCTGCGTGCCGCGGGCTGCGCTATCAGGGGCTTCAGCCTGGAATGAAGATGGAGGGCGTTCCGATTCAGCATGTCTTCATCGGTTCCTGCACCAATGCCCGGCTGCCGGACCTGCAGGCCGCGGCAGCGCTGCTTAAGGGGCGGCATGTGGCCCCCGGAGTCCGGGCTCAGGTCGTGCCGGGCTCGATGAGCGTGCGCCGCGAGGCCGAAGCGATGGGGTTAGACCGGATTTTCAAGGCGGCGGGATTCGAATGGCGAAAGAGCGGCTGCTCGCTGTGCCTCGCGATGAACGACGATGTGCTTCAGCCGGGTGTGCGCTGCGTCTCCACGACGAATCGAAATTTTGAAGGACGTCAGGGAGCGGGCAGCCGCACGCATCTGGCGAGCCCGCAGATGGCAGCCGCCGCAGCCGTTGCGGGATGCATCACCGACTGGCGGAAAATGGCCTAAGGAGTGATCAGAATGGAAAAGCTGGTGACGGTTGAATCGGTTGCGCTGCCGCTGCCGATCGATAACCTCGACACGGATCAGATCATGCCCAAGCAGTTTCTGAGAGGGATAGACAAGAAAGGGCTCGACCGGGGGGCCTTTTATGACCTGCGCTTTAATCCCGACGGCAGCCCCAGGCCCGGCAGCGTTTTCAACCGACCGGAATACCGGGGATCGCAGATCATTGTCTCAAGACCGAACTTTGGCTGCGGCTCATCCAGGGAGCATGCAGTTTGGGGAACGCTGCAGCTGGGCTTCCGCGTGGTCATAGCGCCCAGCTTCGGCGAGATTTTTTATTCGAACTGCTTCAACAACGGGCTGCTCGCGGCCCGCGTGTCCCCGGAGGACGGCGACGAGCTGCTGCGGCTGTCCAGCGGCTGCAAGCCCGCGATTCTCACGGTGGACGTCGAAAAAAGGGAGATCCGCTGCGGGGACAGGAAATGGAGCTTTCTGCTCTCGGAGCGACACCGCACCATGTTGTTGGAAGGGCTGGATCTGGTCGGAGCCACATTGAAAAAGGATCTTCAGCTGATCGAAGACTTCAGGCGGCGCCATGAGCAGGAATTCCCCTGGATGGCCCGTCTGGCTGGAAAAAGAAAAGTGTGCCGCGGCAGCCAGGCCTGAAAGCTCAAACCCGCAATGATGCTCCAATTCCTCTTTGAGGTGCGGGGGCTAGACGGCCCCTGCGTAACCGTTTTGCCGCCAGGCTTCATAAACGGTGATGGCGACAGCGTTTGAGAGATTAAGCGAGCGATTGCCGGGCATCATCGGCAGCCGGATCCTTTGGGCGTCGTCGAAGAACTCCTGCTGAAGCTGCAGCGGCAGCCCCTGGCTCTCACAGCCGAAGACGAGCCAGCAGCCTGGGCGGAAGGCGGTCTGAGAGAGAGAGCTCCGGGCGTGGGAGGAGAAGGCGTACATGTCGGCGCGCTCGGGGCGGCACTCCTTCATAAAGGCGCTCCAGCTCTCGTGCACCTGAAGGCTGGCGTATTCGCGATAGTCCAGCCCGGCCCGCCTGAGCAGGTGATCTTCCAAAGAAAAGCCCAGAGGACGGATCAGGTGCAGGTCGCTGCCGGTGTTGGCGGCGAGGCGTATGACGTTGCCCGTGTTAGGAGGAATTTCCGGGTAGACGAGGACGATGTGGAACATGTCTCAGGCCCCGGCGTCCTTGGCGAGAAAGCCCCGAAGCTTTCCGAGGGCTTGTTTCTCCAGCTGGCGGACGCGCTCGATCGATATGCCGAATTCGCTGGCGAGCGTCGCGAGGCTGACTGCCTTCGCTTCGCCTTTTTCATTTTCGTGCAGCCACCTCGCCTCGATGATGCGCCTGCTTCTCGGATCCAGCCGTGCGATGGCCTGTCGAAGCCCGACTTGCTCCAGGTTCAGCTGGTCCGCCTTTTCGAGGATCTCCGGCGGCTCGTCGCCCGGGCTGGCAAGGAGGTCTTCCTGCGTGACCTGGCTGTCGCCGTTCGGGTCGACCGGGGCGTTGAGCGAGGTGTCAGGTCCGGACAGCCGGCGCTCCATCTCGAGCACTTCCGAGGGCTTCACGTTCAGTTTCTCGGCGATGCCCTGCGCTTCGGTGGCTGTGAGCGCCGAGTCGGTCGGCTTCATCTGGCGCAGGTTGAAGAAAAGCTTCCTTTGGGCGTGCGTCGTGGCGAGTTTGACCATGTGGCTGTTTCGCACGATGTATTCCTGGATTTCGGACCGGATCCAGTGCACCGCGAAGGTCATGAGCCGCACGCCCTTGTCAGGGTCAAAGTGCCTCACGGCCTTCATCAGGCCGATGTTGCCCTCCTGAATGAGGTCACTGTGCGACAGGCCGTAGCCCAGGTATCCGCGCGCGACGGAAATCACCAGCCGGAGGTGTGAGATGATCAGCTCCTGGGCGGCTTCCACGTCGTTGTGGTCGCGCATCCGCCGCGCCAGATCCTGTTCCTGCTCAGCTGTCAGGACGGGAGCCCGGTTCGCCGCCCTGATGTAGGCGTCAAGGCTACCCAGGTCACCCGGCGTCAGAGCCGGCAACTGTGTGCGGCGGCTGTAGGGGACAAGGGCGGTCTGGGCTTTCTTTTTTACGGGTGTCGTAGTCATTGGATGAATCGTAGCACCGAAGGATGCGGCTTTCGCGGCAGGGCTTTTCAGGCCGTGCGGTTCTCGATGAGACTCGCAAGGCCGGCCAGGACTCCTCCCAGGACGGCTGCGGCCGCAGCGAACCCGAGCTGCCAGAGGGCCGGAGCGGGCTCAAAGCTGATGGGCAGGCTGTACAGGCTGAAGGCCTCGGTGACAGACGGAGCAAGCCTGCTCACGGTGAGATCGCTCAGCGCCAGCGCGGTTATGGCGGCGATAAAAAAGACGAAGGCCCCTCGCCAGGCGTCGGGGCGGCTGACGAACCAGGGGGATGCGCCCAGTGTCCTCAGGGTTTTCGCAGAGCGAGGGGTGACGGCCGTGGTGAGCGAGGCTCCGCACACCAGAACGAAAAGGAGCAGCGTGCCGGGCACCGCGCACACGAGGACCCCGAACTCGGTGAGAGCCTTCTTCAGCGCGGCGAGCTTGGTGTTCCAGGTGCTGTCATAGGCTACCGAGTCCACGGCGTTGCTTTTCTCGATGGCTGCGGCGGTTGACCGGACGGTTGATTCGGTGGCTTCGGTGTCGACGGAGGCCAGAATGATATTGGGCAGGGGATTGTCCTCCGGCTGGGAGTACTGGCCTTGCGTCGTCTGGTCAATCTGCCTCAGGGCTTCTTCGGGCGAGACGACCCTTGCTGCGGTGATGCCCGGGAGGCTTCCGATCGACGCCCTCAGGGTTTCGAGCTGTCCTTGGCCGATGCCGTGGACGGTGAACACGGTGATTTCCTGTGCGGGCGATATGCTACTGATTGGAGCGTAGAGGCTGTGCGCAATGGAAAGGGCTATCAACGGGCAGCTCAGAGCAAGCGTGACGATGGCGTAGGAGAGCAGGGCCGGCCCCTTGCGCGAGAACAGCCCCTGCAGGAACTGTCGGAAAGCCCAGTACCAGGCCGCTGTCAGTTTAGGCATGATGCAGTTTCTCCATGTCAATGGCCAGAACTCCTGCGGCGGGCAGCGGGGACGAGCTTACGGCAATGACGGCTCCGCCCTGTCGGGCGTACTGCCCGAGCAACGACATCACAAGCTGGGTTTTCTGCGCGTCCAGCCGTGCCGTCGGTTCGTCGGCGAGGATGAGCATGGGCTGGTGAACCAGGGCGAGGGCGAGGCAGGCGAGTTGCCGAGTGCCGTTGGAGAGGCTGTGCAGCCTCTCGGAAGCGAGGGGGGTGAGCCCGCACAGCCCGAGCGCCTGAGCTGTCAGCCGGCTGGCCTCCCCGAGGCTGTAGCCGGCCAGGAGAGCGGGCAGCAGGACTGCGTTTTCGAGCGTCTCGTCGTCCTGGGGCAGCGCCTCCAGACTCATGAAGCCGAAGCTGCGCCGCATGGCGCGAAGCTGGCCGGCGGAAAGGCGCGACAGGTCCTGCCCGGCCACCAGCACGCTGCCGGCGGCCGGCCGCACCAGGCCGGCTATGACCTTCAGAACCGTGGTCTTTCCGCATCCCGTCGGGCCGTAAAGGTCTAGAAACTGCCCCCGGCTCACGCTCAGCGTGAACCCCGAGAGGATGGGAAACAGGCCCCGTGAGGTGGTGACTTGGTGCAGCTCGATGAAATTGTCAGACATTTTGCTTGTGCATTGACTGCCAGTTTTCCAAAAGCTCGAAAAGCAGCCCGTAACGCAACGAACCGGCGGCAGTCTCCAGCCGCTGCAGGCCCAGGGATTTGAACAGCGCGCAAAGGATGGCGAGGCCGCCAGGAATGATGTCCCTGCGGTCGGGCTTGAGCCCCCGGAAGTTGAGCCGGGTGACGCAACCTGCCTCCGAGAACGCGCGCAGCGCGTGCGCAAGCACCTCTTCGCTGATCGCGCTTCCCCAGTTTTCGGAGCGCGCCAGAAGCTCGACTGCTCCGATCGTTCCGGCCGAGCCGTAGGCATGATCCCAGAGGGGGCGGCCGAAGCGGTGCGCTTCGGGGTCGAAAATTCGGCGGGCGCAGGCCATGGCCTGGCAGAAACGCTCCTCGCTCAGCAGGCCGTCGCCAAAGAATCGCGCGGACATGTTAACGCTGCCCAGCGGGAAAGAGTCTGAACGCAGGACATTGCCGCCCCGCCCCAGGACCAGTTCCGTCGAAGCTCCGCCGATATCGATGACCAGCCGGGTTTCACTGCTTGGCGGCAGCGTGCATGCGCAGCCCTTGAACACCAGCCTGCCCTCTTCCTGCCCGGAGATGATCTCGATGCGGTGCCCCAGCACTTTCTCGGCCTGTCCTATGAAGTCGGCCGCATTGGTGGCGCAGCGCAGGGCCTGGGTCCCTACGGCCTTCACGCAGTCGGGAGCCATGCCTTTGATCACCATGGAAAAGCCGTAGAGCGCGATCAGGGCCTTCTCCTGGATTTTCTTCGACAGCGCCCCTTCGGCAGTCAGCCCGCCGGCGAGCCGGACCGTTTCCTTGATGTATTTTTCGGAGATGAATCTTCGGCCGATGAAGTGCCCGGCCTCCAGACGAAAGCTGTTGGAGCCGAGGTCAATGGCCGCAAACCGTTCGGTCATGAAGCGCGGCCTCCCTTACTGCTCCTGTCCGGTGCCGACAAGCGCCCGCGCGAACTCTTCGGCCTTGAAGGGCTGCAGGTCGTTGATCGATTCCCCGACGCCGATGAAGTAGATGGGAAGGGGACGTCCCCTTCTCATCTCCGCGATGGCGAGCAGCACGCCGCCCTTTGCGGTGCCGTCCAGCTTGGTCACAATGAGGCCGGTCAGTCCCACGGCCTCGTCGAACTGCCGGACCTGGGCCAGGGCGTTCTGCCCGTTGGTTCCGTCCAGGACCAGGATCACCTCATGGGGGGCGCCCGCAAGGGCTTTGCCCTGTGAGCGCTTGATTCGCACGAGCTCATCCATGAGCCGCGCCTGCGTGGGCAGCCTTCCTGCCGTATCGGCCAGCACGACGTCTATGTGCTTCGCCCGGGCTGAGGCGATGGCGTCGAAGATCACGGCGGCTGGATCGGCGCCCTGCTGGGCTACAACGTGAACATTGTTGCGCTCGCCCCAGACCTCGAGCTGTTCGCGGGCCGCGGCTCTGAAGGTGTCGCCCGCAGCGAGCAGCACGGACTTGCCCTGGCCGGAGAGCCATTTCGCAATCTTTCCAATGGAAGTGGTTTTGCCCGCGCCGTTGACCCCTGCCATCATGATGACCAGCGGAGAGGCCTGGTCGAGTCTGAGCGGCTTTTCGCAGGGCTCGAGCAGCGACGCGATGATGGAGATGAGTTCGCCGCGGACCTCATCCTGGGTCTGCAGGCCTTTCAGCTTGATGGCGTCCTTCAGCTCCCCGATGATTCTTTCGGAGGCCGGCAGCCCCGCGTCGGCGGTGATCAGTCCGTCCTGAAGGTTCTCAAGGAACTCTTCATCTATTTTTCCGCCGGAAAAAAGTCCGTAGAGGTTGACCCTCGTACGGGTGAGGCCCCGCTTTAGGCGGGAAAACCAGGAATTGCCGGCTGAGTCCTCCTGCGGAGGCGAAGGCGGCGTCGGGGCCGGCTCTTCGCGCGCGGGCTCTTTATTAAAATGCCGGGAGAACCAGGAGGATTTTTCCTCAGGCGAGCTGCGCTGCTCGTCCTGCGCGTCCGCAGAAGCGTCCTTGTTCTTTTTGCCGAAGAAAAAAGCCATAATGAAACGATGGGAAAAAGGAAAAATTTACAGCAGTCAAGTTTAGCAACTCGGGAGAAAAAAACAGGGCTGGTGCGGATAGGTTCCGGGAAATGGAAGCGCACACCGCTGCCTGTTATGGATCTTGAGGGGCTCAGGCCCACCGGGAGCCGCATCCGCGAGACGGTGTTCGACTGGATGCGCTTCCTGCTGGGAGACTTCTCCGGAAAGAAGGCTCTGGACATGTTTGCAGGCAGCGGCGCGCTTGGACTGGAATTCGCAAGCCGCGGCGGCAGTGCCGTCCTTATCGAGAAGGACCGGAGAAACGCCGCTGCCCTCTCCGAGGTGGTGCGGCGCCTGCACGCCCTCTCCGAGGTGTCGGTGGTCTGCGGCGACAGCCTGTCGGCCTGCCAGCGCTGGCCGGATGGCAACTTCGATGTCATTTTCATAGACCCCCCTTTCAGCTCCGGGCTGCATGAGCCGGCGCTTCAGGCGGTGCGTCGGCTGCTCACGCCCGGCGGGCTCGTTTACTACGAGACGCCGGCAGAACTCGAAGAGCCGCTACCCTCCGGCTGGCGCGCTCTCCGGCAGGGTGTGTCCGGGGCCGTGGACTATCGGATCCTCTCCAGAGCTCCGGAGGCCGAGGAAGGTGAATCCAAATGAAGCCAGTGCGTGCGGTGTACCCCGGGACTTTTGATCCATTCACCCTGGGCCACAGGGATATTCTCGAGCGCGCCGCCGGGCTGTTCTCACACGTGACGGTGGCCGTGGCGGAGAGCACGCTCAAGAAAACGCTGTTTTCGGCGCAGGAGCGGGCGGCTCTGGCTGAGGGCGAAATCAAGGGGATCCCCAATGCAGACGTCAGGATTTTCAGGGGGCTTTTGAGGGACTTCGTCCTGCAGGAGGGGTACGGAGCCATTGTTCGAGGGATCCGCGGTGTCTCGGACTTCAGCTACGAGGTGCAGATGGCCGGCGTGAACCGCATGCTGGTGCCGGAGGCGGAGACCCTGTTCCTGATGACGCAGCCGAGCCTCGAATTTGTGACGTCGTCAAGCGTCCGCGAGATCGGAGCCTTGGGAGGCAGCCTTGAAGGCTTCGTCTCGGAGAGCGTGGCGAAAGCCGTGAGGGCCAAGTTCGGCCGGGCCGAAAGCTCCGCTTGGTCCGAGCGGCGCTGAAGGCCGCTCCGATTCAGCCCGGAGCGAGCAGCCCCGGGAGCTTTTTCCGGGCCCAGTCCCTGAGCCTCTCAGCCCAGGAGCGCTGAGAGGGCGGCTGCGCTGCGGGAGCCGTGGCGGGCTCGGAGGTCGGCTGCGTCCTTTCCGCAGCCTCAGCCGGAGCCTGCGCGGCGGGCGAGCCAGCCTGCAGAGGCTCGGAGAGAATCCACTCAGGAGCGAAGACGGAGCCGTCGAGGCTTGCCGTCACTTCCCGTCCCTCGGCCCTGAGAAGAGCTTCGCCTGCGATGCTGAGGGTTCTGAGATCCATCTCGGCGGATCCATGGGCGGCCAGCGTTTTCGAGGTGAGCCGCCAGAGACCGCAGGAGGCAATGCCGCCGCGGATCTCAGCCGTCCCTTCCAGCCTTTCGAAAGGCAGAGGTTTGCGGGCCAGGCCGGGCAGGGTGCCGGAGGCCAGGTTGAAGTCTGCTTTTCCGGAGGCCCGGCCCGAGGACGAGTCGTCCAGCAGCGATCCGTTCAGAGACAGCTTCCCGTCCAGCAGTCCCGTGGCCGCATTGGGGACGCCCGCGGCGCGCGCGAGCTCCTCGTAGCGGATGCCGGATGCGGACAGGCGGGCGTTCCAAGCGCCGTCCGGAGCGGCGTCCACGGCCCCGGAGATGTGGCCCCCGCTTAAGTGTGCCTCGATGCCGTTGATCCCGATGCCTCCGTCCTTCAGGGAGATTGAAGCGGAAAGGTCTGTTGGATTAAGGAGCCCGTACCTCAGAGACTTCACTTTGACGTCGGCTTCCATGCGGGCGCCCTTGAAGGCACTCGAAAGCGGACGGAGCCTGTCGGCGAAGAGTCCGCGCAGATCCAGGGCGTCGGAAGCGCCGGATTTCGGCGTGAGGTCCAGCTGGTCTGCCGAAAGCGCGGCCTTGACGAAGGGCGAGGGGGAGGCGCCCCATTCCCCGCCGAGCCTGACCGGGGAGTCGTTGAACGTGCCCGAGGCGGTCACCGAGAGGGCCGGCTTCTTCAGGTTCGCCTCAGCTTTGCCCTGCAGACTCGCTTCCACGGATGGAAGGTTGTCCGCGGCGACCGTATACTCGCACTTCAGCCCCGGCAGCGAAAGCGCTCCGGTTCGGCTGTCAATGGAAAAGTCCGAGTGCAGCTTCAGAGATTGAGTGCCTCCCTCCAGCTTCTGCAGGACTTTCAGGGAAAGCGCCTCTCCCTGGATGAGGTTCCCGCGGGTGCTCAGTCCGGAAGCCGTGAAGTTCACGCTCACAGGGGAGGCCGAGCCCCAGTCCAGCATCGCGGAGAGCTCCGGCGAGGTGAGGCCCTGCCCGACGTACTGGAACCTCTCGGTCTCAGTCTTCGCGGAGAAAGCCGTTTCTTCGATCCGCCCGCTGATGAGAGCTTGGAAGCGGCGCAGACCGAAAATGCCGTTCGTCACGTCAAAGTCGACCTGGCCCGAGCTGCTGATGTCAGCCTTGAGCGCGCCGTCATTCGACTCCGCGGAAGCCTCGAGCCTTACGGAAGGCGTCATTCTGGGCGCGAGCTCGCTCGATTCCAGACTTTTGATGCGAAGTGTGAACGGCCTGAGCGGACCACCGGTGGCCTGGATTTCAGAATCGTCCAGCCTGAAGCGCCGTATGACCAGGGGTGCGATCCAGCTCTCTGAGGTTTTAAATAGGGGGGAGTCGGCGTAGGCCCTGAGCTGCTCGATGCTAGGGATCCGTACGGCCGTTTTCAGGCCGGTGAAAATGGCTTTTGAGACGTGGATCTGCCCGAAGGGCAGACCCCAAGGAGAAATGCTGAGCTGTGCGGACTCGAAGGTGCCCGCCACAGTGCCATCGGCGGGGTCGATGAAGGAGCCCGAAGGTACGCGGACCTCGATGCGCGGCAGATGGCTCAGCGTGACCGGCCCGGAAAGCCGCAGCTCAAGCTGCAGCTTTTCCTGCGAGAACCGGGTGAGTTTTCCCTCGGCCCACTCCGGGCTTACGAACAGATAGAGCGACGCGGTTGAGGCGAAAACGAGCACGATGAACAAAACAAGGCAGCATTTCCCGAGTTTTGCTGCTCTGAGGATGAAGGACTTTTTGTTCATACGCGTGGCTCTCGGTGCAAGGGCAGGACCGGAACTTTCAATTATTTTTTCGATCGCAGCGTTTTCCGAATCGTGCGCCTCAGATTCGGGGCCAGCCTTTCGAGCGCGTCAAGCGTCATGAAGACGGACGCCTTCCCGTGTCTGGAGAGCTCTCGAAATCGATCCAGAAGCTCGTTTTCTTCGTTAATGGGGGTATGTCTCTCCGAGGTGATGACATAGAGGATGTCGAAGTCAATGGCGGCCAGACGCGTCATGCGAAAGACGCCTGGATCCAGCTCGCCGGTCTCATAGCGCTGGTACTGCTCCAGTGGAACGCCCAGCAGCGAGGCTATTTGCTCCGGGGTGTAGCCGAGCCTTTCGCGCTCCGACCGGAGGCGCTCTCCAATGTCTCTGCGTTTTTTTGTACTCGTCAGTGCCATAAAGACTCTTTTCAGTTGCGAGGCTGCCAGAAATGCCTTCCGCCCGCAGGTGGAAATTCTACAGTCCGGTCGGCAGGAATCCCTATGAGGATTTTAACTGCAACGCCCGAGGCATCCATAAGATGAAGCTCAAAAGGGCTACGGGGCCGACGCCAGGACCGCCTGCACAGGAAAAAGGGAAGAAGGAAAAAAGAAAAAAGCACCTGCGGGGGAGATCCCGCAGATGCTTTTCGGAAAGCATCCTGTCCGGGGCCCCGGCGGGGCCGCGGCTTAGACGTTGAAAAGGAAGGTCATGATGTCGCCGTCTTTCACGACATAGTCTTTTCCTTCCGATCTTTCCTTTCCCGCTTCCTGCGCGCCCTTTTCGCCGTGATACTTGATGTAGTCCTCGTAGGCGATGGTCTGGGCCCGAATGAAGCCCTTTTCAAAGTCCGTATGGATAACGCCGGCGGCCTTCGGGGCCGTGTCTCCCTTGTGAATGGTCCAGGCGCGGGTTTCCTTCGGGCCGCTCGTGAAGAACGTCTGCAGGCCGAGAAGGTCGTAGCCCGCGCGGATGACGCGGTTTAGTCCCGGTTCCTTCAGGCCCATGTCGGAGAGGAACATCGCCCGGTCTTCTTCCGGCATCTCGAGGAGCTCCACCTCTGTCTGGGCGGAGACGGCGACAAAAGAGGCCTTCTGCTGAGCGGCGATTTCCTTCACCTTGTCCAGGTAAGGGTTGTTCTCAAAGCCGTCCTCACTCACGTTGGCCACGAGCATCACTGGCTTGAGCGTGAGCAGCCCGTAATTCTTGACCGTGTGCAGCTCTTCTTCGGAAAGGGGAACAAAGCGCGCGGGGCGGCCTTCAGATAGTGCGGGCAGAAGCTTTTCCAGCACGGCGACCAGCTTTGCGGCTTCCTTGTCTCCGCCCTGCTTCGCGATCTTGCCCCATTTCTGGAGCTGCTTTTCGACAACGGTAAGGTCGGCCAGCGCGAGCTCTGTGTTGATCACATCGATGTCGGAGGCCGGATCGACCTTTCCCGAGACGTGCACGATGTTGTCGTCCTCAAAGCAGCGGACGATGTGCGCGATGGCGTCGCATTCGCGGATGTTGGCGAGGAACTGGTTGCCAAGGCCTTCGCCCTTGCTGGCGCCGGCCACCAGTCCGGCGATGTCGACGAACTCGACGGTGGCAGGGACGATTTTCGCCGGGTGGTCGATGTCGGCCAGCGCCGAGAGCCTCGGGTCAGGAACCTCGACGATGCCGACGTTGGGATCAATCGTACAGAAAGGGTAGTTTTCGGCCGCGATGCCCGCTTTGGTGAGGGCGTTGAAGAGAGTGGACTTGCCCACATTTGGCAGGCCGACGATGCCGCATTTAAGACCCATGTTGCAAATTCCCTAAAAAAGAGGAAGGACTGGCCCCCTCAAAAAATGAATGAACTGATTATCCCGCAACCCCGCAGCCGCAGGAAGATGCTCCCGGCTGATCCGCGAAAGCTGCCTCGAAGGCTTCGACAAGCTGCGTCTCATCGAACACCAGGATGCCGGAGCGGCGCAGCAGTGCGGCCGCAACTCCCTCGCCCCGGACCACGCGGCCGGAGAAAGCGCCGTCGTGGATGAAATTCACGCCGCAAGCGGGGCTTCGGTCCTTAAGAACGGCGATACGGACGCGGTTGGCGAGGCACAGTGCCAGCGCGGCCCGAGCTCCCTCAAGGTACTGGTGCGTCTTATCCCCGCCGTTGGCGTCCTGCACTATCGCGCGCCCGGCCAGGACGGCTCCGCCAGATGCGGCTGCGATTTCGCAGGGCGCGCGCGGGGTCGGCAGGCCGCCGGCGCACTCGGGGCACAGCGAGACGATGCTTCCGCCCGAAGCGATGAAGCGTGAGAACAAGGCGTCGCCGAGCGAGCTGCGGCCGTCCCAGCGGACTTTCTGGCCGAGCAGGCATGGGCTGACGAAGATCACCGGATTCATGGCGACCGCCTCAGGCCGTCTCGCTCGCTTTCGGGGGATGCCCGAAGGGAGAGAGGCTCCTTTCGGCCTTGTCGAAGCGGCCTTCGGCGAGATCCTCCACGCTTTCAAGCGCAGCGGCGATGCAGCGGTCGATCCCGGCCTGCTGCTCCGGGCTCGCTCTGTGCAGGACGAAGTCGGCCACGGGCTGGGCGAGTCCCAGTGTTCTGGGGTGTCCCGTCCCGAGCCTGAGCCGCCAGAAATTCGGGGTCCCGAGCTTCTGGGTAATGTCCTTCAGACCGTTGTGGCCGGCATTCCCGCCGCCCAGCTTGAGCCGCATGCAGGAAGGCGGCAGGTCCAGCTCGTCGTGGACGACTA
Source organism: Mesosutterella porci (assembly GCF_022134585.1). Taxonomy (GTDB): domain Bacteria; phylum Pseudomonadota; class Gammaproteobacteria; order Burkholderiales; family Burkholderiaceae_F; genus Mesosutterella; species Mesosutterella porci. The sequence continues at coordinate 82,912 of NZ_JAKNCT010000002.1, forward strand.
GGATCTGCTCGGGCGGAATGTGGAAGTACTGTGCCATCGCGAGCACGGCCTGCCCGGAGCGGTTCATGTAGGTGGTCGGCTTCATGAGCCAGACATCATGGCTGCCAATGTGCGCCTTCGCAGTGAAGGCAAAGAACTTTTTTTCCTCAGAGAAGAAAGCCCGGTATTTTTCGGCCAGTGCGTCGGCAAACCTGAAGCCCGAGTTGTGTCGGGTTCCCTCGTATTCCAGGCCGATGTTTCCCAGCCCCGCGATGAGGCAGATGCCCTTGGATGGATTGGACACGGCGGTTCCTTGTGAAACGGATAAACAAAAGGCTCTCCGCCAGGGGGAGAGCCTTTTTCAACGGAAGACAGAAGTTTATTCGGACTTCTTGTCGTCCGCAGCGGCGGCGCCAGCCGCAGGAGCGGCGGCAGCACCGGCGGCGCCGGCGGCAGCGCCTTCGGCAGGCGCAGCGGCGGCTGCAGCGGCAGCGGCGTCCGCGGCCTCGTCGGCTTCTTCTTCCTTGAAGTCGGTGATCACAGTGGCGATGGCCGTGTCTTCGCCCGGCTTCTCGACGACCTTGACGCCCTCGGGCAGGTTCAGGTCGGAGGCGCGCAGGGTGGTCTGAGCGGTCATGCCGGACAGATCGACGTCAATGAAGGCGGGCAGATCCTTGGGCAGGCAGCGCACTTCCAGGAAGGAAACCAGGTGGCTGATAAGGCCCTTGCTGATCTTGACGGCAGGGCTGTTCTCGGCGCCGGCGAAGTGCAGCGGCACGCGCATGTTCATCGGGACGTTCGGATCCACGCGCTGGAAGTCGATGTGCAGAACCTGCTGCTTGTAGGGATGCAGCTGGAAAGAACGCAGCACGACAAGCTCGTCCTTTCCGTCGAGGTTGAGCGTCAGCACGGAGGAGTGAAAGGCTTCCTTGCGCAGGGCGTAGAAAATCGGGTTGTGGTCCATCACGATCGGGGTCGCCGGCAGGTTGTTGCCGTAGACGATGCCGGGGACCTTGTCGGCGCGACGCAGACGGCGGCTCGCACCCGTACCTTGCGTCTTACGTGTGGTAGCGGTGAAATTCATTTAAAGCTCCAAAAGAAAAAAATAAAGGGGCTTCTCCGCCGCGACCAGCGGAGAAGCCGCGGTTTTACTCCGCAAACAGAGAGCTTACGGAATCCTCGTTGGCAATGCGAGAGATGGTTTCGCCGATCAGAGCCGCGCAGGACAGCTGGCGGATCTTCGGGCAGGCTTCGGCCTCGGGACGCAGCGGGATCGTGTCGGTGACGACGAGCTCGTCCAAGGGCGAATTTGTAATTCTTTCAATGGCGTTTCCTGACAGGACAGGATGGGCCGCATAGGCGAGGACACACACGGCGCCGCGCTCCTTGAGGGCGCTTGCGGCGTTGCAGAGCGTGCCTGCGGTGTCCACGATGTCATCGGTGATCAGGCAGGTGCGGTCCTTCACCTCGCCGATGATGTTCATGATTTCGGCGACATTGGCGCGCGGGCGGCGCTTGTCAATAATGGCCAGATCAACATCGAGCGCCTTCGCCATGGCACGGGCGCGCACAACGCCGCCGACGTCCGGCGACACCACCATCAGGTTGGACACCACCATCAGGTTGGGGTAGTGGTGGGCAAGAATGTCGTTGAGCAGGACCGGAGTGGAGTAGATGTTGTCCACGGGAATGTCGAAGAAGCCCTGAATCTGGTCGGCGTGCAGGTCCATGGTGAGCACGCGATCAACGCCCACGGACTGCAGCATGTTTGCGACGACTTTCGCGCTGATCGCAACTCGGGCGGAGCGCGGGCGGCGGTCCTGGCGGGCGTATCCGTAATAGGGGATGGCCGCCGTGATCCTGCGGGCCGAGGCGCGGCGCAGGGCGTCGACCATGATCATCAGCTCCATCAGGTTGTCATTGGCCGGTACGCAGGTGCTCTGCAGGACGAAGACGTCGCGTCCGCGGACGTTCTCGTTGATCTCAACGGCAACTTCCCCATCCGAGAAGCGGTTCACCGTGGCGCGGCCGAGCGGAATGTTCAGGTGCTGCGTGACAGACAGGGCCAGCTTGGGGTTGGCGTTGCCCGAGAAAACCATAAGCTTGTCGGAAACCATGATTTAACTCTTCATCCTCGCAGGGCTCATCGTCCCGCAGTTATAAAAAATAAACAAAAAACAATAAATCTATACTTCTGCCGCCGGTTCGCTGGCAGGGGAGACAGGACTCGAACCTGCGAATACCGGAATCAAAATCCGGTGCCTTAACCAACTTGGCGACTCCCCTGCGAAGGACAGCTATCAAATATTATCCAACCATCCGCTCAAGGGATGTTCGTGCAGACTTCGGACAATGAAGCACTGCCAGGCTTCCGGCGCCCGGCGGAGGACGGCCTCGGCGGCCTTCCCGTCGCTCAGGGCGGCGAACGCAGCGGAACCTGACCCGGTCATGCGGGCTGCGCCGAGTCTTCCCAGATAGGCAAGAGCCTCAGGGACCTGAGGGATGGACTCTGAGACCACCTGCTCGAGGTCATTGTGCAAGTCTTGCCGGAGCCGGCCGTTCCGGAAGCAGCCGCAAAGATTGTTAATTTTCAACGATTGAGGATGGCTTGTCAAGTCAAAGCGCTGGAAAGCCTGCGGGGTGGAGGAACCAACGCCTGGCCAGATCACCGCGAAGAGCTCGTCTGGGAGATCCACCGGGCTGAGCCGCTCGCCGACGCCTTCGACGAAGGCGCTGCGTCCCCCGATGAAAAACGGGACATCTGCGCCGAGCCTTGCCCCGAGATCCATCAGATCGGACCGGGACAGGCCGGCGCCCCATAGCCGGTTGAGTGCGATCAGAGTCGTAGCGGCGTCCGAAGAACCTCCGCCCAGCCCTGCACCGGACGGTATTTTCTTGTGCAGCCTGACGACAGCCCCTGCGCGGCAGCCGGCTTCGCGTTGCAGCAGCCGGGCAGCCCGCACGCACAGGTCATCCCCGGGCGCGCTGGCAAGGTCGCCGATCCGTTCAATTTTTCCGTTCTCCAGCTTTCGGAAGCTCAGGTCGTCACACAGGGACACGAGTTCGAAAAGAGACTGCAGAAGGTGATAGCCGTCGCTGCGGCGGCCGATGATGTGCAGAAAGCGGTTGATTTTGGCGGGTGCGGGAAGGTTGACAAAGCAGCTGTCGGAGTCAACGGGCATATCTTTGCCTCGAGTCAATGAAAAGGGTGGCCCGGATGAGGGGTGAGCCTTCCGAAGGTTCCTTTCTGAGCCTCACCAGCTGAGGCAACCCCTGGCTTGTCCGCTGCACCACGGAGACGTCCCAGCCCTGCAGCTCGAACGAGTCCGCAGTTCCGGTGTCCGCCTCAAGCAGGCTCCTGAAGGCGGCAATCGGGAAATCGAACCCCAGATATTCGGCCATCAGAGCCTGGGCGGAGCGGCCTTCGAGCTTTTTGCCGCTGCCGTCCTCGAAGACGGCCCGGCCGGGGTACATTGTCAGGCGCATCAGGGTGCCTGCAAGGGGGTGGCCTATGTCAAGCCTCTGCCAGCCTTCTGCCTCGGTCCAGACAAAGGAGCCGCGGTCGCTGCGGCTGTCGCCGCTGGATTCGACCGAGATGGAAAACCGTCCCTCAATCTGCCGCTGAACGCGCTCGCCCTCGGGCGGGCGCAGGGCGGAGCAACCCGCCAGAAGCGATGCGAACGCCGCGGCAAGGAAAAACCTGCGTTTCATGGCGGCGGGAGACTTTCTTGGAGCTTTTTGAGCGGGGCGCTGTCAGGATGCCTTTTAAGTCCGGCGCTGACGATCTTTCTTGCTTCATCGAGATCGCCGGCTTTTGCGTAGGCCTGCGCCAGATGAGCCGCCGTCTCGGGGTCATAGCGCAGCCCGATGGACTGCTTCAGGTAGCGCTCAGCCAGTTCAAGGTCGCCCAGCTTGAAGTGCACCCAGCCCAGAGAGTCCAGGATATAAGGGTCGCGGGGCTTGAGCCGGTCTGCTTTTTCAATGTAACCGAGCGCCTCGCGTAGCCGCAGGCCGCGGTCGGCCAGCATGTAGCCGAGGGCGTTGTAGGCGGAGGCGGAATTCGGGCGGAGGGCGAGAACTTTCCTCAGGTAAAACTCAGCATCTTCCAGGTTATTCACCTTTTCGGCCATCATGGCCGTGTCGTAGAGGAAATCAGGCTTCCCGGCCAGCTCCCCGGCGCTGTCCTTCATGAGTTCGTAGGCCTGCTGCGATTGGCCCGCCCTGTCGAGCAGCTGGGCCTGCGCCGTGACAAGCGCGGCGCGCTCCTCTGGTTTTTCCGACCGGGTGCCGGCGAGGACCGCCGCGGCCCGATCCGCTTTTCCGGCAGCGGCGAGCAGTTCGGCCAGCCGCAACCGGGCGGGCACGTAGTGCGGCCCTTTTTCGACCTTGTAGTACCACCCGATTGCTTCCTCGGGATGCTTGCGTGCCTCGCTTACAACGCCGAGCCGGAATCTGGCGCTGTCAAGGTGGCTGCCTGCGCCCGTGCCCGAAGTCTGCAGGCTCCGCTTGTAAAAGCCGAAGGCGTCGTCTGTTTTCCCAAGCGCTTCCGACAAGGTGCCCAGCTGAAACCACTGCGCAGGAGACAAAGGCTCGGCGGAAAGAGCCTGGAGCTGCTTTCCGGCCTCCTTCTCCTCCTTCTCCTCCTTGTTGAGCACCAGTGCCCGCGTATAGAGCAGGCGGGCCCAGACCGCACGGGGATGGGCTTTCAGAAATGCCGCGAGCGCGGGGATGGCCTCCGCGCTGTTGGTCATCGCAAGCGGGATAAGGCTCTGGCGGATCACCTCCTCGTTGCCGCCGGAGCGGCTGATGGCGAGTTCGGCAAATTTCCGCGCTTTGGCGGGCTCGCCGGCCTGAGCGGCGAGCTGGCTCAGCAGAAGGGGCAGCTGCGGCCGTTCGTCTTCTTTCAGGCTCGGGCTGGCCAGCCGCTCTATGACGGGAAAAGCTCGGGAGGCATCGGCGCCGCTGAAGAAGACGACGATCTGCCCGAGAAGCTGTTCGCGAGTGCTGCTTGTCTTCAATGCTTCCGCCAGCGCCGGCTCGGCGCTCTCATAGCGCCCGGCCCTGACATCTTCGAGGGCGTGCGCAAGCCTTTTGTCCGACGGGTTGGAGGACAGCTCCTCCCAGAGCTTCAGGGCTTCGTCGGCTTCTCGCCAGGCTCTGGAGGCGGATGCGATTTCCGCCGCTCTCCTGGCGATGCCTGCGTTGCCGGTATCCCGGGCCGTCTTCATCAGAGTAGCGTAAGCTGAGCCGGGGAGGTTCCTCTGGGCGGCTACCTCCGAGGCGATCAGTTCGAACAGGACGTCGCTCGTAAGGGCCGGGTACGAGGCAGCAGCGCCTGCGGCTTGAGACGAGCCGGGCTGAGCCCCCGCCGCGGGGCAGAAGGCGATCGAGGCGGCCAGCGCCGCAGAGATCGCGAACCAAGGGAATCTCCAAAAAGCCAGAGGCATAGGTGACTCTTAACAAGAAGAAGCGTGCTTAGGCGCAAGTCTAACGATTTTCTGGAAATGTTTTGCGGATCCGCAAAAGCCGGGGTTGTGAGAAGAAGAATGATGAAAAATTTTGCGACGCTCCTCACCGCATGGCAGAAGCGCTCGGGAAGGAAGGATCTTCCCTGGCAGAAGACGACAGACCCTTATAAAAGGTGGGTGTCGGAAATCATGCTGCAGCAGACGCAGGTCGGCACGGTAATTCCTTTTTACCTGAAGTTCATCGAGGACTTCCCCAGCGTCGAGTCGCTCGCGCGGGCCTCCGAGGAGGAGGTGCTGAAGCACTGGTCGGGGCTCGGGTACTATCGCCGGGCCGTGAACCTGCACGCAGGCGCAAGGAAAATAGCGGAATCCGGAGGGGAATTTCCCCAAAGCGTCGAGGCTCTGATGCAGATCCCCGGCATTGGACGGTCGACGGCCGGGGCGATCGTCTCGAGCTGCTGGGACAGACCGGCGCCCATTCTGGACGGAAACGCAAGGAGGGTCTTTTCGCGCTGCTTCGGAGTCCGCCGCGGTGCTTCCCAAGCCGCCTTCGAGAATGAGCTCTGGGCCATTGCCCGTCGCGAGCTGCCGCAAAGCGGCTGCCGCGCTTACACCCAGGCGCTGATGGATCTTGGGGCAGGGGTCTGCACGCAGAAATCACCGCGTTGTGCGGACTGTCCCCTCAGGGTCGGATGCGCAGCCTTCGCCTCCGGCAGCCCGGAGAGCTTCCCGGGCCGGAAGGCGGCGGGCGCAGGCCGGGGCAGAGAGGTGCGGCAGGAGGCGTTTCTCATGATCCGGGGGCCTCAGGGGCTGTGGCTGCAGAAAAGGACGGAAAAAGCCGTATGGCGAGGGCTGTGGTGTTTTCCCTGCGTGCAGGGCGGCGGCGAGAGCCGAGCCGTTCGGGAGGGGCTTCGGGCGCTGGAGGCGGTGGACGCAGACAGCCTGCGCTTCTACCGTAAAGTGCAGCATGACTTTACGCACTACAGGCTTGAAATGTTCGTCTGGAGTGTTCAGAGCGCAGGCCGCAGTCCGGACCTGCACGGCAGGGGACGGTGGTTTAGCCGCGCTGAGGCGGCCGAAGGAGCCCTGCCCGCCCCGGTGAAGAAGCTGGCGCTTGAATTTCTTTCCGGAAGCGCTCAGCCCTGACGCGCCTTGTTGTCGAGAGCGCGGTGGCGGACCACGGCGCCTGGCGTGCGCGCAAAGCGCCGGAAGAGAGCCTCGGCCACGTACACGGAGCGGTGCTGCCCGCCAGTGCACCCGATGCACACCGTCAGGTAGTGTCGGTCCTGGGACATGTAGGCGGGTAGCCAGGCGCGGATGAATTCCTCGATGTGGCCAACAAATTTCAGCGCGTCGGTTTTCTTCTCCAGAAACTCAATGACGGGGGCGTCTTTTCCCGTGAGCTCCCGCAGGCCCGGCTCGTAGTAGGGGTTGGCAAGGCAGCGGGCATCGAACACGAGGTCGGCGGCGACGGGAATGCCCTTCTTGAACGCGAAGGACTCGAAGGACAAGGTCATTTCGGAGGCGGGTGCGTTGATGAACTGCCGGATCCAGGCGCGCAGCGTCGCGGGCGACAGGTCGGTCGTGTCAAGCACCTCCCCGACCTGAAGATCCATTTGGGCCCGCTCCTTGGCTATCGCTTCCTGCAGGCCGGTCTGGTCCCCGGGCCTGCGGTTGAGGGGGGTGAGGGGGTGGCGGCGCCTTGTTTCCGAGTAACGCTGGACGATGGCCGGGGTTGAGGCGGTGAGGGCGAGCACCTTCACGTCGTAGCCCAGGCGCCTGAGCTCGGAGAGCTTTTCCTTCGCCTTCTGGGGGGCGGCATGGGTGCGGACATCCACCGAGATCGCGATGTGCCGCTGACCGCTCGAGTCCAGGGCTTTCGCGACCGGTACGATGAAGTCAACAGGGAGGTTGTCGATGCAGTAAAAACCGCTGTCTTCGAGCTGCTTAATGGCCACGGACTTGCCGGATCCCGACAGCCCGGTCACAACGATAACTTGCATGGACGGAGCCCCCGCCGTACGGAAATTGAACGCTGCGTCTATGGTACGTCAGAGAGGGATTTTTTTCCGAAGCGAGGCGATAGGGATTTGTTCCTGCTCGCGGTACTTTGCGACGGTCCTGCGTGCCACGGCGAAGCCTTTGCCGGCCAGCAGCGCCGCGAGCTGGGAGTCAGACAACGGCCTGTCGGGCGGTTCACCTTCGACGAACTCGCGGATCAGAGTGCGGATCGCCTTTGACGAAACCGCCTGGCCCGAGGCGCTGGAGACATGGGAACTGAAGAAGTGACGGAATTCATAGACGCCGCGGGAGGACTGAAGGTATTTCCCGTTCACCGCCCTCGAAACGGTGGACTCGTGCAGCTGTGTGTCTTCGGCGATGTCACGCAGCACCATGGGTGTCAGCGCGAGTTCGCCCCTACTGAAGAAATCCTGCTGCCTGCGCACGATGGCCTGAGCGACCTTCAGGATGGTCTCGAAGCGCTGGTTCACGCTGTGCGTGAACGTCCTGGCGGCGGTCAGACAGCCGCTCATTTCCTTTGACCTGTTTCCCTGAGCGCTCATCAGCCTCACGAGCCGCTCGTTGATGCGGACGGGGGGTACGGTGGCGGGATTGAGAAGCGCCTCCCAGCGGCCTGCCTGACGCCTGACGAATACGTCGGGGATGACATAAAGCGTGGGCGAGCTTTTGTAGAGAGCAGCGGGCCTTGGCGTGAGCGACTGGATGCAGTCGTAGAGCCTCCGGACCTCTTCGTCGGAACAGCCAAGGCACTTTTTCAGCCGGGAGAAATCCTTCCGGGCCAGTTCCTGGAGATGCTCGGCGATGGCTTTTTCCGCAAGCTCGTGAATCTTTCTTTCTTCCGGCGGACAGAACTGGATTCTGCTCTCAAGCTGCAGCAGCAGCGACTCCTGTGGAGAGGAGGCGCCCACGCCGATGGGATCGAGCCCGCGCAGCACCCGGAGCGCCTCCTGCCACTGCTCCGGCGCCGCGGGCCCGGTGGACGTGATGCGCTCAAAGTCTCTGGCCGCCTCCTCGAGGGAGATCGGAAGGAAACCGTCGTCGTCGAGCTCCCCGATCAGGAAGGCCGCCTTGGCGGAAATATCCGGATCGAGCCGCAGCAGTCCGAGCTCTTCGTGAAGATGGTCGGCAAGGGTGGTCAGAGAGACCGCGCGGTCGATCGGAGAATAGTCATCATCGCCTTCGGGCATTCCCCAGGGCTGGTGCACCAGGTCGACTTCGGGCGGCATGTCATTGAGCGGAGCGGAGGTGGCCGAATCAGGCTCCTCCTCGTGCCGCGGGGCCTGCGCCTCGGACTCCGGAGAACCGCGAAGCGGCGAGTCCTCGCCACCTGAGTCTTCCGGAAGCTCCAGGAAGGGGTTTTCCTCGAGCGTGCGGCTGATGGTCTCCAGCAGGTCTGCCGTCGGCAACTGAAGTAGTTCGATGGACTGCTTCAGCTGGGGAGTCAGAACCATTTTCTGGCTCTGAACGATTTTCAGTGCGTTGCTCAATGCAGTCAGTCCCGGCGTTAGCGATCCACGGCGCTGCGGGGATAATCAAAATCTTCACCCAGATAGGTGCGCCGCACTTCCGGGTTGCTGCTGAGCTGCTCCGGGGACCCGGCTGCGAGGACGTGCCCGTCAGCGATGATGTAGGCGTGGTCGCAGGTTTTGAAAGTCTCTCGGACATTGTGGTCAGTGATCAGCACGCCGATGTTGCGGTCCTTGAGGATGCGGATGATTTTCCGTATCTCATTGACAGCGATGGGGTCGACGCCCGCGAACGGCTCGTCAAGCAGAATGAACTTCGGCCTGGCCGCAAGAGCGCGGGCGATCTCCGTGCGGCGGCGTTCGCCGCCGGACAGAGAGATGCCGAGATTAGTGCGCACGCCTTGAATGGAAAGCTCGTCGAGCAGCTCCTCCAGCCGCGCGTCAATCTGGCTCTTGGTCAGGGGAGCTCCCTGCTCATCCTTCTGCAGCTCCAGAATGGCGCGGATGTTGTCCTCGACGGTCAGGGACCGGAAGACGCTCGCCTCCTGCGGCAGATAGGAAAGCCCCATGCGGGAGCGCCTGTAAATGGGAAGGTGGGTGATGTTCTCCCCGTCGAGGTAGATGGAGCCGCCGTCGACCGGCACGAGTCCCACGATCATGTAAAAGCTGGTCGTCTTGCCCGCGCCGTTTGGACCGAGCAGCCCGACGACCTCACCGCTTTTCACCTGCAGCGACACGTCCTTCACCACTATGCGGCTGCCGTATCTTTTGCGCAGGGCCCGGGTATCAAGGGTGTGGGATCCTTTCACAAGCGAGTTCAGGGAATCGGTCACGGCTTACTCCTTGCGGCGGGCGCCGATGGAATCCGACGACCTGAGCCCCGTGGTGTCTTTGGCCGAACTGCCGGATTCATTGTCCTTTTTCCGGGGCGCAATGATAGTCGTGACGCGCTGCCGCTCGCCACTCACCATGCCGCCCTGGGCCTGGGAGCGGGCATTGCGGATGTCGTAGACGATGAGCTGCCCCGTCGCCTCGTCCTTGAGCACGCCGTTTTCGGTCCTCGTGAGCCTGGCGTTGGTGATCAGGGTGATGGTGTCCTTCTCCTCGTTGTAAATCATCTTGTCGGCCTGGGCGTGCATCCACTCGCTGATGCGTGGGTCGGGATTGTCACGCTGCTGCTTGAATCGCGCCTGACGGCCCGTCATGACGCCGGTTCGGTAGCCTTTCTTATTGACGCTGAGGTCCATGCGGTCTCCGTGCATTTCCAGCGAGCCCTGATGGACTTCGACGTTGCCGGTATAGATTGCGGTCTGCTGGACCTGGTCGCCGGAAAAACGGTCCGCAGCGATCTCGATGGGCTTGCTGCTGTCGGACTGGAGGGCCTGGACGGCCGCGGCGGCGAAGCCCGTCGCGGCAATCAGGATGATTTTGTTCTTAAGCATTTAATGCCATCCCCAATTTATTTTTTCTGCCGGACGATGTGCGTCTTCACATTGCCCGACAGGCTGATCGTTCCCCGGGCATGGTCATAGACCATGGAGCCCGCTGTGGTCCTGTCTTCCCCCCAAGCGAAAGCGACAGGGACGGACGACACGAAACGTTCTGTGTCGGGATACGCCGTGAGCTTTGCCGTGCGGAAGCTCATGGCGGCCGAATTCTTCCATGCGGCCCGATCTAGGCTGACCTGGCCCTCGAACTCTATCGTCTGGCCGCCGTCGCTTGTCCAGCCGCGCCGGGCCTTCGCGATGACCTTGGGCTTCGAGGGCTCGAAAGCGACAAGCTCGGGCTCCGCGACATCGGTCCGGTCGTCCGAGTAATGCACCATGCGCCGTCCGATCAGCCGCCGCTGGGGACTGCCGTCCGGGCCGAAGGCCGTCACGGTGATGTTTTCGGCCGTGTAGTCCGGAGAGTTCTCGCCCGGTATGTATTTGAGATCCTTCAATCTCGCCTGAGTCGCATAAAAATAGCTCGCCCCGATGAGAAGCAGCAGCAGCACGATGGCGACGACGGCCGAAATTCGCTCCCTCATGATTCGCTACCTAAACCGGGACGGCTCCGGGTTGAAATAGATTTTGTCGAGCAGCTGGTCCCATTTGCCCTGTGCCTTCAGGATGGCTTCGGCCATTTCCCTGACAGCTCCGAAGCCGCCTTTTCTGCTGGAGACGAAAGCGGCCTGGCTGAGCACGGCCTGCACGGCGTCAGAGGGCGCGCAGGGCAGGCCGCAGAGCTGCATCACCGGCAGATCCGGCACATCGTCCCCCATGCAGGCGCATTCGGACGCCTCAAGCCTGCGGGACTTGATGAGGTCGAGGAAGGCCCGCTTCTTGTTGATCTGTCCTTGCAGGACATCGCGGACCCCCAGTTCCCGCAGCCTCGCGCCCACGATGGCCGAGCGCCGGCCGGTAATGATGACTACGTCGATGCCGGCGGCTATCATCAGCTTGATGCCAAGACCGTCCTTCACATTGAAGTGCTTGCAGAGTTCTCCCTGTGAGCTGGTGATGATCTGCCCGTCAGTGAGAACGCCGTCCACGTCCAGCACGACAAGCTTTATTTTCTTCGCCTTTTCTTCTAACGTCATCAGATCACCTTTGCCGTCATCAAATCGTGCAGGTTCAGCGCCCCCACCAGGCGTCTCTTCTCGTCTACAACCGGCAGCTGGTTGCATCTGCCGCGGTCCATCAGCTGCGCGGCCTCGACGGCGAGGGCCTCAGGCGCTATGGACTTGGGTGTGGCGGTCATAACCTCCTCGATCCTGTAGCGCCGGATGTCCCCTACCCGCTCGATCAGGCGTCGGAGGTCTCCTTCGGTGAAAACGCCGAGCAGGCGACGCTCGCAGTCAACCACGGCAGTCATCCCTATGCCCTTGCGGCTGATCTCCTGAACGGCCTGCAGGACATTGGTGCCCGGCGTCACGGCTGGCACGTCGTTGCCGCGCCGCATGACGTCCGAGACTCTCAGAAGAAGCCTGCGGCCCAGCGAGCCGCCGGGGTGCGAACGGGCGAAGTCTTCCTTTGTGAAGCCTTTGGAGCCCATGCAGGCTATCGCCAGCGCGTCTCCCATGGCGAGAGTCGCCGTCGTTGAGGCGGTCGGGGCCAGGTTGAGCGGGCAGGCCTCGCGTTCGACGTGTACGTTGAGCGCAATGTCGGACTCACGGGCGAGCGAGCTCTCCAGATTCCCCGTCATGGAGATGAGGAACGTGCCTTCGCGCTTGATGACGGGCACGATGGCGAGGACCTCGCTCGTCTCTCCGGAGTAGGAGATTCCGATGAGCACATCATCGCGCGTGATCATGCCGAGGTCGCCGTGAGAGGCCTCGGCGGCGTGCACGAAGAAGGCAGGAGTGCCGGTGGAGGCCATGGTGGCCGCTATTTTGCGGGCGATATGGCCGCTTTTGCCGATGCCGGTCACCACCACGCGGCCCCTGCAGGACAAAAGTGCGCGGACCGCCCGGGCGAAGTTTCCGTTAAGGCGCGACTTCAGCGCGCTAACCGCGGCGGCCTCTGTTGCCAGAACCTCCCCGGCCAAGGCCAGAATGCCATGGTCCTGTTTATCGGAATTCATATCCACCAAGTCCATTAATAGGGGCAATTTCTTAATGATACATTGCCAGGGAATCGGTCAGAGCCCCCGCAGGGCAAGAAAACCGTTTCCGTTTGTAGGGGCCGTCAGGAACCCTGGCCTTCCATTGAAAAATCGGGTTTCCGCCCCTCGAGGAAAGCGGCCCTTGCAAGGCTCGCCTCGTCGGTTCTGCACTGCGCGCGGTGCGCTTCAAGCGCGTCGCGCCGCGCCTGGGGCAGGTCTGAACGGCAGGCGCTCCGGACGAGGGCCTTGGCCGCCCTCACCGCGTGAGGGGGCAGCCTGCACAGCCGCAGGGCCCGGGCCGCGGTTTCCCGCACCACAGCCTCATCCGGAAACACGGCGTTGACGAGCCGCAGCCGCAGGGCTTCCTCGGCTGAGATCGGTTCGGACAGCAGGAGCTTTTCCGCGGCGAAGCGCTGCCCGCAGCAGGCGGCTAGACTCTCGGCGACGCCGTGAGGAGGTACGAACCCCATGGCACTGAAGGGCAGGGAGAAAAGGGCGTGCTCGCCGCAGAAAACCATGTCGCAGGCGAGCAGGATGATCACGGCCATCCCGACCGCTGGTCCGTTCACCGCCGCGAGCAGAGGCTTGTTCAGGCCGTCGATCGCCTCGAGAAGGCGCTCTTCGCGCTCGTAATAGTCGGAGGCTCCGTCGAGGGCCTCGTAGTCCGTGCCGGCGGAGAAAAGCCCCGGCAGTCCCTGCAACAGGATCACCCTTACGGTCGGATCTCCGTCCGCATCTTTCAAAGCCTGCGCAAGGTCGTCGAGCATTTCCAGGGAAAGGCTGTTGCGTTTGGCGGGGTTGCTGATTGCGATGGAGCGAACGCCCGAGGAGGTTTCGATGACGAAATTCATTTGTGTAGGGAACTCCCAAAAGGTCGGCCTGCCGGGCGGGGCCGGAGAAAAAGGAAAGCGGCTGTGGCAGGCTGCGTTAAGTTTATATCCGGGCGATCCGCGGCGAACGCCCCGGCCTCAGGCCTTCTCAGGCAGTAAGCTATAGGCCGTCAGAACAGCAACCGCAGCGGGGTTTTAACCATGCTTGTTGAAGGCAAGCCGATGAGAACTATCTGGACGGAGGACGGAGGAAACTCGGTCCTTTACATTGACCAGACGCTCCTTCCTTATGAACTGCGGATCCGAACGGCCCGCAGCTGGGAGCGGCTGGTGCAGGCCATTGAGCGCATGGAGGTGAGGGGAGCACCGCTCATCGGTGTGTCCGGCGCCTGGGCTGCGGCACTCGCGGTCGCGGACGATCCGAGCGGGGACGAGCTCAGGAGGCGCCTGGAGGCGATAGCCTCCGCCAGGCCCACTGCTGTTAACCTGCAGTGGGCCGTGAAGCGCATGTCAGCGCGGCTTTCTGGCCTTGAGGGCCAGGAGAGGATCCGCTGCGCGCGCAGCGAGGCGGCCCGGATGGCCGAGGAGGACGTAGCCGCCAACCGCTCGATAGGGAGGAACGCGGCGCGGCTGCTGCGGGCCCTGTCCGAAGCGAGGCCGGGGCGGCCCCTTCAGATTCTCACTCACTGCAATGCGGGCTGGCTTGCGACGGTCGATTACGGAACGGCGCTTTCCGGCGTTTACCAGTGCAGCGCAGACGGGATTCCGGTTCATGTCTGGGCCGACGAGACGAGGCCTCGTCTGCAGGGACTGCTAACGGAGTGGGAGCTGAGGATGGCGGGCGTGCCGGTGACGCTGGTCGCCGATAACGCGGGAGGATACCTCATGCAGCGCGACCTTGTGGACGTCGTGATCGTGGGAGCGGACCGAATCGCCGCGAACGGGGACGCCGCCAATAAGATCGGCACCTACTTGAAGGCCCTCGCGGCTCGCGAGAGCGGCGTCCCCTTTTATGTGGCCGCGCCGTTTTCAACCATTGACTTTTCACTGAGCCGTGGCAGCGGCATTCCCATTGAAAAGAGGCCGGGCGGCGAGCTGCGTGAGATTCGCGGCGTGTGCCGCAGCGGGAGCGTCTCAACGCTGAGGATAGCCCCTCAGCAGACCGATGCGTTTAACCCGGGCTTTGACGTGACGCCCGCGGAGCTGGTCACGGGGTTCATCACGGAAAAAGGGGTGCTGCTCCCCAGCGAACTTTTGAAATGGAGGCCGCAATGAAGCCTTTTGACAATGAGGCTCGGGCGAGAGAAAGCGTCATCCGGGCGGCCCTGGGCATGGCCGGGGCCGGTCTAGTGGTCAACAAGGCCGGAAATGTTTCGGCAAGATGTGAAGAGGGGGGGCGGACTGCTTTTCTGATCACGCCTTCAGGGATGGACTACGAATCCCTCAGGCCCGCTGACCTGTCCCTGATTTACTGGGATGACGGGACGAAGCAATGGGTCCACAGCGGACCGCACAAGCCTTCCAGCGAGTGGCTGATGCATGCCGAAATCTACCGGGCGCACCCCGGGTGGGGCGGCGTCGTGCATACGCATTCCCCCAGGGCTACGGTTCTCGCCTGCAGGCAGACTCCGATCCCGGCTTTCCATTACATGGTGGCAGCGTCCGGAGGAGAGGACATTCCGTGCGCGAAGTATGCGCTCTTTGGCACCCCGGAGCTGGCCCGGAACGTGCTTGAGGCGCTGAAGGAGCGCCGATGCTGCCTGATTGCCCACCACGGTGTCGTTGCCGCAGGAAGCGATGTGAGCCAGGCTCTTAGCCTTGCCGTGGAGGTCGAGAACCTGGCCTCGATGTACATTGAGCTCCTCGCCCTTGGGCCGGCCGAAGTGCTGACCAAAGATCAGATGCGCGAGGTTCTGGAGAAATTTAGTGCTTACGAGGACAACAGCAGGAGGCTCAGCCGCCGCGAGTCCGCGCAGACGCGCTCCGACGGGATGCCTTTGTGGAAATACGCCGACGGCCGTAATATTTCCTGTACTGAAAAGGTGAAGGTTCTCGATGAGAACTTTAGGGAAATAGGGCGGCTGATGGCCGATGCTCTCGATGACGCCGTTCTTATCGGGTGCCCGTCCGAGCAGTACCGTTGGGCTCTGGAGAATCTGGCAGCCGGTCTGAAGAGCCGCTATCCGGATCAGAATCCGGAAGAAAACAGTCGGGGTGGGTCATGAAAAGAAGAACACTGTTGAAGGCCGCTGCGGCCGGTGCCGCCGCCTTGGTGCTTGGCGGCTGCGCGCACCCCCAGCTTATCGCCAAGGGGGTTTCGGAGGCCGATATCGTCGCGAAGCTGGGCAAGCCCCACGCAAGGACGGTCTTGCCCGACGGAACGGTGCGGCTCACCTACTCCTGGCAGCCCATGGGGCAGGCTGTCTGGTGGATGTTCCTGGATTCCTCCGGCCGGTACTTTAAGCTCGAGCAGGCTCTCGTCGAGGATAACTTCCCGATGATCAAGCCCGGGATGACCCGCGCTCAGGTCTATGAACTGCTGGGGCCCTGCGCGGAGGAGTACAAATTCCCCGCGCTCAAGCAGACTTCGCTGATGTACCGCTATGAAGACTATTCCCGCGCTCCGATGGCTCTGTGGGTGGATCTCGACCTGACCGGCCACGTGGTGTCCTGGACGACCAGTACGGACCCCTGGCTAGACCGGCCGCTTCCGATGCTCTGAGTTTCCCGGGCCGGGTTTCCGGCGGAAGCGGGGGCGCGGCCGCGCCCCCCAAAAAAAACCTCTTTCCCCCGAGGGAGAAAGAGGTCGAAGCGGGCGCGGGCCCCTATAAGGGCTTACTCGCCGTCCTTGGCGGCTGCCTTATGCTCGTTTCTGAGCCTGATATGCAGCTCGCGCAGCTGCTTCTCGGTGACCGGCGCGGGTGCGTGCGTGAGCAGGCACTGGGCGCGCTGGGTCTTCGGGAAGGCGATCACGTCACGGATGGAATTCGCCTTGGTCATCATCGCGACGATGCGGTCCAGACCGAAGGCGATGCCGCCGTGCGGCGGCGCGCCAAACTTCAGGGCCTTCAGCAGGAACCCGAACTTCTGCTCGGCCTCCTCGGGGGTGATCTTCAGAGCGCTGAAGACCTTTTCCTGCACGTCTTCCTTGTGGATTCGGATGGAGCCGCCGCCGATTTCCCAGCCGTTGAGCACCATGTCATAGGCCTTGGCGTAGCAGTGCTCGGGATCGCTCTCGAGTTTGTCCACGTCGGAGTCCTGCGGGCAGGTGAAGGGGTGGTGGCAGGCCATCCAGCGGTTTTCCTCGTCGGACCATTCGAACATGGGGAAGTCGACGACCCAGAGGGCCTTCCATCCGTCCTTGAAGAGGCCGGCCTTCTTGCCGAACTCGCTGTGGCCGATCTTGAGGCGCAGGGCGCCCAGAGAGTCCCAGACGATCTTTTTCTTGTCGGCGCCGAAGAAGATGACGTCGCCGTCGTTTGCGCCGGTTCTTTCAATCACGGCCTTCAGGAATTCATTCGACAGGTTCTTGACGATCGGGCTCTGGAGGCCGTCGCGGCCCTTGCTCTTGTCGTTGACCTTGATGTAGGCGAGACCCTTGGCGCCGTAGATCTTGACAAATTCGGTGTAGGAGTCGATCTCGGAGCGGGGCAGCTCGCAGCCGTGCGGCACGTTCATGGCGACCACTTTGCCGTTCTTCATTGCGGCGGCGTTGGCGAACACCTTGAAGTTCGTGTCATGGCAGAGATCCGTGATCTCTTTGAATTCAAGCGAGACGCGCAGATCGGGCTTGTCCGAGCCGAAGCGGGCCATCGCATCGTCCCAGCGCATGACCGGGTACGGATTCGCCAGATCCACGTTCAGCACTTCTTTGAACACGCCGCGCACCATTTCCTCAAACAGCGAGCGGATTTCCTCCTGAGTCATGAAGGAAGTTTCGATATCGACCTGGGTGAACTCAGGCTGGCGGTCGGCGCGCAGGTCCTCGTCGCGGAAGCACTTGACGATCTGGTAGTAGCGGTCGAAGCCTGCAACCATGAGCAGCTGCTTGAAAAGCTGCGGGGACTGAGGCAGCGCGTAAAAGCAGCCTTCCTCCACGCGGGAGGGTACCAGATAGTCGCGGGCGCCCTCAGGGGTGCTGCGGGTGAGAGCCGGCGTTTCGATGTCGATGAACCCGTGCGCGTCCAGGAAGCGCCGGAAGGCCATCGCGGTCTTGTAGCGCAGGCGCAGGTTGTGCTGCATCATGGGCCTGCGCAGGTCAAGCACCCTGTAGGTGAGGCGCGCGGTCTCCGAGATGTTGTCATCGTCGAGGCTGAACGGGGGCGGCAGGGAGGCATTGAGAACCTCGAGCTCTTTGCACAGCACTTCGATGCCGCCGGAAATCAGCTCTTCATTCTTGGTTCCCTCGGGACGAGCGCGAACCAGGCCGACTACTTTAAGGCAGTACTCGTTGCGGACTTTCTCCGCAGTGTGGAAGACGTCCGGACGATCCGGGTCGCAGACCACCTGAACCAGTCCCTCGCGGTCGCGAAGGTCAATGAAGATGACGCCGCCGTGGTCTCTGCGGCGGTGAACCCAGCCATAAAGGGTAACGGTCTGTCCGATGAATTTCTCATCAACCAAACCCGAATAAACGGTACGCATACAAGCTCCGGGTCAAACAAAAAAAGCAGAAAAGCTTTTTTCTGCAGAAACAAAAAGCCACCGGCGCTCCCAAGCGCCCGCAACGGGAGCCGCCGGCAACGGACATACTTTTAAAGTTTAGCGCGAGGCAGGCGCTGTGAGTGGCTTCGGGACAAGAATTGTTGGACAGCTCCTCAGGACTCGGACCTCTTTGCCTCCGAGGCAGACCCTGGCTGCACGACCCCCATCGAGACGTGGAAAGTGAGGGCCTCGTCGACGCTGCAGCTCGTGTCGCGGACATCTTCCTGCGGCACAAGGACAACATAGCCGGACGTGGGGTTGGGGGCGGTGGGGATGAAGACTGCGACCGCGCGACTCCCGCAGCCCTGCGAGAGAGCCGGCCCAGCCTGATTCGCCACGAACCCGAGCGTCCACATGCCCTTTCTAGGGTACTCGACCAGGACGACCTTCTGGAAGCTTTGGGACTGCGGATTGAGAAAAGTCCCGGCTATTTTCTTGATTCCGCCGTAGAGCTGCTTGACCACGGGAATGCGCTCGAGCAGCGTCTCCCACCAGTACACCAGCTTTCTGCCGAGCACATTGGCCACCACCACGCCTGTGAGCAGGACGATGGCCGCGGCAACAAGCAGGCCGAAGCCCGGGATGTGCACGCCGTAAATGGACTCGGGCAGCCAGCGCGGGGGCAGAAACACGAGCAGCCTGTCGCTGAACTCGATGACGCTGTCGAGAATCCAGACCGTAAAGAGCAGTGGAATCCAGAAAAGGAGCCCGGCGGAAAAAAACTTCTTGAACATGATATGGGAGAAAAAAATGCGCCCGCGGACCTCCGTGCCGGGGCCTCGGGCGCATGGCAGACCGTCGCGCCTGGGGCGCTTCAGTCAGAATTCTTGTGAGCCGCAGCGACCCCGGTGTGGCCGGCGTTGAAGTCCGTGGCGGCCCAGCCCTTTCCCTTCAGCTCGAAGCCCGGAGCGGAAAGCTGCTTAACCAGGGTGTCCTTCCCGCATTTGGGGCAGGTTTTGAGCGGCTTGTCGGAAAACTTCTGGATGACATCCTCTTCAAAGCCGCAGGAAGAGCATTTGTAACCGTAAATCGGCATGATTTCTGAATCGTCCTTCAAAAACAGACACGGGCCAGTGCTCTGGCCTCATAAAATTATAATTATGGCTCAACTGATTACTTATGTGTCGGCAAATCCGACGCGCGGCTGCGGTATTTAAATGGAGGGAGCAAAGCAATGACAGAGCCGGTCGGTTACACCAGGAATATCGGGCAGGAGGAACTCAGGCAGTTCCTGCCTTTCCTTCAGGAGCTGGCGGACGCTGCCGCCGCCGAAATCCTTCCTAATTTTCTCACCGGTATTCACGTCGACGAGAAGTCCAACCATACGCCGGTCACCCGGGCGGACCGCGGCGCCGAAAAGGCCATGCGCGACCTCATTGAAGCCCGCTTCCCCGCTCATGGCATCCTGGGGGAGGAGTGGGGCGGCAAGGAGCCGGCCGAGGCCCTGCCACGCTACCGCTGGATCCTAGATCCCATCGACGGGACGCGCGCATTCATCTCCAACTGCTTTCTGTTCGGGAACCTGATCGCGCTGGAACGCGACGACGGGGAGGGCTTCGGCCCCATCCTTTCCTCCATCGCTTTTCCCGCAGCCGGGGTGCGGGCGATCGGCTGGAAGAATCATGCGGAGCTGCGCCGCGGGACAGGCTTTTCTCAGTCCGTCCCCATGAAGGTGCGCCCGTGCTCCAGACTGAAGGAGGCCACGCTGCTGGTGACTTCCCACTGGAGCACTCCCGAGCAGGTCGGGGACGGGCGGATACAGAAGCTGGTCGATCAGGCGAAGCTCTATCGCACCTGGGGCGACTGCTTCGGCTATTTCGCCGTCGCCTCCGGCGGAGCCGACATCATGATTGACCCGGACCTGTCGTACTGGGATGCGGCCGCCCTGATCCCCGTGGCCGAGGGTGCGGGCGGCGTCATCACCAGTACGAAGGGCGGCAACCCGCTCATCGACAAGTCCGCCGTGTGTACGGCTGGCGGACTGCACCGCGAGGTGCTGCAGATCCTTAATTCTTCTTCGCTGTAGCGGCGGGTTCGGAGAGGGCGGGCAGCGTGATCAGGACGCGCAGCCCGTGCGGCCGGATGTTCTCGGCGGCAATGCTGCCGCCGAAGCGCTTGGCGGCCTCCCGTGCGATGGCCAGCCCGAGCCCGAAGCCAGAGCCCGTGGGCTGCCCCGCTCCCCTGAAGAAGGGGACAAAGAGCGTGGGTAGCTCCTTCGGGTCGGCCCCGGGGCCCTGATCCTCGATCGCGAGGCTGATTCGATCGGCGCTGCTTCTCCAAGCCCTGCAGGTGATGACGCCCTGCTCGGGAGAAAAGCGGATGGCGTTTCGGATGATGTTCTCCAGAGCGTGGGTCAGGATGTCGGAATTACCGGTCAGTCTGAGCGGTGAGTCGGGCAGCTCGGCCCGGATCGAGACTTTTTTCCTGCTGGCCTCGATGCCTGCGCTGTCAATCACGTCCTGTAGCGTTTCGCCGGCGTCAAACACGACGTGGTTCTCACGCTCGAGCGGCAGATCCGCTGCGTTGAGCCGGGTGTAGGTGAGGAGGTCATCGATCAGGGCGTCCATTTTTTTTACGTCGGATTCGATGTGGTCCAGCATTGCGGGGATCTTCTCGGGGGACTGCCTCGCGATGTCGATCGCGCAGTTCATGCGCGCGAGGGGCGAGCGAAGCTCATGGCTGACATTGTGAAAGAGCGTCTGCTGGCGCTCGAGCAGCTGCTCTATGGTCCCCGCCATCTTGTCAAAGCACTGCGACAGGCTCTGAAGCTCCACGCTGGAGGTCCGGACGGACTGAGAGACCCGCACCGACAGATCCCCGGCGGTGACCTTGTCCATGGCCTGTTCGATTTTCCGGATCGGACGGGTGATGGACCAGGCCATGCCCGAGGCGACTGCCACGGCCACCAGCAGGGAGGCGATGATGTTGGGCCAGAGCGGGCGCGACAGAAGAAAACGCGACTCGCTCAGGAAGCTGCTGCTGTTCCTTACCGTGAAGGCGAGGACAGGCCGTCCTTCGAGGTTGATCTGGACAATGTCCCCCGAGTTGGGATCCTGGGCGTACATCTCGCGGGCATGCTTTACCAGGGAGGCTGAGATGGGGCGGCCGGCCAGATCTTTTCCACTCTCGTCAACGACATAGACATAGGAACGGTCGACGGGGGTTTTTTGCTCCTTCAGCCATTGAGTGAGCCCGGCTTTTCCCGCGATGCCGGCCATCTGGGAGGCGAACACCAGCCGGTCCCTGCTTCCCGGGTTGCTCGGGATCTGGGATGAGTGCAGCCCTAGGACGATCGTGAATACGAAAATCCCCGACAGGACCATGGCCGCCAGAAAGGCGGCCAGCATGCGCCAGAAAACCGTATCGAATCTTTTAAGGGACGCGGAGCGCGGCTTCGGGGCCGTGGAAACGGAGTTCATTTGGTCTGGTTGGGCATTCTGGTGACGGACATCTGGTAGCCGAAGCCGCGTATGCTGTCGATGGAGATCGCGTCGCCCGCCGCACGGCTGATTTTGTGGCGGATCGAGCTGACATGCACATCGATCGCCCTGTCGTAGCGGCCCATGTCGCGGCCGAGAACCTTGACGTAGATGTCGGCTTTGGAAACCCGGTTGCCCAGGTTTTTGGCGAGCATTTCGAAAAGTGAGAACTCCGTCGACGTGAACTCAATCGGGGTCTGTGTCTTCGTGACCCACACTCGTCTCTGCGAGGAGCTCAGGGTGAGCGGCCCGATGATCAGGGGGATGCTTGAGGCTCCTGTGCCGGAGGATCTCCGGAGAATGGCGCGGATTCGGGCGAAGAGCTCCCGCGGAGTGAAGGGCTTGGAGACGTAGTCGTCCGCACCGAGCTCCAGACCGATGATCCTGTCGGCGGAATCGCCGCGGGCGGTGAGCATGATAACGGGGATGTGCGACCATTCTCGGATCTTGATGAGCACGTCCGTGCCCCTCATTCCGGGCATCATAAGGTCAAGGATGACGAGGTCAAAATTTTCCTGGGAGAGCTTCAGAAGCGCCTCCTTCCCGTTGTAGGAGGGCGTGGGGGCAAAGCCCTCCAGCTGGAGCCCGTCGGTCAAAAGGGAGACCAGATCCGCGTCATCGTCTACGAGAAGAATTTTGGGTTTTGCATCAGGCATGGCAACAGGTATGAAAATTGCACGCTTCTAAGAAGATTATAAAAATATTATTTATCAAAGATAACGGTTCTACTCCGTTCAATGATAACGATCCTGCCCTGTTTTGTGCTCTCCCGTGCGGCGCGGGTTGCTCGGCTGCGGCAGAGGGATGCCCGGTCTCCGACCGGTCCCGGGGCTCTTTTCAGGATCTGTGGGAAAAGTCGGAGGGTTTAATCCATTGTCGTGCTTTATAATCCGAAAAAGCCCCGGATTCCGAAGCGGGCCGCCGATGCGCCGGCCTGCTTTCCGGGGGTTTGCTTACGTTTGTTTCCAGTCTGACTGAAAATCAAAGCTTAAATGCCAGAAAACAAAATCAACGTGCTGCTTGTTGAGGACGACGGCGAGGTCCGCCACCGTTTCGAAACTACGATCAATCAGGACCCGCTGATGAGAGTGGTTGGCTGCGCCTCCACAAAGAGGGACGCCGCCCGGCTGATCGAAACGTTGAAATTTGAAGTGATGGTGATAGACCTCGGGCTGCCCGACGGAGACGGGATAGACCTTATCCACCTCGCGAGCCGCCTGCACCCGTCTTCTGACATCATGGTGATCACGGTTTACGGAGACGAGCAACACGTGGTCAACTCCATCGCGGCTGGCGCGACGGGCTACATCCTCAAAGAGGCCGAAAGCGAGGACATCACCGCGCAGATTAAGCTGCTGCGCGGCGGCGGCTCTCCTGTGAGCCCCTCGGTGGCCAGAAGCGTGCTGAGGGCCCTGCAGAGCCATTCGGGCGGCATTGTCCAGTCTTCCGAGCCTAATCCTCTGTCCGCGCGCGAGACCGAGATCCTGCATCTGCTCGCCAAGGGCATGAGCTTCAATGAAATAGGGGAGATCCTTTCCATTTCGCCCCACACTGTCACCGCCCACATCAAGAAGATTTACCGCAAGCTGCAGGTGCACTCGCGCGGCGAGGCGGTCTATGAGGCCGGTCAGATGGGCCTGCTCAATTCCTGATGAAGACGCTGCGTCTGCTCGGGGGGGCGCTGCTCGTTCTGTGTTCCCCCGCGGCTCTTGCCGAAGGCCCGGAAGGGTCTTTTCCCTTTCTTGTTTTCCTGCTTGTGAATGCGAGGCACCTTCTCTACGGCGTGTGTCTTGCGGTTCTTTTTGTGCTCGTGCGCGGCCAGGCGTATCGGCCTGCGGGACGCGCAGGGGCGGTTCCTGCGGCTGCGCTGCTGTTTTTCGGGCTTCTGCTGGCGCTCCTGTGTCCCTTTGCCGCCAGGCTTTCCTGGCTCAACGGGGCGAGTCTGGTGCTTCTCCTGCTCATTTTGGCGGGAGGAACGCTGCTTCTTCGCCGGCGGCCCGATACGGCGCCGGTTTTCCCGGCGGCTGCCGCCTCGGCCTTTGCCTCAGGACTTGCGGTGTTTGCGCTGAAGGGGGCATTGCAGCCTCTGCTTGTGGCGGAGGCCGCCGCCTTCTGCTGCCTGCTGCTCTGGGGCTGGTCCCAGCGGGGCATCTCGCCCGCACCGCAGGACGAGGGGGCTGTCCGCAGGAAGGCGGAGCGGGAGGCTGTCGCCCGGGAACGGGAGAGGTACATCCGCGATATGCACGACGGTCTGGGCGCAGAGCTTGTGTCGACGCTCGCCGCGGCAAAGACCGGCAAGCTTTCCCAGGAGGCGCTCGTGGATTCCCTGCAGTCTTGCCTGGATCAGATGCGCCTTGCGATTGACTCGAGCGGCGTGGGAACAGAGGATCTGACCGCCGCGCTGGCCAATCTGAGGTATCGCATGGAACCCAGACTTCGCGCGGCCGGAATCCGCCTGGTCTGGGATGTCTCCGGCATGCCGGATGACTTCGCCTGTCCCCCTGAGCTGTCCTTCTGCGCCCTGAGCGTGCTGCAGGAGGCCCTGACAAACGCCGTCAAATACAGCGGCGCCGACCGGCTCGAGGTCAAGGCCTCCGTGAATGGGGGCGCACTGCAGCTTTCCGCCGCGGACAACGGCAGGGGCATGGCGCCCGGGGCCGTATCCGATCGCTCGCAGGGCAACGGTCTCGGGCTGGCGAACATGGGTCGGCGCGTGCGGGAGGCCGGCGGTGAGCTCAGCGTCTCGGAGGGGCCGCAGGCTCGAGGGGTGCAGGTACTGCTGAAGCTGCCGGTGGCTTAGCCGTCCGCGAGTCTCGGGGCGGGATCGGCGCTCTGCCAGTGGCCGCTTTTGCCCCCGTTCTTGTCAAGCAGGCGGATGTCCGAGAGAACCATGCCCCGGTCGATCGCCTTGCACATGTCATAGATTGTGAGCAGTCCTATCTCTACGGCGGTAAGGGCCTCCATTTCAACGCCTGTTTTTCCGTCCGTTTCGCAGATCGCCCGGCAGACTACGGCGCTTTCCTTTTCGTGGAGATCGAAGTCAACGGCCACATGGGTCAGAGGCAGCGGATGGCACAGCGGGACAAGCTCAGAGGTCTTCTTGCTTGCCATGATGGCGGCGATGCGCGCGATGCCGATGACGTCGCCTTTTTTGGCGCTGCCCGAGGCGATGACCTGGAATGTGGAGGGATGCATGCGGATGACGCCCTGGGCCGTGGCGCACCGGTGGGTGATGCTCTTGGCGGCGACATCCACCATGTGGGCCTGCCCCCTGCTGTCGAAATGCGTTAAACCGTTTTCTGAACTCATCGAGAAATACTCAGTCACCAAAAAAATGGAAGCGCGGCCTCTTCTTGAGGCGTTGGCTTCTTATCATAGTTGAGGCTTGCTTTTTAGCGGAAGAAACTGATGAAGTCCTTGATCGCCTACTCTTTAAGCCTGATCCTCGCCGCCACGCCCGTCCTCAGCGCCTCGGCGGCTCAGGGCATGGATCAGGTCCGTCTCCCGGCCATCGGGGAGCCGGCGGGATCCGGCGAGCTGTCTCCGGAGGAAGAGAGGCGGATCGGCGAGCAGTCTATGGTCCAGATCCGCAACAGCCGCTTTTACCTCGATGACCTGGACGTCTCCGAGTATCTGAACCGTCTGGGCTACAGGCTGGTGGCCATGGCGCCCTCCAACAGTTATGGTTTCCAGTTTTTTCCGCTGAAGGTGCCTGAAATTAACGCTTTCGCCCTTCCCGGCGGTTTCATCGCCGTTTTTTCCGGCACAGTGCTCGCGGCCTCCGATGAGAGCGAGCTCGCGGGGGTTATGGCCCATGAAATAGCACACGTCACCCAGAGGCATATCGCCCGGATGTTTGAAAGGCAGAGAGGCACGGGGGCGCTCGCCATCGGGTCCTTCCTGCTTGCGATTCTTGCGGCTGCCGCTGGCGGCAGCTCGGGGGGCAACGCTGCCTCTGCCATCGTGATGGGCAGTCAGGCTGCCATGATCTCCAATCAGTTGAAATTTTCCAGAAGCGCCGAACAGGAGGCTGACCGCATAGGCTTCCAGATCCTTACGCGCGCCGGCTACGACCCCCGCGGCATGGTGCGGTTTTTCCAGCGCCTGCAGCAGCAAAGCGGCAGCTATGATTCCTCGAACTCCTATCTGTCCGACCACCCGCTTACGATCGAGCGCATCGGGGACATGGAAAACAGGGCGAGAAACTATCCTCAGTCGTTCCGAAAGTCCGACGACTTCGACTTCCTTCTGATCCAGGCCCGGCTGCTGGTGCTGCAGGGGGACCGCACGGCGGACTGGGAGGAAGCCGTGCGGCAGCTGCGGCTCAGGCTTGTCGGCCGGAGTTCCGGAGAGCAGGCTGCGGCGGCACACTACGGGCTGTCCGTGGCCTACAGGCAGATGGGCAGGGCGGCCGCGGCCTATGAGGAGGCGGAAAAGGCGGATGCAGCCGCAGGGGGGCGCAGGAGCGTCTTTATCGACAAAAACCTCTGCGAAACCCGCTTCCTCGCCGCCGGCAGCGAGGCCGAAAAGGAAGCGGCGCTTGCCCAGATGCGCCGGCTCTGTGACCAGAACCCCGTTTCATCCATGGCGGCAGGCGCTTACATCGAGGCGCTGCGCTCCATGGGCCGGCATGAAGAGATCCTGCGGTACCTGAAAACCCAGGGGGCCTTCTCGCAGGACAACCCCGCGTATTATCGTTACTACGCGCAGTCGAGCGAGGCCCTCGGGCGGCACAGCGAGTCGCACCTCGCCATCGGGAGGATGTACGCCCTGCAGGGAGAGTGGAAACAGGCCGCGATTCAATTCCACGAGGCGGAGAAGGCCTCGGACGGAGATTTCTATACGATGAGTGAGATTGATGCGAGGCTGCGCGAGGCCGAATCCCGAATGAAGGACGGGGAGGGCGGGAGCCGTTAGGCTCCCTGTTCCGGCGGGGGATGTTAAGTCCCTCAAATCATGAGAAAATAGATTCCTTTCATACCGGCGGCCCGGCGGGGGAGCTCCCCCGCCGGGCATTCATCCTTTACGGAAAAACAGATTTCCAATGGCTATTAAAGATTACATGATCGTCGCGTCGCGCTGCGACGAAACGATAGAGACGGATGTTGTTGTCGTGGGCGGCGGCCCGGTCGGGCTTTTCCAGGTTTTTGAACTGGGCCTGCTGGAGATGAAGTGCCACGTGGTCGATTCCCTGAAGAACGTGGGCGGACAGTGCATGGAGCTTTATCCTCAGAAGCCCATCTACGATATTCCCGCCGTGCCTGTCTATTCTTCGGCGCAACTCACCGAGAACCTTCTCAAGCAGAACTGGCCCTTCAAGCCCGTCTACCATCTGGGCGAAGTGGTGACCGTGGTGAAGAAACTGCCCGACGGGACGTTCCATGTCGAGACGGATGCCGGCTCCAGATTCCACAGCAGAGCGGTGATCATCGCCTCCGGCGTGGGCTCTTTCGACGCCCGTCCGATGCGGGTCCCCGGCATTGAGAAATTCAAAGGCAAGCAGCTCTTTTACCGCGTCCGCGATCCAGAGCAGTTCGCCGGCAAGAACATCGTCATCTGCGGCGGCGGGGACTCCGCGCTGGACTGGACGCTTAATCTGGTCGGAAAGGCCGAAAGCGTCATCCTCGTGCACCGCCGCGACGGTTTCCGCGCGGCCGCTGCGAGCGTGGCGAAGATGAAGCAGCTCTGCGAAAACTGGGAGATGCAGTTCATGATCGGCTCGGTGACGGGATTCGAAGAGAAGGACGGCCGGCTCAAGGAAATCCGCGTGACCGGAGCCGACGGCATTGTGAGGCGCATCCCCCTGGACTGCCTGCTGGTGTTCTTTGGCCTCCAGCCCAAGGTTGGCCCCATCGCGAACTGGGGTATCGAGCTGGACCACAAGCAGATCGTGGTCGACACGGCTAAGTTCGAGACCAGCGTGCCCGGCATTTTCGCCGTTGGCGACTGCAATACTTATCCGGGCAAGAAGAAGCTGATCCTGTCGGGCTTTCACGAGTGCGCGCTGGCCGCTTTCGGAGCCTCGCAGTACGTATTCCCCGAGAAAAAGGTCTTCCTGCAGTACACAACGACTTCTCCCAAGCTGCACAAGGCACTCGGCGTGCCCGATCCTGCGCACCACAAGGAAGACGCTGAATGAAGACCCGCCGCCCAGGGCGGCGGGGGACCCATGAGCCGCAGCCGGTCAGGCCTTTACCGGCTTGATTTTAGGCAGCGACGCGGAATGGTCGACGGGCAGCTGCGAAAGGGCCGCAGCCGCCTTTCGGGCAATGCTGAGGAAAAGGCCTGCGGTCTCGCTTTCCGGCTCCGCGATGACGGTGGGCCGCCCGGAGTCGGCCTCCTGCCGGATCGCAGGGTCCAGCGGCAGGCTGCCCAGGATCGGCACGTCGTACTGCTCTGAGAGCCGCTTGGCGCCGCCCTCGCCAAAGATCCGTTCCAGGTGTCCGCAGTGAGGGCAGCGAAAGAGCGCCATATTCTCGACGACGCCGAGCACCGGCACATTGACCTTCCTGAACATCATGAGGCCTTTTCTGGCGTCCAGGGTGGCGATTTCCTGGGGAGTCGTGACGACCACGGCGCCGGTCACAGGCACCTGCTGGGTGAGCGTGAGCTGCACGTCGCCTGTTCCGGGGGGCATGTCGACCACGAGGTAGTCGAGGTCGCTCCACCGGGTCTGGAAGAGAAGCTGCTGGAGGGCGGAGGACACCATCGGGCCGCGCCAGATAACGGGATCCTCGGGGTTGATCAGGAAGCCGATGGAGTTCACCTGCAGCCCGTAGGCTGTGTTCGGGGTCATGGTCTTGCCGTCCTCGCAGGCGGGGATGGCGTTCACGCCCAGCATGGCGGGCTGGCTGGGGCCGTAGATGTCCGCATCAAGCATGCCCACGCGGGCGCCTTCCGCAGACAGGGCGAGCGCCAGGTTGGCCGCGATGGTGGACTTGCCGACGCCGCCCTTGCCGGAGGAGACGGCGATGATGTTCTTCACGCCGGGCAGAACGCGCAGCAGCGGCTGGACCTTGTGGGCCCGAATCCGCTGCTCTACTTCGACTTCCGCTTCGATGCCGTTTTCCGCCAGGGTCTTCAGAATGGAGCCGCGCAGCGGTTCGATCTGCGTCTTTGCCGGATAGTCGAGACGGATCTCGATGCGGGTTTCCCTCTCCGAGGCATCGATTCCTGCGATTTCTCCGCTGTCCCCGAGCCCTTTGCCGGTGTTCGGGTCCGTGACGGAGTTCAGGATTTTTTCAATTTTGTCTTTGGTCATGGGCTTGGTTTCGTCCTCACAAAACTCTGTCCATTATCCCACGCAGCCCAGAAGCGGCCGCAGACCATCCGGCAGGCGCCGCCGGCGCTTCGCGCCCGAGGACCTGCTCAAAAGGCGGTTCGCCTGGGCCGTGGGCGCGCCGTGTAGAGATAAAATAAAACTTTCATTTCCTTTTCTCTGCGTCCAAAAATCCATGAGCAAACGCAACATTTTTATAACAACAGCTCTGCCTTACGCCAACGGCCCGTTTCACATCGGGCACATTACGGAATATATTCTGGCCGACACCTGGGTGCGCCATGAGCGGATGATGGGCAACAATGTCGTCTTCGTCGGCGCGGACGACACCCACGGGGCGCCCATGATGATCGCAGCGGAAAAAAAGGGAGTCACGCCGCAGGAGTTTGTGGCCCAGATCCGGGCCGGCCGCAAGCAGTACCTCGACGGCTTCCACATCAAGTTCGACTGGTGGTACACAACGGATTCTCCTGAAAACGTGAAGCTCTCGCAGGAGATCTACCGCCGCCTGAAGGCGGCCGGCATGATCTATACGAAAAGCGTGACGCAGTACTATGACACGCAGAAGAAGATGTTCCTAGCGGACCGCTATATCAAAGGGAAGTGCCCGCACTGCGGCGCAGAAGATCAGTACGGGGACAGCTGCGAGGTCTGCGGATCGGTCTACAGCCCCACCGAGCTGATCAATCCGTACTCGGTTCTGACGGGAACCACGCCGGAGCTGCGCAGCTCCGTACATTATTTTTTCAAGCTTTCGGATCCCTCCGCGAGGCAGTTCCTGCGGGAGTGGACCAGCGGCTGCGGCTTGGACGGCAAGCCCCGCCTGCAGCCCGAGGTGCTCGCCAAGGACCAGGAGTGGCTCGGCGAGGGCGCGCAGCTAGAGGACTGGGATATTTCCCGAGACGCGCCTTATTTCGGAATCCCGATTCCCGACGCTCCGGGGAAATTCTTCTATGTCTGGCTGGACGCGCCGGTCGGCTATCTCGCTTCCCTTATGTCCTACTGCAACGCAAAGGGAATTGATTTCGAGAAATTCCTCTCCGACCCCTCTACCGAGCAGATCCACTTCATCGGAAAGGACATCATCTATTTCCACACTCTGTTCTGGCCTGCGATGCTGAAGTACGCGGGCCGTCCGTTCCGCGTCCCAGACCATATTTATGTGCACGGCTTCGTGACGGTGGGCGGCGCCAAGATGAGCAAGTCCCGGGGCACGGGCATCAGCCCCCTCCGGTATCTGGAGCTCGGGATGGATCCGGAGTGGCTCCGCTATTATCTGGCGGCCAAGCTCTCCTCGAAGGTCGAAGACATTGACTTCACGAAGCAGGACTTCTTCTCCCGGATCAATTCGGACCTGATCGGCAAGTACGTCAACATCGCCTCGCGTTCGGCGGGTTTCATCGTGAAGCGCTTCGGCGGGCGGGTGCTTGATGCCGCCATGGACGATCCGCTGCTTGAGGCGCTGCGCTCTCAGGCCGGCTCCATCATGGATCTGTACGAGAACCGCGAGTTCTCCAGAGTGACGAGAAGCGTCATGGAGCTCGCAGACCAGACCAACGAGTACATCGACCGCATGAAGCCCTGGGAGCTCGCCAAGGATCCGCAGAAGGCCGACGAACTGCACCGCGTTGCTTCGGTGAGTCTGGAGGCCTTCAGGATTCTCACCAATTATCTGAAGCCTATCCTGCCCGGCACCGCCAGCAAGGTCGAGGAGTTCCTCCAGTGCGGGGAGCTCACCTGGCAGAGCATCCGCAGCCCGCTCAGCTCGCAGGGCGAGATTCTCCCCTTTAAACACCTGATGCAGCGCGTCGACATGGAAAAACAGCTGGACCAGCTGCTTCCGGCTCCCGCCCCCGAGCAAAAGCCGCAGGAAGTCCTGCCCGGCGGCGAGGCGATCGCCCCGGTCTGCTCGATTCAGGACTTCAACCGCGTGGATCTGCGCGTGGCAAAAATCCTGAAGTGCGAGGAAGTGGAGGGGTCGAACAAGCTCCTGCGGCTCACCCTGGATGTCGGTGAAGGCAGTCCCCGCACGGTTTTCTCCGGCATCAAGTCTTCCTACAGGCCCGAGGATCTGGTCGGCAGGCTCACGGTGGTGGTGGCGAACCTTGCCCCGCGCAAGATGCGCTTCGGCCTCTCCGAGGGCATGGTGCTTGCTGCATCCGACGCCTCTGGCGGCACGCCGGGCTTTTACCTGCTCGCCCCGTTCGAAGGCGCAAAGCCCGGAATGCGGCTGCATTGAAAGTGCAAAAGAGTCCGCGGGAAAAGCCCGCGGACTCTCTTGTACAGCGGTCCCTGCCAGCCCTGGCCCTTCAGGGTTAAAAGAGAGACTCCGGGGCGGCTGAGGCGGTCAGCCAGATGGGCGCGAAGGGGGCGGCCTGCGTGATGTGCACCAGCTCTTCCTTGGCGAGCTCCAGGATGGCCAGGAAGAATACCAGCGCCTCCCGGGGCGTGCGGCTTTCTGAAATGAGCGCAGAGAATTCGATGTAGGGCTTCGCCTGCAGTTCGCGTAGCGTCCGGCTCATATACTCGCGTATGGACAGCTCCTCGCGGCTCACGCTGTGGTTTCCGCGCAGCGCCAGGCCTTTTAGTACGCGCGCCCAGGCCGACTGCAGTTCGGAGAGGCTTACCTCGGGCAGCCTCTCGTCGTCAGCCTCTTCCAGCCGGACGCTTACCTCGGAGAAGTCACGCCCGCAGATGGGCAGTTCGTCGAGCTCCTGTGCGCCGCGCTTGATTTTCTCGTACTCGATCAGGCGCCTCATCAGCTCGGCTTTAGGGTCTTCGGCCTCCTCGCCGGTATCGGTTTTCCTCACAGGCAGCAGCAGCTGGCTCTTGATGGAGGTCAGGTAGGCGGCCATCACCAGATAGTCTCCTGCCAGATCGAGGTTGTGCGCCCGAATGAGTTCGACGTAGGCGACATACTGCTGCGTGAGTGTCGCCATCGGTATGTCCATGATGTCGAACTTCTGCCTGCGGATCAGGTACAGCAGCAGGTCGAGCGGGCCTTCGAAGGAGCGCAGAAACACCACGAGCGCGTCGGGCGGGATGTAAAGCCCGTCGGGAAGGCGCGACATCGGTACCCCGTAGAGCTTTGCGACGGGGTCTTCAGAGGGCAGCAGAGTGTCTTGAGGCTGGGCTGCGGCGTCCAATTGCGGGAGGTATCCTCAAAAAAGGGCACGGAAGACGGCCAAAACCGTCCCCGTGCCCTGTCGGTGCTTCAGGCGACCGAAAGGTTAGTCGTAGTTGGGCACGTACATGCGGTCCTTCACGTACTGCACGATATCCGCGGGCTGCTCAATCTGCGCCGTACCGTTGCGAAGGGCGAGCTTGATGATGTTCACAGCGACGGCGAGCGAAATGTCGCGCACGCGGGTGAGCGAGGGGTAGAGCGAGCCCTGAGCCAGGTCCTCCGGGGTCACCATGTCGGCGCAGGTGTGGGCCGCCGACAGGAACACGTCCTCTCCCAGCTCCTTGCAGCGGCCGAGGATCGCGCCCAGGCCGATGCCAGGGAAGACATAGGAGTTGTTGCCCTGGCGCGGCACGAACGTCTTGCCCTTGTAGGTGACGGGGCTGAACGGGGAGCCGCAGCTGAACAGCGCCCGGCCGTCGGACCAGGTGTAGGCCTGCTCGGCGGTGCACTCGGCCTTGGAGGTCGGGTTCGAGAGCGCGAAGATAATGGGCCGCTCGTTGATTTCAGCCATCGCCTTGACCACGCTTTCTGTGAAGGCGCCGGACTGGGCGGACAGGCCGACGATCGCCGTCGGACGAATGCGGCGGATGCATTCTTCAAAGTCGGTGCAGGGCTCCAGGTCCTTGGCGAACGGGGCCTTGTGGTGCGCGAGAGTTTCGCGTCCGGAGGTCACCAGTCCCTTGGAATCAAAGAGGTAGAGCCTGCTCAGGGCGTCTTCCCTGCTGATGCCGGTCTCCGTCATGGCGGCGGCGATCAGGTTGGCCACGCCCGTTGCGGCTTCGCCCGCGCCGAGGAAGAGGATCTTCTCATCGGAGAGGCGGGAGTTCTTCGCCTTCATGGCGGAGAAGAATCCGGCCACGACGATGGAGGCGGTTCCCTGAATGTCGTCGTTGTAGCAGCAGTACCGCGAACGATAGCGCTCAAGCAGGTCGAAGGCATGATTGTTGCCGAAGTCCTCGAACTGGACGACGCAGTTGGGCCAGCGCTTGTGCACCGCCTGGAAGAACTCCTCGATGAAGTCGTCGTATTCCTTGCCGGAGACGCGCTTGTGTTTGTGGCCCAGATAGAGCGGGTCGTTGAGATAGCGTTCGGTATCCGTGCCGACATCGAGCGTGACGGGCAGGGTCCTGCGGGGATCCACACCGGCGCAGGCGGTGTACAGGCCGAGCTTGCCCACCGGGATGCCCATGCCGTTCACGCCAAGGTCTCCCAGCCCGAGAATACGCTGGCCGTCGGTCACCACGATCATGTCGACTTCCTGCTGGGGAGCGTTCGCGATCAGCTCATCGAGATGACCCTTGTCCTCGATCGAGAGGAAGAGCCCGCGGGGGAAGCGGTAGAGGTGGCTGTATTTCTGGCAGACTTCGCCCACCGTCGGGGTGTAGACCAGCGGAAGGATCTCCTCGACGTAGTCCATCACGAGCCGGAAGAAAAGCGTTTCGTTGGCGGCGCGCAGCCCGTCGAGGAACAGGGCCTTCTGATAAGGCGTATCAAAGGAGCGCAACTGCTCGATCATCGCTTCGGCCTGTAGCCTGATGTTGCTCGGCACCGGGGGAAGCAGTCCCCGGAGCCCGAGTTCAGCGCGTTCCTGCTCGGTGTAGGCGGTTCCCTTGCTGAGCACTCCGTTTTGCAGGAGCGCAGCTCCTTTTAACGTTTGACATGCCATGTCGTCTGGTCCTTAAAAAAATGAAACTTCAGTGTTATCGGTTGCGGCCTGAAGATCGAGGCGAAGCTTTATTTTCCATCAATCGAGGCCGGGCGGTTTTATAGGCCTACCTCTTAAGAGGCATTATTCGGCCTGCGCGGGCTTTACCGGGTCTTTTTCCGGGCGGCCGGCGCAGCCTTTTTCGTGACAGGCTGCTTGACCGCAGGTTTCGCCACCGGCAGCGCAGGCTTGAGCTCGGTCATCCTCTGGTCCGCAAGCTTGCTCTGCTCGGTGCCGGGGTAGCGTTTCTTCAGGGCATCGTACGTGGCGTAGGCCGCGCGCACGTTGCCGAGGGCGGTCTGGGCCGAGGCGAGGGACAGCATCGCATCGGGGACGCGCTTGGAGCCCGAGAAGTCACGGATGACGCGTTCCTGTGCGGAGGCGGCCTCGCTGTACTGCTGCAGCGCGAAGAAGGCGTTGCCCTGCCAGTAAAGGGCTTCGGGAAGGTACGGCGAGCGGGGGTTGAGGGCGTCAAGCTGCTGGAACTGCGTGATGCTGTCCTGGTACTTGCCGGCCTGGAAGGCGGACATGCCCGCGTCGTAGAGCGTCTTCTCCCGGGGCTGGACCTGGACTTTCGCTCCGTCGACCTGAACGGTCTGGGGCTCGACCTTGGCGATCCTCGCATTCATAGCGCGCAGGCGGCTGTCAAGATCTGTGTATAGGTCCTTCGTGTTTTTCTGCTGCTGGGCAAGCTGGTTTTCCAGAACCTCGATGCGGCCGGAAAGCTGCGCCTGCGTCTGCCGGATGGCGTCGACCTGGTTGCTGACGGCCAGATTGGCCTTCTGGGCGCTCTCCAGCTGGCTGATCTGGCTCTGCATGGTCACCATCTGCTTGCGCATGGCGTTAATGGCCAGGCGCGCCTCGTCATCCGAGAAAAACGCGTTGGCGCTGGACATGCTGCCGATGCCAGCCGCCAGGGCGGCTATCAATGGTAAAGGCCTGAACATCATGGTTTGCTCACCGGTAAAAAAAGGTCCCGCCGCGCCGGCTGGCGTCGGCAGGACGAGTTAAAGGGTCGCCTCAGCGATAACGGATGTCGGCGCGGCGGTTCTTGGCCCACGCCTGTTCGTTAGAGCCCTGGACGGCGGGTTTCTCCTTTCCGAAGCTCACGGCCTCCATCCGGTCGGCGGGTACGCCGAGCAGCCGCAGCTTCGCCACGACGGCTTCGGAACGGCGCTGGCCGAGGGCGAGGTTGTACTCGCTGCTGCCGCGCTCGTCGGTGTTGCCTTCAACCACGATCCTGCGGGAGGCGTGGCCAGCCAGGTAGTTGGCATGAGCCGAGAGCATCTTGTCGTACTGCGGGTCGACCGTGTAGGAATCAAAGCCGAAGTAAACGGACTTCTGGGCGAGCGGGCTGTTGGGATCGTTCAGGGGATCCACCTCTACGGTCTTCACATCGGAGGTGCTGCGGGCGGAGCTGCTGCCGGAGGCAGGGGCCGTGGCCGTGGTCTGGCTGGCGCCGGCCTTGTTACCGTTATCGACGGGGACTGAGGAGCAGCCCGCAAGGACTGCCGCAGAGACTATGGCTGTAACTGCAAAACGCAGGGAAAAATTCATTTAAAAATCTCCAAACCTATCAATCATCTGACTAACGGTCCCCAAGCAGGTTCGCGGATGCTGCCACCCCTGCTTGAAAGCCGGGTAGAAATTTTTCCATCGGCGCTGGAGGCGTAGAGCACTCCACTGCCGCGCCCGCCCGAGGCGTAGAGGATCAGCTCCCCGTTGGGAGAAAAGCTGGGGGACTCATCGCCGCCGGTGCGGGACACCACAAAATTGGATCCGGTCGCGAGCTCGAGGACGTTGACCTGGAAGCCGCGGCCGGTTCTGGCAATATAGGCCAGTTTCTTGCCATCGGGCGAAAGGGCGGGG
The DNA here is from genome assembly GCF_022134585.1 of Mesosutterella porci. Lineage (GTDB taxonomy): Bacteria > Pseudomonadota > Gammaproteobacteria > Burkholderiales > Burkholderiaceae_F > Mesosutterella > Mesosutterella porci. Next base: position 118,485 of record NZ_JAKNCT010000002.1, read on the forward strand.
CTTACGGCGTAGCTCACGCCGAAGGTGACGCGGCTCGCGCTTCCCCCCGACACTCTTTTTCTGTAGATCTGCGGTTTTCCGCCCCGGTCCGACGTAAAGTAGATCCATGCTCCGTCCGGGCTGAACACCGGCTCGGTGCTGATGCCGGATCCCGTGGTGAAGCGGCGGGCCGCACCGCCGTTTACGCTCATCAGGTAGATCTGCGTTCCGCCGTCCCTGGACAGTGCGACGGCGAGCGTCGAGCCGTCGGGGCTGAAGGCCGGTGCGGAATTATTTCCGGGGAACTGGGCCACTGCACGGCGCTTTCCGGTGCTGAGCTCGTGGATGAAGACCACAGGCTTTCTGGATTCAAAGGAAACGTAGGCGACCCGCGATCCGTTGGGAGACCACACCGGGGAGATGATGGGCTCGCGGCTGCGCAGTGCGACGCGCGGATTTTCTCCGTCGCTGTCAGCGATAATCAGCTCGTAGAGGCTCCCCCTGCGCTGCACGTAGGCTATGCGGGATGCGAAGCAGCCCGGCATGCCCGTGAGCTTCTGGTAGATGCGGTCCGCGATCTTATGGGCGGAAAGGCGCGCGTTTGCGCCGGAGAAAGACGCGCTGTCGAGCACCGTGCCGTTTATCACATCGAACAGCTTGTAGCTGAGCTCCCAGCCGCTGCTTTTGCGAACGACGGAGCCGAGCGCCGCGGCGTTCACGCCGTAGGACTTGAAGGCGTCCGCCGTGGGGTTGAGAACTTGACTGTAGGGAGCCTCGGTCTTCGGGCCGGCAATGCGGAACTTGCCGCTTCTCTGCAGGTCGGAGGAAATGACCGAGCCAATGTCCGTGCCGCAGGCGCTCTGCCCCGAAAAGCCGGGAACGGCCAGGGGAAACAGGTTGGAGCCGACGCCGGTGATTTCTATGTCAAGCTGCGCATGAGCGGGCAGGCAGGCGAGTGCGAGGGCTGCCGCGGTGCCGGCCGCAAAGGCCCTGCGGGTCAGGCGAACAGTCGATTTTTTTATCAATTTCATGATCCAGCTATGAAATTTTAGGGGGTGCTTGCTGCCAAGCGCCCCCATGGTACTACGTCAGCGTGAAAGCCCTCTGTAACAGAGGCTAAGCATAGTTTCCGTTTGTTACAAACGGAAGACTTTACGCTGCTTTTCTATCAGTGGCGGAAGTGCCGCTCTCCGGTAAAGACCATAGCGATGCCGCGCTCGTCGGCAGCCGCGATCACCTCGTCGTCGCGGATGGAGCCGCCCGGCTGGATGACGCAGGTCGCCCCGGCGTCGCAGATGACGTCCAGGCCGTCTCTGAAGGGGAAGAAGGCGTCCGAGGCGGCGGCGCTGCCCGCGAGCGACAGGCCGGACTCTTCGGCCTTCTGCTCGGCGATGCGGGCGGAGTCGACTCGGCTCATCTGGCCGGCGCCCACTCCGAGCGTCATGCCGGCGTGAGCGTAGACGATGGCGTTGGACTTGACCCAGCGGCAGACGCGCCAGGCGAACATCATGTCGGCAATCTGCTCCGAGGTCGGTTTCTTCTTCGTGACAACCTTCAGAGCGGATTCCGGGCAGATTTGAGTGTCGGGAGTCTGCACCAGAAGGCCGCCTCCCACCCGCTTCATGTCGAAGTCATTCTGGGCGTGTCCTCCGGCCACCAGCAGCAGCCTGAGGTTCTTTTTCTGCTCGAGCAGGCCTTTGGCCTCCTCGGAGAAGGACGGCGCTATGACGACCTCCGCGAACTGCTTGCTCACGAGCGTTGCGGTCTCCAGGTCCACTTCGCGGTTGAAGGCGATAATGCCGCCGAAAGCCGACTTTGAGTCGGTGCGGAAGGCTTTCTTATAGGCTTCGGCCGCGTTCAGGCCGACGGCCGCGCCGCAGGGGTTGGCGTGTTTGATGATCACGCAGGCGGGCATGTCGAACGAGCGGGCCATATCCCAGGCCGTATCGGTGTCGGCGATGTTGTTGTAGGACAACTCCTTGCCGTGCAGCTGGGTGTAGCCGGCCAGCAGCCCGGGGGCTACCTGCTGCTCACGGTAGAAGGCGGCCTGCTGGTGGGGATTCTCGCCGTAGCGCATGTCCTGGACTTTCACCCACTGACGGTTGAGGACCTGCGGGAAGCGGGTGGCGGGCTTGTTGTCCTCGCCGAGCGAGGTGAGGTAGTTGGTGATCGCGCCGTCATAGCGGGCGGTGTGAGCGAACACTTTCTTTGCCAGGGCGAGACGGGTTTTAGCGGTGACTTCGCCCTTGTTCCTGATTTCCTCGATGATGCGGCTGTAGTCGGCGGGATCGACCACGACGGCGACGGAAGCGTGGTTCTTCGCCGCCGCACGGATCATGGTGGGGCCGCCGATGTCGATGTTCTCAATGGCCTGGGCGAACGTGCAGTCCGGGCGGGCGATGGTCTGCTCGAACGGATAGAGATTCACGACGACCAGGTCGATCGGGTCGATGCCGTGCTCCTGCAGCGCCTTCATGTGCTCCGGGCAGTCCCTGCGGGCGAGGATTCCGGCATGGATCTTCGGGTGAAGGGTCTTCACGCGGCCGTCGAGCATTTCGGGGAATCCTGTGTAGTCGGCGACCTCCTCGACCTCAACCCCCTCTTTCTCCAGCAGCCTGGCAGTGCCCCCCGTGGAAAGCAGATGGAACCCCAGGGAGACGAGTTCCTTTGAAAACTCAACGATTCCGGTTTTGTCGGAAACGCTGATCAGAGCTTGCTTTTTCATGTCGGATTTCCTTTAAAAAGGCCCTGCTGGAGCAGCCCGTAATGCTTCAGGCGCTTGCGCAGGGTATTTCGATTAATACCCAGAATTTCTGCTGCGGCGCACTGGTTGCCGTGGCAGCGCCGCATAATGTATTCGAGAAGGGGTAGCTCCACCGCCGACAACACCATTTCGTGCACCCGTGTGGGATGCACGCCCTCGAAGCTGTCAAAGTACTCGTCCAGCATCTCGGTCAAAGCCGTGCGGAGAGGCGTTGTGTTTTGGTCAGACACGCGGATCAGGCCCCCAGTTGCGGCCCGTGGCCGCTTTTCGACTGCGGGCGGGCGGATGATGAAAACGTATCCCCATCATAAATCACATCTCGGCTTTCTCAAAGAATTCAGTCAGCTTTTCCTTCACGGTCCCGGGGTCGGAAAGCGCGAGCAGCGGCGGCGCGAGCGGCGCCGCGCCCTCAGTGCGCCGGAGGTACCACAGCAGGTGCTTGCGGAACGTGCGCAGGCCGAGCCTCTCCCCGTAAAAGCGCAGGTGCCGGTCCATATGGCCGAGGATCACCCGCAGCCGCTCCCCTGGCGAGGGCTGCCCCGGGTCGGCGCTTCCCCAGAACACGGCCGACATCCGGGCGGGCAGCCAGGGGTCTCCCAGGCAGCCCCTCCCCACCATGACCCCGTCCGCCGCGGTGTAGTCCATGACCCGAAGGGCTTTGTCAACGGAGTCGATGTCGCCGTTGGCGATGACGGGGATGCTCAGGCTGCGCTTGATCCGCTTCACGGTGTCGTACTCCGCCCGGCCCGCATAGCCCTGCATCCGGGTCCGTCCGTGGACTGTGATCAGGCTCACGCCGAGCTGTTCGGCGCGTTGCGCGATGTCGAGCGCGTTTTTATGGTCCTCATCCCAGCCGGTGCGAAGCTTGAGCGTCACCGGAACGCGGACCACCTCTCGGACCGCCCGTATGACCTGCAGCGCCAGCTCCTCGTTTTTCATCAGAGCAGCCCCGCACTCGGTACGGCAGACCTTTTTCGCGGGACAGCCCATGTTGATGTCGATGACCTGCGCCCCGAGTCCCTCGACGAAGCGGGCGGCCCGGGCCATCCACGCCGGGTTCGCGCCCAGCAGCTGCACGATCCTCAGGCCGGCGCCTTCGCCGAAGGATACGCGGAGCTGGGATTCCTCGGAGCCCAGCAGCCCGGGGTTGGCCGAGACCATTTCGCCTTCCGGACAGCAGTTCCCAAGCGACAGTACGGTCTGCCGGAAAGGCAGGTCCGAGAAGCCGGCCATGGGGGCGGTGAAAACCTGCGAGCCGACTTCCGCCGATCCAATCCACATAAGGCTATCAGTCCTCCAGCTGCTGCGGGGTTCCGATGTTTTTCCACAGCCCTCGGAATACTTCGCCTGTGACCCGCCCCTGGTCGCAGAAACGGTAGAGCCAGGGAAAGAGCTTGCAGGGGCGGATCTCGACGTCCCTAAAGATTCTGGGCGAGTAAAGCCCGATGCTGGCGAAGGTGTACTGCCGTGGGGCGCGCCGCACCAGCCCGTCTGTGAGCGCCATGTCGCCCTGCGGGTGGAAGCTCGGGTTCTCCACGAGCACCAGGTGCGCGTCAGCTTCCCCCCGAGCGAGCTTGCCGGCGCGGGCTGCGAGGGCTCCATAGTCGAAGTCCGTGACGATGTCGCCCGCGGCGACGATAAAGGGGGTTTGGCCGTCAGGCGAGAGAAGCGGCAGCGCCCGCGCGATGCCGCCCAGGGTTTCGAGCGCGTCGGCCTCCGTGTCGCCCTCCCGGGAGTACTCGATCATCAGGCCGCGGTCCGACCCGTTTCCCAGCGCGGCCGGAAATTGATCTGCCAGGTGGGCGGTGTTCACGACGAAATGCCTCACGCCGCCCCTGGCCATGGCCTCTATCTGCCAGTCTATCAGGCGCTTGCCGCAGTACCGGAGCAAGGGCTTTGGGGTGCGGTCTGAAAGCGGGCGCATCCGCTTCCCCCGGCCCGCCCCCAGGATCAGGGCCCGTACGGGCAGGTTCAGTAGGTCCACTGTTCGCTCCCCGAGGGACCTTCGAGCCGGTCGAAGATAGTGAGCAGGGGGCGCAGTTGCCCGTAGCGCCCGGCCACATGCCGAACGTAGGCCACGAACCGGGGCGTGTCCTTGAGGTAGCGGGGCTTGCGGTCCCTGTAATTCAGCCGTGCGAAGATGCCCAGAACCTTGAGGTGGCGCTGCAGGCCCGACCATTCGATCTGCTGCCAGAACTGTCCGAAATCGCGAGGCACGGGCAGGCCGGCCCGTCTCGCCTTCTCCCAGTAGCGGATGGAGACGTCGAGAGTAAAGGATTCGTCCCACGAGATGAAGGCGTCGCGCATAAGGCTCGCGATGTCGTAGGAGACGGGTCCATAGAGCGCATCCTGGAAGTCAAGGACGCCGGGCATGGGGTCGGAAACCATCAGGTTGCGCGGCATAAAGTCGCGGTGGACGATGACGCGGCCCTCCGAGAGCATGCTCGAGACCAGTCTGTCGCAGACTCCCTGCCAGATTTTTTCCTCGGTTTCGTCAAAGTCGCTGCCGCGGTGCCGCCGCACGTACCACTCGGGGAAAAGCGAGAGCTCGCTGCGGAGCTTTTCCTCCGAGTATTCCGGGACGATGCCCGGTTCGCTCACGGCCTGCAGCGCGGTCAGGGCTGTGGTGGCCGCGTCAAAGAGGCCCGGAGCACAGCTCCGGTCCTTGAGAAGGCGGTCCAGGTAGGTTTCCCGCCCAAGGTCGGAGAGCAGCATGAATCCCTGCCGGGGATCGGCCTCGTAGATGTGCGGTACGTTCAGCCCTGCCCTTACGCAGACGGCGTCCATGCGGATGAAGGGGGCGATCGGTTCTTTTTCGGGCGGTGCATCCATCACGATGTAGGACTGCGGCTGCGTCCCGGAGGCGATGCGGAAATAGCGCCGGAAGCCGGCATCCGAGGAGGCCGGGGCGATGGTCTCCAGCCTGAGGCCGTAGCGTTGCGCGTGGCCCGAGAGCCACTCTTTCAGCAGTCCGAGACGTTCATCTGCGGTTTTTATATCTTCTGGCATGGCTCCTTTGCGCCTTCTTGCTTTCGTGATTCTGAAATTCTACGAATTTGGGGCTGACAGTGGAACTCCCGGCTCGCCCGAATCGACGGGGTTCCGTGTGAGGCCCGCCTTCAGCCCGTATAATCCACTTGTTTGCTTACAACGATCCGGGTTTACCGGCAAATGGGCGCTAGCAGCTTGAATCAATCAGCCAAAATCAGATTCCCGCGGGGAGGCGGCCTGGCCGCAGCAGTGGCCGCGGCGTGCATGGCCCAGCCGGCTTTCGCCGCGCTGCAGCTGCACTCCGCCTCGGAGCTCGATGAGTCCCCGGCGGGCGTCGTGGAAAACCCTTCGACCTATGCACGTGCCAACGACGTCACCGGCAGTCCTCAGGACGTGCTCCACCTGATCGGCAACGCGGAGATCCGCCGCGGAGGCGCCACGCTCAAGGGCGACCGCCTCACCTACACGCAGGAGACCGACGAGGTGGTGGCAAGGGGCGGCGTGCTGCTGTCCAAGAACGGCGCCACTTTTACCGGCCAGGAGGCGAACTACAGGATTGACGCGCAGTCCGGCAGCATGCCCGACGCGGACTATACCTTCGAGGCCCGGGGGCTGCGGGGCTGCGCGAAGCAGGTGGAGTTCATCGACGGCAGCCATATCTCAATGGCCGACGCGCTGATCACGTCGTGTCCCAAGGGCAGCAAGTCCTGGTGGGTGTCGCTTGATCAGCTGGACCTCGACCAGGGCGACTCCTCTGCCCTGGGCCGTTGGGCGTCGCTCTATCTGGGCGGCGTCCCCGTCTTCGGCTTCCCTTGGTTTGACTTTCCCATCGGGCAGGAGCGCAAGTCTGGGTTCCTCACCCCCAGCATGACGATGAGCACCAGCAAGGGCCTGCAGATCAGCGTCCCCTACTACTGGAACATCGCCCCCAACTATGACTACACGCTCGTTCCCGACATCATGACCAAGCGCGGCCTGATGCTGGAAAACGAGTTCCGCTACCTGCAGCCCAATTACTCCGGAAAGATCAATTACAACTGGATGCCCCGCGACCGGGACCGCGATGAGAGCCGCTACGGGCTGCATTTCGAACACCGCTACAGCCGCGGCGGCTTCTACGCGGGCGTGAACTACAACCGCGTTTCCGACGACAATTTCATCGACGACTTCTCGGGCACTATCCGCGAATCGTCCGAAAAGGTGCTCAACCAGGACGCCTGGATGGGATACGGGCAGGACTTCTGGAATTTCAACGCCCGCGTCACCAAGAACCAGACGCTCGAAAACAAGGGCTACTGGGAACCGTACTCGCGTGTCCCGCAGTTCACCTTCAACACTTACAAGGGCGACCTCTACGGCATAGAGTACACGGGGAAGATCGAGGCAACCCGCTTCACCCACCCGAGCAAGCAGCGCCCCGACGGCGACCGTTTTGTCATCGACCAGGCCGTGAGCTACCCGTTGCGCGGCTCCTGGTGGTTCCTGGAGCCCAAGGCCCGGTGGATCGGCACCTGGTACAACATGAGGGACAGCCATCCGGTCATGGGCACGACGCCTCTGGACAGCAGTCCGAGCCGCACCCTGCCGATATTCTCGATCGACTCTGGGCTGATTTTCGATCGCGAGACCTCCTGGCTCGGGCACAACGCCGAGCAGACCCTGGAACCGAGGCTGTTCTACTCCTACATTCCCTACCGCGACCAGAGCAGGATGCCCGTGTTCGACACGACGGTGTCGGATCTGAACATCGCGCAGCTTTTCCAGGAAAGCGTCTTTTCGGGGTATGACCGCATCAGCGAGGCGAATCAGCTCACCGCGGCCCTTACGTCGCGCTACCTGGACTCCGCTTCGGGCATCGAGTGGTTCCGCGGAACGATCGGACAGCGCTTTTACTTCTCCGACCAGCGCGTTGCGCTGCAGGATTTCTACACCGGGGCCCGCGGGGGCGTCCGCACGGACTCCCACAGCGACCTGCTGGGCAGCGTGGGGGTCCGCTTCACGAAAAGCCTGACCGCCGATGGCACCATCCAGTACTCGTCGTCTGACAAGCGCATCTCGAGGGCCTATGCGGGGTTCCGCTGGAATCCCCGCCCATCCTCCACCCTGAGCCTTTACTACCGGTACAACTACGCTCCCGGTGACTACTACAACAACATCAAGCAGGTCGATTTCGGCGTGCAGTGGCCGCTCACCGGCAACTTTTACGCAGTGGGGCGCTGGAACTACTCTTTCCGCGGCAGCCACATCATCGAGGCCCTGGGCGGCGTCGAGTACCACGGGGACTGCTGGACGCTCCGGACCGTCCTGCAGCGCTACGTGACCTCCACGGACAAATACGACAACACTTTCTTCATCCAGCTCGAGCTGAATGGCCTGGGTTCGATTGGCACCAGCCCTGTCTCAGAGCTTCGCAGCGGCATTCCCGGTTATCAAAACGCAAGCCCCGTTCCCAGTGCAACAGGGCGCTATGAATACTATGACTAAAAAGATCTTCGCTCACCTTCTTCTGACCGCGGCGCTTGCGGCTCCTTTTGCCGCCGGGGCGGCGGATCCGGCCCCCGCGGCGGGCGCTGCGCAGCAGCCTGCCGCCGCGCAGCCCGCGAGGCAGGCCGAGGGCCGTCCTCTTGATGAAATAGCGGCCGTGGTCAACGATGACGTGATCACCGAGTACGAGCTCCAGCAGCGCATTCATATGGCCGCGCTCAACCTGCGGCGCCAGAACATCAAGCTGCCGCCCATGCAGAGCCTGCGCAGCCAGGTGCTCGACCAGCTCATCATCGACAAGGCCATCCTGCAGCGGGCCCATGAAACGGGCATCCGTGTCGACGACCAGATGGTGAGCGCCGCCATCGAACAGATCGCAGCCAACAACAAGGTGACGGTCGAGAAGATGCGTAGCGAGCTTGCAGCTGACGGCGTTCCGTTCCAGGCCTTCCGCGAGCAGATCCGGCGCGACATCATCGGCCAGCGGCTCAGGGAGCGCGAAGTGGACTCGCAGATCCATATTCCGGAGTCTGAAATCGACGCTTACCTCGCCGAGCAGAACGGCTTTGCAGGAGGCGAGGGGGCGGCCACAGAGTATAAGGTGAGCCACATCCTGATCCCGCTGGAGGCGGGCACGGACGCGGCCAAGGCTCAGGCCGAAGCTGAGTCGGTCCTGAAGCGGGCCAGGGCGGGAGAGGACTTCGCTTCTCTGGCGGCCTCCTACTCCCGGGCGAGCGACAGCATGCAGGGCGGCGAGCTCGGGTGGCGCACGAGCCAGGCCATGCCCACGGTGCTCTGGGATGCCGTGAAGTCCAACCCCGCCAAAGGCGCCGTAGCGATGAGCCGCAACAGCTCGGGCTTCCACATTGTGAAGATCAGCGATGTCCGAAACGGCATGGCGGCCCGCGCGGCGGCTCATACGGTGCAGATGACGCATGCCCGCCACATCCTCATGCAGGTCTCGCAGCTCACCCCTGAGGCGACGGTCCTGTCCCGGCTCAATGACATCCGCAGCAAGATCGTCTCCGGACAGGCGGATTTCCAGACGATGGCGAGGCTGCATTCCGTCGACGGCACCTCCACCCGCGGAGGCGATCTGGGATGGTTGCAGGCCGGCGACACGGTTCCGGAGTTCGAATCGGTCATGAACAAGCTGAAGATCGGCGAGATCTCCCAGCCGGTGAAGTCCCGCTTTGGCTATCACCTGATCCAGGTCGAGGAGCGCAAGCAGGCTCAGTCCGACCCCAGGCGTGAACGGCTCGCGGCCATGCAGGCCCTTCGCGAAAAGAAGCTTGGCGAGGCGGTGAACAACTGGCGGCGCGAGCTGCGTGACAAAGCCTATGTCGAAATCCGCCACTATGACGACTAGCCTTCAGGGCCGCTGAGCAGCCTGAAGCCGGTTTTTCCAAAAGGCGTTTTTTTATGCCGCTTAAACTCGAGGGCCATCACGCCAGAAAGCGTTTCGGCCAGAACTTCCTGAACGACCGGCACTGGATCGGCCGGATCATCGACAGCATCGATCCCCGCCCGGGGGAGGCTCTGGTGGAGATCGGTCCGGGTCAGGCTGCTCTCACGAAAGAGGTGATCGGGCGGGCCGGGCACGAGACCGCCGTCGAGATAGACCGGGATCTGGCTGCGTGGCTGCGCGGTCTCTTCACCGAGGCGGAACTCACGCTGATTGAGGCTGACGCACTTGCGCTGGACTGGAGGTCGATTTTCCCGGGTCGCAAGCTGAGGATTTTCGGCAACCTTCCCTACAACATCTCAAGTCCGATTCTTTTTGCCCTCGCGGCCGTCGCGGACCGGGTCGAGGACCAGCATTTCATGCTCCAGAGAGAGGTCGTCGAGCGGATGGTGTGCCCGCCGGGAAGCAGGACCTACGGAAGGCTCTCCGCCATGCTGCAGCGCAGCTACAGGATGGAGAAGCTTTTCGACGTGCCGCCGGGGGCTTTCACCCCGTCCCCCAAGGTGACGTCCTCTGTCGTGCGCATGGTGCCGCTCGCGAGAAAACCCGGGGTGGACGACGAGTTGTACGCCGAGGTTGTGGCGGCGGCGTTCGGCATGAGGCGGAAGACTCTTCGCAACGCGCTCTCGAAGCTGCTGTCGGTCGAGCAGATCGAACTTGCGGGAATCGACCCAGGGGCCCGGGCCGAGACTTTGTCAGTTGGTCAGTTTGAGGCGCTCGCCGCTGCTCTCGGACGGGCCAGGGCCTAGGACGGGAGCTGGCGCAGCCTCACGCGGGCCAGCTTGCGGCGGGACTGCTCGTAGTTGGGCTTGATCGCCTTCACCTGCTCCCAGAAGGCCCGGCTGTGGTTCATCTCGACCAGGTGGGCGAGCTCATGGGCCGCCACGTAGTCGATCAGGTCGTTGCTCAGGTAGATGAGTTTCCAGTTGAGCCTGATCGTGCCGTCGCTCCTGCAGGTTCCCCAGAGTGTCTGGGCTGAGGAAAACTTGAGCGCTCTCGCGCGGCGCGGGGCGAAGCCCTGCATGAAGGCGAACCTTTCGCTGATCACCCGCCCCGCTTCGGATTTGATCCACTTGAGCGCACAGGTCCGGATCCGCTCTTCGGAGCTGCCGGCGGCAAGAGGAAGTTCGAGTACGCAGGGGCCGCCCGGCCCCTGGGGCGGCTCCATCCGTGCGAACGCGGCGTCAGGCCGGAGAGCAAGGCGCAGTAGCCTGCCGCGGAAAGGCAGCATTCCCCCGTCCTGAAAATAGGGCTGCCGCAGGCCGTTGGCGGCCCGCCAGCCGCGCACTTCCTGGAGTTTTCTGGAGATCCAGTCCGCCTTCTGCTCGAGCATGGCCTCGATCTGCCGCCGCGGCACCCAGGCCGGAGCCGTAACGACAAGCCCGCGTTCGTCCAGCCTGAAGCCGACGCTGCGGCGCCGGCGGCGGATCAGCCTGTAGGCGATCGCCTCGGCTGCGGCGCCGGAACCGGGCAGGTACAGGCACTCCTGCACGGCGTCGCCCGAAGAAGGCCTGCCCATGTTCCTCAGTTCCTGCCGGCGCTCAGCAGCCTCGTGCTTTCCGCCTCTATCCAGGCTTCGGCTTCTTCGTTGACTTCCCTGGCCGAGCGGCCGCGGGTTTCAATGGGCCTGCCGATGGAGACGGTGACTACTCCGGGGCGCTTGGCGATTGAATTCTTCGGCCACACGAGGCCGGAATTAAGAGCGACGGGGACAACCGGGACGCCGGCCATGACGGCGAGTCTCGCTCCGCCGCTCTTGTATTTGACGTGAGAGCCGGGCGCAACGCGCGTGCCCTCGGGGAAAATGACGACGCCCCAGCCCTGGCGCAGGAAGCTCACGCCCTTGGTCGCGAAGGTTTGGAACGCTCCCCGGCCGTTGCTGCGGTCGATGCCCAGCAGTCCGACGGACCACAACGCCCAGCCGAAGAAGGGGATCCGGTTGAGGGACTCCTTGTATACGTACGCGCACCGGAACGGCAGTTCGCAGCCCAGCCAGAAGCATTCCCAGGCCGACTGGTGCTTGCTCAGCACCACGGCGGAGGACGTCGGGCAGTTCTCCATTCCCAGCACCCGGGTGCTGATGCCGCAGGTCCGGCGCAGGACTGCCAGCATCAGTCGGCCCCAGGCGCGGATCATGTCATAGCGATCCGCGCGGCTGGTAAAGGGGATCGAAAGCAGAAGCAGAAGGGACAGAGGGATCACTGTGAGTCCCAGGACAAAATAAAACAGCAGTCCGCCGGCGAGCGACATGACCTCTCCTCCTTTCTGCCCGGGCTCTTACTTCGCGAGGCTCGAAAGCTCGGCCACCTGGTTCATCAGCCCGTGCAGCTTCTGCAGCAGGGCGAGCCTGTTGGAGCGCAGCTGCGGGTCTTCGGCGTTGACCATCACCTTCTCGAAGAACTCGTCGACCGGGGCCTTGAGGGCAGCAAGCCTCGAGAGCATTGCTTCATAGGCTCCGGAGGCGAAGTCAGCCTCGGCTTTGGGCCTGACCTCCTCGATGGCCTCGAAGAGCTTCTTTTCGGCCTCATCGGCCAACAACTCCGGGCGTACCCCGGAGGCGGCGGTGCCCTGAGCCTTCTTCAGGATGTTGCCGATGCGCTTGTTGGCCCCAGCCAGCGCTTCGGCCTCCGGCAGAGCCTCAAAGGAGCGGACCGCCTTGAGCCGTGCGGGAATGTCCATGATCAGGTCGGGCCGCGGTGCGAGCACGGCCTCAAGCTCCTGCGCCGTGTAGCCGGCGTCCTTGAACATGACGCGCAGGCGGTCGTAGAAGAAGGACGCGAGCTCGGAGCGGAAATCGCCGACTCCCTTGACGTGGCGTTCGACCTCGTAGGTGAGCTCCAGGATCTTGGTGAGCTTTGCGGGGATCTGTTTTTCGATCAGCATGCGCAGCACGCTGATCGCGTGGCGGCGCAGCGCATAGGGATCCTTCTCTCCGGTGGGAGCCTGCCCGATGCCGAACATGCCTCCCAGAGTGTCGAGCTTGTCGGCCATAGCCACGGCAATTGAGATCGGGGTCGACGGGAGTCTGTCGCCGGCAAAGCGCGGAAGGTAGTGTTCGCGGATCGCGAGTGCGACCTCCGCGGGCTCACCGTCGTGCAGCGCGTAGTACTGCCCCATGACGCCCTGCAGCTCGGGGAACTCCCCGACCATCTGCGTGCGGAGGTCGGCCTTGGCGAGGTAAGCCGCGCGGGCGGCTTTCTCGGCGTCGGCGTGCAGGAACATGGCAATGATGCTCGCGATGGCGCGGACGCGCTCCATGCGTTCAAGCTGGCTGCCGAGCTGGGCGTGGTAGACCACGTTGGAAAGCCCGGGGACCCGACTCGCGAGCGTCTCCTTCTGGTCGGTTTCATAGAAGAACTTCGCATCGGCCAGGCGGGCGCGCACCACGCGGGCGTTGCCGCTGCTGATTTCCTTGCCGCCGTCGCGGGCGACAAGCTGCGAGACCAGCAGGAACTGGTTCATGAGGCGGCCGGAAGCGTCGCGCATCGGGAAGTACTTCTGGTTGAGCTGCATGGTGAGAATCAGGCACTCCTCGGGCACGCTGAGGAATTCTTTCTCGAAGGAGGAGGAATACACCACGGGCCACTCAGTAAGCGCCGTCACCTCATCGATCAGTCCTTCGGGCATGATGGGGGTGCCGCCGAGCTCCTTCGCTTTGGCGTGCAGCAGCTCGACGAGCTTCGCCCGGCGTTCTTCGTAGGACACCATCACAAAGGCCTCTCGCATCTGCGAGGCGTAGCTGTCGGCCGAGGTGATCTCCATCTCCGGAGGAGCCATGAAGCGGTGGCCGCGGGTCGTACGGCCGCTTTCCAGCCCGAAAAGGGAAATCGGCACGATCTGCTCGCCGTACAGGGCCGTGAGATAGCGCACCGGCCGCACGAATTCAACCGTTGTCACTCCGTCGGGGAGCTGGTAGCTCATGACTCTCGGGATCGGCAGGTTGCGGCAGGACTCGCTGATGGCCTTTTCCAGGCCGGCGGCGAGCTCGACGCCAGGCAGCTTCCCTTCAACGTAGAGGAACTCTTTGCCGTTTTCCTGTTTCGTGCGCAGCGAGGACAGATCCTTGCCAAAGCCGAGGGCTTCCATCTTCTTCAGGAGCGGGGCGGAGGGCTTTCCGTCTACGGAGAAGCCGATCGCCTTCGGCATCAGCTTTTTGCTGAAAGGCTTGTCCTCGGAGCGGGCGAGCACGTCAGTGATGTGCACGGCGAGCCGCCTCGGGGTCGCATAGATTTCGGAACGGGATCCTGCGCTGAGCAGCCCCTGCCCGCGCAGGCTCTTTTCAATGCCGCGGCCGAAGGCCTCAGAGAGTTTTTTCAGAGCCTTCGGGGGAAGCTCTTCGGTCTGCAGTTCTACCAGTAAGCTAGTCATTTCAAGCTTCCTCCTTCTGTGAGTTCTTCTTCAGCATGGGGAAACCCAGCCGTTCGCGGGAGTCGTAGTAGGACTGCGCCACGGAACGGGAAATGCTGCGGATGCGGGAAATATAGTGTGCGCGCTCGGTCACGGAGATTGCTCCGCGGGCGTCGAGCAGATTGAAGGTGTGGCCGGCCTTGAGCACGTGCTCGTAGGCGGGCAGCGCAAGCTGCAGGTCCATCAGGCGCTTGGCCTCGGACTCGAAGTAATCGAAGAGCTTGAGCAGCTTGGAGGCGTCCGAATACTCGAAAGTGAACTTCGACTGCTCCACTTCGTTCTGGTGGAATACGTCTCCGTAAGTGAGCGTGCGCCGGTTCTGCTCCTCGCCCCAGCGCGTGTAGACCAGATCAAAGACGTTGTCGCAGTTCTGCAGGTACATGCAGAGCCTTTCCAGACCGTAGGTGATTTCTCCGGTGATGGGCTTGCAGGCCAGGCCGCCCACCTGCTGGAAGTAGGTGAACTGGGTGACTTCCATGCCGTCCATCCAAATTTCCCATCCGAGACCCCAGGCACCGAGCGTCGGGTTCTCCCAGTTGTCCTCCACGAAGCGGATGTCGTGGATCGTGGTGTCGATGCCCAGCGCCCGCAGGCTGCCCAGATACAGGTCAACGATGTTCATCGGAGCGGGCTTGAGGACCACCTGGAACTGATGGTGCTGGTAGAGCCGGTTGGGATTTTCGCCGTAGCGTGCGTCCTTTGGACGGCGGGAGGGCTGCACGTAGGCGGCCCGCCAGGGCTCCGGCCCCAGCGCGCGCAGGAACGTGGCCGTATGGGAGGTACCCGCGCCCACTTCAGTGTCGATTGGCTGCAGAAGCGCGCAGCCTTGCTTATTCCAATAGTCCTGCAGACGCAGGATCACTTCCTGAAAGGTAATCATCTTTTTCCATCAGACCCTTGTATGAAGGGATCGGGCAGCCGTCATGCAGCCGCGTTTCGAACAAACAGATGTGACATTTTAAAGACTTGCGGTCTTTTTGTTTTTTCTGAACCGCTCCCGCAGGGCGAGCCATAGGGCCAGACCGAGCGCGGCCAGCGCGGCAGGCAGGCTGCCGAACCGGACATAAGGGGTTTCAGGGCCGAGGGCCGGGCTTACCGATACGGCAAGCGAGGCTGCTCCCGGGCCGGCCTCCAGCAGAATCTCGCCCCGGCTGCCGACTAGGGCCGAGGAGCCGTTGTTGTTGACGGAGACAAGGGGCCTGGCCGTCTCCCGCGCCCTCATCCGGCTGAACTGCAGGTGCTGGAACTGGATGGAGGGCGAGAACCAGGACAGGTTCGAGGACACAAGCAGCAGCCCCGGGCCCGGGGCTGCTCGCCAGAACTCACGCAGCTCGGCGCCGAAGAGGTTTTCGTAGCAGATCATCGGTGCGATCACCATGCCGCCCAGACTGAAGGCCGGCTGCGAGGCCGCCCCCGGCTGCTGGTCGCTCATCGGGATGCCCAGCGCGTCGACCAGCCAGTGGAATCCCGCCGGGACGTATTCTCCGAAAGGTACGAGATGGCGCTTGTCGTAGCGCTGCAGCCCCCGGGCTGCTGAGAACAGGAACAGGGAATTGCTGATCTCCCCGCGAGCCGACTCCGAGAAAGCATTGAAGGCGAGGGACTCCCCGCGCTCGGCAAAGGGCTCGAAGAGCCGCTCGAGCTGGGCGGGCGGGATCCGTTCAAGCGGGGCTGCAACCACTGACTCGGGCCAGACCACGAGCGTGCCCCGGGGGTCGTCTCCGCTTAGCGCGAGCGCCTTCGACACCCTTGTCCCGAGGCTGAGCGGGGGCGCCCCAGGGACGCCGGCGACCGGAAGATCGGGCTGCACGAGCCTCACCCGCAGGACCTCTCCCGAGGGCTGGGACCAGGTCAGGCCGTCCGCGAGGTACCCCGCTGCTGCAAGAGCTGCGGCCGCGGCAAGGCAGCCGAGCCTTCTCTTTGGACTTTGCCGGGAGACCGCGGCGGCAAGGCAGCCGAGGATCAGCAGGGCCGCGAGCTCCACCCCGTAGGCCCCGGCAAGCGGGGCGAACCCGGCAAGCGGCGTGTCGGACAGCGCGTAGCCGAGCGAAATCCAGGGAAAGGAGTTGACGGCCTCCCCGCGGATCCAGTCGGCGATCAGCAGCAGGGCGGGCAGCCCCGCCGCGCACCGCAGGGCGGGGGACGGGATCCGAGAGGCTGCAGCAGCCGCCGCTGCGGGGAAAAGCGCGTTTACTGCGCCAAGCGCCAGAAGGGCGGCAAGGGCGAGAGGCGCAGGCAGCCCCCCGTAGTAGTGGATGCTGTGCCAGACCCAGGACAGCCCGGCGCCATAGGCTGCGAGTCCGAACAAAAAGCCGCAGGCTCCGGCAGCGGCCGCGCCGCGCGCACGGGAGGCCGTGGCGAGAAAAAGAGCAGTCCCGAACAGCCCGCAGGGCAGGCCCAGCGCCCCGCTGCCCGGGAAAAAGGCGAGTGCGAAGAGCCCCCCTGAAGCCGCGGCGGAAACAAGGCGCAGGCAGGACGCGTTCATTTGCGATCAGGGGCCGGGGACAGCGCCGGGGCGGGCAGCCTCTCGGCCTGCAGCAGCTTCACCTGGCGGTCATTGGCCGAAAGGACCGTGAAGCGGAAGCCTCCGGCCTCCACGCTGTCGCCGCGGCGCGGCATCCGCTCCAGCCGGTCGGCCACGATGCCGCCGATGGTCTCGCAGTGCGGGTCCCTGATCGAGGTGTGGAAGTATTCGTTGAACTGCTCAAGCAGCGTGACGGCCTTCACGCGCCACCTGTTCTTCCCCTCGGGGACTATGTTTTTGGCCTCGGAGTCCTCGGTGTCGAACTCATCGTCGATGTCTCCGACAATCTGCTCGATCACGTCCTCGATCGTGAGCAGCCCGGCAACCTCCCCGAACTCGTCCACCACCAGCGCGAGGTGCTGCTTCTCGGTCTTGAAGTCCTTGAGGATCTGGTTGAGAGCCATCGTCTCGGTGACGAACTTGACCGGACGCAGGTGCTCCCTCGGCTTGTAGTCGGGGTCTAGCAAGGAGTAGAGGAGGTCCTTCGCGTGCAGCAGTCCGATCACGTTGCTGAAGTCCCCGTCGATCACCGGAAAGCGCGAATGCCCGCTTTCGCGGGCCTCGCGCATCCACTGCTCCCGCGGTTCGTCGAGGTTGATCGCCTTGATGCGGCTGCGCGGGATCATGATGTCCGAGGCGCAGAGCTCCGAGATCTTGAGCACGCCCTCCATCATGCTGAAGGAGTCCTCGCCTATCACACCCTTCGCCCGGGCGTTCTGCATGGCGGACTGAAGCTGCTTGGCGGCGTCGCCGTCCTCGCTCTCGTCACGGAAGAAGGCGCCGATGCGGTGAAAAAAGCTGCTGTCCGCGGAGTCTTCGGGCCCGCGGCCGCCGTTGTCTTGTGTCATGGGAGGGGACGCCTTTGAGAGTCTGCCGGTTGCTCGCCGCGGTCCTGATAGGGGTCCTCGAAGCCGATCTTCTGGAGAATTCGGATCTCGAGGGGCTCCATAACGTCAGCTTGCTCCTGGGTCACGTGGTCGTAGCCGTGGGCGTGGAGGGTGCCGTGCACGATCAGGTGGCAGAGATGAGCGAGAAAGGTTTTGCCCTGCTCGCGCGCCTGCCGTACGAGAACCGGCACGCAGATGGCGAGATCCGCCCTCACCACGGGCTCGTGCTCGTAGTCGAAGGTGAGGACGTTGGTAGCGTAATCCTTGTGGCGGTAGCGGCTGTTCAGATCAAACCCCTCAGCCTCGTCGACGAATCGGATGGTGATCTCCACGTCGCGCTCGGCTGCGGCCGCAACCCAGGCGGCCATCGTCTTCTCATCGGGGAGCTCGGGGAAGAGCTCGCGCTGCTGGAACTCGACGCTCACTCGGGGCTCAGTCATGGTCCGGGCTTTCTCGTTCATGGTCTTTTGAATACTTTTCATATGCCTCGACAATTCGGGCGACCAGCGGATGCCTCACAACATCCGCCGCAGTGAAATAGGTAATGGAGATGCCGCGTACGCCGGCGAGCACGTGCTGGGCCTGGATGAGCCCGCTTTTCGTGCCGCGCGGCAGGTCGATCTGCGTCACGTCTCCGGTGATGACGGCCTTTGAGCCGAAGCCGATGCGCGTGAGGAACATCTTCATCTGCTCCGGGGTCGTGTTCTGCGCCTCGTCTAGGATCACGAAGGCATTGTTGAGGGTTCTGCCCCTCATGTAGGCAAGCGGCGCGATCTCGATGGTCTGCCGCTCAATGAGCGAACGCGTCTTCTCAAAGCCAAGAAGGTCAAAAAGGGCGTCGTAGAGGGGGCGCAGGTAGGGGTCGACCTTCTGCGCGAGGTCTCCCGGCAGGAACCCGAGCCGCTCGCCGGCCTCGACCGCCGGGCGGCACAGGATGATCCTCTCGACCGTGTTGCGCTCGTAAGCGTCCACCGCCGAGGCGACAGCGAGGTAGGTTTTTCCGGTTCCCGCAGGGCCGATCGCAAAGGATATGTCGTGGGCCTGGATCGCGTCGATATAGTCTTTCTGCCGCGGCGTGCGTCCCTGGAGGTCGCTCCTGCGGGTCTTCAGGACCGCGCCCCGGGACCCGCCGCCCTCGGCCTCCGATTTTTCAGAGACGAAGAACAGCTGCAGATCCTGCACGGACAGCTCCCGGCCTGTCGAGCGCACCTGCGCGAGCAGCCTCTGCAGAGCGTGCACCGCCCTGCGGGCCCGGTCGGACTCCCCGCTCACCCGAAAAAGGCTGCCGCGCCTGCTGATGGCCACGTCAAGAATGGTTTCAATCTGGCGCAGGTTGGAGTCAAGCGGGCCGGTGAGGTTGGCCAGCGACGTGTTGTCCGCGTCTGCGGAGAACTCGATGCGGCGCAGGCCTGCGTTTTTTTCCTTGTCTTTCGTTTCCATTGAATCTCTTCTTAGGCTCCGGCAGGCTTCCCGGCGAGTTCGCCGGCGAGGGTGTGGACCCGGACCTCCGTCACGAGGACCTCCACCATCCTGCCGAGCAGATCGAGGTTCCCCTTGAAATTCACAACGCGGTTGTTGTCTGTCCTCGCGGCGAGCATTCCGCCGCCCTTGCGGCTCATGCCCGTGACGAGGACCCGCTGCCGGGTACCGACCATCGCCTCGGAGATGGCGGCCGCACGAGCGTCGTTTGCCTTCTGGAGCCTCTGCAGCCTCTCGAGCTTCACGCTCTGGGGGGTGTCGTCCTTCATGGAGGCCGCGGGAGTGCCCGGGCGCGGGCTGTAGACGAAAGAAAAACTCGCGTCGAATCCAACCCGCTCGACCATTTCCATCGTCTGCTCGAAGTCCTCCTCGGTCTCTCCGGGGAATCCCACAATGAAGTCCGAGGTGATGCAGATGCCGGGCCGCGCCTGCCTCAGGCCCCGGACGATTTCCTCGAAGCGCTCCGCGGTGTAGCCGCGCTTCATGAGTTCGAGAATGCGGTTGGAACCGGACTGCACGGGCAGGTGTACATGGCTCACGAGCTTGGGCAGCCGCCTGAACGCGTCGATCAGCCTCGGGGTGAACTCCGACGGATGGGAGGTCATGAAGCGGATCCGCTCTATGCCGTCAAGCGCGGAGATGAGCTCAAGCAGCATCGCAAAGTCGATCTCCTCGCCGTCAGGCAGCGTCCCCCGGTAGGCATTGACGTTCTGACCGAGAAGGGTGATTTCGCAGACGCCCTGGTCGGCAAGCTCCTTGATTTCCCGAATCACGTCCGAGACCGGGCGCGAGAGCTCCTGGCCGCGCGTGTAGGGAACCACGCAGTAGGTGCAGAACTTCGAGCAGCCTTCCATAATGGAGACAAAGGCGGCTGCGCCATCGACGTGCGGCCGGGGCAGATAGTCGAATTTCGCGATGCCCGGAAAGCTCACGTCGACCTGAGAGCGGCGGCAGTGCGCGCACTGGTCGAGCAGGGAGGGCAGGCGGTGCAGCGTCTGCGGACCGAACACCACGTCCACAAAGGGGGCGCGCTCAATGATTGCGCGGCCCTCCTGGCTTGCGACGCAGCCGCCTACGGCGATCCTGAGACCGGGGTTTTCTTCCTTGAGGTGCCTGATGCGCCCGAGCTCCGAATACACTTTCTGCTGCGCTTTATCTCGGATCGAGCAGGTATTGAAAACGATGAGGTCGGCGTCCTCCGGGGTCGCAGTCTTCTCATAGCCGCAACCGCCCGTCATGAGGTCCACGATTCGGTTTGAATCGTATTCGTTCATCTGGCAGCCGAAGGATCTGATGTAAATTTTTTTCGCAGTCACGGTTTTTATCTGGTGGCGGCCGGATTTCCCGTCCGGGAGCCCGGTGAAATTGTGGATTTTATAAAAATATATAATTTTAAAGGTTTTAATTATTTAAGGGGAGCCCGGAGCGGGCAAATTTGTGACACAGACCCGCGATGGCCGTCTCCCCGGTTCTGGAGCGAGTCTATTCATGCCGGTCAGCTGTACGCTTTGTCCCCGAAAGTGCCGCGTCGACAGGGGAAATTCAGCCCAGATTAAGAGAGCCCTGTGCCGGGCGGGGAACCGGGCGGAAGTCTCGCTTGTGTCGCTGCACAAGTGGGAGGAGCCCTGCATTTCGGGCGAGGCTGGCGCGGGCACGGTGTTCTTCGCCCACTGCAATCTGCGCTGCTGCTTCTGCCAGAACTATGAGATCAGCTCTGAGGGCCGCGGCATCGAGGTTTCCGACGAGCGCCTCGCGGACATCTTTCTGGAGCAGCAGGACCGCGAGGCCTCCTGCCTGGAGCTCGTGACGCCGACACACTATGTGGACAACATCCTGCACGCTTTGCGGATCGCCCGCCGCGGCGGTCTGCGGTTGCGTGTGGCTTACAACACGAACGGCTACGACTCGCCAGAAGTCCTTGAGAGGCTGAGGGGCTTCGTCGACATCTTTATGCCGGATCTCAAGTACTTCGATTCCCGGCTGGGAGAAAGATATTCGGGCGTTCCGCAGTATTTCGAGCGGGCCTCCGAGGCGATCCGCCGGATGTTCGAAATCGCGGGCCCGGCGCGCTTTGACGACAGCGGGCTCATGGCCTCCGGAGTTCTTGTCCGCCACCTGATCCTGCCCGGGCACTGGCAGGACAGCTGCAGATGCGTCCAGTGGCTTTGGGATGAGTTCGGCGATCAGGTGTACCTGAGCCTGATGAACCAATACATGCCTCTTTACAAGGCGAGCCGCCACCCGGAAATCAACCGCAGGCTTCTCACGCTCGAGTACCAGAAGGTGGTGCGCTTCGCCCGGAGCCTGAGGATCAAACACTGCTATATTCAGGTCGGACACACGGCGGAGTCCCGGTTCATCCCCGTGTTCGACGGAGCCAATGTCCTGCACGGCCCCCGGTCGTGACAGAGGCGGCCCGCTGCGGGCGGCCCCGGTTATGGTAAAACGGCATCAGAGTTTTTAGGCCGCGCTGCGCGCCGGCGCGGCCTTCCGGCAGAGGCTTTTGGATATGACAGAACAGTCGTTGAAAAACAATTTCCTCGTGGCCATGCCTAGTCTCAGAGACCCCAACTTCTCCCAGACCGTGGTCTATGTGCTTGGCCATGACCAGCAGGGAGCTCGGGGGGTGGTTATCAACCGGCCTACGGGCCTCGCGCTGTCGGAGGTCCTGAAAAAAACGGGAATCCGCGCCAAAGAGGGCGTGGAGATTCCCGACGCGGTCTACATCGGCGGCCCGGTTCAGACGGAAAGAGGCTGCGTGCTGCACGAGCGGGCACGCGCCTACATGCTCTCCGAGCAGGTGACCGACGGGCTCGTCTTCACGATTTCCAAGGACGTGCTCGAGGATATCGCTCAGGGCAGAGGCCCTGCGAAGCGGCTCTTTTTCCTCGGGTACGCGGGCTGGGAGCCCGGGCAGCTCGAGGCGGAGCTTGTGGCGGGGGACTGGATCACGGTGGGGGCGGATCCCGCCGTCATTTTCGATGTGCCGCCGCAGCAGCGCTATGAGGCGGCCCTGAAGCTGCTCGGGCTGGACATGCAGGCGCTGCAGTTCTCCAGCGGAAAGGCCGGCCATGCCTGAACAGCGCTCCGCCCTGCCGGCCACTGTGCTCGCCTTCGACTTCGGCCTGGCAAGGATCGGCTCCGCAGTCGGCAACACATTCACGGCGACCGTGCAGCCTCTGAAGATCCTTTCCGCCCGAACCAACGCCGAGAAATGGCCCGCGGTGACGCGGCTGATTGAAGAGTGGCAGCCGGACGCCCTAGTGGTCGGCGTGCCGCTTAAAACGGACGGCTCGCGCCAGGAAATGACCCTGCGAGCCGAGCGCTTCGCCCGGCAGCTGGAGGGGCGGTACCGCCTCCCGGTCTATCGGGTCGACGAGCGCTACTCCTCGGTCGAGGTCGAGCACGGGCGGGGAAAAATCGATGACATGTCGGCCGCCGTCATTCTGCAGCAGTGGTTCGGCGAGAACGGACTTGTTTAATTAATGGACGCAAGGATTCAAGGGCGGGAGCTTGGTTACGAATGAACTACGCAGTGGGACTTTATCGCTTCATCAGGATGATCCTGATGATTCCCTTCCTGGTGGTGATCGCCGCCTGTGTTTTTCCTAGAAAGGGCGAGCAGGAATACCGCCGGCTCGTGCAGCTATGGAGCCGCAGGCTCCTCGCGAGCATGGGCATCGGGCTGCGCCTGAAGGGGCCTGAGCTCCGCTATGAGGAGCCCGGGAAAACGGGGCTGTTGCTGCTGTGCAACCACACTTCGTTTCTCGATATCTTCGCAGTTGACGCTTTTTTGTGCTCCCGCTTTGTGGCAAAAGCCGAGATCGGCCGCTGGCCGTTCCTTGGCTCCATCGCGAGAGGCGTCCGGACGATATTCATCGACCGGAAGAACAAGCGGGGCATTCTCGGGATCCTCGAGCAGATGGAGCTCGCGCTTAAAAAAGGCGAGAATGTGATTTTCTTCCCCGAGGGTACGACAAGCCCCGGCGATCGGCTGCTGCCGCTGCACTCTAATCTGTTTGAAGCGGCGGTCGCCTCGGGGGCGGACATCCAGCCGCTGGTGCTGCGCTATACCGAGCGGGGTGAACAAACCACCCGCATGGCCTACGTGGGACAGATGTCCATTTTCCGGTGCCTGTGGCACGTCGTGACGACGCGGGACGCGGCCATCGAGGTGGAAGTGCTGCCCCGGTTTTCTGTCGACGGGATGAACCGCCATCAGCTCTGCCGCAAAGCCTCCCGAGTGATGTCCGAAGGACTGGGCGTGGCCGACCCGGCAGACGGGACCTCCCTGCCCCGGGAGACGGCGGCGGGCTGCAAGGCGGGAGCCTAGGCTCCTCCCGGCTTCCTCCAGAGCGGACTTCTGACGGTGAAAAGCCTCCGGTCCGACATACGCACCGCCGACAGCGTTCCTCCCCAGAGGCAGCCCGTGTCAACGGCGATCAGCCGGGGCTTCATCATGAGGCCCAGCATGGACCAGTGGCCGAACACGATGAGCTCGCCGCGCAGTTTCCGGTCCTGCTGCTCGAACCACGGCTCGAGGCTGGCCGGAGCCTGGGCAAGTCCTTCGCGCACGCTGAAATTGAGCTCCTTGGTCCTGCGGTCGATGAACCGGATCCGGGTAAAGGCATTGAGGATCGCCCTCATGCGGGCGGCCCCCGCGAGCCCCTCGGACCATTGGGTGTCCCCGTACATGTCCCGCAGGTAGTCCTTCCAGCCCGGCCCCGAGAGTTGCTCCTCCGCCTCTCGGGCGAGCCCGAGCGCCTGCTCGAGGCTCCAGTCTGGATGGACTCCCGCGTGGACGAACAGGGCGTCCTCGCGGTAGAGGGCGAGGTGCTGGCGGCGCAGCCAGTCGATCAGCGCGCCGCAGTCTGCGGCCTCGAGGATTGGGGCGATGGTGTCGCGCCCGTGCGGCCGGGCGTGGCCCGCGGCGACGCACAGCAGGTGCAGGTCGTGGTTGCCGAGCAGGCACTGCGCGCGTCCGGACTCCTCTAGTTTTTTGACGAACCGCAGCGTTTCGAGCGACTGCGGCCCCCGGTTGACCAGGTCGCCGAGGAAAATGAGCTGCGGCCGGCCCGGCAGCTGCGCGAGGAGCTGCTGCAGGCTCTCGAGGCAGCCGTGAAGGTCGCCGACGGCGTACAGGCTTTCGCGGCTAAAAGGCGCCTCGCGGGTCATTTTCCTGCTCCGCCCCTGATCTTTTTAAGCAGCGCCGTGGTTGAGCGTTCGAATTCGAAGGCGATGGTACAGGCCTTGCCTCCCCAGGAGGCAACAAGACGGGCCTCCGGGAGGTCCTCGACCTCGTAGTCCCCGCCCTTCACGTAGATGTCGGGGCGGACAGCGGCGATTGGCTCTAGCGGCACCTTATCGCTGAATATCGTCACCAGCGAGACGGATTCGAGGGCGGCGAGGACCGCCGCCCGGTCTTCCTCGCGGTTCACAGGCCTGTCATCGCCTTTGCCCAGCATCCGCACCGAAGCGTCGGAGTTCACCGCGACGACGAGGCTCGCACCGAGCGCGGCCGCCTGGGCGAGGTAGGTGACGTGGCCGCGGTGGAGAATGTCGAAAACGCCGTTTGTCATGACGATGGGGCGGGGAAGCCGTT
Source organism: Mesosutterella porci (assembly GCF_022134585.1). Taxonomy (GTDB): domain Bacteria; phylum Pseudomonadota; class Gammaproteobacteria; order Burkholderiales; family Burkholderiaceae_F; genus Mesosutterella; species Mesosutterella porci. The sequence continues at coordinate 143,067 of NZ_JAKNCT010000002.1, forward strand.
GCACGGCCTCCCGCAGGCGCTCCCCCGAGACGATTTTTTTCTCAAAGGACGGCGCGGGAAAATGCTTGCTCATGAGGAAATCCTTCTGCAAAACAAATGAAACCAGCTGCTTTGGGCAGCTTCGAGCAGGTTTCTGAAGGACGCAGTCGCCGGCGGTGCGAGCGCAGGACGCCCGGCCCCGTTTTTCCCGAGCAGCACGCGCTCGGCCAGCCCCGCTGCGCTTCCGGCCTGCACATCGGAAAGGCTGTCGCCGAAGATGACGCTCCTGGCGGGGTCAATCCCAAAGTCCCGTATGGCGGCTTCAATCATGCCGGGGGCGGGCTTGCGGCAGCCGCAGACCTTCCTGTATCGGGGAATCGCAGCCTCGGGGTGGTGGGGGCAGAAATAGACCTTTTCAATTTCGGCCCCGGCCCGGGCCATTTCGGCCAGCATCCACTCGGTGAGCTTCGAGAAGTCCTGCTCGGAAAAATAACCACGTCCGATGCCTGACTGGTTGGTGACAACGAACAGGCGGAAACCCTGCTGCCGGAACAGCCTGCAGGCGTCGAGGGTGCCCGGGACGAAGGAAAAGTCCTCTATGCGGTGCACGTAGGCTCGGTCCACATTGATGACGCCGTCCCGGTCAAGAAACACTGCCTTCATGGAGTGCTCCGCAGGCCCTTACGGGTTCGGATAGCGCTTCAAAAGGTCCTGCATGTAAAGCGCAGTGCCTTCCTGCACGGACTTGAAGCGCGTGGTGCAGCCCGCCGCCCGGAGCTTGGTCTGGTCAGCCTGCGTGTAGGCCTGATACTTGCCCTTGAGCGCCTCGGGGAATGTGATGTAGCGGATATAACCCTTCCCGACCGCCTCTTCGAGCGAGAGGGGAGCGCTGATTTTGCCTTCGGCCTGCAGCAGCGTGTTCACGACGGTGAGAGAAATGTCGTTGAAGGGCTGGGCCCGTCCGGTTCCCACGTTGAAGATCCCGGTTGCGGGCTTTTCGAAGAATCCTATGATTGTGGCCACCACGTCGCCCACGTAGACGAAGTCGCGCATCTGCTCACCGTTGCCGTACCCAAGGCAGCCCTCGAAGAGCTTCACAAAGCCATCGCGGCGGAACTGGAAGTACTGGTGGAAGGCGACCGAGGCCATCTTGCCTTTGTGCTGCTCGTGCGGTCCGTAGACGTTGAAGTAGCGCATGCCGGTTACCGGGGCGGTGATGCGGCCCGCGGCGATATCGCGGCGCAGCACCTGGTCGAAGAGGTACTTGGAGTAGCCGTAGCAATTGAGCGGCCCCTCGTTGCGCGGATCCTCCACGAAAGTGGTGTGTGCTCCGTAGGTGGCGGCCGAAGAGGCGTAGATGAACGGCACCCGCTCCCTCTGGCACCAGTGGTAGAGCTCCAGAGTGTAGCGGTAGTTGTTGTCCATCACGTAGCGGCCGTCGGATGCCATCGTGTCGGAACAGGCCCCCTGGTGGAATACGGCCTCCGGGCGAGGCATCTTTCCGGCCTTCACGAGGTCAATGAAGTCGTGCTTGTCCATGTAATCGGAGATCTGGCACTCCGAGAGGTTCAGGAATTTGTCGGCTCGAGTCAGGTTGTCGACGGCCAGAATGTCCGTGAAGCCCTTTTTGTTGAGGGCGATGGTGTTGTTGCAACCGATGAAGCCGGCGGCCCCTGTGACGATGATCATTCAATGACTCCTTTGGGAAACAGTTCTTGAAAAGAGACGGTCGCGGTGCCCAGCTTGCCCACCACGATCCCGCCCGCTCTGTTGGCGACCTGCACTGATTTTTCAAGCGGGACACCGGCCGCCATCAAGGAGGCGAGCACGGCGATGACCGTGTCGCCGGCGCCGGAGACGTCGTAGACCTCGCGTGCCTGGGCCGGGACGGAATAGCGTCCCCGCTCCGTGAAGAGCGTCATGCCTTCCTCGCTTCGTGTGAGCAGTAGCGCCTTCAGGCCGAGCTTTGTGCGAAGACCCTGGGCCTTGTCGGTGAGCTCGTCTTCCGAATTCCAGGCGCCCACCACCTGCGCGAGTTCCGCCCGGTTCGGCGTGATGATGGAAGCGCCTTCATAGCGGCTGTAGTCGGAGCCCTTGGGGTCGACGAGCACGGGCTTGCCCATCGCCCGGGCGAGCTCGATCATGCGCTTGATGTGGGAGAGCCCGCCCTTGCCGTAGTCGGAAAGGAGAACAGCCGCGTGGTTTGGCAGCTCGCGCTCGTACGTCCCGAGATGGGCCAGCAGGATCTCCTCGTGCGGCAGGTTCTCGAAATCCACCCGCAGCATCTGCTGCTGCCTTGCGATAATGCGCAGCTTCACCGTCGTCTCGAGCCTGGGGTCGAAATGCAGCAGCGGGCGCACGCGAGCCGCTTCGAGCAACTTCGCGAGATGTTCGCCCGCCTCGTCACGGCCCACGACCGTGAGCAGCGAGGCTTCTCCGCCCAGGGCGGCGATGTTCCGGGCAACGTTGGCCGCGCCCCCGAGGCGCTCTTCCTTGCGCGCTATCCGGACGACGGGAACCGGCGCTTCCGGGGAAATTCTCGAGGCGTCGCCGAACCAGTATTGGTCCAGCATGGCGTCTCCGACAACCAGAATTTTCCGAAATCTGACAGGCTCGGCCACAGGGCTCTCCTTTTCTTTAAAACGCGACAGTGCCATTGTAGTGGCAAGTTCGCGCCGGGCGAAACGCCGCTTCTCTTTGGCTGGCGAAGGAAAGCGGGCCCGCGGGGACGCTGTGGGCGCCGGCCTCAGGCGTTAAACTTAGCCACTCTGGAGAATGGTCTTATAGCGTTTGAATCATGAAGAAACTGGATCCGAGCCTTTTCAAGGCGTATGACATCCGCGGCGTTGCGGGCGATAACCTCACGACAGAGGTCGTGGAGCAGGTGGGCCTCGTGCTGGGGACCCTGGCTTTTGAGCAGGGCGTGCCCGCCCTTTGCGTGGGGCGCGACGGCAGACTTTCGAGCCCGGAGCTTGCCGAAGCTCTGATCCGCGGCATCGCGGGCGCGGGCACCGATGTGTACGACATCGGCATGGAGCCCACTCCTGTGCTGTATTTCGCCACTCACTATTTCAAGACGGGCTCAGGAGTCGCGGTGACCGGCAGCCACAATCCCAGCCGCGACAACGGCCTCAAGATGATGATGGGCGGCAGAACGCTTTTCGGGGCGATGATCCAGGACATCCGCCGGAGGGTTGAGCAGGAGGACTGGCGCCGCGGATGCGGGAAGGGCCGTGTGGAGCGAAAGGACGCGGAGACCCCGTACTTCGAAAAGATTGTGGGAGACATCTCGCTCTGCCGCCCCATGAAAGTCATGCTGGATACAGGCAACGGCGTGACCGGGCCGCTTGCGATGAGGCTCTACAGGAAGATCGGCTGCAGCGTCACGGGGCTTTTCACCGAAATTGACGGACACTTTCCGCATCACCACCCCGATCCGTCCAAGCCTGCCAATCTTCAGGATCTGATCGCAGAGCTGCGGAATTCGGACGCGGAAGTGGGGCTTGCCTTTGACGGGGACGGCGACCGCCTCGGAGTCGTGACCAAGGACGGGGAGATCATATACCCCGACCGTCAGATGATGCTTTTTTCCGAAGATATCCTGAAAAAGCATCCCGGCAGTCAGATCATCTACGACGTGAAGTGCACCCGCAGGCTCGTCGACTGGATCCGGGAGCATGGCGGCAGGCCGGTTATCAGCCGGACGGGGCACTCCTTCGTCAAGGCTCGGCTGCATGAAACGAACGCTCCTCTTGCGGGGGAGATGAGCGGGCACCTGTTCTTCAACGATGGGAGATGGCCGGGCTTCGACGACGGACTTTATGCGGGCGCGAGGCTGCTCGAGATCCTGTCGCGCAGCAGCAATCCTTCCGCTGTGCTGCACGCCCTGCCGACGGCGCAGAACACCCCGGAGCTTCAGATCCCGATGGCCGAAGGAGAGAATAAGAAATTCGTCCAGAGGATCCAGGAGGAGCTCCATTTTCCTGACGCCGTTGATGAGATTCGGATTGACGGCCTGCGGGTGGAGTGGAAGGACGGATTTGCGCTCGCCCGCGCCTCCAATACGACTCCGGTGGTTGTCGTGAGACTCGAGGGCGACACTGTCCAGGCCCTTGACCGGATCAAGAAGGTCTTCGGGGAAGCCCTCAGGCGCATTTCGCCGGACATCAAGCTTCCTTTCTAAACCTCGAACGGGTGGACACTGCCATGACGGCTGTATCAATGACCATTCTGCCTTTCCTTCGCGACAGCGAGGGAGTGGTCGCTTTTGAGGCCTGCGGACTGAGGCTCGACATCGGGCGTCAGAGGCTCACCCAGGAGGATCTCCAGAGGCTGATCGCCTTTGCCAAGGACCGCCGGCTGATGGAGTCGCACCTCGCCATGATGCAGGGCAAAGAGGTGAATACGACTGAGCACCGGGCGGCGCTGCACACGTCGCTGCGTTCGCCGGATCCGTCCGCGCCTCACTTCGCCGAAGTGCAGAAGGCCCGTGAAAAAATGTACGCTTTCGCGCGGGGGATCCGCAGCGGACAGATAACCGGTTGCAGGGGCGAGACTTTCACGGACATCATCAACGTGGGCATCGGAGGCTCTGAAGTGGGGCCCAAGGCGCTCTACCATGCGTTCCGTGCAGTGAATCCCCCCATTCGGGTTCATTTTCTGCCCGGCGCCGATGGCATTACGTTTGACCGCATTGTCGGTCCCCTCGATCCCTTCAGGACGCTCATCATTGTTTCAAGCAAGAGCTTCCACACGCGTGAAACCCTCGTCAATGCGGCCGAACTCGACAAATGGCTCGCAGGAGCCGGGATTGCTGGGGCAGACCGCGTCCGCCATGTCGTCATCGCCTCGGCCAACGAGCAGGCGTCCTCGATTCTCGGTCTGCCTGAGGAGAACCTTTTCCCCATGTGGGACTGGGTGGGCGGCCGGTTTTCCGTCTGGGGCTCCGTCGGGCTCGCGGACGTCATAGCCCTGGGTCCCGAAGTTTTCAACGAATTTCTGGCTGGAGCCTACGAGATGGACTGCCATGTGGCGCGCACGCCGCTTGAGCGGAACCTCTCGGCGCTCATATGCCTCATTTCATACTGGAACGCCACCCGGCTCGGCATCATGCTGCAGTGCGTTCTGCCTTACGACGAGCGGCTCCGGGTGTTCGTGGCCTGGGAGCAGCAGCTGGAGATGGAAAGCCTCGGCAAGACCCGAGCGGCCGACGGCACGCCCATTGTCGGCTATACCGGGCAGGGCGTCTGGGGCGGCCACGGCGACGAGTCCCAGCATTCCTTCTACCAGTGGCTGCGCGAGGGCACCGGCCGTACAAGCGTGGACATGATCTGGTGTGAAAAGCCGGGCCACAAGCACTTGGAGCAGCACCGCGTCCTCACGGCCAATGCCCGCGCCCAGGCCGAGGCTCTGGTAACGCGCGATCCTCTGAGTCCATACTTCAACGGGGTGACGACGATCGCAATCGACGAGCTTTCTCCCCGGAGACTTGGGGCCCTGATGGCGATGTATGAACATAAGACGACCATGCTGGGCACACTTTTCGGTATCAATCCCTTTGATCAGCCCGGAGTCGAGTATGGAAAGAAACTTTCACTGGAGGCTGAGGGGATCCTCAGCCGCCGTCCTTCCAGGCTCGCCAAATGAAGCTGCTTGTCATTAAATCCTCATCAATGGGCGACGTGGTCCATGCGCTGCCGGTTGCCCAGGATATTGCCGAGCATTTTCCCGGAGCCCGGATTGACTGGGTGGTCGAGGAAAGCTTTCGGGACATTCCGGTGCTCTCGCCCCGGGTGAACAGCATTGTGGTGACCGCTTTCAGGCGCTGGCAGAAGCATCTGCTGGAAGGCAGGACTTGGGCGGAAATCGCGGCGGTCCGACGGCAGGTGCGAGAAGGCGCCTATGACCTTGTCATCGACCTGCAGGGACTCATCCGCACGGGGATTGTCGCGCACTGGGCCGGTGCTCCGGCGGCGGGGTTCTCCTTTCAGACGGTGAGAGAGAAGCCCGCGGCGCTGGCCTACAGTCCTCAGCTTCGTTTTTCCATCCCGGAAACCGTCGGAGCAGTCAACCGGTACCGCGCACTGGCGGGAGCCGCTCTCGGCTACAAGCCGGAAGGCAGACCAAGGTTCGGGCTGAGGACCGCGAGCGAATCTACGTTCCAAATTGAAGCTCCGTATGCCGCTCTTGCAGTCAACACAAGCCAGAGCAGAAAGCTCTGGCCTGAGCAGCACTGGTTGCAGGTGGGTTCCTATCTGTCCGGACGGGGGCTGAAGTGCGTCCTGTTCTGGGGCAGCGAGGAAGAGCGCCTGCGTGTGCAGCGCCTTTCGGCCGGAATACCCGGCAGTCTTGTGGCCCCGCGCCTGGCCCTCGCGGACTTGGCCGCTGTCCTGCGGGGCGCGGCCATCGTGGTCGGCGTGGATACGGGGCTGTCGCATCTGGGCGCGGCGCTCGGGCGTCCGACGATTGGCATTTTCGTCCAGACTTCGCTCGAGAAGGTTCCGATTGTCGGCGACGGGCTGTACGTCAATGCGGGCGGCCCGGGGCAGATGCCTCTGCCCGATGAAATCATTCGGTATTGTGAGGAGTTTCTTCGGTGAATATCGGGTTGAACGGCTACAGGGTTCTCACACGGCTTGCGGTGCCCGCCGCGATGGGCTATCTCCTGTACAGAAGCCGCAGACAGCCGGCCTACCGAAACTATTGGGGAGAAAGGTTCGGTTTGTCTCAGTATCCGACTCCCAGAGGCTGCCCCAGGGTCTGGATTCATGCCGTGAGCGTGGGTGAGACCAATGCCGCGCGGCCCCTTGTCGCCTCCATTTTGAAACAGTGGCCTGAGTGCGACATCCTCCTCACGCATATGACTCCTACAGGGCGTGAAGCCGGCCGCAGGATTGTGAACACTGCTCCCGACCGCATCTGCCAGTGCTATCTGCCTTATGACACGCCCGAGGCGATGTCGGCCTTTTTCCGTGAGACGGAGCCTTCGCTCGGCATAGTGATGGAAACCGAGATTTGGCCCAACATGCTCGCGGAGGCGCAGCGCTGGGGAGTGCCGATGGCTCTCGTCAATGCCCGGGAATCCATGAAGAGTCTCAGGCAGGCTCTGCGCGTGCCGCGGCTGATGGGCGAGGCGGTCCGGCGATTTTCCGTCATTCTCGCCCAGTCCGAGCAAGACGCGGCTAATCTGCAGCGCTTGGGGGCCGAGCGGATCGCAGTGGGGGGAAGCCTGAAGTTCGATATCCGGCCTGATCCCGCGCAGGTGGAGAAGGCGAAGGGCTGGAAGGCCGCTATAAGAAGGCCTGGCGTGATGCTTGCGAGCACCAGAGAGGGGGAGGAGGCCGCTTTCCTGGAGGCCTATCCCCGTTACAGGGAGGACTTCAGAAATCGCCGGGCGCTTCTGATTCTCGTACCGCGGCACCCCCAGAGGTTTTCGGCGGTGAAAAAACTCCTTGAGCTCTCGGGAATCCGCGTTCAGGCGCGCAGCGCACTGCGTTCACCGGAGGATCTCGGAGCGGACACCGAAGTCCTGCTGGGAGATTCGATGGGGGAGATGTCTTTTTACTGCGGGCTCGCTGACGAGGCGATCATGGGCGGCAGCTTCCTTGACTTCGGCTGCCAGAACCTGATTGAGCCCTGCGCCCAGTCCGTGCCGGTCATTCTGGGGCCCAGCGTGTTCAATTTTTCCGAGGCTGCCTCGAACGCTCTGGCGATGCATGCGGCCCGCCAGGTGAAAAACTGCGGTGAGGCGTTTGCAGAGGCTCTTTCCTGGCTTGACCAGCCGCAGCTTCTGGAAGACCTTTCTGCCAACTCGCTCAAATTCGCCTCGAGATATGTCGGCGCAACCCGGATCACTATGGGTTATCTGGACAAATTATGGAAAAAAGAGCCTCTCGGAGAATTCCAAACGTACTGAGCCTCGCGGGTGTTGATCCTTCAGGCGGCGCGGGGCTGCTTGCGGATATCAAAACGATCAGCGCCCTCGGGGCCTATGCCTGCGGCGTGGTGACAGCACTGACCGCTCAGAACACGCGCGAGGTGAGCGGCATTCAGGATGTTTCGCCGGACTTCATCCGGCTACAGATGGAGACGCTTTTCAGCGACGTTGCCATCGATGCTGTCAAGATCGGAATGCTGAGCCGTACTGAGACGATCCTTGCGGTGGCACAGGAGCTGCAAAAATTCTCGCCGCACCATATCGTTCTCGATCCTGTCATGGTGGCAAAAAGCGGGGCATGCCTCCTAAGCAAGTCGGCTGTCCAAGCCCTCAGAACGGAAATGCTTCCTTTGTGCAGCGTGGTGACCCCGAATCTGCCTGAAGCGATGGTGCTGCTCGGGGAGCAGGGGGCCCCGGAAGCGAAAGATATGCCCGAGATGGCAGGGCGGCTTTGGGAGCTTTGCGGGAGGAAAGCTCTTGTTTATCTCAAGGGCGGACATCTGGACGGATCACAGGTCATCGATGTTGTTTTCGACGGCGTGGAAATGAGGCGTTTCGAGGGCGGGCGCATCTGCACGAAAAACACGCACGGAACAGGCTGCGCGCTGTCTTCCGCCCTGGCGGCGCTTCTCCCGCAGTCGGACAGCCCGTGGGCGGCAGCCAGGAAGGCGCACGATTACCTGCGCGAGGCGATCGCCCATTCCGGGAACATTAACGTTGGTGAAGGATACGGACCGGTCGATCATTTTTGGAGTTTCCGCTGAGATGAAAAGTACGGCGCTTGACTTTTTATAATTTTCGGCGCAGAATAATATTCTCTTTGGCGGGTTAGCTCAGCTGGTTAGAGCAGAGGAATCATAATCCTTGTGTCCGGGGTTCGAGTCCCTGACTCGCCACCAAATACCCATAAAAAGCGGTAAGCGAATCAAAAGCTTACCGCTTTTTTTATGACTTTTCTAGGTTCTTCAAGGAATAGCGGGAAGAACTACCTCAAATCGAATATCGCTCTCGTTCGCAAGCAGCCTGCAGCGAGCCATTGAAAAGCGCGGAATGGGTGCTTGCGCGGCGGCCGGACGATCTGCAGGTCGACAGACAGGAGCAGTTGAACCGTCTGAAGGCCGACAACGAGCTGCTGGCTTCCCTCTACCCGATTGCCGATTTAATCCGAAGAATATGGTGCTGCCGTTCGGAGGTTCTGGCTCGTGGGGAATTACAAAAAACAAAAAACCTGCAGGAGGCTGCAGCTGAGAAACATGATTTCAGTCCAGCACGGAGATTTGCCAAAATGCTCGGCCGCCGCGCAGAAGGCATTGTCAATGCCGGGAAGTTCAAACGGGGTACCGGCCCCCTTGAAGGAGCGAACAATGCGATCAAAGTGCTCAAGCGAATGGCATACGGCTTCAGAGACTTTGAGTATTTTGTACTGAAAGTCAAGTCAATTTTCCCCGGAAGGAACCTGTCTCCATGGAGAAGCCTTCCAGACTATGCCGCTGTGTTGAAATCAGGGCTGTGGGTACCAGCCTTTCCCGGTATACCGTGAAGAACCTGTTCAAGGTGATGCCCTTTTATGTCAAAAACGTGCTTGTCGAAGCCATAAGGGGCAGCCGTAGCCGATTGCTGTAGCAGTCGAACCAGTTCAGGGGAAAGAAGAAAGCCGAAGGTCTCGGGCAGGAACGGGGCCGAATTCGCTCCCAGATGAATCTCCTGAATGGATCGGAATGGTTTTGGGTCCGAAGAGTGGGTTACCTGAAGGTCGGCAAACAGATGCGGGACATGCCGGAAAATGGAAAAAGATGAAACATCCCCACGCACGTGGGGAATAGTGTAGGGAGCTGAGCAACTTAATTTTTGTAGGTATGTGTGTCAGAGAAGATTTTGCAAATCGTGAGAAATCCTCTGATTAATCGCATAACTGAGAACAATAGTGTTCACTAGAGGTGATGCTTAAAGAGCAATTGTGGTTTTTGAAATTAAACCTTCACAGTTGGCGCGAAAAGTTGCCAAAATGTTTGCATATCAGAGGTTGATTGTTCTCACAGGAATTTTCCAGTGAGGCTTTGCGGCAAGGATTTGATGTAGGCCGGTGTCCCTTCTCCAACCAACCAGCCCCCCTCCGGCCCCCGCCCGCCGAGATCAATCACCCAGTCGCATGAGGCGATGATCTGTGGTTCGTGTTCAGTCAGCACGACGGTGTTGCCCGCATCGCAGAGCTTTTGGAATATGGTTGAAAGCACCGCGATGTCCGACATATGAAGACCCATCGTGGGTTCGTCAAAAATGTAGAGGGTCCGCCCAACGTCCGGTCGTGCCAGTTCCGCGGCGATTTTGATTCTCTGGCACTCGCCGCCGGAAAGTGTGTAGGAAGGCTGGCCCAGATGAATATAGCTCAGCCCGACATCAGCAAGAGCCCGGAGTTTTCTCATGATGGCGGGTCTGGCCTTGAAGTGCTCCATGGCCTGCTCAACGGTGAGGTCTAGCACTTCGGCAATGTTCAAGCCCTTGTAGCGTACTTCAAGCGTCTCACTGTTGTAGCGGGTTCCGTGGCAGGTGTCGCAGGGAACGAACACATCGGGCAGCAGCTGCATTTTGATTTGTCGTATGCCCTCGCCCTGGCAGGTCTCGCACCGCCCGCCCGGAATGTTGAAACTGAACCGACCGGCCGCGTATCCTCGCTCCTTCGCCAGGGGCATTTCAGCGAACACTTCGCGGATGAGCTGGAAAAGGCCAAGGTACGATGCAGGGATCGAACGAGGTGTGCGCCCTATTGGAGACTGGTCGACCATGAGGGCCCGGCTGAAATTTTCAAGTCCCTCGATGCCGGCGCAGGCGACCGAGTCTGTGCCTTCGGCGTGGTTGAGCACCCGGGAAGCGGCCTTGTATAGAACGCTGTTGACCAGAGAAGATTTCCCGGAGCCGGACAGCCCGGTGACAGCTGTGACGCAGCCCTCGGGGATCTGCACGCTGATGCCCTTCAGGTTATTTGCCCGGGCTTCGCGGATGGTGATCCAGGTCTTGCCCGGGGCGCGGGGCTTGTCCGGAAGCGGGATTTTTTTTCTGCCTGACAGAAAGGCTCCGGTAAGGGACGAAGGTGAGGCCATGACCTCCCTGAGTGTCCCGGCCGCGCAGATCCTTCCACCGTGCTCTCCGGCCCCGGGGCCCATATCCACCAGATAATCTGCCGCCTTCATGGTTTCTTCCCTGTGTTCCACCACGATGACGGTGTTGCCCTGGTCCCGCAGGCTGAGCAACGTGTTAATCAGCCGGTTGTTTTCAGCGGGATGAAGGCCCGCGGAGGGTTCGTCCAGAACATAAGTGACGCCGGAGAGCCGAGTGCTCAGTTGCGCGGCCAGGCGTATGCGCTGAGCTTCGCCCCGTGAAAGCGTGTCCAACGTTCTTGAGAGCGAAAGGTAGCCGAGGCCCGCTTGAATGAGGAATCCTGCCCTGGCCTTTATTTCCTGAAGCACGGGATCGGCGATGGCGGCCCGCGCATCTTCGAACTTCAGGGTTTCAAAGAAAGCTCCGAAGTCTGACAGGGTGCGGGACAGTAGAGCGGGGTAGTTCGGGCCTTTCGGGGAGCCAAGAAAAACGTGCAGCGCAGCCTCTCGATCCCCTGGGGCCGCTTCTGCCGGAGCCGCTTGAGGGCTCAGCGAAGAAAAGAGGGAAGGCTCGAGCCTGGAGAAGGAGAAGTCGCATTCCGGGCAGCTGTAATTTGTGGAAAAGCGCAGCTCTTCGCCCGTTCTGTAGTGCATGACTCCGACCTTGCCGCCCGAGAGGCTGGCGGCGAGCTCCAGGCTCTCGCTCAGCCTTGCCCGGGAGCCCGGGCGGAGTTTGAGGCGGTCGACGACAATGTCCAAGCGGCCGGGAGGCGATGCGGTAAAGCTTTCAGAGTTGATTTCGTGAAGGAGCGTGATGGTGCTGTCGACGCGGAATCGCTGGAAGCCAAGGGAAGCCATGCGGCGGAAGAACTCGGGAAAATCGAAGCCGGTGCCGAAGGCGACCGGTGAGAGCACAAGCACTGGCGTTTCCTGAGGCCATTCGAGAATTCTGGAGGCCATGGAGGAAATCGGAGTGGCCTTAAGTTCGATGCCGTGGATCGGGCAGCACGGGGTGCCGGCCCTGGCAAAAAGCAGTCTCAGGAGTTCCGCGATTCCCGTGGAGGTTGCGACGCTTGACAAGGGGGAGCCACCCTTGGTGAGTTGCCGCACCGCAATTGTGGGCGAGAGCCCATCGATGGAGTCGACGTCGGGGCGCGGCAGCAGCGTGAAAAACTGCCTGGCGAATCCCGTGACCCCTTCCAAAAAGCGCCTCTGCCCTTCGGCGTAGATAGTGTCAAAGGCCAGTGAGCTCTTTCCGGAGCCTGAGGGACCCGTGATGACGATTAGCCGGCCCTGAGGCAGGTCGTGGGAGATGTTCTTGAGGTTGTGGGTTCTGGCGCCGAAAATCTGCATGGACGTTCAAGCCTCCCGGGCTCTAGCCTGCTGCTCGAGGATCCGGTTGCGCAGGCATTCATAAACAGGCCGCGTGCCGGTCGCGTCTGCGATCCAGCCGGAGATGAGCGACGCGGCCACAATGACGGGGAAGCTCGACCAAGCTCCGGTCATCTCCAGCAGCAGCGCCGCCGCGCAAAGCGGCGTCCTTACGACGGCGGAAAAAAATCCCGCGATGCAGGCCGCCATGGCGGTGCCGTACTGGGGTTCTGAAATGAGTCCGAAAAACAGCAGCGCTTTGGCGCAGGCAGAGCCCGCGACGGCTCCCGCCATGAGAATAGGCATCAGGATGCCGCCTGAAGCTCCGGAGGCGAAGCTCAGGCAGGAAAAAGCCGATTTTACGAGAAAGAGAACGGCAAGCGAGGCAAGCGTGAGGCTGGTCATTTCAAGTCCAACCTGCGACGGCCCGAAGCCGACGAGGACCGTGGGGTAGGCGTAGAGAAGGGCGCCGGAGAAGAAAAAGGGCAGGGCGAGGCGCTTCCAGCCGGTTAACTGAGTGCAGCGGTCCTCCCACAGGGTGCAGCCGATCAGCGCCCGGCTGTAGGCGGCTCCTAGCGCCCCCATGAGGCAGGAGGACGGCAGGATTATCCAGGTCTGCCCCAGAGAGAGGATTTCAAGCCTCGAGAAAGGCATGACCAGGGGCAGGTTCAGAATGCCGCTCACAGAAGCCCAGGCCGTCAGGGCGGCGATGAAGAGGAACAGGAACATGCGCCGGTCGAGCACGATGCGCATGTCTTCGATCGCGAAAAGTACGCCCGCGATCGGGGAGGAGAAGGCGGAGGTCATGCCGGCCACGGCCCCGCCGCTGAGATAGCGGTGCATGTCCTGGGCGTGCCGGCCGTGGAAGAAGCTGCCCACGCCGACGCCTATGGCTGCTCCCATCTGAATGCAGGGTCCTTCCCTGCCCACTGACAAGCCGGCTGTGAGCGAAGTAAGCGTGGCGAGAAATTTGGCCGCGAGCACGCGGTACCAGATCATGGGAGGGTACTTGCCCGCCTGGGCGAGCTCCACTTGGGGGATGCCGCTGCCCCCGATCATGGGTTCGATCCTGAGCAGCAGTCCCGACAGAAGGCAAAGCGCCGCGAGACACGCCGCGATGATGGCCAGCCCCCTCCATCCCATATCGAGCCATTGCGTCGCCCTTTGGACGGAGGTGGCGTTGAGGGTTGAGTACGCGAGCCGGAAGATGCCTATGGTGAGGCCCGAAAAAAGTCCTATTGCGACGGCCTGAAGGACAAGCCCGATCGCCCCGACTGCGCCAAGCAGCTGGGATTCGCGGAACTGGTGCCGCAGGTCTTCGGTGAGCGGCGTGCGCTCGGGTAGGATGGGTTTCATGGAAAAAAGTTGACGGCGGCCTCAGAGCAGGGATGATAAGGCAGCCGCATCCGGGGCGAAAGGGCGGCGGTTTAAAATTCGATTTTTAAACTGCGGGATTTTCCCCACAACGCTCATATAATTCCCTGCATGGTCCTCCCGAGCAAACAGGACGGCCTGCTTCATTTTTATCACGTGTACGAGAGAAAACTATGGCATCAGTAAACAAAGTCATTCTGCTAGGCCGCCTTGGCCGGGATCCCGAGACGCGCTATGCGTCGGAAGGCGGCACCCCCATATGCCATCTGGCCGTTGCGACCTCTCGGCGCTACAAGGACCGCGACGGAAACCGCAGGGAGGAGACCGAGTGGCACAACGTCGTCCTGTTCGGCCGTTCCGCTGAAATCGCGCAGCAGTACCTTCAGAAGGGTAGCGAAGTCTATATAGAAGGCCGCCTGCGCACCCGCAGCTACGAAAAGGACGGTGTTAAAAGATATTCAACAGAGATTATTGGAGAGTCCATGCAGCTTGGCGCCCGCGCCAACGCCGGCTCGGCGCCCTCTCAGAGCGATGCGCCCGCGGGATTCGAGTCCGCACAGCGCCAGAATTTGAATCCGCCGCACGCGGCCCCCGCTGCTGCGCCGAAGCCTGCGGCTCCGGTCAGTGACGTGGACAGCCTGGACGAGGACATCCCCTTCTAAGGAAAGACGCTCCTCCGCGGCGAACACACCCCCGCCGGATCAGGGCGGGGGAATTTTTTTGCCTGCGCCCGCCGCCGGGCGCGGGCGGCAGGCATCAGGGTCTCAGGCCGCGTCGGGGGGCGTGGAATCCCCGGCCCGGATGATGAGCAGCGGAACGTTGCCTTCGGCAGCGATATGGGTGGCGGTGGAGCCCATGACGGCCGACTTGAACCGGGTGTAGCCGTGGGAGCCCATCACCAGGATGTCCAGCTTGCTCTTCTTGGCGTAAGCCGCAATCTCATCGCTCGGGTTGCCGACCAGGCAGACCTCCTTGGGCGTGATGCCTGCATTGGCAAACAGCGGGCGCAGCGGCGAAACAGTTTCGGCGAATTCTTTTTTCTGCAGCTCTAGGATCTCGTCCTCGGAGAGCGCGGGCAGGGCCATGCCGGCCATGTCGGGCATGACGGCGCCCGCATAGTCGTTCACCACGTTGATCAGGAAAAAGCTCGCATCTTTGCCGAACAGCGCACGGTCCTTGAGGACGTGGTCGACTGCGGCCTGGCCGTATTTGGAGCCGTCGACGGCGATGCCGACTCTCAGGGCATCGGTGGTCGGAGACTCTTTGCCGCGCAGCAGCAACACGGGGCACTTGGTGCGGGCGAGCACGCCTGTGGTGACCGAGCCGAGGAAGAGCCCCTTGAGAGGCGTGAGACCGCGCGAACCCATTACGATGAGGTCGGCGCCGAGCTTTTCAGCTTCGGCTGCGATCTTTTCGTCCGGCGCTCCAACGGCGAAATTTTCCGCCACTTCGATGCCGTTGCGTTTAAGGGATTTCTTCGCGACTTCAAAAACCTTGTCAGCCTCTTCCTTGTAGTACTTGTCTAGCGCCTCGCGGCCCACCAGGCGGCTTGCCCGGGCCGGCAGAGGCACCTGCACGTTCAGGAGCTCGATTTTGGGATTGGTCCCAAGAAGCGTTGTGCGTGAAGCGACAAAGTCGATGGCGTTTTTGCTGTACTCGCTGCCATCAATCGGGAGCAGGATCTTCATATGTGGCCTCTTTAATCTGTCTGCGGGATCCGCAAACTGAGTCCGGTAAAGAACAGAACCCGGCCTTAAATCCCTTGCAGCGCCGGGTTCAGGCTTAATATCACTTTACCGCAACTAAAAGCAGTTGCGCTACATTTCTTCCGGCTGCTTTCCGTCCCGGAACAGCATGCCGGCAGCCACAGGAACGAACCCATGGGAACAACAACAGACAAGAGGCGGTTCGGCGGCATCGAAAGGGTGTACGGCCCCGCTGCCGCTCATTATTTTCAGCAGGCGCACGTCATCGTAGTCGGCATGGGCGGCGTCGGATCCTGGGCGACCGAGGCGCTGGCGAGGGCCGGCGTCGGCCGCCTTACCCTGGTCGACGGCGACGTCAGCGAGGAGAGCAACACGAACCGCCAGTGCCACGCCCTCGACGGGGCCTACGGACGCCCCAAAGCAGAGCTGATGGCCGAGCGCGTCCGGCTGATCAACCCGGACTGCCGGGTGCAGGGGCTCTGCACAGTGCTTGAAGCGGATCGCATCGACGAGCAGCTGCCCCTGGCCGACGTGCTGATTGATGCCATCGACTCCCTACGCGCCAAGGCCGCCCTGATTGCCTGGGGCCACGGCAGGGGACTTTTCACGGTGACGAGCGGGGGAGGGGCGGGTCGGGTTGATCCTGGGAAAATCCAGGCAGCCGATGTGGCAGACGTCAGGTCCGACCCCCTCGTCGCGGCGCTGAGGCGCGAGCTGCGGTCGCGGTACGGCTTTCCCCGGGGAAGCGCGAAGGGCCGCTCCGAGCGCTTTCACGTCACGGCGGTTTTCTCCACGGAGCCCCTGCGCAAGCTCCCGCCGGAGGAGGCGGCGAAGCTTCCCCAGGGCGCGGGCCTGGGCACCGTCATGACGGTGACGGCCAGCTTCGGGCTGAGGCTCGCCTCTCTGGTGCTTGGTGAACTGGCGGCTCGGGCTCGCGCCGGGGCACCCCGAAACCAGGCCTGAGAAGGAGGAAAGACGACATGTTTAAAAAAATTCTTGCAACAACGGACGGCTCGGAGCTTGCCCAGAAGGGCATCGACCAGGCTATGAAGCTTGCGAAGCAGCTTGGGGCGCAGCTTTTGGTGGTCTCGGCCGAGGAGCCCTATTCGTATGCGAACGTAACGGCCTACAGGCCCGAGAGCTTCGAGTCCTACAACGACCGCGTGAAGGCGGAAACCGCAGAAAGGCTCGAGGAGGCCAGGCGGCTTGCGGAGCGCAACGGTATGACCGCGGAGTTCCTGCCGGTCAAGGGCAATACGCCTGCCGAGGCTATTCTGGAGGCGTGCCGCAGCCGCGGCTGCGACCTCATCGTCATGGCGACCCACGGGCGAAGCGGGCTGTCGGCCGTGCTCTTGGGCAGCGTGACGGCCAAGGTCATCAAGGAGTCTCCGGTGCCCGTCCTCGTCGTCCGTTGAAAGTCCCGCCGGCCGACACGGCGGGTGTGCGGGCGCTTCGCCGCGCGCCGAGCTCCTCGGCTGAATGTGGGATAATATAAACTTTGCGCTACAGGGCCTTTCCTTTAGCTGGGGGCTTCTTTTAACAGAAAGGATGAAAGAGAACATGGCGGATTTGAGCGGACTCAAGGCAGAGATGGATGCCGGCAACCTTTTCGAGGAAAAAATCATTTCTGACCGCAAGGTTGGAACGATTCGCGTGCTGACGCCCGTCAAGGCCGACGGCACGGCCGACGCCTCGAGGACTCCGGTTTTCATGGGTGAGGTTCAGATCATGACCCACATGGGGGCGCTGCCGATCAGCTTCGAGATCAAGGCCGGCACGCTCGCCGAGGCCGTGGCGTCCTACGGGGAGGCCGCCAAGCAGGGCGTCGAGGACACGCTCAAGAGGCTTGAGGATCTCCGCGAGCAGGCCGCGCACCGCATCGTGACTCCCGGTACGGAGGGCTTCCAGGTTCCTCCTCAGGGCGGCAGCGGCATCTCCGGCAGCGGCCTGGTTGGCCTCTGATCGCCGAATGTTTTCGCAGCAGCCTTCTGGCGGCCGCGCCTTTACAAGGGCGGAGATGGAAGCCGGGCCCCTGAAGCTGCTCCGGGAGGGGCATGCGGCCAACGCGCGCGTGTCCCTTTTTTCCTGCCGGGGCAGGGACTGGACGGTGAAGGATTTTTCAAGCCGTTCTTTTCCTGTCCGTGTGTTCCTCGCCCCGTTTCTTTTCTGGCGCGAGCTGAGGGCGATACGGATCCTGAAGGGCGTCGACGGCGTGCCCTCCGAAGGCTTCAGGATCGACCGCAACGCCATCGCCGTCTCCTTCGTGCCGGGCGAGTCGCTCTCCCGGGTGCTCGGGCGCGAACCCGAGCGGATGACCGTGTCATTCCTGAAGGCCATGGAAGACCTGATGGAGAGGGTGCACCGAGCAGGACTCGTTCACCTCGACGCCCGCGGAACCGGCAACTGGGTTGTCCGGCCCGACGGAACGCCGGGACTCATTGATTTCCAGGCGGCCGTGAGCACCCGGTGGCTGCCCCGCGGGCTGCGCCGCATTCTCGAGGACATCGATATGAGCGGCGTGCTGAAAAAGTGGCAGGAATGTCACCCCGAGGCCATGGGGGCGGAGCGGCGGGCGCGGCTTCACCGCGGCAACCGCCTGCGCAGCCTCTGGCGCATCAAGGGCTACCTTGGGCTTCGCAAGTAGGACCGCGGCAACGGGCGCCTGCCGCCCGCTTCAAGGCAGGACCTTCTTTTTACAGTTAGTGAGAGACACCGTATGCCTCAGTATGTTTTTTCCCTGAATCGCGTGGGGAAGATCGTTCCTCCCAAAAAACAGATTCTGAAGGATATTTCCCTGTCCTTTTTCCCGGGGGCGAAGATCGGCGTGCTCGGCCTGAACGGAGCGGGCAAGTCCACGCTCCTCAAGATCATGGCCGGAGTCGACAAGGACTTCGAGGGCGAAGCCATTCCCCAGAAGGGGCTCAAGATCGGCTATCTGCCCCAGGAGCCGGAGCTCAATCCCGAGGAGACGGTGCGCGAGGCGGTCGAGGCCGGCATGGGCGAGGTGATGCAGGCGAGAAAGAGGCTCGAGGAGGTATACGCCGAATACGCGGATCCGGACGCGGATTTTGACAAACTGGCCGCCGAGCAGGCGCAGCTCGAAGCCGTCATCGCCGCGGCGGGAACCAACGCCGAGACTCAGATGGAAATCGCCGCCGACGCGCTGAGGCTGCCGCCCTGGGACGCCCGCATCGGCAATCTCTCGGGAGGCGAGCGCCGCCGGGTGGCGCTCTGCCGGCTGCTGCTCTCTCAGCCCGAGATGCTGCTGCTTGATGAGCCCACCAACCACCTCGACGCGGAGAGCGTGGAGTGGCTGGAGCAGTACCTGCACCGCTTCCCCGGAACGGTTGTGGCCGTCACCCACGACCGATATTTCCTTGACAATGCGGCCGAATGGATTCTCGAGCTCGACCGCGGCGAAGGCATTCCCTGGAAGGGCAACTACTCCTCCTGGCTCGACCAGAAGGAGAAGCGGCTGGAAGTCGAGAGGCGGCAGAACGAGGCGCGTAGCAAGGCAATCGCCCGCGAGCTCGAATGGGTGCGTCAGAACCCCAAGGGTCGGCAGGCGAAAAGCAAGGCCCGTCTCGCCCGGTTTGAGGAGCTGTCCTCCTACGAGTATCAGGAGCGCAACGAAACCAACGAGATTTTTATTCCTGTGGCGGACCGGCTGGGCAAGTCCGTGATCGAGTTCGATCACGTGAGCAAGGGCTTCGGCGACAGGCTGCTGATCGATGACCTGTCGTTTGTCGTTCCCCCGGGGGCTATCGTCGGCGTGATCGGTCCGAACGGCGCGGGCAAGTCCACGCTCTTTCGGATGATAACCGGCAAGCAGCAGCCCGATTCGGGCCAGATCCGCATCGGGCCGACCGTGCAAATCGCGGCCGTGGACCAGCTGCGCACGGCGCTGCCCAACGACAAGACCGTCTTCGAAGCCGTAAGCGGCGGACTCGACGTGATCCAGGTGGGCAAGTTCGAGATGCCCTCGCGCGCTTATCTCGGCCGCTTCAATTTCAAGGGCCAGGACCAGCAGAAGCGGGTGGGGGACCTCTCGGGCGGAGAGCGCGGCAGACTGCATCTGGCCAAGACCCTGCTTGCGGGCGGCAACGTGCTGCTGCTCGACGAGCCGTCGAACGACCTCGATGTGGAGACTCTGCGGGCGCTGGAAGACGCGCTGCTCGAGTTCCCGGGCTGTGCGATGGTGACCTCCCATGACCGGTGGTTCCTCGACAGGATCGCCACCCACATTCTCGCCTTCGAGGGTGATTCCAAAGTGGTCTTTTTCTCGGGCAACTTCCACGAGTACGAAGCCGACAAGGTCCGCCGCCTGGGCGAGGAGGCGGCGCGGCCGCACCGCATCCGCTTCAAGCCGCTCAAGCACTGAGAAAGAGGGGGCTCTTCCTTTCTTTGGACCGGAATCGGGGCCGCCCTGATTCCGGTTGGCGGCTTTTTTACGCGAAATGCGCTAAAGTGGCGGCTTTCACGGGAGGGCCGCATGCGCCCGCCCAGCGGATTTCTGAAAAATGGACGTTTTTTATCTCTTCCAGGTTGCCATGATGGGCATCGTCGAGGGGCTCACGGAGTTTCTCCCCATCTCGTCGACCGGGCATCTGATCGTGGCGGCGGGAGTCCTCGGCTTCCGTCCGCCCGACAAGGACACTTTCATCGTTTCCATTCAGGCCGGGGCGATCCTCGCGGTCTGCTGGCACTACCGCAGCAGAATACTGCTGGTCCTGGAAAACCTCTTTCGTCCGGGCATCCAGCGCAATCTCGCCGTGAACACGGTGGTCGCCTTTCTGCCCGCGGCCCTGGCGGGCGTTCTGCTGGCCGGGTTTATCCAGAGCAGGCTCTTTAATCCCGTCACGGTGGCCTCGGCGCTGGTGGTCGGCGGCATCATCATCCTCTGGGTGGAAAACAGGATTGAGCGGCTCGGAATTCAGCCGCGCGTTGCCGCCATGGACGACATGGCGTGGCGCGATGCGCTGAAGGTGGGCTGCATGCAGTGTTTTGCGCTCATTCCCGGCATGAGCCGCTCCGGGGCCACGATCATCGGAGGCATGCTCTGCGGCTTGTCGCGGCAGGCCGCGACGGAGTTCTCATTTTTTCTGGCCATCCCCACGATTTTCGGGGCCACGGTCTACGATCTGTGGAAGAGCCGGGCCGATCTGGTGGAGGTCAACCTGCCAGGGCTTTCCATAGGCTTTGCAGTGTCCTTCCTGTCGGCTCTCGTTGTAGTGAAGTGGCTCCTGAGGTTCGTCGCCCACAACAACTTCCGGGGTTTTGGCTGGTACCGCATCGTCTTCGGGCTTGTGGTGCTGGGCTACTGCGCCTTCCTGCCCTGACGGGGCCCGCGCAGGAGGCGCGGGGCCGCCCTGCCTTTTGTGTGGTGGTAGGGCGCCGCCTCCGCCGTCTCAGGGTCTGCGGATGTAGACGAGGTCCCAGATTCCGTAGCCCAGCCGCTCGCCGCGCTGCTGGAACTTGGTGCTCGGGCGCTCGCACAGGGGGTTCGCCATCACCGGGCAGTAGCCGCATCCCTTCCAGTCCTGCAGCGCCGGCTCGTGCGAGAGCACGTCGAGCATCTGCTCGGCGTAGTTCTCCCAGTCCGTCGCACAGTGCAGGTAGCCGCCCGGCGCAATGCGGCTGCAAAGCTTCGAGATGAAGGGCTGGGCTACCAGGCGGCGCTTGTGGTGCCGGGCCTTGCGCCAGGGATCGGGAAAGAAGATGTGGACGCCGGCAAGGGAGCCTTCCGGGATCATTTTCTCGACCACGTCAACCGCATCATGGCGAATGATCCGCACGTTGGTGAGCGACATTTCGCTCAGCCGCTTGGCAAGAGCCCCGACGCCCGGCGGAAACACTTCGCAGCCGAGGAAGTTGATCTCGGGGTGGGTCTGCGCGATGGCGGCCGTGGTCTCTCCCATTCCGCAGCCGATTTCAAAGACAAGCGGGGCCTTGCGGCCGAAAATCGCCTCGAAGTCGGCCGGCCGTTCCTCATAGGCTACTTCATAGAGCGGGAAGAGTTCGTCGAGGGAGCGGCGCTGGGCGTTGCTGATGTGCCCGCGGCGCATGCTGAAGCTGCGGATGTGGCGCTTTTTCAGCTCCTCGAGCTGCTCCGGGGTGAGGTCTGTGCTCATGGCTCGAAGTTTTCCTTGTCAGACGAAAAAACCGACGCGTTCAATCTGGCGCGTCGGTTTCGAAACTGGAGCGGGTGAAGGGAATCGAACCCTCGTAGGTAGCTTGGGAAGCTACAGCTCTGCCATTGAGCTACACCCGCATGAGTTGCTAATAATATCAGGGATTGGACATTTTTGCCAATCCCTGACTGGCCGGCCGGGAACCTCAGCGGTGCGAGACCTTTCGGACGGTCCAGTCGCCGAGCGACTGCATGCCTTGCACGAAGAGGATCAGCACGATCACGACGGTGTACATGATCTCGGGCATGAAGCGCTGGTAGCCGTAGCGGATGGCGAGGTCGCCCAGGCCCCCGCCGCCGATCGCGCCGGCCATGGCCGAGGCGCCCACCAGCGAAACCAGAGCGATGGTGATGCCGGCGATGATGCCGGGCAGCGCTTCGGGCAGCAGCACCTTGCTCACGATCTGCAGGTCGGTAGCGCCCATGGAGAGGGCCGCTTCGACCAGGCCCCTGTCGACTTCCCGCAGGCTCGACTCGACCAGCCTTGAAATCATGGGAGCCGCGGCGATCGTGAGCGGAACGAGGGCGGCGGCGGTGCCGATCGAAGTGCCCACGATGAGGCGCGTAAGGGGCTGGATCGCCACCAGCAGGATGATGAACGGGGTCGAGCGGATGGCGTTGACGATGATGCCCGTGACGCGGTTGAAGGCTCCGGCGGGGCGGATGCCCTTCGGGGAGGTCGAGAACAGCAGCACCCCGAGCGGGATGCCGATGGCCGCCCCGATGCAGCCCGCGATCGCCACCATCTCGAGCGTCTCAAGGAACGAGTCGAACAGCATCTTCCACATTTCAGGCGACAACAGCATCGTTTAACTCCTCAATCTGAATATGGTTGGCCAGGAGAAAGGCGTGGACCCGATCGTAGGCTTCCGGCGAGCAGGAGGCCACCACGGTGAGGCTGCCGAAGGTTTTTCCCTGGATTTCGGAAATCTGCCCGGCGAGAATGTTGAAGTTGACCCCATAGTCCGTCGCGCAGGTGGAGATGACCGGCTGCGTGGCCTCCTCGCCGACGAAGGTGAGCCGCAGGGCCTTGTTGCACTGACCCGGGTGGGCGGCGAATTCGGTGTGGATCTTTTCGATCACGCTGGGCGGCAGCTCCGTGCAGAGGATGCCGCTCAGCATGCTGCGGGTCGTGGGATGCTTCGGGCTGCGGAAGACATCGAGCACGGCCCCCCGTTCGATGATCTCGCCGTGGTCCATGACGACGATGCGTTCGCAGATCTGCTTCACCACCTCCATCTGGTGGGTGATCATCACGATGGTGACCCCGAGCTCCCGGTTGATCCTGCGCAGCAGCGCGAGCGTCGAGACGGTCGTCTCCGGGTCGAGGGCCGAGGTGGCCTCGTCGGACAGGAGCACTTTCGGGTCGTTGGCGAGCGCTCGGGCGATGCCCACGCGCTGCTTTTGTCCACCGGAGAGCTGCGAGGGGTATTTGTCGCGGTGCTCCGTGAGCCCGACGAGCTTGAGAAGCGGTTCCACCTTCTGCCGGATCCTGTCCTTCGGCATTCCGGTCAGCTCGAGCGGCAGGGCGACGTTGCCGTAAACGGTCCTCGAGGAAAGGAGGTTGAAATGCTGGAAGATCATGCCGATCTTGTGGCGCACGGTCCGCAGCTGCGCGTCGTCCAGGGCGAGAAGGTCCTGGCCGTCGACCAGCACCTTGCCGCGCGTCGGGCGGTTCAGCAGGTTGATGCAGCGCACCAAAGTGGATTTTCCGGCGCCGCTCCTGCCGAGGACGCCGAAAATCTCTCCGTCCTCGATCGTGACGGAGACGTCCTTCACGGCATCCAGAGTGCCTTTGCCGTCCGGGGAGGGATAGGTCTGCCAAATGTGTTGTAGTTCAATCATGTCTTTTTTCTTCCTGAACCGCCGCATGCCGGGCTCCCTTTGAGGGGCCGGCCTCGAGTCTGCAAGTTTAAAGGCTGCCGACGGGCCGCGGGGCGGCCGCGGAGAGGGCTTTTGCCGTATTACCCGGTGGTCCGGGGGAGAGGCGCGGGAAAAGCCCGGCAAAAAAGGCGCATACGCCCGGCTAATGGACCGGGGCGAGGAAAAAGCCGCAGCGCTCGTGCGAACCGTCGTCCGAATTCATCCGGGCATGCATGAGAAGCACCATCTGCATGGAGCCCCGCAGCCTGGGTCCCAGCTCCTTGATTTTCTTCAGGGCAAAGCGCGAGCGCTCTTCAAGCACCTCTTCCCAGTCTCCGCGGTCCGGCTCCGAGAAGTGCAGCAGGAAGGCTCTGCCGGGCGGAATGCGCGTGACGGCTTCGTTCATCGGCATGCCGCAGCGGTGCGCATCGGACTTCTTCACGATAAGCCCCCAGCTCAAGGCCAGCTCCTGTGAACCACTCCCTGCGGGGGAGCCTTCGGCCGGAGGTTCGATTGAAAGAGAAGATTTAACAACGGGCATCCAGTCGATCCACCGGGGCAGAATGCTACGGATCCTGGGATCGTCGAGAAAGGACAGCCCGGTGGAGTGCGGCAGGTACAGCTAGGCCTGAGTCTCGCGGACCTCCCAGTCGTTGCCCCAGCGGGGTCTGCCCGCCGCCTCGGCGGCCCGGGCGGCTTCCCTGCGCCTTGCAAACCAGGCCTTCAGGCCCTCGTGCTCGGCCACGACCGCACTGTCGCGTTCGATTCTGCGGCGAAGTGCATCGCGCAGGCGAAGGGCGAGATTCCGGTCGAGGTGATCACGAAAGGCGAGTCCTCCGACAGCGGTGACTGGCTCGGCAAGCCCCCCCGAGATTGCCGAGAAGGGCATCACCGCAACCTATGACACGAACGTCCTCGTCGTGGGCTACGGCACGGGCGGCATGTTCGCCGTGGCCGCCGCGGAGGAGGGCGAAAAGGTGATCGGCATCGACCTCTTCCCCACCGGCACAGGCATCCGCGACGATCTTGGCGCCATCAATTCCAGGTATCAGAAGGCTTACGGAACGAAAATCGACAAGTTCGACTTCGTCACTGCGGCCACCCAGTACGCCGCCGGGCACCTCAGCCAGGACCTCGTCAAGCTCTGGTGCGACCGCTCGGGCGAGGCGATCGACTGGTACGGCGACCGGCTCGCGGAGCGCGGCATCAGGCTCGTGCACGAGTCAGGCGACAAAGTGGACCAGTCCCGCTGCCATCATTTCCCGACAGGGCGCTCGCCTGCCTGGCCCTATTCAATTGGCAGCGGCAAGATCCAGTCCGCTTCCAAGGGGCCTGTTCTCACGGGCAACATCATCCTTCACGACTATGCGGTGAAAAAGGGCGCGCTTCGACTACGAGACCACGATGGTGAAGCTCGAAAGGAAGGGCGGCCGCATGGCGGGCTGCATCGCGAGGAACTCCGAGGGCAAATACGTCCGGTACAACACCCGCAAGGGCGTCGTGGTCGCCACCGGCGGCTACTCCCAGAACTACCCGATGATGGAGGCCCTCCAGCCCTGGAACCTGCGCATCATCGGCCGCAACTGCTCCATGCCCGGAGTCCGCGGCGACGGCATCCGGGCCTGTCTCTGGGTCGGCGCCAAAATGGACGAGACGCACAGCATGATGATGTTTGACCGCTGCGCGCTGCGCCCCGACCAGAAGGTGGGCGTGGAGACCGCCAAGTCCGGTGACAACGGCTTTTTCTGGATGGGCTCCCAGCCCTGGCTCAAGGTGAACGCCGACGGCCACCGCTTTTTCAACGAATCGGGCACCTATGAGGGCATCCTGCACGCCGACGAGTATCAGAAAGGCCACTGCCACTACACCATCTTTGACAGCAACTGGCCCCGCTACGTCCAGCAGTTCAAGCAGCACGGCTGCTCGCGCCTGTATCCGTTCGAGAACGGCGTCGCGCCCAACATCCCGTGGCAGACCGTCGAGAAGACGCTGCCCGGGCTGATCGAGAAGGGGTTCCTTATCAAGGCGGACACGATCGGAGACCTGGCGAAGGGCCTGAAGCTGCCGCCCGAGGAGCTGAAGAAAACCGTGGCCCGCTACAACGAGCTTGTAAGAAAGGGCAGGGACGAGGACTACGGGAAAGAGCCTTTCCGCCTGTCTCCCGTCGACAAGCCCCCGTTCTATGGAGCGAAGAACTGCGGCTACATCCTCTGCACGATGGACGGCATCCAGATCGACACTCACATGAACGCGATCGACACGGAGGGCAACCCGATTTCCGGCCTGTATGTCGTAGGGAATGATTCGGGCTCTTATTTCGCCAACACCTACCCGAATCTCGTGACCGGCATGGCCTGCGGCCGTACGGTGACTTTCGGACGCTTGGTCGGCAAGTACCTTGCCCGGAGCAAGGCCTGAGAGCCGCAGGCGGACGGGGCTGCGGTCCGCTCTCCAAAACCCGCGGCCCCTGCTCTGAAGCTTTCTCTCCATGCGCCCGCGCGCAGTCCTTGAAAAAGGCGGAGCGGGCGATTTTCTGCCCGGTCTTCTCCCAGAGGCCGGCTCTGCCGCAGAAAACACTGCCTGAAAGCGATCGGCAGGGGGCAGGGAAGATGGAGGGACCGAATAAGAAAAAGGGTAGAACGCAGTTGCGTTCTACCCTTCGAATTGGTGGGTGCGCAGGGGCTCGAACCCTGGACCGACGGATTAAGGGTCCGCTGCTCTACCAACTGAGCTACGCGCCCAAATCGAAAAGCTGTTAAAGCTTTTTCTCTGAATTATGGTGGGTGCGCAGGGGCTCGAACCCTGGACCGACGGATTAAGAGTCCGCTGCTCTACCAACTGAGCTACGCGCCCATAATTCCTTTGCAAGCCGCCCATCGTGGTGGGTCGTGCGAGGCTCGAACTCGCGACCAACGGATTAAAAGTCCGCTGCTCTACCAACTGAGCTAACGACCCAAATCCAAGCTCGTCAAGCTTCACGTTTCGGCTAGCTAGGTCACGCATTCTAGTACTTTTTATTTGCTTTTGTCAAGAAAAAAATCAACGTGGGGGACCGCCTGCTGTTTTTTGGAAAAAAGCAGGTCTCATTTATTAGGGTAATCTCTAATAAAAATGAAATTTTAAAAAACTGATTCCTGCCGGAAATAAGGGCAAGATATAAGAAAAGACATAGGTGGGATGCGCGGCCTGGAGAAAAAGAAGCAAGGCGGCGTGTTTCGCGCGAATCGATTTCATCAACGCAGCAGGGGCTCTTCGGGAGTCCCTTCGGAGAATACTGATATGGCAGCAGACAAGAAAAATAAGGACAAAGCGTCAACCCGCGCGGTCCGGATCGTGGAGAAGGAGGAGCGCCAGAAGGCGCTGAATGCGACCCTTTCCCTCATTGAAAAGCAGTTCGGGAAGGGGTCCATCATGAGGATGGACAGCAGCAGCGTGAACCAGGACATCAGCGTCGTCTCGACGGGCTCGCTCGGTCTGGACATCGCGCTTGGGGTCGGCGGGCTGCCCCGGGGCCGCGTGATCGAAGTCTTCGGCCCCGAGTCCTCGGGCAAGACGACGCTGACCCTTCAGGTCGTCGCGGAAATGCAGAAAAGCGGGGGCACCTGCGCCTTCATCGACGCCGAGCACGCGCTGGACCCGCAGTACGCGGAGCGCATCGGAGTGGACCTGCAGAAACTGCTGATCTCCCAGCCCGACAACGGCGAGCAGGCGCTTGACATCTGCGACGCCCTCGTGCGTTCCGGCGCGGTGGACCTCATCGTGGTGGACTCGGTGGCGGCGCTTACTCCCAAGGCCGAAATCGAGGGCGAGATGGGCGACGCGCTGCCCGGCCTGCAGGCCCGCCTGATGAGCCAGGCCCTGCGAAAGCTCACGGCTTCCATCAACCGCACGCAGTGCATGGTGATCTTCATCAACCAGATCCGCATGAAAATCGGAGTTTCCTACGGCAACCCCGAGGTGACGACCGGCGGAAACGCCCTCAAGTTCTACAGCTCCGTGCGCATTGAGATCCGGCGCAGCGGCTCGATCAAGAAGGGCGATGACATCATCGGTTCGGAAACCCGCGTCAAGGTGGTGAAGAACAAGGTGGCTCCCCCGTTCCGCACTGCGGTCTTCGACATCCTGTACGGCGAGGGCATTTCCCGCGAGAGCGAGATCCTCACGATCGGAGCGGACCTCGACATCATCGACAAGGCGGGCGCCTGGTACAGCTACGCGGGAGAAAAGATCGGCCAGGGCAAGGACAAGGCCTGCGAGTACCTGAAGGCTCACCCGCAGGTGGCCCGCGAGATTGAAAACAAGATTCGCGCGATCAAGGGCGTCCGCAGCCTCGACGCCCAGGGCTCCGGGGCGGCCGCGGACGGAGCTGCGGGCGCAAAGCCCGAGGCCTCCGAAAAGGCGGCGGACAAGCCCGCAGGAAAGCCTGAAGCGAAGGAGGAGAAGGCCGGCGGCGCGGAAGACTCCGGCGCGAAGGAGAAGGCGAAGGAAAAGGGGAAGGAGGATGAGCCCGCTGAGTCGACCGTGGTGCTCGATCCTGAGGAAGACTTTTCGCCTGAAGAGTTCCTGTGATGCTCAAAGAGGAGAGCGATGCCCCCGAAGGTGCTCCGCGGCAGGCGCGGCCCGGAAGGGAAAAGGCTCCGTCGAGGCGCGGCAGTCTCCTCGCGGAGGCCGTGGCGGCCCTCGCGCGCAGGGAATATGCGCGGGCAGAACTGCGGCGGAAGCTTCGCCGGCGCTTTCCCGACACCGCGGAGCAGGAGCTCGAGGCGGTGCTCGACCGGCTCGAGTCGCTGGGCTATCTCTCGGACGAGCGCTTTGCTGAGAAGTTCGTGCGTCAGAAAGGCGGCCGCCTCGGGGCGGCGCGTCTGCGCATGGAGCTCAAGCAGCGGGGAGTACCGTCTGAGGCGGTGGAGGCGGCCCTCTCGCAGCTCGGCGGTTCCGAGGAGGAGCGGGCCTATCAGGTCTGGGCGAAGAAGTTCGGCAGCCTGCCTGGGGACGAGCGGGAGCGGGGCCGGCAGATTCGCTTCCTTCTGTCCAGGGGATTCGGGTATTCTATTATCCGCGATGTCTTCGACCGCGCGCGCAGCGGTCTAGACTAAAACCTTTAGGCAGGGTTTTGAAATAATTCCATATTTTGCAGCACAACCTCCGTCTCCGCCCGCGAATCCGTGCGGCGCGAAATGATTTCTTCTTATGAAAGTTTACGAATACCAGGCCAAATCGATTTTGGCCAAATACGGTGTCCCGCTGCTGCGGGGAGTTCCTGTGTTCGAGGCCGGGGCCGCGGCGCAGGCGGCTGAAGGCCTGAGCACTTCAGGCCCCTGGGTGGTCAAGGCTCAGGTTCACGCCGGCGGGCGCGGCAAGGCGGGCGGTGTGAAAATCGCGCGCAGTCTGCAGGAAGTGGCCGACATCTCGCGCGCCATGCTGGGCGCGAAGCTGGTCACGCGTCAGACCGGACCGGCGGGGATTGCGGTGCACAGGCTCTACATTGAGGAGGCCTGCGACATTGCCCGCGAGCTTTACGCCGCCATTCTTATTGACCGCTCGAGCCAGAAAATCTGCGTGCTCGCCTCAGCCGAGGGCGGCATGGAGATTGAGGAGCTCGCCGAGAAGCGCCCTGAGGCGATCCGGCGCATGCTGATTGACCCCCTGCAGGCTCCCGGGGTCGGCGCTTTCGAGGCCTTCTCCTCGGAGCTCGGGCTTGAGGACGGGGAGCGCGAGCGCTTCGGGGACGCGCTTCTGAAGCTCTACGAGGCTTTTGTCCACGAGGACGCGTCGCTGCTCGAAATCAACCCCATGGTGATCACCCGCGGCGGCGAGGTGATTGCCCTTGACGCGAAGCTGATCGTCGATGACAATGCGCTGTTCCGTCATCCCGAGACGGCTGCGATGCTCGACCCCCAGGCCGAGGACAGGCTGGAGCTGCTCGCAAGGAAGTCGAATCTCAGCTACATCGATCTCGACGGGGACATCGCCTGCATGGTGAACGGCGCGGGCCTGGCCATGGCGACCATGGACATCATCAAGCTCTACGGAGGCAGCCCCGCCAATTTCCTCGATGTCGGCGGCAGCGCCACGGTCGAGAGGATCACGGCTGCGTTCCGCATCATGCTCGAGAATCCCAACATCCATGCGATTCTGATCAACATTTTCGGCGGGATCATGCAGTGCGACATCGTCGCTCAGGGGCTGGTGGAGGCCTCCAGGACGCTCAATCTCAAGCTGCCCATGGTGGTGAGGATGCACGGCACCCATGAAGAGGAAGGCCATCGGATTCTCAGGGAGTCGGGCCTGAGCTTTATTTCGGCTGAAACAATGTCTGATGCGGCGGAAAAGGCCGTCAGAGCGGCAAGGGAGGCGGCTCAATGAGCATTCTTGTCAATGAAAACACCCGCGTGATCACGCAGGGCATCACCGGGCACGCCGGGCAGTTCCACACCCGCGCCTGCCGGGCCTACGCCAACGCGGCCGACCGCTTTGTCGCGGGCGTCAACCCCCGCAAGGCCGGCCAGCAGATGGACGGCATTCCGATTTTCGCGACGGTCCGCGAGGCCAAGGAGCAGACCGGCGGCAACGCGAGCGTGATCTACGTCCCGCCGGCGTTCGCCGCGGGGGCGATCCTGGAGGCGGTCGACGCCGAGCTGGATCTCGTGGTCTGCATCACCGAGGGCATCCCGGTGCTGGACATGCTGCGGGTGCGGAACTACATGAAGGACCGCAAGAGCCATACGCTACTGCTTGGACCGAACTGCCCGGGGCTGCTGGTGCCGGGGCTGCTCAAGCTGGGCATCATGCCGGCGAGCATCCACCGTCCGGGGCGCATCGGTGTGGTTTCCCGCTCGGGTACGCTCACCTACGAAGCGGTGGATCAGATTACGGCCTGCGGCCTGGGGCAGTCGGCTGCGGTCGGCATCGGCGGCGACCCGATCAACGGGCTCAAGCACATCGACCTGCTGCGGATGTTCGAGGAAGATCCGGGCACAGACGCCGTTGTGATGATCGGCGAGATCGGCGGCAGCGATGAGGTGGAAGCCGCCCGCTGGGCACGCGACAACATGACCAAGCCCGTCGTGGGCTTCATCGCCGGGATCACCGCCCCTGCGGGGCGCCGCATGGGCCATGCGGGGGCGATCATCGCCTCGGGCGTGGACACGGCCGAAAGCAAGATCCGCATCCTTGAGGAGTGCGGCATTCCCGTGGCGAGAAACCCCGCAGAGATGGGCAGCCTGCTGCTTTCCGTTCTGAAGAAGAAGGGAATGTGCTGATTTTTTGACCGGAGCCGATTCAATTGATGGACTGGATTGTTGACGTATTTACGACCATGCACTGGGCGGCCGTGGGCCAGATCATCCTGATCGACGTGTTGCTGGGCGGCGACAACGCCGTGGTGATCGCACTCGCCTGCCGGAATCTGCCGCACAGCCAGAGGGCGAAGGGCATCTTCTGGGGCACGGCCGGCGCCATCACGCTGCGCGTCATTCTGATCACATTCGCCGTGATGCTGCTCAACATTCCGGGCCTGAAGCTGGCGGGTGGCCTCATCCTCCTTTGGATCGGCTACAAGCTGCTGCTGCCCGACGACGGCAAGCCCGAGGAGGTCGAGGGCAGCACGAAGCTGCTCGGAGCGATCAAGACCATCATCGTGGCCGACCTGATCATGTCCATCGACAACGTGATCGGCATCGCAGGGGCGGCGCAGCAGGCCCACGAGGCGCACCAGACCATGCTCGTCATTTTCGGCCTGCTGGTGTCCGTGCCCTTCATCGTTTTCGGCAGCCAGCTTGTGCTGAAGGTGCTTGACCGCTTCCCGGTGATCATTCTCCTGGGCGGGGGGTTGCTCGGCTGGATCGCGGGCGGGCTGTTCATTTCCGACAGCTTTATTGCGAACCGGGTCGCCGGGATCGACTCCTGGCATCTGCCGGTATCGCTCCTTTGCGCGCTGCTCGTGGTGGCAGCGGGGCTTCTCGCTCGGCGTCGCTCCGGGGTGGACCTCATCACCGGGCAGAAGAAATAGACTCCGGCCGTCCTTCTTCGCGCAGGGACGACCGCGGGCCCTTTTTCAGCGGGCCTCGCCCGTCTCCAGTCCTTCGATGAATCCGCCGCCCAGGCAGACGTCGCCGTCATAGAGCACGGCGCTCTGGCCCGGGGTGACGGCCCACTGCGGCTTGTCGAAGCGAAGCGAGAACGCA
Source organism: Mesosutterella porci (assembly GCF_022134585.1). Lineage (GTDB taxonomy): Bacteria > Pseudomonadota > Gammaproteobacteria > Burkholderiales > Burkholderiaceae_F > Mesosutterella > Mesosutterella porci. The sequence continues at coordinate 174,767 of NZ_JAKNCT010000002.1, forward strand.
TGCTCGCCGGAGCCGGTGAGCACGGCGGGGCAGTCACTCTGGCGATAGCGGGTCTTCACCCCGAAGCGCCCGCCCTGCAGGGGCGGCTTTCCTGAAATCCAGGAGGGTTCCGAGGCGTAGAGGTGGTCTTTGAGCAGCCAGGGGTGGTCGTGGCCCTGCACCACCCAGAGCACGTTGCTGCGGATGTCCTTTGCGGCCACGAACCAGGGCTTTTCCTCCAGGCCCCGGGCGCCCCCTATGCCGATGCCCTTTCTCTGGCCGATCGTGTAGAAGGCGAGTCCGATGTGCCTGCCGACGCAGCGCCCCTGCGGGGTGCCGTCCGGCGTCCGGATTTCGCCCTCGTGCGTAGGAAGGTAGCGCTCGAGGAACTCCCTGAAGGGACGCTCGCCGATGAAGCAGATGCCGGTGGAATCCTTTTTGTCCGCTACCGGCAGTCCTATCCTGCGAGCGAGAGCCCTCACATCCTTCTTGTACATCCCGCCCACGGGAAAGAGCGCCCGGCTCACCTGGTTTTGCGAGAGGCGGTGCAGGAAGTAGCTCTGGTCCTTGGAGGGGTCGACTCCTTTGAGCAGCTCAGTGGTGCCGTCCTCGGCCCTGCGGGTGCGGGCGTAATGCCCGGTGGCGATCCAGTCCGCTCCCATCTCCATCGCCCGATCCAGGAAGGCCTTGAACTTGATCTCGGAGTTGCACAGGACATCGGGGTTGGGCGTTCGTCCCGCGGCGTATTCCTTGAGAAAGATGGAGAAGACCCGCTCCTTGTACTCCCGGGCGAAATTGACGGCCTGCAGGTCGATGCCGATCACGTCCGCGGCGCTCGAGGCGTCGATCAGATCCTGGCGGCTCGTGCAGTATTCGCCGTTGTCGTCGTCCTCCCAGTTCTTCATGAAGAGGCCGATCACCTCATAGCCCTGCTGCTTGAGCAGCCAGGCGCTCACCGCGGAATCAACTCCGCCGGACATCCCCACAATCACTCTAGGCATTTTTCACCACAAACCAAACGCAGCATCAGAAAAGGCCGGAAGATGAGCTGCGGGCCCGCCCCGCCTCATTCGGCTAGTATGATCTTAACGGTTCGGGCACTGCGCTGCTCGGGTCAGGAGGGAGAGGATGCAGGCACAGGAAGGCATGATAAGGGCGGCGGCCGAACGGGCCCGGCGATTCTGCGAAAGGCTGGAGATAGAGATTCCGCTGCTGTCGGCCCCGATGTCCGGCGTGAGCACGCCGGAGCTTGCCGCAGCATTTTCCTGCGCCGGAGGGCTCGGGGTGCTCGCGGCTGATCTGCTCGAGCCCGAGGACATCGAGCGCGAGGTGAGGCGTGTGCGCGCGATCACGGACCGGCCGTTTGCGGTCAATCTGCGCATTCCGCCGCGCGACCGGGGTGACCGCGCTCAGGCCCTGAAGGTGATCTACGCGCTGGGCGAGCTCAGGCGAGAGCTGGGACTGCCCGAGCAGGTCGACCTGGACGCCTTCCGGGAGCCTGATTTCGACCGCCAGCTCGAGGCGCTCCTCGACTGTGGAGTGAGGGCGGCGTGCTGCTCCTTCGGAGGCTATAGGGAGGCCTACGAGGAGAGGCTGCATGCGGCCGGGGTCTTTATCCTTGGGGCGGCCACCACGCTGCGGGAGGCGAAGGTCCAGCGTTCGGCTCGCGCCGATGCCGTGATCCTGCAGGGGGCAGAAGCCGGCGGCCCCAGGCTTTATTTTGAAAGCGAGCCGCAGGAGTCTTCGGTCGGGCTTTCCGTGCTGCTTGCGGGCGCGGGGCGCGCCGTGAACCTGCCGCTGGTCGCCTCGGGCGGCATCTCCACGCCGGCAGGCGCGGTCGCGGCCCTGGTGGCGGGCGCTTCCGCCGTCATGGTGGGCACCGCCGTGGCCTGCAGCCCCGAGTCAGCGGCCCCCGACCTGATGAAGCGTTCGATGATCGCCGCATCCGACACGGCTACGTGCCTGAGCGACCAGCTCTCGGGCAGGCTCGAGCGGGTGATGAAAAACGGCCTGATCGAAGCCCTGAAACGGGCCGGCGTGGCCTCCTCGGGCTATCCCTGGCAGCGCTTTATCATGCACGACCTGATGGAGCGGGCCGCGCAGCTGGGCCGCGCGGATCTGCTCCGAATGCCCGTCGGGCAGGGGGCGGACGTGTTCTGCTGCAGGAAGGCATTGGAAACCGTCCGCATTCTGGGGCAGGCTCTGCGGGAGTTCATGAGCGGCCAAAGCGCCGGCCCAGCAAAGGAACAATGAAGGAAAACACAATGGAAAAAACGGTTTTTGAGCTCAAGACGGAATTCATCAAGCTCGACTCCCTGCTCAAGGCGGCAGGCGTGTTCGCAACCGGCGGAGAGGCCAAGGAGGCGATTCAGTCCGGCCGGGTGCTCGTGAACGGGCGGAAGGAAACCCGCCGCGGGGCGAAGCTGCGCGGCGGGGAGACCGTCGCCGCGCAGGGCAGGGAAATCGAGGTGAAGGCCGGCGCGGCGGCTTCCTAAAGCGAGCGAAGCTCCCGGCGCAGGATTTTGCCCACCGGGGATTTGGGCAGGCTCTCGACGAAGACGATCTTTCTCGGGCGCTTGTAGCCGGTGAGTCTCTCGCGGCACCAGCTTCTGATCTCCTGGACGGTGAGCGAGGGATCCTTTTTCACGATGACGGCCTTGATGGTTTCGTCCGAGGTCTTGGACTTCTCCCCCACGACCCCCACCTCGAGCACTTTGGGGTTGGCGGCGATCACGGTTTCCACCTCGTTGGGATAGACGTTGTAGCCCGAGACGATGATCAGGTCTTTTTTCCGGTCGGTGATGGTGACCCTGCCGTCCTTGTCCATCCAGCCGATGTCGCCGGTGTGCAGCCAGCCGTCCTGCAGCACCCGGGCGGTCTCCTCGGGCTGGTTCCAGTAGCCCTTCATCACCTGGGGGCCTTTCGCGCAGATTTCTCCCGTGTGCGCTTCGATCTGAGCGGGGTCCGCGCAGACGCCGAGGTCTTCGAAGCGGTCGTTGCGGATCGAAATCACGGTGCTGGGCAGGGGAAAGCCCACCGAGCCGTCCCAGGGGGAGTCAGGCAGGTTCCCGCAGATGCCGGGCGAGGCTTCCGTGAGGCCGTAGGCCTCGAGGATGGTGTGCCCGGTGACTTTCTTCCATTTTTCAGCTACGGGCCGCTGGACCTGCGCGCCGCCGCCCACGGTCATTTTGAGCTGCGAGAAGTCGAGGCCGCGGAAGCGCTCGCTGTTTAAAAGCGCGTTGAAAAGCGAGTTCACGCCCGGGAAGGCTGTGGGCTTCCATTTCTCGAAGGCGTCGATCACGTTGTTGATGTCCCTCGGGTTCGCGATGAGCAGCTGGGCGCTCGCCCGCTTCAGGAAGCACAGCGTCGCGGTGAAGGAGAAGATGTGGTAGAGCGGCAGCGCGGTGAGCGCCCGCTCCTTTCCGATCTGGAACGTCTGCGAGATCCAGCGCCCGGTCTGCTCCACGTTGGCGAGAACGTTGCGGTGCGTGAGCATCGCGCCCTTGGAGATCCCCGTGGTGCCGCCCGTGTACTGCAGCAGCGCGACGTCGGTGTTTTTGACGGCGACGGGGCGGAAGCCGCGCGAGCGGCCCTCGGCGAGCGCGCTCCGGAAGGGAACGAGCCCTTCGATGGAGAACTCCGGGATCATCTTCTTTACGTGCCGGAGTGCGAAATTGACGATCGTGCGCTTCATGAACCCGAACAGGTCGGCGATTCCCGTGGAGATCACGAGCCGGACCCCGGTGCCCGGGAGCGCCTTTTCCAGCGTGCGGCCGAAATTCTCGGCGATGATGACGGCGCTCGCCCCGCAGTCGAGCAGCTGGTTGTGCAGCTCGCGGGCGGTGTACAGGGGGTTGACGTTGACCGCGATGAAGCCCGCCTTCAGCACGCCGAAGAGCGACACGGGGTACTGCAGGATGTTGGGCATCATGATCGCGACCCTATCGCCGGGCTTCAGGCCGCGGGCCGACTGAAGGTAGCCGGCGAGGTCGGAGGCGCAGTCGCTCACCTGCCTGAAAGACAGCTTCTGGCCCATGCTGACGAAGGCCGTATGGTCACCGAACCGGCGGGCAACATCGTCGAGAAGCGCGGGGATGCTGGGACAAAAATCAGGGTCGATTTCCGCCGGGATTCCCTTTTCGTAGTGAGCAATCCACGGATAAGTTGGCATAAACGGGTCCTTGCAATTCTTACTGTTGCCCTGCGTCCTCAGGCAGCGCAGACGCGCCGCCTCCGGCGGTCCTCTCTTAAAACCGCCGCAGGCCGCGCGCGCACTCTGCCCCTTTCAGGAGCGCAGGAAGCGCGTGCCTCTCACGCGAGCGTGAGACAGTGCCTGGCGTATGCCCTGACGTCGTCCCAGTCGGTGTAGTCGCGGACCACCGTTCGGTCCGTGGGGCCCTTGGTCATGGACATGATGAGCTGGATCTGCACGGCGTCAAACCAGCTCCAGTTCGGATAGTCGACCTTGCCGGCGATGCACTTGACCTCGCGCGGCTTCCAGAGGCTGTTCTGGACGAACTTGCGGGCGTAGACATTGCCTTCGAGGGTGGCTTTCTCCGGCTTGCGGGCAATGAGCGTGATATTGAAGAAGCTGTTGGGCTTTGCATCGATTTCAGCCGCGTGCTTGTTGACGAACTGAACGAACGTCTTGTTGAAGCGGCCGTACCGGATGGCGGCGCCCAGGATCAGCACATCGAAGCGGCTCAGATCAACACCCTCCCGGTCGGCTTCGATCACGCTCATCATTTCGGCATTGTGGCCTTCGGCCCGGATGGTTTCACAGATGGTTCTGGAAACGCGGGCCGTGTGGCCGTCGTGACTCCAGTAAAGCACCAGCACATTCTTCATTATTTACAGCTCCTGCCAGCAACGCTGACACTGCAGGATGAAAGACTAAGAGAGGCGAAAAGGAAAAAACGAAAGCGAAAATAAGGGTTTTCACTTACAGGCTCAAAACCGGGGACCCGTCTGCCTTTCGTGCGCCGGTCCTGAGGCCCGCAGGTATTTTAAAAGAAAGGATTATTTTTGCGCTTAAGGCGGCTTTTGCGCTCCGCGCAGTGAAAAATCCCTGTAAAATCCGCATTTGTTCTGCCTGCCTGGATGCGCGCGGCGTTTTTCGCTTTTGGCGCGGCTTCCCGGGCGACCGGCGGCGGGGTTGCCGCCCGTGCGGAACTCATGTTTATTTTGTATAGGAAACAACGCAGGCGGCTTCGCCGCGGAGGGTCTCCGCGCTCCGCCTCCACAATATATGGCAAAGGAAGACCTTATTGAAATGTCCGGGCAGGTTCTGGAAGTCCTGCCTGATGCCCGCTACCGCGTCAAGCTCGACAACGGGCACGAGCTGATCGCCTACACGAACGGCAAGATGCGCAAGCATCACATTCGGATTTTGGCCGGAGACAAAGTGTCGCTCGAGCTCTCTCCCTACGACCTGTCGAAAGGCCGCATCACGTTCCGTCACATTGAGGGCCGCGCCGCGGGCGCCCCGACGGGCTCTCCGACTCACCAGCAGCGCCGCCACTGATTTATTCCGACGCGCCTTGAGCTGCGCCGCTTTTCCGACCGGGTGGACCGTCCCGCCGGGCCGGAGGCGGCGCTGTTTTTTTCAGCAGTTGCGGGTGCGGCGGTCGCGCACGGCGCGGGCGAGCCGCTCGAGCAGAGCCTCGGTGTCGTCCCAGCCGAGGCAGGCGTCGGTGACGGACTGCCCGTAGACAAGCGGCTGCCCGGGCACGATGTCCTGGCGGCCCTCCACGAGGTTGCTTTCGATCATGACGCCCATGATGCTGCAGCTCCCGTTGGCCACCTGGCCCGCGATGTCCTCCACCACGGGGATCTGGTTGCGGCAGATCTTGCGGCTGTTCGCGTGGCTCGCGTCGATCATGAGGTAGGGGGCGTGACCGGCCTTGGAGAGCGCTTCGGAGGCCGCCTTCACGCTGGCGGCGTCGTAGTTGGGAGCGCGGCTGCCGCCCCTGAGGATGAGGTGGCAGTCCTCGTTGCCGGTCGTGGTCACGATGGCCGAGATGCCGCCTTTGGTAACCGACAGGAAGCTGTGCGGGTGGTTGGCCGCGCCGATCGCGTCGACGGCGATCTTGGTGTTGCCGTCGGTGCCGTTCTTGAAGCCGATCGGGCACGAAAGGCCCGAGGCGAGCTCGCGGTGGACCTGGCTCTCGGTGGTTCTCGCCCCGATGGCGCCCCAGGAGACGAAGTCGGCGATGTACTGGGGGGTGATCATGTCGAGGAACTCCACGCCGATCGGCAGCCCCATCTCCGTGATGTCGAGGATCAGGCTGCGGGCCACGCGCAGGCCGTGGTTGATGCGGTAGGAGCCGTCGAGGTCGGGGTCGTTGATGAGGCCCTTCCAGCCCACCGTGGTACGGGGTTTCTCGAAGTACACCCGCATGATGATTTCCAGGTCGTTCGCAAGAGCCCGCCGCACCTCGACAAGCCGCTTCGCGTACTCGCGGGCGGCCTTCGGATCGTGGATCGAGCAGGGGCCGACGATCACGAGCAGGCGGTCGGACTCGCCGTGAATGATCCGGTGGGCCGCGTTCCGGGCGAGCTGCACGGTGGCCGAGGCGGTGTCCGAGCATGGAAATTCATGCATCAGGTGTGCAGGGGGCGTGAGTTCCCGGATTTCTTTGATCCGGAGGTCGTCGGTCATGAAGCGGTCAATTTCCTGGTCCATTTTGTTTTCCTAGAGGGGGTCGGAGCCGACGGACAATAAAAAAACCGCCGGGCTCTGGGTCCTGGCGGTTGGAGAATATGCGAGTGTTCAGAAATGTTCAAACGCCCTCAACGACTCTTTCCGCCTGACAGCGAAAAAAGCCGAAGCTAAAACAAAAGCGGGCGCTGCGTATCATGCTGAAACTCATTAAAGAAAGAGGTTCGACATCCGCGAGGGATGACGCAATCTATGAAGAGTAATGTACTCCATGGCACTGTTCCGGTCAATACGCCCGTTCTGCCGTGTTAGGGCAGCGCGATGGGGCTGTCCGGAAAACGGTGCGGATGAAAGGGGGCGCAGGATGAGCTCGTTGCCCTGAGACAAGGGCTGCTCGGCGCTGCGGCCCTATCTTTTGCAGTCCATGCATGGCAGGCTGCTTCGCCTGCCGGCCGCGCGGAGACGGGGGAGGGCTGCTGCGGAAGCGGGGTCAGACAGAATCGCTGAGCATCCCGCCGGCGGTTTGGCTCTGCCCGGGGGAGGAGCCCCGGCGTCATCAGGGGGCTGCGGCTTCAGAGGCGCGGAGGAACTCACTGGTTGCGGGCGCGGCGGTCGCGCACGGCGCGGGCGAGCCGCTCGAGCAGAGCCTCGGTGTCGTCCCAGCCGAGGCAGGCGTCGGTGACGGACTGCCCGTAGACAAGCGGCTGCCCGGGCACGATGTCCTGGCGGCCCTCCACGAGGTTGCTTTCGATCATGACGCCCATGATGCTGCAGCTCCCGTTGGCCACCTGGCCCGCGATGTCCTCCACCACGGGGATCTGGTTGCGGCAGATCTTGCGGCTGTTCGCGTGGCTCGCGTCGATCATGAGGTAGGGGGCGTGACCGGCCTTGGAGAGCGCTTCGGAGGCCGCCTTCACGCTGGCGGCGTCGTAGTTGGGAGCGCGGCTGCCGCCCCTGAGGATGAGGTGGCAGTCCTCGTTGCCGGTCGTCGACACGATGGCCGAAATGCCGCCCTTGGTAACGCCGAGGAAGCTGTGCGGGTGGTTGGCCGCGCCGATCGCGTCGACGGCGATCTTGGTGTTGCCGTCGGTGCCGTTCTTGAAGCCGATCGGGCAGGAAAGGCCCGAGGCGAGCTCGCGGTGGACCTGGCTCTCGGTGGTCCTCGCCCCGATGGCGCCCCAGGAGACGAAGTCGGTAATGTACTGGGGGCTGATCATGTCGAGGAACTCCACGCCGATCGGCAGTCCCATCTCCGTGATGTCGAGGATCAGGCTGCGGGCGATGCGCAGGCCGTGGTTGATGCGGTAGGAGCCGTCGAGGTCGGGGTCGTTGATGAGGCCCTTCCAGCCCACCGTGGTGCGGGGCTTCTCGAAGTACACCCGCATGATGATTTCCAGGTCGTTCGCAAGAGCCCGCCGCACCTCGACAAGCCGCTTCGCGTACTCGCGGGCGGCCTTCGGATCGTGGATCGAGCAGGGGCCGACGATCACGAGCAGGCGGTCGGACTCGCCGTGGATGATCCGGTGGGCGGCTTCGCGGGCCTGGTGGACGGTGGAGGAAGCGGCGTCGGTGCAGGGGAATTCATGGATGAGGTGCGCGGGAGGCGTGAGCTCGCGGATTTCCCTGATCCGGAGGTCATCGGTCATGAAACGGTCAATGTGGTCAGTTTCCTGGTTCATTTTGCTTTCCTAGAAGAGGAGGCAGGGCCGCCGGGCAATAAAAAACCGCCGGGCTGGCTCCGCCGGGCGGTGAGTGGACTGCACTGAAACTCCTGCTGCTTCAGATACGCCGAACCCTACCGCCTCGGGGGCGATAAAGGTAGTAGCCGTAATAGTAGAAGTCTGAAGCGAAGGACATCAGTGTCTGTCTTTTTATGCCGGATCCGCGCTCCGGCAGCGCAGTAAAAACTACTTTACTCCTCGGTGCCGGGAGGCGCAAACCGCTCAGTTCATGAAAAAAATGACGATCAGGTGGTAGAACACCGGGGCTGCGAACGTGAGGGGCGCCATGCGCTCGAGCACGCCGCGCGTGATGTAGACATCGTCTTCAGCGCTGCGGTAGCTCGCTCCCAGGCTTTTCTTCACCGAGGAGATCACCAGATCGCCCATGAGGGCGGCGATGATGATGGCAAGCGTCATGAGCCCGGCCTGCCAGAGCCTGAAGGGCGTGAGCCAGAACAGGGCCAGACCGCAAAGCAGGGTCATCGCGCTGCCGGCGAGCGTTCCCTTGACCGTTTTGTTGGGGTTGGACTGCAGCGGGCGCCCGCCGAGGATGGAGCTCATCAGCACGGCGAACAGGTCGGCGAAGAACACCATCATCAGGAAATAGACGAGCATCAGCGGGCCGTTGCTCGAGAACCGGTTGAAGTCAAGCAGGGAGATGGCCGGTGCGTGGCTGACGCAGAAGATGGCGAGCATGATGCCCCACTGAACCTTGGCGACGCGCTCGAGGTAGCGGTCCGTGTCGTGGCTCGCGGCCATGACCACGGGCAGCAGCAGGAACAGATACACCGGGATGAAGATCGTGAAGAAGAGGTACTGCTCGTAGGCGATCAGCAGGTACTGGACCGGGATGGCCACGTAAAAGGCGATGACAAGCGCCCAGTGGTCCGTGTAGTGCGTCGGCGTGAGCGCGATGAACTCGCGCAGGAGGAAAAACGAAATGAAGGCGAAGACAACGAGCAGCGCTCCCTGTCCGAGCCAGAAGGCGACGGCGAAGATTCCGATCAGCCACCACGAGGAGCGCACGCGGGAATTGACGATCCGGATGCGTTGCTGCTGCTGGATGCTGGCTGCCCGCGAGGAGGCCCACTGCCCGTAGCCGGTCGCGACTGCCGCAAAAAAGATCAGGCAGGTGAGGATCAGAAGATAAGCCGCTTCAATGGGAATGCCAAGTCGCATCATGATCCGATCCTCCTTTAGGAACTCGCCAGTTTGATCACGGCGTCGCGGGCACGGTTAAGGAACTCCTCCTTGCCGTCCTCGACGCTGTGCGGCAGCGGCGCACCGAAGCGCACCGAGCAGATGGTCGGCGTCGGGATCAGGGTGCCCTTGGGCATGGAGCGGTGGAGGTTCTCGATGTAGACGGGGATCAGTTCGACCTGCGGGAATTCGCGCATCAGCCTCCACAGCCCGCTCTTAAAGGGCGAGGGCAGCGGCTGCGGCCGGCGGGTGCCTTCCGGGAAGATGATGAGGGAGTCGCCCTGGCGCAGCGCTTCCTTGAGCGGGTCAAGAGGGTTGGTGTGGCCGGAGTGAAGCCGGTCGATCAGAACCACACGCAGCTCCTTGATGGCGATGCGGCGGCGCAGCGCCCCCTTCTCCCAGTAGTCCTTGGCAGCCACGGGCCTGGTCTTCTGCCGCAGCTCGGGCGGCAGCGAGGACCAGACCACGATGGCGTCCATGTGGCTCGAATGATTAGCAAAATAGATTCGCTGGGCGCGCGACGGCGCACAGCCCTGCCACTGCGGGTAGGCCCCGACCAGCAGCTTCGTGAGCAGGGTGATCCCGGTAACAAGTCTGATGGAGTCAAACATCGGCTTTTGTTCAATAACGCGATGCCTGCCATTATCCCACGAAGGCCGCGCGAGTCCAAAAGCAGCCCCGGCCGTCAGTTGTCGGGGGAAGAGTTCTGCGCAGAGGGCGCGGCGGGGGTTTTCTCAAACGAGAGGTGGTCCCACGGGCCCTTCACGGTGTATTCCGTCGCGAGAATGTAGGAGATCGGCTTTTTGAGCGCGAACTGGGCGATGAAGCTGCCGACTCCGACCAGCGGATTGGCCAGAGCGAGCGCAAGCGCGGGGGCTTCGGTGTGCAGCTCCGGCAGCACGAGCAGCTTCGCGTCCAGATTCTGGCGCGCGAGATCGGCTGATCCGCTGACCGCTATGGAGGCGGCCGAGCCGTCCACCACGAGATCGTCGGTGACGAAAACCCCGTTCGTGGTGGTGCCGTTGAGCTTGATGGAGTTAAAGGAGAAGCCCCGCCCGAACACGTCCTTGAAGTCGAGCGTGAGCCGCTTCATGAGCGACTGCATCGACAGCAGCGACATGAACCGGCCGACCACGCCGGGCTCGACCTGCATGAAGCGGCCCCCGCCGATGTCGGCCGAGAGCCTGCCGTTGAGGTTCTTCAGCGCAAAGTCCTGCGGAGCGCCCTTCCAGTTCGCCTCGAGCTCAATTTTTCCCGGCGCGTTGCGGACAACGTCCCCGGGCAGGTCAAGCGACTTGAGTAGCCGGCGGCTGTCCTTGACGACGAGGCTGCCTTTGAGGCTCGTGGCGCTGTGGCCGGACGCGCCGCCCCGCTCCCACTGGCCCGAGGCTGAGAAGGTCGCTTCGGGGAGGCGCGCGGCAAAGGACTCGAGCCGCCAGCGGTGGCTCTTCAGGCTCGGGTCGGAGGCCCGGGCCTTGAGCGAGATGCTGCCAAGTGAGGCGCTGCCCACCTTGAAGTCCCCGATCCGCACGTCCATCGAAGGAAGGCGTTCGGCCGGGGTGTCTGAAAATATTTTGTGGAATCTTCTGCGGCTCTCCTCCGGGACATAAAGCCGCGTGAGGTCAAGCGACAAGTAGGCCGGAGTGCGGCCTGTTCCAGGCTGGTAGAGGCCTTTGCCCGAAGCCTGCGGGGAGCGGAGTTCCGCTTCCCAGGCTGAGTTTTTCTGGCCGGGCTGGCCGTGCCGCACCGACAGCGTGACGTCCGGGAAGCTGCGCGCCTTGAAGATAAGTTGCCGCGTCCTGATTCTTGCCGACACCGGCCCCAGGCTCTCGGAGAGCGCAGCCGTTGAAGAGCGGCCCGCGGCGTCGATCACCGGCTCGAGCGTTTCCTGCCAGGGCTCAATCGGAATGTCGGGCAGCGTCGCGCGAAGCGACAGGCCCCGGTCCGGAAGCTGCGCCTGCTCGCCCGCGGCGAGCGCGGCCTGCACGAGCCTCAGGCCCGAGGGGCCGGTGGCAAGCCGTGCGATCCCGTTGGCCTTGTCGCCGTACCGGGCGGAGATTTCAAGCGGCGCTCCGTCGCGGGAGATCCAGTTGAAGACGGAAGGGACTTCTTCTTCCGAGTGCTTGCCGAACGGCCTCGGAAGCCTGACGGAGATCCCCTGCAGGCTGCTTGTCACCCGCACCTGCGTGGAGTGGTCCGACACGAGGATGCGGGCGGAGGCTTCGGCCGAGCCCTGGATGCGCTGCAGCATCGCGAGTGCTTCCGGCCGTGACTCGAGCAGCGGCCTCGCAGTCTCCGGAGACACCCTGGCCGAGGCGAGGATTTCCGTGTCCCCACCGGCGGTGCGCGTCAGGCGCCCCGAGGCCCTCATTCCCCAGACGTTCGCCGTGAGCTTTTCGCCCCAGTAGTGATCCTGTGTGAAGTGCAGCCGTCCGCTGGCCTGTCCGAGTTCTGGGATGCCGCCTCCGAAGGCGATGTCGTTGCCGCTGAAGTCGAGCTCTCCGGCGACCCGGGAGTGCTCGGGCTCGTCGAGCGGGATCTGCAGCGAGAGTTCGAGTGAGGCGTTTCCCGTGGCGCGGGCGGAGTCAAGGAAGTGGCCGAGCCAGCCGGACACGGGGCTTGCAGCCGTGTAGCCGATCATGTCCTGAGCGGCCCCCCGCGCGCTTCCGCGCACGTACAGGTCGGAGTGAGGCGTGTACAGGCCCATCGAGGGTATCTCCGCGACCGCCTCCGGGATTCGCACGCCAAAGCTTGCCGCATTCTGCGCGGTGATCACCATGCGGTCGCCGTGAAACAGGAACTGCCCCGAGGCCTGTTCGATGACGGGCCACTGCCCGCCCTCGCTCCACTGGCCCGCGCTGTTTTTCTGCCCGGTGGGCAGGAAGTCAAGCTTTGCCCCGCTGTAGCTGCCGGTCACGAGGAACTGTCCGCGGCCCGCGTCCCGGCCGGTGTAGGGAAAAGCCGAAAGCGGGCCGTTCCACTCGACGAACGCCCGGTCGGCAAGCCCCCCGCGGAGCGCCTGCTCGAGCCAGGTCTGGATGGTGCGCCCTGCCACGATGGGCATGTAGCGGTACAGGGACGGCATGCGGGCGCGGGCGGCCTCGCCCGAAACACGGATGATGCCGCCTCCGTCCGCATCGCGCCAGTCGGCGTCAGCCGAGATCGCGAGGTCGTCGTTGATGAGCTTCAGGTTCCGGAAAGCGAGGCGCAGGGGCCCGCGGGTATTCCAGAAGACGCTGCCCGTGAGGTGCCTGAAGGGGACTTCCCGGTATTCGAAAGTGCCGGGAAAGGCAGCCGCTCCTCCGGCTGAGTCAAGCTGCACCGCGCCCTGCTCCGCATTCATCCAGAGGTGGCCGCTCAGGCGGCTGGCGCCTGGAATCCCGGGGTCGTCGTGCCGCTGCTCGGGCTGCGCGGCGAATGAAACGTCGTGGAAATCGGCGCTTGCTTCCCATTTGGGGGCGTCCCAGGAGCCGCCAAGCCGGAGTGAAACCTGCTTCAGGGAGCCGCGGGGAACCATTCTGGAGAGCGTCTCGGTGAGGCGTCCGGGGCCTGCGGCGGCCTGCGCCGCGCGCGACAGGGTTTCAAGGTCTGCGGAAGAGGCCGAAAGCACGAGCGTGTTCCGGTCTTTGTCCTTCGGGTGGTTTTCCAGCGTGAAAGAGACCGCGGCGGAGCGCCCGCCAGGCCCGATCGGAAGGCTGATCCCCGGAGAGGAGACCAGAAGCCCGCCGTCGCGGCCGCGCGAGAGCAGCACGCGTCCCGAAAGCGAGGGAACGTCCAGCGGGGCTGCCCCCCGCGCAAGCCCGACCCGCAGCCCCGAGACCCTGGCCTCGGAAATAAGCGAGGAGAGCACGCCGCCGTCAAACTCGCCCCAGGCCTTCGCTGCGGCCTGTCCGGCCAGAATGTGCGGATCGGTCTGCCGCGCTGAGGACAGGCCGGTGAGCGAAATGTCGCCGGCGTTCGCGTAGAAGCGTCCCCTCCAAGTCTTCCAGTTTGATTTTCTCATGCCGAGGGAGCGGCCGATCTGCAGCCTCAGGTCGATAAGCGAGGGCTCGCGTCCTGGCGCGAGCAGTGATCCCTGGAGTCCGGCCTGCCACCCGGAGAGCGTCTGCCGGAGGGCAAAACCCGCGCCCTCGAGCCTCATCAGCGGGGCGTCAGCGGCTGTTTCGTCCCGGTAGGTGATCGAGGCCTGCTGCACGGACACGCCCGACTGAGACATCAGCCAGCCGAGAAAACGCGAGTCCTCACTGCCTCCCGACAGGTCGAACGTAAAGCCGCCCGCGCTGTAGAGCCCGTCGCCTGTTTTCCTCACGTCGAGCTGCGGCCCGGTGATGCTGAGGCTGCTGAAAACGGGCTGAAGCCGCAGCAGGGAGCTCGGGTCGAGCACCGCCTCGGCTTTCTGCACGCGGATGCCGTCTGCCGAGCCCGGCTGCCGCACCTCCAGCCCCTCGATGGTGAAGCGCGGGAGGATGGAGCTGCCTGACGGGACGAGCCTGTCGGCGCTGATCTGCACTCCGGCCTTCGAGGAGAGGTAGCTGCAGAGGCTCTCGCGGTAATCGTTGATATGGGGCAGAAAAAGGTAGCGGAAAAGCAGAATCGGCGCGGCGGCCAGAAAGTACAGGCAGATAAGTCCCGCTGCTGCCGCCCTGAGTAGGCCGCGGGGTTTGAAAAAATGGACTCTGCCTGTCATGCACTCCCTCTGTTTTTTTGCTGCATGCTGCCGCGACCACTCTAGCACAGCGGCGCCGCACCATAATGGGATACACTTTCCCGACACTTCGTTGCGGGCGAACAATCGATGGAAAACAGCCAGTTCAAATCAATTCTCAGCTATTCTCCGTTTCTGCGCCGCTCGCTCGCCGCAGTATGCGGCAGCGAGGAAGAATCCGCTCAGATCGAGGCGATGAAATCGCTCGCTGCGGCCGCGCCGGACATGGAGGCGATCCGCGCTTCCCTGTCGGGGGTGCGCGACGAGGAGGAGCTCGCCCTGCGGATGCGCGAGCTCAGGCGGGAGCTGATCATGCGGCTGCTGGTGCGCAACGCTCTTAGGATCGGCGGCTACCCGGAGGTGGTGTCCTCCATGACGCGTTTCGCTGAGATCACCGTGCAGGCCGCCGTGAAAAGCGTGGTGACGAGCCTGGCCGAGCGCTTCGGTGTGCCCTGTTCGGAAAACACGGGACAGCCCCAGGACCTGCTGGTTGTCGGCATGGGAAAGCTGGGCGGCGCAGAGCTGAACGTCTCCTCGGACATCGACCTCATCTTCCTTTACGACGAGGACGGCGAAACGCAGGAGAGCGGCGGCTTCAAGCCGCGCAGAAGCATTTCGAACCGCGAGTTCTTCGAGCGGGCCTCGCGCCGGATCATTCCCCTGCTCTCCGACATCCGGGGCTGCGGGTTCGTCTTCCGGGTCGACATGAGGCTTCGGCCGGACGGCGACTCCGGTCCCATGGCCTGCTCGAGCGGCATGCTCGAGGAGTATCTCTATACAGAGGGCCGCGAGTGGGAGCGGTTCGCATGGATCAAGGCGCGGATCGTCTCCTCGCCGGTTTTTTCTTCCGAGCAGCAGTTCCGCGGCCAGTGCTCGTCCGTGTCCTCACTTGTGCGGCCCTTTGTGTACAGGAAGTATGTGGACTTCAGCGCCGTCTCTTCTCTGGCTCGCCTGCACGACATGATCCGGGCGGAGTCCCGGCGCAGGGAGCTGCAGCACCGGGGGCGCGGCGTCGACATCAAAATCGGGGCCGGAGGAATCCGGGAAATCGAATTCATCGCCCAGACCTACCAGCTTATCCGCGGGGGCAGGAATCCGCAGCTGCGCTCGAGAAGCACGCTGCAGACGCTGACCTACCTGTCCGAGCGCGGCATCCTCACGCAGGAGAAGTCCGAGCGGCTCAAGCGCAGCTATGTGTTCCTGCGCTGCCTCGAGCACGCCATCCAGTACGTCGACGACCAGCAGACGCAGCTCTGGCCTTCAGATCCGCAGGCCCGCGCGCGCGTGGCCGGGCTCATGGGCGAGGACCCCGGGCGGCTCGATGCGACGCTCTCCGAAATCCGCGGCTTCGTGTCTGAGACCTTTGACTCTATTTTTCACGCACGCGACGGGGAGGACGGCGCCGCTCCCTCGGGCTGGCCGGAGGGCTGGCTTTCCGGGGCGCCGGGAGTCGAGAAGGATCTCGCCGCCAAAATCGCCTCGCTTGGCTACGACCACGCCCCGGAGCTGGCCGAGCGGGTGCTGCTCATGATGCGCTCGAAGACGCTCGGGCGCAGCAACGGAGCGCTTGAGCGCAT
The DNA here is from genome assembly GCF_022134585.1 of Mesosutterella porci. Taxonomy (GTDB): domain Bacteria; phylum Pseudomonadota; class Gammaproteobacteria; order Burkholderiales; family Burkholderiaceae_F; genus Mesosutterella; species Mesosutterella porci. Next base: position 190,610 of record NZ_JAKNCT010000002.1, read on the forward strand.
GGGTAGCGTCGTGGAAACTGTTTTCGAGCACTGCGCGGGCTGGGCCGGGCAGGATTCGAGCACGGTGGGCAGCGGCGAGGAGCTTGACCGGTGTCTGAGGCTGCTGGAAGTCATAGCGGGCCGCCCCACTTACGTGGCGTTGCTCTATCAGTATCCCGACATGCTTCGGCGCGTGGGCCGCGTCCTCGCCTCAAGCCGCTGGGCGGCCGACTATCTGACGGAGCATCCGATCATTCTCGATGAGCTGCTCGACCAGCGCGTGGAGGAGTTCAGCAATGACACGCCCGTCGACTGGAGCCGCTGGCGGCAGGGGCTCGAGCGCGACCTGGCGGCGTTTGGAGACGATCAGGAGCGGCAACTCAACCTGCTGCGGGACGCCCACCATGGCGCGGTTTTCCGCCTTCTCATGGCAGATCTCGACCGGAGGCTGAGCACTGAGCGGCTCGCCGATCAGCTCTCGGCGCTTGCCGACACGGTGATCGGGCTGGTGATGGACCTCGCCTGGAAGTCGCTCTCGCGCCGCTTCGAGGGCGAGCCGCGGTTTGCGGTGATAGCCTACGGAAAGCTCGGCGGCAAAGAGCTCGGCTATGCCTCGGACCTTGACCTGATCTACCTGTACGACGACGATCGGCCCGATGCGGAGCTTGTCTACAGCCGGCTCGTGCGCCGGATGATGAACTGGCTGTCCATGCAGACCTCCTCGGGCAGGCTCTTCGAGGTAGACCTGAGGCTGCGGCCCAACGGAGACGACGGGTTGCTCGTTTCGCCCTTCGATCTCTGGAAGGCCTACGAGCGCAACGAGGACGGCAAGGGCGCCTGGACCTGGGAGCTGCAGGCGCTCACGCGGGCCCGCTTCTGCGCGGGAGACCGCTCGATCGGGGCGAGGTTTGAGAAGGAGCGCCGCGAGATCCTACGGATGAAGAGGAACCACACGAAGCTCGCCCGCGAAATCCTGGAGATGCGCGAACGCATGCTCGAGGGACACCGCAACCCCACGCCCCTGTTCGACATCAAGCATGACCGGGGCGGCATGGTAGACATCGAGTTTGCCGTGCAGTACCTGGTGCTCGCCTGCTCCTGCGACAAGCCCGAGCTGCTGGACAACCTGGGCAACATCCGGCTGCTGGCGATTGCGGGCGAGCAGGGGCTCATCCCCGGGGAGATCGCCTCGGAGGCTGCCGCGGCCTACCGCCGCTACAGGGAGATACAGCGCGAGGTGCGGCTCGCTCGGGGCGATGGCCCGGTCCGGGTGGAGCCCGGGCAGCTGGGGCCCGAGCGCGAGGCCGTCCTGCGGCTCTGGTCGACCGTTTTCGGTGTTGCGGGGCCCTCCCCTGCGAAGTGAGGAACTGTTCACATGCCAGTGCTGATTTCCGACTACAGCGCCCCCTCTTGGGCGAAGGGTACCCAGATTCAGACCGTGATACCAGCCAAGCTCTCGCATCGGCCGAAGGTGTCCTACCGCTGCGAGCACTGCGACACCCCGGACGGGGATTTCGAGCTGTTCTTCTGGGCCCGGCCGGAGCCCGGCGACCCGCGGGCTCCGGTGCTGGTGCTTTTCCACGGGCTCGAGGGCGGGCCCGGGAGCCATTACGCGGTCGCCCTGATGCATGAGGCGGCAGAGCGCGGCTGGCGCGGCGTCGTGCCCTGCTACAGGACCTGCGGCGGGGAGATGAACCGGCTGCCGAGAGCCTACTTCGCAGGGGACACGGATGACTGCGGCTGGGTGCTGAAGACAATTCACGAGAGGTTTCCGGATGCGCCGCTTTATGTTGCGGGCATGTCGCTCGGGGCCAACTACATCGCCAAATATCTGGGCGACATGGGCTCCGAGGCCTCGTTCGTAACGGCCGTCGCCGCGGTGGGAGGGCCTTTCGACATCGTGGAGGGCTACCGGGTGATGGATCACGGTGTCATCCGGCTTTACGACGAGATGTTCCTGTCCACCCTGCAGGAAAAGGTGGAAAGGAAAATCGCCCGGTTCGGAGCCTTCATCGATGTCGGCAAATTCCGCCGGGTGCGCCACATGTACGAGTTCGACGAGGTCTACACCGCGCCGGTTCACGGCTTTCGCAGCGGGCTCGATTACTGGAGGCGCTGCTCGGCCAAGCCGGTCCTGTGCGACGTGCGGGTGCCGCTGCTCGCGCTCAATCCGCTCAACGATCCCTTCCAGCCGGTCTCGGCCCTTCCGCGCGAGCAGGACGTATCCTCATTCGTTTACCTGGAACAGCCTGAGCAGGGCGGGCACATCGGATTTCCGACCGGGAAGTGGCCCGGGGAGATCACTTACCTGCCGCGGCGCATCCTGCGCTTTTTCGACACGGGGCGCTGAGGCTCAGCTCCTGTTAAGATTGGGCCCTTAAAATTTTTAGAGGCTGCTTTGGGAGACCATCCCACTGTGGCTGGAGGCAGGCGGATATGTTTCATATTCAGCATGAAGACGGGGCGGCGGCCGGACGCCGCAGCCTCGCGGCGGGGTTGCTTTTTCTTTGTCTTTACGTCCTGACGATTCCCCTGGGGAACTGGGTCGTGATGAACATCGGGCTCGTCTGCCCGGCGCAGGGGCAGCCCTGCCTTGTGCCGGTCTGGCCGGGCGTGATGGCGCCTTCCGGCGTGATGGTGGCCGGCGCGGCCCTTGTGCTTCGCGACGGAGTGCACCACTACCTTGGAGTGAAGGCGGCCTTTGCGGCGATTCTGGCCGGCGCACTGCTGTCGGGATTCCTTTCCCCGGCCTCCCTGATTTTTGCCTCGACCGCGGCGTTTCTGTTTTCAGAGACGGTGGACCTGCTTGTCTACCAGCCGCTTCGGGGAAGGTATCCGAGTTCCGCCATTCTCGCCTCCGGCCTGGCCGGCGCGATGGCCGATTCGGCGCTTTTTCTTTTCTTCGCCTTCGGCAGCCTGGAGTTTTTCTGGGGGCAGGTGATCGGCAAGCTCTGGATGTCGGTGGCAGCGGCGGCGGTGCTGTTCGCGCTGCACCAGCGGGCGGGCCGGTCTTCGGCCCACGCTGCGGCCTGAAGGCGCACAGAAACACCGGCGGGGTTTTATGCGGCGCTCAGACATTGCGGTTCTCCTGATCAATACGGGCACTCCGGACAACCCCTCGGCCGGGGCGGTGCGCCGCTACCTGAAGGATTTCCTGAAGGACCCCCGGATCGTGGAGATGCCCCGGGCGTTCTGGCTGCCCATCCTGTACGGCGTGGTGCTGCCGTTCAGGCCGGCGAAATCGGCCGCGCGCTATGCCAGCATCTGGACGAGCGAAGGCTCGCCGCTCGATGTTCACATGAAGGCGCTGGAGGCGGGGCTGCAGGAACGGCTCGGGGGCCGGGAGCCCCGGCTGCTGGTGCGCCGCGCGATGTGCTACAGCACGCCGCGGCTTGACGAGCAGATCGACCGGGCGGTGCGCGACGGCGTCGAGCAGATGCTTCTGCTGCCTCTGTTTCCCCAGTATTCCCCCCAGACCGTGGGCTCGGTGATGGACGCGGCGGCGCGCTACTGCCTCGGCCGCAGGAACCCGCCGGCTGTGAGGACCGTGAAGCGCTTTTACGACCGTCCGGGCTGGGCCCGTGCGGTCGCTGCGCAGGTCCGCGCCCTGTGGCGCGAGAAAGGGCCGCTGCCCGGGCCTTCGGGCCGGCTCCTGCTCAGCTTCCACGGCATCCCGCTCGAATGCGTGGAGGAAAAGGGCGACTCCTACCGCAGGGAGTGCGAGGAATCGGCTGCGCTCATCGTCCGCGAGCTCGGGCTTGCAGACGGGGCCTGGGAGGTGTCGTTTCAGTCGCGCTTCGGCCCCCACGAATGGCTGCGGCCCTACACGTTCGAGAGGCTGCGCGCCCTGGGAGGAGAAGGCGTGAACCGGGTCGACGTCGTGTGCCCGAGCTTTGCGACCGACTGCCTGGAGACGTGCGAGGAAATCAACATCGAAGGGCGGGCGGTTTTCCAGTCGGGCTGCCCGGGGGGCAGCTTCAACTACGTGCCTTGCATCAACGAGTCTGAGGAGGCCCTCTCCTTTTATGCCTCCCTCATTGCCGAGGAGCTGAAGGGCTGGATATAAGAGAGAGCCCGGAACGCTCCTTTCTATTGGTGGTTTTACTTATGTGAAAGGTGGGTTTTGAACCCCATATAGGGTTAAAGCCTTTTTTGTGAAAAATTCACATTTCGGAGAACCACTCTATGACGGAATCAGCAGCTCAGCAGCAAGACAAGCCGGCCGCCGCGGCCAAGGAGCCGGCGCAAAAGAAGGAAGAGGCCCTGCCGGAAGCCCCGGAGGCCGCTCCCGCCACCGAGGCGCCGCAGAAGCCTGCGGAAAAAAGCGCTGAGCAGCTTCTGAAGGAGCAGCTTGAGGCGGCGGAGAAAAAGATCGCGGAGAACTACGATCTCTACGTCCGGGCCATGGCAGACCTCGAAAACACCAGAAAGCGGGCGAACGCCGAGGTGCTGAAGGCTCATAAATACGGCATTGAGAAGTTCGCCGCCAACCTGCTGCCCGTCATCGATTCGTTTGAGAAGGCGATCGACCATGCCGCAGACGACCAGGGCCCCCTCAAGGAAGGGCTGCTTGCCGTCTACAGGCAGATGGTTCATGCGATGGAAATCTCAGGCATGAAGTGCTTCGACCCGAAGGGCCAGAAGTTCGATCCCAACTTCCACCAGGCCGTGTCCATGGTCCCGGCCTCCGAGAGCGCGGCCCCTGGAACGGTCGCCGTCGTCTTCCAAAAGGGATGGATGATTCAGGAGCGCGTGCTGCGCCCTGCCATGGTCGCAGTGGCGCAGGGTTGAAAAACAAAAAGGCGCCCCCATATAGGGGGTACAGGCAGGAGCGAGCTTCTGCCGCGGAAGGATTCAAAGTTCGACATGAGGCCGCAGCGCCTCGTAGAAGAAGGATTAGAAAATGGGCAAGATCATAGGCATTGACCTTGGTACGACGAACTCTGCCGTCGCCGTGATGGAAGGCGACAAAGTTCATGTCATTGAAAACAGCGAAGGCGCCCGCACGACTCCCTCCGTCGTCGCCTACATGGACAGCGGCGAAGTGGTCTGCGGTATTCCGGCGAAGCGCCAGGCCGTGACAAACGCCAAGAACACGATTTTCGAGGTGAAGCGCCTGATCGGGCGCCGCTACGATGACCCGGCGGTGCAAAACGCCATGAGCCATCTCCCCTACAAGATCGTCAAGGCCGACAACGGCGACGCCTGGGTCGAGGTGCAGGACGGGCGCAAGCTCGCTCCGCAGCAGGTGTCTGCTGAAGTTCTGCGCAAGATGAAGAAGACGGCCGAGGACTATCTGGGCGAACCCGTCACCGAGGCAGTCATCACGGTGCCGGCTTACTTCAATGACAGCCAGCGTCAGGCCACGAAGGACGCGGGCCGCATCGCCGGGCTGGAAGTGAAGCGCATCATCAACGAGCCGACGGCCTCCGCGCTCGCCTTTGGCATGGACAAGGGCGGCAAGGGTGACCGCAAGATCGCCGTGTACGACCTGGGCGGCGGCACGTTCGATATTTCCATCGTCGAGCTGGCTGACGTCGACGGCGACAAGCAGTTCGAGGTGCTCTCCACCAACGGCGACACGTTCCTCGGCGGCGCAGACTTCGACCGCCGCATCATGGAGTACCTGATCTCGGAGTTCAAGAAGGACACGGGCATCGACCTGTCGAAGGATCCGCTGGCCCTGCAGCGCCTGAAGGAAGCCTCCGAGTCCGCCAAGATCGAGCTGTCGAGCCGGCAGGAGACGGAAATTAACATTCCGTACATCACGGCCGATGCCACGGGCCCGAAGCACCTCACCAAGACGCTCACTCGCGCGAAGTTCGAGGAGCTTGTTGAGGATCTGGTGCAGCGCTCCATCGAGCCTTGCCGCAAGGCCCTTAAGGACGCCGGCCTGACCACTTCGGATATTTCCGACGTGATCTTGGTGGGCGGCCAGTCGCGCATGCCGCGCGTTCAGCAGGTGGTGAAGGAGTTCTTCGGTCAGGAGCCGAGGAAGGACGTGAACCCGGATGAAGCCGTCGCTATCGGCGCAGCCATTCAGGGTTCGGTGCTCTCGGGCGACCGCCGCGATGTGCTGCTGCTCGATGTCACCCCGCTGACGCTGGGCATTGAAACGCTCGGCGGCGTGATGACCCCGATGATCAAGCGCAACACCACGATTCCGGCCAAGCACCAGCAGGTGTTTTCGACTGCCGAGGACAATCAGCCCGCCGTGACCATCAAGGTCTATCAGGGCGAGCGCCAGATGGCCGAAGGCAACAAGCTGCTTGGCGAGTTCAACCTCGATGGCATTCCGCCTTCTCCTCGCGGACTGCCCCAGATTGAGGTGACCTTCGACATCGACGCGAACGGCATCCTGCACGTGAGCGCCAAGGACAAGGCCACGGGCAAGGCGAACCACATTGAGATCAAGGCAAGCTCCGGGCTCTCCGATGAAGAGATCGACCGCATGATGAAGGAAGCCGAGGCCAACAAGGCCGAGGACCAGAAGCGCTTCGATCTCGCCCAGGCGAGGAACCAGGCCGATGCCGCCGTCTCTCAGGTTCGCAAGACCCTGAAGGATCTGGGCGAAAAGGTTGACCCGGCTGACCGCGCCGCCTGCGAGTCTGAAATCAAGGCAGTTGAGGAGGCTCAGCGCGGCGAGAACAAGGAGGCGATCGACAAGGCCGTTGAAAAGCTGATGGCGGCGGCCCAGAAGATCGGCGAGAAGCTCAATGCAGCCGCGCAGCAGTCGGCCGCCAAGCCCGCCCAGGAGCAGGCGAAGAAGCCGGGCGGCAAGGACGATGACGTGGTTGACGCTGACTTCAAGGAAGTCAAGCACTGACCGCAGGCGCATCTCTGAACGGAGATGAGCTGCAGGGGGTCGATTCCCTATGAACGGGGACCGACCCTTTTGCGGTTTTAAGAATTCTGTTCCGGCGCTCCCCCGAAAAGGGCGCAGGGGCTTAGTGGACTAAGAACTATGGCAGACAGGGATTATTACGAAGTGCTGGGTGTGTCGCGCGATGCTTCTGCGGAAGACATAAAGAAGGCATACCGGCGCCTTGCCATGAAGTACCATCCGGACCGCAATCCCGGCGACGATACCGCCAAGGAGAAGTTCGAAGAGGTGGGCGAAGCGTACTCCGTGCTTTCCGACGCCCAGAAAAGAGCCGCCTACGACCGCTTCGGCAAGGCCGGAGTCGACAGCGGGGCGGCCGGCGGCTCCGGCATGGGCGGCATGGGCGGAATGAACGGCGCCGATATCTTCGGTAGCGTGTTCGGCGATATTTTCGGCGACATGTTCCGCAATCAGCAGGGAGGATGCTCGGGGCCGCAGGCTTATTCCGGAGAGGACCTCCAGTACGAACTCACCATCACGCTCGAGGACGCGGCCAAGGGCGTCAAGCCTGAAATCCGCGTCCCGGTCTGGGAGACCTGCGAGACCTGCCACGGTACGGGCTGCCGTCCTGGGACCCACAAGGTTGCCTGCCCGCACTGCGGCGGACGCGGCACCGTGCGCATGCAGCAGGGGTTCTTTTCCGTGGAGCAGACCTGCCCGAACTGCCACGGCAGCGGACAGGTCAACCAGTCCCCGTGCCCTGACTGCAACGGCACGGGCCACCAGCGCAAGACCAAGACACTGCAGGTCAACATTCCGGCCGGCATCGACGAGGGCCAGAGAATCCGCCTCTCCGGCATGGGCGGCCCGGGCGTCAACGGCGGCCCGGCCGGGGATCTTTATGTGGTCGTGCACATCAAGGATCACGAGCTCTTCCGCCGCGACGGATCGAATCTGTACATCGATCAGCCGATTTCCTTCGTGACGGCGGCCCTGGGCGGAGAAATTACGGTTCCGACGCTCGACGGCGAGTCACGCATCACCCTGCCCGAGGGCACGCAGACCGGCCAGGTCTTCAGGCTCCGCGGTAAGGGCATCAAAAGCCTGCGCTCCGGCGTGACCGGGGATCTCTTCTGTCGCGTCTATGTGGAAACGCCGGTGAACCTCACTTCCTCGCAGAAGAAGCTGCTGCGGGAATTCGGCAAGGAAATCGGCGAGAACGGGGCCAAGCATTCCCCGAAGAACCAGAATTTCCTCGATAAGGTGAAGGCGTTTTTCGCTGACTGAAGACAGCAGGCGCGCCGCCTGCTTTCAGGGACAATGGGAGCTGCCGCATTAAGCGGCGGCTCCCATTGCTGTTAGGCTTCACGGTTTTTCCTCTGAGGCTCCCGCCCCAAGAGCTTCGTTGAAGCTCACATAGGCGTATAGGCGCTCCGAGCGTGCGTCGGCCAGGCTGGCTGCGGCGCTGTTGAAAGTCCTTTGGGCGGTAAGAACCGTGAGGAATCCCTCGCCGCCCAGTCTGTAGCGGTCAAGCGCCTGCAGCAGGGCGCGCTGCGAGGCCTCGAGCGAGGTGCGGCGTGACTCCTCGATGTCCTTCAGGTAACGGGTCGAGGACAGAGCGTCTCTCACGTCCCCGTAGGCCTGTTCGGCAGCCTGGCGGTAAGCCTCGAGGGCCGCCCGTTCCGCGGCCTTGGTCTCTTCGTAGCGCGCAGTGCGCCGCCCGAAGTCGAATATCGGCAGGTCGAGCGACACTCCCAGCGACCAGATGGATGCGCCGAAAAGGCCGCTGAGTTCGCGCGACTGCGTGCCGGCGGAGCCGGTGAGCGAGATGCTGGGGAAAAAGGCTGCGTAGGCCGCGGCGATTTCCGCATGGCTGCTGCGCAGGGCGGCCTCAGCCTGCCGCACGTCGGGCCGGTTCTGCAGCAGTTCGCTCGGCAGCCCCGGGCGCACGGCCGGGCAGGGCAGTTCGAGCGTCGCGGGCCTTCGCAGCCGCAGCTCCGGGCGGGAGGCGAGCAGGGCGAGCGCGTGCTCATGCTGCTCGGCCTCGAGCCGAAGCGTGTCCGCGTCCGCCTTCCTCGAGGCGAGCTCCGCCTCGGAGCTGCTCACGTCCACGTCGGTTGCCGTGCCGAGGCCGCGGCGGGAGCGGACGATCTCAAGAGTCTTTTGCATTGTCTCGAGGCTGTCGACGGCCAGGTCGAGCTTGCGCAGCGATCCGAGCCAGCCGATGTATTCGCGGGCGATGCTCCCGGCAAGCGAGAGCCTTACGGCACGCGCAGCCCACAGGCTCTTGTCGGCCGAGGCAAGGGCCGATTCCCGAAGATTTCTGTTTTTGCCCCAGAAGTCGAGCTCCCAGGACGCGCTTGCAGCCGCCCTGAGATAGTGGGGGCGCGACACGGCGTTAGTGGAAGTGCTGCGTGTTTTGCCGCGGCCTGAGTCGGCGGCCAGGCCTATTTCGGGATAGAGGTCGGCCCCGACCTGCCTTGCGTAGGCTCGGGCGGCGTCGAGTCGGGCCGCGGCGGCCTTCACGTTGTGGGCGTCGCGCAGCGCCGATTCGATGAGAGAGCTGAGCTGCGGGTCGCGCAGCTCGGACCACCAGTCGTCGCGCTCTGAGGCGACGCTGCCCTGCGGCGCGGGAGCCTGCCAGTCGGCGGGAAGGTGCACTTTTTCAGCGGGCAGCGTCTCGGGCAGCCCCGGAGGGGTTGAACAGCCGGAAAGTCCGATCGAGCTGAGGCTCGCAGCCACAAGCAGAGCAAAGGAGCGCTTCATTTTTCCTCCTTCCCTTTCTTTTCAGCAGGCGAACCGCTTCCGCCGGACCTGCGGCGGCCCAGCGAGGCGAACCAGGTGAAAAACACCGGAACGAACAGCGTCGCGATGAATGTGGAGAGCAGCATCCCGCCCAGCACGCCGGTTCCCATCGAACGGCGGGCTGCGGATCCGGCTCCGCTCGCGATCGCAAGCGGCAGCACGCCCAGCATGAACGCGAGCGAGGTCATCAGGATGGGCCTGAAGCGAAGCCGTGCAGCGTCAACCGCGGCTTTCCCGGGCTCTTCGCCCTCGGCCATTTTCTGGAGGGCGAACTCCACGATCAGAATGGCGTTTTTGGTCGCTAGTCCGATCAGAACGAGCAGGCCGATCTGGAAATAAATGTCGTTGTTGAAGCCTCTCAGATCCACTGCAAGGAAGGCTCCGAGCAGCGAAAACGGCAGCGCGAGCACCACCGCGACGGGCAGAGACCAGCGCTCGAACAGGGCCGCAAGAATGAGAAATACAACGAGGATGCCGAACCCGAAGGCTGTCGAGGAGGAGCTGCCGATGCGCTTTTCCTGCCAGGCCTGGTCCACCCAGCCGATCGTATAGCCTTCCGGAAGCACCTCGTCGGCGACTTTCTCGACCAGGCTGATGGAGCTGCCGGAGCTCACCCCCTGAGCCGCGGCACCCATGAAGCGCGCGGCAAGGTAGCCGTTAAGCCTCGTCATACTGATGGGGCCGGAGGTCCTCTTTACCGTGACCAGGGTGGAGAGCGGGATCATCTCTCCGGAGTTGGAGCGCACCCAGGCCCGCCCAATATCCTGCGGATTCATCCGGTAGGGGGCGTCGGCCTGGACGATGACGCGAAGCAGCTTGGAGTCCCGGGGAAAATCGTTGACGTAGGTGCTTCCGATCAGGGTGCCGAGGGTGTTGTAGACCGTGGCGATGTCGACTCCCATCGCAGCCGCTTTCTCCTCATCCACCTCGGCGGAAAGCTGCGGGGATTCGGCCTGCAGGAAGCTGCGCAGCGATGTGAGCTCGGGATGCTCCCGGAGCGCCGCGATGAAGTCGTCGGTCACCGCCTGTAGGGCCCTCGGATTGTCGCTGCCGCGGGCAAGGATGAAGCCCGTGAAGCCGTTGGTGCTGCCCAGGCCCGGAATCGCCGCGGGAAGTGTTGCGGTGCCGACTCCGTCCGTGCGGGCGCTGGCGATTGACTGCATCCGGACACGGATGTCCGAGGCGGTGACGCTGCGCTCGTCCCAGGGCTTGAGCTTTGCCGTGAAGGAGGCGATGTCGGGCCTGAAGTCCGACGTGGTCGAGTCTCGTCCGGTTTCAGACACGACAGAGTCGATGCCCGGCAGCTTCCGGATCTGGTCGGCGATTTCCGTGGTGGCCTTGTAGGTTCTCGGGAAAGCGGTTCCGTCAGGCATGCGGAAGGTCATCCTCACGAGCCCTTGGTCTTCGGTGGGAATGAAGGAGGTCGGCGTGACCGCCATCAGTTCCCAGACAAGCGCCGAGACGGCCAGCAGCAGCACGAAGCAGAGCTTCCCGTGGGCGAGCAGCCAGCTCACGACGCGGATGAAGAAATCCGTGGAGACGGCAAGAATCTGGTTGAAGGCGAGGAATAAGCGCGGCTTTTTCCTCGAGGGATCCCCGGGCTTCAGGAAGAGGGCGCACAGCGCCGGGGTGAGGGTGAGTGCGTTGAAGCCCGAGATGATCACGGCCATGGCGACAGTAACGGCGAACTGCCTGTAGAGCTCGCCCGCCATGCCGCCCAGGAAGGCGACAGGGATGAAAACCGCGGAAAGAACGAGCACGATGGCGATGAGCGCGCTGGAGACCTCCTTCATGGCCTGCTGCGCGGCCTGTCGCGGCGGCAGGTGCTGCTGGGTCATCAGCCGGTCGACGTTTTCGAGGACGACGATGGCATCGTCCACCACAATGCCGATTGCGAGCGTCATCGCGAAAAGGGTGAGCGTGTTGATGGAAAAGCCGCACAGCCACAGCCCTGCGGTGCAGCCAATCAGCGACACCGGCACGGAGATCATGGGGATGAGGGTCGCGCGCCAGCTCTGCAGGAAGAGGAACACGACGCCCAGCACCAGCAGAAAAGCCTCTCCGATCGTGATGAGAACTTCGCGGATGGAGGCTTTCACGAAGACGGTGGTGTCGTCGGTGACGTTGTAGGCGAGCTTGCCCTTCGGAAAATGTACGGAGAGCTCCTTGAGTCGGTTCTTCACCGCGTTGGCCGCGGCGAGAGCGTTGCCGCCCGACTGCAGGAACACTGCGATGTTGGCCGCTGGGGCGCCGTTCTGGCGGCTTACGAATTCATAGTTGCGGTTGCCGACCTCCACCCGGGCGACGTCGCGCAGATGGATCACGCCGAGGCTCGGGTCGCTTTTGATGACGATGTTCCGGAACTGATCCGGATTGATGAGCTGGCGCCGTCCTGTGACCGTGTAGAACAGCTGCTGGCCTTCCACGGTGGGGGCCGAGCCGGTGCGCCCGATGCCGTACTGCATGTTCTGGCTGGAAATGGCGCTCTGGATGTCCGATGTCGTCACCTTCAGCTTGGCCATCCGCAGCGGGTCGACCCAGATGCGCATCGAGGACTCCACGTTGCCGAAGATGGTCACGTCGCCGATGTCCTCCACGCGCTTGAGCTCGTCGACGATGTTCACATTCGCGTAGTCAGCCATCTCGATCGGCGACATGCTGCCGTCTGGCGAGGTGAGGATGACGCGCAGAAGGTTGTCGGAGCTTCTCTTGCGGACCGTCACGCCCACGTTGCGCACGGCCTGCGGCAGCTTGCGCTCAACGGTGCGGACCCGGTTGTTGATTTCGAGAACCGCATCGTTGGGGTTGACGCCGATGTCGAAGGTGCAGTCGATGCGGACCTCTCCGCTCGAGCGCAGCGTCGTCCTGTAGTAGAGCAGGCCCTGAATGCCCGACAGCTGCGCCTCGATGGGCTGGGCGACCGTGCGCGACAAGGTGAGGATGTCGGCCCCGTCATAGGAAGCGTTGATCATGACCGAAGGGGGCGTGATGTTCGGGTACTGCGAAATGGGCAGCACGCGGATGGAAATCAGCCCCGCCAGGATGATCAGTATCGCCATGACGGTGGAAAAGATGGGGCGCTTGATGCAGAACTGGGAAAGCATGGCCGGAGCCTCGATTTACTGAGCCGGAGAGGAGCCTGCCGCGGCACTCTGGGAGGCTGCCTTGACCTCGCGGCCGTCGCGCAGCCTCAGGATCTGATTGACGATGACCTGGTCGCCCGGCTTCAGGCCGGAGCGGACAATCCAGTTTGCATCGTCCCATGTGCCCACGGTTACCGCGGTCTTGTGCGCCTTTCCGTCTTTCATCGTGTAAAGCGCATAGGTGCCGTCAGACTGCTGGAGCACAGCTCCCTGGGGCACGAGGTAAACCCCTTTCTCCACTCCCGTCTGCAGCCGCACCCGCACGAACTGTCCGGAAAGAAGCCCGGTGGTTTTCTGCAGTCTGGCGCGCAGCTGCCTCGTCCCGAGGTCGTCGTCGACCGCCTGCGAAACATAGTCGAGCCGCGCCGGCAGCCTCGCTCCCTCCGGATTGACCACCTCCACGGCGCTGCTGCGCGAGATTTTTGCTTCGCCCAGATCGCGGTCGCTGATGGCGAACACGACCCTCAGGTCGCCCTTCTGGGTCAATGTGGTGAGCAGCGTCGTGTGCTGCGTGACCAGCGACCCCGTATGGACCAGCGAAAGCCCGGCTACCCCGGGGGAAGGTGCCCGGATCTGAGTGTGGGCGAGGTCTACTGCGGCGCTCTCGACCCTGGCCTGCGCGGCGGCCAGCGCGGCCTTGGCCGACTGTTCTGTGGAGAGCGCGTCGTCGAGCTCCTTCCTTGAGGCGGCCTGGGCGGCCTCGAGGCCCTGGGTTCTCTTGAGCTCGCGGGCGGCCTGCGCGGCCTGCGCGGCGAGCTGGTCCCTCTGCGAGCGAGCTTCTTTGAGCGCCGCCTCGCTGGCCGAGGGGTCAATGACGAAAAGAAGTTGCCCGGCCTTCACCGGAGTGCCCTCAGCGTAGGCGATGCGCTTGAGTATGCCGGAGACCTGCGAGCGGATTTCCACCTGAGAGGTGCCCTCCGTCTTCCCCATGACTTCCTGCCAGTGGGGAACGTCTACCGGAGTCACCGTGACGGTCGAAACTTCAACGGGTTTCACAGCGGGCGCTTTTTTGCCTGAATCGCTGCAGCCCGAGGCCAGCACGGCCGCGATCGCGGAAAGAACCAGCGGTTTGAGCCAAGAAATGTTCATGGGGCCTCTGTTTGAATGAAAAACGCGGCTATTTTTCTGGGAAAGATACGCCGGAGAAAGTAAAAGAATCGTTGACGGCTTGCAAAAAAACGGCAAGGCTCCGTAAATGATCGTTAAAGTCTCATGCGCATCTCTGCTTCGGGATTCCCTGCGGAGGTCAGAACCATTCGGTGGACTTGACCAGCCAGTCGAGCGCCTTGCCTTCAACCCGATCCAGGAGAGCCTCGCGGACCTGGCGGTGGTAGCGGTTAAGCAGCGCGATTTCTTCTGACTTCATCATCCGGGCCACGATGAGGCGCGTGTCGATGGGGCACAGCGTCAGGGCCCGGAAGCCCATGAAGCGCCCGAACTCGCTTTCCGACCTCACCTCCGGGGTGATGAGGCTTTCGATTCGGATGCCCCAGCGCCCTTCCCTGTAAAGCCCGGGCTCGTCCGATACGACGACGCCCTCCACCGTGCGGGTGGCCTCCGAGGGCAGGCTGCGCGGGGAAATCGAATAGGGCCTCTCGTGCACGTTCATGAAAAAGCCGACGCCGTGGCCTGTACCGTGGCCGAAGTCCGCGTCAGTCTCCCAGAGCGGGGCGCGGGCGAAGGTATCGAGCTGCGAGGCGTAAGCCCCTTCGGGAAAGTAAGCGTCGAGCAGATGAAGGTGCGCACGGAGCACGGCCGTATAGTCCTTCCGAAGCGCCTCCGGGGGACGGTGGATCGCCGTGACGCGGGTGATGTCCGTCGTTCCGCTCTGATACTGTGCGCCTGAATCGATCAGCAGGACTGTATCTCCCGCAAGCGGGCTGCAGTGGGCTTCGTCGGGCGTGTAGTGCGGAAGAGCCGCATTGGGGCCCACCGCTGCTATGGTTCCGAAGGACTCGCTCACGTAGCCGCTTTCCCGGGATCGTTCTTCATGGAGCCTGCGTACCACGTCCATTTCCGTGAGGGCTCTGCCTCGGGCGAGCTCCTCCTCAAGCCAGGCGTAGAACCTGCAGAGCGCCGCGCCGTCCTTTTTCATGGTTTCTTCAATCAGGCGGATCTCTTCCTTCGTCTTGCGCGTCTTGAGCAGCGCGATGGGCGACATCCCCCTGATGATCTCCACCTGCCTGCCTATGGCGCCGGCCGCCGTGGAGGAAATCACCGAGGGGTCGATGAAAAGCCTCAAGGCGGGCAGAGCCCGCAGGCTGTCCCTGAATGCGTCGTAGGGGCGGATGCAAAAGCCCTCGGCCTCTAGCTTCGGGCGCAGCTTGGCGGGCAGTCCGTCTTCATTGAGAAACACGAAGGCCTGGTCTTTCAGCACGAGCAGATGCGACAGGAAAACGGGGTTGTAGTCCACGTCCGAGCCGCGCAGATTGGTGAGCCAGCCGATTTCGTCCAGCGCCGAGGTGGCGAAGGCATCGGCGCCCTTTTTCGCCAGCTCCCCGCGAAGCCGCTCGAGTTTGTGACCCGCAGGCTCCGGGGCGAGCGTGTTCTCGTAAATCCGGCTGTGGGGAAGGGCTGGACGGTCTGTCCAGATTTCGGCGGCCAGGTTCAGGTCGGTCCTCAGCGCGATGCCCCTGGGGTCGAGCGCCTCGCGCAGCTTTGTTTCAAGCTCGAGCGGCAGGCTCTCGCCGGAGATTCCTGCGCTCGAGCCGGAGGCCAGGTTCTCGGAAAGCCACTCGATCCAGCCCCGGACGCCCGGTGCGCCGAGCTTCATCAGCGCAATGCCGGAGCCCTCGAGCTGGCGCGAGGCCTGGACCCAGTAGCGGCTGTCGGTCCACAGCAGCGCCTCCGAGGCCGTGACGACAAGAATGCCGTAGCTGCCGGTGAAGCCCGACAGCCAGGCCCTTTCCGCCCAGCGCCCCGGGACGTACTCCGAGGCATGGGGGTCGGAGGTGATCGAAATCCAGGCCGAGAGGCCCTGCTTCACTAAATGCTCTCTGAGCTTTGCGATCCGGCTGGCTGATTCTGGCATGTTCGTGCGTACCCCCCTTCTCATCAATGAGTCATCAATCAATTTAAAAGAGCTTTCTCAGCGTGACGCTGAAAGGCAGGGCCACGACCCCATCGGGAGTTTTCGACTCTATCATCCGCAGTTCCTCTATGCGCCAGCCCGCGTCCCGGAATTCAGTGATCGTGGCCGACACATGTAGCCCGCGGCAGATGAGCCTCGTGTCGCCGAAGCGCTCTCCCGAGACGAGCGGCTCGGCGGCACGGCAGGTGGCGAGCGTCTGGTACGGGGCGTCGATCAGGGGGTCGGCGGGGAACTGTTCCTGCGGGGCGGCGGGCTTCGCGGACGGAGAGGCCTGCGGGAGCCGTTCAGCGGGCGCCGCCGCTGCGGACTGCCGGGGGGAGGCCGCAGCCTGCTCCTGGGGCTTTTGCGGGGCCGTTGTCGAGCAACCGGCCAGCAGGAATGCGGCGGCAAGGAGGAAAGAGCGTGTCAGGCTGGCTTTCAAAGCGTCTGCTCCAGGAGAAGGAAACCAACGGACTATTTTAAGCGCGGGCGAATCCGAACAGGGGCCGCGGGAAAGAGGGGCCGCCGGCTCTTTTCCCGCGCTTCGTCAGTGCCTGCGGCCGCGGCTGCTGCGCCGCGCGATCATTCCGGGGGGCAGGTTGCTTCGGGTGTTGCTGTCGCTGTAGCGGGAGTTCTGCTCGAAGTAGTCAGTGCTGCGGGCGGGGCGAGGCTGACCGCTTCTGCGGGAGCGGCCTTTGCCCGGGCGCGAGGAGGCCCCTCGGGGTTTCCCTCCGGCAGGATAGGGCGCCTCGCCCGGCATGTTCTGCGGCAGGAACAGGGCCTGCTGCTCCGGCGCGAAGGGATCCTTCGGCTCATAGCGTCCGATGGAGGCGCTGCGGCCGCGCCGCGCGGGCTTGCGGGGGCGGTAATGAATTGAATTGCCGAAATTGTCCGGGTCGAAATCGGGGCCTGCGGCCTTCTTGCCGGCAGAGGAAGCCGATCCGCGGGCGGGCTTTCTGCGGCCGCGTCCGGCAGAGGGATCGCGGTCGGAGAAGCCGCGGTCGCCTTCGCCGGCGGCGGGAAGCGCCTCGGCGACAGCCTGAGCTGAGCCGCTGGGCTGGGGCTTGCGGGGCTCTTTCTTCCTGGCTCTGCGGGCCTCGCTCTGGCGGGCGAGCTGCCGGCGGCGGCTCTGCTCAGCCTTCCGGTCGTCTTCGGCCATGTCCTCGGGCTGCGGTCCGTCGTAGCCTTCGGGGGTGATGAGTTCGATTTTTTCCTTCAGCAGCTTTTCAATGGCGGCAAGCTGCGGGCGGTCTTCCGGCGAGACGAAACTCACGGCGTGTCCCTCAACGCCCGCCCGGCCGGTGCGTCCGATGCGGTGGACATAATCTTCGGGGACATCCGGCAGCTCGTAGTTCACTACATGCGGCAGCTGCTCTATGTCAAGGCCGCGGGCGGCGATGTCCGTGGCGACGAGCACGCGCACCTTCTTCGCCTTGAAGTCCGCCAGGGCGCGCGTCCGAGCGTTCTGGCTCTTGTTGCCGTGAATGGCGGCCGCGGAGATGCCGTCGCGGATAAGCTGCTGGCAGAGACGGTTCGCGGCGTGCTTCATGCGGGTGAACACGAGCACCTGGTCCCATCCGCCATCGACAATCAGGTCCCGCAGCAGCTCGCGCTTGCGGTTTTTGGCGATACTGTAGGCCTGCTGGCGGATCAAGGCCGATTCCTTGTTCGGGGAGATTTCGACCGAGACGGGATCGGAGAGGAGTGTGTCGGCTAGGCGCCGGATGTCTGGGCTGAACGTAGCCGAGAAGAGCAGGTTCTGCCGCTTTTCAGGCACGAGCTTCAGGATGCGGCGGATGTCGTGGATGAAGCCCATGTCGAGCATGCGGTCGGCTTCGTCGAGGACAAGATAGCGCACGGCGGAAAGGTCCACGTTGCCCTGGCCCGCATGGTCGAGGAGCCGCCCCGGCGTTGCGATCAGGATGTCGACGCCTCCGGCGAGGGCCGCGGTCTGCGGCTTGATGTTCACTCCGCCGAAAACGAGCGCGGAGCTGACTCTGGTGTAGCGGCAGTACGAGCGGATGTTTTCGTGGATCTGCGCTGCGAGCTCGCGCGTCGGCGCGAGGATGAGCGCCTTTACCTGCTTGGGCTGGACGGGGGCCTTGTCGGCCGAGATTTTCTGGATCAGGGGCAGGCTGTAGGCGGCGGTCTTGCCGGTGCCCGTCTGGGCTGCCGCGAGAATGTCCCGGCCCTGGAGGACGGCGGGGACAGCCTTTTGCTGTATCGGGGTCGGCTGCTCGTAGCCCATGTCGGCTACGGCGCGGTTCAGGGGCTCGATGAGCCCCAGATCTGCAAACGGTTGGTTCACTTGGAGGAAAACCTTAAGGCGCTCCGATGCCAACCGCGGCTGCGGGCTGGCCCAGGCAGTGGAGTGCTGTGTTAGTTAATCTATCATCAGACGGGCGGTTCCCGGTATATTGAGGAAACCGTGCCGGCCCGATGGCCGGCTGTGGATCCCGGGCGGCCTGGCTGCCCGGTATTGTCTGGCAGTTGCGCTGGCGGCATTGATTTTCCGCGCAGCGGCTCTGCATTTTACCTGATTGCCGAAAAGCAGGGAAAAGTCTCCCGGCGCTCGGCTGCGCGAGGAAGCGTGAAAATGACCGAACTCAAAATTGAGGTGCTCCGGACCGGAGAGGGAGAAAAGGCGGAGCCCGGGGACGTGGTCTCCGTGCATTACACCGGCTGGCTCGAGGACGGAACGCAGTTCGACTCAAGCCTGGAGCGCGGGGAGCCCATCGAGTTCCCGCTGGGGGCCGGGATGGTGATTCCGGGCTGGGAGCAGGGCCTCGCCGGCATGAAGGTGGGCGAGAAGCGCAGGCTTCGCATTCCTCCGGAACTTGCCTACGGGGACTCGGGTGCGGGCGGAGTGATTCCGCCCGGGGCCACGCTCGTGTTCGAGGTGGAGCTTGTCGGCGTTCGCGGCGCCGGCGAGCCGCAGCCCGAAGATGACGGCGGACTCGAAATCGAAACGCTTCGCAAGGGTTCGGGGCCCGAGGCGCGGCAGGGGGACGTGGTCTCCGTGCACTACACCGGCTGGCTTGAGGACGGAACGCAGTTCGACTCAAGCCTGGAGCGCGGGGAGCCCATCGAGTTCCGGCTCGGGGCCGGGATGGTGATCCCGGGCTGGGAGCAGGGGCTCGCCAGCATGAAGGTGGGCGAGAAGCGCAGGCTTCGCATCCCTCCGCAGCTTGCCTACGGGGACTCGGGTGCGGGCGGAGTGATTCCGCCCGGGGCCACGCTCGTGTTCGAGGTGGAGCTTGTCGGCGTTCGCAGCGCCGGCGAGCCGCAGCCCGAAGATGACGGCGGACTCGAAATCGAGACGCTTCGCGAGGGCTCGGGGCCCGAGGCGCGGCAGGGGGACGTGGTCTCCGTGCACTACACCGGCTGGCTTGAGGACGGAACGCAGTTCGACTCAAGCCTGGAGCGCGGGGAGCCCATCGAGTTCCCGCTGGGGGCCGGGATGGTGATCCCCGGCTGGGAGCGGGGTCTCGCCGGCATGAAGGTGGGCGAGAAGCGCAGGCTTCGTATCCCTCCGCAGCTTGCCTACGGAGACTCGGGTGCGGGCGGAGTGATTCCGCCCGGGGCCACGCTCGTGTTCGAGGTGGAGCTCATGGGACTGCAGGCTCAGTCCTGAAAGGGCCCGCAGCCGAATTCCCTCAGCAGGGCTGCCGTCTCGTAAACCGGCAGCCCCATGATGCCGGAGTACGAGCCCTCGATTTTTTCAATGAACGCGGCCGCGAGGCCCTGCACGGCGTAGCCCCCGGCTTTGTCGTAGGGCTCGCTGCACGAGGCGTACGCGAGCATGTCCTCGGAGGTGATTCTGCCGAAAGTGACGCGGGATTCCGACACGAGCCCGCGCAGGTTCGCTTCGTCCGTGCCGGCGAAAACAGCGGTGCGCACGATGTGCGTCTGGCAGGAAAGACGGCGCAGGAACTGAACCTCTTCGGTCTTGTCCCGGGGCTTGCCGAGGATGTCCTCGCCCAGCACGACGGTGGTGTCGGCGGCCACGACCGGCCGCCGCGGCAGATTCCGCGATCTGATTTCCTCAAAGGCCTGCAGCGCTTTGGTCCGTGCGGTTCTCAGCACATAGTCGGCGCTGCTCTCGCCGGGAGCGCGTTCTTCGTCGCCTTCAAAGGCGAAGGGGGAGCTGCCGCCCTGAGGCAGGGGCACGACGGCGTAGCCTAAATTTCTGAGAATCTCGAGACGACGGGGGCTTTTGCTGGCAAGATAAAGGCAGGCGGGCATGTTTCAGGCTCTGTGGTAAGGGTGATTGTTGAGGATGGACCAGGCCCTGTAGAGCTGCTCAAAGAGCACGACCCGCGCGAGTGCATGAGGCAGGGTCATCGAACTCAGGCGGATCAGCATCCGGCAGTCTTTTTTTAGCGCGGCGTCAATCCCGTCTGTGCCTCCGATAATGAAGGCTGGAGACTCGCCTTCCTCCTGCCAGCGCCTGAGTTCCGCGGCGAACTGCATGGTGGTGAGATCCCTGCCGCGCTCATCGAGCGCGATAAGGATGGAATTCTTTGGGACGGCCCGTCTGATGCGTTCGGCCTCCGCCGCCATCAGCTTCTCCCGGGGCTGTCCCCGCCGGGGTTCTTCCCGGACGGTCCTGAGCTCCACCTTCCAGTCGCGCGGAAAACGCTTGGCGTAGTCCTCGCAGGCCTGCGAGGACCACGCCGGGGACCTCAGGTCAACGGCGACGATGCACAGCTTCATGGTGCCTTAGAGCTTCAGCGCCGCTTTTTTGGCGGGCGAGAGCAGGGCGAACTCCGGGTCGATCTTCATGTTGACCTTTTTGCCGCCCCAGATTTCCTCCAGGTTGTAGTACTCGCGGATCTGGGGTTGCATTACGTGGACGATGGCCGCGCCGCAGTCGACGAGCACCCATTCGCCCGTCTCACGGCCTTCCACTCCCACGATGTCTCCTCCCGCTTTCTTCACTTCCTCCCGGACATTTTCGGCCAGCGCTACGGCATGCCGGCTGGAGGAGCCTGTGGCGATGACCACGCGGGCGAACTGATCGCTTAATTTTTCAGTATTGAACACAACGATGTCCTGTCCCTTCAGGTCCACGAGGGCATCGACGATGGTGCGTTGGAGCTTGCGAATATCCATAGATGTTATCTGCCGGAGGCGTACAGCCTCTGTTGAAAAATATACCGGGCGACTTCCGAAGGAAGCCATTTTTCCAGTTTAGCGGTATTTTCCGCCGTTCTGGGCTGCGAAAGCAGGCGGCGGATCGCCGTCGAGCTCGCCTCGTGCGGCGGCATGTCGAAGAAAGAGATGAAGCCGCAGGGGCTGCGGTTGAGCGTCTCCCGCGGAACGATCCTTGTAGCGGACCAGCGCTTCTGGTTTTCGGGCACGGAAGGCTGCGCCTCGCCGCGGTTGAAAACCGCGAGGTCGGCGTAGTCAGTGAGCGTTTCCCAATTCTTCCAGGTCGTGAGGTTGGCCCACTGATCCATTCCGATCAACAGAACGAGCGGCTCGGAGGCCCCGCAGCGGCGGCGCAGCTCCCGCAGGGTGTCCACGGTGTAGGTGGGACCGTCCCTGAAGACTTCCGTCAGGTTGACCCGCATCCCTTCGCGTCCGGCCAGCGCCAGGGCGAGCATCCTGGCCCGGTCGGAGATGGAAGTGAGGACGCGCTTCTGCCAGGGCCTGGCGGCCAGCACAAAGTCGACGCGGCCGAGCCGCAGGGACTCCAGCGCCTGCTGCGCCAGGGCCAGGTGTCCGTTGTGGACGGGGTCGAACGTCCCTCCCAGCAGTCCCGTGCCCCGGCGGGGGAGCAGCGGGCCGCTCATGGGTTGGTCACTTGGCTGGAGAAGATCCGGACTGCCTTTCCATTGGAGGCCTGGATGCCCGTCCAGTTGATCTGAATGCGGGTGTTGCTGTACTCCTCGATCGTCTTGTACTGCGACCAGAAATACCAGCCGTCATCGGAGGAATACGTCGGGCTGCCAAGCCTGGCCAGAGCCTCGCTCAGCTTCATTCCCGGCACGATCCCGCCGATCGAGGCCGCTTCGAACTCGCGGGGAAGCGCGTAGCACTTCCCGGGCTTGCCGGAGGCTTCGGACTGGGCGGCCATCTGAACTTCGGTCACGGCTGCCGAATCCGAGGCGATGATCCAGACCGCGTGTCTGCCGTTTTTAAGGCAGGTCCAGTCTCGAGTGAAATCGCCTTTGCCTTCGCGTGCGAGCGGGGCGCCGAGGCGCTTGGAGAGCTCGCGGATGGGCGTTTTCTCCAACTCCACCTTAAGCGCGCCGAAGCTCATGCCGGGAGCCGTCGCCTTGTCCTTCACGGGCTGTCCGGACAACAGGCTTTCCGGGTAGGCGAAAGGCTCGGCGATCGCCACAGCCGAAGCCGAGGAGGAAAACGCGGCAAACAGCGGAACGCACGAGGAGAGGATAAAAGATTTTGTTTTCATGACAGGCACATCGGTGCTGCAAAGGAAAATTCTTTACGGCTCCTACCTTATCAAGAATCCCGGAGAGGAGGGAGCCTCTCCGGTTGGAACTATCACTTAAGGGCGCGCCAGCCGATGTCGGAACGGCACTGCATGCCGTTCCAGCGGGTCTGGGCCACGGCCTCGTAGGCCTTGTCCCGCGCTTCGCGCAGGGTGCCGCCCAGGCCGACGACGCACAGCACCCGGCCGCCGTTTACAACCATCTGATGCCTGTCGTTCCAGGCTGTGCCGGCATGGAAGACGAGGTGGTCGGAATCCACCCGGGGCAGCGACTCGATGATGTCGCCCTTCCTCGGGTGCTCAGGGTAGCCCGCCGCGGCGCAGACCACGCCCAGAGCGCTTCTGGCGTCCCAGTCGATCCGGGCCTGGTCGAGCCGGCCGTTGATGGCGGCTTCAAAGACAAGCGACAGGTCGCTGCGGATGCGGCTCATGATGGGCTGCGTCTCGGGATCCCCCATGCGGCAGTTGAATTCAAGCACGCGGACGCAGGGCGTCCCGTCAGCTTTCCGGCCAATCATGAGGCCGGCGTAAAGGAATCCGGTGAAGGGGTGGCCTTCGGAGGCCATGCCCGCGACGGTCGGGAGAATGACCTCGCGCATGACGATGTCGTGGATCTCCGGAGTGACGACGGGCGCGGGGGAGTAAGCCCCCATGCCGCCCGTGTTGGGGCCCTGGTCGTGGTCGAGCAGACGTTTGTGGTCCTGCGAAGTCGCCATCGGCAGGACATGCTGTCCGTCGCTGGCCACGATGAAGGAGGCCTCTTCGCCCTCAAGGAAGTCCTCAATGACTACGCGCGAGCCCGCGGCTCCGAATTTGTTGCCGGAGAGCATGTCCCTGACGGCATGCAGGGCCTCCTCGACGGTGGCTGCGACGACGACGCCCTTGCCAGCCGCCAGCCCGTCGGCCTTGACGACGATGGGGGCGCCGTGGCGGCGGATGTAGCTCTCCGCGGCCTGCAGGTCGGTGAAAGTT
Organism: Mesosutterella porci; assembly: GCF_022134585.1. Taxonomy (GTDB): domain Bacteria; phylum Pseudomonadota; class Gammaproteobacteria; order Burkholderiales; family Burkholderiaceae_F; genus Mesosutterella; species Mesosutterella porci. The sequence goes on from NZ_JAKNCT010000002.1 coordinate 213,862, forward strand.
TCGTAGGCCGCGGTGGGAATGCCGTGGCGTTTCATGAAGGCCTTGGCGAAATCCTTCGAAGACTCGAGCTGCGCGGCCGCCTTCGTGGGTCCGAAGATCCGCAGGCCCTTTGAACGGAACAGGTCGACAATGCCGGCCGCCAGAGGAGCCTCGGGGCCGACCACGGTGTAGTCGACGCCGTTGTCGCGAGCGAAGGCCGCCAGGGCTTCGAGATCCGTCGCCTTGATCGCGACATTGGTCAGCAGCGGGTCTGCGTCGGTTCCGGCGTTGCCCGGAGCGACATAAACGGTCTGAACCCGATCGCTTTGTGCGATGCGCCAGGCGAGGGCGTGCTCTCTTCCGCCGCTGCCGACAACCAGAACTTTCATTTCAGCCTCCCAGTGTCAGGAATTTGTCATAAAAAAAGCGGATTCGTTGAGGAAATCCGCTCTTCGGTCTTCCCGAGGCCCGGCGCTGCAGCGGCGCCGGGGCTTCTCGGATCAGGCTTCTTCTTCGGGAAGATCGAGTGTGGCGGAGCAGTAGACCTTGCTCACGTCATCGTTGTCTTCCAACTCGTCGATGAGCCGCTGCATCTTGACCGCATCCTCGCCGGACAGAACGGTCTCGTTGACCGGCTTCATGGTGATCTCTGCATACTCAGGGGTAAAGCCGGCGCCTTCCAGGGCTTTCTGCACCGCTTCGAATTCCTGAATCGTCGGCGGAGTGATTACTTCGAGGGTTCCGTCTTCGTTGGCCACCACGTCTTCCGCGCCGGCCTCGAGGGCCACTTCCATCACCTTGTCCTCATCGGAGCCGGAGGGCAGGACGATGAGTCCGCAGTGCTTGAACATGAAGGCGACGGAGCCCTCCGTTCCCAGCGAGCCCCCGTTGGAGGTGAGGATGTGGCGGACGTCAGACACCGTCCGGACGCGGTTGTCCGTGGTGCAGTCGATGATGAGAGCGGCGCCGGCGGCACCGTACCCTTCGTAGCGGACTTCCTCGTAGTTCACTCCCTCGAGCTGTCCGGTGCCTTTCAGGATAGCGTTCTTGATGGTGTCCTTCGGCACGTTGGCGGCTTTCGCCTTCTGCAGAGCCAGGCGCAGGCGCGGGTTCATGTCGGGGTCTCCGCCTCCTCCGACGCGGGCGGCGATGATGATCTCGCGGACGACCTTCGTCCAGATGTTTGAACGCTTGGCGTCCTGACGGCCCTTGCGATGCTGTATGTTGGCCCACTTGGAATGACCGGACATGATTCTACCTGTATAAAACGATGGACAGAGGCGGAAAAGCCGCCCCAGTTCATAAAGGAAAAAATAAACAAGTGCCGGTATTTTAGCCACTAAAAGCCCGCGGCGTATTAAATCTTTGGAACTTCTCATTCCTCTTATGGGGGAGGGGGAGAAATTTTCCCCCGACCTCTGTTTTGCGGCGGCAGCCCCGGAATACTTTCAAATATCTTGATCTGAGTATGCCTTGACTGCTGAACAGACGACTACTAAAGTAGTAACCTTCTATTGCTTAAGTGACATTTGTGCGCGATTCCATGCCTGCCGGCGCAGAAATTCGCCTGGGGCTGATGCCCGGCTTATGCCCGGCCGGCAGGCGGGAGCGTTTTTTCAGACAAGGATTTTCATATGGGAGCGGACGATAGCCAGAAAACCATTCTGATCGTGGATGAAAACCCGATATACCGCCTTGCCCTTGCTGATCTCCTTCAAAAACAGGGGCTTGCTCCGAAAGTCTACAGCACCGGCTCGGTAGAGGAGGCGCGTCAGGAAGTCTCCGCGCGGAGGCTGAAGCTCGTGATTCTGGATCTGTCGCTGCCGGATCACGCCGCGCTTGATCTGCTGCAGTTTGTCAAGGAGCAGCAGCCTGCCTGCAAGGGCATCATGCTGCTGCAGGGACGCTTCAACGATGAGCTGATGGCGGCCATCCGGATGGAGGCAGACGGTTTTCTGACAAAGAACCATACCCCGGAGGAGATGGTCACCTTGGTGCACAGGGTCCTTCAGGGCCAGATGGTGATCAGCGACAGCCTCACCAATATCCTCGCTCTTACCCTGCGCAACGGCGGGACCGAAAACGAGGAGAAAAATACGGACAGCCTCACCTCGCGCGAGCAGGAGGTGCTCGGCTACATTGCCAGCGGACTGAGCAACAAGGCCATTGCCGCTCGGCTGTCCATTACGGACGGGACGGTGAAGGTGCATGTGAAGCACATGCTCAAGAAGCTGGGGTTCCGCTCGCGCGTCGAGGCCGCTGTCTGGGCGAGCGAGCGCGGGTTCAGAAGCCCCGGGGCGGGAGTGCCGGATCCCGGAAGAAAGTTTTGATCAATGGATTTTTAGCCTAACGGAAAGTTGAGATGACGACCAAACAGTATGATTTCGCATACGGCCGCGGCCGGATGAAGTTCGACCTTGACGAGGATCTTGTCCTGCAGGAGATCCGCACCGAGGAGTACCCGGTGATGCAGGACGTGAAGGCCGGGGTGCTTGAGGCGATCAGGCACCCGATCGGCTGTCCCTCTCTTGACGATATTGTGAAGCCGGGGCAGACCGTTGCCTTTATCTGCAACGATCCTACACGCGTGGCCAACTCCTTTGACTTCATGCCGGTGCTCGTCAACGAGATGAACCGGCTGAGCGTGCCCGATGAGAATATGAAGATTGTGTTCTCGCTTGGCACGCACCGCCTGATGACTCATGAAGAGATGGTTCAGGCGGTCGGAGAGGACGTGGCCTCCCGGCTGAAAATGTACAACTCGGACTGCAGAGCCGACGAGGACTTCCGCTATTTTGGCCAGACTTCGCGCGGAACGCCCGTTCTCATCAACAAGCACCTGTGCGACGTCGACCACGTCATTCTGACCGGTACCATCGTCCATCATTATTTCTCGGGCTACGGCGGTGGCAGGAAGGCTATTCTGCCGGGGTGCGCCGCGATGGAGACGGTCCGAAAGAACCACAGCTTCATGCTTGACCCGAACGCGGGCCTGGGCCGCACGACGGGCAATCCGGTCTACGAGGACCAGATGGAAGGCGTGGCGCGTTTTGCGAAGGGCCGCTCGCTGTTTCTCTTTAATGCGATCCTCAATGCAAAGCACCAGTTCCTGAAGATGTTCGCCGGCGATTACATCGCGGCCCACAAGGAGGCCTGCCGTTTTGTCGACGAGGTGTACGGCGCCCCAATCAAACAGGAGGCGGATCTGGTCATCGCCTCCTGCGGCGGCTATCCGAAGGACATCAATGTATACCAGATGCAGAAAACCATGGACAACGCCGCGCTGGCCGTGCGGCAGGGCGGTGTGGTGGTCCTGCTGGCCGACTGCGAGGAAGGCAGCGGCTCGGCCAAGCTCGAGGAGACCTTCAGGAGGCTGAAGACTCCGCAGGCGATTGAGGCCGAGCTGCGCGAGAATTTCGTCATCGGCGCTAACAAGGCCTTTGCCATCACGCGCCCCATGAAAAAGGCGAAATTCATTCTGGTGACCCGGCTGGATCGCCAGATGGCGAAGGATATGCTTTTCACCGCAGCCGTGAGCTCGGTGCCTGAGGCGCTCGAGTGCGCGAAGCAGTATGTGGGTGAAAGGCCAAGCGTCATCCTGATGCCGGAAGGCTCCCTGACGGTTCCCCGCCTCGTGAAGTAGGCTCGCCCGGCGCTTTCTCGCTCCTGTTTTTTTTGTGAAGGATACAACCTGGGAGCCGGGGCTCCCGGCAGAAGCAGCGGGAGAAGATCCCGCTGCTTTTTCTTCATGGGGCGCTAGCCCCGAGCTGGCGGTCTCGCGGCCCTGCGGCGTTTGTTTTAAAGTGGGTACGGTCCCTGAAGCCCGGGCGTCTGAAGCAGCCCTGCGGCACAGGTTCTCTCGGCCGGCAAGGAGAGATCTCTTTGAGCACCATTTGTTTTGACTACGACAGGCGCAGTCGCGTCGGCCTTCCGGAGGCTGTTTTCTGTGAGGGCAAGGATGACGCGAGCCTCATGACCCTTTTGAAGCGCTTCGTCCGCGGCAGCGGGCGCCCCGTTCTTTTTACCCGTCTGGCCCCCGAACGGTTCGAAGCCGCCCCTTTGGAGATAAGACGCCTTTACGATTACGATCCTCTCTCGCGCACGGCCTATGGCGACTCGCTGCAGCCTGAAGGCGCGGTGCGCGGCGAAGTGGCCGTTGTGACTGCCGGGACCTCGGACGCCGCCGTGTCGCATGAGGCGGGACGAACGCTTGAATACCTGGGAATCAAGCACCGGTATTTCGAGGACTGCGGCGTGGCCGGGCTGTGGCGGCTGCAGGAGCGGCTTGAGGAAATAAATGCCTGCTCGGTCGTCATCTGCTGCGCCGGGCTGGACGCCGCCCTGGCCTCCGTACTCGGCGGGCTCACCTCGCGGCCGCTTCTGTGCGTGCCGACCTCTGTGGGTTACGGGGCGGCCCGGGCCGGGGAGACCGCGCTTTCGGCGATGCTCTGCTCCTGCGCTCCGGGGCTGTCCACTTTCAATATCGACAATGGTTACGGCGCGGCCTGCGCGGCGGCGCGGATACTGAATCTGGGGGCCTCATGACACTTGCTCTAAATGGCGCAGAGCTGATGGAGCGGCTGCGCGTCGTCCTGCAGCGCGTCGCCCCTGGGCGCCGGTTCGCTCTTGCGTACTCCGGCGGCCTTGACAGCCGGTTTCTTTCGCATGCATCGGGGCTTCTGGGCTTTAAGCCCCTTTTGATCCATGTGACGGGCGTTCACGTGGGAGGCGATGAGAATCTTGCACTTTCGTGGGTCCGCCGCCAGGGCTTCAGACTTAAGCTCATAGAGCTTGACCCCCTGGATGTCGAAGAGGTGGCCCGGGGTACGCGCGAGCGCTGCTACGGATGCAAGAAGGCCACCTTTTCCGCTATCCGGCGGGAGGCCGAAGGCCTGCCCGTATGCGACGGAACGAACCACTCGGACGTGAGCCCCGGGGTGTGGAGACCGGGAATCCGTGCGTTGAAGGAGCTCGGCATCGAGTCGCCCCTACAGGAGGCGAGGCTCGGCAAGCCGGAGATTCATTTCCTCGCGGCTGAAACCGGAATGGAGCGTCCGGATCAGCTCCCGGAGCCGTGCCTTCTCACGCGGCTGCCCTACGGGCGCGCCCCGACGGTCGGGACGCTGCTGAAGCTGAAGAGGGCGGAGCAGGCCGTCAGAGAAGTACTCCGGCGGGCTGGCGCATCGCAGTTGCCCTTCCGGCTGCGGCTGGTGGCTCCGGGCCGACCGGAGCTTCATTTTTCGAGAGCCTTTGCCAAAGAGCTCACTCCGGCGCTGATGGAATCTGCCCGTCAGGCTGCAGTCTCCACCGCTCCGGAGGATTTTTCAGGTCTCGCCTGCAGGGTTCTCGATACGCTTTCAGGCTACTACGACCGTCAGAGTCAGGGCTGAGGCTGGATCCCGCTCAGCCCTTTTTTCCCCTGCTCACGAGCGCCCTCACTTCAGCGGCGCTCAGGCCGCTTTTTCTCACCAGCCGCTCTATGTCGTCGAATTCGGGCTTGGTTTTCTCCGTGCCCCAGCCCCGGGCGGTCTTGACCCGCACGGGGCCAAGCGCTGTGCTCACGGTTTCAATGCTTCTGTCCAGGACGGCTCGCTGGAGGATTCTGCTGCGGACCCCGAGCGTGCTCGTATGCTTGAAAAAGACCTGTCTGATCTGGGCGGCCTCAGGGGGAGCGCAGAGGGCGCAGAGCATGGAGCCGGGACGGCCCTTTTTCATGGCGAGGGGGATGACCCATGCGTCGAGGGCTCCGTTGTCAATCAGCAGGTCCCGGGCGAGCGCGATGTCCTCCGCGGTCATGTCGTCGATGTTGGCCGACAGTTCGCAGACCGAGTCGCAGGAGCCGGTCTCGGAGTCCCCGCCGGGGGCAGTTCCCAAAAGCGCCCTGAGGCAGTTGGGCTGGGGAAATTCCCTTGAGCCGAGGCCGCAGCCCTCCTTGAGCAGCGTCATTTCCGGCATCGGTCCGAACGCATTCGAGATGTGCGAAATCAGAGCTGCGCCTGTGGGTGTGCATAGTTCGCCGGGAAAGTCGCTTCCATAAGACGGGACGCCGTGAAGAAGGCTGGCTGTGGCCGGGGCCGGAACCGGCAGGAAGCCGTGCGCGGTGTAGGTGAGGCCGCTGCCGACGCAGACCGGCGAGCAGACGACTCTGCCGGGGTTCAGCCGCTCCATGAGCAGACACACCGAGACCACGTCGCAGACAGCGTCGGCGGTGCCGACTTCATGGAAATGGACTTCGCCCGGCGCGCACCCGTGAGCTTGCGCCTCGGCCTCTGCGATCCGGCGGTATATCGAACAGGCGTTCGCTCTGACCTTGTCGGATACGGGCAAAGAGCGGATGAAGCCGAGAATTTCATCGAACCGCGCGTGGGAGTGGCCGTGCGCGGAGCCGTGGCTGCGGGGCTGGGCGTCTTCCTCCCGGCCGTCGATTTCTATTCTCGCCCTCCAGCCTGCCATGCCGCGGGAGGAGCCCCGTTCAAGCGAAGCGCAGACGCGGGGAATTCCGAGTGAGTTGATGTCGCGGGCAAAGCTGGCAGGATCGGGCAGCAGAGAGGCCAGGGCGGCGGTCAGCATGTTTCCCGAGGCGCCCATGGCGCACTGCAGGTAAAGGACATTCATGGTCAAGGTCGTGCCAGTCAAAGGAAGGTTTCCGGGGACTTCATAATAAACAAGCGGGACTCTTTCCGTGAAGAGTCCCGCTGTTGGCCTGAATTCACTCAGTAATGTGATTTATTGAGGAATAGCAGGCAGATCAGAGCCATCCATAGAGCCAGCCGATCAGCGTCCCCACGAGAGTGGCGGTAATCACGCCGATCAGGCCCGGGATGATGAACGAGTGGTTGATCACGAACTTGCCAATGTGGCAGGTGCCGGAACGGTCGAACTGCAGGGCGGCCAGATCAGATGGATAGGTCGGCAGGATGTAGTAGCCGTAGCAGGCCGAGATCATGGACACCGCAATGCCGGTGGGCACGCCCACCTGCAGCGCGACCGGGAGGATGATGGCCACGGCCGCGGCCTGCGAGTTCACAAACTTGGAAACCACCAGCAGCACGACAGCATAGAGCCAGGGGTAGGTCTGGACGGCACCGGTGAGCGAAGCCTTCAGGGCAGGCAGGTGAGCCTGGAAGAGGGTATCGGACATCCACGCAACGCCGTACACGGCGGCGATGGCGATGGCGCCGGCGCGGAACACGGAGCTCTTGCCGACGTCAGCAGCGCGGGTGTTGCAGAAGATCACCATAAGAGCGCCGGCGACCAGCATCATCATCTGGATGATGAGGGTCATCGACATTGCCTTTCCGCCAAAGACGGGACGAAGGCTCTTGTCGGCGCCGAATATAGCCACGATCGCAACGCATCCGAGGAAGATCCACAGGGCGGCCCACTGGGACTTGGCAAACTTCTTGCCAATCAGGGTCACGGAATCACCGTAGACATATTTCTTCTGCTCCGGATCGGAAATCAGCTTCTGGAATTCCGGATCCTTGTCCAGGTCCTTGCCGCGGAACACCGAGTACGTGGCCTCGGCGAACACGCCGATGGCGCCGGCAGGGACCGTCACGGAGAGGATCTTCATCATGTCGACGGTGCTTCCGTCAGGCAGGACGTGGCCGTCCAAAATAGCAACGGCGGAGACGAGCGCCACGGAAGCCGGCGAGCAGATGATGCCCATCTGAGCGGCAATCGTAGAGGCTGCCATCGGGCGCTCCGGACGAATGCCGGTCTTGATGGCGACGTCGTAAATAATCGGCAGGAGCGTGTAGACCGTGTGTCCCGTGCCGCAGAGGATCGTGAGGATCCAGGCACAGTACGGGGCGATGTACACCACCAGGCGAGGATGAGAGCGAAGAGCCTTTTCAGCAACCTGCAGCAGGCAGTCAAGGCCGCCTGAAGCCTGCAGCGTGGCCGAGCCCATGATCACGGCCAGAATGGTCAGAATCACGGAGACCGGCGGAGTGCCGGGCTTCACATGAAAGACGAAGACCAGAATCAGCAGGCCGATACCTGAAACCAGGCCCAGAGCCATACCACCCTTGCGAGCACCATAAAACAATGCGGCGAGAATGACGCACAGCTCTATCCAGAATACTGTTGGAATCATTTTTTCTCTTCTCCGAGGTGAATCAGACAGAACAAAGTTTCTCATAAAGTGGTAGCAAACGATAAGAAAAAATGACTAAGCCTTGACATAAAACGGATGATTAAGAAATATTCAGTTACTTTTTATGACTAAGGACTAAAAAACTAATATGAATTGCCTAGTCCATATTTTTAAGTACGGACATAAACGCCCTAGATACAGGCATGCCCGGGCGTTTTCACCGCGTTGAACTGCTTAGGCGGCAGCGGCGGGGACTGCGCCAGGAGGCCTTCGTGCACCCACCCGAGTGCGGGCGGATGTTCATCCGGAGTGCAGACAGACGTTGGGCCTGGTTTTACCGGTATACCACCTAATGTATACAGCACTACCCTACCTTGCCCTTGTCAGGGCTCAGGGACTTCCGCCCGCAAAGCTTTTTCGGCATGAAGGAGCCTGTCGCGTACGCTCGTCATTTGAAGGCCGGGACCGACGCGGCCGGGATTTTTGGCTCGGCGCTGTGCAGGAGGCTTTTTTCAGCGGCAAGGCCATTGTCTCTGTCTCTTTCGTGTCCAAAAAACCAATACCACTTCAAAATGCGGCGTCAAAAAAATCCCCTTCGTGCTAGTGCCCGAAGGGGATCTGCCGAATCAGCAGGCTGGAAGTTTATTTCTGCATCTGATCGATTTCATACCAGGGATTGACGGGCTCGTACTTCGTAGTCTGGCCCGCGTTGACCAGCTGGGCGCCGATGCTGTAGAACTTCCAGGCGGTGGCGGCGCCGCAGAGAATCATCAGGGCGGTGATCACGAGCATCGCCTTGCGCAGGCCTTCGCGCTCGCCCTTCCAGATGCCCCACTTCACGAGGACGCGGTAAAGGCCGATCAGGCCGTGAGTCTCAGCGGCGACCAGGAAGATCAGCGTATAGAGCAGGCCGTCGTGATAGGCGTGGATGCCGGACAGGTTCGGGCCAATTCCGCTCGGATTGGTCAGCATGGAAATGACGTGCGGGAAGACGCACACCAGCAGCACGACGGCGGTCAGGATCTGGACGGCCCACAGCGTGGTGTCGAAATGGTGCAGGAGATGAACGTGTCCCTTCATGTCGCGGCACTGGCGGTAGCTGCTCGGAAAGCGGCGCAGGGCGGTGAGTCCGTGCAGGCAGATCAGCAGCGTGATGAAGCCGATGAAAATGACGTGGGCCCAGGCGTGCTCCGTTCCTCCGATGAAGGTCAGTCCGGAGGTGGCCACCAGGTTCCAGAAAAGATCCTTGGAGATCTGGATGGAGCTGGTGAACGCCATGTGGCAGAACAGGAACAGGGCGAGCAGACCGCCGGTGACGGACTGAGTGACGTCCGCCCAAGCCGTCCAGCGGGACTGACGCTTCGCGTCCTTCAGGTTGGTTCCGTTGATGTTGTCCTCAGCGGTCGGGGTGTGGGCACGCAGGACATTGTCTGGGAGCTGCATGGAAAATCTCCAAAATAACAGGCTGATCTCTGCAGCCTGACTTATCGTTGGTATAAAAAGTGCTTTTCGGTGATCAACATTGTGCTCTTCAGGCTGGCTTAATCATTTAACTCAGATCAAATAAACGGGGTAATTTTCAAACGCTCGGGCCTTTTTTAAGTCTTAATTAAGGGTAAATACTAAATAAAAATGCTTTAATTTTCAGATTTATTGGTAAATACCCTTAAATTTTGCTAAAAATCTCTTCAGCCCACGGTTCCGAAAATTCTGTCGCCCGCATCTCCGAGGCCGGGCACGATGTAGGCATTTTCATTCAGCTTTTCATCGACGGCGCAGGTGTACAGGTCAATGCTGGGATGGGCCCGGAAGAAGAAGTCGAGGCCTTCGGGAGCGCTCACGAGGGACATGAAGCGGATATTGGATTCGGACACGCCGCGCTTGAGCAGGACATCGACCGCATGGACGGCCGAACCGCCGGTAGCCACCATGGGGTCGGTAATGATGCAGGTACGATCCTCCAGGTGCTTGGGCATGCGCACTAGGTATTCGACCGGCTGCTTGTTTTCATCGCGGTAAAGCCCGATGTGCCCGACGCGTGCTGAGGGAATCAGTTCGAGCAGTCCGTCAGTCATTCCGAGGCCGGCTCTCAGGACGGGCACGATGACCACTTTTTTCCCGGAGAGGAACGGGGCCTCCATGGGGGCCACAGGAGTCTCGATGTGACGGCGGGTCAGGGGGAAGTCCCGCGTAAGCTCATAGCCCACCAGCAGGGAGATTTCGCGCAGCAGCTGCCTGAAGTCCTTGGTGGGGCAGTTCCTGCTTCTCATGATGGAGAGCTTGTGCTGCACCAGGGGGTGGTCGATGACATGCAGATGCGGGTAACGGGTGTTCAGGTTCAAGGCTCTCTCCTTCAGGTTTGCGGATATTCCGCTGGCGCAAATTCTAATGGCATGTCCCTTCCCCGGCAAAGGAGCTTCGCAGAGGCGGGCCTTTGCTTGCCGGGCGGCAGATGAATATCCCCCTGGAGGGGGTAATTTGTCATACGTTTGCCCCCTTTGCTTTAGGATTAGAGAAAAGGCCGCGGCGCGTTTTCGGCCAGGCCTGTTCCGGAAGGGAGGTGCCCAGTGACATTCAGATCTATCGCCGTGTTAATCGTTTTCCTAGCATCCGTGCTCTTTGTGATCGCCAACTGGGGGCCGATCATGACCACGATGCCCGTGAGCTTCATCCTGTTCACGGTGAATGCGCCCTTCGGTCTGTTGCTGATCCTGGGCGGCAGCCTCGTGTTCCTGATTTGCCTGCTGTGGATGCTTTGGAAGCAGGCCACCGTGCTGGTGGACCTCCAGAAGGCGAACCGCGAGGCCCGGAAGGCTCGTGAGGAAGCGGAAAATGCGGAGGGCTCCAGGGTCGTCAAATTCGAGGACAGTCTGAAGGCCCGGCTCGACGCGATGGAGCAGCGGCTTGTGAGGCTGGATGAAAAGATGGCCGCGCCGTTGGCCTCGGCGCTGCAGGGCGGCGATCAGACGCTGCAGGAGCTGCAGGCGGTCTTGGCCGAGATGAAGAAAAGCCAGGACTCTCTCGGGAAAACGGCCGCGAGGCTGGAGGAGCTGTCCGACCAGCGGCTGATCTGAATAAAAAGGAGGCCGGAGAAGCTCAGGAGCTTCCCCGGCCGAAAGTCAGTTTCCGGCTTTCCGGGCAGCATCAGTCCTGCCGGCGGTGCAGCCCCGTGACATAGTCGACCTCTTCGGAGGAGCCCATGAAGACGGCCACGCGCTGGTGGACTTTCTCAGGCTGGATCTCCAGGATGCGCTGCAGGCCGTTGGTAGCCCGTCCCCCGGCCTGCTCCATCAGCAGGGACATCGGGTTGGCCTCGTACATCAGCCGCAGCTTCCCGGGACGCGAAGGAATGCGATCGTCCCTTGGGTAAATGAAGATGCCGCCGCGGCTCAGGATGCGGTGAACTTCGGCGATCATGGCCGCCACCCACCTCATGTTGTAATTTTTTCCTCTCGGTCCGGTCTCGCCCGCAAGAAGCTCCTTCACATACTGCTGGACCGGCTTTTGCCAGTGCCTCATATTGGAGCAGTTGATGGCGAACTCGGCGGTGGACGGCGAAACGGTGATGTGCTCGCGGGTCAGGTAGAACTCGCCGACCGCAGGGTCGAAGGTAAAGGCGGACACGCCGTGGCCCAGCGTGAAGACCAGCTGGGTCTGAGTGCTGTACATGGCGTAGCCGGCTGCAACCTGGTTCACGCCAGGCTGCAGGAAATCTTTCTCAGTGACGCTGCGCTTCGCTCCGCCCGGGCACGGAAGAACTGAAAAAATGGTGCCTATCGGCGCGTTGATGTCGATGTTGCTTGAGCCGTCGAGCGGGTCGAACAGGATGAGGTAGGGACCGACCGGATACTCGGAGGGCACGCCCATCACCTCCGTCATCTCTTCGCTGGCAAAGCCCGAGAGGGCGCCGGAGGGAGCGTTGGCCCCGCACATGATTTCGTTGCTGATGACATCGAGCTTTTTCTGGTCTTCGCCCTGAACGTTTTCCGTGCCGGCCATGCCGAGTACGCCGGCGAGCGCACCTTCCGTAACCTTGGAGCGGATTTTCTTACAGGCGTCGGCGACCGAAAGGATCAGTTCGGCCAGTTCTTCCGGAACGCCGTTTTCCCGCTTCTCGCGGACTAGGTACTGGTGAAGCGTCATCAAAGCCATGGGGGATCTCCTTAAATCATGAAAAAAGGTGCATCATTCGCCGGCCTGTTTTCCGAGGGCCTTGTCAAGAACCTCCCTGACGCCGGTGGGCAGATTGGGAAGGCTGTCGGCGAGCTTCAGCGCATCGTGCATCTGGCGGGCCCGCTCCGGGGTGTAGCGGCGCCAGTTGTCCATAACCCTCGCAATCCTGGCCGCGATGAAGGCATTCACCTTGCAGAGTTTTTGAATCATCTCAAGCCAGAACCTGTAGCCCGATCCGTCCGGGCGATGGAATTCCGGGGCGTTGTTGCAGAAGGCGAGGATCAGCGCATAGACGCTGTTCGGGTTTGCAATGTTGAAGGCCCCGCTGGCCATGAGTTCGCGCACTCTGCTGAGCACGGGTACTTCCCCGGGCTGAGCGATGGCCGAAGCCTGCACTGTAAGCCACTTGTTGATCAGCACGGGGACGCCGTTCCATTTCCGCGCAGCATCCACCAGCATATCGAGTTTCGCAGGACTGGCGGAATTGACGATGGAAGTAAGCGCCGAGAGCTGGTCCGTCAGGTTGTTGGCCTGCTCGAACTGACTGCGCAGCGCAAGCAGCGCCTTGGGGTTGCCTCCGGCCAGCAGGTAGCTGAAGGCGAGATTCTTCAGGGCGCGCTTTCCGGCGGACTCAGCGTCGGGCGAGTATTCGCCGGGCGTCTGGTAGTTCTCGGCGATCTTCAGCAGGACCGAAGAGTACCGGCGTCCGATCACGGAGCGCAGCTCTTCCCGGGCGGAGCGTATGGCTTCGGGGTCGATGAGGGTGCGGCGCTCTCCGATGAGCTGCTCGTCGGGCAGCGTGAGCGAGATCGCGCGGAAGGCGGGGGCAAGCCTCTCGTCTGTCAGCATCTGCTCGAAGGCAGCCAGCAGATCCTGGTCCACGCTCGGGCGGGCCCCGGTCTCAATCGCGTCGACCATGTCGTTCAGGGCCTCGAGCATCAGCCGGTTCATGGCGTCCCACCGGTTGAACGGATCAGAATCGTGGCGCGCGAGGAAAGCGAGTTCGCTGCGGCAGTAGGGATAGTTGAGAATGACGGGAGCCGAAAAATCACGAAGCAGGGACGGGATGGGCTTTGCATCTATGTTGACGAAAGTCCATTCATTTTCTGCGTCACGCAGCTCAAGGACGCGCGTCGTGCCCGCAGGCTCTGTTTCATCTTCGAGCTGCAGCGGGATGTCTTTTCCGGAGGGATCGAGCAGTCCGACGGCAAGCGGGATCAGGAACGGTTTTTTATCGGTCTGCCCGGGAGTCTCCGGCGTGCTCTGGCTCGCGACCAGCGTGTAGGTGTGCGCTTCGGGGTCCCAGAAGCTCTTGACGGTCACTCGCGGGGTGCCCGCCTGGCCGTACCAGCGGAAGAACTGCCCCAGGTCCCGCTCGCTCGCCTGCGCCATCGCGTTAATGAAGTCCTCGCAGGTCGCAGCCCGGCCGTCGTTGCGCTCCAGATACAGCCTGAGGCCTTCCTTGAATTTCTCCCGTCCGAGAAGGGTCTGGAGCATTCGGTAAATCTCTGCACCCTTTTCATAAACCGTCGTTGTATAGAAGTTGTTGATTTCGCGATAGCTTTCCGGGCGAACGGGGTGGGCCATCGGGCCCGCGTCCTCAGGGAACTGCCGGGACCTCAGGAAACGCACGTCCATGATGCGCTTGATGGCCGCCGCCTTGCCCAGCATGTCGCGCGAAAACTCCTGGTCGCGGAAGACGGTCAGCCCCTCCTTCAGCGTGAGCTGGAACCAGTCTCGGAGCGTCACCCGGTCTCCCGTCCAGTTGTGGAAGTATTCGTGGCCGACCACTGACTCTATGTTGAAGTAGTCCAGATCCGTGGCGATCTGAGGGGAGGCGAGGACGTAGCGGGTGTTGAAAATGTTGAGACCCTTGTTCTCCATGGCCCCGAAATTGAAGTCATCGGTCGCCACCAACATGAACCTCTCGAGGTCGTACTCGAGGCCCCAGCGCTGCTCGTCCCAGCGGATGGCCTTCTTGATGGACTCGAGGGTGTGAGCCGTGCGGTCCTTGTTCTGGGGCTCCACCCAGACCTGCAGCAGACAGTCCTTGCCATTGGCGAGCTTGATCTTTTCCTCGCGCTTGACGAAATTGCCGGCGACTAGCGCGAACAGATAGCAGGGTTTGAGCGAAGGGTCGTCCCAGACGGCGAGGTGCCGCCCGTTTTCAAGCTCGTCGCGGCGAACCAGGTTTCCGTTGGACAGCAGGACAGGGTATTTTTCCTTGTCTGCGCGGATTTCCACGTGGAAGTGGGTGAGGATGTCCGGGTGGTCCGGGAAGTAGGTGATGCGGCGGAATCCCTGGGATTCGCACTGGGACATGAAGTTGCCGTTGGAGATATAGATGCCCGACAGCAGCGTGTTGGCCAGCGGATGGAATTTGTTGACGATGGTGAGAGTCACCGGCTTGTCGATGCCGTGCACGGTGAGCGACTTGTCAGTGAGGCTGTAGCGTTTCTGCGGCAGCTGCACACCGTTTTCGTAGATGGACACCAGCTCGAGCCCGTCGGCATCCAGAACAAGTTCAATGGGCTGCGCCCCCAGGGGAGACACCTTCATGGTGTTGAATACCGTTGAAGTCTGAGGATCCAGGTCAAAAACAAGGTTTACGGACTCAATGCGGTAGTCGGGCGCTTTGTAATCAGAACGGTAGACAACGGACGAACTCATGCTTTCAAAACTCCAACAATGACAGCGGTTTTCTCATTCTAAAGACAAGAAGGATCCCTGTACGGCACTTCAGAAGCTCCTCTGCTTCCTTGAGAACTCTCCGGGCGTCCCTTTGGGACACAAAAATCCCCAGAAAGTGTCTCACCTTCTGGGGACTGTCCGCCCTGACGGGCGCTGCCGGCTTCAGAGCCGTGCCGTCGGATTACTTGGCAGCGGCGGAAGAGGAAGCGGCATCAGAGGCTGCGGCGGAAGCGGCGTCAGAGGCAGAAGCGGCCTCTGAGGCGGCGGCAGCCGGAGCCTTGCCGGCGATGATCGCATCGGCGTCAGCCTGGGTGTTGATGTTCGCGTAATTATGGCCGGCCGTCTTGTGGCACTCAAGGCAGTTGGCGGATTTGTCGTTGGCGAAGACAGCGTGGAAGGCGGCGACATCGGGGTTCTTGTCGTTCTTCATCTTCGACAGATCATGGCAGGAGCGGCAGTTCTGGAAGCCGGTGGAAGCCATCCACTGGGTGACGCTCTTGCTCATCTCGGGAGCCTTCTCCTTCTGCTTGTCAAACGTGGAAATCGAGCCGGTGACCTGGCCGATGAAGGAATGGGTGCCGGACTGAGCCTTGTGGGCGAGCATTCCAATGTACTCAAAGCCGCCGACATTGTGCTGGGCGCCGTATTTCAGATGGCAGTCGGAGCAGCCCGCGGTTACGCCGGACGGGGTCTTGAAGTGCTGCCCCTGATGGTAGGCTGCGTAGACATAATCCATGGTGTGGCAGAAAGTGCCGCAGAACTGGGTGGAGCCGGCCCAGTGGACTACGGAGTTGAACACACCGAAAGCGACAAGACCGATGACAGCACCGACGAGGCCGATAAGGATGGTGCCTTTTTTGCAGTTTTTCATGATCAAATTTCCTAGAAATTTCAAGCCAACAGATTGGGCTTGCTTTCTTTTAAAAACTTATGTTTTCAGAGGCGGACCTCTCCATATCCGGCTCAGCCGACATCATAGGCCCTTGTTTTTTGAATCTGTGCGCTCAGCACTTGATCATGATCAAACAATTTAAGGATGATTTAAGCTTTTGGCGCTGCTGAAACTAGTCCTAAGACAATTGCCTTAGAGGGAACCGATGCTTCCGCCGCCATGCCCATGCTTAGCTTGTGGCCGCGGCGGGCAAAGCCGACAACAAGGAGCCCGCTGGGTAGCTTCAGGGTGACCTCGCCGCCCTTTTCAGATCGGGCGCAGCGGGTGACCGTTCCCCTGAGGATGTTCTCATAGCGTTCGTCGGGGAACATCCTTGCGATGTCGATGGCCGTCGCCTTCGCGGCGGCGAGCATGCGCATGCCGATGGAAACGCCCAGCAGCTGGGCGCTTTCCTGCGTGATGGAGGACTTGATGATGTTGTGCTCGTCGAGCCGCAGATAGACGACGACCTGGGCCGGTCCGTGGTGGATGTCCTCGACCGTGCAGGGCAGAATATTCCTCATGCTGGTGAGAAGGCTGCCCGTGTGAAGCTGCTCGGCCAGCGACTGGTCTTCCCTAGAAAATCCGGCGAGGATCTGGGCCCGGGCCTGGGCGAGGCGGTCGGAGATCCGGATCACTTGCCGGCCTGTAGCTGTGAGCCTGGTGCCGCCGCCTTTTGCGCCGCCGACTGCTTTTTCTGCCAGCTTCCCTCCTGCAAGGTTTTCCAGGGACTCAAGGGCCTGCCAGGCGGCCTTGTAGGAGATCCCTGAGGCGCGCGCGGCCTCGGAAATGGACCCGGTCTCCCCAATGCGCCTCAGGATGTCGATTCTTCTGTCGCTGACAGCCGACAGGGAGCGTGCAAGCGAAAGCGAAGCAGCTGAATTCAGATCCCCGCCGCCTTCGGCAGGGGGCATTTCCGGCGGGACGGGGGGCTTGGAAAAATTTTCGGACATGGCAATAAGGGAGAGACTTTGCTGTAGAATGAATTTATTCTAAAAACGAATAGCGTATGCTGAATAAGGCAATATTCAGCCCTATTCATTGTAAGGAGATTTCCATGCAGAAGCTTTGCGCCGCCGTCGCTGCGGCTGTCGTCCTCGCAGTGACTCTTCCCGCCCAGGCCGAAGAGATCCATGTGGCCATTGCCGCCAACTTCACTGCGCCGGCAACAGATCTTGCTCCGGTGTTCGAAAAACAGACCGGCAACAAAGTGAAGCTCTCTTTTGGCAGCACCGGGGCTTTTTACGCCCAGATTAAGAACGGCGCTCCGTTTGACATCCTGCTGGCCGCCGATGCCAAGACCCCGGTTAAGATCGAGGCCGAAGGGATGGGCGTGAAGGGCTCCTCCTTTACCTATGCCCAGGGCAAGCTCGTCTTCTGGTCTGCCGACCCTTCCCGGGTGGACGCCGCCGGCAAGGCTGTGAAGGAAATGAAGTTTGACAAGTGCGCCGTGGCCGATCCGCGGCTCGCTCCCTATGGAGAGGCTGCCTACCAGACCCTCGAGGCCCTTCATCTGCTCGACCAGTACAAGCCGAAATTCGTGACCGGCAACAACATCGGCAAGACCTTCCAGTTCGTGAAGACCGGCAACGTCCAGGTGGGCTTTGTCGCCCTCTCCCAGGTATATAAGAACGGGAAGCTGACCTCGGGCTCCGGCTGGATCGTCCCGGCTCAGTACTACAAGCCGATCAAGCAGGATGCTGTGCTGCTCAAGCACGGCGAGAAGAGCGCGGCGGCCAAGCAGTTCATGCAGTTCCTGCGCTCCCATGAAGCCAATAAGGTGAAGCTCGACTACGGCTACGCCGTCAAGTAAGCCGGGGTTTTGCTTAAGGGAAGGGCATGGAGGAAGTTCTTTCGTCATTTACCGTTGAGGAGCTCTATCCGATAGTCGTCAGCATCAAGCTCGCCCTGATGACGACGATCTTGCTCCTGATCTTCGCCACACCGGTGGCTTGGTGGCTTTCCCGCGGCCAGAGCGCTCTGCGCTCGACTCTCAGCTCGGTGCTCACGCTGCCTCTGGTGCTCCCTCCGTCTGTGCTCGGCTTTTACATGCTCATCTTCATGGGGCCGAACGGACCGCTGGGAAAGCTCACGGAGTCGCTGGGGATCGGACTGCTCACATTCACTTTTCCGGGACTGCTGATCGGTTCGATGGTCTACTCTCTGCCCTTCATGATCCAGCCCCTGCAGACGTCCTTCGAGTCCCTCGGGCCGCGGCCCTCCGAGGTGGCTTCCACTCTGGGGGTCCGGCCCTTCACGGCTTTTGTGAAAGTGGTGCTGCCCCTTTGCCGCCCGGGGTTCCTGACCGGGATAGTTCTTACCTTTGCGCACACGATCGGGGAGTTCGGCGTGGTACTTTTGATCGGCGGCAACGTGCCAGGAAAGACGCAGGTCGTCTCCACCGAGATTTATTCCCTGGTCGAGGCGATGGAATACAGCAAGGCCCATGTTCTTGCCGGAGGAATGCTGGTGTTCTCCTTTATCGTGCTGCTGGCTCTGGCGCTGCTCAACAGGCAGGCGGGAAGGATCTTTAAATGAGTGCTCAGAACGAAATGGGGGGCCGGGTGGCCCTCAAGCTTTCCCGCGGGAAGGATTTCTCGCTGGATGTTGATTTTGAGCTTCTGAGCACGGGCATTACGGTTCTGTTCGGCCCGTCGGGTTGCGGCAAAACGACCATTCTCAGGTCAGTGGCCGGGCTGGAGCGGGCCCGTGGAATAGTGAGAATAGGCGATGCGCTCTGGCAGGATTCCGACAAAGGCGTCTTCGTTCCGACCTGGCAGCGCTCGCTCGGCTATGTCTTTCAGGAGGCGAGCCTTTTTCCGCATATGACGGCGAGGGAGAACATCAGCTTCGGGCTGAAGTACGGTCGCGGGGGAAGCAGCAGGAACCGGATTGACGAGGCCGTGGAGCTGCTCGGGCTGTCGAGGCTGCTGAACCACCGACCCTACGAATTGTCCGGCGGCGAGCAGCAGCGCGTTTCCATTGCGCGGGCTCTGGTCCTTAACCCGAAAATTCTGCTGATGGATGAGCCTCTGTCGGCCCTTGACTGGTCCAGGCGCCAGGAGATCATGCCCTGGATAGAGAAAATTCGCGACGAGCTCCAGATTCCGGTTCTTTATGTGACGCATTCTGCCGAGGAAGTGGCAAGGCTCGCGGACTTCATCCTGCTGATTGAAAACGGCTCCATCACAAAGCGCGGGCCTGCTTCCCGTCTGATTTGCGAAATCTCGGCCCCAGTGGAAATCGAGACAGACCGCGTGAGCTTCCTGCACGGACGGATTGCCGGCTCCGACGAGAAGTACGCCCTCGCCTGCGTACAGCTTGATTCCGGCGGAACGCTCTGGATCCCATCGGCCCGCACCGAATCGGGCGAAGAGGTTCGCGTGAAAATCTTTGCCCGCGATGTGGCGCTGTCGCGGACTGCGGAGGCGGCCAGCAGCATCCAGAATTCGCTGGAATGCACGGTCAGGGGAATCGAGCCGGACGAAAACCCGGCGCAGAGCCTGGTGGATCTCTCCTGCGGCTCGAATCGTCTGATGGCCAGAATCACCAGGCGCGCCGCGGAAAATCTGGGACTAGAGAAGGGGCAGAAGGTTTGGGCGCTGGTTAAAACGGCGGCCCTCAGCGTCTGAGGGCCGTTCCTTCGGGCGCACCGGCCCCCCGGAAGGGACTGGCCCCCCGGAAGGTGGCGGCGAGCCCCCTGGAGGTTACGCCCTGCGGGCGAGTTCCGCGGCTTTCCCAATATAGGTTGACGGGCGCAGCTTCAGCAGCCTGTCCTTGGCTTCGTCCGGGATGGCCAGCGTTTGGATGAAGTCGGCCAGAACCTGCTCTGTGATGCCTTCCTTGCCCCGCGTGAGAGCCTTGAGCTGTTCATAGGGCTTCGGAATGCCGTAGCGGCGCATAACTGTCTGAATGGCCTCCGCGAGGACTTCCCAGGCGCCGTCAAGATCCGAGGCGATGCCCGGCAGATTGATCTCGAGTTTTCCAAGCCCCCTGGTGAGGGCGTTGTAGCCGACGAAGCAGTACCCGAAGGCCACGCCCATGTTGCGCAGAACGGTGGAGTCGGTGAGATCGCGCTGCCAGCGCGAAATAGGCAGCTTGCCGGCCAGATGGTTCAAAAAGGCGTTGGCCATGCCGAGATTGCCCTCGGAATTCTCGAAGTCGATGGGGTTCACCTTGTGCGGCATGGTCGAAGAGCCGACTTCGCCCGCCTTGAGCTTCTGGTGGAAGTAGCCGAGGGAAATGTAGCCCCAGACATCGCGGTCCAGATCGATGAAGAGGGTGTTCGCGCGGGAGATTTCCTGAAACAGCTCGGCCATGTAGTCGTGCGGCTGAATCTGGGTCGTGTGCGTGTCAAAGTGCAGCCCTAGGCGGGTTTCAACCACTTTTTTGGCGAAGCCCTCCCAGTCGTATTCCGGGTAGGCGATCAGGTGCGCGTTGAAGTTGCCTACCGCTCCGTTCATCTTGGCCAGAATCTTGACGGTTTCAATGGCTTCGATGATGCGCTGCAGCCGGACGGCGAATACGGAGAATTCCTTGCCGACGGTTGTGGGCGAGGCGTGCTGCCCGTGGGTGCGGGCCAGCATGGGGACGTCGGCCCACTGATGGGCGAAGTCCGCCAGCGTTGCATGGATCTTCTTGAGGAAGCTCACCAGCTCGGCGCGGCCTTCCTTGAGCATGATCGCATGGCTGGTGTTGTTGATGTCCTCCGAAGTGCAGGCGAAGTGCACGAATTCGGAGGCACGGGCGAGCTCTTCGTCGTGAGCCACCTGCCGCTTAATCCAGTATTCGACGGCCTTCACATCGTGGTTGGTGGTTTTTTCGATGTCTTTGACTGCCTGGCAGTCCTCGAGCGAGAAATTGACCGCGAGGCCGCGCAGGAAGGCTTTGCCGTGGTCGGAGATGTTTTTGAGTTCGGGCAGGCCGAATTCGGACAGGGCGATCAGCCACTCGGTTTCGACGCGGACGCGCGCGCGCATGAAGGCGTATTCGGAAAAAATGTTCCGGAGGACGTCGGTCTGACTGGCGTAACGGCCGTCGAGAGGGCTCAGGGCGGTCAGAGCAGAAAGTTCCATTTTCGAGATCCAGGAAGGTTAAGAGAATAAGGTTTCCGCTCCATGAGCAGAACCATTAAATTTTAGCTCAACCGTTCCGGAGGCCGTCCGCAGGCAGAACCGGGGCGCCGCGGGAAGCCCTCGCGGCCAGGCTTCGGGATGTCTGCTATGTTTATAACAGACGCGGGCTGGCGGGGCGGTGGACACCCGGGCCGTTTTCCTTATATTCTGCGGGGTGAGAAATGGCGGGTTTTGATCTGTTCGAGGAGGAGCAGGACGCAGTTCCCATTGCGCCTGAGCCGCCCTCCGAGTCTATGAGGCGCGCGGCGAGGATTATTCCCCGTTCAGTGCATCTGGGATCATCCTCCTGGGCCTTCCCCGGCTGGAAAGGCATTGTCTGGAGCCGCTTCAGCAGCACCCGGAATCTGGCTCAGGAAGGGCTGAGGGCCTACAGCGCCAACCCCATTTTGACCACGGCTGGCGTCGACCGGGCCTACTACAGGCCGCTGCCCATGCTTCAGTACGCCCGCTTTGCCGGGCAGGTCCCGGATAATTTCAGATTTCTGGTGAAGGCGCCGGCTGCCGTGACCGACTGCATGAAGCGCGGCGCGGGCGGCAGGCCTCTGGGAGAAAATCCGTTTTACCTGAATGACAGGAAGGCCGCCGAAGAGTTTGTGCTGCCGGTTCTCGAAGGGCTGGGCGGCAAGGCGGGCCCGCTTGTTTTTGAGTTTTCTGCCTTGCCCCGCGGGTGGCTCAGGGATCCGCAGGACCGGGTCCGTCAGATCGAGCGCCTGGGAGAGTTTCTCTCCAGGCTGCCGCCGATTTCCGAGCGCTCGCCCGATGCCTTCTACGCCGTCGAGATCAGGACGCCCGCTATTTATACGCCTCGGTTCTTAAACGTCCTGAGGGAGTCCGGGGCGCGGCTTGTCATCGGCCTGCACCCGAGCATGCCCGACATCGCACGCCAGACCAACGCGCTCTTCGCCCTGGACCGCGTCGGTGAGTCCGGGACCCCGGCGGGGCTCAAGGGGCCGCTGGTGGTGCGCTGGTCTCTCGCCTTGGGGGACCGCTTTGACGACGCGAGGCAGCGTTTTGAGCCTTTTTCCAGCATCCAAAGGCCCGATCCGGTCACCCGAGAGGGCATCGTGAGTCTGATATTGTCGGCCCTCCGAGGCAGGCAGAGCTCTTTTGTTGTCGCGAACAACAAGGCCGAGGGATGCGCCCCGCTTTCCATGTTTTCGCTGGCCGAAAGGCTGGCCGAGAGAATCTCAGAAGAGCGCGACCGGCAAGGCGGTGCTGCAGGCTAGTCCCGCAGCAGCTCCGGCCAGGCCTGGTCGAGCGGCTTCATGGCGACCTCCCCGGGCCAGAGCCTGCGAAGGACGCGGGTGTGGACATCTGCGCGTCCGGTGCACCAGAATTCAACTCGGCCTTCGTCTGAGCGGTCAGACAGAAGAGAATTTTCCTCGAGCCTTTTCTTCAGAAACCGCGCCACCGCGGGACTGGGATCGATGATGGCGATGCCTTCTCCCGCTGCGCGCCGAATCTCGTCGGCCAGGAACGGGTAGTGCGTGCATCCGAGAACTAGCGTGTCGATGCCCTGCTCGAGCAGGGGGCCGACATAGCTCTCGATGAGCCGACGGGTTTCTTCCGAGTGGAAATCCCCCGCCTCCACCCTGTCCATCAACCCGGGGCAGGCCATCAGAATGACTCTGTCATTTCCCGCAAAGCGCCTGATGAGGCTTTGCAGGCGCGGCGAGTGAATGGTTCTCGTAGTGGCAAGGACGCCGACTATGCCGTCGCGGGAGAGCGCGACGGCCGGCTTGACCGCGGGCTCAATCCCTATGATCGGGAAGGGCAGCTCCTGTCTGAGCGTGTCGACTGCAGCCGCTGTCGCGGTGTTGCAGGCGACGACCAGGGCCTTGATCTTCCTTGAGGCGAGAAAGCGCACGATTTTTTCAGTGCGCGCGGTGATCCAGGCGTCCGTACGGTCTCCCCACGGGGCCTTTCCGCAGTCGCCGGCGAAAATGAGGTTCTCGTGCGGCAGCAGCCTGCGCATCTCCCGCAGGACGGAAAGTCCGCCCAGGCCGGAATCCAGAGCTCCGATGGGCAGATCAGCGTTTTTCCAGTCGTAGTCAAGCTTCATTTCTGCTCCCGAGGCGCCCCAGCACGCGCCAGCCTGTCGTTGACCGCAGCCCAGATCGAGCCCCTGGGCGGCCTGGCCACAAGGATATGCGTCGCGCCGGCTGCGTCAAGCAGGTGCAGGCTGCTGTAGAGCCGGGCCGCGTATGCGGGCTCGTCCTCGGGCGCCTCCATCCTGAAAACGACATTGCCGGGGCACTGATCCAGGATCTGCCTCGGCGCCATGACAGCGCAGGACTGCGGACTGAGTGCGGCCGCGGCTTCGGGTAGCTTCTCGGCCTCTACCAGCGTGAGGGGGGTGCGGGGCGCATAGTGGCTCTTGAGCTGGCCGGAGACTCTGGGAGAGCCGGCCCTGGGGTTGACCACCGGGCGGCCGAGCGCTTCCTGAAGCATTTCTCTCGTGATCGCGCCGTAGCGCAACAGCTCGGGCTCGCTGCCCGAGAGGTTGATGATGGTGGACTCGACGCCAACGGTGCACGGGCCTCCGTCCAGGATGTAGTCGACCTTGCCCGATGGCCTGAGGCCCAGATCGTCAAGGACATGCTGCGGCGTGGTCGGAGAAATCCTCCCGAAGCTGTTGGCCGAGGGACCCACGACCCCCCGGTGCGCGGGGCCTGAAAAAGCCTTGAAGAGCGCGTGTCCGAGCGGGTGCGACGGGCACCGGAGTCCTACGCTTGACTGTCCTCCTGTCACCCAGGGGCCGCACCTGCGGGCCCTGGGCAGGACCATCGTGAGAGGGCCCGGCCAAAATTTTTCCGCGAGAACAACGGCCTCCTTCGGCACGGACGAGGCCCACCAGGAGAGGCTGTCGGCATCGGGCAGGTGAACAATCAGGGGATGCCAGGTCGGCCGTTTCTTCGCTTCGAACACACGGCCCACGGCGCGTTCATTGTCAGCGTCCGCACCCAGTCCGTAGACAGTTTCCGTCGGGAAGGCGACAAGTCCTCCGCGTTCAAGCACCTCGCAGGCCGTCTCCACGGCTTTTTCCTGTTCTGAGCTCAGAGTCATGGCGTGCGTCGTCCTCAGAACGGTTCTGGCAGCTGCAGGATGCGGGCCACCTTTTTTGCCCGCTCAAGCGCCTCGTCAAGCGTTCTGCCCAGGCAGGTGGCGTGACCCATTTTCCGGCCATGCCGGGGCTCTGCCTTGCCGTAGAGATGCAGCTTCACGCCCGGGATGGCGAGGACGCGTGCCCAGTCGGGCTCGCCGTCCGCTTTTTCCCAGGCGTCGCCCAAAATGTTGAGCATGATGCCGGGCGTTTTAAGCGAAGTGCTGCCGAGGGGCAGCCCCGCCATGGTTCTCACCTGCTGCTCGAACTGGCTCGTCATGCACGCTTCAATGGTGATGTGCCCTGAGTTGTGAGGCCTCGGCGCCGTTTCATTGGCGATGACGGAGCCGTCCTCGAGCACGAAGAACTCGATGCAGAGAACGCCGACGTACTTCATCGCGTTGGCAATCCGGATGGCGTCCGCTCTTGCGAGGGCTTCGGTTTCATCGGGAATTCTCGCGGGGAGAACCGTTTCGGCAAGAATCCCGTGCAGATGGTGGTTTTCAAAAACAGGGAAAGTGGCCGTCTCTCCGTCAAGCCCTCGGCAGACAATGACGGAGCACTCTGTCTTCAGCGCGAGCTTTTTCTCGAGGATGCACTCCACTTTCCCGAGCGACAGGTACGCCCGCAGAAGCTGTTCCTTTTTGTCGACGACGACCTGCCCCTTTCCGTCATAGCCGAGCCTGGCCGTCTTCAGAATGCCAGGAAAGAGCTCCGCCGGCGCCTCCTGGCAGTCAGATTCAGACAGGATGGGAGCGTGGGGGGCGACCGGAACTCCGGCGGCTGCTATGAAGGCCTTTTCCTTGTTCCGATCCTGAGAAATGGAGACAGCCTCGGCAAGAGGCGCGGTGCGGCAGCCTTTTTCAGCCAGATAGGCGAGCGAGGCGGCCGGGACGTTTTCAAACTCCGTGCTGACTGCGGGACACAGCGAGGCCATCTGATCCAGCGCTTCGCGGTCCTTGTAGCTTTTTTTAATCCGAAGCGCGGAAACTTCACCGGCCGGGCTGACCTCGCCGGGATCGAGGACTGCGACGTGGTAGCCGAGGCGGCTGGCTTCCACGCTGAACATGCGCCCGAGCTGCCCGCCTCCCATCATTCCAAGCCAGCTGCCGGGCAGCAGGACGTGTGAGTCAGTCATTTTTCAGCATGCCTCCTTGAAGTCGCTCGTAGGAAGGGCCATGTTCCGGGCAGCCTGGTTCTGGGAGGCCATGAATTCCGTCATTTTCCGGGCCAGCACGGGATCGCTCGCCGCGAGCATCCGGACCGCAAAGATCGCCGCGTTGGCAGCCCCTGCCTCGCCGATGGCAAAGGTGGCCACAGGCACGCCTTTCGGCATCTGGACAATGGAGTAGAGCGAATCCTGGCCTCTGAGATACTTGGAGACGCAGGGAACGCCCAGAACCGGCAGCGTGGTTTTGGCCGCCAGCATTCCGGGCAGGTGCGCAGCTCCGCCGGCGCCGGCAATGATGCATTTGATTCCGCGGCCGCGCGCGGACTCCGCATAGGCGAACATTTCGTCGGGCATGCGGTGCGCGGAGACGACGCGCGCCTCAAAGGGAACGCCGAACTGCTCCAGGATCCGACAGGCGCCGCTCATGACCTCCCAGTCGGAGGCCGATCCCATCAGAACACCAACCACTGGTTGTTTGCTGTTGTCCATTTCTTCAATCCTGCAAATAGAGAGAGGGATTAAAAAACGGAGGAGCGGGATTCGCATCCCTCAGCCTCCGTTCAAACCGCTGCGGTTCAGATCCCATCAGCCGAGCCTGATGCCGGTGAGGCGGAAGAGGGCCTCGCGGTATTTTTCGCTCGTGCGGTTGATGACGTCCTCGGGCGGAACCGGAGCGGGGGCCTTTTTGTCCCAGCCGGTCGACTCAAGCCAGTCGCGGATGTACTGCTTGTCGAAGGAAGGCGGAGAAATGCCGACGTTGTACTGGTCGGCGGGCCAGAAGCGGGAGGAGTCCGGAGTAAGGACTTCGTCCATCAGGCGGACCCGGCCTTCGTTGTCAATGCCAAACTCGAACTTCGTATCGGAGATGATGATGCCCTTGGTTGCGGCATATTCAGCGGCGCGGCGGTAAAGCTCCAGAGTCGCATCGCGAATGGTCTTTGCAATGTCTCCGCCGTAGCGCTTCACGCACTCTTCGTAGCTGATCGGCTCGTCGTGCGTGCCGACCGGCGCTTTGGCCGACGGCGTGAAAATCGGCTCGTCGAGCTTCTGAGACATCTGCAGGCCCTTCGGCAGCTTCACGCCGGAGACGGAGCCGCTGGCGACATATTCCTTCCAGCCGCCACCGGTCAGGTAGCCGCGGGCCACGCATTCGATCAAAATGGGCTTGAGCTTCATGGCGACCACGGATCTGCCTTTGATCTGCTCCACTTCGTCGGGAGCAACAACAGACTCAGGCGCAATGCCGGTCAGATGGTTCGGCAGAACGCCTTTTAATTTCTCAAACCAGAAGTTGGTGAGCGCTGTCAGAACCTGCCCCTTGTAGGGGATGGGGGCCCCAAGGATGAAGTCGAAGGCGGAAATGCGGTCGGTGGCCACAAGCAACAGCTTGTCATCGCCGACGGCGTAGCTGTCCCTCACTTTTCCGCTGTAAACGAGCGGAAGCGACTTCAGGCTGGTTTTCAAAAGGCCTGTCATGGATGGTTCTCCATAAAAGAGATTTGCAAGGACACGGAAGCAAAATCATTTTAACCCTGCTGAAGCGGGGAAAACGCCGGGGTTCACCAAAAGGCGTCGAGCAGAACCAGCACCCAGATCAGAGCGTCCGCTGCCAAGGTGATAAGCACAGCCAGGCTGCCGAGATCCTTAGCCTTTTTGGAAAGAGGATGAATTTCCGGCCCGATCCGGTCAATGGCAGCCTCAATGGCTGAATTCAGGGTTTCGACGATCAGGAGGAAAAAAAGCGAGAAGGCGAGCAGGGCGCTCTGCGTCCTGCTGACCGGCAGCAGAAGCGCTACGGGAATCAGCACGACGCTGAGCCAGAATTCCTGCCTGAATGCCTGTTCGGAGGACCAGATGGCCCGGAAACCGTCAATGGAGTAGCCGAAGGCGTTGACCAGCCTGCGCAGCCCTGTCCTGCCTTTGAGTTCGCGAGCGTCACCTGTCATGTCAAATTCCAAAAAAGAGAGGCGGATCAGCGTGAAGGATCCGCCTCGGGGGCTGGGGATTTCCTGGGTTTAGATGACCTTCTGGGAAATGGAGCCGTCCTCATAGCCTTTTGCGAACTTGGACAGGGGAACCGGATGAATCTTCGCTCCCTGTCCCTCGCAGCCGAAGGCGATATAACGGGATTTGCACATTTCCTGCTCGGCCTTTCTTGCGGCCTTCAGATAGCTCCTGGGATCGAAGTCTCCCGGATGCTCAACCAGGAAGCGGCGGACGGCTGCGGTCATGGCAAGGCGGATGTCGGTGTCCACGTTCACCTTGCGCACGCCGTGCTGAATGGCCGTCTGGATTTCCTTGACGGGAACTCCGTAGGTTTCCCTCATGACTCCGCCGTAGCGGCGGATTTCGGCTAGGAACTCCTGCGGGACGGAAGACGAGCCATGCATGACGAGATGGGTGTTGGGCAGCCTTGCGTGTATCTCCTTGACGCGGTCAATCGCCAGGATTTCTCCGGTAGGCTCACGGGTGAATTTATAGGCCCCGTGGCTGGTCCCGATCGCGATGGCCAGGGCGTCGAGCTGGGTTTCACGGACGAAGTCCGCGGCCTGCTCGGGGTCGGTGAGGAGCTGCTCGCGCGTGAGGGAGCCTTCCGCTCCCTGTCCGTCTTCCTTGGCGCTTTGCAGCGTCTCGAGCGAGCCGATGCAGCCCAGCTCGCCCTCAACGGAAACGCCGATGCTGTGGGCTGTTTCAACGATGCGGCGCGTGGTCCTGACATTGTATTCGTAGCTCGCCACGGTCTTGCCGTCGGGCATGAGCGACCCGTCCATCATCACGGACGTGAAGCCGTAGCGCATGGCGCTGAAGCAGGCCGACGGACTCCTGCCATGATCAAGGTGCATGGCAACGGGGATGTCCGGGTAGGACTCGACGGCCGCCTTGATGAGATGCTCGAGAAACAGCTCGCCTGCATAGCTGCGGGCTCCGGCGGAAGCCTGAAGAATGACGGGAGCGCCCGTTTCTTCGGCCGCGGACATAATGGCCTGGACCTGCTCGAGATTGTTGACGTTAAATGCGGGGATGCCGTAATTGTTTTCAGCCGCGTGATCAAGCAGCTGACGCATTGCTACAAGAGCCATCTAAAAGACTCCGAAAAGGTGCTTAGGGTGGCCCTTATTCTATCAAAGCACTGTGTCAGTTTCCCTAAGGCCGAAGGGGGTGGCAGTCAACCCTGCAGGAGGGACTTGTCCCTGCCGATCTGCTTTTTGATGCCTCCCAGGATGCCCTGGGCGAGCTGCCACTGGTAGTCCTCGTTTCTCAGCCTCTGTTCTTCGGAGGGGTTGGAGATGAACGCCGTTTCAACGAGGATGGAAGGGATGCCCTGCCCCTTGAGGACGGCAAAGCCGGCCTGCTCCACATTGTGCTTGTGGAGGTTGTTGAGCTTCGAGAGCTGTCCTAGAACGCTTTGTCCCAGGGCAAGGCTGTAGCTGATTTTCCAGGAATTGGACATGTCGACAATGACATTCTGGACTTTGCGGTTGACTCCCCTGAGGTTGATGCCGCCTATCAGGTCGGCCTCGTTTTGCTGCTGGGCGAGCCATTTGGCCGCAGCCGAGGAGGCGCCTCTTTCGGAGAGGGCAAAGACAGAGGATCCGCTAGCGCTGGGGGAAATCCAGGCATCGGCGTGAATGCTCACCAGGAGGTTGGCCTTTGCTTTCTGAGCGAGACGGACACGCTCGCCGAGCGGAACGAAATAATCGCTGCCTCTGGTTTTAAAGCACTGGATGTCATTTTCCTTCGCAACCAGTTTTTCCAGCTTCTGGGCGATGGAGAGAACGACGTCTTTTTCGTGGGTTCCCGCACTGCCCGTGGCGCCCGGGTCCTCACCGCCGTGTCCCGGGTCGATCATGAGAGTGATCCGCGGGGAGCCGGAGGTAGGCGCGCCGGCAGGGCTGCGCGAGGGGCTCTCGGCCGCAGGCTTCCGACTGCCGCCAAGAGCCGCGGCTATCGGGTCGTCCTCGGCTTCGGCGGAGTCAGCCGGCCGGGGAGACTTCGGATAAAGATCCATGACCAGACGCCGGTTGTAGTTCGCGATCGGTGCCAGTTCAAAAATCTCAGGGCGGATGTCTTCCTTCACGTCGATGACCAGCCGCACGACGTTGGCCTTGTTCTGGCCGATGCGGATGGCGGAAATGGTGGGGCCGCTCGGGCGGACTTCGCTGATCTTCTTCTTCAGACTATCGGAAAGCGCGAGCCCTTCGATGTCTACGACCATCCGGACGGGGGATGAATCTCGGACGACAAATGAGCGGAACTTGAGGTTGCCGTTGTGTTCGATGGTGATGCGCGTGTATTCGCTCGCGGGCCACAGCCTCACGTCAAGAATGTCTGCGCCATAGGCGATGTCCCATGGCAGAAGCGAAAAAAGGAGAATCCCGCCGCTGCGGGCGAGAAAATCGCGACGAACTAAATCCATTGCCTACAAACCTCTCGAGCGGCCGCATCCCCGGCCTTCCCGCAGGGCTCCAGCCGGGCTTTTCTTCCGTCTTTAAACAATGAAAGAGAGATGGTCAGGTCGGGCGCGGGGAGAAACGGCAGGGCTTTTTCGGACCATTCGCAGACCGTGAGTTTGCCCGGTCCGAAGAGATCGCGGAAGCCTGCGTCATCGAACTCCTCCGGGGACTCAAACCGATAGAAGTCAAAGTGATGCACCGTGAAAAAGGGCGCGTCATAGGTCTCAACCAAAGTGAAGGTCGGACTTTTGACTCTGCCGGTGATCCCCAGCGCGCGCAGCATGGCCCGGGTGAGGGTGGTCTTGCCCGCGCCCAGAGTTCCGTCCAACCTGAGGTTGAAGCCGCTCTCGTTTATTTTCCGGCTCAGGCCGCAGAATGCGCCTGCAAGCAGGCTGCCCAGCCGGATAGTGGCCGACTCATCCTCCAAAACAAGGGGCGAACAGGAACTGACGGTTGCCATTGCGGACGGAGTAACTTAAAGGGGAAGATAAAAAAAGCTGAAAATCCAGCCGTCGGGTATTTTAAATTTAAACCCACGGACGGAATGCCTTGCTATTTTATTTATTGTTGAATATAATACAGATCTCTGTCTGCTCAAACAAGCAGAAAAAGCAGGCCGGTGTAGCTCAGTTGGTAGAGCAGCGCATTCGTAATGCGAAGGTCGGGAGTTCGACTCTCTTCACCGGCACCAGGCTTCCATCCCGGATCGCCCATGGGCGATCCGGGATTTTTCTTTTCCCTCCGTTGAAGTGGTATTGGTTTTTTGGACACAAAGGAGCCCAAAACCATGTCCATCCCGCTCTCCATTAGAGAACAAGCCTGCGAGGGGCTTTTACACGGTCGCCCCAAGAAAACTCTGGCCAGAGAGCTTGGAATTTCAGCAGGAGCCGTTCGTGACTGGTCCATTTTTATTCAGAATGGATTTTTCGACTGGGTCAGCAGACCCAACGTAGGTTTTCGAAAAGAACTGCTTCAACGAGCCGTTTGTTATTGGCTGAATCACTATCCGATCGGCTACAGCGATGTGGCCAGACTCCACGGCGTCCGGCCTGCCGGCCTCTATGCGGCTATACGGAAAGCTCTTGCTAAACTTCCTGAGCAGTTGCGCCCGAAACGCATTCGTTTCTGGGATGAGAAACCGGCAGACTCACTTGGGAAATTCAAAATGGCCAT
>NZ_JAKNCT010000020.1 GCF_022134585.1 Mesosutterella porci
TGTAAGGCATGCCGCCAGCGTTCAATCTGAGCCAGGATCAAACTCTTGAGTTCAATCACTGCTGTTACTGCTGCCCTGTTTCCAGGGCGTCGCGCTCAAAATCATCGACTGGTGATGCGAAAGCTTCTTGCGAAGCCTTCTATCTTCCATTCGTTTTTTTCGAGCACCTGATTTCTTTTGAGCGGAACTCCCGAAGGAATTCCTGAGGCTCTCAAAAACCAGATGCCCACGCTTATCGGTTCGTTGTTCAGTTTTTAAAGATCACTGCCGTTCAAACGGCGGAGTTCGAATATTACAGACTTAATTTCTTTTTGTCAAGCTATTCGAACTTTTTTTATTTCTCCCCCTAAAATGCTGGGAAAAATAAAACCGCCCAACTTCTTTGGCGGCCTCCAGATCAAATGGTTGCGGGGGTAGGATTTGAACCTACGACCTTCGGGTTATGAGCCCGACGAGCTACCGGGCTGCTCCACCCCGCGGTAACCAAACATCTGACGGGTGATTATTGTACGAATAAAATTCTGTTTGTCAAGAACGAGCGGAAAAAAAACATGAGCAACCCAGACTTCAAACCACAATACTGCTGCCGCTGCGGTCATCTTATGGTCAGCAAGGTCCCCGCCGGCGATGTCAGGGTTCGTCAGGTCTGCCTGCGCTGCGGCTTCATCAGCTACTCCAATCCCCTGCCAGTTTGCGGAACCCTTCCCGTCTGGAAAGACAGAGTTTTGCTGTGCCGCCGCAACATCAACCCGCGCCGAGGCTACTGGACGCTGCCTGGCGGGTATCAGGAGTTAGGAGAATCTACCGCCCAGGGAGCGCTTAGAGAAACCCTGGAGGAAGCCGGCATCCGGGTCAGACTCGGAAAGCTCTGCACCGTCATGGACGTCCCTTTTGCAAATCAAATCCATCTTTTTTATTTGGCCAGCATGGCATCTCCGGAATTCTGCGCAGGAGAGGAAACTATGGAATGCCGGCTGTTCACCGAAAAGGAAATCCCTTGGGGTGATCTTGCCTTCGGCACAATCAGGGAAACGCTTCGGATTTTTTTTGAAGATCGCAGGAAAGGCAGTCTTGGCACGCACCACATCATTTTCCTGGACAATGACCATCTGTCCAGCGAGAAGACGCTCCCTGATGAGCTCTTTTTACTCCGCAAAGGTTAACTGGCTTTATGGAAACAAACGATTCTCCCCCTTGCGGCTCAAATCTGAAGCCTCGCGTTTTTAAATTCCGAGAATTTTCTTCTTTGGAATTCGCGTGCGACTACTTCCATGACAGAAGGCTCGCCACGTTCGCATTCGCCCAGAATATCCAGCACGACCCCGTCGTTTTTTACGACGAGATGATCCGGCACGGATACCGCCGCCAGGGCAGCCTGCTGTATCAAACCCGTTGCCGCTGTTGCCTCAGCTGCGTCCAGGGCAGGGTGGATGTCCACCGCTTCCGCCGTAGCAGAACCCAGCAGAAAATATGGAACCGAAACCAGGATCTGACCCAAAGCGTCATTCCTGCCGCCAGCGCCATGTCGGAAGAAGCCTATAGGCTTTATACGCACTACGAAGCCATCCGCCACCCGGGGTCTCCAATGGTTCGGTTCGGAGAAAAGGAATTTGAAGAAGCGCTTTTGTTCTCAAACGTGGACACCTTTGCGGTTGAGTACCGGATGAAAGGCCGTCTGGTTCTTGTCTCCCTTATGGATGTCCTCCCACGCGGTATTTCTGCCGTTTATACCTTTTATTCACCCGAAGAAGCCCGCAGGAGCCTGGGGACTTTTTCAATACTGAATGAAATAGAGTTCACAAAAAAGCTTGGCGCAGAAGCGAGGCTTTATCTTGGAGCGTGGCAGGCCATAAATCCCGGCATGAGTTATAAAAGCCAGTTTCGCCCCTTTGAAGTTTACTGGGAGGGCAAATGGCAACCCCTTGATGAATGCCAGGAGGCCATTTTCGACGCTGCGGACAAGGCCGACCGACTATTTAAAACTACGGTTCCGAACTCTTTAAAATAACAGCATTCCTTCCCATTCAAAACAGAAAAACCATGCTCTACGACATCGCTCGATCCGTGCTTTTCCGTATGTCTCCTGAAACAGCTCACGCTGTAATAATGCACAACATTGATTGGGCTGTTGCCTTCGGGCTAACCCGCTTGGTCGCAAAACTGCCAAATGATTCGCCTGTCACTGTGATGGGGCTGAGATTCCCGAATTCCATAGGCCTTGCCGCAGGGATGGACAAAACGGGCTCGCACGTGCAGGCGCTGGGAGGACTCGGCTTCGGTCATATCGAAGTCGGCACCATCACGCCGAGGGCGCAACCGGGAAATGAAAAACCACGCTGCTGGAGAGTGATACCCGCCAAGGGCATCATCAACCACATGGGGTTCAATAACTGCGGCGCACTTGAAGCTTTGAAGAATTTAAAAAGTGCTGATGCGTTCAAGTTAAGAGGCGGTATTCTCGGCATCAATATCGGAAAACAAAATTCCACCCCTTTGGAAGGCGCTCTGGGTGATTATCAGGAATGCATGGAAAAAATGTATTCAAAAGCAGATTACCTAGCCATAGACATTTCCTGCCCTAACACGCCCGGTCTGACCAAACTCCAGGATGAAAACGAGCTGGATCCTCTGCTGAAAGGAATCTCTGAGAAAAGAAAGGAGCTGGCGGATAAACAGGGAAGGAAAGTTCCCATTACTGTGAAAATCAGCCCGGACCTGGACGCTGACGCCATCCGCCGAGCCGCCGACCAGTTCGTGAAGTACGGAATGGACGCCGTCACTGCAACCAATACGACCATCTCAAGAAAGGGCATCGAAGGGCTGCCTAACAGCACCATGGTCGGCGGACTGTCCGGAAAGCCCCTGTTTGAACGCTCGACGGAAGTCGTCCGAATTCTATCGGATCATCTTAAGCGGGCACTGCCCATCATCGCCTCCGGGGGCGTCATGAGCGCCGAAGACGCCGTAGCAAAAATGGAGGCCGGAGCCAGTCTGGTCCAGCTTTACACTGGTTTCATTTATTCCGGCCCGCAGCTGATATGCGATGCAGCAAATGCAATCGCCGATTGGCGCCGTCAGCGCTGCGACCATTAGATCAACCAGCCGTGTCCTGGAGCGAAATATTGGCAATGGAAGAACCGCTGAGGGCTTTTATTGCCCTTTGGCCTGACGAAAAGACCCGGGGAAAAATCTATAAAGTATCAAAACAAATCGAGCATCTGCAGCCTAATGGAAAATTCAGACTCACCCCGGCAAACAAGCTTCATATGACGCTCGCCTTTCTGGGCGGCATCAGTCAGGAAGACCGCGGGAAAATTCTGCGAATGCTCAGGACAGGTTCATTCCCAGGCTCTCGCTTTGTACTGGACCGCATGGGCGTCTTTCCAAAATCCGGAATCCTTTGGCTGGGTGAGACCGATTCATCCCTGAGCGCCCTGGCCGGCCTGGTTCGCAAAGAACTTGCCAATATCGGCATTGGTTATGATAAAACCCCTTTCAGGGCCCACGTGACGCTTGCCAGAAACTGGCGGTTGCCGGCCCCTGTGATCAAATTCAAGACGATAGTCTGGGATTACGGTGCTCCCTGCCTTGTTCTGTCCATTCCCGACGGAAGAGGCCGCAGAAATTACCTTCGCATTAAATCGGAATAAGTCTTTTCAAAAATTTTTTGTATGAACCCCACTCCATTTCGCCCGACATTCTGGAACATCCCCGTAGAAGGCCAGATCCTGATCTATATCCTCGGGATCCTCGCCGTACTCTTCTGCGCATGGGGAACGGTCAAATCAGTCAGAGCCATTCTTTCCGGCAAGCCCAAGGCGCTCAAAGAGGCCCCTCGCGAAAGGCTCCGTCGTCTGTGGAACGAAGGTTTTCTGCAGACACGCATCATGAGAACGGCTTCGGGGAAAGCGCATTTCGCGATTTTCTGGGGATTCATTTTCCTATTTTTCGGGACTGCTGCGGCTACGCTGGACTGGGATGTGACAAGACCTCTCTTTGGCGTCCGCTTCCTAAAAGGTGATTTTTATCTTTTCTACAAACTCATCCTCGACTGCGCCGGCGTGGCTGCACTTATCGGTCTCGGCTACGCAGCTTACAGCCGATGGATAAAAAAAGGCCCATCGCTGGAGGCTTCGCCACGCTTTGCCGCGTTGATCGGATCCCTTGCCTTCATCATCATCACCGGCTTTTTCATTGAGGCGCTTCGCCTGGCTGCGCAGAAACCGGAATGGGCAGGCTGGTCCCCCGTAGGCTGCCTGCTGGCCGGATTGTTTTCCAGCCTTTCCGCCCCGAGCCTTACCACAGCACACGCGCTGCTGTGGTGGATCCACGGCTTGAGCGCCCTCGTGTTCATTGCAGCAATTCCCGCCACCTTTTACTCCCACATCTTTAAGGCGCCGTGGAACATTTTTGAACAGAAGCTGGAGCCTCTTGGAGCCGTTCCCAAAATTGAAAAGATCGAGGAGCAGGAATCCTTTGGCATTTCTAAGTTCGACCAAATGTCTTGGAAAAAACGGCTTGACTTCGAAGCCTGCACGGAATGCGCAAGATGCACTGCGGTGTGCCCCGCGGTCAAAATGGGAACTCCTTTGAATCCCAAAGAGTTCGTGCTGAAGCTGCAGCGGGCCGGCAGGCAGAAGGAAGCACAAGACCTTTCCAGCGTAATCTCTGAACAGGAGCTTTGGTCCTGCAGCACCTGCGGAGCCTGCCTGAACGCCTGTCCTTCCCGCATCGACATTCCGGATCTCGTCGTCCAGATGCGGACCCACTACGCACTTGAGGAAGGGAAATTCCCTCCGGGGGTTGCAAAAACCCTGCAGAATGTCGCCACGGTGGGAAATCCCTGGGGTCTTGATCCCGGCTCCAGGCTGGACTGGGCTTCCGGCTTGGATGTTTCCCTACTGGAAGAAGGCCGGCATGTCGACGTGTTGTACTGGGTCGGCTGCGCCGCCTCTTATGACAGAAGAGCCCAGAAAATCGCTCGGGCCATGGTCAAAATCCTAAAGGCTGCCGGCGTCTCCTTCGGCGTCATGCCGGAGGAAAGATGCCATGCCGATTTTGCAAGGCGCCTGGGGGAAGAGTATCTGTTTCAGACCGCTGCCGCGGAAAACATTGAAAATTTCAAGCGCTACAGCTTTGACCGTATACTCTGCGCCTGCCCGCATTGCTTCAATACGCTGGCCCATGAGTATCCGCAGTTCGACGGCGGCAAGTTCCAGGTCATCAGCCATGCGGATTTTATTTTGGATTTAATTTCCAAAAAGCTACTCCCGGCTCTGTCCCTTGATGAGGCTTCAACCGTTTATCACGATCCTTGTTACTTGGCCCGCTACAATGGAATTGCCCAGTCCCCGCGATCGGCGCTTCGGACGTTCGTACCAGATCTGCGCGAGCCGGAAAACAAGGGGCTTTCTTCACTGTGCTGCGGTGCAGGCGGCGGACAGTTCTGGTTCGACGGCAGCAGAACTCAGAGAATAAATGTTATTCGCTTCGATGAGCTGAAAGCCACGAAAGCGACACGCATCGCCACGGCCTGTCCTTTCTGTATGTCGATGCTGGACACTGCCAAATCGCAGAGGAAAGACGAAGAAACAGTGGTCAAGGATATTGCTGAAATCGTCGCAGAGGCTCTGGATAAAAAGAGCAACTGACTCAATCAGAGCCGGCGAGTCCGCCTGAGGAAACTCACCGGGCCTTGGAACCTGTTCGTGCAGCTGAGGAGAAAAAGCGCCTCACGATCGGGTAGAGAGTGATCTCACGGTCACTCCCTCCCACACCGCATTGCCCCAGTGAGGGCTGCGGACATGCCGTTCGGCATCCGGCGGTTTTCAAACGTAAGAGGCGGGCTTACTGCATCTTGATGACGCTGAAAAGCCCCATCCGCTTGAAGAAGCTGTTGTCGAACGCTTGCCGCAT
>NZ_JAKNCT010000021.1 GCF_022134585.1 Mesosutterella porci
TCAATTCTATATAGTTATAATTATACTGTGTTTTCTCCGAAAAATAAACCCTCTTTCGAGGGATTAATTGACTGAAATCAAAAATATTTTTGCTCTTAACTAGTTATAAATTTTGCGGAATTTACGTAATAATACAGAAAGAATTGCAATTTGTTTGAAGAATACAAGTGGACTATTTATAACTATTTTTTGTCTAATAGTCTTTTGCATTACTTCTTTAGTAATTTTTGCCACTTCTTCTCGGTGTGTTTTTATATATATACTTTTTTCGACAGAAGAAATAAGTTGATTTTTATCGCCTATTAGTTTTCTTTCTTCAAGAATCTTCTGCGTTACTATTTTTTCAGCTATACGTTCTGAAAGGTTAGTTTCTGTCAAAAGGAAACTTTCGACAGATTCAAATAGCCTATCGTTTTTCATGCCTCACTCTTCTTTAATGCCTCATCGATACATCTATTCATAAAATCGGCGATAGAGGTATCAATATGCTGTCCGGAGTGGCGTAATTCATATGTTTTCTCAGCTTCGGTATCCAGTTCAAAAATTACAAGCTGGCATATCCTTAAGCCGCTACATATTTTTATAGGATTTGTTCCTATATTTTTTAAGGCTATTATCTTATGGCCTGAAAATCCGGGATTTATATATTGAGTAAGGGAGGCATCAATACCAGCATAAATTAAGCTGTTTCTGTTGAAAATCGCTCCATTATATGATTGGGATAATTTAATTTCTTCCGCAGATTGGCCGACAATAAATTTACCGGGATTAAGAATATAGCCAGCAGACAGGTCTATTTTTTGCCAGCACTTTTCCCAGTCGGTTCTTTCTGCAATATCAACAATTTCTCCTTGTTTAAAATTCGGAACAAAAGCCAATTTATCCAGCGTTAAATCGATGCTTCCGGGCTGAATATTGCTTTTATCCAAAGGTTCTACTACAAGTTCCTTATTTGAAATCAAAGTAAAAATTGAGACATCACTTAGTGCTGACATGTCAATCTCTAGGTATAAGAAATTCGTACTGATCAGTTTAGTTTATTTATTGTTTCTTAGCAATTTCATTTATAATATATTGTTTGTTAACAAATTTATTTTGTTCCTTCAGCTTGAGCGATGGCGTCTTTGTCCGCAGCTACTCTTGTAAGAAGCTCCGCGCCTTCTCCAACCAGGTCTGCGCCTTCTCCGAGTAGCTTTTCGCATCGCCCGAGGCGCTCTTGGTTACTGTCTCCGGCAGCGGCGGCTGCTTGCAGATCACTTTCGGCTCGGGTGTCTGCGATGTCGCGCACCCGGACAGCAGTAGTCCGCAAACTGTGAGCGCTAGCCAAGGCTTTGTCCCGTTGAGCCAGCGCTGCAGATAGTTTCTTGGTTTGTTCCTCATATTTTTCCTGAGCCTCCTTTTCCACAGCATCAGATTTGGCTTTCCAATCAGCTTTCAGCGAAGCGATCTGGGCTTCGTATTTGGCCGCGGTTTGCTGATGGCCATATTGATAGCCGATGAAGAAAATACCGACAGCAACAATGATCACAGCAACCGAAATTGCAAGTGTTTTATTCATTTTTGCAATTACTTTTATTTGATATATTAAATATTTTGTTGTATAATTATCCTATCTTTGATGAATAGGAGATTGAATGAAACTTTCAGAGCTTCTCAGGCTGTTAAGGTCAAAGGGAGCAAAACTTGAGGGACA
This sequence comes from Mesosutterella porci, assembly GCF_022134585.1. Lineage (GTDB taxonomy): Bacteria > Pseudomonadota > Gammaproteobacteria > Burkholderiales > Burkholderiaceae_F > Mesosutterella > Mesosutterella porci. The sequence continues at coordinate 1,694 of NZ_JAKNCT010000021.1, forward strand.
CGGAAAAGAACACGATGTGTGGTCAAGGAACGGAAACCTAGTTACACGAGTTCCACGACACGCAAAGGAAATCAAAACCGGAACCTTAAAGAAAATCCTCAAAGACCTCGACATTAAGTAATAAATCCCCGGGCTCAAAAACCCGGGGGACCTGAGAGGCCAAGATCATTCAATGCAAACAATGACGACTTACAACTTGAAAGATTTTCTCGCTTATCCCGTTCGATACGAGACCTCCGATGACGGTATCGTAACGGCATACTTCAGAGATTTTGACGGCACCACCCAGGCCGATGACGCGGGATCTATCGACCGGGTTGCTCTCGACTGGCTTGTTTTGAGCGGAACGGTTCTTCCGAAACGGCATGAACTCATCCCCAAAGCCTCTGCGCCTCAAGCCGGAGAAAAGGTTCTCGAAATTTCTCCAACCATCGCTTTGAAGTTCATTCTCCGGAATGCGATGACATCCAGGAATCTTCGCCCTTCTGATCTTGGGAGGATTCTCGGCATGTCTTCTCAGGCGATAAACGCCTTGCTCGATGTATACCGGGAAGGTACGAGATTCGATTCTCTTTTCAAGGCGCTTCAGGCTTGTGGTTGCGAAGTGTCAATTACATCTGTTTAAGGTAACGCCATGGCAACACAAATATCGAAATTTTCTACCCTTAATATCAGCGCCTACAACGTCCCTGATGTCGGCGACTTTATCAGTCTTACGCAAATGGCTGCCAGTCAGGGCGGACAAGATCTGCTGACAGAATGGCTCAAAAACAAAAACACAATTGAATTTCTTGAAGTTTGGGAAAAATTAAACAATCCGAACTTTAATGATTCTGCCTGCCAAACAATACTAATGCAGGCTGGAGTCAACAGATTCCGACTCCCTGTAAAAAAGTGGGTTTCCGAAACGAACGCCATAGGCATAGTTGCGCGTTCCGGCAGATACGGTGGAACATTCGCTCATATTGACATAGCCCTTGAATTTGCCGGTTGGCTTAGTCCAACACTCAGGTTATATGTTATTTCTGAGTTCAAGCGCTTCAAACAACACGAGGGCGAACAACTCGGATGGAATGTTAATCGCTTGTTGTCAAAAACAGCGTACAGGCTTCATACAGATGCCGTAAAAGAAATGCTCGCTTTTGACCATGGCGATGATTCAAAGTACGTATACGCCTCGGAAGCGGATTTGTTGAATATGGCTGTTTTTGGACAAACAGCCGCAGAGTTTAAAAAATCCCATCCTGACTTTAAGGGGAATATGCGCGACGTAGCCTCTGTTGATCAGCTTTTGGTCCTCGCACAACTGGAGTCTCAAAACGCATTGCTTATAAAACAAATGGCATCAAAACAAGAGCGCTTCAATTATTTGGTTAAAGAAGCCGCTCGTCAGCTTGAATCTTTAAAGAAGAGGCCGCTTCTTAAAAACGCCGAGCATAAGTAGCAGTACATATTGTGGTTTTCTAAAACTGGTGAATTGACCAGTTTTAGAAATTCATCATTATAATCAAAGTAATAGAAAACCTAATCTGTATCAAAATGTAACAATGCCACAATACTTAGCCCCATGTGAATGGGGCTTTTTTATTGCCGGTTCATCATGCACGTCCGGTATTCCTTCTCTCTTCTCTCGACTAACCCGGGTACTTTTTTGCCCTTGAAGTAGCACCAGCGCTTGATTTCGCCGCACGCCACGACATAGTCGCCTTTGTTCAACCTCTTCACAAGCGTCGACTTGCAAAACGCCCCGGCCCCGATGTTGTAAGAAAGCGACAGATACGCATCTAGTTCCCCTTGGCTTATCGGGACTTTGATGCAGTTACTTATTCCGGCCTTCGCCATCTCGGTATCCCGGTACAGTCTCTGGAGCGCCTGTGTCGGCTCGATAGTATCGCCTTTCTTCACTCCCGTTGTCGTACCCCATCCGATAGTCGGGGCATCGCCCTTTACCGGAACATAAGCCACCGAGGAATAGCCTTCGTACCCGGCGATCCCTACCAACGTGGCGGCTGATACGGTCATGGCTGCTATTTGATAGCGATTCATAGGAACCACTCCTTGAAGCAATGGGCGACATAGAGGACAGCGAGTGCTGTGCCGCAAAGAGACAGGGCCCATCGGGTCAAGCGAACAACCCACGGTAAGTCAGAATCTTTCTTCATGATCAGCCACCTCAAAATCGGAGTTAATGCCGCTATAATTTCAGTCACGGGAACTAGCCTCGTTTATAAGTTTCCGTCCACCCCGGAAGAGCGCCCACTCTTGCTGGGGTTTCTGTTATTCATCCTTTTTTGATCTAAGCCGATCCTTCAGCGCCTGGATGCCAGCTATCGCTTTCGGGATCGCCCCGAGGATGAGAAGCGCTGTATAGATCAGAGTCAGCAGCTGAACAAGCTCGCCAAGCGTCAGTCCTGCAAAATCCATTCCAGCCACTCCTATCGGAAAAGCACCCTTAGCTAGAGTCGGGGTATTAAAAAAGCCGCCAACTCGGGCGGCCGTCTTGTCTAAAAATCTTGACTGAGTCGTGCACATGGTCAGCCCTCCGCCGGCGCATACGATTCGAGCGTCAGGCCGAACAGCAGCCAAAACACGGCCTGAAAGATCGAAAACTTGTAGGCAAACTCGTTTTTGCACGTGAGCGTCCGCGCCAGCCCCTCGATCTGCGGGCAGGCGCCGCGGCACATGGAAAGAACAAGGCACCTGCGGCATTCGGGACGCTCGCTCCACGGCTTGAAACAGCGAGAGATATCCACGCCCTCCAAATCCTCTATCCTCCCGACAAACTTGTCCGGTGTGCAATGATCGTGGCACGAAAGTACGTCCCCGTTTAGATTGATTGCGGCGTTATCCGGAGAATGCATGCAGCACTTAACTGCTCTCGGGTTCAGTCTTTTTCGATTCACCAGCATCTGGATGAGGCTGCGGCACTGTTGCTCCAGAGCCGGAAATTTATCCCACGGTCCGGATGTCATTGCTGTAAAAATATTTTTTTGGAGCGCAAGCAACTGCTTATCTGAGAACATCAATTCTTTATCTGTCACACCTACATGGGTCATGATGCCTTCGAAATTGATAGGCACAATACCCAGGCGGGAATGAATGTATTCAATGATCTGCCCTATATCTGTGTTTGCCGGGGATAAAACGCAATTAATATTGCAGCGAAGCTTCGAGAAGGCAAGGCGCCAAAGATCGACCATCTTGGGGTCGTCCAAGGGATCCTTTCCCCTCAGCTTGTATCCCTGGCCGTCGTGGCTGAATGTCAAATCGATTCTGTACTTTTCACAAAACGAAATCTTCTCCGCGGTAAGTAGCGTCCCATTTGTGATCATGGCAAACCGGACGTTGGGATACATTTCGCGCAACTGAGGAACAAGATTTTTAATAGTCTTCCAATAAACAAAAGGCTCTCCACCCCAGAGTTCGATGACGCCAGTCACGTTGACGTTGCCGGCCTTGAGCTTTGCGATGAACGCGGGTACGTCCTTGGGTCCCCAGCACGCCTTCTCTAAAGCTCGATCCGACTGCGCGCAATAACGGCAATGCATGTTGCAGCGAAGACCTAACTGAATTCTCAGATCGTATAGATCCTTGCTCTTGTTGTCGGAGAAAATCTGTG
>NZ_JAKNCT010000022.1 GCF_022134585.1 Mesosutterella porci
CCCCAGCACGCCTTCTCTAAAGCTCGATCCGACTGCGCGCAATAACGGCAATGCATGTTGCAGCGAAGACCTAACTGAATTCTCAGATCGTATAGATCCTTGCTCTTGTTGTCGGAGAAAATCTGTGTCCTTTGATTCTTACAGCTAATATACTGTGATGCGCGTTCATCTTTAGACAGATCAAGAAGTGAACCCTCTCGCCACAGTTCGTTCGTCACGTTGTCGTATTCCCAAACGTGGCGTGATCCATCTCGCTCCCTAACATTAAGACGCAGTTTCATTCAAAGATCTCCCTAGCTGAACATAACCCCGGTAGAACCGGCACTCTGCTTTTCGATTTGAAGTAAGAAAACATCCGCCTCCGCAATGGTCCCAGGCAACGCATTCGCGACATCCAGTTCTGATATTTTCAGCCCGAGACATTAGACGATGAGAACTCAATGTCTCAGGCAACGGATTGTGTTGGCATAGGTATTCACGGCCATGCAAATCAACTGTTATAACCGAATCGTCCCCGCAATCAGGCCTCTCTCGCCCACGCCTGGATGCGTGGACAATGATGCTTTTTCGAAGAACCGCAGAAAAACGGTCCTGAGGGTTGGCGACAAGGCTTTGAATGTACGCAAGGGCATCATCAACGCTTTTAGCGGTGAGTTTGTCTTCCTCAGAGCACTGGCCCACAAGGTGGACTGGCCATAGCTGTACCGGCAGACTCAGCCCAAGAGATTCATATTTATCTCTCATGGCAGGAATCTCATCCCTCCACCGGCTCGTGACCAGACCCGTTATGAGGCATCTATCAAGACGTCTCAGAACTGGCCACTGGCTCTCTGATATAGAACCATCATGCCAGCTAATTGTCGTCAGCCACCCTGGGATGCTGTTGGCGAACCGTACGTAATCATCGTTTACCAGATCTCCATTTGTGGCGACTCGATAAATCAACTCTGGATAAACGCCATCGTCACACAGCACCTGGTAGAGCGCTTTAACAACGCCCCAATAAAGCATGGGTTCTCCGCCCCAGAAACTGATACGTTCAAGCTTTCTGAAGGCGCCATGCTCGTTATAAAAGCGAAGCTTTTCTCTGAGTCCCAACCAGTCTGTTTTCCCACATGACAACCTGTCTGCGGGAGCCGCCTGGCAACAGTAGGAGCAATGCCTATTGCATGCCGCACCCAGTACGATATTCAGGCGCCGGATCATACAACGAGCACCGTCTTTTCAGCCGCACCAGTGAAATACCGCCATCCCACCTTCACCTTGAACGACTCGCCTGCCTTGAGACCCAGAGCCCGGATGCGGAATTTACCCACTCCATTGCTCAGTACAAGCCTGCGCAGAGGAACGTATCCACCGGTGGAATCAATATAAATTTCAGAATCGTGTTCAATTGCTGTTCCGTCTTCCCATGACATGGAGACAGAGAATTCCGCATCTTTGTCTTCCTCGGTCGATTCAGGACCAGAAAGAGCCAAAACCGGGTTCGGAGACCATCCGTTCCCGTGATTCTGGAGCTGTTCAAGCGTGAATTCTTCAACAGGAAGGTTGCAACGATACCCGTATGTGGGAGAGTAGTTGAACTGAATGCTGTTGTAGTCGCTCGTCACCGACTCAGAGGCAAACGGCATAATGAGCTGTACCGCAAGCTGCATGCGTTCAAGCTGCAAAGTGCGCATCGTCCCTGCTTTCGTGAAGTAGCTCATCGGGTTACGAGTGGTCGGGGCAGAAAGCCATCCATTTTTTACAAACCACGCCATGGAGCGACGATCCGTGATTTCCCCGCTCCCATAACACTCTACAGAAGCATTTTTTGCGGCAACAGGGCTGGAAAAATACGTAGTTTTTCCAATGCAGATGAATTTACCTGCCAGACCTTCCTTGAGATCTGCTCCCGCCACAACGATTCCGTTATTGAGCATGAAGGGGGATGTGTTGTGTTGATTCAAAAAGGTTCCGCACTGGTCAGAAGAGATCGCGTCCTGATCCCCGCTATACGGCGAAAATAGCGCAACACTCATGGCCTCGTCAGTAACGAAAATATTGACAAAATGATTGTGGTCTTCAAGGGCGCACGCTGCTATTTTTTTCATAAATCCCCCCTAGTTGTCGCAGCAGTCACTGCTGCCACTACAATTGCTACAGTTTGTGCATTGCCCTGAACATTGCGAACACTGCACCTGATTGCATTGAACCTGACCGCATTGAACCTGGCTGCATTGAACGTTGTTGCAGCGCCCGCAGTTAGAGCAGTACGTGCAATGGCTGCAATAGGAGCAGTGCGCGGTCTTGTATTTGTTGTCGTTAGTGAGCTGTGAGACTTTTGTTAGATCAGACTTTTTCCAGTACCCAACATCGTCTGTAAGGCTCGCAAGAGTAAGAGCATTTTTTGTCCAGATTCCGCTGTCCTCTGTCAGCTGAGATAGTTTTGTAGGCAACTCTGAAAGCCTGGCAAGACTCGTTCCGCCCACTGTTACTCCGTCATGCACAACAAGGATTTTTTTGTCTGTGTTGACGGTGACCTCGCGGGATTTCCCAGCGTATGCTCCCGTGGCGGCGGTGGATCCTCTCTTTAAAAAAATTTTCTTAACCATGACCGCCCCTTATGCGTCACAACAATTGCAGTTGCAATCACAGTTGCTGCAGTAACTGCAGTTTGTATAAACAGAACACTTAACGGTTGTGCAATTTACGGTTGTGCAGTTCACGGTCGTACATTGAACCGTGTTGCAATTGAGGCAGTTATTGCACTGTGAACAGTACGAGCAGTAAGAGCAATACGAACAGTGCCCGGTTTGGAATCCGCTATCGTTCGTGAGCTGAGAGATTTTCGTTAGGTCTGCCTTTTTCCATAACCCCACGTCATCTGTAAGTTGTGATAGCGCAGTCAGAGTTCCTTTTGCCCAAATGCCGACATCGTCCGTCAGCTGAGACAGCTTCGTGGGCAGGTCGGACTTGAGAGCCAGTGCTGTTCCTCCGGCGGTTGCCCCGTCGTGGACCCTGATGCGGTGATTGTCCGTATCGATGGTGATTTCACCAGGTTCTCCGGTATATGCGTCGTTCTGCTCCGCGGACCCGCCCTTCCACAAGATTTCCTTTAAAGGCATCTAAAACCTCATGTGCAGTTTGTGCAGTACGAACAGTAGGTGCAGTAGCTGCAATGCCCGGTCTGATACCCGCTGTCGTTTGTGAGCTGGGATAGTTTTGTGAGACCTGTTTTCGTCCAGTACCCCACATCGTCTGTAAGCTGAGAGAGCTTGCTCAAGCTTGTCTTTGTCTCATAAGCATCGTTCTCAAGCTCGCTTGTCTTGGTGGGGATCTCGGACGCTTTCGCAACAGGATGGCCGCCGGCCGTTGTGCCGTCATGGACCCGAAGGCGCTTCTCGTCCGTGTCGACCGTCAGCTCCCTGCTTTTGCCGGTGAAAGCTTCATTCTTGGCTGTCGTTCCGCCGCGAAGCTGCAGAAAACTGGATTTCATGACAGCTCCCCGAGGTCGATAGTCTCCATCTCTGTCTCAATCGCCTGGATGCTCGCGGTTTCCTGAGATTTGACTGCAGAAACAGCCGTTGACTGAGCGGATGCAACAGCAGTTTGCGCAGAGCTCTGAGCGTCGCTCACAGCTTTAACAGAAGTGGTCTGCTGCGCCTGTACTGCCGCTGTTGCAGCCGCCTGAAGATCTGTTATCGCCTGTTTTCCATCAGAAACAGTTGTTGATGCAGAGGACGCGCTGGCCGCAGCATTTTCAGCGTATGTTTTGGCATTAGATTCAGAGGCTGTGATCTGATCGAGGATATCCTGCGCCTGTTGCTTCACGTACGCGGCCTCGGTTCCTCCCTCTGCATCCAGCTGTGCAATAAGCTCCGTGAGCTTGCTCTGCAGGGCGGTTTTCCCCGCTTCGATGTCAGACGAAACAGTCGACCCGGCGTCCTGAAC
>NZ_JAKNCT010000023.1 GCF_022134585.1 Mesosutterella porci
GCCTATTGCGCCTATTACAATGAGAAACGCATTCAAGCGAAATTAAGTTACCGCTCCCCCAGGCAATTCAGGGAAGCGGTAACAGGTAAAACCACTCCGACGCTCAATTAATTCTGTCTCACAAAGTGGGGACAGTTCAGGCCGATCGGCCTTCCGCCTTTTTTCATTCCGCGCTTTTCCATGCGGCGCCGCGCCGTCCCGTCAGGACGCGCCGCGGGGCCTCCTGCCGAGATACCCGTGCAGAAGGAGCGCCAGGCCGAGGAGAATAAGCGGCATGGTCAGCCACTGTCCCCTAGTGAACCCGAGCGCCCTGATGCCGAGGAACCAGTCCGGCTCGCGGACATACTCGACAAGAAACCGGCACACCCCGTAGCCGAGCAGGAAGACTCCGGTCGGAGCCCCCTGGGGCCTGGGCTTTCTTGAGTAGAGCCACGTCAGAGTGAAAAGCAGGACGCCCTCCAGGCCGCATTCGTAAAGCTGGGAGGGATGCCTCGGCAACATGTCCCCCGACTGGGGAAAGGCCATGGCAAAAGGAAAGTCAGGGCTGGTCACCCGGCCCCAGAGTTCTCCGTTGATGAAATTTCCTATCCGTCCGAAAAACAGCCCGACCGGCGCGAGGGGAATGACAAAGTCCGCCGTCTTCATGAAGCTCTTGTGGTGCGTCACAGAAAAATAAGCAATGGCAGCCGCAACGCCCAGCATCCCCCCGTGGACGCTCATGCCGCCTTCCCAAATCGCAAAAACGCGCTCCAGGTGATGGATGTAAAAGCCAGGCTGATAGAAAAAGCAGAATCCAAGCCGCCCGCCTATCACAACGCCAAGAATGCCGTAAAACAGCAGATCCTCAAGATCCGAAACCTTCAGCCCCCTCCACTCTTCCCTGCAGCGCAGCCTCGCCAGCAGATAAAAAGCCGCAAACCCGACCAGATACATAATGCCGTACCAGCGGACTGACACCGGCCCGATCGAAAACGCAACCGGATCAAATTGTGGATGAATCAGCATGGCGAGATCTTCTTAATTTTCAAAACCCAAGCATTGTAGTGAAAAAAAGAGCCTTCTCCCGGAGGAATGCCCTCCCGGGAAAAGACTCTTTATGTCAAAAGCGGGCTAAGTCCCGGATGATCAGGACAGAACCGCACCCTTCATGCCGGAGCTGACCAGCTTCGCGTAGCGGGCCAGGTAGCCCGTTGTGATCTTCGGTTGGCGGGGCTCCCATGCAGCCTTGCGGCGGGCAAGCTCCTCGTCGGGCACGCACAGCGTGAGGGTATTGGCCTCGATGTCAATGGCAATCTGATCGCCTTCGTGCACCAGAGCGATCGGGCCGCCATCGGCAGCTTCGGGCGAGACGTGCCCGATGGAGGCTCCACGGCTCGCGCCCGAGAAACGCCCGTCAGTGATCAGAGCCACAGTGTTGCCAAGCCCCGCTCCGATGATGGCCGAAGTCGGGTTGAGCATCTCACGCATCCCCGGACCTCCTTTGGGCCCCTCGTAGCGGATCACCACGACATCGCCCGGGTGAATCTTGCCGCCCAGAATGGCGGCGATGGCGTCATCCTCGGAATCGAAAACACGAGCCGGACCCTGGTGCTTCATCATCGAGGGATCGACCGCTGAGCGCTTCACCACCGAGCCATCGGGAGCAAGATTGCCCTTGAGCACCGCGATGCCCCCCTCCTTCATGAACGGATGGTCAATCGGGCGAATCACCTCGGGGTTCAGTATCTCGTGCCCTGCGATGTTTTCTCCCACCGTCTTTCCCGTGACAGTGCGGCAGTCGAGATGCAGTCTGCCCAGTTTGGACAGCTCGTGCATCACGGCCGGAATGCCGCCGGCCTGCTCGAGATCGAGCATCGTCGCCTCACCGGCCGGGGAGAGGTGACAGAGATTGGGCGTATGCTTCGAAATTTCATTCGCATAGCCCAGGTCGATCTCAATGCCGCATTCGTGAGCGATAGCCGGCAGATGGAGCATGGAGTTGGTCGAGCAGCCAAGCGCCATGTCAACCATCAGAGCGTTTTCGAAGGCCTCGGCAGTCATGATGTCGCGGGGCCTGACGTTTTCTTTCACCAGGTCAAGGATCCGCATGCCGGTCTTTTTAGCCAGACGGATTCTCTCGCTCATCACGGCAGGGATGGTTCCGTTGCCAGGCAGCGCCAGACCGAGGACTTCGCTCATGCAGTTCATGGAGTTGGCGGTGAACATGCCGGCGCAGGACCCGCAGGTCGGGCAGGCGCAGTTCACGAGCCCGTTGAGGTCTTCCGCGGTCATCTTACCAGCGTGGAAAGTGCCGACCGCCTCAAACACGGAGGACACAGTCACCTTGTGGCCCTTGAACCAGCCGCCGAGCATGGGTCCGCCGGAAATGACGATGGACGGAATATTGATGCGGGCCGCAGCCATCAGCAGGCCGGGGACGTTTTTGTCGCAGGCCGCCACCATCACCAGGCCGTCAAAGGGGTGCGCGATGGCCATCGCCTCCGTGGAGTCCGCGATCAACTCGCGCGAAACCAGGGAATACTTCATGCCCTCGTGTCCCATGGCAATGCCGTCGCAGACCGCAATCGCCGGGAAGACAATCGGCACGCCGCCGGCCAGGGCGACTCCCTGCTTGACGGCATCCACGATCTTGTCCAGATTCATGTGCCCCGGAACGATATCGTTCTTGGAGCTGACAATGCCGATCAACGGGCGCTCAATCTCCTCATCCGTCAGGCCCAGGGCCTTCAGCAAAGCAAGCCGGGGGGCAGCCGTTGGGCCCTTTTTCATCTTGTCACTGCGCATTAGTTTCTCCTCAATTTGAGTCGTTGGACTGACGGGTTGAAGCGTGCTAGTCCTTTATTTTCAGCTTCTGGAAGTTATACAACGGAACAATACAAAATTCAGTACTAAATTGTATATACTTTCCCGAATCAGATTTACACCCGGACAGATCCGGCAGTCCGGCCAAATAAAAGGCAGCGGGAGTAAACCGGGATGAGGTCAGCCCGGGATCTGCGCAGAAAAAGGAAATCAGAGCGGCGCTCCCGATGTTTTTCCCCAGTCTCTCCAAGGGCTTCCGCGGCAACGTGCCGCATGGAACTAACTACGGTGAACTGGTATGGATTTCTTGGACAGATGTAAGACGGAATTATTTTAGGCATCCGGCTTTTCAATTTCTCGAAAAAATTTCTGTCGTAATCAGCAGCATTCAAGACACCGTTTCCTGTTTCTCCTT
>NZ_JAKNCT010000024.1 GCF_022134585.1 Mesosutterella porci
TTGCCTGACGGCCATAGCAGGGCGGCCCCACTCCTTCCCATTCCGAACAGGACAGTGAAACGCCTTCGCGCCGATGATAGTCAGTTGTATTTCTGGTGAAAGTAGGTCACCGTCAGGCTTCTCCATCGAGCCCCTCCGGACGAATGTCCGGAGGGGCTTTTCCTTTTTCCCGCTCCTGAAGTGACGTCGGTTCTGCAATGGGCCGCCAGGCCTAAAGCTGTTTTGATTTAAATGACGAGCAGAGGCTGGTGAACGATCTGTTCGAGTTCAAGAGGCTCGTCGAGGCTGCCGAGCAGCTCTCCCCCGCGGGCGAAAAGAAGGCGGAGAAGTTCCTCCACTGTTCGACCGTGGGCCGCGGCGGGAAGCTGAAGGTGGCCTTCAGAGACGAGGCCTTCTGCGAGGCCAGGAAGTATTTCGGCTTCTTCGCGCTTGTCTCCAATGAGGTCAAGGACGCCGAGGAGGCGCTGAAGTCCTACAGGCTGAGTGAGAAGATTGAGGGCTCTTCAATGTCCAAAAGAATGGCATGGACGGGCGCCGCCCACGCGTCTGGCACCCTGACAGCCTTCAGGGCAGGCTCTTCGTGCAGTTTGTCGCGCTCGGCTACCACTGCTGCCTCACCAAGCAGATTGGCGAGATCAAGCAGCGGCTCGGCACGGAAAAAGATGGGAAGTCGAAGGCCGTGCTCGATCTGGAAGTCAGCCTCAAGAAATGGCTTGATGCCAGATCCCTGATTCAAGTCCTCGAGTGGTTTGACTGCGTGAAGACGACCTCCGTGATGACGCCGCGGGGAATGAGGCGCTGGAGCACCGAGTCCTTGAAGCGCGACCAACTGTTCCTGAAGCTGCTCGACATTTGATGAGCCAGAGCCACGAAGGCTTTCATGGCTCTATTGCAGAACTTTTGGGCTTGGAAGCTTTAATCAGAATCTGTGCTTCTTATGGCGAGCGGTCCTGTCGTGTTTACTGGCTTTGCTCGTCTGAACGATCAGATCCTTTGTCACTGTTTTCTGCTTGTCTATAGCAGATTTCCCTTGCCTTATTCTTCTTTTATTGAAAATTTAAATAGAAAGAGTAGAGTGTCTGACCGGTTGGGGCATCTTTCAATTTTGCTCCATCACCTTTACAGGTTGCACTGTATAAATTTTTGGAGAGAATTATGCAGAATCAATCCAGAAGAAGTTTCTTTAAAACGGCTGCGCTATCTGCCGTTGGAGCAGCTGCTCTAACGAGCGGAGCCGCTGAGGCCGCCGGCAAAAAGGCTGCCAAAAAGGCCGAGGGCGGCCGCTATGACATGATCATTGTCGGCGCTGGTTGCGGCGGTCTTGTTTGTGCGGTCAGGGCCGCTCAGATTGGCCTGAAGCCTATTCTTCTTGAAAAGATGGGAGATTCTGCCGGCAACACGATTTACGCTGCCGGGTTCATGCTTGGCACGAACACCAAGATGCAGAAGGCTGCCGGCATCTCCGGCGACTCTGCCGACAAGTTCTACGACGACATGATCAAGGTTTCCAAGGGACATGGTGATCCTGCCTTGACCCGCTATTTCGTCGACAACTGCGACAAGACTCTCGAGTGGATGTCTGATTACTGCGGGGTTAAGTTCAAGGCCGGCATGAAGCTTGTTTTCCCGATGCTCACCCGCGCTCACCTTGTCGTGGGACCGACGCAGCCGGGCGGCAGCCAGCTTGCCCTGTACCTCCAGGCCAAGGCGAAGAGCCTCGGCGTTCCGATGCTCTTCAACACCAAGGTTGTCAAGCTCCTGCAGAACTCCAAGGGCATGATTGACGGCGTCAAGGTCAAGACGAAGACCGGTTACTCCGAGATCCATTCCCGCGCAGGTGTCATTCTCGCCACCGGCGGCTATTCCGCCAACCAGGCGATGGTGACGATGTACGCAGGTTCCGCCGCTGCCAAGATGCCGATCCGCGGTTCCCGCATCATCGCCGGTGAGAACATTGTCCTCACTCAGCCCTTCATGCCGAAGATTGTGAACGTCGACCAGTATCACTGCGGCCCGATTCACGGTCCTACCGGTGCCAACCCGCTCAACATCGTGAACAAGGGCATCTGCGTTTCGAAGGAAAAGACCGAGCGCTTCACGGATGAAGGCCAGACTTATGTTCAGATGTCCCGCGATACCGCGGCCAAGACGAAGGACAACTGGGCTTTCATGATCGTGGACGATGATGTTCATAATCTGAAGGTTCTCGCCAACGACTGGAATTCTTATGCCCGCAACCGTGCTCCTGTCTACAAGGCAGACACGATTGAAGACCTCGCTAAGCAGGCCGGTCTCGATCCGAAGAAGCTCGCTAAGATCGTCAAGGATTACAACGCTGCGAACGACAACAATACCCGCGGCAAGCTGGTTCCGCCGAACACTCTTCCGAAGGCCTACCCTGTCAAGAAGGCTCCGTTCTACGCGGTCCCGTTCCAGGGCGGCATGACGGCGACTTTCGGCGGCCCGCTCGTCAACACGAACGCGCAGGTGCTCGATACCGAAAATCAGCCCATCCCCGGACTCTTTGCTATTGGCAATGCGGCCGGCGGCCTGTTCTATGATGACTACGTGGGCGGTGCGCAGCTGACGAACGCGGCTGTTTATGGCTACCATGTCGCTGACTACATCAAGGCTCAGCTGAAGAAGTAATTTCTTCGGCCATCCCTTTCCGTCTTCGGGCGGAAAGGGGGCTTGTTCATAATCCCTGAAAAATTGTTTTTTCAGGGATTTTTTGTTTGGGTGGGCCTGAAGTGGTATTGGTTTTTTGGACACAAAGGAGCCCAAAACCATGTCCATCCCGCTCTCCATTAGAGAACAAGCCTGCGAGGGGCTTTTACACGGTCGCCCCAAGAAAACTCTGGCCAGAGAGCTTG
>NZ_JAKNCT010000025.1 GCF_022134585.1 Mesosutterella porci
ACCGGCGAACAACCGGTTTTGATGACGGTACCTGAAGAATAAGCACCGGCTAACTACGTGCCAGCAGCCGCGGTAATACGCAGGGTGCAAGCGTTAATCGGAATTACTGGGCGTAAAGGGTGCGCAGGCGGCTGTGCAAGACAGATGTGAAATCCCCGGGCTTAACCTGGGAACTGCATTTGTGACTGCACGGCTGGAGTCTGTCAGAGGAGGGTGGAATTCCGCGTGTAGCAGTGAAATGCGTAGATATGCGGAAGAACACCGATGGCGAAGGCAGCCCTCTGGGACATGACTGACGCTCATGCACGAAAGCGTGGGGAGCAAACAGGATTAGATACCCTGGTAGTCCACGCCCTAAACGATGTCAGCTGATTGTTCGGAAAGCAATTTCTGGGTAACCAAGCCAACGCGTGAAGCTGACCGCCTGGGAAGTACGGTCGCAAGATTAAAACTCAAAGGAATTGACGGGGACCCGCACAAGCGGTGGATGATGTGGATTAATCCGACGCAACGCGTAAAACCTTACCTAGCCTTGACATGTCAGGAACCTGGATGAAAGTCCGGGGTGCCCGCAAGGGAGCCTGAACACAGGTGCTGCATGGCTGTCGTCAGCTCGTGTCGTGAGATGTTGGGTCAAGTCCCGCAACGAGCGCAACCCTTGTCATCAGTTGCTACGCAAGAGCACTCTGATGAGACCGCCGGTGACAAACCGGAGGAGGATGGGGATGACGTCAAGTCGTCATGGCCCTTACGGCTAGGGCCTCACACGTCATACAATGGTCGGAACAGAGGGCAGCTAAGCCAGGAGGCGGAGCAAATCCCAGAAAACCGATCGTAGTCCGGACTGCAGTCTGCAACTCGACTGCACGAAGTCGGAATCGCTAGTAATCGCGGATCAGCATGCCGCGGTGAATACGTTCCCGGGTCTTGTACACACCGCCCGTCACACCATGGGAGTGGGGTTCGCCAGAAGGCGTTTGTCCAACCGCAAGGAGGACGACGACCACGGTGGGTTCCATGACTGGGGTGAAGTCGTAACAAGGTAGCAGTACCGGAAGGTGCGGCTGGATCACCTCCTTTTAAGAGAGCAAGGCTTTCAGAAGTCAGAGCCCACGCTTATCGTTCGTTGTACAAAACAGAACGCGAGAAGGACAGGCCGGGTCTGTAGCTCAGCTGGTTAGAGCATCGTCTTGATAAGGCGAGGGTCGATGGTTCGAATCCATCCAGACCCACCAAGGGCCGCCGGGAGCATAGCTCAGTTGGGAGAGCGCCTGGTTTGCAACCAGGAGGTCAACGGTTCGATCCCGTTTGTCTCCACCAGTTTTCCCCATCGGAAGCAAATGACCGCGGGATGGTGTCTGAAAGGACGCTGCTGAAAAGAAGCGTTTTTTCAAACAAGATCCCTGCGAGGGGGTTCTGTTTCAGTTCTTTAACAATTAGGAAGGAATGAGAAAGTTTCAAACAGCTGGAGATTGATGAGGTTTCCAGCGGCAGTTTGGAACATGGGTTGTGATTGCATTCACGAATTGCAAGTTTCTCCAAGTAGAAACCGAAGCAGATTCAAGAGAACAGCGACACGTTACAGGTCACTTGAAGCCCGTGCCGGCAAAAGGCGGCAGGGTTATAGGATCAAGCGACTAAGTGCATGTGGTGGATGCCTTGGCGATCACAGGCGATGAAGGACGCGGCAGTCTGCGAAAAGCTCAGGGGAGCTGACAACGAGCATTGATCCTGAGATGTCCGAATGAGGGAACTCCAGGCTTTAGCCTGATCCGCGGGTGAATACATAGCCCGCGGAGGCGAACGAGGCGAACTGAAACATCTCAGTAGCTTCAGGAAAAGAAATCAACCGAGATTGCGCCAGTAGCGGCGAGCGAAAGCGCAGCAGCCTGAATTCGATATTGAAGACGACACCGGAAGGACCTGGAAAGGTCCGCCGCAGAGGGTGACAGCCCCGTACGGGAACCGTCGACAAGGTACTAAGGATTCGA
>NZ_JAKNCT010000026.1 GCF_022134585.1 Mesosutterella porci
CGTGAAATCCGCAAAATTTATACTGTGTAGGTCAGATTGATGGCCTTGGCACACCCACGCGGTCAAATATCTGCAGCTGCTTCTGCGTGATTTCGGAGAGCCGGGGAGTGATGCCTTCCCCGGAGAACATCTGGATGTTCATCAGCTCGTTGAGCAGCTGCCTGAGCGAATACTGTTCGTAGAGCCTCGGGTACTTAACCCCGTTGACTTCCGTCTCTTTTTCCATTTCGTAGGAAAGCGCCGCCACCATCGTGAGTGCAATCATGCAGACGAGAAGCTTCCCCTTGAGCGTGTCATCCCGGTGCACCCCCGCAGCGGCGAACCCCAGGCCTGTCTGAAGATTGGAGAAAGTTTTTTCAACGCAATCCCGTCCCCGGTAAATGGACAGGGTCTCCTGGGCGCTGCTGACGCTGTTGCTGGCAAACGCGAAGAATCCCCTGTAGCGCACGGCCTTGTCGATGGCCGGGAAATTCCTGGCCAGCACCGAACCGTCGCCGGGACGTCCTTCGGAAGGCATGAACAGCCCCCGAATCGGGGCTGTTGCGCTGGCTGTGCCGTCAGCCCAGGCCTTTTCATATTCACTGAGCTTTTTGTCCATGAGCTCCATGCCCAGGGATTCATTGCTGTTGCTGCGGAAGGTGTGCACCCAGACGGGATGCTCGTCTCCATTGCTGTCTGGAATCATCACCCTGCGGGTGACTCCGAACAGGCCGTATTCGCCCATGTAATGCGCTGATTCCCAGTATTTCGGCATGTCTGCGTCAATGCAGTCCCTGACCAGCCTCATGGATGTCTTCTGCCCGACGATGAATTTGACGGACGACCGGCAGAGCTCGGCCAGATTCTCACAGCTGTCGTATCCCCTGTCGAGTACGGCGACAGCGTCTCTGGTGATGCCTAAATCGTCCCAGCGGCAGATCAGGTCGTGAACCGTTTTGACGTCGGGAATGTTTCCGGGCAGGACCCGGAACATGACCGGTATGCGGCTTTTCTGCCCGCAAAGAATCGCCAGGCCGATTTCCTGCTGGAAGTTTCCCTGCTTGCTCGGAGCCCACCTGACGTCATCGATGTTCCTTGAAGTTGAAGCGATTTTTGTGCTGTCGTAGGCGAGAAACTCTTTGGCCCTGACATGCGTAGTCCGGGCATGGAAAAACCTGTGGAGGGCGCTTTGATCCTGCCCCACTTTCATCAGCAGCCTGCTGACAGCCTGCGACGGCAGCGCTGCATCCGACGGCACTCGGAATCTGGGCTGCCACTGCGGATAGATTGACAGTGAAGAGTTTGATTCGATGACCATGAAAAGAGCCAGAGACAAAAGCTGCAGGGCTGTTTCCTCGCCATAGACATCGATAAGATCCTGCTTTAAATGGACCTTTTCGGCAAGGGCGGTGAGCAGAGACGTGGCACCGACGCTGCGGCTGACGACCTTTGAAAGATCGATCGTTTCGGCCAGCTCCTTCCCTGCGTCACTGGCGGAAAGGCGTGGGTTCGCCTTGTAGCGCTTGTTGGGAATGAAATGGCCGTTGACCACCTTGCCAATGTAGAGCCGCCGCTGTTTTTCCTTGTTATGGGTAGTAGCGTTCTTGTCGTAGTAATACGACGGAAAGAAGACGTAGGAAACTCCGTTTTTGGATTTTTGGAGCAGGGCTCCTTCAGGAATCTCAGTCATGGCAGAACAGAAATCAATTCTATATAGTTATAATTATACTGTGTTTTCTCCGAAAAATAAACCCTCTTTCGAGGGATTAATTGACTGAAATCAAAAATATTTTTGCTCTTAACTAGTTATAAATTTTGCGGAATTTACG
>NZ_JAKNCT010000027.1 GCF_022134585.1 Mesosutterella porci
TGACCGTACCGTAAACCGACACAGGTGGGTGAGCTGAATATGCTCAGGCGCTTGAGAGAACTCGGGAGAAGGAACTCGGCAAATTGACACCGTAACTTCGGAATAAGGTGTGCCCTGGTAGCTTGAAGGGAGAAAAACCCTGAGGGCGAAGGGGCCTCAGAGAATCGGTGGCTGCAACTGTTTACTAAAAACACAGCGCTCTGCAAAGATGAAAGTCGACGTATAGGGCGTGATGCCTGCCCGGTGCTGGAAGATTAATTGATGAGGTGCAAGCCTCTGATCGAAGTCCCAGTAAACGGCGGCCGTAACTATAACGGTCCTAAGGTAGCGAAATTCCTTGTCGGGCAAGTTCCGACCTGCACGAATGGCATAATGATGGCCACACTGTCTCCTCCCGAGACTCAGTGAAATTGAAATGTTTGTGATGATGCAATCTCCCCGCGGCTAGACGGAAAGACCCCATGAACCTTAACTGCAGCTTTGCATTGGACTTTGAACCGATCTGTGTAGGATAGGCGGGAGGCTGTGAAAAGCGGATGCTAGTCCGCTTGGAGCCGACGTTGAAATACCGCCCTGATTTGTTTGAGGTTCTAACCTAAGCCAGTAAACCTGGCCGGGGACCGTGCATGGTGGGCAGTTTGACTGGGGCGGTCTCCTCCTAAAGGGTAACGGAGGAGTGCGAAGGTACGCTAAGCACGGTCGGAAATCGTGCGGATACTGCAATGGGACAAGCGTGCCTGACTGCGAGACCTACAAGTCGAGCAGATGCGAAAGCAGGTCATAGTGATCCGGTGGCACTGAATGGAAGGGCCATCGCTCAACGGATAAAAGGTACTCTGGGGATAACAGGCTGATACCGCCCAAGAGTTCATATCGACGGCGGTGTTTGGCACCTCGATGTCGGCTCATCTCATCCTGGGGCTGTAGCCGGTCCCAAGGGTATGGCTGTTCGCCATTTAAAGAGGTACGTGAGCTGGGTTTAAAACGTCGTGAGACAGTTTGGTCCCTATCTACCGCGGGCGCTGGAAGATTGACAGGGGCTGCTCCTAGTACGAGAGGACCGGAGTGGACGCACCTCTGGTGTACCGGTTGTGACGCCAGTCGCATTGCCGGGTAGCTACGTGCGGAAGAGATAACCGCTGAAAGCATCTAAGCGGGAAACTTGCCTGAAGATGAGTCTTCCCTGAGGCTGGACCTCACTGAAGGGTCGTTCTAGACCAGGACGTTGATAGGCTGGGTGTGGAAGCGCCGCGAGGCGTGGAGCTAACCAGTACTAATTGCCCGTGCGGCTTGATCCTATAACCGTGCTGCTTGAAGAAAAGAAGCTGCAGAGGTTTTGAAAGGGAAAAGCAAGGCGTG
>NZ_JAKNCT010000028.1 GCF_022134585.1 Mesosutterella porci
ATAGGGAAGGCGCAGCGAAAGCGAGTCCGAACAGGGCGATTGAGTCGCACGGCATAGACCCGAAACCAGATGAGCTAACCATGGCCAGGCTGAAGGTGTGGTAACACACACTGGAGGGCCGAACCTACTGGTGTTGCAAAACCAGAGGATGAGCTGTGGTTAGGGGTGAAAGGCTTAACAAATCTGGAGATAGCTGGTTCTCCCCGAAAACTATTGAGGTAGTGCCTCGTGCACGAGCTCGCGGGGGTAGAGCACTGTTATAGCTAGGGGGACATGGCGTCTTACCAAACTATGGCAAACTCCGAATACCGCGAAGCTTCGCACGGGAGACAGAGCACCGGGTGCTAACGTCCGGACTCAAAAGGGAATCAACCCAGACCGCCAGCTAAGGTCCCTAATACCGGCTAAGTGGAAAACGAAGTGGAAAGGCTAAAACAGTCAGGAAGTTGGCTTAGAAGCAGCCATCCTTCAAAGAAAGCGTAATAGCTCACTGATCGAGTCCTTCCGCGCGGAAGATGTAACGGGGCTAAGCCGATAACCGAAGCTGCGGATTTCGCGCGTCAGGCGCGGAGTGGTAGGGGAGCGTTCTGTAAGCCCGTGAAGGTGGTTCGAGAGGACTGCTGGAGGTATCAGAAGTGCGAATGCTGACATGAGTAACGATAAAGCGGGTGAAAAGCCCGCTCGCCGCAAACCCAAGGTTTCCTGCTCTACGTTCATCGGAGCAGGGTGAGTCGGTCCCTAAGGCCAGGCTGAGAAGCGTAGCTGATGGGAATCAGGTCAATATTCCTGAACCGGCGTTGAATGCGATGGGGTGACGGAGCAGCCAGAGTGGACCGGGTGTTGGATGTCCCGGCTTTCGAGCGATGGATGGCAGCAGGCAAATCCGCTGTCGAATATCCAGGACGAAGAATCGGGCCTTCTTATGAAGGCGAAGCCACTTGAAGCGCTTCCAGGAAAACCCTCTAAGCTTCAGTTCAACGTTGACCGTACCGTAAACCGACACAGGTGGGTGAGCTGAATATGCTCAGGCGCTTGAGAGAACTCGGGAGAAGGAACTCGGCAAATTGACACCGTAACTTCGGAATAAGGTGTGCCCTGGTAGCTTGAA